>JAVBPY010000009.1:0-164732 GCA_031549345.1 Victivallaceae bacterium
CGCGCGCGCGGCGATTTCCTTCGGCGTTCCTTCGGCGATTTTCTCCCCTCCGTAAAGGATCAGAACACCGTCGCAATAATCGGCCTCATCCAGGTACGCGGTGCTCGCCACCACGGCGAGCCCCTCCTCGGCGCGAATACGCGAAAGAATTCCCCAGAGTTCGCGGCGCGACAGAACATCCACCCCGACGGTGGGCTCATCCAAAAGAATCAGGCGCGGCCGCGCCAGAAGCGTACACGCCAGAGCAAGCTTCTGCTTCATGCCGCCTGAGAGTTTCCCGGCCGGACGCGTCTCAAACCGCGCGAGCTCCGTCAATTGAAGGAGTTCCGCGAAACGCTTCGTCTGTTCCGCGCGGGGAACGGCGCGGAGTTCCGCGTAAAGCTCCATGTTTTCGCGCACCGTAAGGTCTTCGTATAAGCCGAATTTCTGCGGCATATAGCCGATGGAGGATTGTATTTCCGGTGCCTGCCTCACCGGGTCCAGCCCCAGAACGCGGACGCTCCCGGAACTCGGTTTGTACAAGCCCGTAAGGATCCGCAAAAGCGTGGTCTTCCCCGCGCCATCCGGCCCCAAAAGTCCGATCAAACGCCCCGGCTCCACGGAAAAATCCAGCGACTTCAACGCCGCGACGCCATGAAATTCCTTCCCGAGCCCCCGGCAGGAAAGAACAAGCTGGTCGCTCATTTTTCCGCCAAACGAGGGAGGCGCACCGTCGCCGGAACACCGAGCTTGAGGAGTCCCTCCGGGTCCTTGACGTAAACGCGTACCTCGTACACAAGGGCGGTCCGTAAATCGGGGGTTTCCACGTTTTTTGGAGTGAACTCCGCCGTGGGGGAGATGTAGCCCACCCAGCCCGCGAACGAACGCCCCGGGAAACTGTCGATCTCTATTTTCGCAGCACCGCCCAGGGCGACACGCCCGAGCATCGATTCGGGCAAATACGCCCGCACCCATTTCGGATCGGTCTGGGCAATCAGAAGGACCGGGCGTCCCGGCGCCGCGAGTTCTCCAGGCTCCAAAAGCCGCTGGCGGACGATGCCCGCAACGGGCGAATACAGCGATGTATCGGTCAGAATTTGTTCGTTGACGGCCAACTCGGCCTGCGCTTGCTCGTACTGCGCCTTCGCCTCGGCGACATCCTCCGCGCGGCGGCCGGTCAGGAGGAGTTCGAGCCGCTTCTGCGCCATATTGACGCCGGCGACGGCGATGCGGTATTTGGCTTCCGCCTGGTCGGCGACCTGAACGGAGACGGCTTTGTCGGCGGCGAGGGTTTTCTGCCGTTCGTAATCGCGCGTCGTATTGAACAAATTCGCCTCGGCCGCGGCGAGAATGGCGCGCTCCACTTCGATCTCCTCCGGGCGCGGGCCGTTGCGGACGCGTTCGAAATTCTGCCGCGCCGCCTCCGTTGCCGCCCGCTGGCGATTCACTTGATTCTGAATACGGACGGTTTCGAGCGTGGCGACAAGCTCGCCTTTTTTTACCGTCATCCCCTCCTCCGGCAAAAGGGTGGCGATCCGCTCCTGGACGACAAAGGGCAAACGCACCTCGCGGTCGTCCATGTTCCCATAAAGAACCCACTCGCCGGATTCCCGGGCTTCTTCCGCACGAAAGTAAAAATACGCAAAAAGCGCCGCCGCAACCATCAGAATACTCAAAGCAATGAAAACAATTTTCCGGCGCATAAAATCCTCCTCCGAATAATATGCCCTCTCACGGACTAAAATTCAAGTCCGCCTTGCATTTCCAGTAAAAAGACGCTACAGTAGAAAAACACAACAACGGAGATCGTAAAAAATGAAACAGTTCCTGATCGCTTCGTGCCTCCTCCTCGGGGGAATGCTGTACGCGGAGGAGTACACGCTCCGCACCTCCCTCAACAAGCCGGACGGCTTTTACGAAAAGGGGGAGATCGTCAAAATCACCGCCGAGCTCCTCGTCGACGGAAAACCCGCGACGGACAAAACCTTCCGTTACATCCTCTACAACGACTCCGCGCCGAACGCGCCGCTTCAGACGGCCACCGTCTCCGGCGCGAAGCCCCTGGAGCTGGAATGCTCCCTCCCCCATCCCGGGCGCGTCCGTTTCGAGGCGCGTGCCTATGAAGCGGACGAAAAAACGGAATTCAAACAAAAAAACCGCCCGGTAACCGGCTACATCGCCGCCATGATCGCCCCGAAAGAGCTTAAATTGAGCTTCGCGGAGCCCGCCGACTTCGACGCGTTCTGGAACGCCCAGAAGGCCGAACTCGCCAAAGTTCCCCTGAAAGTTCTTAAGAGCGCCCCCTCCGCCAAACAAAAAGAAGGCTTCGTCGCCGAATCGCTGGAAATCGCTTGTGCGGGCAACCGCCCGGTCTGCGGACAATTCGTCCTCCCCGCCAACACTGCGCCCAAAACCCTCCCCGCCGTCCTTTACGTGCACGGCGCGGGGCACAAGAGCGCCAACCCGCGTTTCGTCTCCGGCGCCATGACGTTTGAAATCAACGCCCACGGCATCGCCAACGACCAACCGAACGATTATTACAATGACCTCTTCGCGGGCGAACTCAAGAATTACAACACGCAAGGGTACCAGAGCCGCGAAACATTCTACTTCCGCAACATGTACCTCCGCTTGATGCGGGCGCTTGAATACCTCAAGAGCCGTCCGGAGTGGGACGGGAAAAATCTGGTCGTCAACGGCACCAGCATGGGCGGCGCCCAGGCGATCGCGGCGGCGGGACTCGATGGCGACGTAACGCTCTGCATCTCCAACGATGCGGCCCTCTCCGACTTGCGCGGCGGCCTCGACACGCCGATTCGTTCGTCGGGCTGGCCGCGCAACCTGGTTTCCCCCGACCATCCGGAGGCCAAGGAGACGGCGCAATATTACGACTCGATCTATTTCGCCAAACGGATCCGCTGCGAAACGCATTTCACCATCAGCTTCATGGACAACACCTGCCCGCCGACCGGCGTGTACATGGCCTACAGCGCCATTCCCGGTGAAAACAAATCGCTGGTTACCGACACGCGCGCGCACCATTGCGGGACCATGAGGAAAAACAAGGGCGAAGAGCGCCTGAAAGAACTGGCTAAGGAAGCCGATCTTCGTAAGAAATAAACCGGGTTTCATCCAAATCCAAATACTCCCCGTCGCAACCGTAGGCGGGCTGGAGGGCGACTTTGCCGCCGCCCTCCGGCAAGTCGATGGCGAACGCGGGGACCGCCAGGGAGGATAAACGCGGGCGGAACGCGCGGAGTATCGCCAGCCCCGCTTCGATCCCCGTGGAAAAATGGCGCACGCCGCGCACCGGGTCCACGTGAAACAGATAATGGGGCTTCACGCGTATGGAAACAAGCGCGCGAAAGAGCGTTTCCAGCGTCGTTGCGTCGTCGTTCACCCCCCGGAGCAGAACCGTCTGGTTGACCACGGGGATTCCGGCGGAAACCATTCGCGCGCACGCCGCACGCGCCTCGTCCGTCAGTTCACGCGGGTGGTTGAAATGGGTCGCCACCCACAGACCCGGCGTCGCGGCCAGAAAACGGCACAACGCCTCGTCCACCCGCTGCGGCCAGACCACCGGCAAACGGGTCGCCACACGGAGAACGTCGATGGAGCCGATGCCGGAAAGGACTTCCACAATCCGCCGGAATTTCGCCTCCGGCAGCATCAGTGGATCGCCGCCGGAAATCAAAACTTCGCGCACTTCCGGCATGCGGCGCAGATAATCCGCCGCCGCGTCCAGCTCCGCGTCGCTCAAGTCCCCCAGTTCGCGCCCCGTTGTCCACGAACGTTTGCGGAAGCAGAAACGGCAATGCATCGCGCAACGCCCCGTCGTAACAAGGACCGCGCGGTCCACATACCGCCGGATCAACCGGGGGGACGCCATCTGGTACTCCTCCGCCAACGGGTCGAAACTGGATTCTTGATCCGCAAGCTCCGCCAAATCCGGGAGCGCCTGCCGCGCAATGGGGTCCGCGGCGCCAAGAGCCGGGTCGATCAGACGCAAATAGTAGTCGTTTAAATAGACGGGAAATTGCGCGCCCACTTTCGCCGCGCCCTGTGGAACGGCGATGCCAAGCGCGGCGCAGGCCTCCGCCGCTGTGGAATAAAACTTCATGCAAACCCCGATGTCCGAGCCGATTTCGAGCAAAAAAAATGGCAGTCCTGTAAGGATTTGAACCTCAACAAAGTGAACCAGAATCACTTGTGCTACCGTTACACCACAGGACTGCGGAATGACTATTACAATACAACCTTTTTCAATTTTTACAAGCCCACAAAACTCAAAAGCGGCGCTTTTTCACAAATTACTTTTGTCGCGTTGGCTCTTCCGAATTCCCACGTTCTTTTTTTCGGGAATTCCCACTATATTCCATTTGTATTTTCAGAGAAAAGATGTAGTTTTATCCAAGGGGACTTTTATGTTGCATCGACTTCCGGGCAATACGCTTTCCGGGAGGCCATAATTGTGGGATTTTTGAAATGGGGCTCGGACTTCGTCTTATTATTTTTCTTTGTTGTTTGTGCATTTCCACCCTTCATGCGGCGGGAAACGCTTCGCCAACCGGCAAACGCATACTCTGGATCAACACCTATTCGGCCGATGATCCCTGGTGCCGCTCTCTGATGGCCGGCTTCCAGGAAACGATGAAGCAGGCGGCGCTCAACGGGAAATACGAAGTGTTCGACTTGGGCATCCGTTACCAGCTTGAAGGCGCCACCGCCGCCGCCGACGTGGTCGCCTTAAGGGAAATGCTTCAAACCAATCCCTATGACCTGATCGTAACCACGGACACCAGCGCCGCCGAGCTTTTTTTGAACATGCAATTGCGGAAGCCGGATAAAGTTCCGGTATTGTTGACCGCCTACGCCGGCGCCGTTCCGTTGAGAAAGCGCATTCCCGCCGATTCCGGACTGACCGGAATTCAGATCGGGAGAAACCTGGAAGACGCCGTCCGTCTCGCGAAGCTGCTCCGCCCGGATCTTAAGGAGGCGACCATTGTCACGGAAGCCGTTTCCGGCGGAGGGACAACACCGCAGATCGCCCCAAACATCCAGGAACGGCTCGGCATCAAAATCCAGGTGATCGGCGGCAATGAATATTCAACGGAAGCGATGCTCGAAAAAGTATCCCAATTGCCGAAAGATTCACTCCTTCTCTTTAATTCCTGGATGTCCGCGCAGGAAACGCTGGCGGCGCATTCCTATACAGTGCTGCCGCAAATTCGCGAAATGTTTCCCGGATTGATTTTGGGAAAACAGGATGCGTACATGCGTTTCGGTTCCATGGGCGGAGTTATTCAACAAGGAATCGATGTGGGCCGCCAGTCCGGAAAAATGGCGATCAAATTAATGAACGGCGCCCCCGGCGGGCGGCTCTCGGTGGAGGAATCCGTTCCGGTAATCTGTCTCGATGAAACCGCGCTGCGCGAAATCGGAATTCCCTCCTCCCGCGCCCCGAAGGAAACAATATGGGTAAACATCCCCCCTTCGTTTTTTGCGAAATACACTGTACAACTCGGCGCGCTCGGCGTGATTGTAATCGTTCTCCTCGGGGCCTACAGCGCAATGTTGCGGACCAAACGCCAACTGCAACTGAAAAACGAAATGCTTTTCCAGCACTTGCCCTCGCGGCTTTTCGTATTCGACCGTTGGGGGACGGTCCTCTATTCCCATATCCCGGAGCATGAAAAGGAGGCGATCCGAAGTGTCAAGGATTTGCCGGAAGAGATCAGCCGCCTCTTTGCGGAAACCATCGAGCAGGTTTCCCGCGACGGCAAGGATGAAGTCCGTGTATATTGCCTGAATGAACAGCATCGACGAACGCAATTTTTGCGCCTGCCCGTCAACAATCCATTCAGCCAGGATGCTGTTATGGTCATCTCTTCGGATGTTACCGAGCTTCGCCGGAATGAGATGCTTTACCGCGACAACCTGAACTTGTTTCAGACGGTGGTGGAACACCTTCCCGGCTTCCTGTTTGTAAAAGACATCGACAACGAATTCCGGTTTCTCCTTTGCAACTCGCGTTTTGAAGAGCTGATGGGCCATACCAGCGCGGAGCTGATCGGGCACCGGGACCGCGACTTTTTTGTCGACGAAAACGGTCTCAACAAAATTGAAGAGGACGACAAAAAGCTGGTGGCCGAGGGAAATACACTCGATATCACCGAGGCCTTCACCAACTCGGCCGGCCGCTTCTTCGCTATGCGCATGGTCAAAAAGCTCCTCTGCAAATCGGACGGCACGCGGCTTCTCCTGGGGATGGGTATTGACCTGACCCGCGAGTACCAGCTTGAGCAAAAGCAGGAAGAAACCATTAAAATGCTCAACGAGCACATCGCCAGCGAGCGCATTCTCTACCAGCTGTTGTCGGGAATCACAATGGCGGAGAGTTTCGACAGCGCCGTCAATGCAATGCTGAAGTTTGTCGGCGAAAGCCTGGATGCCGACCGTTGCTACGTTTTCCGCTACGCCGGAGAGCGCTACTCGGCATCCAATAACACGCACGAATGGTGCCGCGCAAAAGAATATTCGCTTTTCGACCAAATGCAGAACGTCGATATGGGCGCATACCCGGAGTTCAATAAGCTCATGCTCAACCGCCAGGTCCTGGCGCTGAATGACACCTCCCAGCCCCCGCCGCAGTTCGGCGATGAATTCGAAACGCTGCGCGCGCTGAATGTCAAGGCCATTCTCGGCAGCGGGATTTGGATCGACAACAAGCTCTACGGCTTCATCGGCATGGATTTCGACCGCCAGGCAAAAACCTTCACCGAATGCGACATACGCACGGCGGACGGCATCGGCAACGTCTTCCAGCTCGCATACGACCGGGCGAAACAGCGGGAATTGCTCGAAGACAGCCTCGACGAACAGAAACGCCAAAAGCACGAACTTGAAATCGCCATGGAAAAAGTACTGGTGGCCGACCGTGCCAAGAGTTACTTCCTGGCCACCGTCAGCCATGAATTACGCACTCCTTTGAATGCCATCATCGGGTTCAGCGAACTGATGCTGCACGATCAGCTTGCCCGGGAAACCCAGGAAGAATACCTCCGTTCGGTCCGTTTCGCGGGTTCCACGCTCCTGAATCTTGTCAACGACGTGCTGGATCTTTCCAAATTGGAAGCCGAGCAGATGAACATTTCTCCCGCGGAGACCGACATATGCATGCTCATTCGCGAGGTAAGCAACGTCTTCAAGCTTAAAACAGCGGAAAAAGGGCTGGCGTTCCAGGTGGAACTTCCGGATGAGTCGTACATTCTTTATGTGGATGCGCTGCGATTGCGCCAGGTGCTTCTCAATTTGCTCGGCAACGCATTCAAGTTCACGACATCCGGAAAGGTCGGGTTGCGCGCCGACTTCGTTCCCGCCCCGGAGGGGAACAAAGGCAAACTCACGCTGTGCGTCAGCGACACGGGTATCGGCATTTCCAAGGAGAACCAGGCCAACATCTTCAATCCCTTTGTGCAAGATTCCGTAACCCGCGGCAAACGTGTTTACGAGGGTTCCGGGCTCGGGCTGGCCATCACAAAGCGGTTGCTCGAAAAAATGGATGCGAAAATCACGCTGGAGAGCGAGCCCGGCGTCGGAACATCGTTCACCGTTGAAATCGACAATGTCCAATACGAATTGAAGCCGGGAACAGAAACAAGGTCGCTGAAAATCGCCCCCGTTCCAACACGCAAAAAAACGATACGCGTCCTGATTGTGGACGACATTCCCCTGAATCTGCGTGTCCTCGGCGCCATGCTGAAGCGCATCAATGTGGAATCCGTGCCCCTCACATCGGCCGACGCCGCGTTGAAATTCCTGGAGAACGACCAAGATTTCGCCGCGATCCTGACCGACATCTGGATGCCGGAAATAAGCGGTATCGAACTTGCCCGCTCCATTCGCAGCAATCCCGCCACGGCCGGAATCCCCATTGCAGCGGTTACCGCCGACACCCAAGTCATTGAAAAAGATGCGGAAAACTTCGCCTTCATCCTCACCAAGCCCATCTCCATCGAGTCGCTTGAGCGCCTTTTCCAAACCGTCATCTCACAATAGAGGCGACTGGTCTAGTAGCGCAATTTGTCCCATGCCTCTTCGAGGCGGCCCAAGGGCGCGCGGATTGCGGTCGGGACCTCGGGGGCGAAGCGTGCGAGGCGGCATTCCTCCAGGAGCTTCCAAAAAGCGTAAAGCTCCGGCGCATCGGTGAGTTCGCCCACGGCGGAGAGCGCAAGAGCGAAACGATCGAAGTAAGGCTGGAGATCGGCCCCTTTTTCCGCATCGCGTGACGGCTGGTCGAGCATGCGGGCGGCGCGGAGTTGAAGACCGCGCAAATAGCGCCGGTAATCGCTCCACACCGCTTCGCGCCGCAGGAAACCGGGGGAGAAAAGGAGCGCAAGGTGGCTGGAGAGCGCCGCCGCACCCTCCGGCGCGCGGGCGCGAAGCTTGGGACGGAGCGCGTCGAGCGCAGCGTATTGGGCGTACAGTTCGTTCAGGGTATTCATCCGGGAATCGGCGGCTTCGCCGAGGTGTTGCCGCGCGTCTTCAAGCGCGTCGGCGAAAACATCGGCGGAGCGTATGCCCCATGTGTCGCCACCCAGAGCATGTTCGATGACGCTGTCCAGCAAATCGCCTTCGTACCTCTTCCCGCGATCCTCCAGGAACCAGGAAAGGCGCATTTCGTTGGAGAAAACCAACGAGCGGCGGATGAACTTAAGCTGATTGGCTTGCATGAGCTTGAAAAGACACAAGACCCCTGCCCTGTGCCGCGCACGCGCCTCCGGAAGCTTCAGAAAAAGCTGGATGCCGATGCTCTCTTGTTCGTCCGTCAAGGCGGGAAAAGCGGTCCGTCCGGACGATCCCGGCAAAGGCAAACTCTCCGGAAGCGCCTCCCCCGGCGGCCACGCCAGGAGGCCGCTGCGTGTGAATTTCCCAACGCCGGGAAGGGTGCGGCTGAGTTGCGACCCGAGTGCGGTCTGGTTCGGCATTTCGCGCAGAAGTTCGATCCGCCGTCCTTGGGCATTGAGCACGGCGAGCTTAAGGCGCAGATACTCCGGACGGCGGACGGCGTCGAAGTCACGCGGCGGAACGGAAAGCTCAAATTCGTCGCGCAAAAAATCGGAAAGGGCTTCGGCAAGGGGTTGCCCGGCGAGAATTGCACCGGATTTCCGCATCTCCGCAAAGAGTGCCGCCGCCTCGGAGATCACGCCAATGACACGCCGGCGCTCCTTGGACAATCCGCGCAGGAGCGTTTCAATCAATTCGTTCAGGAAACCCTCCACCGGGTAATCCAACGCCCAGCGGGGGAGAAGATTCAGCTCCGACTCCCGGACGCACATCGTGATTCCGTCCTCCTCCGCCCCCGGATCGAAGCGGTATTCCAAGGGGAGAGACAGTCCGTCGAAATCCATAAAATCGGGGTACGCATCGGGATCCAGCGCGAAATATTGCTCCTGCATCACATTTTCGCGCGGAGGAAGAAAACTTCCCTTCGATGCCCGGAGACTTTGCAACGAATGAATTTCCGAAGGGAGTTTTTCCAGGAAATAACGCGCCGCCGCCTCGGAATCGTAGACGGAGTCGGGACGGCGTATTTTGAGCTCCAGTTTCAGGAGGTCTTCGCGAAGCTTCCGGAATTTTTCGCTCCAGTGGCCGGGAATGGCCGCTTCGCCCGCCAGGAGGCCTTCACGGATAAAAATTTCCCGCGCCTCCACCGGATGGGAACGCGCGTAATCGATCTTGCGCCCGGCGTGAATCAAAAGCCCGCCAAACGTAAGACGCTCCCGCGCCCGCACGAAGCCGCTCGCCGGCTCGTAGTGCGCCTGGTCGAACACCCGCACGCAAAGGTGCGGCGCGACACGTTCAAAATATGCAGGCTTCACCTCCGCCGCCTGCCGCGCGAAGACACGGGTTGTTTCCACCAGCGCAAAGGCCAGCAGCCATTCGGCGGGCTTCTTGCGGCTGTTCAATCCGGAGCCGGGAAAAAGATGGAATTTCCGGTTCCCGGCGGCAATGTACTGCCGGTTTTCCGCGTCGTACAACGCCAGGTTGCGCGGGATGCCGGCAAGGAGCGCCTCGTGGAGCGCGTCGTAAGGGACGACATCCCCCGGCGCAACGGGTTCCGCGCGTTTTTTATGGAGCTGCGCGAAACGTTGGGAAAGGTCGGCGGCGAGGTTGCGCCATTCGCGCACGCGCATATAGTTCAAGAAGTTGTCGCGGCAGAATTTGCGGAGAAGGCTGTTGGACGTCCCCGCCGCGGCCACAGCGCGCCAGCAGTTCAAAATGGCGAGAAAGTCGGAGGATTCGTCACGCCATTTTCTGTGCGCGTCATCGGCGGCCTGCCGCTTTTCGGCCGGGCGCTCGCGCGGATCGACGATGGAAAGGTACGAAACAATTACAAGCGCCTCCTGCAAAACACTCCGTTCCGCGGCGGCGAGGAGAATTTTTCCCATATGCGGATCAACGGGCAACACGGCAAGATTCCAGCCGTCCGTGGTGGGTCGGCCGCTCGGCGTGATCGCCTGAAGATCGGTCAATGTCCGCATCCCCTCACGGATCAATGCGGAAGAGGGAGGGTCCAATAACGGAAAATGTTCGATGCGCGGGAGCTGAAGCGTCGCCATCTGGAGGATGACCCCGGCGAGCGAGGTGCGTTTGATTTCCGGATCGGTGTACGCGGCGCTCCGCGCAAGATCATCCTCGCTGTACAAGTGTGCGCAAATACCGTCGGCGGTACGGCCGCAACGCCCGCGTCGCTGTCGGGCGGCGGCTTGCGAAATCATCTCGATACGCAATTCCTGAATCCCCGTCCGCGCGTTGTAGCGGCTGATGCGCGCCTGACCGGAGTCGATGCAATAACGGATACGCGGAATGGTGAGCGATGTTTCCGCCACATTTGTGGCCAATACGATCCTCCGCGCGCGCCCCGGGTGGAATACCCGCTGCTGTTCCGTGGCGGCAAGGCGGGCGTAAAGAGGGAGGACTTCTGTATTCGGCAGTTTCCAGCCTTCCAGGAGTTCTTCGCATTCGCGAATTTCCCTCTCGCCGGGGAGGAAAACGAGCATGTCGCCGCGCGGGTCCAGGTCGCTCAGGAAACGGACGGCGCGGCCGACGTGATCGGGCAAATCTTCATCCGCTTCCGGTGGGAGATAAAGATCTTCAACGGGATACGCGCGCCCCTCCACCTCGATGACGGGAGCGCCGCCGAAGAACGCGGAAAATTGCTCCATGTCCAATGTGGCCGAGGAAATGGCGACGCGCAGATCCTTCCGCCGCGCCAGAAGCCCCTTCAGGTAGCCGAGGAGAAAGTCGATATTCAAACTTCGTTCGTGCGCTTCGTCGATGATCAGCGTGTCGTACTGCCGGAGGTCGCGGTCGCGCCGGGTCTCCGCCAGAAGGATTCCGTCGGTCATGAATTTGAGGAATGTAGCGTCCGCCGTCCGGTCCTCGAAACGGACCTGGCAGCCGACGCCCGCACCGAACTCCACCCCCAGTTCCGACGCCAGGCGCCGCGCCATGGCGTCCGCCGCGATGCGGCGCGGCTGGGTACAACCGATCCGCCCGCGCCGTCCGCCGCCGAGTTCCAGCGCGATCTTGGGGAGCTGTGTGGTTTTACCCGAACCGGTCGCTCCGCCCACGATCACGAGGGGATGCTTTTCCCAGAGCGCACGGATGTCCGCGGCCCGCGCGGAGACGGGCAATTCGGCGGGGTATTGAATTTTAATCCGTTCGAGCGCCGCCTGACGCGCCGAAACGGGAAGCTTTTCGTTTTCCATAATGTACTCCGGGAATATACCACCGCGAAGCGTTTTCCGCAACCAAATGGATTGACATTCTTTGGGCGTGTGCTATATTTGAACAGATTTATCCGAATGAAGGGATGTTTTTCATGCAAAATCCGATTCTTGAAGCCATTCGCGAACGCCGCAGCGTCCGTCATTTCATCCCCGGCGTTCCCGCCACAAAGGATGAACTCATCACCCTGGTAAAAGCGGGCATGGCCGCCCCCACGGCCTGCAACCGCCGCCCCTGGGCGTTCATCGCCATCGACGATCCGCTTATGGTCCAGGGCATTGCCGCCATCCATTCCCACGCTTCGTTCTTGCGCGACGCGGGGAGCGCAATCGTCGTCTGCGGCGATCTTTCGCGCGCCATGGAATCCGTGCCCGGGTACTGGATTCAGGATTGCGCGGCGGCCACGGAAAACATCCTGCTGGCGGTAGAGTCGCTCGGTTTGGGCGCCACGTGGTGCGGCATCCACCCGAATCCGGAGGTGGAGCCCGTGATGCGGAAGCTCCTGGGGGTTCCGGAAAATATTATTCCTTTTGGCCTGATTGTGGTCGGCCACCCCGCCGGACACGAGCGTGCGCAGGACAAATTCGATCCGAAACGCCTGCATTGGCAGCGTTGGAACCAGTAATTCTCTAAGGAACATCATGAAAAAGACAATCAACGTTACCGTATGGAACGAATTCCGACACGAGAAAAAGGAAGGGGCGCACGGCGACCTCATCCGCTCTTTCTACCCGAACGGAATTCACCGGGTCATCGCCGATGGCTTGGCCTCGCCGGAGCTGAACATCCGCTGCGCCACGTTGGACGAGCCGGAGCACGGGCTGCCGGATGAAGTGCTGAACACGACCGATGTGTTGATCTGGTGGGGGCACATGGCCCACGGCGATGTGAGCGACGCGCTCGTGGACAAAGTCCAGAAACGCATCCTGAACGGCATGGGCCTTGTGGTTCTTCACTCGGGGCATTTCTCCAAAATTTTCCGCCGGATGATGGGGACGACGTGCTCGCTCCAATGGCGCGAAGTCGGGGAAAAGGAGCGGTTGTGGGTGGTGGAACCAAGCCACCCGGTCGCCAAGGGGCTTCCGGAGAGCTTCACGCTCCCCAATGTGGAGATGTACGGAGAGCGTTTCGACGTTCCGCAAGACGGGAAAGTGGTGTTCCTCTCGTGGTACGAGGGGGGAAATGTCTTCCGTTCCGGCCTCGCCTACGAGCGCGGGCACGGGAAGATCTTTTATTTCAGCCCCGGTCACGAAACGTACCCGATTTTCCACGATGCGAACATCCAGAAAGTGATCGCAAACGCGGTCCGCTGGGCCGCCCCGGAGGCGTACTACACCATCACCTGCCCGAAGTCCGAGGCGCTGGAAGAAATCAGAACCCCCGATCCCAACAAACATTGAGGAATGTCCACTATGAAAAAATATAGAATCGGTGTCATCGGCCTCGGCATGGGGCGCTCACACCTCAACGGCTACAAAGAACACCCGCAGGCAGAGCTGGCCGCCATCGCCGACACCGATCCGGAACGCCTCGCCAAAGTCAAGGCGGAGTTCGGCATCCCTGCCGCCTATGCCGACGCGCACGAGATGCTGAAAAAAGAGAATCTGGACATTGTTTCCGTGGTGCTCCCGAACAAATTCCACAAGGAATACACCCTCGCCGCGCTGGCCAAGGGCGCGCACGTTTTGTGCGAAAAACCCGTCGCCATGAACGCGAAAGAGGCGGAGGATATGATTGCGGCGGCCAAGAAAGCCGACCGCCGTTTGATGATTAACTTCAGCTACCGTTTCAATCCGCAGAGCTTCGCCATGAAAAAGCTGGTGGAATCCGGCGAGCTCGGGCACATCTATTTTGCCCGTTCCATCTGGCTGCGCCGCCGGGGCATGCCCGGATTCGGCGGATGGTTCGGCCAGAAAGCGCTGGCGGGCGGCGGCCCCCTGATCGACCTCGGGGTACACCGTTTGGACCTCGCCCTCTGGCTGATGGGTTACCCGGAGCCGGAGTGGGTGATGGGAACGGCCTGTTCGCCGATCGCGGCCCCCCTCGCCGCGGCGCAGGGAAAAGCGTTCGATGTGGAAGATTTCGCGGCGGCGATGATCAAGTTCAAAAACGGGACCATGCTGGAATTGGAAGCCTCGTGGGCGGCGAACATCAAGGAAAACGAGCTGATGGAAACCCGTCTGCTCGGGACCCAAGCGGGGCTGCATCATTACAACTTGAACGGCACGTACGAGTTCGATGCGGAAATGTACCTGGAAAAGGCGGGCTGCCAGTTCGATATGAAGCTCCACGCGCCGGTTCCGAAGTGCAAAAACGCGCAGTACTCCTTCGTGGATGCAATCGTAGGCGATCTCCCGACGCCCGCCCCCGCCGAAGAAGGACTCCTGGTGATGAAGCTGCTTGACGCGATCTATCTCTCCGCCGCCAAAGGCGAACCGATCAAGATTCAATAAGAAATACACCGGCGAGGGGCTGTTGCAAAACATCCCCCCGCCGATCCTCAACCTCAACACGTGGACGCAATGTCGACAAAGGACTATGAAATCCGTCCTCTGACGGCGGACCGCGCGGAACAATGGTTGCCGTTGCGCTTGGCGCTGTGGCCGCATTATACCGCCGAAGAGTTGTTGGCACAAATCCGCGCCCTCGGTTCGGAGTACGTCGCTTTTGCGGCATTCGCCGGCGAGGTCGCGATCGGCCTTGTGGAAGTGGCGCTACGCCCGGAATCTCCGGGCTGTACGACCAGTCCGGTCGGCTTTCTTGAAGGCTGGTATGTGCTCCCGGAGCACCGGCGGCGCGGCGTCGGCCGCCGACTGGCGGAGCAGGCCGAAACCTGGGCCCGTACGCAAGGTTGCACGGAAATGGGCTCCGATACGAATGCCAACTATCCTTTGAGTCCGGCCGCCCATGCGGCGTTGGGCTACCAACCGGCGTCAGAGCCGTGGTATTTTCAGAAATCATTGGTCGAAAGCGAAATAAAAAAGGGGGGGCCATGACAATACTTCAATATGTTCTTATCTTCTTCTTGTTTCTCGCGGCCGGTTTTTCTCTCTCCGCCAAAGAGGATGCGTACAAGGATTTTTTGCGCCGCGACCCGGAATACAAGGCGAAGGAAGCCGTGCTTCAGACGCTCCGGAAAAAGCTAGAAGAAACCGGGAAAGCGATTTCTCCCGACTATTTCGTGCCAACCCCGGAAAATGCAAGAGATCCCAAAAATCAGAAGAAGATAATGGCGCTGCGCACGCAACTAGTGCGCTCCGCCGCCTACAACCGCATCGAACTTGAGTGTGGATTTGCGGACATGGAGTGCGCCCCCATCGAAAACCGCCTCTGCGCCGCTGCGTCCGACCCGGCGGAACTCGCGATCCTGAAAAAACATTTTCTGAAACAAAACTTCAGACCGACCAACCTTGCGAGCGCCCCAAAAAAGGACACCCCCGGCTCGCCCGAATTCCAGCACGCGATGTACGTGGTCGATCAAGTCGCCAAAGAAGGGGCATTGAAACAAAAATGGCCATCCATCCATGCCGCTGTAATGCTGTTGGCGAATGTGCGCGACGCGGCTTTTGACGATGAATCCTGGCGCAAGGCGCACTATGCGCTCCGCCAAGCGATTCACGAATACGCCCAATCCGAGATGAGAATAAATCGGACCAATTTCGATTTGTATAACCGAATGCAAATCGCCTGGGCTGATATGGAGGACGCCAAGACCCCGGAGGCCAAGAAGAAATACGACGCCCTCTTCGCGGAGATGCAGGAGAAAAAGAAGGTGGATCCCGCGTTTAAGAAGTCCTCCGACGCCTTTTCACTGGCCGCGGAGGCGGAAAGAAAGCTCCTGATGGATTTCGCCGAGCGTAGCGATGCCCCCGCCGCCGTCGAATATCGCCGCTACCAATCCGCTTTGAAAGAGGCCTCCGGGAAATAATTTTCCTTTATGATCAAGAAAAGGAACCGGCATTATGAAAGCGATCGCTGCTTCGCGCCTTCATCCGCGGCTCCAACTTGCCGGAGGCGGAGGAATTCCGAGCAATTCAAGACAATGACTGGTAATTAAAAGAGGGGGAAACCGCCATAGCGGTTCCCCCCCTGATACTCTTCCGTATTAAATGATTTCCAAATAATCCTTGCTTGGAAGCGGCGGGAATTTTTGCGTGGGGAGGGTTTGGTACCAGAAGGCGACGGAACTTATGTCGTCCTGCAAAGGCAAATAACGGCCTTCGGAGCGCCAGCCGAGCGCCTGAATCGTTACGCGGAGCTTCTTTTGGAAGCGGATGGGGTCCACCGTGTGCCACCGGTACATGCCGAAACGCATTTGGGATTTGTACACGCCGTCCGGGCGGCGGATCTGGGGAACGCCGCAGTAGGGGGTGCAATATTCCTGGTATTGGCGGGTGGACTGGTTTTCAAAATTGTACGCACCGCAGAAGTAATCTTCCGTTCCCGTGCCGCAGACGGTGGGAAACTCATTGTCCTCGTCCATGAAAAATTTGATCTCGCCTTCGCCCCACCAGCCGTTGTTGTTAAGCCCCCAGGCCATATAGGTCCCCACGTAGTGCCCTTGCCCAGAAACACCGTCCAGAATGGTGTACACCTCTTTATAGGGCAGCGGATTGACACGGTTGAACCGGGCGTGAAAATAGGCGCATTCCGCGGGAACGTCGGTCAATGTGTAATTGATCTGGTAATAGATAATAACCGGGTCGGCGGCGATGTTTTCCAGGGTAATGCGGCAGTTTTTGCGAAAGGGCATTTCCCAGTAGCAATTGAAGGCGCTGCCGGGGTTGAGGCAGACCATCTGGCTGGAGAGCTGAAAAAAGTCGCCGGGCCACGCGCGGCAGAAAAAGTCGCCGAAAGGGACCTCCACCGAGGGATGCTCCTGACCGTCGTAGTAAATGCGGAGAATGTAAAAACGATAGTTTACATTTCCCCCCAGCGTCATCCACATCTGCTGGATGGCGCCCATGCCGGAGATATCGGCCAAGGTCAGCGTTTCACCCGCCGGAATCTCGATGGAAGGAGAAATTTTCCAGCCGACGCCGAGGTCGCGGGCGCAGCGGGCGCCGGTTCCCACAGTGGCGCGCCCGCCGCCGCCGACGGAGCCATCCTTGTTTTCCGGACTGATCGAACGCGTTTGCGCGTCGGAGAGGAGTGAAAGATTACCCGGATGCATTCCTAAACCGTTGAACGCCATAGTTTTTCCCTCTATTTTACGGAAGCCACGGAGACTTCCAGACGTATTCCTGGAAGTCCTTTTCGTTGTACATTTTGCCGTAGTCGAAACCGAGAAACAAGATGTCCGTAACCCCGGAAAACGCCCGCAATGCAGTGAGTCCGCTTCCGCGCACGGCCCCTTCGACAAAGCCCCAGAAGGGAACCTGGCTGTTGCGGTACACCATGCACCGGGGAACTTCCAGGAAACACGTTACCACGTTGACGACCCCGCGGCCCATGTTGCAGAAGTTGTTGGAGCTTTCCTCCTGCTGGACGGCCGGCGCGGGTTCGGCGGCGAGATCCGGAGCCGCTTCCATGGCAGCGAGGTTCAGGCAAAAGAGGAACGAAAGGGCGAAAAAGAACGGCTTCATCGGAAAAATCTCCTTATTTTTGTCCATAGTAGGCCTTGGGGCCGTGTTTGCGTTCGTAATGCGTACGGATCATCGCATCCGGCAGGCGTTGGGCATCGGACTTGATTTGCTCGGTCAGAAGCGCCATGCGACAGAGTTCTTCCATCACTTTGGCGTTGTAGACCGCCGTAGCGGCATTTTTCCCCCAGGAAAAGGGACCGTGCCCCGCGACGAGCGCCATGGGTATTTCCGCCGGGTCAAGGTTGTTTTTTTGAAAATGAAGGACGATTTGGAGGCCGGTTTCCGCCTCATAGTTGCTCTGGAGCTGTTCTTCGCTCAGAAGTCCCGTGCAGGGAATATCGGTGCCCAGGTGATCGGCGTGGGTCGTTCCATAAATTGGAACCGCGCGCGCCGCCTGGGCCCACGTCGTCGCGTAGGTCGAATGGGTGTGAACGATGCCGCCGAGAGCGGAAAACGCCCGGTAAAGCACCGCGTGCGTCGCTGTATCCGACGAGGGGCGCAGTTTCCCCGCGACGATTTTCCCGTTGAAATCGACGATCACCATATGCCTCGGCTTCAAGGCCGCGTAATCGACGCCGCTCGGCTTGATGGCGAAAACGCCGCGCGCCCGGTCGGCGGCACTGACATTTCCGAAGGTGTAGATGACAAGGCCGAGCTTCGGCAATTCCAAATTCGCCTCGTAGCACTCTTCCTGAAGTTCGCGAAAACCCGATCCCATGGCACCCTCCGTGATAGTTCCGGATACTGTAGGACCGGAAATGCGGAAAATCAAGTCGCGAAGCGTAAAAAATCCCTTCAAGGCTTGCGTTTTATGCAAAAAGATGCTATTTTATAAGGAAGCTTTAGTAATTCAATCAAAAACTGGGCCGTGTTTGCGGCTTGGCGGCCGCTGCGCGGCCTCGAACGCCGGAATAAACATGGACGAACTTTCTTTGATCCGAAATTTTTGCATTATCGCGCACATCGACCACGGGAAATCCACCCTGGCCGACCGCCTTTTGGAATACACCGAAACCGTCGCCAAACGCGATCTTCAGGAACAGCTCCTCGACGGCATGGATCTTGAACGCGAACGCGGCATCACCATCAAATCCCACCCCGTGCGGATGCGCTACCCCCACCCGAACGGGAACATCTACGAACTGAACTTGATCGACACCCCCGGACATGTGGACTTCACCTATGAAGTCAGCCGCGCACTCGGCGCCTGCGAAGGGGCGATTCTCCTCATCGACGCCACCCAGGGGGTCCAGGCGCAAACGGTCGCCAACGTGAACCTCGCGTTGCAGCAAAAGCTCCGGGTGATCCCGGTCATCAATAAAATCGACCTCCCGGCCGCGGATCCGGAAATGTGTTACACGCA
Organism: Victivallaceae bacterium; assembly: GCA_031549345.1. Taxonomy (GTDB): domain Bacteria; phylum Verrucomicrobiota; class Lentisphaeria; order Victivallales; family Victivallaceae; genus CASFRF01. The sequence goes on from JAVBPY010000009.1 coordinate 18,721, forward strand.
GATGGAAGAAATTCTCGCCATCCCGCGCGAAGAATCGCTGATCGTTTCCGGCAAAACCGGCGTCGGCGTATTGGAGCTCCTTGCGGCGATCATCGAACGGGTTCCCGCCCCGGCGCTTCCCAATTTCAACGGTTCCAGCGCACTGATTTTCGACTCGAACTACGACGCATACCGCGGTGTCGTTACCTATGTCCGCGTAAAAAGCGGCGTCTTCAAGCGCGGCGACCGGGTCCGCCTTTTCCACAACTCGCTGGAAAGCGAAGTGAAGGAAGTCGGCTTCTTCGGGCCGGAAATGCGCCCGGCCGACCAGCTTTCCGCCGGGGAAGTCGGCTACCTCATCCCGAACATCAAAAGCCCTTCGGACACGAAGATCGGCGACACGGTAACCGAGCTTAAGAATCCCTGCGCGGCCCCCCTCCCCGGCTTCCGCGAAATCCGCCCCATGGTGTTCAGCGGCATTTATCCGATCGACACGGCGGATTATGAGCAGCTTAAGTTGAGCATGGGCAAACTGCAGCTCAACGACGCGGCGTTTTTCTACCAGGCGGAAACGTCGGCGGCGCTCGGCTTCGGGTTCCGCTGCGGATTCCTGGGGCTGCTGCACATGGAAATTATCCAGGAACGGCTCCGCCGCGAATACGACATGGACATCATCGCAACGTACCCGAGCGTGATCTACCATGTGTATCTGCGCGACGGCAACATGGTGCAGGTGGACAACCCCGTCCATTTGCCGGACCCCACGCTGATCGACCACATCGAAGAACCCTTGATCAACTGCCACGTGATGCTGCCGAATACCTACATAGGCGACGTGATGAATCTGGTTTTGAGCAAGCGCGGCATTTGCACGCACACCGACTCGGTGGACTCCAAGCACGTAATCATCACGGCGGAGCTGCCGATGCACGAAATCCTTATCGATTTCCATGACAAGCTCAAATCCATGACGCGCGGCTACGGCAGCATGGATTACGAGCCCGCCGGATACCGCACGGGAAAACTCGTAAAAATGGATATTCTCGTCAATGGGGAGCCCATCGACGCGTTCTCGTCGATCGTCCACGTGGACATGGCCGCGGCGCGCGGACGGCAGCTGGCGGAACGGTTGAAGGACGTGATTCCGCCGCAGATGTTCGGCATCGCCATCCAGGCGGCGGTCGGCGGCAAAGTGGTCGCCCGCGAATCGGTGAAACAGCTCCGCAAAAACGTGCTGGCCAAGTGCTACGGCGGCGATATCACCCGAAAACGCAAACTTCTGGAAAAACAGAAGGAAGGCAAAAAGCGCATGAAGCTGATCGGTCAGGTAAATATTCCGCAGGAAGCGTTCGTCGCGGTTCTCCGCTCCGGAGACAATGACTGATGCCGACCTTTTTCAAGCGGCGCGCGCTGCGCAAGGAGCTGAAGCGCTTCCGCGCGGATTTGCGGCGCATCCTCCACCAGGACGACGATATCCTGAGCGACGAGCAAAAACACGGCCTGGCGCTCCTGCAGACGGAGGCGGACACGGTTTCCCAGGACGGCGCGACGGATTTCCTCGTCCGCGCCTGGCGCAAGAGGAACACATTGCTGCCGGTTCCAAGTTTCCGGACGCTTCGCGAATGGGTGGATATCCTCGCGGTAGCGGGGGCGGTGGCGTTCGGCATCCGTGGCCTTTACGCGCAACCCTTCAAGATACCGACGGGGAGCATGCAGCCCACGCTCTACGGCATCCACTTCATGGAACGCGAAAACAAGAGCAACCCCGTGCTGGGCAACAGCGCAGCTCCGGTGGATGCGGTGTTGTTTTCCGCCTCCCGCGCCCATGCCCGTGTGGCGGAAGGGGGGATATGGGATGTGCGCAGTACCCGGTCCGCGGGGAATTTTTTGTCCGATAAAACATCGTTCCGCATCGGGAACGAGTCCTTTACGCTCCCCGGCGCGCCGAACAAGGTATGGGAATACACGCAGCTGGATCCGGAGCGGAATTACGCGCCCGGCGACGTTTTGTGCGACGGCTATTTGTCCGGCGGGGATCACCTTGTGGTGGATCGCGTGGGACATTACATCGGCGGGCTCCACCGTGGCGATGTGGTGGTGTTCAATACGGAAAATATTTTGTACAAAAACGAGCCCCTGATGCGCACGTCCGGGTATTACTACATCAAACGCCTTGTCGGCCTCCCGGGAGATACGCTCCGCATCGCGGATCGTCAGCTCTGGGTGCGCCCCGCCGGCGCAGCGGAATTTTCGCGCATCCAGGAGTTGGACGCGCGTTTCAAAAAATTGTACAGCGCCAAAGGCGGCTACCAGGGGCACGACGCATTGCCCGGCGGCGATTACCTCGCCACGCCGGAGTCGGAATTCACGGTTCCGCCGGATTCGTACTTTATGCTCGGCGACAACGCCCGCTTCAGTTTGGACAGCCGCGCCTGGGGCGTGGTTCCGCGTAAAAGCATCGTGGGCCGGGCGCTGACCGTCTTCTGGCCGTTTTCGCGACGCTGGGGCATGGCGGACCGCACACCGCCCCTGGATGTGCCGACGGGGGAACCGAACCGCTGGACATATCCCAGCATGTATTTACAGTAAAGGAGTCGGAATGCGAGAGGCCATTGTCCTTGTCCGCACGGTTGACCGCAAAGGGCTGCTTTCGGCGATCAGCGGATTTTTTTACGGGGAAGACTTGAACGTCCTCCAATGCCGGCAATACACCGACATCCGGGAGGGGAACTACTACATGCGCATCCGTCTGGATATTTCGGACATGGTAATGACCCGCAAGGAGTTCGAGGAAAAATTAACCGAGTTCGCCGCCGATCTGCGCCTTGAATACTCCATTTTCTACCGCGAAACGCGCCAGCGCATGGCGATTCTTGTTTCCAAAACATCGCATTGTTTGTACGATTTGCTGATGCACGCGCAGGAAGGCGATCTGGAGTGCGAGATTCCATTGATTGTAAGCAACCACCCCTCGCTGGAGCATGTGGCCGATAAGTTCCGCATCCCGTACTTCTGCTGCCCGGTGGTGGATGGGAAGAAGCCGGAACAGGAAAAACAAGTCATCGACCTCCTGAAACGGCACCGGGTCGACCTGGTGGTAATGGCGCGATACATGCAAATTCTTTCGGAAGATTTCATCGCGCAATTCCCCGAACGCATCATCAACATCCACCATGCGTTCCTCCCGGCTTTTCAGGGGGGGGACCCGTACACACGCGCCTGGGAACGGGGGGTGAAAATGATCGGCGCCACCGCGCACTACGCCACGGCCGATCTGGACGAAGGGCCGATCATCGAACAGGATGTGGAGGCGATCTCCCACGAAATGGGGCCGGACGAACTCAAACGGATCGGCAAAGACATCGAACGACGTGTTTTGACACGCGCCGTGCGGGCGCACCTGGAACGGCGAATCATCCTCGCCGGGCGCAGGACCATTATTCTTTAGGAGGCCCCATGAAGCGTTGGACGGAACGGATCGCCATCGGTTATTTCCTGTTGCTGACGTTTCTCCTGCCGCTGAAGTTCAGTTCACTCGCCGTCGCCATCGAGTCCTCGGCGTATTTTCCTTCCGAATGGTGGGGGTACGTGCTGGTCGCATGGCCCTCCGCCACATTCACCGCCGCCGCCGGACTGGGACTTCTCCTGATGCTGTGCATCGTCCCTGTACCGCATTGGAACGGGCGGAGCACGGAGTTGGGAACCGTCCTCGGCTGGGGAACGCTCCTTGTTCTCGGCGCGTTGCCCGGTTTTTACGGTGCAAGCTGCATGGATTTCCCTGTCTTCACACTGGTGCACCTTCTGGGCGTCGCCGCCTACGCCTGGACGGCGTTTCTGTTGTTCTCCGCCTATCCTGTGTGGCGCGAACGTCTGCCCGATCTTCTCGTCCTCGGCGTTCTGCTGGTGGCGGCGCTGGGGCTCGAGCAGTATTTCATAAGCTTCGAGGAAACGCGCAGGATGGTCGAGCTCCAGCGCGAACAGGGAATGGCCATCAGCGACGTACTCCTTGCGCGCGTGGCCGACGACCGGGTGTTCTCCACCATGGCCGGGAGCGGGGCGCTCGCCGGGTACTTGCTGCTCCTTTCGCCGTTGGCGCTGCACCGCGTGTGGCGCTGGTGCGGAAGAATTCAGGAAAAGGCAGCGGCGCGGATGATTTTTGTCCCTCTGGCAGCGCTGCTTCTTGGCTCGGTGTTTCTGTTGGCGCGGAGCCGTGCGGCGTTTCTCGCTCTCGCCATGGGTGTGGCGCTGGCGGCGCTGGCATGGCCCATGGCACGGCGTTGGAAGGTTGCGCTCGTCGCCCTCTCCGTATGCGTGATCATCGGCGGGGCGCTCTACATTCATCACCGGGGACGCGGTTTTGAGTCGATGGAGGCGCGTGCGGACTACATCCGCAGCTCCGTAATCCTTCTGGTGCAACATCCGGTCCTCGGCGCGGGTTGGGGGGAATTCTTCCACAAACATACACGACTTAAACAAATTCAATCCAACGAAGCAGCGCACGATCCGCACAACATCGTACTGAGTTACGCCGCGCAATGCGGCGTCCCCGGATTGCTTGCGATTTTGTTCGCGCTCGGGTTTCCCCTCTGGCGCCTTGCGCGGAAACTGCGTCGGGAATTCAAGGCGGCCGGACGCGTTTCCGGTACGCCGCTGGCAATTCTCATCGGGTACGTTCTCTTTGTCCTCCATGCGCTTATGGACATGGATTTTCTGATCGCCGGCTCCTTGGCGGCGGCGGCGGCACTTCTCCTTTCAGAGGCTTGGGAGAGCGAATCTCCCCCCTCGCCTCCGGCAGGCTGGATCCCCCGTTTGGCGCTGGCCGTCGCGGCAAGTTTCACCCTTGGAACAGGCGTTTGGGCCGTGGCCGGGGAATACGAATTCGAACGTCTGCAGACCCTCTGCCGCCCATTCGAGCCGGGGGCGTATCCGGCAACGCCGCCGGAGGTGGAACGCCAGCGCCTGGCATTGGCGCGTTACCGCCCGTGGTCCCCCTTCGGCTGGGCGCAGCTTGGGGATTATTATCAGTCGCGCCGGGAGCCCGACCGGGCGCGGGAATGTTACAAAGAAGCGTTGAAGCGTTCGCCGGAACGCGCCGGATTCCATCTGCGATTGTTCCATCTTGAGCTGGCGGCGGGGAATGCGGACGCGGCCATGCAGTCGTTGCGGAAGGTATACGAATTTTTCCCGGGCCACCCGGAACACATGGAGCTTTTCCGGAAACACGCCCCGGCATGGTTGGAGAACGAAATTCCACGCTGACTTTGCTTGCTTTTTGTAAAATCATCTCCTATAGTAACAGAAACCATGAAAGGATGAATGGCATGAAAAGAGGCATCGGGACGGCGCTCGGCTGGGCGCTGGCGCTTACGCTGGCGGCGGCGGATTTTGCGCCGGAAGAATATTTAACGTTGTCCGGCGCGCTTTCGCCGGAGGTGAAGATGGCTGTGCGCCGCGAAAAAGACGCCTATTTGTTCCGAATCGAAGCGGCCAACCCCTATGCGCGTTTGAATGCGCGCCTCGGCGCGGCGGCGGCGAAGTCGCTGTTGGTTCCATTGGAAAAATTCCCGGCGGAAGTGAAAATTTCCGATGCGCAAATCGGCGCGGGGACCCTCCGGCTTGCGCTCGAAATGAATTGGCTTGATGATAAAGGAATACTGCGTCAGCGCGAAATCTTCCTCGCCCCTTCTTTCGGCTCACAGCTTCCGGCTGAAGGTGGCTGGCCGGCGTTTGATTATACCGCCTACCGCAAGTCGGTGGAGGACAGGAAGCTGGAAATCCGCGTTCCCGTGGAACAGCCGATGGCGGGCAAACTCTCCATAGTCCTGGAAACAATGCAGGGGGACCGTGTCCGGAATTTGGTTTCCGGCGCCGATTACGCGGCGGGAAAGCACGCGGTCGTCTGGGACGGGCGCGACGAACTCGGCAATTTGGTTTCGCCGGGAGAATACCGCTTCCGCGCCGCTTCGCACCCCGGCATCGTGCCGCAATATAAAATGCAGTTCAACAACGGGGACGAGAAAATATTCACCCCCTTCGGCTCCAACCATGGAACGATGTCCGCATTGGCGACGAACTCGAAATACATCTTCGCCGCCGCATCGATCACCGAGGGCGGCAACGCGATCGTTGCCCTCACCCCCGAGGGCGCGTTCGTTCGCGGCTACCCCCAAATCGGCGGAGCGGGCATTGAAGAGGTCTTCATCGCCTGCGACGAAGAGAAGCTTTACGTCGTCAACGACGGCGGCGCGTGGGCGGGGCGCGGGCGCGAACCCGCGATCACGCTTACGGTATACGACATCGAAACCGGCGCAATCGTCAACCCCGCCGGGCAGAGGAAGCAGTATTCGCTTTTGTACACAGGCACGGTCAAAAAATATCTGCCGGGCGAAAAAAAGGTCTTTTCCCTGACGGGTGTTGCGCTGGCGGGCGGCAAACTTTACATCGCCAACCGCGAAAAAAATGAATTGATGATCGTCGATCCGGTCAAAGGCGAAGTTACGGGAGCGGTTCCCCTCCCCGCTCCGGCGTTCCCGGTGTTCGACGGGAAAAATTTCTATGCCTTCAGCGAAGGGGCCGTGGTGGCCGTCGACCTGGCGACCTCCAAGGCAACACGCTGCTTCGCCCCGGGCTTCACCCCGACGGGCATGAGCGTATTCAAAGACGAGTTCTACCTTACGGGCGCCCCCGATTCCACCATTAAAGTGTACAATCGCGCAGGCAAAGTCCGCCGCGCGATCGGCGAACCCGGCGGCGCCTACGCCGGAACATGGAAACCCGCGCGACTGGTCAACCCCGTGGGGGTGGCCCTTTCGCCCAAAGGCGAACTCTGGACGGCCGAAGACCGCCGGAACCCCAAACGCCTGAGCCGCTGGAACGGCCTCACGGGCAAATTCCTGGGTGATAAAATCGGTTGTCCGGCGTACGGAAGCCCCGGAACGGGGTTTGACCCGGAGAACGGAACCCTCTGGGTGGGCCAGGGGTGCCTCTGGGAGGTGGACTACAAAAAAGGAACGGCGCGCGTCAAGAGCGTGATGCAGACGAATGCGGGGCATGTGAACGGCAAGGTCGGCGAGGGTTTCAACTATAAGTTCATCCACCGCGACGGGCGGACATTCCTGGTGGCGCTCGGCAAAGCGGGCGTTGTGTCCGAAATCATGAAGGACGGGAGCGTGCGCGACCTCGCGTTGGTTTCCACCGTGCACCAGCTCTTCTTCGCGATGAACTGGAAACGCGGAACCGTTTTCAACGAGCTGGCGGAAAAAACATTTCCACGCCTCAAGCCGGAAAACAATTACGGCGACCCGCAGGGACGTTCCGTCGGCGTTGTCTGGGTGGATAAAAACGGGAACGGCGATTTCGACGCCGACGAGTTCGAATTCCTCCCCGCCAACACGGGCTCTCCGGAAAACGGCGGCTGGGGAATGCGCGTGAACGATTTGGATTTTCACCTCACCTACCGCGACCCCCAGGGAGCGTTCCGCCTCCTGACACTGGAAGCGAAAACCTTCAACAAAGCCGGCGCGCCGGAGTACTCTTTCAAGACGGCGCTGGAAAAGTCCATTCCCATCAAGGCCGATCTTCCGCCGGGGGTGCGCCTTCTGGGCGAGGCGTTGGTCAACGATGCCCGGAACCGGATTCTTGTCAACTCCGATCCGTTCATGTTATGCTTCCGCCCCGACGGCTCTTTGGCGTGGATGATGCGGAACATGTGGACCAACGTCCACGGTTCGCAGAAAGCGCCGCTGCCGAAACCCGGCGAAACGCAGGGAATCCTCTTCGCCCTCGGCTGTGCGCCGCTGGATGCGGAGGGCGATGTGGTCGTCTGGATCGGCAACCACGGGCGCTTGTTCGTCATGACCTCCGACGGCATCTATCTGGATGAAATGTTCTCCGACTGCCGCGTGGCGGAAGTCGTCGGACCCGGCCTGATTGGCGGCGAACCCTTCGGCGGAAACTTCGAGTACGATAAAAAGAACAAAAACTACCTTCTGACCGCCGGGAACAGCGGTTTCCGCGTCTACGTTCTTTCCGGCATCGACAAGCTCCGCCGTTCCTCCGGAACGTTCAACGTTTCGCGCGAACAAACCGAGTCGGCGGCGCGCAAGCAGCAGCTTGCCGTGGAGAAGGAGAAAGAGGCTCTTTTCGCCGCCGTTCCGCGCGTGGCCGACGGCCGCCCGAACTACGAAGCCATCCCTGTCGCCGCCCGCTGGGCCGGCGGCAACAACTGGGAAATCCGCGTGAAAGCCGCCTTCGATAAAACAACCCTCTTCCTGGAATACCAGGTAACCGATCTTTCGCCATGGGTCAATGAAGGCAAGGACTGGACGCGGTTGTTCAAAACCGGCGACGCGGTGGATATCCAGCTCGGGCTGGACGCTTCGGCGAAACCGGATCGCGACAACGCCGTTCCCGGCGACATCCGCCTCCTTTTCGCTCCTTCCGCGGACAAAAATGTTGCCGTCCTTTACCGCTACCGCGTGAAAGACGCCGCGGGCACCAACCCGGTTGAATTCGCCAGCCCCTGGCGGAGTGAAAAAGTCGATGATGTCCGCCTTCTCGCCTCCGCAAAGCTGGAGCTCCAGCGGTTCGACTGGGGCTACCGCCTCCGCGCCGCCGTTCCCCTGAAGGAGATCGGCCTGAACGATCCTGCCGGAAAAACACTGCGCGGCGATTTCGGCATTATCTACGGCGACCGGCAGGGAACGGTGAATTTATCGCGTGTGTACTGGTCGAACAAGGCCACCGGATTGGTGAACGACGTCCCCGGCGAAACCATGCTCTCCCCGAAGCTCTGGGGAACGCTTAAATTTGGAGAATGAAAAAAATGATCGGTAAAATACTTGCGGCGGCGGTGTGTCTGCACGGAACCCTCCTCTTCGGCGCATCGCTGGAACTCAACGGCATCCTCGGCAATTCGGGCGAACCGGATAATCCCATCCGCTTCACCGAAAGCAAAAACTTGCGCAACATCGCCCTGGGGGTGGTATACGACGCGGAACGCGGGTTGTTGTACGAACGCGCCGGGCGCGGCCTCCTCAACGCCTACACGCTCGACGGCCGCCTTGCGGCGACATACCCCATCAGCCGCGAAGGAAACCATCTGGATATGATGGTGCGCTGCAACGACGATCTTGTGATGATGATTCAGGAAAAGTTGTACCGCCTCCGCATCGGCAGTTCCGCCGGAACGGCGCCGACGTTGATTGCGACGGATCTGCAAAAAATGACCGGCATCTCTTCTTCCGCGTGGAAGGGGAAGCTCGCGGTGATGACCAAGCCGGGAAAAATTTTCCTCCTTGATCCCCTTACGGGGAAGAACGAAGAGTTTTGCGATTTCGGCCGCGAAGCCTACGGAAGCTACATGGATTTTGACGATCAGGGCGAATTTATTATGACGTTCGACCGTTTTATCTACAAATTCGCCGATGGCAAAGTGCTCCGGAACGAGCTCTGGCCGCGCCGTTTTATCGGCACCCGCGAATCGGGGGCGGAACGGTTGCGTTTTCTGGACGGCTTTTGGTACGGCGGGGCGTGGCACGGGACGGTAAAACGTTTCGACCGCGAATTCGAGCCCGCGCCGGGGGTGATCCTCGGCGGCGGATCGGGGCATTTCATCGGATACGTAACGGCGAACTTCGACGCGGACAACCCGCGCGGCATCGCGCTTGTCCGCCCCGGCGTGTTCGCCATCGGCGGCATGGGCGGCGTCGTTCAATTGGCGGAGTACCAACCGGAGCTCAAACGCCTGCATATTCTGCGGCGGATCGGGGCGCTGACGGATGGACGGACACTGGCGATCGATACGCAGGGGCGTGTGCTTGTCAAGCAATTCATCTGGAACGCTTCGGCCGATTCGCAGTCGCCCGCCGACTTCAGCGTTTCCTTCGAGGGATCGGGTCCGGTGGCGTATTTTGATGCGGATACCATGCTTTTTATTGCGACGCAATACAACCAGCCACGCCTCGGCTTCGGCAAATTGGTGGAACAGCAGCTTTACCATTGCGACGGCGCGAAAGTAAAGCTGCCGCCCAATCCCGTGGGGATCGCCCTTTTCCGTGGAAAGCCCGACGGTTCGGGGGACTGGCGGATGCTGACCCTCGGCGAATCGGGGGCCGCGACGCTGAACGAAGTCGCGCCCGACCGCAACACCTGGCGCAAAGAAATAGGCGATACCCGATTGGAAACCGCGCAACCGACCAAGCGCTACACGGCGCTTGCGGGCGCTGGGAACAACCGAATGTACGCCGCCGCGGACGGGAGCGTCATCGAATTCACGCGCGAAGGGGATTCGTGGAAAGAGGCTCGCCGTTTCGGCCCTTACGGAACAACCTTGAAACTGGCGTTTTCCGCTGGACTGCTCGCTTTGGCCGACCAGGAAACAGGCCGCGTCGCCATCTTGGACGCGGACGGGAAAATTCTCTGCGAAACCAAGGCCGACGCACCGTCGAACATCGCGTTCAACGGAGGCGTCCTTGTCGTGTACGAGCTCAAGAACCAGCGCGTTCTCCGTTTTGCATTTACCAGATAAAAAAAAGGGGCACGGCGATTTGCCGCGCCCCTTTTTTTATTTCAGCACATCCCGTAGCGGGCGTCGTCGCCAAGGAGTTCTTCGATGCGGAGGAGCTGGTTGTATTTGGCGATCCGGTCGGTGCGCGACATGGAGCCGGTTTTGATCTGCCCCGCGTTGACGGCGACGGAGAGATCGGCGATGAAGGTATCTTCCGTTTCACCGGAACGGTGGCTGACGATGGCGCGAAACCCGGCGCGGTGCGCCATTTCGATGGCGTCGAGCGTTTCGGTCAGCGTCCCGATCTGATTGACTTTGATAAGGATGGCGTTTCCCGCGCCCGTTTCGATTCCGCGGCGCAAATACTCCACATTGGTTACAAAAATATCGTCGCCGACAAGCTGGCAGCGTTTCCCAATGGCTTTTGTGAGTTCCCGCCACCCATCCCAATCGTTCTCGGCCATGCCGTCTTCGATCGAATCGATGGGAAATGCGTCGAGAAGGCTTGTCAGGTAGGCGATCTGTCCGGCGCGGTCGCGGCGCACCCCCTTCGGCCCCTCGAACTTATCGTATGCGTAGACGCCGTCGCAGTAGAATTCGCTCGCGGCGCAGTCAAGCGCAATACTGACGTCTTTACCGGGGCGGTAACCTGCTTTTTCGATGGCGCGGACGATGAATTCCAACGCCTGTGTGGGCCCTCCGGTGAAGTTCGGCGCAAAGCCTCCCTCGTCGCCGACGGCGGTGGAGAGTTTCTCCTTATGCAACAATGCTTTGAGCGCGTGGAACACTTCCGCGCCCGTGCGGATCGCCTCGCGGAAACACGGCGCGCCGACCGGGCGGATCATGAATTCCTGGAAGGCGATGGGGGCATCCGAATGCGAGCCGCCGTTGACGATGTTCATCATCGGCACCGGAAGAACCCGCGCGTTGACGCCGCCAAGATAACGGTACAACGGCAGTCCGAGTTCCGCCGCCGAGGCTTGGGCACAGGCGAGCGAAGCGCCCAGGATCGCATTCGCCCCCAGGCGCGATTTGCCGGGCGTGCCGTCGAGTTGAATCAACGTACGGTCGATCATCGTCTGGTTTTCCGCGGGAAGCCCCGCAAGCGCGTCGGCAATTTCCGTATTCACATTGCCGACGGCGGCAAGAACGCCCTTGCCGCCGAAACGCGCGGCGTCGCCGTCGCGCAATTCCAGCACCTCATGTTCGCCCGTGGAGGCGCCGGAGGGGACGGCGGAGCGGCCGCTCGCCCCACTGTCCAGAAAAACCTCCACCTCCAACGTCGGATTACCGCGCGAATCGATGATTTCCCGTGCGTGAAGCTGTGTGATCGCCGACATAAGCACCTCCCAGGTTAAGGAACCGCTTCAAAAGCGATTCCATTGTTCAAGAAGTTACTATACCATGGCATTCACGCAATGCAAATTTCAGCGCGCGGTTTTGAAGTACTCCAAATACGCGCGGCCGATGATCTGCTTGCCGCGCTCGCCGGAGTGCACCGTGTCGCGGCTGTACCATTCGAAGGGCTTCCCGGAGGCGTAGAGCCATGTGTAACAGGGTGTTGCAAGATCCCACAACGCGATGTTGCACCGTTCCGCCACGGCTGTTTGTTTTTTCACATCAAACCCGCCCTTTACGTGTGTATCTTTCTCATACGACCACGTCATAGGAGGAATGGGTTCTCCCTGTTTCGACTTGTCGTGCGGACGCGTGTCCACCGCGAGCGCGGCGGAAACCATCAACACCTCGCAGCCGAGGAACTCCTTCGCGGCGCGGGCCACGCACTCCATGGCTTCCGCCCCGGTGGGGTTGTAGTTTTTATGAAAATTGGAGATGCCGCCGATGATCAGGAGATCGGGTTTTTCATCGTACACATACTTCTTGAATTGGTCGGCCTGGGCATAGAGCCAGCAGCCGGTGCCGCCGCGCATGGAGATGACGAAATCGAAATTGGAGTTGGGGAACTCCCGTTTGAGAAGCGCGTGAAACTGGGAATGAAACGCATCCTGCTGAATGCTGTCGCCCAGGAGGACGACTTTCCACTTTTTACCCGACTTAAGCGCTTCGGTCGTTTTGGGAAGAAGCTTCATGGAATCGGGGGGCGCTTGGAATTTGAGCGGCGGCAACGTCGCGTACAATTCGTCGCAATACTGCGCCGCGGCTTTGTAATCGACTTTTTCCACGCGAAGATTCCAGGCGCGCACTCCCGTCGTGCTCTGAAAAAAAATACGGACGGAATCGACCTTCTCCATGGCGTAGAACACACGCGAATAGGTGCGGCGGTCCCCGGCGTAAATTACATCGTAATTGTCCGGCAGAAGCGCCCCCTTGCCATCGAAGAAATCGACCCCCTGGTAGGCCCGGTCGGGAGCCTGCGCGTCGAAAGTCAACCGGTAGTAGGCGGCTTCGCCGGGGGCCTTATCCAGCTTAATGAGGTTGCTGCTGAGTTTGCCGCCCTTGTCCGGGTAGTACCCTTCGAACTCGTTGTAGGTCATGCCGTTTTTGGGTTTGGAGGGGCGGAATTCCCAACCCGGAAGTTTGTCGGTAAGGTCGCCTGTGTATTCGGCCAAAGGCGCGGCGGCGAGTTGGGCGGCCAGCAAGGAGCCGGCCAGGGCGAGAGCGGTTTTCGTCATTTTTTTCCTTGGTTTAGTTGTATTTTCGAGCGAAATAATCGTCCAATTGGGCATGAAGATCGCGGAGGCGCCGGCGGTCGCGCCGCAGGAAATGGGTTCCGGTGTAGCCGAAGAGCAGCCGTTGGTTCTCCGCGTAACGGTCGAGATCGCGGGCTACGAATTCAAATTCGCGCCCTTCGGGGAGCTCCTGCCCGATTTCCAGGACGACAGGGCGGTCGCCGATGCGGCGCAGCGCTTCGTCCACGTCGATGGCGCCCGCCGCCATGCGGTGCTCCATCGTCCCGGCTTCGATGCTGCAAATATTCGGCAGGTTCGCCCAGGTCGCGCGGAAAACGTGCGGCCCGCTGCACGGATGCACGTGGATTGCGCCCACCGCTTCCGCCGCGCGGCGGTCGTGTTCCAGAATAAAGGCACAATAAAAATCTTCGGAAACCAGGTTCACAGAACACTCCGCGAGGATGGCGCTGCCGTTCCGGTGCCCCGAAAGGCGTTCCGGGGTAATCCAACGCCGGACGGTGTGCTGCGCCTCGATCCAGTGATCGGTTACGCGGCGCATGAGTTCGGCGAATTTTTCCGGCTCGTCGTACGGCGCGAAAAAAACATTGTTTCCCAGAATCGCATGGGCGATGTTGAACGGCCCCTGCGTGTCCGGCGGACGGATTTTGAACACAGCGGGAAGATTCCCTTTCCAGCGCTCAATCTCCTGCCGAATTTGAGGCCAAAGGCCGGATTCGAGGGTTGGAACATCCTGCGCGAGCGCTTCGTCCAGCGTCATTTCCATATCGGGCGCGTACCCGCATTCGGCGTTAAGACGCACCCCGAAGGAGGGCGCGAGCGTCCCCGGCCCGACGCCGGTTCCCAGTGCAAGCGAAACCGGGTTGTCCAACTGCAACGGAGCGAGGAGGCGCACCGTCGCCTCCGCCATCGCGCGTTCTTCCGAGTCTGCGATGTCGAGTGCGGGGAGCGTCCATTCCGGGGGCGGCACGCTGTCGTCGTCCGGCCTGTTCCACATTCCCAAATATAGAAGAGGGTATTGCCTTTTTTCCCCACCGAAGGCGGCCGCTTCCGCGGTCGCCAGATCCCGTTCCGGGTGGGCATGGAACGTTTCCAGCACCCAGTCCACCGCTTCGCTCAATGATTGTAAAATCATGGTTTTTCTTTCCAGCTTTTCATACTATAGAGCATGGAGTACCGCAAAGCCAATCTGAAATGCGGCGATTCGCACAAAAATTGTAAAAAACACCGTCGCTGTGATTTTTCACTTTCAGGCGATTGACTTTCTTTTTCTTCCACTGTATATTACTTGGTCTGCGTTTCACCCCACTTAGGAGTTTGGAAATGAATAAATCCAGCCGTTCGTTCGCCATCAACACCATTGCACTGATGCGCCCGGAGCCCGTCGCCTCCGAAAAACCCGCCTGCTTCGACCACTACGGAATCGATGTTTTCAATACCGACCAGATTCAACAGTTTCTCCCCAAAGCCGTCGCGGAAAAATTGCTCGACACCATCCGCAACGGCGCGAAAGTCGATCCGGAAATCGCCGGCGATGTGGCGCACGGCATGAAGGAATGGGCGCTCGCGCACGGCGCGACCCACTTCACGCACTGGTTTATGCCGCTTACCGGGACCACCGCGGAAAAACACGATGCATTCCTGGAGCCGGACGGCGACCGGGCCATCCTCTCTTTTTCCGGTAAAAACCTGATCGTCAGCGAACCGGACGCGTCCAGTTTTCCCTCCGGCGGACTCCGCAGCACCTTCGAAGCACGCGGCTACACCGCCTGGGACCCGACCAGCCCGGCCTTTATCAAACGCCACGCCAACGGCGCGACGCTTTGCATCCCGACCGCGTTCTGCAGTTACACGGGGGAAGCGCTGGACCGCAAGACGCCGCTTTTGCGTTCCATGCAAAGCCTGCGGTGCGCCATCAAGCGCCTGATGAAGTGCTTCCGCCAGCCGGACGCCCCTGTTACGATCACGCTCGGCGCGGAACAGGAATACTTCCTGATCGATAAGACGTTCTATCTGAGCCGTCCGGATCTCCTCCAGACGGGGCGCACCCTTTTCGGCGCCACGCCCCCCAAACATCAGCAGCTCGACGACCACTATTTCGGCGCGATCAAACCGCGCGTCCTCGCGTTTATGACGGAGGTGGAACACCAGCTCTGGCGCCTCGGCATCCCCGCAAAAACCCGGCACAACGAAACCGCCCCCGCCCAGTTCGAGCTCGCTCCGGCTTTCGAGGGGATGAACCTCGCCTCGGACCACAACATGCTGGTGATGGAAGTTCTCCGCCAGGTGGCCGACCGTTACGGTCTTGTGTGCCTCCTGCATGAAAAACCCTTCGCGGGCATCAACGGCTCGGGAAAACACAACAACTGGTCGGTGATGTACGGCGACGTAAACTTGCTGAATCCCGGAAGCGATCCCCGCCAGAACGCCATTTTCCTGACCGTCCTTTGCGCCATCATCAAGGCGGTGGACGAGCACGGGGATTTGTTGCGGTGCAGCGTTTCCGGCGCCGGAAACGATCACCGGCTCGGGGCCAACGAAGCGCCTCCGGGAATCATGTCCATCTTCCTCGGCGACCAGCTCACCGAGGTGATCGAGCAAATCCTCAAGGGCGGGGCCGCCTCCAGCCGCCGTGCAACAGCCATGCGCATCGGCGTGGACACGTTGCCGCCTTTGCCGCGTGACGTAACCGACCGCAACCGTACCAGTCCTTTCGCGTTTACGGGCAATAAATTTGAATTCCGCGCCCCGGGCGCGAGCCAGGCGTGCGCCGCGCCGATGATGATGCTCAACACCATCATCGCCGAAGCACTCGATGAACTTGCCGCCGAGCTGGAACGCCTGACGCCGGAAACATTCAACGACGGGCTCCAGAAGCTCCTCCGCGAAACGATTTCCAAACACCAGCGGATCATTTTCAACGGCGACAACTATTCCGCCGAATGGCGTGCCGAAGCCGCCCGCCGGGGACTCCCCAACGCGGCGGACACCATGTCTTCGCTCAAGGCGCTTCTGCGCCCGGAGAACATCGAGTTGCTTTCGCGGCGCGGTGTTCTCGGAAAAAAGGAACTGGAATCACGCTACGAAGTCTTTTTGGAAGAATACCACCGGAAGATCCGGATCGAAGGTGAAATCGGTCTGGAAATGGCACGCAGCATGATTCTGCCCGCGGCCATCGACGAATACCGCGACGCGGCGCGGGCGCTTCAGGCGGGGCAGGCCTCCGGGCTTTCCGCCGGGTGCGCGGGACTCACGGCGGCGGCCGAAGCCATCGGAAACTCCATCGACGAGCTTGTCGCCGCTTCGAGCGTCCTCCAGCAATCCCTTTTGGGGGAACACGAAGGGATCATCGCCGCCCTCCTCGCGTTGCGCATCGTGGTGGACCGCCTGGAGAAACTCGTCGCCGACGACCGTTGGCCGCTGCCCAAATACAGGGAAATGCTTTTCATCTACTGAGCCAAAAAATTCGTCCCTCATTCCCGGTCGGAAATGAGGGACGAAAAGCATATTACCCCGGTATTACTTGCAGTCGCCGTCGCAACTGTTTTTGCCTTCCTTGCACTTTCCGGCGGCGCGGTTCGGACAATTTGCGCAATCTTCTTCCTTCACTTGCGAAGGGGTTTCCAACGCCTTGCGGAACGCGGCGGCGCCGACGGACTTGAAGTCCGAAGAAGCTTCGATGTGTTTCTTCAGCCCGGCGTGTTCGTCCGCCGGGGTCTGCTCCATGAGCTTGGCGACGGCGGCGCCGACCGCCGCGCTGTCGCCGAGGACGCCGAGAACACGGCAATGGAGGAGGCGTTCACTGTTGCTCTTAAACTTTGTACTGTCGACAGTCGCGAGGATTTTCCGGGCTCTTTCCGTGTCGCCGGTACGCGCCGCGGCCAGCGCCGCACAGAGGCGAATTCCGTTGGATGCTTTAGCAAGATCCATTTTTCCGAAGGTTGCGGCGGCTTCCTTGTTCTTATCGAGGTTCAATTCCGTTGCGCCGAGGGCGGCGAGAGTCGCCTCGCCCGGGGCGAGTTCATAGAGCTTTTGGTCCACGGCAAGCGCTTTATCAAAGTGATTTCGCGCGTAGTAAAAGCTCCGCAAAGCGCGGCCGGTTTTCAACGCCGACTCCGGGTTGGTTTCCTGTGCAAACATGGCTTCCTGCTGGGTCACGCGTTTGAGGGTTCCGTAAAGTTGCTTCAAGGCCGTGTCCTTGGGATTCGCCGCCGTTTCGGCAGGAAGGAGCTTGAGGGCTTCGGCGTAATCGCCGCTCTGCATGGCTTTGACCGCCGGGGTGTCCGGCAAGGTTGCCGCCTTGGGCGCATGGGCGAAAACCCCCGCGCTCCATGCCGCGACGGCCAGAAGAAGGATGCGTTTCTTGTTCATACTGTACTCTCCTTTTAGAGTTCCGTGTTCAAACAGCGCCGCAGCGATGCGCGCAGCGCGGCCGGGACGGCCGGATCTTCCGTCCACAATTTTATTTTTTTATTGGCTTCAATGGGCAATGCGCCGGGCATTCCGGCGGCGATGGCGGCAAGTTTTCCGGGCGACGAAGAATCTTTGTCCGCCAAAAGTCGGATGCGGTCTTTTTCCGTAACCGGGAGCTTGCGGAGTTCTTCAAATAATGAGAGAAAGCCTGCTTCGTCGGGGCGAAGCGCCAGAAGGAGGTACTCGATCTCCGGACGAACGGAAGATGGATACGGCCGATCCGCGTCGGCTGGCAAGCGCCCAATTCCCCAACGGAGGCGCTGGCTCAAGCCGAAAAGGAGAAGAGAGCGCTTCTGTTCTTCGAGATCTTCCCCGGCAAGCGACAGGAGAAGTTGCTCACGGGGGCGAAGCGTTTCGTTCACCAACTCCAAATAACGACGGCCTTCTTCGAGCCGCTTGAATTTACGCAAAAGCGGCAGAAGGCGCTGAAGCTGAATCACGCGGGTGACTTCATTCGTAGCGGTTCCGGCAAGGAGCGTTTGCATCAATGTCTCCTCGTTTCCTGCGGAAGCGTCCGTCAGGGCGCGGAGCGCGGCAAGCGAGTTCCGCTCCAGCTCCCACGCGTGGCGGAGGAGGAAAAAATCCGCCGGATCGACCAATCCGGCAAGGAGCGCCCGACGCGCACTGTCGCCCAATACCGCGCGGTCTTCTTCCAGCGAAGCGCGGAAGGCTTTCGCCGCCGCCGGGTCGTTGCGGAAAACAACGTCCAACTCGCGGAGGGCGAACAAGTCGGAAATGGAGAACTCCGCCTTCTCCCCCGCACGGTCGTACGCTTCACGCGCCAGAATAAATGCCTTTTTCCCCTCCCCTTTCTGCGAAAGTTCGCGGGCTTCACGCGTCAGCGCCAAAATTCCATCGAGCGCCTTCGGCGCGGCAGGAGGACGCGCCACATCCACACGCTTGGCAGGTGGTTTCGGCACAGGGAGCGGAGCCAGTCCGCGAAGCTGGTCTACGCGGAGTTTAACCGCGCGAAAACAGTCACGCTGGGACTCGCTTTGCGCGTTGTTCAAAGAGAGTGAGAGATCGGCATACACGTCTTTTACGTCTTCGGCATTCAACAGATGCGCCAACGAGCGGGTGAAGGGGAGGAGGAAACGTTCGCGTTCCTCCGCAATGGGGCCGCGCCCGACAAGGAGTTTGAGCGCATTCATCGTTTCGCGCGCCGCCTCGGCGCGGCGACCTTCAAGCTCCAACAGCAAAGCGTATTCCTGCTTCAACTCCAGATCGCCGGAGCGCAGAACGGCAAGCTCGCGCAACACGCGCCGCGCCGCGCCGAAAAGTCCCCTATCGCGGCAGGCGGCGGCAAAATAAAGGCGGTTCTCCGCGGAGTCGTCGGCGAGTTCATCGGCCAACCGGAAACACCGCTCCGCCGAGGCATAAAGACACGCGTCCAACATCCGCTCCCCGAGCTCGCGGTAAAGATCCGGCGTGGCCGATTCCCCCAGCGCCAGGAGAATCCGGGTGTAATACAAGGTATTTTCCGTATCGCCCCGCCGTTGCGCCCCCTCCAGAAGGAGGCGCAAAGTAAAAACACGCCGCTCGGGAGCGCGGACAAGCAACGCCTGCCGGATGCGCTCCAAGGCGGATTCGTCGCCGCACTCTTCGGCCAAATCTTCGGCAAGAGTGTAGAGGAAGATATTCTCCGGCGCAACGGCAATGCGACGCTCCGTTTCCCGGAGCGCGTCGCGCAAGAGCTCGACACGGGCGCGCAAATTCAACAACCCGTCGACCATAACCCCGAAGGTGTCCGCATCGCCGACAGTGGCGAGGCGTGAATGAAAAAACGCAAGCGCATCCTCCTGGCGGCCCGCCGCGCGCAACGCGTTGGCACGCAGCAGGTACAATTCGGAACGATCCGGATTCCGCGCGAGCCCTTCGCCGTACCACGCGATCGCCTGGTCGAAACGCCCCGCCGCCATCGCGGTTCCGGCGGCGAATTCCAGTGCGCCCGGCGCATTCCGGTCCAACGCAAGCAAGGCTTCGGCGCGCGCCAACGCGGCGTCCTTATCCCCCGCCTCCAAATCCAGAACGGCAAGCTCGCGGAGCATTTCCATACGATCCGAGTCAAGTGTTTCCAGCAATTCGCGGGCAAGTTTGTACTCTTTAAGTTCGATCAGGAAGGAAAGTTCCTCCCGCCGCTCCGCGCCGGAAGTCCCCGCGTACAATGCACGCAACCCGGGAAGATCGCCCGACGCGGCAAGCACCGTCCCCTGGAAACGACGCGATTCCCCGGCGGTGGGAAGTTCCGCCAACCGTTTGTCCGCTTTGTAAAGCGCGACGACACGGCCCATCGCCTGCGCGGTGCGCATCGCGCCGTCGCCGGCGCGGTAAATCGCCAACCACCGTTCGGCGGCCGCGCGGCGATCCCCCTGGTTTTCCAAGAGCATCGCCGCACGAATCCGCGCATCCATATTCCCGACACGGTCATAGAATAACAACGCGGCGTCCAAGGCGCCGAAACGTTCGAGGCGTTCCGCGACACCCATCAGCGCCTCCTTCGGCGCATCGGGCGAAGTGGAGCGCAAAAGCTCCAACGCTTCACGCGGACGCTCTGTGCGGCGCAAAAATTCGGCACGCCGGAAACGCGCCGGGTACGGATCGTCGGGACGTTCCACGCGGCGCAACGATTCTTCGGCAATATCCGGAAATGCACATTGCTCCGCCGTCGCTGCCAATTCAAATAAATCAACCCTTTCGGCAACCCGTTCGAGAGCGTCCTGCAAAAATTTCCGCGCCGCACCGGTTTGTCCCTGTAAAAGCTCAAAGCGTGCCGCGTCGAGACGAATCCGGAGATTCTCCGGTTCGCGCCGGAGCCATTCCGCGTAAATTTCGCGCACCAATTCCGGCCGCCCCGCTTTTTCGGCCAGGCGAACCAATGCGGATTGGAGATGGGGGGCGCGACGGCGCAAAAGCGCAAGCGCTTCCGCGTATTGTTTGCGATCCTCCAGCTCGGCAATGGCAAGCTCCACATAAACCGGGTTTTCCCCCGGGTCGGTGAGGAGGCGTTCGAGAGTTCCGGAGTTGCGGACCGCCTCAAACGCGAGAATATCCGGCAACCGATCCGTGCCGCCGAGCACCGGAAACGCCACAAACAACGCCAGCGCCAGCGGCGCAAGCCTGCGGCGCAACAGCATCCCCAGAAGACACGCCGCCGCCAGCGCGCAACAAACCCAGCGCAACGAAAGCGGTCGATGCAGTTCCGCATCACCACTCAAAAGCGCCGAGCGGCGTTCGATTTCCCGCACAAGCGCCGGATCGCCCAAACCGAGGCGTTCGGGAGCGAGAACACAGGCGAATTCCGCATTGTTTTCCACAACACGCAGGCGATATGTTCCGGGAAGAAGCCCCGGCCGGAAAAGACGGAAAACACCGCGCGAATCAGGACGTAGAAGGAACGTTTCCGCCTCATTCAAGATAACGTTCAACGAACTTGGCGCATCCGCGACATGGAATTCAAAATGCAGATCCGTCCCCGCGGAACGGTTTTCCGCAACAATGTCCCGCCGCGCCAGCGAACGCGCCAAACCGGCAAGGAATGCCGATCCGGAAGAATCGCGAAAATACCCGGCCGACCACGTGCCGCCGAAATCACTGTTGACCACGCCGACACGTCCCAAGCCATACGTCCGCGTCGCAATAAGGGGCATCCCCTGTGTGAGCACAAGAACATCGCTCCCCGGCTTCGCCGCGCTCCGCAGCATGCCGCCGATCACGGGGAGCGATTCACCGCCATCGGCGCGGAATGAAGCAAGCATTCCCTCCGCCTCTTGTGGGAGCGTGTTCCTTCCGGATTGCCGGAACGTCAGTTCCGGAAGAGAAAAACGTCCGGAAACCTGGTAAAATTTGCCATTCCCCCAGCCCGCCAGGCGCGAAAGAAACGCGCCGTCCCCCACACCGATCATCACGGTGGATAGCGTTATCCCCTGTTCGCGCATCCGGAAAACAAGCGATTCAAACGGCCCGCGCTCCACGCCGCCATCGGTGATGACCAGTACGTGCTTCAACCGGGTGTTGCTGTTGCGCAACGCGTAATACGCTTCCTGCATGGCCGGAAGAATCACCGTTCCGCCGCCCGCGTTCAGGCGGTTCAAGGCGCGGTTCAGTTCGATGCGGTTTGCGGCGCTCTGCATCGGCGCGGCCCAGCGGCGGCGGCCGTGGAATTCCACGATCCCGGCGCGGTCGGCGGGGCTGAGCGTCTCCAGCGCCAGACGGGCGACCTCGCGGGCAAGATCGATCCGTGCGCCGGACATGCTGCCGGAGGTATCGATGATGATCGCCAGCGAAACCGTGGGCTGCCGATCAATCGTTTCGCGCTCGAATTCCACGGGGAGCATGGAAAGAAACGACGCATCCGCGTTCAGCGGCGCACGGCGGCCGGTGAAAACAAGTACTCCGGCTCCGCGCCGGGCCGCCTCGGCGACTTCACGCAATTCTGTGGAAGGAAGCCGATCCGGCTCCACGACAACGTGCAATAAGGCCGTGTCGTTTTCGGTAAGAACAGCGCTGTTTCCGAGCAAGCCAACGAGCCGGGCGCGAGCATCCTCCGGCGCGTGAAGGCGCACCGTGTACGCGCCGTGCACGGCAACTGCGCCATGAATCGAGTGTTCTCCCATCCGCACGGTAAAATCCTGTACGCCAAGACGCTCCGCCACGCAATCGAGCGTATAAAAACATTGTCCGGGACGAAGAACGAGGCGTTCGCGAATCCCTCCGGGTTCGACGACGATTTCCACGTCATCCGCCTTCGGGGCGTCAATTCGGAGCACAAGCGGGATCGTTTCCCCGATCCCGGCGGAGGGAGGAAGTTTTATCTCCATCAAACGCGGCGCGAGGAGCGTTGCGGGCTGCAAGTCAAGCTCTACGGGAATTCCCCGCGCGAAAAGACGTTCCGCCGCACGGGCGAACGAATCATTCAAAGCGCCCTCGCTCCCATGGAAAACGACGCGCCCGCCGCCGGGCCGGGCAATGCGGCTCCCTGCTTCCAGAAGTGCCCGGGGCGCGTTGTCCGCGTTCCGGATGTGCACGGTTTCCGGCGTGGAGGGCCAACGAAGAATCAAGGGCGCCGCAGCGCCGAGCACCAGAAAAATTCCACAAAAAAGAGCCCATCCGAAGGCACGGCGCATCCAGAGGAATGGGAGTGCCAGCAGGAGAAACAAAAAATACGGTTGTTCGAACGCAATCATGAAACCCTCCCGCGCCGGTAAAGACGCGCATCGATCAGAAGTAAAAGAAAAGCAAAGCTCAAAAGCCAAGGAGCCAAACCCCAACCCCGGACGCCGCCTGTTTCTTCGCACCGGGAAATTTGCCCTGCATCCCCCGGCGGACGATGACGGAGATACGCCAAATCCAATTCCGGTAAAAGCGATTCCCCAACACCTTGTAACGTAACCTCGGGAGCCTCCGAAACAACGACATTATCCAATCCGGAGAAAAGAGCCTTCCAATCCTCCGCAACGCGCACACGAAGCGGCGCTTCCTTTACAACAAGCGGATTCCCCGCGCGGACATGCCGCATCCGCGGAAAACTGTACGGGGGCGGTTCGGCCCCAAAGTAAAGGATTTCCCCGGAAGAGGCGGAAGCCAAATCCAAGGCGAGTCCACGATTCGGCGCACCCGGTTCCGCTGCGGCGGCACGGCGTACGCGCACCGGGGAAACACCAGCCAGGATCACCTCGCGCCCTTCAGCGTACTGCAATGCCGCGGACAATCCCTCCGGCGATGCGACGATCACAACATTCCGCCGCGCCAAAATCGGTTCCGACACTGCCAGCGCCGCAAGCGTAAGCAGGAGAAGCAGGAACAAAAAGTGCCGCCAGCGGGAAAAGACGCCGCCGAGGCGCCGCCGGAGAAGCGGCGCTAGAGCCTCCCGATACAGCATGACACCCGGTACGACGCGCTCGCGAGAGCGGATACGCAGGAAGAACAACGCCGCGAGAAGAAGCGCTGAAAGGCCCAAACCCGCCAAACTCCATCCCAAGGGAAATTCATTGGAAAACATTATACCAGCCCCTCCGGGAAAAGACGGTTCAAAATATCCGATGCGCCGGATTCCGCCGGGAGCGCGTAATGGCGCATTCCACTGCGCAGCGCGTGCGCATCGAGAATGCCGTGAAAACGCATCCGCGCGACGCGGTAGCGTTCCGCGATGCTCCGATCCGGTGCGATGTTCACAGAATATCCGTACTCACAATCGACCAGGCGTGTTTCGCGGCTGAAATCGGGGTACTCCTCCGATGCGCTGAAAATACGAACCACCGAAAAAGCGCCCGCTCTCTCTAGTTTCCGTTCCAACGTTATCAGATCGGCCTCCAGGAAGTCGGAGACGACCCAACAGAGCCCTCCGCCGGAGTATTCCATGGCATGCGAAAACGGCGCCTCGCGCCGCAACGCAAGATCGGCCAAAAAACGTGGAACATCCGCCTTGCCGTTCCTGTACCAATGCGCGCATCCGGTTCCCGGAAAGGCAAGCTCAAGCGCTTCGGCGTTGGCTAAAATCGCACACCCGAGCGCCGCCGCCGCGCGAAAAGCGCTCACGACACGCGCCTCCTCGCAATGGATGGAGCGCGACGTATCCAGCACAATCCGGCAGCACCCGCGCGGGAAATCACGAAAACGCCGCACCGCCAACTTTTTGCAGCGCCGGAAAACATTCCAGTCCATCCGCCGGATGTCGTCCCCGGGACGATATTCGTCGTGTCCATGAAAATCGAGGCTCTCCCCCGGATGCGCGGAACGGCGGACACCCGCAAACGGCGCGCGGCGATCCGCCGCCGCACGGAAACCCATGCGGAAGGCGCCTTCGATGAATTCCGGCGGGAAAAGCGCTTCGTTCATTTTCAGCCTTTCGCCCCGCGCAAAATGCGTTCCAGAATCGCGTCCGCCGAAAGTTTGCGCATCCGCGCCTCGAAATTCGGCGCAATGCGGTGGCGGAGAACCGGGAGCGCGGCACGCCGCACATCCTCCACCCCCGCCGCGGAACGACCGTCGAGCAAAGCGTAGACCTTGGCCATCAGAATGAGCCCCTGCGCGGCGCGCGGTCCCGCGCCGCGCAATAGAAGTTCCGTTGTAGCAGCGGGCGCGGCGACGGAGCCTGGCTGGGTGGCCATGACCAGGCGCACAGCTTCCTGCTTGACGCTTTCAGCGACAAGAACGGCGCGGACGGTACGGCGCATGGCGAGGAGTATTTCGGCGTTGGCCACGGGAAACGCTTCCTGGGATTCCACCCCCGTAGTGCGGTCGATGATGCGCAAATACTCCTCCGGAGCGGGATAGCCAAGTTCGAGTTTGACGAGGAACCGGTCCAGCTCCGCCTCCGGCAACGCATAGGTACCCTCCTGCTCGATGGGATTTTCCGTGGCGACGACGATGAAAGGATCGGGAAGACGCAGTGTCCGGTCGCCCGCTGTGATCTGGCGTTCCTGCATCGCTTCGAGAAGAGCCGACTGGGTTTTGGGCGTGGCGCGGTTGATTTCGTCCGCCAGAATAAAATGCGCCACCAACGGACCGGGACGGAATTCCAACCGGTGCGTCCCGTCCGGCGACTCCAGGAGCTGAAGGGAGCCTGTGATGTCGGCCGGCAGCAGATCCGGCGTAAACTGAATACGGGAGAACGTGAGCTCCAGCGCCGCCGCGAGACTCCGGGCGAGGAGTGTTTTTCCCAACCCCGGAACGCCTTCAAGGAGGACATGCCCCCCAGCACTCACAGCCGCGAGAAGATCCGTAACCAGTTCAGCATGACCAACAAAAACACGCTCCAGTTCCTGGCGGATGGCGGCGAAGTGATCGGCGAATTCGGCGATTTCCCGCGGCACCGCCACGGGGGAATGATCCTGTTTCATACGTATTTCCTATTTCTTAAAGATTTTGAATGTAATCGCCGAACATCTTTTTCCAGACGAGCGGCGTAGGTTTGACAGCCATCCGCTCCTCCGGTCGAATCCGGCTGGATACGATTGCGGCTTCTTCCGGGGCACCCCCGGAGGCCGGCGGAGCTTTCTCGCGCCGCAAAATATCAGGACCGTAAGAGAGCATCCCGGAAACCGCGTCGGGTTCCGGAATAAGCGGCAAAAAAGCGGCGGTTCCACGCGCTTTTTTAGCACCGGAGGGTCCGCCGCGCCCTTCGCCGGGGCGGTCGCCCTCGCCGTTTTCCTTGGATTCGTCGCGTCCGGCAGGCGGGGCGGAATCGAGTTTGGAGAGATTCAGGCCTGCCTGGACACGGTCCGGCTCGCGCTTCTTCCTGCGCGTTTCCGTATTCGAATCCGCGCGTTCCATATTCAATGCGGAAGCGCCGGGAGCGGGAAGTTGCGAATCGTCCCCCTCCATCTCCCCGCCAAGACCGGAGCTGCCATCTCCGGCATTGCGGGAATCGGCGTGATTGGCGGAGGCGCCGGTACGCTTTGTACCTTGTGCCTCTTTCGGCATTTTCGCGTCTTTGCCCGCAGGCGAAGCACCCGAGGCCGCGCCGGAGTCCGCAATGCCGGACGCCCGACGCACGCCGGCACGTTCGTGATTCCCCGACGCTCCTTTTTCCTGTACATGAAGCGCTTCCCGGTGAATCTCCTCTCCGGCACGGGAGAGGTTGCCCTGCCCCAAATGTTTCTTCGGATTCGGTGTTTCCACTCCTTCGAGAACCCCCAATGGTAACTTTAAAAGAGTTGCCGCCAAAACGATCGACGCCAGGCACAACGCGCGAAACGGGCGGCGATCGCGTTCACAAAACGGAGCCCCCCGAAATCCAAGGAGAATCTTCTTCCCGCGCGCAATCGCGTACACGGCAAAGGGCGAATCCGCGTTCGCCTCCAAAAGCTCCCGTGCCGTTTCGATCGCGCTGTTGCTCCCGGCGCTCCGGTCCAATCCCTTTGCGACATCGCGAAGGGCCGGAAAGGAACGCGCCAGAAACCAGATGGAAAAAATACACCAAACCACCGCAAACGGCGCCCATCCGAAGAAAAGTGCGAACGAAGCGGGGAAAAGCCCCCGCGCCAATGCCCCCGGCGCACGGCGCGCGACAAGCGCTGTGCGACGGCGACGGAGAATCCGGAAAAAGCAGGCATTAGATGAATCTAACTTCGTATGCATAAAGAAGTTCCGCAATGCTCAAAACAGTCCGCCGCGCGGCATGGTTTTCCCTTGATTAAACTGCGTCCAGACCCCCTGGAGCATAACGGTTCCATCGGCGGTCATACGGAGCGTCGCATCGGCGCCGTAGAACCCGAGCGCCCCATCGTGGTTGTACACACGGTTTGCTGTTACGAGCGTGCCGAGCGCCGAGGCGCTTGCCGTGTCTGTAACACCGGTCTTGTGCGCGCCGACAACGTTGGTGTTTTCCAAAAGCACAGTGAGCGCACGAATGGCGTTGTAGCGCTTGAGGTTGATTCGAGTACGGAGAACCGACGTCCCCGTGGCCGCATCGGTTACGCTGCCGGGATTTTTATTGGTTCCCGAAATGTAGCCCAACGTATTGGTCTGCACAGAATAAGAAACCTTGACAAGCGGGCTTCCGGAGGGGCAGCGCCAGATCGCTTTCGTGGGCGTATACGGCCACAACGCAGCGGACATGCCATAGATTTCTTCTCCGCCGCCGTTGCCGTCGTCCGTTCCATACGGCTGGCGGTAAATCAGCGCGGGGGCGGTTTCTCCCGTAGCGCCCATCTGCTGGTAGGTGGGGCATGCGTCGTTGTAATCAAGCTGGTACATCTGGTACCCGGTGGAGATCTGGCGCATATTGTTCACGCACGAGGTGTACTGCCCTTTTTTTCGCGCCTTCCCCAGGGCGGGAAGAAGCATGGAAGCGAGAATCGCGATGATCGCAATGACCACCAGAAGTTCGATCAATGTAAAAGCACTCTTTTTCATTTTATACAATCCTTTATCATTCGCGAATGGAAGCGATCCGCCATGCCGAAGGGTTTTCCTTCTCCGGCTGGAGCTCCACAGTCGCCGGACATCCGCTCCCGTTGAAAACAACATCGAGCCGGAGGTTCCCGCTCTCACGGAGATGCGTTGCGCCGACAACGTCAAACCCGCCGTCGGATTTTACTTTGCCGCCGAGGACGATCCGGCAAACCTCCAACTGCTTCTTGTCCGGCGTGGCCGCCCAACACCCCAGGAAGCCGGTCTTGTCCCCTTTGGCAAGCGAAGAGAGCATTTTGGATACAACTTCTCCGCCCGCGCCGACCTCTTGCTCTGTCGCCTGTGTGTAGGGAAGTTTTGCGGGCGCAAAAAGCTGCGTTCCCAACATAGTCCCCGCGATGGCCCCCAAAGCGATCAGGCCCCAAATTTTCTTTTTTCTTCCTGACGACATCTTCCTCTCCTTTTTGTTCATCTTGGCAAACAAAGCCGTTTCCATTTATTAGATGCGTCTAATATACATCTTTCCCGCCTCTTTTCAAGCAATGCGGCGAAACTTTTGCACGATTTTCCCGCGTTCCTTTCTTTTAAGGGAAAAAGAGGCTGGAATATTCCGCAAAACGGGGTTATCTTATCGGCGTATATATTATTACTGCGGAGAACTATGAACGTACTGATGATCGGCGATATCGTGGGTAAGGGAGGCAGGCAGGCCGTTGCCCGCCTCGTCCCGGAACTGCGGCGGGAATTCAACATCCAATTTGTCGTGGCCAACGCGGAAAACTGCGCGAACGGCAACGGACTTACAGGACGACTCGCCACGGAGCTCCTCGGCGTCTGCGACGTACTGACCACCGGGGACCACGTGTGGGACCAGAAGGGGTTCGATGCGGAAATTGCGTCGCTCGACAAAGTCCTCCGCCCCGCGAATTTATCCCCCCTCCAGCCGGGACGGGGATGGGGGGTCTTCCGCAACCCGGCGGGGGGTGAAATCGCGGTCGTCTCCCTCCAGGGCAAAGTGTTTATGCGTGAGAGCGCCTACTGCCCGTTTGAAACCATGGAGCGAATCCTCCGGGAAATTCCCCCGTATGTGAACACCATTTTCGTGGATTTCCATGCGGAAGCGACCAGCGAGAAAATCGCCATGGGTTATTTTCTGGAAGGCAAAGTAACCGCCGTCCTGGGCACCCACACCCACGCGGCGACCGCGGACGCGCGAATCCTTCCCGGCGGAACAGCGACGCAAACCGACGTGGGTATGGTCGGCGCTTCACGTTCCGTCCTGGGGCGCGACGTGGACGCTGTGCTCAAAAAATTCCGGACGGGGATGCCCGTCCGCCTTGAAACCATCGAAGAAGGCGTTTTCCGGCTCGACGCGACCGTCGTCGGCTACGACTACCGCACCGGACGCGCCCAATCCATCCAAAATATTTCACGCGAGGTCGAATGTCCATGAAACAAACCATCCCCACACTCGATTGGCGGCGGATCGATCTATTGATTGAGCTCGCCCTCCAGGAGGACTTGGATTCCATCGGCGACGCCACAACGCTGGCCGTCGTTCCGGCGGGGCGGAACGTCCGCGCCATTCTCCTTGCGAAAGAGCCGGAAATGGTCCTCGCGGGACTCCCCGTGGCCGAACGGGTGTTCCACATTGTCGATCCCTTGCTGCGCTTCACCGCGCACAAGGCGGAAGGGGATGTCTGCCAAAACGGTGAAATCCTTGCAATAATTACCGGCTCCGCGCAATCCATTCTGACGGCCGAACGCACCGCGCTCAACTTCCTCCAACGCCTCTGCGGTGTGGCAAGCACCGCACGCCGCTACCAGAAAGCGCTGGGCGAAACAACCGTGGCGCTCGACACAAGGAAAACCACGCCGGGATACCGGAATCTGGAAAAATACGCCGTCGCCGTCGGCGGCGCGGGGAACCACAGAATCGGGCTGTACGACCGGATCATGATTAAGGACAACCACCGCGAACTTGCGGCCCTGGAAGGTCCCGGGAGCATCGCCCGCTCCATCGCCCGCGCCCGCGCCGCCTACCCCGCCTTGGAGGTGGAGGTGGAGGCCGACCGCCTGGAGGAAGTCGCCGAAGCCGCCGAGGCCGGGGCCGACTACATCCTCCTGGACAATATGTCCGACGCAATGATGACCGAAGCCATCCGCATCAACGCCGGCCGTTCCAAACTGGAAGCCTCCGGCGGCATCACGTTGCCGCGCCTCCCGGCGCTGGGTAAACTGGGGCTCGACTTCGTTTCGGCGGGGGCGCTGACCCACTCGGTAAAGGCGGCGGATATATCGCTGGACATCCTCTTGGAGGAGGTCCGATGATCGCGCGCCTCTCCGGCGTTCTCCTGGAATCGAACTACACAAGCTGTGTCCTTGACGCGCACGGCGTGGGGTACGATGTGTCCATCCCCCTTTCCACGTTCGACAAACTCCCGCGCCCGGGAGAAAAGGCGACGCTCTTCATCCACACACAGGTGCGCGAAGACGCGATCACCCTTTTCGGCTTCGCCACGGCGGAGGAACGCGCTCTTTTCCGCCAGTTGATCAACGTGTCGGGGATCGGCGGAAAAATCGCGCTGAATATCCTGAGCCATATGCCGGTGCCGAATTTCTGCGAAGCCATCGCTACGTCCGACCTCAAAGCCCTGGGCCGCATCTCCGGCATCGGCAAACGG
Source organism: Victivallaceae bacterium (assembly GCA_031549345.1). Lineage (GTDB taxonomy): Bacteria > Verrucomicrobiota > Lentisphaeria > Victivallales > Victivallaceae > CASFRF01. The sequence continues at coordinate 48,864 of JAVBPY010000009.1, forward strand.
ACGGCGGAACGCCTCGTGGTCGAATTGCGCGATAAACTCCGCGAATTCGGCATCGTCCTCCCCGCGCTTTCCGGCGGAGCGCCGCGCGTTGCGCAAGCCGCCGACGCGGCGCTGGCCCTCGAACAGCTCGGCTTCAAGCGCGACGCAATCGATAAAACCATCAACGCTCTCCTCGCGGAACTCCCGGAAGAGGAACATACCTCCGAAATTCTTTTACGCCAGGCAATCCGAAAACTTAATTTTTAGGAAGATGAATCCATGAAACCGATGCCCGCCCAACTCGTCTGCGTCCACTGCGCAAAAACCTACGATCTCGCCAAAATCCGCTACACCTGCGACTGCGGCGGAGCGCTCGATCTTGTCCGCGATTTCAGCGGCGTGGACGGCGGCGAGCTCAAGGCGCTCTGGGAAAAACGCTGGGGAACACGCCGCGGCCCCATGTCCTCCGGCGTATGGCGTTACAAAGAACTGATTTTCGACCTCCCGGAAGACCGGCTTGTAACCCGCTACGAGGGCAACACCCGCTTGTATCCGGCCGGAAAAGCCGGAAACTACGCGGGATTGAAAAACTTCTGGCTCAAACACGAGGGAGAAAACCCCACAGGCAGCTTCAAGGACCGCGGCATGACCTGCGGCGCGACAGCGGCGCAATACTACGGCGCGCGCCAGGTAGCGTGCGCGAGCACAGGGAATACCTCGGCCTCCATGGCGTCCTATGCGGCGGTCGCCGGAATGGGTGCCGTCATCTTCATCCCGGAAGGTAAAATCGCCTACGGGAAGCTCGCGCAGTCGCTTGCGTTCAACGGGCGCACCCTGCAGGTGCGGGGCAATTTCGACGAAGCGCTCACCCTTGTGCAGCAGGTTTGCGAAGAGCTGAACATCTATCTATTGAACTCCATCAACCCCTTCCGCATCGAAGGCCAGAAGGCGATCGGATTCGAAGTTCTCCAGCAGCTTGACTGGCAGGTTCCGGACTGGTTTGTGATCCCCGGCGGAAACCTGGGCAACAACACCGCCCTTTCCAAGGGACTGAAAGAGCTCTACGATCTGGGTATCATCAGCAAAATTCCGCGTATCGCGGTGATCCAGGCGGAGGGCTCCGCCCCGCTGGCGAAAATGTGGAAAAACAAAACCCCCTACGAACCGGTCCTCAATCCGGAAACCATCGCCACGGCAATCCGCATCGGCAATCCGTTCAGCTGGGAAAAATCCCTGCGCGGCATCGCCTGGAGCAACGGTGTGGTCGAGAGCGTAACCGAACAGGAGATCATGGACGCCAAAGCCATGGTGGACGCCGCCGGAATCGGCGCGGAACCCGCCTCCTGCTGTTCGGTCGCCGGGGCAAAAAAGCTTGTGGACGCGGGCGTGATCGATCCGGACGCCACCGTGGTGGGCATCCTCACCGGCAACGTCCTCAAAGACCCCGATGCGGTCGTCGGCTACCACAAGGATGAGCTGTTTGACGCCTACGGCGTGCGCGGCACCTATGCCAATCGTCCGCGCCTGATCGATCCGACGGTGGAAGCTGTTAAAGAAGCCTTACGTTAACCAAAGAGAGTGCTCCCATGAAAAAACAGAAGTGTTTCCTGGTCTGCAACGCCCACATCGATCCCGTCTGGCTTTGGCCGTGGGAAGAAGGGTTGACTGAAGCGATCTCGACGTTCCGCATCGCCGCCGATTTCTGCGACAAGCACCCGGACTTCGTCTTCGTCCACAACGAAGCACTCCTGTATGAATGGGTGGAACGCAACGATCCACCGCTTTTCGCGCGGATTCAAAAGCTTGTCAAGCAAGGAAAATGGTGCATCTCCGGCGGGGCCTACCTCCAGCCGGACTTGATCGGCCCCGGGGGCGAGGCGGTCGTTCGTCAATACCTCCTCGGCCTCCGGTACTTCCTGGAGAAATTCGGCGTGCGCCCGGAAACGGCGTACAATTTCGACACCTTCGGCCATCCGCAGGGACTGGCGCAGATTCTCGCGGGATGCGGCTTCCAATATTACGTTTTCTGCCGCCCCAACCCGAACCAGAAGCCACTGCCGGTCGGCCCCTTTCTCTGGCGTCACGCAAGCGGAGCCCAGATCGTCGCCCGCCGGTCGGACGACCACTACCTAACCCAGGGGGAACTCCGCAAATCGATGCGCGACGGCAACTGGCCGAAGCATTATGCCGCCGAGGGCGATTTCATGTTCCTCTGGGGCATCGGAAACCACGGCGGCGGCCCCTCGCGCAAAGAATACGCACAGCTGCCGGAGATGCGGCGCGATTTCCCGGACGTCGAATTCATCGAATCCTCGCCGGACGCGTTCTTCGCCCACACGTTTGCGATGCGCGACAAAACTTCACTGCCGGTGGTAACCGGCGACTTCAACCAGGTGATGGATGGGTGCTACACCTCGATGATCCGCATCAAACAGCGGCATTGGGAACTGGAAAACATGGCAAACACCGTGGAACGACTCTGCGCACTCGCCTGGAGCAAGGGGAAAAAGGAATACCCCGCCATCGATTTGAACTCGGCCTGGAAGGACATTCTCTTCGCCGAATTCCATGACATTCTCCCCGGCTCGGGCATCGAAACGGTGGAAAGAGAGAGCCTGAATGCACTGGCGCACGCCGAGGAAATCCTCCGCCGCAAACGTGCCGAAACGATGATCGCCCTCCTGCGCGACGAGCCGCAGGGTGCGGACATGGCCACCCCCTTCTTCGTCTTCAACCCGCACGCGCATGAAATAACAACGCTGGTGGAAATGGAGTACGGCAATGCCCTCCAATGGGGCTCCGACGGCGTGATTCGCCACCTTTTCAGCAACGGCAAGGAACTTCCCGCGCAATTCGAGCGCCCCGAAATGAATCTGGACGACCCCAATTGGGGAGAATGGCGGCGGAAAGCGGTTTTTATGCTGACCCTTCCGGCCTTGGGCTACCGCCGGATCGACGCGACGTACGAGTGCATTCCCAAGGAAAACATCCGTCCGCTCCCCATGCCCGTTATGCCCGACGCGGCGAAGGTTGTCGTACACGCCCCGGGCTTCGAGTTTGAAGTCAGCCGCCGCACGGGCCTTGCAAGTTGCAAGCTGAACGGAGAAACCGTGCTCAAACCCGGTTCCTTCCTGCCGGAAATTTTCGACGACATCCCCAACAGCTGGGAAGTCAAACTGCATTGGAAAAAGAGCGCCGGCCAATTCCGCTTAATGACCGTGGACGAGGCAACGCGTTATTTGACGACCGAAGCGGTGAATCCCGGCTTCAAACGCCGCTGTCGCCCGGTGCAAGTGGTGGAAGACGGCCCGTTCCGCACCGTGATCGAAGCACATTTCCTCTACCATCGCAGCGCGCTCACCGTGCGCTATCTGGTGGAGAAAACCCGCGCACGCGTACGCGTCGAACTGGAAAGCCAGTTCATGGAAACGGAAAAGATGCTCAAGCTCGCCCTCCGCCCCGCCGCCCCCGCAATTCGGCTCGAGGCGGAAAAGTGCTACAGCATCGATGACGAAACCAACGCCGTTTCACCGCGCGACCGCGAGCGTACATTCCAGCGCTTCATCCGCTCCACCCCCGCGCAAGGGAGCGCCTGGGCGGTTCTCGGCCACGGAACGCATGCTTACCACGTTACGCCGTCGGCGCTGCACTTAAGCGTTCTTCGCACCCCCGCGTACAGCGCCATGCGCGTTACGGAAGGGAACGAACACTACCGCAACCGCCTGATCGCCCACCAGGACATCGGCGTACGAAAAGCGGCGTTCACCTTCTGTTTCGGCGCGGAAGCCGCATCCAATGAGGCACTCGTCGCCGCGTCGCTGGAAGTTTCGCAGCCGCCGGTCGGCTTTGTCTACTTCCCGACGCAGGAAAACATGAAGCCGAAAGCGCCCGCGGCGGAACTGGAAATCAGCGCGAAGAACGTGGTCCTCGGCGCACTGAAACGCTCGGAAGACGGCGCCTCGCTGGTCATTCGCCTCTGGGAATGCGCCGGGCGCGACACGAAAACGGAACTCCGTTGCGCGGGGAAAAAATTCCCTGTTTCAATCAAAGCGAACGCCCTCGCGACATTCCGCTTGACAAACGGAAAACTTGAAGAAACGGATCTTCTGGAAAACAAACGCTGATTGATGGGCCGGTGGCGCGAAGCGACAGAGTCCGGGGGGAAACCGCGCTTTCCCCCCCAGGCCCCCCTTTCGAGATGCCGGGCGGGCAACGAAACATCGCGTATAGCCACATCAGTCCGCCCCGAATAATACAACGGGTACAGGCGCTAAAAGCCCCTGTTGCGCCGCAAGGCTCCGAGGGGGGCAAGGGGCCACCACTCTCCCAGTGTTCATGCTCCAGCTTAGGCGCGCGCGATGGTGAGGATGTAGATAGCGGCGGGCTTTCCGATAGCGAGGGCGCGGGCGGCGGCGTTCAATGTGGCGCCGGTGGTGAAGACGTCGTCAATCAAAAGAATACGACGGTCGCGAACGATCGCACCGGGACGGAGCATGAAGGAGCGGAGCATATTTTTCCGGCGTTTTTCACGATTAAGCCCAGCCTGGTGAGCGGCGGAATGTATACGTCGCAGGGGTTTTTCCATAGGAATGCCCAAGGCAAGGGAAAAATGTTCCCCCAGTAGTTCCGTTTGATTGAAGCCGCGCGTAAAGCGCCGCGTCCAATGCAGAGGAACGCCGACGATCATGTCCGGCGCGAGATTTTGTTCACGCCATGCGGGCAACGCCAAGTCGGCAAGCACGCGTGCAAGCTCCGGACGGTTTCCATATTTGAAGTGGCGGATCAATTCGCCAACGCCTCCGGCGTAGGCGCAGACCGAAACCGCCGCCTGCCAGGGCGGAGCACCAACGAGCAGACATTCGGAGCAAAGGCCGAGAATTCCATCCAATTCACCGCCACAACCACGACATCGTTCACCGGAGAAAAAATGGATATTTTTCCGGCAAGCTCCGCATAAACGGTTTTGTCCCCCGCCATCCCCGTTTTCACACAAAGGACACGGAAACACGCCCAAAGCGCGTGTCAGGCGAAACGGCCAGAGCGGGGAGGAAGACCAGCGCATCATGCCGGTTCGCTTCTGGCATTCATCGCGTTCAGAATTCGCGCTGAAGTGCGACTACTTTACCCTGAATGATTACTTCGCCGGCCTGATAACGCTGCGTGGAAAATGCGGGATTGGCCGGGCGGAGTTCCAATTCGCCATGCAGGAGGGGATGGAAGCTTTTCACGGTCGCCTCGCCGCTCTGGAGAAGTGCGACAACAACATCACCCGAACGCGGCACAAGCTGCTGGGAAACCAGAACAATATCGCCGTCGAGAATGCCGATGTCGCGCATGCTTTCCCCTTGGATACGCAAAGCGAACAAGTGTTTCGGGTCGCCATAGCCCGGATTGGGTATAACCGGAATCTCCGCTTCACGGAATTCCAGGCTTTCCGAAGGCAGTCCCGCATTGACGCGTCCCAACAGAGGAATAAGCCATGTCCGCACCACGGAACGCGCTGTTTCGCGCATCCGTGTCAGGCTGATGCTTCGCGCCTTAGCGCTGCGGGTAAGTTCATTTTTACGCTGAAGCGCCCGCAAATGGGCGAAGACGGTCGATGTTTTGAGCTGAAAATGCTCCGCTATTTCATACACGGTCGGGGCCATATTTTCCGTAAGGAGAAATTCTTCAATAAAATCAAGAATATCTTTCTGCTTTTGTGTCAGATTTTTCATGTCATCCTCGTAATAACACAACGTTTTCAAAAACCAAACGCATAGACCGCAAGTTTGCCGTTTTCCGACGCGACAAAGAAGCGGAAAAGAAGATCCCGACGAAGCATATGTGCCTCACCCTTCGAGGGAGCTACCTCAACCTCGGTCGAAACCTTCCACAATCGAATTTGCCGGGGGGGCATTTCAAGCGAGTCGACGTACTTGAAACCGGCGATCTTTCCTTTGGTTCCGATCAACCTCCCCCGCATCTCGGCAAATTTTTCCGGTGTTTGTTCTTTTTTATAGGCATCCGGCACAAGCGAGTGGAAAAGTTCGTAGTCGTTATCGCGAATGGCCGAAAGAACCTTTGCCGCATAGCGGTCCGCCGCTTCCGCAAATTCGCTCTCGTTTTCCGAGAGAACAATGGTCGGGGACGGCTTTTTATTGTCTTCGTTTTCCTGCGACGTCCGGCAGCCGGCAAAGAACAAGCACGCCGCTCCCAGAAGCGCCCCGATCATTGGATTCAGTCGTTTCATGGATTCCCCTCCCGTTGTTTTCCCGCATCAAGCGGGAATGATTTTCAAGATTTTCTCAACGCCGCACAGAACGCGGCAAGTCGCGCCGCGCCACTGCGAATGTTTTCCTCCGAACATGCGTAGGACAGACGAATTGCATGATCCGCTCCGAAGGCTCGGCACGGAATGGCCGCAAGTTTCTGTTCGTTAAGCAAACGCGTGCAAAATTCTTCGGATTTCAGTCCGAAGCCCGCAACATCGCACAATAAATAGAACGCTCCCTGCGGACGGATGCAGGAAACACCCGGTATTTCCCGCACCAGATTGTAAATCAAGTCGCGCCTGTGGGCGAACGTGGCGCACATTTTCTCCACTTCCACATCGGCCTTGCCGCGCAACGCCGCAAGCGCGCCGTACTGCGCGAACGTCGTCGCGTTGCTGGTGGCATGGCTTTGGAATGCGATGATGCGCTTGGCAAGCCACAGCGGCGCGGTAAGATAGCCCAAACGCCAGCCGGTCATCGCATAGGTTTTGCTGAATCCGTTCACCGTGATGGTTCGGGCGTTGATTTCCGGATTCAGCGAGGCGATGCTGATGTGCGGCGCGCCCCGGTCGTAAATGAGCTTTTCGTAAATTTCGTCCGAAAGGACCATAATGTTGCGGCGTACGGCGATTTCCGCGATTTTTTCCAGCGTTTCCCGGCGGTAGACCGCGCCGGTCGGGTTGCTCGGCGAGTTCAGAATTAAAAGCCGCGTACGGTCGGTAATGGCGTTTTCGAGTTCAGCGGGATCAAGTTCGTAGTTGTGCTCCGCGCACGAGCCGATTTCCACCACCGACGCGCCGGTTCCGCGAACCATTTCCGGATAACTCAGCCAATAAGGCGCCGGAATGATCACCTCATCCCCCGGGCCGCAGAGAGCGGCCATGGCGCTGAAGAGAGAAAATTTGGCGCCGGGGGCGACAACCACTTGTTGCGGAGTTGTTGCAATATTGTTTTCGCGGATAAATTTTTCGGCTACAAGTTTGCGCAGGTCCATCAGGCCGCTGGCGGGCGTATAACAAACTTTCCCGGCCTGGAGCGCTTCGATGCAAGCATCTTTGATCGGCTGCGGGGTATCGAAGTCCGGTTCGCCGGCGGAGAGGCTGCAAACGTCCTGCCCCTGGGCTTTCAGCTCATTGGCCAGGGCGGAAATTGCCAGCGTGGCGGACGGTTCCAAGTTGGACATGAACCCGGCGGTCTGTTGGAGATCTTTCATAATTTTCGGTGAATTCCTTGCGCAGCGCTGATTTCTCAATTTATTTTATGCATGCGGAACCGGAAAAGACGCATTTACGGCCCCAGCTACTTGCAACCCTATCTTAGTACTATATCATGAAAAAGATGAAAATAAAGTGCCTGAATACATTTTTTTTGAAAAAATGATTTGCCAATCCGGCGAAACGCATGTATCTTTACGTCTTATTATGAAAATATTGAATCTTTACGTACTTCGCGGGTTCCTGCTGGCGTTCGGCATGGCGATCCTTATTTTGACTTTTGGCATGACCGGCGCAAACCTGATCAAGGTTTTCGACTTTATCGCCAAAGGAATTCCTTTGGTCGAATTTTTCAAATTCACCCTCTATATCCTGCCGGTGATCCTTACGTTCACCGTCCCCTGGGCGGTGATGGTCGGCGTGATGCTGGTTTTCGGCCGCCTCTCCGCCGATTCGGAAATCACGGCGATGCGCGCCTGCGGGGTGTCCATTCTGCAGATTGTATCGCCGATCCTCCTCTTTACACTTGCTTTGACCGGATTGTGTCTGTATTTGCAAGTGGAACTCGGACCGCCGCTCCTCGGAAAGTCCCGCCAACTCATGACCATCGCCGGCATCAACCAGCCGCAGGCGCTCTTCGATCCGGGGCGTGCTGTCGAGTTCAATAACCTCCTTATATGCGTGGACGACAAACCCACGGAGGACACCGTAAGCGGCGTGCAGATCTACAAGCTGGGCAAAAATGGAGTTCCGGAACAGGACATCAGCGCCCTCTCCGGAAAAATTGAAGTGGACCACGAAGCCAAAATCATGACCGTCCGCCTTTTCGATTGCCGCATTGTCGACAAAACATCCGTGCCGGCAACCCACATGTTCAACGCCGAACTCCTGCTGCCGTTCGATTACGGGAAGCAGATGAGTGAAATCAATGTGGGGTCGCGCGATAAATTCATGACACTCAAAGAGTTGATCGCGCGGATACGCATTGTTAAAATGATGAAGCGCGACACGACAAGCCTGGAGGTGGAACTCAACCAACGCATCGCGTTCGCCCTCTCGCCGATCGCGTTCCTCCTCCTCGGATTGCCGTTGGCGATCCGGACGTCGCGCCGGGAAACGTCGGTCGGGCTTTTTCTGAGCGTGATCTTGGCGGGAGCGTTCTTCATGTCGATTATCCTTTGCGAATCGCTGACGAAATTCACGTGGCTGTATCCCCAGTATCTTCTGTGGCTGCCGAATATTTTGTTTCAAACCATTGGCGCGGTGATGACCTACCGCATTTCGCAACGTTGAGGGAAAGATGGGTTCATCCGCTTATTTGAAATTCATACTGACGGTACTGACGCTTGCCGTGATTGCTTTAGGCCTTTTGCTCCTGCGCGCGGTCGACCGCCAGGCGGCGGCGAGTTTTCGCATCGTGGATCGCCTTGCGGAGATGCAGTCACTGGGCGGCCAGCGCACGGACGTTACGGCGACGCCACAGGCCAAGGCCGCTGAATCGGTTGTGGCGAACGTTGCATTTTTCGATCCCGCCGCCGAACCGGGGGATCGGCTCATCAGCGCGATTTTTGCCGATACGCAGAATATGAACACGCTCATCAACAACGACGCGCAGGCGTCGTATTTCCACAATCTTTGTTCCGCCTCGCTGGCGGAACGCAATTATGGAAAACTGGAGCAGTTCGAGCCGATGCTGGCCGAAAGTTGGACAATCTCGGGAGACCGAAAAAGCTACCATATCAAGCTCCGGCGCGGCGTTTTCTACCACGACTTCACCGATCCGGTGAACGGGAAGAAACACCGCAACGTGGAACTGACCGCGCACGACTTCAAATTTTATGTGGACGTTATCAACAACCCGGACGTCAACGCCGCTCCGCTGCGTTCCTATTACCAGGATTTGGAAGGGCTCGACGTTTTGAACGACTACGAGTTCGTCGTCCGCTGGAAGAAACCGTACTTCGGTTCGCTCGCGTTCACGCTGGGGATGACGCCCCTGCCGCGCCACTTGTACCACGCGTACGAGGGGCCGTTCAGCGGACAGCGCTTCAACGACGACCACGAGCGGAACCGCATCCTGATCGGCTGCGGCCCCTACCGTTTTGTCCGTTGGGATAAAGGAGAACGTGTTGTCTTCAAGCGCTTTGAAAATTACTTCGGAAATGCGCTCGGCGTGGGGCCTGCGATCGACACACTCTCCTGCGAGCTCTACCAGGCGCCGAACACCCGTTTTCAAGCCCTCCTGGCCGGAAAACTCGACATCCTCGACCTGACAGCGGAACAATGGACAAACCGTTTGAACATCCCGGAATTTCAGAGTGGAAAGCTGAAAAAATACAAACATCTCAGCAACTCCTACACCTACATCGGCTACAATTTGCGCAATGTGCTTTTTCAGGATAAAAGGGTGCGTCAGGCGCTGACACTGCTTATCGACCGCGAAAAAATTCTCCGGGAGGTTCTTTTCGGATTGGGCAAAGTAACAAGCGGACCGTTTTTCTCGGAAACCGTTTACTACGACAGCGCCATAAAGCCCTGGCCGTTCGACCCGAAACGCGCCGCGGAGCTGCTTGCGCAAGCAGGCTGGCGCGATGCCGACGGCGACGGCATCCTGGAAAAAGACGGAAAGAAGTTCAGCTTCACCATGCTGCAAATCAACAGCAGCACAACACAGGGCAAAATGCTCCCCCTGATAAAAGAGATGTTCGCCGCCGCCGGAATCGATATGCAGCTCCAGGCGGTGGAGTGGTCGGTCTACGTTCAACGGCTGGAGAAACGACAGTTTGAAGCATGCAACCTCGCCTGGAGCCTCGGCCTTGATCCGGATCCGTACCAGCTCTGGCACTCTTCGCAGGCGGAAATCCCCGGAAGCAGCAATCACGTGGGATTCGTCAACGCCCGCGCGGACGAACTGATCGGTCAAATCCGGGAAACGTTCGACGACGAAACCCGGATCAAGCTCTGCCACGAATTTCACGCGCTGCTGCACGAAGAACAGCCGTATACCTTCCTGTTCACCCCCTATGCCCTGAGCGCAATGTCGGGGCGTTACAGGAATGTGCGGGAATTTCCGATGGGCATTCCCAATTCGCTTCTCTGGACACCACGCGCCGAACAGCTGGCGCTTCCGTAAAACTACAAGGAGTTGCAAAATGATTCGAGTAACTGTTTGCGGCGCCGCCGGGCGCATGGGTCGCCGTTTGGTGGCGAACATTCTGGAGAGCGGCGACCTCAAACTCGCCGGAGCCGTCGAACGCGCCGCCTCCCCCTTTATTCATAAAGACGCCGGACAGCTTGCCGGCCTGGAGCCCTGCGGGGTTCATATAACCGATGCGCTGGAAGCGGCGGCGGCGAAATCGGACGCGGTGATTATTTTTGCGACCGAGGACGTCGTCAAACTGGCGGCGCAGGCGTTGCGCGCGGGATGCTCGGCGGTGATCGGCACCACGGCGTTGACGGCGCAGGAGAAAGAAGACCTCGCGGAACTGGCGGCGAGCGGCGGGCGCATTGTTTTTGCAGCGAATATGAGTGTCGGCGTAAACGTTCTTTTCCAACTCGTGCGCGAGGCGACGCGCCTCCTCGGCGAAGAATACGACATCGAAATTGTCGAAATGCATCACAACCTCAAAAAAGACGCCCCGAGCGGAACCGCCGTCCGGCTGGCCGAAATCGCCTGCTCCGAGCGCGAAGTTTCCTACGGCGACGCGGTGAAAAACGGCCGCGAGGGCATGGTCGGCGCCCGGCCGCGCGGCGAGATCGGCGTTCATGCGCTGCGCGGCGGCGATGTCGTCGGCGACCACACGGTTATTTTCGCCACGGGCGGCGAGCGCGTGGAGCTGACGCATAAGGCGTCCAGCCGCGATACATTTGTTCTGGGAGCTTTGCGCGCGGTGCGTTTTCTTGCCACAGCCACGCCAGGACTGTACGACATGCAGGACGTGTTGCGTTTGCGATGAGCGGCACACGGCAAATCTGGATTGTCGCTGGCGAAGCCTCGGGCGATGTGTATGGCGCGCGCCTGGCCGAGGAGCTGCGTAAAATCGCCCGCGAACGGAACGAAGAAATACACGTTGCCGGCATGGGCGGCCCCGCGATGCAGGCGACGGGGGTGGAAATTCACGTCGATTCGACGGAGCTCGGCGTGATCGGCGTGGTGGAGATCCTGCGGCATATCTTCACATTTATCGCAGTTTTTTTCCGCCTTGTGAAGCGGGCGAAACGGGTGCGCCCCGATTCGGTGGTGCTGATCGATTATCCCGGGTTCAACCTTCTTTTCGCATTGATGATGCATTGGGCAAAAATCCCGGTGATCTGGTATGTGTGTCCGCACCTCTGGGTCTGGGGGAAGTGGCGGCTGCCGGTACTGGCGCGGATTTGCCGCAAAATGCTGGTGATTTTCCCGTTTGAGGTCGATGTCTTCGCCCCGACGCGCCTCCGGGCGGAGTTCGTCGGCCACCCGTTGTTGGACATTGTCGGCGAACGCCTTGATCCGGCGATCGTCCGCGACCCGGATCTTTTTCTGCTGCTCCCCGGGAGCCGGATGATGGAGGTGGATCGTCTTTTGCCCCCCATGCTGGATACGATTTGCAAATTGCACGCCCGTTATCCCTCGTTGCGCTTTGTCCTTTCCGCGCCGCGCCCGCGCATCGCGGATCGTTGCAAAAAAATGTACGAAGCGTTCGCCCGAAAACATCCGTTGGCTCCGGAATTGCAAATCGAGGTGGGCGACACGGCGCGGTACCAACAAATGGCAGGCGCGGGCCTGGCTGCGAGCGGTACGGTTACGGTGGAGTCGGCCATCGCCGGACTGCCGCTGGTTTCCGTGTACAAACTGAACACGGCAACGCTTCTTATCGCCTCGTTGGTCGTACGTTTGTACCGTGGATTTTTCACCATGGTCAACATCATTGCAAACCGTGAGGTTTTCCAGGAATTCCTGCAGTGGAAGGTAAAGGCGGATACGCTTACTCCCGCCTGTGAAGCCATCCTTCCCGGGGGTTCCCGCCGCAAGGACGTCGAAGCGGGCATGGCCGAGGTCAAGCGCCTCCTCTCCCCCCAAAGTTCTTCCGCCGCGCGGCAAGCGGCCGAAGCGGTTTACGAAGTAAAACCGTGATCGACTACCTCAAGACGTACGCCGCGCGTTATTTGAGCGGCGATTTCGCCCTTGACCGGGATATTCAGCTGAAGCTCGAGCATTCGTTGCGCGTCGGCGACCTGGCTGCGCGCATCGGGCGCGAGGAAGGCTTTGCGCCGCGCGAACAACAGCTCCTGGAATTCGCCGGGCTTTTTCATGATTACGGCCGGTTTGAACAACTCCGGCGTTTCAAAACTTTCTCCGACGGACGAAGCTGCGACCACGGAAAGCTCTCCGCCCGCCTTGTGCGGGAAGACAGGCTTTTGGATGATTTTTCTTCTGTTGAACGCGGCGCGGTGTGCGCCGTTCTCGCCCAGCACAACCAGCGTGCGATGTCGCCGCGCCTTTCTCCGCTTGCGCGGCTTTTGACCGGCGCGGTGCGCGATGCCGATAAAATCGATATTATGCCCATCCTTTTGGAGTATGTGGAAACACGGGAAAACCCGTCCATTGTCTGGAGCCTCGATCCACGGCCGGAGCTTTCGCCCGCCGTCGAAGCATCCCTCCGCAAACATACCTCCCCGGAAAACAACGACTTCCGCACGGAACTGGACTTTCTCGCCTCCAAACTCGGGTGGGCCTACGATCTGGCCACCTCCAGCGGGCGGCGCATTTTTCACGAATGCGCCTACCTTCCCCGTTTGCGTGCCGGCCTCCCCGCGCTCCCCGTGGTGTGCGAGCTCTTCGACGAAGCCGAAGCATTCCTCCAGGCAGACCTCTAAGATCCCCGCTTTGCGCCTTTCGAAACTGTTCAAATCAAAAAAAAGGCCATCCGCAAAAATGCGGATGGCCTTTTGAGATGTTGAAGCGTTACTTCAAACGCGCCTCGAGTTCAACCAACTGCGCGGCGAGTTCTTTCGGCAGCTTGTCGCCGAAGTTCGCGTAATGCGCCTTGATCATCGCAAGCTCTTCCAACCAGCCGGCCTTGTCGACGCAGAGAAGCTCCTTGAGATCGCTCATGGAAACTTCGTTTTCAATACCGCTGATGTCGATCGCATCCGGAGTCGGCATTGCGCCGATCGCGGTGTCGACAGCCTTGCCTTCGCCGGCGCAGCGCTCAAAGACCCATTTCAGGACACGGCTGTTGTCGCCAAAACCCGGCCACATGAACTTGCCTTCGGCGGATTTGCGGAACCAGTTTACGCAGAAAATTTTCGGCAGTTTGTCCGCCGTGCTCTTCTTGCCGACCTTCAGCCAATGCGCGAAGTAATCGCCCATGTGGTAGCCGCAGAACGGAAGCATCGCGAACGGGTCGCGGCGAACGGTGCCGGCTTTGACGTCCAGCGCCGCGGCGGTTACTTCCGAACCGACCGTGGAACCGATGAACACGCCGTGTTCCCAGTTCTTGGACTGGTAGACCAACGGCAGGGTCGCAGGACGGCGGCCGCCGAACAAGAACGCGTCAATTGCAACGCCTTTCGGGTCTTCCCACTCCGCCGCGATGGCGGGGCAGTTGGACGCCTTGGCGGTGAAACGCGCATTCGGGTGCGCCGCCTTGTCGGTGGCAGTCGCCGCGTCCCAGGGCTGGCCCTTCCAGTCGATCAGCTTGCCCGGCGCCGGATAACCGATGCCTTCCCACCAGACGTCGCCGTCTTCGGTGAGGGCCACGTTGGTGAAAATGGTGTCCTTCGCCGCGGAGATCATCGCATTCGGGTTGGACTTCATGCTCGTGCCCGGCGCGACGCCGAAGAACCCGGCTTCCGGGTTGATCGCCCGCAGACGGCCTTCGTTGTCAAACTTCATCCAGGCGATATCGTCGCCGATGGTCTCGACCTTCCAGCCCGGAATGGTCGGGATCAGCATCGCGAGGTTGGTCTTTCCGCAGGCCGACGGGAACGCGCCGGTAACGTATTTGACCTGCCCCTTCGGGCTGATCAACTTCAAAATAAGCATGTGCTCGGCCAACCAGCCTTCGTCGTGCGCCTGGACGGAAGCGATGCGAAGCGCGAGGCACTTCTTACCAAGGAGGGCGTTCCCGCCGTAACCGGAGCCGTACGACCAGATTTCGCGCGTTTCCGGGAAATGCGCGATGTATTTCTTATCCAGCGGGGCGCACGGCCAAACGCCGTTGTCCGCCTCGCCCTTCGCCAGCGGCTTGCCGACGGAGTGCACGCAGGGGACGAAATCGCCTTTGTCGCCGAGCACGTTGAGGACCTTCGTACCGACGCGGGTCATAACGTCCATGTTGATGACGACATACGCCGAGTCGGTGATTTCCACACCGATCTTCGCGATGTCCGAGCCGACGGGGCCCATCGAGAACGGAATCACATACATCGTACGTCCGGCCATGCAGCCGTCGTAGAGGCCGAGCATGATGGGCTTCAGTTCTTTCGGGTCGATCCAATTGTTGGTCGGGCCGGCGGATTCCTTCTTTTCGGAAGCGATATAGGTGCGGTTTTCGACGCGCGCCACGTCCGACGGGTCGGAGCGGAACAGGAGGCTGTTCGGGCGCTTGGCCGGGTTCAGGCGGATCGCAAGACCGGAATCAACCAGCTCTTTGCAAAGGCGATCGTATTCCGCCTGGGAACCGTCGCACCAGTAAATGCCTTCCGGCTTGGTAATTTTCGCCCAGTCTTCCACCCATTGGACCAGCTTGGCGTGCTTGGTCGGGATCGCATTCAAATGCTTCACCATTTACAATCTCCTGTTAGCTTTGCGGACAATTAGGGTACATTCGATACTATAGCCTGCCAAAGAGATTATTTCAAGAGTTCGGATCTATTTTTTCCAACCGGAAGACGCCAGGGAAAAGATGCCGAGGGCGACGAAGAAAATACCCAGCGGCACTGCGTTCTGCCCCACGGAAAGACCGGGCCGGCAGAAAAAAACAAAAGCGCCGCCCCAGGCCGTCAACGCGCCGATCAGCAAAAAAGCCGCCCAAAACCATGGATGCTCGCGCCAGCGGATGGAAGCGAGCATCCCCGCGCCCGCCAGGAGCGCAATCACTCCGGCTCCCCAAAGCGCGAGCTTGGACTCAAGCGCAATTTTCAGCACCGCGCCGATCGAGAGAAGCGCCGCCACCCAACACCAACGGGCACGGCGGTTCGTTTTTTCCGCCGAAAACGCCAGTCCACCCGCCGCCACGCAAAGAATTCCAAGCACACCGAACTCCAGGATTTCGCGGGCAAGGGGCGGACGCACCCAGAGGAGCACACCCAACACGATCTCCAATCCGCCGCGCACCCAGGGTACGATCCCCGTCCCGGAACTCCAGAAAGCAAAGAGAACGCGCCATGTATTCGTTTTTTTTGTGTTTGTCATGTTGTTTTCCAATTCATACGTGGTATAGTATAGCTTGTTATTTTTATTTTGCGAGAAAAACTATGAGCTTTATCCTGGGAATCGAAACAAGCTGCGACGAAACCGCCGCGGCCGTTGTGGAAGACGGCGTCGCCGTCCGTTCCAGCGCCGTCGCGTCGCAGATTGCCAAACATGCGCCGCACGGCGGTGTTGTGCCGGAACTTGCGGCGCGGGAACACCTCACCGCACTGAAGCCTGTGCTCGACCAGGCACTGGAAGAAGCCCGCGTTACACTCCGCGACATCGACGCCGTCGCCGTAACCCAGGGCCCCGGGCTCATGCCCGCTTTGCTGGTTGGACTTCATTTCGCCAAAGGACTGGCGCTCGCGTACCGCAAACCTTTGATCGGCATCAATCACTTTATCGCGCATATTTACGGCGCGTTCCTGGAAACGGACCCGGCATTTCTTGCAAATCCGGCGAATTACCCGATGCTGGCGCTGGTTGTTTCCGGTGGCCACACCTCCCTTTTGCGCATCGACCGCGACGGACGCGCCGTCGCCTTGGGCGGAACCATCGACGACGCGGCGGGAGAAGCGCTGGACAAGGGCGCCAAACTCCTCGGCCTCGGCTACCCCGGCGGACCGGTGATACAGAAGACGGCGGAGGGCGGCAACGCGGCGCGCTTCCGCTTCCCCCGTCCCCTCACCGGAACGGCGGGAAAAGCGCTCCTGCCGGAGCATAAATACAATTTCAGTTTCAGCGGTGTGAAGACCGCTCTCCTTTATCATGCCCGCGAATACGGCCCGGCGCTCACCGGCGACCTTTTGCGCGATACCGTCGCCTCCTACCAGGAGGCGGTGGTGGACTGCCTGACGCTCAAAACCATGCAGGCGGTGCGGGAATTCGGCATCCGGACGCTGGTCGTAGCCGGCGGAGTCGCCTGCAATTCGGTCCTGCGCGAACGGTTCACGCAACTTGTTCCCCGCGGCGTTACACTGAAACTGGCGGAGCGGCGGCACTGCACGGACAATGCCGCGATGGTCGCCGGACTCGCCTGGCACCATCACCGCAAAGCGGAGTACTCGCCGCTGAACCTCGACTCGTACGCCCGGCTGCCGCGGATCAGCCGCGTCCCGTTTATTGACTCATTTCCGAACACCAAGGAGGCCGCGCCATGAAGTGCTGCATTGTTTTCGATTTGGATGGAACTTTGATCGATTCGCGCCTGGATCTCGCCGCGGCGGTCAATTCCATGCGCACGAGTTTCGAGCTGGAGCCGCTCCAGACGGAGAGGATCGTCAAATTTGTCGGCAACGGCGTATCCACGCTGGTTCGCCGCGCCGTGGCGGATGCTTCGATCGATTTCCCGGAAGCGTTGCGGCGGATGAAAAAATTCTACAGCGACCACCTTGTCGACTCCACCGGTCTTTACCCCGGCGTGGCACAGGGGCTCGCCGCATTGCGCGAAAAGGGGTGCAAACTCGCGGTACTCACCAACAAGCCGGAACCGCCCGCCCGCCGCATCCTGGAACTCCTCGGTGTCGAAAAATACTTCGAACGAATAATCGGCGGCGACGGCGACTATCCCCTGAAGCCGGATCCGGAGGCATTGGTGGCGCTGATGCGCGACTTCGAAGTTTCGCCGGATGAAACCTTTATGGTCGGCGACAGCGACACGGATATGGAAACCGCCCGGCGCGCGGGGGTCCGCGCGATCTATGCGGCATACGGATTCGGCGATCCGCGGGAAGAAACGTTCGCTTTCCGCGCGGAAACATTCGAGGATGTGCTCCGCCATGCCGGAGTGCGCTGAAAACCCGCGCCCCGCACTTGCATTTTCGCAAAATGAGTCTATCTTATCGTTTTGAAACTGTAACCATAAGGAAAATAACATGCCCGCAGATATTCTGGTAGGAACCCAGTGGGGAGACGAGGGGAAAGGGAAGCTCATCGACGTTCTGACGCAGGACGTCGATATGGTCGTCCGCTTTCAGGGCGGCAGCAACGCCGGCCACACCATCGAAATCGGCAAAGATAAGTACGTGCTCCACCTTGTTCCTTCGGGAATTTTCCGCCCGCATGTAAAATGCGTGATCGGCAACGGCGTCGTCGTCGATCCCCTGGGCCTTATGGAAGAAATGCGTTCCCTTTCCGCCGCCGGATTCGATGTGAAGAACATCGAACTAAGCGACAGGGCCCACCTGATTTTCGAATACCACAAACGTTCCGACGCCATGCGCGAACTGGCGGCCGGCAACAAGAAAATCGGAACAACCAAACGCGGCATCGGCCCGGCGTATGCCGACAAGGCCCACCGCACCGGCATACGCGCCGGGGCGCTGCTCGACATCGCCTCGCTGGAGAAACGTTTCCGCGAACAGGCGGTGCGGTACAATAAATTTTTTGCCGAAGCCGGCATGGCGGAGCTTGACATCGCCGGAGAATGGCAAAAAATCGAAGAAGCAGCCCACTATCTGGCCCCCTTCGTCGGCGACTCGGTGTATTCCGTGAACCGCATGCTCAAAGCAGGGAAAAAAGTTCTCTGCGAAGGCGCACAGGGCGCGTTGCTCGACGTGGATCACGGTACCTATCCGTTTGTTACGAGCAGCAGCACAATCTCCGGCGGCGCGTGCGCCGGCGCGGGCATTGCTCCACGCCAGGTCGGTACGGTCTGGGGCGTGCTCAAGGCCTACACCACGCGCGTCGGCGAAGGCCCTTTCCCGACAGAGCTTCTGGATGAAGTCGGCGAAGAACTCCGCGCCATCGGCCACGAGTTCGGCGCGACGACGGGCCGTCCCCGCCGCTGCGGCTGGTTCGACGCGATCGCCTCCGGGTACTCCTGCATGATCAACGGGGTCGATAAACTCGCTGTTACCAAACTCGACGTTCTCGACACCATGCCGAAAATCGGGCTGTGCGTCGCCTACGAAATCGACGGTAAAATCACGGATCAATTCCCCGGTTGCCCCGAGAAGCTCAAGCGCCTCAAGCCGGTTTACGAGTGGATGCCCGGCTGGCAGACCTCCACCGCCGACGTGCGCTCCTGGAACGACCTTCCGAAAGAGGCCCAGGCGTATCTCCGCCGCCTTGCGGAGTTGACGGGGGCCGCCATCGGCATTGTTTCGGTGGGACCGCGCCGGGATCAGACGTTCCGCGCGGATTAAAAGCCGTGCTCGGGCGCGGCGAAAGGAAAGACGAAAAACATTGGGTGCGGCGCTTCGGCGAATTCATCCGATCCTTCGATCACATTCAACTCGCCGCGCTTTTGGTCTTGCTTGGATTCGGCCTTGTGTTCATCCATTCGACAGGGGAACAAATCGGAACGTCCTTGTCCTCGCAATTCTTTCCCAAACAATTGCAATGGATCGCACTCGGCGGCGTTTTATGGTTTGCGCTTGCGCGGATCGATTACAGAGAGTTGGTTGTTCCCTCCATATTCGCCTATCTGGGCGCAATCGGACTCCTGCTCGTCGTCCTCTTCTGGGGAGTAACCGTGTACAAGGCGAAGCGGTGGATTGATGTGCCGCTCCTCGGGATGCGCCTGCAACCTTCCGAATTTGCGAAACTCGCGGTTATTCTTGTGCTGGCGAGCGTTTTTTCCAGCCGGAAATTTCTGGTCAACCACATTCTCGGAATTCTTTTGGCCATCGTGATCGTCGCGCTCCCCTTTTTCCTGATTATCGAACAGCCGGACCTGGGAAGCGCCCTGGTGCTGCTCCCCATTGCCGCCGTCCTTCTCTTTGCGGCCAATATCCGTTGGAAACTGATACTTTGGGGAACCGGCATCGCCCTCCTCCTCGGCACGGCGTTCGCGGTCAATGAACTCGTCCCCATTCGTCCGGTATTGAAAAAATACCAGCGCGACCGTCTGGTAACGTTCTGGAAGCCGGAACATGACAACCTGAAAACAGGCTACAATGCGCGCCAGGCAAGGCTGGCGGTCGGTTCCGGCGGCCTTTTCGGCAAAGGCCTCGGCCAGGGAACACAGAACGGATTGGGATTCATTCCGCTTGCGGTATCCAACAACGACTTCATTTTTTCGGTCATCGCCGAGGAAACGGGGTTTGCGGGTTGCCTTCTCCTCTTCGGCGCATACGTCGCGCTCCTGTACTCTCTTTTGCGCACGGCATTCGCCAGCACGGACCCATTCGGACGCTATTTGTGCGTCGGGATCGCCGTTCTTTTTTTCACACACTGCTACATCAACATCGGTATGAGCCTCGGCCTCGCACCGGTTACGGGCGTCCCCCTCCCCCTGGTCAGTTACGGCGGAAGCGCCATCCTCATGAACATGATCGCACTCGGCATCGCCCAATCCGCCTGGCGTTTCCGCCCCAAGGCTTATTAAAAAGAACAATGCGAGGAGGGAAAAACTTTTAAGGAAAGTTTTTCCCTCCTCGCGCACCTCCTTTTTCAAACCTATTCGGGTTCACTTTTGCAATTTGTGTGCAAATTGCAAAAGTGCGAGTCTAAAAAGGTTTGAAGTTAAGGAAAAGGGTTTGGGAAAAACTTAAGAAAATGTCCTCAAAATTTTCTTGTGGTTTTTCCTGAGAACGTTTTTACTCCCTTAAAGGGCGCGGGCGGCCCAGAGGAGGCCGCGGCCGGTGAGCTCCATGGCGCTCGGGCATTGGAAGTCGGCGGCTACGTGGCCGAGCGAGCAATAGAAGACGCGCCCTTTTCCGTACATCCGCTTCCATGCCACGGGCATGAGTGTCCCGGCAATCCAGGGGTCGTGTTGGCCGCTGAAACGCGTTACGGCAAGGACTTCATTGCTTGGATCGACATGCATGTAGTACTGTTCGCTCCGCATGGTAAAATCGCCGATTCCACGGGTGATCGGATCGTTTTTCACGATATTGACCTCGTAATCGAGGATGTTGCCGGGATGGGCGACCCACTGGCCGCCGCAGATGTACTGGTAGTCGGTGTTCTCGCGGAAGGCGTCGCCCATGCCGCCGTGCCATCCGGCAAGGCCTGTTCCGCCCAAGACCGCGGCCTTGAGATTCTTAAACCCTTCCGGGTCCAATTTTCCCATGGTCCACACCGGAACAATCAATGCGTACCCGGCGGTTCGCGCGGCGTCTTTCAACACGTCCTGGTTGTCTTCAAGGTCCACTTCAAAACCTTTGCCGCGCAAAAAACCGGCGAAGAGTTCCGCGGTTTCCTTGGGTTCGTGCCCGTTCCAGCCGCCGTAAAAAATCAATGCTTTCATTTTATCCTCCCTGTGAATTAATCGAGTTGTCCGACTTTGAGGCCGAGCGGCAGGACCGCCGGGCGTTCGCATGTGCTCTGAATGTACACCGCACGCTCTTCGGCGGAGGCTTCCTCCAACGCGCACATCACGTCCAGAACATGGAACGCCAGTTCCCCGGAGGCGCGGTGCGGCCGATTGGCCACAATGCCGCGCGCCATATCCGCCAGGCCGATGCTGCGCGAATTGTCGTTGTAACTGAAGTGGTTGTCCGCCTTCAGCCAATCGGCGGCGATCCCCGCCTGGAAAAGACGCACCTCGCCATTGAATCCGTTCGGATCGGGAACATGGATACTCCCCTCGGTACCGTGCAGTTCGATGTTCCGGTATTCACTGTGTTTCCATACGTCGAAGGACGTTACCAGGGTAATCACCGCGCCGGAAACGAATTCGAGGATGCCCGCGATGTGGGTATCCACCTCCACCGGAAAGGTTTTACCGGCGTTGGCCTTGATCCCCTGGCGCATGTCGAACGCGCGGTTGTTGATGGCGACGACCTTGCGTACGGGGCCAAGGAGATTGACAAGACACGTCAAATAATACGGCCCCATATCGAACAAAGGGCCGCCGCCTTTCTGGTAATAAAACGCGGGCGCGGGGTGCCAGGACTCGTGCCCGTGGCAGAGCATGAACGCGGTGCCGGAGACGACTTTGCCGATACGTCCATCGTCGATCAGCTTCCGCGCCGCCTGGTGGCCGCCGCCCAGAAAGGTGTCCGGCGCGCTCCCGACACGGAGATTCCGCGCCTTGGCGACCTTGAGTACTTCGGCGCCGGAGGCCCGGTCGAGGCCGAACGGTTTTTCGGCGTAAACGTGCTTCCCCGCTTCCAGCGCGCGGATGTCGAGCGCGGTGTGGCTCTGGGGGGTCGTGAGGTTCAGAATGATTTCGATCTCGGGTGAAGCGAGCATTGCCTCCAGGCTCATCGCCCGGAATCCCCACTCCTTGGATTTGGCGTCGAGCGCCGCCGGATTCAGGTCGGCCCCGGCGACGATTTCGATGAAATCACCGAAGAATTTCTTGGATGCATTGAAATAGGCATTGCTGATGTTTCCGCAACCGACGACTCCCACCTTCATTTCGCCTCCTATGGCTGTTGTTTTTGGGTTCCTTATCTATACAATATCCCGAAAAAGGCCCCGGGGCAATGGAGGAAAAATCCAATCACATGGATTTTTTGCTCACACGACATCTCAGCCCATACGCCGCGTCCGCCGGTATTCCCCGGCGGTAAAGCCGGTTCGCTGGCGGAAAAAACGGGAAAAATAGAGGGGGTCGCGGAAATGCAGCCGGGCGGCAATTTCGCCGATCGGGAGTTCGGTTTCGGTCAAAAGCCGGCAGGCAAGGGCGATTTTCCGTTCGGCAAGGTAAAGCCCCGGAGGGATCTTGATGTAACGCAACCAAGCGCGGCGGAGGGTGGAAAAAGATATCTTCTCCCGTTCGGCGATTTCCTCCCAATCGACCTCGCGTTCCGGATTGGCGGCAAGCTCGGCGGCAAGGGAACGGATGCGGCGTTCCATCTCCGGCATCTCCCCGGAGCGGGGACGGCCGATGAGTGTTTCCAAGACAATCGAGTAGCACAACAAGTCGATCCGATCACCCCATGCGCCATCGGGCGTTTTTTCCACCAATTTGGACAATTCAGCCAAGTCGCGCGACACATTCTCCGGATTCCGGATCGGCCAAATGGGACGTTCCATCGAAAGAAGCCCGGCCCGGCGAAAACCTTCTTCCGTTTCCGGCGGATAAATAAAATAGATTTCATTCCAACTTGTCAGCGCGCCGTAATCCATCGGCTCGCCCGGCCACTGGGTAATGACGCAGGGGGCTTCCACGGGAAGCTCGCGCCCGCGGTATAGATAGCTGCCGCGCCCGGAGAGAATCAGCGAAAAATTGCAGTTATTGAACACCGTCCGGACGCGGTTGCGTTTTTCAAACGCGCTGCTGATCACCGCGACCGGCGGCGTCGCGGCGAGTTGGCGCGAAAAATGCCCGGCGTGAAGGTGAATGGGCGACGGAAGAATCATAAGAAAACGTCAAAGGTATTTGCGGTGAGTCGGGAAAACAGGCATTTCGGGCACCCGTAAAGATTTTCGCAGCCGGCCCTCATTTCAGCGCGGCGTCAAACTGCGGATTCCGCCGGAAACGCGCACGCAAATTGGCGCGTTCCGCCTCCGGCGCGTCGTCGTACATTTTGCGTATACAGGCGCGCTGAAACTCCGGGAGGAAGGCCTTCCATGTATCATTCCCGGCCATCAGGGCCAAATCCGTCTCGAAATTCGCGTTCATCAGCGAAAAATAGAACGGAAGTTGCGGTTCTTTCAGCGGCTCCTTCAGGCGGTTCATCATCCAGAGCGCCACCCCCGGATGCGCGACAAGATCCAACGTCTTTTCCTCGTGTTTGAACACATCGGTAACCTGCGCGGTGTTTCCCCGCACAGAATTTAAATTGAACATGAACCCCACGCCGCGCAACTCCACGGATTTAATCAGCGGCGACGCCTCCGGACGGACGAGTTTGGCGTCAAGCGCCAGCATTTTGGCGTACTCGGTTTTCAAGAATGCGATGTGTTTCAGCTCCTCGTCGTTCAACTTGCGCACTTCGGGGGCAAGACCGGCGCTTTGCTCGCGCCGGATTTCCCCGCTCCAGGCGTCCATTCTCTTCGCGGCCTCGGCAGAACGCGCACGAAGGAGCGAGAGATACTCCACATAGTGCGGAATACGGCGCGCCGCGAGCTCGGCGGAGCGTTCGGCCAACTTCGTCTGGAGGGCGGCCTGTTCGGCTTTTTGCCGCGCCTCGGCCTCGGCGGCAATCTGTTTGGCGGCGGCGGCGGTTTCCGCTTCCGCGATGCGTCGCTGTTCGGCGGCCAGGGCGGCGGCATCCTGCCGCGCTTTTTCTTCGGCAAGAATTTTTTCGCGGTTCGTTTCATAAACATTCCGCGCGCCGGCCCGCGCCGGAAGGGTGTGGAGCTGCTCATCCATCCGCGCATACACAAGAAGAAGCGGTGTTACGGCGGAACGTTCCTCCGCCGTTTGCGCGCCGCCGGTCCGGAGGAAGAACGCGTCGATCTCCGCGACAAGCTTTGCCCTTTCATCCGGTTTTTCCCGTATCGCATCCATCAGCGTTTGGATATTCTTCAAAAAATCCGGGCGGGTTACCGGGGGAAGTTTCTCTTTTTTCACAGGAACAACTTCCGCTTTTTTTTCCTCCTTGGGTTCTTCCTTGGGTTCCGTCTTCACGGTTTCCGCAACTTTGGGTTCTTCGGAAGGGGATTTGTCCTGCGGTTCCGCGGAAACATTCCGGGATACTTCCGGCGAAACCTTCCAGGGACTGACTTTGTTGATGATTCCCGCCAGTTTTTCCCCCATCGCCTGGCGCCGCACGGGAATTCGTCCGGAAGCAACAACAAAAACAGCCCCGCCAACGGCAAGCAAAGCAATGCCGAACACGCCGAGCACCCCCCAAAGAATTATTTTCTTCCCGCCCCCCTTCCTTCTCGACTTCGACGGAGGATCGGGATGAAACACGACTGGAGCTTCCGCGCTCTTTTCCGCACCTTCCGGCGCAGCGGATTCTTCCTTCTTCAGGCTGAGTCCGGCCTTCGCCGGAGGGGCATTCTCAGCAGGTGGCGGCGGGGCGGGGGCCTCCGCCTTTTTCACGCCGAGGCTGACTTTCGCCTTGGGCGCGCTTTCGGCGGGCGGCGCGGCAACCGGCGGCGCGGCGGGAGAAGCGGGCTCCTCCTTCTTCTTTACACCGAGACCGATTTTCACCTTGGGCCCGTCCCCGGAAGGAGGGACAATAACAGGGGCGACGGCAGAAACAAGTTTCGGCTTTTCCTCGTCCTCTTTTCCCCGCAGGTTGATCTTGACACCGGAAGTCATCGCTTTATTTTCCAGGAACTTATTCAGTTCCCCCATCACGTCTTCCGGCTTCTGGAACCGCTCGTGTATATTGCGGCACATCATGCGCACGATGATCTTGCTCAAAAGTTCGGGAATCGCGGGATTGACCTGGTGCGGCGGCGGAAACGTCCCTTCCAGGTGCTGCTTGGAAATTTCCAACGTATTTTTTCCCTGGTAAGGAAAACGCCCCGTAACCATATGGTAAAAGGATGCTCCGAGGCTGTACAAATCGCTCCGCACATCGGTGGGGACTCCGGTGAGCTGCTCAGGGCTGATGTACTGCGGAGTTCCCAGCACTTCCTCGGTATCCGCGCTGGAGTCGGGCGCTCCGTCCACCACGCGCGCCAGCCCGAGATCGGCGAGCTTGGCTTCTCCCGCGCCGGTGAGCATAATATTGTCCGGCTTAATGTCCTGGTGGACGATTTTGCGCGTGTTCCAGGCGTAGGCGAGCGCCGAAGCGACGTCGCGAACAATTTCCGCCGCGCGGCGCGGCGGAAGCATACCGTCGCGGCGGATTACTTGCTTGACCGATTCACCGTCGATGTACTCCATGGCGAAATAATAACGCCCCGCATCCTCGCCCACGGCATATGCCTGGACGATATTCGGATGATTGAGCTTGGCGGCGGCGCGCGCTTCACGCACGAACTGGGAGATAAACTCGGCATCACCGGAATACGTTTCATGCAGCATCTTCAACGCGGCGGGCCGGTCGAGCGACATCTGGTGTGCGAGATACACCATCCCCATGCCCCCGTTCCCGAGCGCCCGTTCAATCACAAAATCGCCCCCGATTTCGACGCCGCGCACCAAGGCGTCCGCCGGGAGCGCAATCACCATTTTGCATGCATGGCAAGCGATGCTCGCGCCGAACGCCTTCGGGTCCAACGGAAGCCGTGCCTGGCAGCCGGGACAAACAAGTTGCATATCACAATCCCCCCAGAAAGATTATCACACACCCTGAATATAGTATGTCTTTTCAGGAAATGCAAAGTATTTTCAGTCGATTTCATCGGCTCTTTTTTGTTTTTTGTTGTTGCCTTTGCGAAAAAGGGGGCTACAGTAAAGAAAATCCATCAGGAGGAAGTATGTCAAAAGTCAAAATGGGGCTGGTCGGGCTAAACTTCGGCCGCCATATCGTCAACGATCTTCTCGCCGGAAACGGCAATGAATTTGTGGAACTCGTCGGCTTGTGCGACCTGGATCAGGAAAAAGCCCGCGCGATGGCCGCCGACAAAAACCTCCGTCATTACGAATCGCTGGATGCCATGCTGGCCGATCCAGGGCTCAACGCCATCGGACTTTACACCCCTCCGGTGAACCGGCATGTGTTGATCGATAAAATCATCACCGCCGGCAAGCATGTCATGACCACCAAGCCCTTCGAGCGCGATCCGGATGCGGCGCGGGCCATCCTGCAAAAGGGACGTTCACTCGGCAAAGTCATCCATCTGAACTCGCCGAGCCCCGTACCGCCCCCCGACATCCAGCAGATATTGAAGTGGCAGAAGGAATTCGACCTCGGCCAGCCGATCCTGGCGGTCTGGCAGACCTACGCCCGCTACGACGAAAAGCCCGACGGAAGCTGGTACGACAACCCGGCCCTTTGCCCGGCCGCACCCATTTTCCGCCTCGGCATCTATGGAATCAACGACCTCCTGCAACTCTGCGGGCGCCCGGAGAGCTGCACCGTGCAGGAATCGCGGATATTCACAAAGCGCCCCACGGCGGACAACGCGCAGCTCGGTATTCGTTTTGCCAACGGCTGCCTCGGGACCATCGGCGCTTCGTTCTGCATCGACAACGGACGCCCGTACCGCAACAATCTTATCCTCCATTACGAGCGCGGCAGCGTAACGCGCAACCTGCCGGCGGGCGCGGCGTTCGACGATCCGGCGGCCACGATCCTGACATTGCAGAAGACCAACGGGAACGGGCAAGCCCCGACATGCATCGAAGCGCGGAGCGCCCGCGGCGAAGGTTCCGGCTCTTACCAATGGAAGAATTTCCGCGACGCGATCGCCGGAAAGAAACTTGAGAATGAAATCGACCCGGAACTCATCGTCGATTCGATCCGCGTCATCAACGCCATGTTCGAAGAAACGCAGAAAAACAATCGATGAAGGACAACATGAAACTTACACACATCGCCCCCGCCGCCGCCCTCGGCGTCTCGTTGCTCGCGGGATGCTGCTCGACGGCGCCATCCAAACTTTCGTTCCGTGAATTCGACCGCCGCGCCGCGGAAGGCACACCCCTGACCGTCGCGTTCATCGGCGGATCTCTGACCTGGGGGGCGTGCGCGAGCAATCCGCAGTTAACCAGTTCGCGCGCCCTGATCGGCCAGTATCTCCAGAAAAAATACCCCGCGTCCTCTTTCAACCTGATCGACGCGGCCATTGGCGGAACAGGCTCACAGCTTGGCATCTTCCGCATGGAGCGCGATGTGATGCGCTTTAAGCCGGACTTGATTTTTCTTGACTTCACCGTCAACGACGGGTTGTTCGACTCCTCGTTGGAGCCGCTGGTTTCGTATGAAACAATTCTGCGCCGCTTCCTCAAGGCGGAAATCCCCGTGGTTCAAGTATTCTTCCCCGTCAAAAAGAACCTCGAACCGGGCTACAAACCCGAACCCTTCGCCCGCCACGCGCAACACCTGGCGCTCCAGAAATACTACAAGACCGCCAACGGCGACGGTTACACCCTCCCCCGCACGCGCCTTGCCTCCGGTGAGTTAAAGCTCTCCGACGCCTACCAGCCGCAGGACGGAACCCACCCGGACGACGCGGGCTACGCGGCCTTCGCCGATGGATTCATCGCCGGATTTGAAGAGGCGATCAAGAACAATGTGATAAGCGCCGTCCCGGAAAAACCGATGTACGGCGAGTTCAAAACCGTTACCCGCCGCGCCCTGGTGGAAGGAACGCTCCCCGCCAATTGGACGCGGACCAAAACGTTCCGCACCGGTATGTGGTTCGACGGGCAGTCCAGCCGCTGGATGGGAGACACCGCCCGTTTCGCACTCGAGAAAGGCGGAGAAACTTCGCCCTTGACGGTCAAATTCAACGGCGTCCTCTTCGGCCTCTTCGGCGAAGGCAACGAAAAATCGCTGGATTTCCTCGTCCGGATCGACGGCAGGAAATTCAACGAAAAAGGACTCCTTGTCGACGACCTCAAGGGAACCAAGGAAAAAGTCTGGGATTTCAGCACCCGCCGTTTCGGCCCCGCGGGGAACCTCTTCATGTGGCGCTGCATCTCCGACCGCCTCCCGGCGGGCGAACACACCGCCGAGATCATTCCGGTTCTCCCCGCCGCCCTCGAAAAGGGTGAACTGCGGATCGAGAGCGTCTGTTTCGCGGAATAAAAACAAACAATTCGGGGCGGCTCCGGCCGCCTTTTTCAGCCATGAATGCCTACACCGTCCTGCATCCGCAATCCTGGCCGCGTCAAAAAACATTTGAAGCGTATCGGAAATTCGCCAACCCGGCGTTCCACATAACCGTCTCCGTGGAGGCGGAAAAACTTTTCGCCTTCGCCCGCGAACGCGGCGAGTCGGTTTTCCTGCTGGCGTTGTACGCCATCCTGCGCGCGGCCAACGTTGTTCCGCAAATACGGCACCGCATCGTGGACGGACAACCCGTGGAGTTCGAGCGGATCGCGGCCATGACGCCGATCATGACCGAGCAAGAGCTCTTCCGCCAGGCCTGGTGCGAATACATTCCCGGCTTCGCGCACTTCAAAGCGGCGGCTCTACCGGAGATCGAGCGCGCCAAGCGCGGCGAGCCGAACATGGACCAAGCGGAACGCGGGGAAGATTTTCTCTGTGCGAGCTGCGTCCCTTTCCTGCACTTCGATTCCCTGACCCAGGCCGACGCCTCGTTCGATCAAACCGTGCCGATCCTGGCGTGGGGGAAGCTGAAAAACGGCCTTGTTCCGATCAGCGTCCGCTTGAACCACTGCTTTGTGGACGGTCTTCACGCGGGACGTTTTTTCATGGAAATCGAACACGCTTTCGCCAACCCGGAAACACTTTAAAACACAGGAGGTCCCGTGAAAATCGAATGCCCCAACTGTTGGCAGCACTTTGAGGTGGATTCCGCCGACCTGAAGCACGAATTCGCCTGTCCCAACTGCGAGCATGTCTTCCACGGGCGCGACGCGCTGCGCGCG
This sequence comes from Victivallaceae bacterium, assembly GCA_031549345.1. GTDB lineage: Bacteria > Verrucomicrobiota > Lentisphaeria > Victivallales > Victivallaceae > CASFRF01. The sequence continues at coordinate 78,012 of JAVBPY010000009.1, forward strand.
CCGCACCGCCCGCCGCCGTGCGTCCGCTACGCACCGTGGGGGATCGCGTTGTTTTTCGCCCTCCTGCTTGCCCTTTCGGTGGCACTCAACGTCCTCCAATGGAATAACCGCCAGAAAAATGCGCAAACACCGCTGCCGCAGCGTTCCGACGGTTCGGCGGCCGCCGCCGTCCTGATCGAAGGACTCCGCTCCCGGCTCGATAAACAGGACGAAAAGCTCGAAGAATTGGAAAAAGCCCGCGGCGAACAAGGCAAAATCAATACCGTCCACGCCAGTGAGCTCCGCGCTCTGCAAGGAAACGCGGAAGAACGAAAGTTGTTGGACGAACGGTTGAAAGCACTGGAAAACCTGACAAAAAAATATTCGCTGCCTCTCTTCGCCGACCAGCTCGAAGCACACCGCCAGCGCCTCAAAAAACTCACGGAGGACATTGCGCTGCTGAACGGAAGGAAAAACTGATTTTCGCCCTCCGTCCGACTTGATTTTTCCTGAGTTGCGTGCTATATTGCATCCCGGCTGAAACGGGTATTCTTCGGCCGCAACCGTAACGGATTTTTTGCGTAACGCACTCTCATAGGAAAGAAAGAAGGAAGATCATGCCAAAGCGGACGGACATCAACAAAATCCTGATTATCGGATCGGGCCCCATCATCATCGGACAGGCCTGCGAATTCGACTACTCCGGCACCCAGGCTTGCCGCGCCCTCCGTGAAGAAGGTTACGAAATCGTCCTGGCCAACTCCAATCCGGCCACCATCATGACCGATCCGGCTACCGCCGATCACACCTACATCGAGCCTTTGACCGTGGACTGCATCGAACAAGTGATCGCCAAGGAACGCCCGGACGCGCTCCTGCCCAACCTCGGCGGCCAGACCGCGCTGAACCTCGCCTCCGCGCTCCAGGAAGCGGGAGTCCTGGAAAAGTACAACGTCAAGGTCATCGGCATCGATCTGGAGGCGATCAAACGCGGCGAGGACCGCATCGAATTTAAGAAAACCATGGCGGAAATCGGTGTTCCCGTGGCCATGTCCGATCCCTGCTACACGGTGGAAGAGGCCGAGGCCATCGCGGCGCGGTTCGGCTACCCGGTTGTCCTCCGCCCGGCATACACCATGGGCGGTACCGGCGGCGGCATCGTCTACAATGTGGAAGAACTCCGCCAGGTCGTCGTTCGCGGCCTTGCGGCGAGCTTGATCGGCCAGGTTCTTGTCGAAGAATGCGCTCTGGGCTGGGAGGAGCTTGAGCTCGAAATCGTCCGCGACCAAGACGGCAACAAAATCACCGTTTGCTACATTGAAAACGTGGATCCGATGGGCGTGCACACCGGCGACAGCTTCTGCGTCGCCCCGATGCTCACGGTGCCGCAGGCTCTCCAGGACCGCCTCCGGAAATACAGTTTCGACATTGTCGACGCGATCGGCGTTACCGGCGGAACGAACGTCCAGTTCGCCCACAACCGCGAAGACGATCGCGTGATCGTCATCGAAATCAATCCGCGGACGAGCCGCTCCTCCGCGCTCGCGTCCAAGGCGACCGGGTTCCCCATCGCGCGGGTATCGACCAAACTCGCCACGGGAATCACGTTGAACGAGATGACCTACTGGCGCGACGGGACGCTGGACAAATATACCCCCTCCGGCGACTATGTCGTCGCCAAATTCGCCCGCTGGGCCTTCGAGAAATTCCCCCAGGCAAAAGATGTGCTCGGCACCCAGATGAAGGCGGTGGGCGAAGTCATGAGCATCGGCAAAAACTTCAAAGAGGCGTTGCAAAAGGCGATCCGTTCGCTGGAAATCGGCCGCGCCGGCCTCGGCCGTGTGAAGAAGTTCGAAAAACTTTCGCTGGAAGAACTCAAGTCCCGCATGGTGAATCCCTCCAGCGAGCGCTATTTCCTCCTTTATGAGGCGATGAAGAAGGGTCTTTCCATCGACGAAGCCAAGGAGATGACCGATATCACGCGCTTCTTCCTGGCGGAAATCCATGAACTCGCGATGTTCGAGCTCGACCTCGAAAAATTCAATTTCATGTCTCTTCCGGACGATCAGCTGAAGCAGGCCAAGGTGTTCGGTTTCTCGGACAAATACCTTGCGCGCGTTTTCAATGTGGCGGAAAAGGACATCCGGACCCGACGCATCCGCCTCGGCATCATTGCAGCCTACTGTAAGGTTCCGGTTTCCGGGGTGGAGAATGCCGCGTACTACTATTCGACCTACTCCGGCGTCGCGGACGAAGTGCCGGTATCCGGTAAAAAGAAAATCATGGTCCTCGGCGGAGGTCCCAACCGCATCGGCCAGGGGATCGAGTTCGACTACACCTGCGTCCACGCCGCGTTCGCCCTGCGCGAAGCGGGGTACGAATCGGTGCTCGTCAACTGCAACCCGGAAACCGTTTCGACCGACTACGACACCAGCGACAAACTTTATTTTGAACCGCTGACCGTCGAAGACGTCCTGACCATCTACGACAAAGAAAAACCCGAAGGCGTGGTCGTCCAATTCGGCGGACAAACGCCGCTGAACATCGCCCAGGAGCTCAAGGACAACGGCGTCAAGATCATCGGCACACAGCCGGAAGGCATCCGCCTGGCCGAAGACCGCGAATATTTCCGCGACCGCATGATCGCGCTCGGGATCCGTCAGCCGGAGAGCGGCATCGCCCGTTCGCTGGATGAAGCCATCGCGCTGGGCCGTAAAATCGGTTACCCGGTGATGGTGCGCCCGTCGTTCGTCCTCGGCGGACGGGGGATGGCGATTATCCAGGACGAAAAGACCCTTGCAACCTACGCGGTAGAGGCCATTCAGGTCAGTCCCGAATACCCGATGCTTGTGGACCGTTTCCTCGTCAACGCGATCGAGGCGGAGGTGGATGCGATCTCCGACGGGACCGACACATTCGTCGCCTCGGTGATGGAGCATATCGAACTTGCCGGCATCCACTCCGGCGACTCGGCCTGTTCGATCCCCCCGGTCAGCCTCCCCGCCAAACACCTGGCTAAAATCGAAGAGTTCGCCGCAAAAATCGCGCGGGACTTCAAAGTGGTCGGCATCCTGAACGTCCAGTTCGCCGTCTGCGACGATGAAGTGTATATTATCGAGGCCAACCCCCGCGCCTCGCGTACGGTGCCGGTTGTGGCCAAGGTAACGGGCGTTCCCCTGGCGCGCATCGCCACCCTCCTGATGCTTGGCCGTAAAATCGCCGATTTCGGCGACATTCTCAAGAAGAAAGACTACCGCTACGTCGGCGTGAAAGAAGCGGTTTTCCCGTTCAACATGTTCCCGGAAGTGGACCCGGTCCTCGGCCCGGAAATGCGTGCCACGGGCGAAGTCATGGGACTGGCCGACTGTTTCGGCCTGGCGTACTGGAAATCGCAGAAGGCGGCCGGGTCCGCCCTCCCCCAGGAAGGCAGCGCCCTCCTGACGGTGAACGAGCGCGACCGCCAGCAGCTCCTGCCGGTGGCGCGCGAACTCGCCGCCCTCGGCTTCAAGCTCCTTGCCACGGAGGGAACCGCGCGGTTCCTGCGCGAACAGGGGGTGGAGGTCAGCGTGGCCAAGAAACTCAACGAAGGCCGGCCGAACGTGGGCGATCTCATGAAAAACCGTTCGATCCAGCTGATTATCAACACCCCCGTGAGCCGCGAGAGCCAGATCGACGACAGCTACATCCGCACCATGGCGATCCAGTACAAAATTCCGTATGTAACAACCCTTGCCGCGGCGCGGGCCACCGTTGCGGGCATCAAGTCCTACAAGCAGGGAATGCCGCAACCGAAATCTCTCCAGGAATACCTTGCCTGAGTCGAAGGAAGAAAAGATGAAATACAATAAGATTCAAGTTCCCGCGGGGGATAAGATTATCGGCGGCGCAGGCCGCGCGCTCCAGGTTTCGGATACGCCGATCATCGCGGCGATCGAAGGGGACGGCATCGGGCCGGATATCTACGCGGCCAGCCGCCATATCTGGGACAGCGCCGTCCGCAAGGCCTACGGCGAAAAGCGCCGCATCGCGTGGATGGACGTGTACGCGGGCGAAAAAGCGAACGCCGTGTATGGCGAAGGCACCTGGCTCCCCGACGAAACCGTCGAGGCCATCCGGGAATATCTGGTTGCGATCAAAGGTCCCCTGACCACACCGGTCGGCGGCGGCATCCGTTCGCTGAACGTCGCGCTCCGGCAAATGCTGGATTTGTACGTCTGCCTGCGCCCGGTCCGCTATTTCCAGGGGGTTCCCTCCCCGGTGAAAGCTCCTGAAAAAACTGACATGGTCGTTTTCCGTGAAAACACCGAAGACATTTACGCGGGCATTGAATGGAAAGCCGGAACTTTGGAGGCGAAGCAGGTTATCGAATTTCTTCAGAATACGATGAACGTGAAGAAGATCCGCTTCCCGGAAACAAGCAGCATCGGCATAAAGCCCGTATCCGTGGAGGGCTCCGAACGCCTGATCCGCGCCGCGCTCCGCTATGCGCTGGAAAACAATCGCCGCAACGTAACGCTTGTCCACAAGGGGAACATCATGAAGTTCACCGAAGGCGGCTTCAAGGATTGGGGTTACGAGCTTGTCCGCCGCGAATTCGCCGACGTGGCGATCCCCGGACCGGACTGCGACTGGAATCCACCGGCCGGGAAAATTCTGGTGAAGGACTGCATCTGCGATGCGTTCCTCCAGCAGATTCTGACCCGCCCGGAAGATTACGATGTGGTCGCAACCATGAACTTGAACGGGGACTACGTTTCCGATGCGCTGGCCGCCTGCGTCGGCGGGATCGGCATTGCGCCGGGGGCGAACATCAACTATCTTACCGGCCACGCTGTTTTTGAGGCCACGCACGGCACGGCGCCAAAATATGCCGGGCAGGACAAGGTCAATCCTTGTTCCCTGGCGCTCTCCGGCGAGATGCTGCTCCGCCACATCGGCTGGACCGAGGCGGCGGATCTGGTGATCCGCGGGATCGAGCGGGCCATCGCCGACCGCGTGGTTACCTACGATTTCGCCCGCCTCACCGAGGGAGCGACGGAGGTGAGTTGCTCCGGCTTTGCCCGGGCGGCCGTGGAACGAATGTAAAAACCGCAAACGGAGGGCGTACCATGAAGCTGGCTTCCATCCTGAACGAAAAACTGATTTTCTGCGGAATTCACGGCGAGGACCGGCGTGAAGTCTACAGCCAACTCCTTACGCTGGCTTCGGCGGAAGTATCCAATCTGGATGTGCCAGCGACGCTGGAAGCAATCCTTGAACGGGAAGATTCCATCGGTCTTCCTTATGCCGGAGCGGCGCTTCCGCACTTGCGCATCCCCGCGCTCGACGACTTGCACATGGTTATCGGCATTCTCGATAAACCGGTTCAAATGAAGGAAGGCGATGCCGCACCCTCGCGCATCGTCATTCTTTCGCTTATTTCAGAGAATACGAGCGATCTGTATTTGAAGGCGCTCTCCGCTTTCGTCCGCTACCTCGGGAAGCCGGGAGAAAAGCTTACCGCCGCAAAGACGCCCGCCGCCGCCCTTCAGGTGGTTCGCGACGCCGACTTGACGGTCCGCAAAACGATCGTTGCGGAGGACGTGATGACAACCGGCGTTACGTCGGTCCGTCCGCAGGACGCCCTCACGGTGGCGCTCGATATCTTCACGCGGGAAAAACGCCGCCTCCTGCCGGTTCTTGACGACAACGACAAGCTCGTGGGCGTCATTTCCGCGCGGGAAGTGATTCGTCAGTTTATTCCGGAATACATTTTCATGATGGACAGTCTGAGTTTCCTGACAAGCTTCGAACCGTTCGACCGCATTTTCCGCGACGAATCGACCCATACGGTGCGCGACTTCATGCTGAAGCCCACGTTGGTGATTCCCCCGGACATGCCGTTGATCCAGCTTACCGTTCCACTGGTTCGCGACCTGGTTCTTTCGGTTTTCGTCATCGACAAAGAACATCGGCTGCTCGGGGAAATTTCGATTCAGAACATCATCGAAAAGGTTTTGCGCGGCTGACGCGTTTCAATAATTTAAAAAGAATTCCGACAGCTTTTCGGGGCTTGCCGGACGGGGGTGTTTTTTATGGGTTTCTATTTCTGGTTCGGCACGGTGGTCTTCTGCGCCACCTACATTCTCATCGCGTCGGAAAAAGTGCACAAAACGACGGCGGCGCTGCTCGGCGCGTCGCTGATGATGTTCGTGCTCCTGCCCGGCCCTGGGCACAGCAACAACGAACACGATGCGGAAATCCTCGGCGAATATGTCGTCCAGGCGGAAAATGCCTCGGCCCCTTCGCAGGCGGTCATCACCGCCCCCTCCCCCAGTGCAAAACAAGAGTTGCTGAAAGCCAAACTTGAACACGCGGGCAAATACGAAAAGATCGATACCTTCAGCCGTTACTCCAACTTCGATGTCGTTTTCACACTCGCGGGGATGATGGTGCTGGTCAACATCCTCAGCGGAACGGGACTCTTCCAGTACGTCGCGATTCGCTGCGCGAAAATCGCCAAGGGATCTCCGGTACGAACGCTGGTGCTCCTGGTTTTCGCCACGGCGATCCTCTCGGCCTTCCTGGACAATGTTACAACCATTCTGCTGGTGGCGCCGGTTACGCTCGTTGTGGCGGCGGAGCTCGCCGTGCCGGTGCTCCCATTTCTTATGGCGGAAACGATGGCCTCCAACATCGGCGGAACGGCGACACTGATCGGGGATCCGCCGAACCTGATCATCGGCTCCGTCGCCAAGCTCGACTTCATGGCCTTTTTGCTCAACCTGACGCCGATTGTCATGATTATGCTTGTGGTTTACTGCATTGTCCTGGCTGTCTATTATTCCAAACGGATGCACGTTACCGTGGAACAGCGCGCGCGGATTATGGAATTGGATGAAAAAGCGGCGATCACCGATCCGCAAAAACTCCGGCGCGGCGGCGCGGTCATGCTCCTGACGCTGATCGGATTTCTGGCGCACGGAGCAATCGGCATTCAGCCCTGCGTGGTCGCCATGGGCGGCGCGGCACTGGCTCTGGCCATCTGCAAGGTGGACGTGGATCACGCCCTCGAAAAAATCGAATGGAGCACGTTGTTCTTCTTCATGGGCCTTTTTATTATCGTCGCCGGAGCGGAACATTGCGGATTGATGGCCAAACTCGGCAGTTACCTTGCCATGACCAGCGAATGGCCGGTGCTGGCCACCGTGCTGATGGTCATGTGGATCAGCGCCATCGCGGCGGCGGTGATGAACAACGTATCGTACACCGCCGCGATGTGTTCAATTGTGGCCGCCTTCATCAGCGGCACTCCGGCGTTTTCCGAAAGCATCGCCAACCAGCATTTGTTGTGGTGGGGGCTTGCGCTCGCGGTCTGTCTGGGCGGCAACGGCTCTCTGGTCGGCGCGGCGGCAAACCTTGTAACGGCGGGCTTGGCGGAAAAAGCCGGACAGCGGATCACCTTTATGACCTTCATACGGTACGGGCTCCCTGTGGCCTTCGGCAGCATGGTGCTTGCAAGCGCTTACATTGTGGTCCGCTACTATGTCCTCTGCCGTTAAAATCCTCTTGATCACCGAAGCCGATCCGGCCCGCGTCCTCGCGCTCTACGACGCAGCGGGCTGGGTGGATGCCGAGGATGAAGGGACGTGGATCAACGCCATGCTCCGCGGCTCCTGCTTTGCAGCGGGAGCCTTCGCGGAAGACGGTACGCTTGTCGGCATGGCCCGCGTCCTATCGGACAATGTGAGCGACGCGATTATTCAGGATGTCGTGGTTGATCCCGCGTTCCGCAAACAAGGAATCGGGGGTGATCTGGTACGCTTTCTCGTGGCACGCCTCCGGGAACGCGGCGTGGACTGGATCGGGCTGATCAGTGCGCCGGGAACCCGCGCGTTCTACGAAGAACTCGGATTCCGCACACTGGAAAACCACACGCCGATGCGTTACCGCGAGGAAGAAAATTCGTGATGCAAACTTATTGCATCGTGGGCCCGACCGCCTCCGGAAAAAGCGCGATGGCGTTGGAAATTGCCGAAAAAATCGGCGGTGAAATTGTTTCGGCCGACTCCATGCAGCTTTATCGGACGTTGGACATCGGCTGCGCCAAACCGACAAAAGAGGAGCAACGGCGCGTTCCGCACCATTTGATCGACGTTCTGGACATCCACGAACCCTGCGATATTTTCCGTTTTCTGCAATTGGCCGAAAAGGCCTTGGAGGACATCCGCGCACGCGGAAAGGTTCCGGTGATTGCAGGGGGAACGGGTTTTTACGTCAAAGCCCTCCTGCGCGGGCTGGACGATCTCCCCGGCGACCGGGCACTGCGTGAGGAATTGGAGGCGGAATACGCCGGGGAGGATGGATTTTCACGCTTACGCGAACGCATGAAAATACTCGATCCGGGCGCGTTTGCAAAATTGAGCGACTGCCGCCGCAAGCTCCTGCGCGCGCTGGAAGTACGGCTCGTTTCCGGGCGTTCCATCCTGGACTTTCAAAACGGACCGCGCCCGTTGCGTTTTCCCGTCAGGGCATGGAGCCTTGTATGGCCACCGGAGCTCCTGCGCGAACGCATCGCGCAACGGACGCACGCCATGCTCAATGCGGGCTGGATCGACGAAGCGGAGCGGACGATCGCCGCCGGGCTCCTGCACACCCCTACTGCGCACCAGGCACTCGGCTACCGCCTGATCGGCGAACATCTTGCGGGGAACTTATCCCGCGCGGAATTGGAAGAAAAAATCATCATCGCCACCGCGCAATTCGCGCGGCGGCAGCGGACATGGTTCCGCCACCAGCACCCGGAAGCAGCAGTGCTCGAGATGCCGCAGTAATCTACTTCCGGCGGAAGCGGGAGCAAAAGACCCGGAAGAGGAATAAGGGATTCCCGAGCACGTAACGGCGGAAGAGCCGGCGCGGTTCGTTGTATAGACGGTAGGTCCACTCGATCTTCACTCTCCGCATCCACATCGGCGCGCGCGGAATACGCCCGGAAGCGAAATCGAACAAGCCTCCGACGCCGATCGCCACGCGACAATCGAGTTTTTCCAGATTTTCGACAATCCAGAACTCCTGTTTCGGGCACCCCATCGCCACAAGGAGAATATCAGGCGAAAGGGCATTGATTTTGGCCAGAAGCGGCGCAACGTCCATGCCGAAAAATCCGTCGTTCACGCCGACGATTTGCGCCTCCGGAAAATCACGGGTCAGGTTTTCCCGCGCTTTTTCCGCAACGCCCGGCCCTGCTCCCAAGAGGAACATCCGAAATCCCTTGCGGCAAAGCAAGGGGAGCATATCGGTGCCGTTCACGTTTTCCCGTACGGGGGTATGAAAAAATTTCGCCCCCATCGCCACGCCGATTCCATCCGCCCACACCGCATCGGCTTTTTGCAAAAGCTCCCGGTATGCGGGGTTGACATACGCCTGGTTCAGGCAATCCGCGTTCACAAACGCACAGAAATGCCTACGGCCAACCTCCTTAACCATACGTTCAATGTTTCCCATCGCCTCCTGCATCGTCCCGGTGGAGAAGGTAACGCCGAAAACCTCGGCGGTATCTTCACAAGGGGCGAGCAGCTTGGCGGCATGGAGTTCCCAACGGAACTCCTCCGCCCGCCGCAATCCGCGTTCACGCAAATCGGCGCGGAGCGCCTTGTTTTGAATCGCTTCCGCGATTGTGCGGCGAATATCGTCCGGATCGTTCGGGTCAAACGTAAGCGCCGCGTCCCCCGCAATTTCTCCAAGCGACGAATTGTTGGAGCAGCAGCAGGGTATCCCGGAAGTCATCGCTTCCACCAAAGAAAGGCCGAATCCTTCGAAAAAAGAGGGGAAAACATACAGCGACGCATGGTCGTACAAATCGCGCAGCTTTTCTTTGGTCGCAAATCCGGTGAACTCAATGCTGTCGCAACAGGGGGACGCCGCCGCCATTGCATGCACCGCTTCGGCCCCCGGCCAGTCGGAGCCGACAAGAATTAGCTTGTACTCCACAAGAATTTCCGGAGGAAGTTTTTCCCACGCGCGGATCAGATTCGCATGGTTTTTTCCCGGGACCTCGATGCGGGAAACGTAGAACACCACCTTCTGTGCCGCATCATTCCCGTTGACAGAGAGGCGCGAGCGATCAATTCCATTGTAGTTGACGGAGATTTTTCCCTTGGGAATGCGCCAATAGCGCACCATGTCGTCCGCGGTGCTCCGGCTTACGGCGAACAAATGCCGCGCCTTGCGGCGCAGATAAAAGGGGAGAAATTTCTTCACGTAAAACATCCGGAAATAATCGTACTTCCGGGGGATGTGGAACTGCGAAAGGTCGTGCACCACCGCATAGACCTCCCCGCCTCCCCAGGCGGGGAAACGCCGGTTTCCCGCCGTGATAAGAATCCGCTCGTAATCGCGCGGCCGTATCCGGAACGGAAGGATATACAAGCAATACAGCATGCTCAGGAGGGGAAAACGGCAGTACCCCGGGAGAACGATCAACTTCTTTCCGGGGAAAGACGCGACGGAGTTTTTCTCGACAATCAACGTCAAGTCGTGTCCGGCCGCATCCAGTTCACGCACCACATTGTCAATATAAACCGAAACGCCGGAGCGCCCGGCGTCGTAGGGAACACAAAGAACCAGAAGTTTCATACCATCCTTTACAAGCCGTTTTTCCAACTTTCCAGCGCGGCGGCGGCCGAAAATTTCTGCGCCACCAACGCACGCCCCGCCATTCCACGTTCGTGCCCGAGTCCGGGAGCACAAAGCAATTCGTCAACAGCGCGGCCGAATCCGGCAAGATCCCCCTCGGGAACAAGCCAACCGGTTTTTCCATCCAACAAATATTCTCCCACTCCGCCGGTATTGAAACCGATGAGCGGAAGTCCATACGCCATCGCTTCCGGGCCGACCAGTCCGAAAGGCTCCTGCCAACGCCAGGGAAGGAGCGCGGCGGAGGCTTCCCGCAAAAAAACCTCCGGCGTCGTCGTCCACCCGTGGAAGCGCACTTTTCCGTTTTTCGCAGCCGGATGGGAACGCAACATATCCTCGTCCTTGCCGCTTCCGAGGATATCCAGAATATAATCCCCCTTCACAAAACGCAACGAGTCAAGGAGTTGATCCACCCCCTTCCCCCGAATCAACTGACCACTGCAAACCAGGCGGGCAACACCCGGCGGCGGCGCGGAAAGAGAAGAATGCAGTTCAATTTCCGGAATCAACTTGCCAATTTTCTCCGAAGGCAAGCCGTTTTTTACAAGCAATAAACGCATGAAGTCGGAAATAACAAGAAAGCGATCGGCGGTTTCACGGATCGCGCCCCAGAGTTTCGGGTGTTCAAAAAAATGATACCCCAAGCGGGGATGCCTCCCCAACGAAGCACAAAATCCACAGCGCAACGCCGAGTAGGCGCGATGACAATTCCAACGCACCCCCGGCAGGTAGTAGGCGCGTCGCGGACAATAGTACTCGTGATCGTGAACAAAAAAAGCGATCTTCGCCCCCAAGCGGCGAAGATCGGCAATCTGTCGGAAATCACGCGTTTTGTGGACAACGATCCAATCGTAGGGTTCTTCATCCCGCATCGCGTCCGGCGTGCGCCAGAGGCGGTCAAACGCGGAGGCGAACAAGTCGCCGTGCGGCGCATCCTCGGAAGCCAAACAATCGACCACACAATCCAGATGCGTCCGCAAAAGTCCCGCCGCGCTCATCATATAGCGCTCGATCCCACCGACAATGCCGGCATACTCGCCGGCAAAGAGAACCCTAGCGCCGGCGCGCATCCATCACCTCCGCATAAAAGTCGCGCAATTTCTGTCCGATGACCGGCCAGACGTAACGCGTTTCCACCTCGCGCCGCGCCGCATCGATCAGCATGGGGCGCAATGCGGGAAGCGCTTTCCAGGCCGCGTCCAAAGACTCGATCGAGTCGTCGTCGAAAAGCATTCCTGTTCTTCCGTGCTCAATCAACCGCCCCAGTCCGCCGACACGCGCGCCGATTACGGGAGCCCCGGCGCTCCATGCCTCCAACACGACAATGCCGAACGGCTCGTGCCGTGAAGGGAGGAGGAAAACATCCGCCTGCCGGTATGCCGCCAGAAGGCGCGGATCGTCGGGACGCATCCCCGGGACGATCGTAACACAATCTTCCAGCGATTCCTCTTTGATGAAGGCGAGCATCTCACGGTAGTACCACTCCGCGCTGACGGGCCCGATCAAAAGAAAATGCCCTTTTTCCTTCCGCGCCCGAAGACGCGCGGCAAAGCGCAGAAGAAGCTTCTGGTTCTTCTGGTAATCGATCCGCGAAATAGTAACGAACAACGGGCGGTCGACCGGAATATTCAATTCCGCACGCCAGTCGAACGCCGGCTCAATTTGGTACTTTTCCGGCGAAACGCCGTTGGGGAGAAAAAGAACGCGCTTGCCGGGAAAACGCGCACGAAGTTCGGAAAGCTCGTTCTCCCCCACGCAAATGATTCCATCCGTCCCGCCGAGGCCGTCGCGCCGCAAACGGAGCAGCCGTTCCGCCGCCCCGCCCCAGGAAAAGGTGCCGCGCAAAGGCCGCACAAGCTCCGCGCGTTCGGCCTCCGGCACATCGAGGCAGCCGCCATGTAAAGACACCACATAAGGGATGCCCCGCTTTTCCGCCACACGCCGCGAAAGCTCCAAAAGCCGCCCCAGGTTATGGCAGTGAATCAAATCAAACGGCTCTTTCTTCAAATACGCCTCCAAAGACGGAACGAAGGGATTTCCACCCTTTTTGTCCAACGCGGCGCGGCGCGAAGATCCCATGGGAAAATACGGGTACAAATAAGGAAAACGGCGGATATCGACCCCGTCAATCGTTTCGTGCGCGCACGGATTCAACGCCTGCGTGGCCAGAATCTCCGGAAGATCGCCCAAATTCCGCAGGACGGCGGCGCTGTTCCACACCACGTTTTCCGTCCCCCCCCACTCTTCAAAGGAAAAACGGCGAATGACCTGTGCAAACCTCACTTTCGCCTCCCCTTCACTTGATCGCAAACCCCGCGGTAGGTATATAAACGTTGACGGACCCGGTAGACGACCCCGGGCAAAATCGCGCCGAACTCACGCGCGCGGAACAAATACAGCCAGTCGCGGACAATCTCCTTGCCGAGCGCCAGCAAAATACGCGGCAGCGAAGGCACTTCCGGCCAAATCATGCCGTCGGCAATGCCCTCGTTGTAAAAGCGTTTGCGCACCTCGGCCCCGGTATAGTTGTGTGAGTGCATCACCCGCGCATCGGGCGCATAGGCGATTTTCATGCCGTGGCGGGTCTTCAAACGCCACGACCATTCGATATCTTCCGAGTATTGGTACGCCTCGTCGAAAGGAATCTGTACAAGAACCTCGCGCCGCGCCGCGGAGCTTGCCAGTGAAAACATGTGCCGCCAAGTCGCCGCGTCGCGCCCATCCCCGAACGCGCGCATGTAATCCTTCCGCACCAACGGCAATGCGTCGGGGCGCGGAAGCTGGTTCGCGAAAACCGCGCCGACCGCCGGGTCTTTCAGCGGGCGAATCAACGCCGCCAGAAAATATTCGTCCTGCGGCGTGGCGTCGGAATTGTTGAACACAACAATATCCCCTTTCGCCGCCGCCACCGCACGGTTCAGTACACGTCCGGGGCGGTAGGGAAGGCCGTCGTGCGGAAAAATTTTCACATCGGGAAATTCCCGGAGGATATCCAATGTTCCATCGGAAGAATTGCTGTCGAAGCTCAGAATCTCGACTTCTTCATCGATTTTCTGTGCCAGGAGGCTTTTCAGGGTTTCCCGGATAACAGCTTCGTCATTGAAGGAGCGGACAATGACACTGATCACAAAAACCTCGCTTTCAGTGTGGCGAGCGCATCGCGGCGCTCTTCCTGTGAAAACATCGTAACACCGCAGAGGAGAAGATAAACCACACCGTAGACGGCGAGCGAAAAGAAGAGCCTTCCCACCATGGGATAGTCCGTAAGAAACGTATAACGCATGCCATAAATCACAATCCCGGCGGCAAGCGCATTACCCAGCGGCAAAAGATAATACTTCCCCAGCATCTTCCAGAAGGGGTACCGGATCAACATGGCACAAAACGGCAGCATAAACCCCGTCGACACAAAAGCGTTCGCCGCCAAGGTTCCGATCACCACGCCGACCAGACCGATCTTGAACATCAAAAACAAGCTTATTCCGAGGTTGAGGACCGCCTCCGTCCAGCACAACACACAGTTTCTCCGGTGAAACCCGGACATATTCATCATCCGCACCGCAAACCCGCGGATCGTGGACTGAAAAAGAACATTGACGAGCATCAACTGGCAGACAATCAGCGCTCCGTCGTTGCCGCAATTGAAAAGGAGGAGGAGAAGATCCGATGCGAGAACACACCCGAGCACAACGCCTCCCGCCGCCAGAAAAACCGTCCAGCGAATCCCCGGAAGGACAATTTCCTGCAATCGCTCGTAACATTTCTCGCGGCAAAGCTGTGCGGTATACGGAGTAATATTGTCCTGGTATTGCATCGTCAAATCCTCGGCCATATCGGGGAGGCGCGTTCCGAGCTGGTAGATGCCGACCATCTCAAGCCCGCAGACGATGCTCAGCAGCAGGCGGTCTGTTTTACGGATGATCAAATTGGCGATGGAGGAGAGATAGGAAAAGGCGCTGAAACTCATCAGTTCCCGCAAGGTTTTAAAATCCGCAACCAGCGAAAGGCGAAACCCGGGAATGTTGCGCCGAATCAGAAAATACATCACAAGATTCAGCGAAAAATTCAGGAGCACCGTGAAAATGACCAGCGACATAAGCTCGCCCCCCAAGCGGAAAAGGAGGAGAATTCCGAAAAGCTCGATCAGCCGCCCCACCATCAGCACCCGGCTCCGGAGGTAAATCAATTTCAGACCCACCAGGATTTCCGGAAACATCCCCGTCGGAAATGTAATCGCGATACCGATGCCGAAGATCAGAAGCGACATGCGAAAATAAATAAGATTCGTTTCATCGGTAACCTGGGTCAACTGCGGCAGAAAAATCATCGCGGCAAGCGTTATAAGAATAATGGTCAACGACACGATCCATTGCATGGAAAACACGGCCGATACAATTCGATTGTAACGCCGGATGTCGTGGCGGAAGATTTGTTCGGCGGTGGATTTTTGCGCCGCCTTGCTGAAACCGAAGTCGAGGAGCAGCACATAGATAAAAATAGACCAGAGCAACGCCCAGAAGCCATATTGCGCCGTCCCGAGATAGGCGATCATCCAGCGGATCACCAGGATGCCGCCGACAAGCTTCAGAAAGACAAGCATGTAGTTTGTAATCGTATTTTTACGGATCAAGACCGCGGTTTTTTCGATCATACGTCCTCCCGCAATGCTTGAATTTCAGCACACATGAGGGTGAACATTCCCGCAAGATCGCGCGGGGGCGCCGCCAGGGGCGTAAGCGAGAGGAGGCAGGCGACCGAATCGCGGTCCTCCGGCGCATAACCATGCATTCCCGGAATCGCCTTTGTCCCCATGTCGCTCGGAACAATCTGCCAGCCCGGGTCCAGAAGAAAAATTTCCTCTCCGTACTGGTCGTCATCGAAATCGATGCCCCAATCGGCCTTTTCCCGCGCCGAGAGCCAGTGTCCGTTTCGTCCTTCCAAAGCACTCAACATCCCTGCGCGGCAGGCGGGATTCAGGAACCAGACCCGCGCCATGGTCGAGTCGTAGCAAACAATGTAGTCGCGCCCGAAGCGCCACGGCGGCTGCTCCAGGGCGGCTTTTATGTTCTCCGTTCCGGCCAGAGGCGTCATGCCGTGGTCGGAAAAGACATGGAAGGACACTTCACCGTATTTCTCGCGGGCGGCGGCGAGAAGGGAACGGACGCCCGCGCCGAATTCATCAAGCCGCTTCCGTTCCGCATCCGTATCGCCGACATTGAAATGCAACATTCCGTCGATTCCGGCGGTGTAGACAAAGACAAACCGCACATCGCCCTTTCGCAGCGCCGCCTCGGCTTCGGCAAGATTTTCCGCATCGGATTTTCGCCAATCCGAGTGGTGAAACGGAACGCCGCTTGTCAAAAGAACATCGCGAAGATTCGGACACGGAGAGAGGCCATTTTGCGCGAATATATCATTCTTTTCGCAATAATCGAAATACGGAAGACGCTCGAATGGAACGGAATACAAATTAAAATAGCCGGTAAAACCAAATATTTTCTTCAAGAATCGGCTTATTTTATTGCGAACGCGGTGGTGATTGAACAATTTCACGGGATGCAACAGCCAATGGATACAGCGAAAAAAACGAAAAGGCGACCGGTTTTCGCGCGCGTAATAGAAGAAGCTGAAGTGCCTGTGCTTCGCCGGTGTTTCCCCGCAGAGAATCGTCGGAAGCGCGGTGGAGGAGTACCCGAACTGGGTACCGAGAGGATAGCGGAAAGGCAACGCTTCGCCAAGGAAGTCATGGCGGGCGACGAGCTCATAGCCCAGCGCGTCGCTGAAGACGAATATGGACACACTCTTTTTGAGATTCTCGGCCATCATAAAATCAACACAACTCTCTCCCCCCGCGCATGCCGGAATCGGCACTCTCGTTAATATAGCTTAGAAGTAAAAATCTTCAAGCGCGAAATCCGCGATATTCGGGCAGGAACACGCAGAGAGAACAATAACGCAAAATAGACCGGAAAAAAAGCAAAAAAAAGTTGACTTATTGTCAATGAGGCTGTATTCATATACTATGATTGTTAAAATTTCTGACTAATGATTCAAAGGGTTGCTATGTCCGACAAAATACGAGTCCTGGCGATCGATGACGCCATTGCCAATCTGGCGATCATCAAAGGGTGCCTGCGAAACGGCAATTTTGATCTGGTTACCCAGACCAATGCGCTCGAGGCGTTGCATTTGTTCAAGGAAAGTTTCTTCGATGTGGTCCTCCTCGACGTTCTTATGCCGGGCATATCCGGCTTCGAACTCCGAAAACTGATCCGCGAAATCGACAAAGAACGCCCGATCATCTTCCTCACCTCGATGGTCGACGACGGCAGCATGACGATGCTCAACCAGATTGCCTGGGATCCGCATACGTTCTACCTCCAGAAACTTACGAGCAAAGACATCCTCATCCAGAAAATCAACGACGTGGTCAAGGCGCACCGGACGCGCCAGATGGATAAGCTCCGCAGCCGGAAGCTGGAAGAAGAACTCCAGCTCGCGGGCAATCTTCAGCGCCTTCTCCTCCCGCAATGGAGCATTGCCGATGGAAAAATCATCGCCGGTTCGGTGTACTCTCCGGCACTTCTCACATCCGGCGACATCTTTGAGATCCTGGAGCTGAGCGAAAACCGCTATTTGTTCTTCGTCGGCGACATCGCCGGGCACGGCATCGCCGCCGCGTTGTACATGACGACCATACAAACGTACCTGAAGATGCTCACCTCCATCCGGGACCTCACAGTCAACGAGCTCCTTTCGCAGCTGAACAAATTCGTGTGCGCAAAAATCGGCAACAACGCCTATCTCACCGCGATGGCCGTCATCTTCGACTTCAACAAAAATCACCTTACCATGCACAATGCTGGCCATCTCCCCCTCCTCCGCTGCACGCCGAGCGGCGTTGTGGAACTGGAATGCAAGTCCGACGGTCTTCCGCTGGGTTGGTTTGAAGACAGCGACTACAGCGCGGCGGACAACCTGGAGTACGACTTTGAAGATACCGACCTTTTCATGGCCATGACCGACGGCCTCTTCGATATGGAAGACGATCAGGGCAATACCTTCGAACCCGCCGATCTCAACGAACTCCTCGGCGCCATGATCAGTGACAGCGACGCGATCATTCTCCCCAACCGCGTTCTGAGCATTTTCAGCCAGCTCGGCTACAACAAGCAGACCGACGACGTTACGATCGTTACCATACAAAAACGCCTCCAGCAGCCTTTGTTTATGGAAAAAGTCATCCCGCCGAAGCTTCCCCTGGTGGATAAAACCGCCGAGGAATACGCCACGGTAACCAATGACTTGCGCCAGCAGGCCCAGATCGAACTTTGTCTTCATGAATTTCTGAACAATGTAATCATCCACGGAAGCAAATTCGCGCGGGCCAACGACAGTCCCATCTACGTTTCCATTAAAGGATCGGGCTCCAAGTTCGAGGTGCGCGTTGTCAATTGCGGCTCGGCGGGAGATTTTTCCGTGAACGCCCCCCCGCAACGCGCCACTCCGCCCACCGAGGACGAAGCGATGGCGACCTCCGGGCGCGGCATCCAGATACTCCAGTCGATCACCGAAAACATCCGTTACAACTCCTACGCCGGAGTCAATGAGGCGTTGTTTTCCCTGAAGGAAACCACTTCCGAGGATTGAAACCAAAGCCGGGGGCGGAGGGGCTTCCCGCAAAATATAAAGAGAGGATTTTGTTGTGAAACAAGATGTGGCATTGCACCTGAAACAGATGTTTGACCTTTCCGACGAGGAGGTGGAGGAATACTTCTCCGACTTCTCCGCATCCTTGAACGAATGTTGCGAAAAATTGCGGGAGCTCGAAAAAAACGTGAGCTTTCCCGCCGTACGGGTTGTAACCCATACGCTTGTCGGATTTTGCGACAATATGGGAGCGATCGACGTCGCCGACAAGGCAAGGGAGTTAAACACCGCCGCCAAAGCAGAGAATGTCGAGAGCTGCAAGGTGCATATCCGGGAAATATTGGCGCTTCATGAGCTCTATCTCCAATAATACGCCCTTCACTTACCACCAAGACGCGGCGACGGAAAAATTGCTCGGTGACGCGCTGGAAAGCATGTCCGCCGAAATCGCCGCCGATCCCGTGGCGCGCAGGGTCCGCGCGGTCGTCCTCGGCGGCGGCTACGGGCGCGGCGAAGGCGGATTCACGGTCGATCATCGCCCCTACAATGACTTGGATTTTCTTGTTTTTCCCACCTCTTCACACGATTGCGCGGCTCTTCGCGCGGCGTTTAAGGCCATCTCCGTGCGTTGGGAAGCAACTCTTGGTATCGAGGTTGATTTTTTTATCGTCCCTTCTTCCTGCTGGCTGCGGCGCAACGACTGTACTCTCTTGATTCAAGAGCTTCTGGTTGGCTTCCGGATCGTCTACGGCGATCCGGCGGTGCTGCATTCCGCGCGGCGGCGGCCTTGGGATCACACCCTTTTGCAGGAGGGGGCACGCCTTCTCCTGAACCGCGGCACAGGGCTTTTTCTGGCTGGAATGCGCCTCAATGACCCGGCGGAATCGGACTTTATCGACCGCAATCTCCACAAGGCGGCCACCGGTTGCGGGGATGCTCTCCTGATTGCGCGAAAATCGTACTGCCGCGCGGGCATGGAACGCCTCGCCGCGCTCCAAAAATACAACGATCTTCCCCAGGGGCTTGTTGACGCCTATGCCCGGGGGCTCGAATTCAAATACAAACCCCGCCACGATGCTTCGGCGGACCGGGCCGCACTCCTGGCCGCGTATGTGCAATGTTTCCTGCAATCTTTGATGGACTTCGCCGCGCACGCCACGGGGCAATCGGTCCAAACGCCCGAAAAGGCCGCGTGCATCCTGGCGCGCCTTCCGGGGGATACCGCGATGGAACAGCTTCGGAATTGCGTCCGTTCCCTCCGCTGGGGAAGAAAACTCAATGCCTATTTCCCGCTCCGGACGCACCCGCGCTTGAAACTCCTTCCCCGGTTGGTTTCCGCGCTGCAAAGCCGGATGCCGGACGCGCAGTACATAGCCCACTGGCAACAACTCAACTGAAAATACGCCGATGAAACAAAAGCAAAAAAATACCCGGCCCATCGCGGCACGTTACGATTTCGCTGCGCCCTTCGCCCGCGCATGGGACCGTCTGACCGGTTGCGGGAACTCGACAAGAGGGTATTTTTTTCTGCTGACCGTCCTTCTTGCATTCGGATTCTCCTGCCTCCTCCTTCCCGGCATTCCACTCGGGCACGATATCGGCTTCCACCTTTGCCGTCTGGCCGGACTTGCCGAAGGCTTCCGCAACGGACTTTTCCCCGCATGGATCAATGTCAACTCGATCGGCGGCATGGGCTACGGAACCGGGTTCTTTTATTCGGACGTCTTTCTGTACGTTCCCGCGCTCCTGACCGCCTGGGGGCTTCCCCTGATCACTGCGTATAAGTTCTTTCTATTCACGTGGGGGCTTCTGACCGCCTGGTCGATGTTCTACGCCGCGCGCCGGATCGGCGAAACACCCTTCGGCGCATTCGCGGCCGGGCTGCTCTACACATGGAGCAGCTACTTCGCGGTCGATATCTTCAACCGCGCGGCCCTGGGGGAAATCATGGCATTCCTCTTCCTCCCCTGGATTCTCCTCGGGCTTTTCCGCGCGACACATGGCCGCGCATCGCAGATTCTCCCGTTGGCACTCGGCTTTGCCGGGCTTCTTTACGCGCACACAATCAGTTTTGTCCTGATGTCGATTCTGGCCTTCCTCTGGTGCGCGTTGCATTTCACACGATTCCTTCGCGATGTCCGCCGGGTGGCGTTCCTGATCGCGGCGGGACTTCTCGCCGCCGGGGTTGCCGCATTCGGTTATGTTCCCATGCTCGAGCAAATGGCGCACATGAAATTCAATGTAACCGGGCAAACCATGGCTGTTCCCATCCATCCGCGCGCCGTACCCTTGACGCGCCTATTTCTGGAGCTTCCTTATATGAAGCTGGAATATTGGATACCGCCGGGTATCGGTCTTATATTCATTGTTGTATTGGCGAACCGCCTGCGCATGCGCTCAACCCGAAGCGCGGAAGATTGTTTCCGCGACGGACTCCTGATCGCCGGACTCGCCTCGCTTTTGGCGGCGACGAATTTTCTTCCCTGGGAAGGAATGCTGAGCGTTCTCTCCGGCATTCAGTTTCCCTGGCGTTTTTACCTCCCCGCCACCGCATGCCTCGCACTTGGCGGCGGTCTTCTTTTGGGGCGCCTGACGGCGGATCGCACCGATGCGCGGCGTTATTGGGCTTTCGTTTTGCTCTGCGGCTGCGGCTTCGCGTGGTTTGTGAATGTGGGTTACACGTATGCTGCGAAAATACACGAACGCCAAACCATCCGGACCCTCACGCCGGAAATGTTTGCGCGCTCGGCGGTCGGCGGCGAACATTATCTTCCCCAGGGTGTGCGCCTTGTCGCCCTGACGGCGATGGAAAAAATTCCACGCTTCCGGGATGGCCTGGAAGCGGAACGCTGTATCCTGAAAAGAGAGCGTTACGGCGATTTGACCGTCCGCCTGGAGAACGTCCGCCATGCGGGAAGTCTGGAACTTCCCCTGACCCCCTATTACGGCTATCGCGCTGTGGCGACACAGGGGAAATCGCATGATTTCTCCCTCGATTTTTCAGAAAAATCCTTCCGCGTCCGCATCCCGGAAGGATATGCCGACGGCGAATTTCGTGTATTCTATCGCAATACGCGGGCACAATGGTTTTCCTTGTTGATAAGCCTGGCAAGCATTGTTCTTGCGGGTATTTGGTGGATAGTATGTCAAAAAAAACGTAACTCTGAGGAGCCCATACGATGAAAAAACAAGTTTTGCCCCTGTTGGGCGCAGCCGGAATGTCGGTGCTGTGCGGATGTTCGATCTTCAATAAATCGAGCCAGATCGTAACGATCACGGTCTATCCCGCTGATGCGCGATTGATTGTAAACGGCGTGGAACACCACACATTCTCGCCGCAGATTATCGAAGCGATTCCTTCGCGGGAAATGATTATCACGGCCTATAAACCCGGCTATCGGGAGCGGGTGTACACGGTGGATTACCAGCTCAGCTCGACCGGTAAGATCGATGCCTGGGCGTCGATCCTTCTCTTCCCCGCGATCGGCCTCTGGACAAACGGCGCCTGGGAACTCAAAGAGAACAACATCATGCTGAAACTGGATGAGTTGACGCCGGAAGAAATTGCGGAAATCAACCGCACAACCTCCAGCAACCTGAATCTGGCCAAACAGAAATCGGCCGAAACCGCGGCCCAGAAAGCCCAGGAAGCCGAAGCCAAGGCCAAGGAAGCGGCCGCCAAAGCCAAAGAAGCGGAAGAACACGCGTTGGATGCCGAAGCCAAGGCCCAGGACGCCCAGGAGCGCGCTAAAAAAGCGCAAGATGCCATGAAATTGACGGAAGAGCCCAAGGCGGAATCCGTGACGCCGACCGAAGAAACAAAGGTGGAATCGGCGAAGCCGGCGGAAGAGCCCCAAGCGGAACCGGCGAAGTCAACGGAAGAGCCCAAGGCGGAACCGGCGAAGTCGGCGGAAGAGCCCAAGGCGGAACCGGCGAAGTCGGCGGAAGAGCCCAAGGCGGAACCGGCGAAGTCCACAGAACCGGCTCCGACCGCGGATGTTCCGGAAAAGAACTGAAAATGCTCGGCAAGCTCGGTCAATGGGTACGCCAACTGAACAACAGGTATCTGCCCTGTTACGTGTTGAGTTGGCGCCCAATGGTCGTTTTCGCTTACGATACGGATTTTACCAAGTCGAGCGAAAGTTTTATGCGCGTGTTCGCCGGCCGGGGAGAGGTTTACCTCTTCCTGCAGCTGGGCTGGCAGCACGAAACGCCGAAAGTCGCGGAACCGTTTGCGGAACAATTGCACGAGCTTGTCCGCCGGATGCCTTCTTTACACATTACAATTCTGGCCAATTCTCCGACGGAAGTCGAGCGCCTCGAAGCACTAAAACTGAGAACAATTTTCTGCCACCAGAATGCCTTCATCGATGAAACCCGCTATAAATTGGCGCTCCATGCGCCCAAGAAATACGATGCCATCTACATCGCCCGCGTTTCCCCCTTCAAGCGCCACGCCCTGACAGCAAACATCCGTTCTTTGCGTCTGATCGGCGCCCATAATCCCAAGGAACAAAAGTACGTGGATGACATGCTGGAGCTCCTGAAATACGCCGCGTACAAAGAAAAAGTTTCCGCCTCCCGCATTCCTGCGGAAATCGCATCCGCGCGTTGCGGACTGTGTCTTTCGGCGGAAGAGGGCGCCATGTTCGTAAGTGCGGAATACCTCCTCTGCGGAATTCCTGTCGTGAATACGCCGAACATCGGCGGACGCGACTACCTCATCCCCGATTTTGCCGTTCAAACGGTGGAGCCGACTCCGGAGGCCGTTGCCGCCGCGGTGGAAGTCTTCTGCAAAAACCCGCCGGAGCCGCAAAAAATTCGTGCGGCGACACTGGAAAAAATGCAGACATCACGCGCGGTTCTTCGCGCCCTTCTCCGGGAAATTCTTCCGGATGCGGATACTATCCGCCTTCCTCACAAGCTGGCCCTTCGCTGCACGCGAATGCCCTGGGTGAATTTCTTTCACGGCTTGAAGCGCGGATAAAACGCCGCAGTCATTCGGCGATCAGGAAGAGAGAACGTTTCGGAGCACGTCTTCGGCATCCGCAAGACGTTTCAGCATCGCTTCCCGAACCGCAGCCGCATTGGCGCAAAACGCAGCGTCCCCTTCCAGGAAACGAGGCACCTCCTTGCTGAGGGCCACGTAATCCGGCGCTTCGGTACTTCCGCAGGTGGGAAGCCCAAACGCGGCAAGCGACGTCGTAATCTTGCTCCCGCGCGCGATGCCGATCCCCGGCACCAGGCGATTCAGGCCGAGAATCATTAAATGAAGACGGCTTGCCACGACCAACTGGCATTGCCCCACCACCGTCTGTACCTCTTCCGGTTCATGGAATCCGGCCAGAAGCAGCGAGCGTTCCGGGCGCGCAAACATCTTTTGAAGACGCGCCATAAGTTCATAGTCAGTGCGCGGATTCATGGGAATCATTACCCACAAAATACGCGCATCCTCCTTTGCCTTCTCCTCCATCCAACGTGCCATGGCGGCAAGGTCCCGCACGGGACTTTGTGCCGAAATGCACAAGGCGATGCGTTTTTCCGCCGCAGCAAAGCGCTGCGCCTCTTCTTCGGAGGCCCACGGCAATTGGGAAACCCCCTCCAACAAAATAGCGGAATCGGCCCCGACGCGCGCGTCGGGGAAAGGAGCGCATTTTCGAAGTTCCGCAAGAGAATCCGCGTCGCGCAGCACAATCAATTTGCATGTGCTTAATTCACGGGCGATCACCTGGCGGATCTCCGCCGCCAAATATTTTTCCCAGCGGGGCAGAAGGTCAAATCCGAAAGCGCGACGCACAAAATCGCAAAGCATTTTCTTCTTGCCGCGAATGGTGAAAAAAGCGGGATTGAACGTGTCGTTCATCCCGACATTCCAGACAATCGTTTTCACTCCGCCGCGCCGCGCTCCTTCAAGAAGACGGCAGCCCATCGCGGGATAATCCGACAGTCCCGTCGCTCCCGCCCAAACAAACCAATCGAAATCTTTGACAATTTCATCAAAGCCATCGATCGTAAGTGCCGGATCAAAACCATACGCGGGGAATGTTTTCACGCCGAATTTCCGTTCCGTCCCCTCCCTGTCGCGCGTACAAACCGCCAGTTCCGCCTCCGGCGCACAGCGTCGGAAAATACCGATCACGCAAGCAAGAATCGCCTCATCCCCAATGTTTTCACATCCCAACGGAATTCCGCCCAAAAGAATTTTCATGCCTGTACCACCTTTTTAGGAGGCGCCGGAATGGAGTTTCTGCTTTTCCAGATAACCGCAATCAGCGCAAACATCAACATCGTCAAATAAAAATTTCCGTACTGTTTAAGGCTCCACTCCATCGTCGATTGAATATAGTTCGACGTCAGTCCGCAAAATATGCCGAGAATCATCCCGAAGCACGGCCTCTTCCGTAACGCGAAAACGCCCCGGAGCGCCATGATATAGTAATACCAGAACCAGACCAGAAGGGCAACCAGCCCCCCCCAGCCGCATTCCGCGGCGACGAGGAGATAGATGGTTTCCACAATACCGCCCGAGTGGGGCGTTTCGTCGGTAACACGTACCGATGCGAACATTTCCGCGGCGTATTCGTTGCCCGGCCCCGAATATTCGCTGAAATTGTTGGCGCCGACGCCAAGCTTGAATTGGTTCGCCATACGTGTCGCCGCCAGAGCCAAAAAGATACGCGTATTTTTGGAGGCCTCCGGCGCCCGCTCAAAGCGGTGAATAATACGCGGCGCGGCGATCATGAGAAGAATCCCCCCCACAATAGCTCCCGTCAGAATAAATCCAACCTTACGCGAAGTAAGTCCGTTCAAAAAGACGGAACCGATTGTAACCAGCCCAAGTCCCCCCGCATAACAAATAAGCCCTCCTCGCGAATAGGTAAAAATGGAGAGCGCAATCCCGGCGACGGATGTAAAACTTAAAAGTACCATCTGTGCCTTGCTTATCTTCTCGTTCAGGAGAACGCCGAGAATCACCGCACCGCACACGGCGATGTACAGCGAAAGAGAGTTCTGGTGGGGCATTGTGCTCGGGATCTGGTAATACCCTCCCTTGATGTACTTCTGGTACAATCCATAGAGGAACATGAAGATGACGATCCCGCAGATAGAGTAGATCACGGACCAGAGATTGCGGCTGTTCAATAAAAAATTGTAGGCCGCCAGAAAAAAGATGAACATCCAGAACATCTTTACAACTTCAAAGCCCCATTGCGGTACCCACATGGCATTGACAACGGAAAGGATGATCATGAACATATAGAGAAAATACGCCCAGGATCCCGCGGGAAAAAAGACTCTCTTGCTCCTTGAATCCAGCCAGGTCCCGCCAAGTACAATGCAGGCGAAAATGTCCACCATCGACAACGCGAAGCCGCGTGCCGTACCGGTCCACAGCGGCATGGGCGCGATGTGAATCATCTGCATCCAGCAGGTAAAAAACAACATTCCCACAAACGCAAACGTCCGAACCCTCATGTTGTGCGACGCCAACAAGCTGCCCACAGGAATGATCACAAGAAAAATCAGGCAGAATGCGAGCGCCTTAAACATGGGGTGCTAATTCCAGTAGTTAATGTAGCCGCTCGGATTCCCGAAAGGACCGGCCATCATATTGATCGACTGGAGAGTCGGCATGATTTTACGTACCATAATGTTCCACTCGGACAAACCGTCCGGCGGGAAATAAATGATATCGTTGGCCTTCAGAGGGAAGTCCATGGTTTCGCCGAGGAGCATTTTCTTGACATTGACCACGTAGACCTTCGGGTTCCGCATCCCCCCGCGGATGATTCGCACGTCGGCGCTGTGGGTCTCACGCAAACCGCGGGCAAAAGGAATCGCCTGAAGAAGCGTCATGCCTTCCTTGAACCCGACGTATGTCGGCTGCATCACCTCGCCGAGCAAAGCCACGTTGCTGTTCATCGTGGAAGGAATGTAGATATAATCGCGATTCTTCAGCGGGATATTGTGCAACGGGTCGCCTTCCAACAAGGCCTTTGTAAAGTCCACAGGCAAAATTTCGCCGTCACGCGAAATATAAGCATTATCCAAATCCGCCAACTCCACCGTCGACCCATGGAAAAGGCCCTGTGCAAAACCGCGCGCTTCCGCAATGGCCTCGATCAAGCGCGTCTTACCGATCGAAATTGGATAAATCCCCGGATAATTCACGCGCCCGACAATTGTGTAGTTGTAACCGTTGATACGGTAGGGAATCAACGAAATGATCGGATTCCGCAAAAATTCGCTCAATTTTTCACGCATCAAATCCGTCGCTTCCACCAGCGTGAGGCCGCCGACGCAAACCGGTCCAATCAAAGGAGCGCTCAAGTAACCGTCCGGAGTAACAATGATCTGGAGCTGCGCCAACTCCGGATGTTCGTACACCGAAATATTGAACTGGTCGCCGGGGTTAATCAGATACGGCGACGTATCGGGCTTGTGAAGCTCCTTGAGCCGTTCCGTAATGTCGTCCTGGTTGTTCGGTTCCACAGGAATGACATTGTAACGATTCGGAACGCTCCAGGGAGCGAAAGTCCTCGATGTGCACCCGGCGCCCAGAAGAAGCACCGCCAATGCGGAAAATAAAAACTTCATCATAAGAGAAAACCCCTCTTGGATTCCTTCTTCATATTATAGAGAACGCTGAACATTTTTCCGCGCTTATCGGCGCCAAGACGATCAATGATCTTAAGCATATTCATCTTGGATGTTTTGCCAGCACATGCCGGCAGAATCAACATGTCCGCGAAATCGAACATATCGGAGAAAAGCTGCCAATGTTTTTCCGGCGCGAACGTTTCCCAAAGAATCACATCGTAGCCGCTCATCGCCTCCCGGAACGTTTCGAGCTGCGGCAACGAGGGAGGAGTGAGAAACGCCAGGTCGTTCAAATGGAAATAGAGGGGCTGCTCATGATTTCCCGCGGGAAGCTCATCGCCAAAACCGTAGACCATGTCGTTGATAAGGTACTTGGACTGCGTGGAGCTATCGGCCACATCCGCGTCCTTGATGACTTTGTAATTCAAGCTCTCTTTCACATAGAGAATTTCAAGGATATCCTTGAAGACGGTTTCGTCCATCTGCGTTTGCGCATCCGGCGCGGCGATCAGAACAACGACAGGCCGGCGCGACTTCGGTTCCAGATAATTGCGCGCCGAGGTAACAACCTCCTGAAGCGCACTGTAGTAGCTCGCACGAATATCCACGCTGAAAACCGGGAGAATTCCCAGAACGCGCAAATGCAACGCCTTTGTGATATCCACCTTGTTCCGGACCGTAAGGTTGAGAAGTTCGAGGAAGAGAACGATGAAGACACCGAGTCCACTCCCGAAAAGCGCCCCGATGGCCGCGAACAAAAAAAGCTGACGAGGAATCGGTTCTTTCGGCGGCTGCGCATTCTCGTACGTAACCACGTCCGTATAGGAGCGCGCCATGAACTGTTTCAAACTCAAATGAAGCGCTTCCTTCTGAAGGAGCAAATCCTTCTTTTGCGCAATTTGCTCACGGAGCAAATTCATCTGCGGCGTGAGGACGTCCATCAGTTCCTTCTGACCACGCAACGCGGTCAATTTTTCTTCACCGTCTGCGGTATCGGAACCTCCCGTGGCGGAATATTCCCCACGGACGCTCATGCTGGCATATTCCGCTTTGACGCGGGTCAACTCGCTTTGCAGCGTGACATACTCGGGATTCGGTCCTTTGACCTCTTTGGAAAGCGTGTCGTTGTTTTGCGCCGCCTCTTTTTCGAGGGCCGCCACAAGTTTACGCTGGTTTTCGACAATGGGATTTTTATCCGTATACGTCTGAAGATGCGATTGGAGGAGGAGGCGTTCGTTCGCCAAACGCTTATCCCCGGAAGGATCGCGCTCGGTATACATCACCTTTTCCGCCGGCGTATTTTTCAGCTGGTTTTCCAATTCATCAATCCGCCTCTTGGTGGCGGTGCGGTAAAACTCGCCGAGGAGAAGGCGGTGCTTTGCAATATCACCCTTGAGTTCGGCGATATGCGCCTCACTCCCCTTCAAGGTTGCCTCGGTACTCTTCTGAACCATTTTCTCGTACTCGGCGATAAAAGACTTCGCCACCGCATTGGCCATATCCGCCGAAAGCTGCGGATCCTTGGACACCGCCGAAATAAAGAAATAGTTGGAATTCTTCTCCGCGCGGCGGACGTCGATGCTGTTGTACATCTGGCTGTGATCCAGATCAAGATTCAGGAGCCGGGCGGCGGCCATCAAACAGGCGTGCCCGCGAATCATATTGAACATCACGTTCATCTGCATCGGGCTGTAGTTGATCGGAAGATCGCTGTGGCGAATATCGGCGACCTCCTGGCGCACCATGGCGCAACTGCTCGTATACAATCTGGGCGAGCGGTACAAACGGTACCCCAGCGACGCGCCCGAACCCAGAATCAACAGTAGAAGAATAACCCACCAGCGGCGCAGTAGTGCGCGATACCAGCAACTGACATCGCGAATTAACACATCCATGCGATTGATGCTTTTAGGGTCGAGAACAACTTCCGTTTTCACAGAAGGAATCTCTCCGGTTTTGCCCAAGTTCATCCCTATTTCCCCTTCTATGTCCGCTTCATGAAATTGCGGAACCAAATTCCGCAAAATATCTTGATATTCAGTTTAAAATTCGTATTGTATGCATAATAGAGTTCATCCATCTCACTTTGCTGCGGATCTTTTTCACTGCCCATGTATTCGGAATAAGAAAAAATCCCCGGCGCATAGTCCGGAAATTGCAGCAACGCGCTTGCATTGTCGGGAGTGGCCTCCATGATCCGGTTGCCGATCAAACGGAGGTGTCCCGCGACAACCAACGGAAGGAGGTGGTAACGGTCCAAACTCAACTTCCTGAAATAATACCCCGCCAAACTCCGGCTAGGCAAAAGATAAAGGTGCAACGCAAGTTTGCGCGTCCGCTGCTGATTCATGAAACAATCAATGAGCGTCGTCTTCACGCGCAAAAACGGGCGCAAAAGGAGAAAGGGGAACGTGGCGAGCACGAGCAACAGGAAAGCACAGATGCGCTGCTTCACAGGACACGGCCAATACCCCCCTTTTACCAGCTCGGTCAGAACAAATTCATCGACGATGTCCAGCGCGAGGCCGCTCGCCGGATCGATCACGTAGTTCTTGTAGACGATTTTTCCATCGAGGCCGGAGTAGCGCCCGACGTATGAATTCCCCATGATGATGGTGTTGGTTACCGTGGATTTTTCGTCAATCACCACGTTATCGCCGATGATGACACCGGGGCCCACAACCACGTCGTTGCTGAATTGAATTGAATTTCCCAGAACGACCGGCGCACTGACTTGCGCGGTCCGGGGAATGGAAACGTTCCGCCCGATCACAAAATTCGAATGGTCGCCATAACCCGGCAGATTGTAGTTCCGGTTCTGCTCGTACACAATACGCATACACTGATGGTAGAATGTCAACAAGGAGTCCATCGGCCGGAAGGGGACGAAACCGTCGTCGTTTTCCGGAGAATCCAATTCGAAAATCGCCGATTCCAGAAGATTTTTTCCGATCAGGAGCCACCCCTCGTCGGGGGAGGACAAAGAACCGCGCAAAACGCTTGATGCAACATGGACCGGCTCGATCTTCTCCTGGTGGTAATCCAGCCAGAGGAACCCGGACAGAATCAAAAGGTTGTCGCCGCGACAGAAGGAGATGTTCTTCTCCACAATGGACCGGAGCGAGCTATCCGGCGTTGTGGCGGCAAAGGAGATACGGATGCCGTAACGGCTCCCGTCGCCGAGCACTTCATACATTTCCTGGGACGGGTCATCCGTTACAACGCGCACATCGTTTATCTTATTCAGGAT
Organism: Victivallaceae bacterium; assembly: GCA_031549345.1. Taxonomy (GTDB): domain Bacteria; phylum Verrucomicrobiota; class Lentisphaeria; order Victivallales; family Victivallaceae; genus CASFRF01. The sequence continues at coordinate 108,166 of JAVBPY010000009.1, forward strand.
ACAAAATTCGATCAAAAACTCGATGTAAGGTTTGTTCGCAAATTTAAGGAGATACGGCGGAATGCCGGGAAAGAATTCTCTTACCCAGGCCGCGTGCTTTCCAGGACAGTTGATGATGCATTTCATATCAGTATGCTCCACGCCCGGTGATGACCGCGGGAATGGTTTTCAGAAGAATCAGGACGTCCTTCCAAAAACTCTGGCTGCGAATGTACTCCTTATCGAGCAGAACCTGCTGCTTAAAAGGAATATCGCTGCGGCCGGAGATCTGCCAGGTGCACGTCAGCCCCGGACGGACTTGAAGGCGTTTCCGATCCTCCAGCGTGTACAAGTCAACCTCTTGCGGGAGCGGCGGACGCGGCCCGACAAGACTCATGTCACCGATGAGGACGTTGATAATCTGCGGAAGCTCGTCAATGCTGTATTTGCGAATGAAACGCCCGCAACGCGTAATACGCGGATCGTTCTTCATCTTGAAAATCACACCGTCGCCCGACTCGTTCTGGCGATCCAAGGCCTTCCGGCGGGCGTCCGCGTCGATGTACATCGAACGGAACTTATAGAAATTGAAGTGACGCCCGTTGAAACCAACGCGCACCTGTCGATAAATCAACGGCCCGCGTGAATCTATCTTAATCCAGAGAACCATAAAGAAAAGAAACGGAGAAAGGAGAACCAAAAGAGCCAAACTTCCCACAATATCAATAAAACGCTTCAGGAAATAAGAACTCTTGATGGTGAACTCCCAGACACGAATCTTGAAAGCGGCCCGCGTCTTCTTGCCGGCCGCTCCCCGATTCAGGAGAAAATTCAACAACTCGTCGGACGCAACATCGTCCGGCGAAATCTTGATTCTCGTTGTCTTTTCACGCCTCATTGCGACACTACTCCAGATAAAAACAATCAGGCGTTGCTCGCCACAACCGCAGCCTCGACACTGTCGTAAATATCAAAGATGCGATGCGCCTTGGTGATCTCGAAAATCATCCGGGGCTTGTTCTTCAAATTGGCAAGCTTCAGCGTGCCCTTGAACTCATTACAGCTCTTCAGACAGAAAACGATCACGCCAAGACCGGTACTGTCCAAATACTCAAGATTTTCCAGATCGAAAACAAAGCGGCGGTTGGTATTGAAAACTTCCAGAAACGCGGTACGCAACGATTCCGCGCTCTCCGCGGAAAGGCGACCGACAATTTCCATAATCGCCACATGATTCTCGATTCGTGTTTTTACTTCCATAATCGCAACTCCTCTTTACATTATGCTAAAATCGCATTGAATTCATTGTTCATTTCCGGGCGCCGGAGGATTGGTTTCCGCGCGCCGACGTGCGAGGCACTCCTGCACAGCCGCAAGATCCGGCGCAATTTTTGCCGCGCGCTCCGCAAGGCGAAGCGCTTCGTCCTTGTTGCCGAGCGCCTCCTCCACTTCCGACAAATTCACCAGAAGAAGAACCCAATCGGGCCTCTCTTTGAGGAGGTCGCGGTAGAGCGCCGCCGCATCCGCGTCGCGACCGCACACGGCCAGAAGGTAAGCCGAACGATAACGCGTCTCCAAGGTCTGCGGAAGCGTCTTGAGGACTTCCACCGAAGCCATGTATTCCTTTTCCGCCACGGCGCGGCGGCCCGAGTTTTCCGCGATCTTTCCACTCATAAAGTGGCGGCTGAACGCGGCCTCCGGCGTATCGCCCAGCGCGGGAAAAAGACCGCGCAATTCATCGTACTGCTTTGCGCGAAGCAAAAGATCCGCATAGCTCTGGAACAAAACGCGGTCTCCCGGGGCCTGGGCCCAAGCAAGGCGGAACTCCTTGAGCGCGTCGTTTGTCCGTTTAAGTTGGTCATAAGCGATCGCGCGCCCCAGGTGCGCCCCGGTATAATCCGGAGGCAACTTGGCGAAAAACATCAAACTTTCCTCCGGATTCCCGCCGCCGAGCAAGGCCTCGCCCATTGCAAGGTTCGCGAGGGCGCTGCTGGAATCGTCCGACAGAATGGTGGTGGCCAGTGAAATCATCTCCGTGTAATTGCGCTGCTGAGAGGCGCCGACGAGCATCACGTGCAACGCCACGGAACGTGTCGGCGATGGTTTTTGCGTAACGGAAAGAACAGCCGCCGCGACCTTCTGGGCATTAACCTGGTCATTTTTACGATAGTATTCAAAGAGAAGCGGGCGGAGAAGCTCGACAATGCGCGTCTGGGCCTCTTCGGTATTCAAAGACTTCTTCAACTCCAATACGGCGGGAGCAAGCTTGTCCGTATCCATCGCGGCGACCGTTCCGTACAAACGCATCAGGCGGTAAAAAGTGCGGGGCGCCCAACGCGGGCAAGCGTCCAGATACGTGTTCATCTCGGGAAACTTTCCTTCAAGAAAACAAGCGGCGGCATTGAGGTAGTTGACCACTTCGATGTCGTGCCGCGTACGGGGCGAATAACGCGCTATCAGCGCGGCGAGATCCTCTTTGCGGTTCAGTCCGGCATACGCTTCGCCCAGTGCGACGAAGCCAAGGAATTCATTCGGATGAAGCTGGGTGGAGGTTTCAAACCACTTGACCGAATCGGCGATGCGTCCGCGCGAAACATAAAAATCGCCGAGCCGAAACGCACCGAGCGCGGGAACAAGTTCCGCACAAGCAAGGTATGCCTCCTCCGCCCCCTTATAATCGCCCAATTCATAGCATATCACGCCACGGTAATTCAGTGTTTTGCACTGCAAATAAAGCGGCAGATCCTTCAGGACGACCTTATCGAAAAACTCCAAAGACTCCTTTCCCTTCCCGGCCCGGACGGCGCGGACACCATCCAGGTAATTCCCGACGGAGGGGGATTCTTCCCGGATCGCAACGAGGCTCTCTTCCGGCACATCCTCGTTCCGGGTAAGAATCGCGGCTTCCAGATAGATCGCCCGGGCGTTCAAAGGAAGATCGCCGCGCCGGAAATCCGCGCGAAGAACGGGAACGAGAGTTTCCGCCGCCCCCTGCAAGGACAGAATAGCGGCGTACCGGAGGCGAAGTTCGCGGTCCAGGGGAGCCAGAGCCGTCGCGCGGCTATAGCAATGTACGGCATCGGAAAGCTCGTAACGCTCCTCCGCGATCGTGGCGAGCATCCGGTAAGCCTGCTCGTTCGCGGCGTCTTTTCGCACAATAGCAATCAGGAGGGGCCGCGCCTGCTTGTAATCGCGCGCCGCGAAAAACCGCTGCGCGCTTTCCATGCGGGCCGTTTCCTTACGGTGTTTAAGCATGAAGTAGCCGATTCCCGCCGCAGTAAAGAGCGAGACCAACAACATCAGGCATAAAAGAAGAATTTTTATCTTTTTCAAAGCAAAACCAGCCTTACCTCATAAAAACGTCAATACAAGTGCACACAAAGCCAACAATGAACCCTATTTAATGTACTGCTGTTTCGTCTTTTTTCAACAACCGTATCTATCTTTTGTATAAAAAACACTCATTTTACAGCAAATTCCCTGCCGAAGCGGAGCAAGTCGGGACATTCCCGGCAATCCCCCCGGCAGGCACAAGGAAAATCAGCGAACCTTGAAGCGTTTTTCAACAACATCGAAGAATATATTCGCTTTGTTTTCTTCGAACCATGCGAGCATTTTCTTCGCATCCGCGCTTTGTCCGGTAAAGGCGACGAGACGGCCGCGAAGATTTCCCCCGTCCCAATGCATAGCATCATCGCCCGGTGAAACGGCGACGTAACGAATCAATGCGCCGAGAGCCTCCACATTACCGCGTTCGGCGGCACGAAGCGCATATTGATTGCGTTCCCAGGGCTGGCTGTAGCGGTGCCCTTCCCACGCGCGGTTGCTGATTGCGGTCAGATCCACATTCGCAAAACCTTGAACCGCGGCAAAAAGCTGTGACATGTTGTTCACGGTTTCGTAAGCGTGAATCACCTCTTTTTCCTCCTCCGCGGTCAGGCGGAGCTGCGGTATGGCCTGCGCAATCTCCCAACCGCTGTTGCCATTTTTGAGCATGCCCAGAATTGTCGCCTTGGCCTCGTTGGCCCATCCCCGCGCAACAATGACACTCAAAAGGCGCGGATTGCCCGCCAGGGATTTGAGAAGAAGGTCCTTATCGTCGTCGTTCACCAAGGCCGGGAGCGCGTAGGTCAGGTGATAAAATCCGGCGTCCGAAACAAAGGGCAGAAGAAGCGCCAGATGCCCGGGCCCGATGCTTTTAAGCAGGGTAACTTGCGGATCGGTAGGCGAATAGGCATTTTGCCCCATGGAAGCGATTTTGATCCGGTTTAAAAAACGGAGAATGGCCGCATCGTCCGCCCCCGTCTTCAGCGGCTCGATTTTCGCAAGGAGTGCGGCGCTCCCCGTATTCCCCGGGCGCGACAAACCTGTAAGAGCGCCGCCGGAAGGGAGCTCGTTTTGTCTTTGCAGTTTTTCCGCGATGGCGGTGAGCTGGCGGTTGGTTTCGGCCAATTCCTTCGTCAGAGCCTCGTATTGTTCCGGCGCAGGCTGGGGCGAAGGAAAAGAGATGATGCATCCGTTCAACAAAACGAGTGCTCCGGCAAGAGAACTTCCAATAATAACTTTCATCTTACAATCAGCTCCCGGGGTACGATGAATTGTTGTTTTTCAGGCGAATAGACAAGTTTATCCTGGTGTTTACACATGTTCAGCAATGTGGCGTTCCAGTCGTTCATGTAAAAAGCCGGAGTGAAGTTGGCGCGGAAATAGGTGTTTTTCTTACGGAATTCCGGGTCGTCGCGCCATTTGCAAAGCATGAAGTTCAATGCCTCGCGGTTCCCCATTTGTACGCCGGAGTAGCCAAGGGATACTCGATCCTGCTCCGTCCCGTTCTTCATGCGATATTCCCACGCGCGGGCAAAAAGAGCCTGTCCGTCAATCTCCGGAAACCGGACCAAAATCGGCCCCAGGAAAGAGAAGCGCACACTGTTTACGAAGCACTCGGAGAAATACGCTCGGTCTTCCGGCGTTGTGATATACTCCCGCAACGAACTTTCCAGTGCGCGGATCTCCCCCTTTTCCTCTTTAAACGCGGCGAGAACGCGGGGTTTAAGCTCTTCGGGAGTCGCCCAAAATTTGACGTAGGGGTAGAGCCGCGGGTATTTCGGCAGGAGGCGCAACATTTCATCCTTGTCCTCCGGTCCAATTAACTGCGGAAACGCAATCCGCATCCCCGGAGCGAGTTTTCCATGTCCGATAAAACGGGCAAGAACCGGAATGTGCCCTCGGCCGATCTTGAGGATATACGGGGCGGCGCCCATCTGCGTGGATGTATCCGTAACGTCCCGGAGAGCCCGTTCGATGGAACGCATGTATGCTTCCAGTTCGGCATCGGTCGCGCCGGGCGCGGGAGCCGGAATAAGGGCAAGGCGCATGTCGGGCGTGGTGTGCCGCTCAATGTCCTTGTCCAGCTGCGCGTTGATTTCACGCAACGTCCCATTGGCGATGCGGAGTTGAGCGGTCAGAATATCCAGCCCCGGGTCCGACGTATGAAAACATCCCCCCAGTAAAATCAGGGATGCACAGCACACGGACGGCAACCAAGTTTTCGTTTTCATAAATTCCTTTCCGTCCGGTTATAGAATAGGGGTCAACAATGCGCAAACATTTTCCAGAACCCGCCGCAAAAGAGGCTTCCGTCGCTCTTCCTCCAACGAAATCGGCTCCGAATGAGCGAGTTCGGCTTGGAACTGGCTTCGCATGGTCTTAACAAACATTCCACCTTCAAAGCAAAAATCAAGCTCAAAATTCAACCGGAAGCTGCGGCTGTCGCAATTGCTCGATCCCATAAATCCCCACTCCTCATCCATAAGAAGGGCTTTTATGTGCGAAAAAACGCCCTCTTTACGGTATAATTTAACACCGGCTTCGAGAAGTTGCAAATAAAAGTTTTGCGCCGCCCAATCCACAAAGAAATGGTTGTTGTTCGCCGGAACCACAATACGCACATCCACCCCCCGCGCGGCAGCAAGGCAAAGAAGGCGGATGTACTCCGCGCCGGGAACAAAGTAGGGCGTCATAATCCACAAGGAGCGCCGCGCCGACACGGCGGCGGTGAAAAAAAGCTGCTTCGTCCCCTCGAAATTGCTCCCCGGCCCGCCGGCGAGGACGCGAACCGTGTCGTCCCCTTCCCTGGAAGGGATGGGAAAATCGTGCACGCTGATCCCCGTGAGCCAGCGTCCGCGTGTGGTGTACGCCCAATCCAGAAGGAACGAGCGCGTGAAATGCACCACCGCGGGCCCTTCCAGGCGGCAATGCAAATCATGGATGTGGCGGCTGGCGGGGACATGGGTCAGAAGTTCGTTCTCCTCCGAAATATTGATCCCCCCGGAGTAGGCGATGCGACCATCCACCAGGAGCAGTTTCCGGTGGTTGCGGAGCTGAAAGCGCCACGGGGCAAGGAGGTTGAACGGCGAAAATGCGCGAATCCTGAAATTCTTCTTCCGCCGCCAGAGGCGAATGCGGAAATAGTGCGAAAAATAGGATTTCAAACTCCCGAAACTATCGAAAATAACCTTGACATCCACCCCTTCGTCCGCCTTGGCCTCCAATGCATTCATAAATGCCCGCCCGCTGTGGTCGCTCATCAGGATAAACGACTGCATCCGTATGCAGTGGCGCGCGTTCCGTATGTCTTCAAGCATGCGCGGGTATGCGGTAACGCCGTCGCACAGCATTTCGAGGCGGTTGCCTGTGGTTATGGGAGCGTCCGGAAAAAGATTGTCGAGCGTCCGGTTCTGCTCCTTCCGACAAAGCGCCTCCGGCGGCTGAAAGGAGGACATGGCGTCCTCCAGCGCGGCAAACCGCGCGCCGAGTTCCGCACCGGGGTTCTTCCGAATCGCATCCTGAAGGCGCATGATTTTCCGGCGGCTGTGTCCCAAACGAACGATGCCGAATAAAAGATAACCCACCACGCCGAAAACAGGGATAAGAAGGACGGCGAGAAGCCAAAACGCGGCTTCGCCCGGCTCGCGGTGTTTTGTAATGAGAATATGCAGACCGATGGCAGTGTGCATGACAAGGTATATACTGCTTAAAACCCAACTGTATTCGTACCATTCCATAGTAGATATAGTATAGCGTACGGGCGAAATATGTCAAGCTTTTCCACCTTATTCGGTTGACTTTTGTTGAAAAACGGTTATCCTACATCTACGATGCAATTTCAGCTCTACACAGGAAACAAACTCGAGGTGCTCGCCGGGCGCTTCGCCCTCCTCCGCAACAGCGTTCCGCGCGATCCGTTTGAAACGGAAACCGTGGCGGTTCCCACGCGGGGAATGGCGACGTGGCTCTCGCAGAACCTCGCCCGCACGAACGGCATCGCCGCAAACATACGCTTCCCGTTCCTGGGGGCATTCGTTGCGGAAATTCTCCGGAAACAACTGCCGGAGGAACGTTTCGACGCGGAGGCTTTTTCCGTTGCCGGCATGGGCTGGAGAATCTTTCATCTTCTCGGAAGCGAACAGGAACAGTACCCGGAACTGGCAAATTATCTTCGCAATCCCGATAAACCCGAGTTGCGGCGCTACCAGCTTGCCTGCCGCATCGCGGAAGTGTTCGATCAATACCAGCTTTACCGCCCGGAACTCCTTCTTGAATGGAAAAACCGCGAACCCGCCCATCCTGTCGAGCGCTGGCAGGCGCGCTTGTGGCGCGCCTTGTGCCGCGACGGGAAAAAAAGCCGCGCCGAACTCCTTTTGCGTTTTTTGAACCGCACCGATGTGGAAGATGCTCCCCTGGGCGAGATCAATCTCTTCGGTATCGGGGCGATGCCTCCGGTGTTTCTTTCGTTCTTCGCAAAAGTGGCGCGGCGTTCGACGGTGCGCTTATTTTATTTGAATCCCTGCCGGGAATATTGGGCGGATCAGCCCGTCGGAAAGGAACAGCCGGAATTGCCGGGGCTGTCGTTCGATGCGCCGGAAAATCCACTCCTCCGGGCATTCGCCCTCCAGGGGCGTGCGTTTTTCGACGCGGTCATGCATCTGGACGGCGAGGTTCTGGCATTGGGGGACGAATGTTTTGAGGACTACCCGGGGACATCCGCCCTCGCACGACTTCAGCAGGATGTGCTCGACCAGGCCCAGCGCGGCACGCAGGCGTTTCCCGCGTTGCCGCTGGAGCCGGGAGACGACTCGATTACGTTCCACAATTGCCACGGCGAGTTGCGCCAGGTGGAAATCCTTCATGACCTGATTCTTGATGAAATGCAACACAAAAACACCCCTCCCCGCGAAATCATGGTAATGGCTCCGGACATCGCCCGCTTTGCTCCGTGCATCCGCGCGGTGTTCGATGCGGGCCCTTTAGCAGGAATGTACGCCATTTGCGACCGCGCGATGGCGCAGAGCAATCTTCACGCGGAAGCATTCAACGCAATTCTGCGTTTTGTACGCGGACGCTTCGAAGCGTCGGAGTTCATCGAACTGCTCGAACACCCGGCCATACGGAAACACTGTGCATTGGGAAACGACGCGCCCGCACGCGTGCGCGATCTATTGGAAGAAGCGCGCATCCGTTGGGGGCTCGACGGAGCAATGCGCGCCGAGTTTCTGGATATTTCCATGGAATCGTGCACATGGCGGCGCGGGTTGGACCGGATGCTGCTCGGCCTGGCCTTGGAGGATGATTCGGAAAATCCCGGCCCACTGGCGGCGCTCCCTCCTGTCGCGCTCGCGGGGGGCGACGACGCGACAACCCTTCTGGGAACGCTCTCCGCACTGATCGGCAGGCTCGCCGCGCTCCGCGAACGCCTTGCGCGGCCGCATCCGCCGGAAGGGTGGCGGGAAATTCTCGAAAAAGTGTTGGAGGACTTTTTTGTAGCGGACAACGAAAGCGGAACTGAGCTTGCGGTGTTGCGGAAACTGTTCCGCGAATTCAGCGCCGGCGCGGAGCGCTCCGGGTGTTCGGAGCCACTCTCCTTCGATTTGATCGCATGCATTCTGGAACAATCGCTCCGGACGACCGGGCCGAACGAACCGTTCCTGCGTGGAAAAATCACCTTCTGCTCTTTGGTTCCCATGCGGAGCATTCCGGCGCAGGTAATCGCAATTCTGGGCATGGACGATGGAATGTTTCCGCGCCGCGATCCACAGACGGGTTTCAATTTGCTCGCAACGCGCGTCCGACCGGGCGACCGTTCGCGGGCCTGGGAAGACCGGTATCTTTTCCTGGAAGCCCTTCTGGCGGCACGCCGGAAATTCATTCTTCTTTTTCAAGGGCAGAGCAACCGAGAACATGAAAACTTTCCGCCGGCAATCCCCGTTTCCGAATTAATGGAGGCGCTGAACCGAACCTTCCTGCCCACGGAAGCAGGAACCCCCTCCGAACGCCTTTCCCGGAAACACAAACTGCAGGCGTTCGCATCGGAGTATTTCTCCAACGGCTCCGGTTTATTCAGTTATTCCGCGGAAAACAGCCTTGTCGCCCGCCAATCGGAAGAAACGCGCGTTTCGACGCTCCCACGTTTCCGCGACAACCTTGAGGTTCCGGAAGAGGCGGATTCAACTTTCTTTTCCCTGCGCGATGTGGAACGTTACTTTACCGACGCCTGTACGGTTTTTCTGGAGGAACAACTCCTTTTCTCCAACGGATTCCGCAACATGGACACAAAGGAGATTCAAGATTGCGAAACGCTCCGGCTCGACGCGGGGGAACGTTACCACCTCCGGCTCCGTATCGGTGAACGACAGGCGCGCGAGGAAATCGGCGAACAACTCAAAAAGCGCTTCATCGCCCGCCTGGAGGCCGAAGATCTGCTCCCGACAGGCGCGTTGGGGGAACAGTATTTTGACGCGCTCCAACGGGAATCCATCCTCTCCGACAATGCCTTCCGCGCGGCGTTCGCCGCACAGACTCCGTGTTTGATCGAAATTCCCCTTTCCGGCGGGCGTCGCATCACAGGATCCCTTTCCGCCGCTCCGGATGGCTCCGGCCTTGTGCGCTGCCGCTTCACCGGATTGAAACCCAAGGACTTCATCCGTTTTTACCTTCAACACCTCGCATTGGCCGCGTCGGGCGGCAATACGCCCCGGAGCATCCTTCTGGGGCGAACGGACGATCCGCCGGAAACCCTTGCCGGCATAGGGAAAACCGAAGCGTGCGCACGGTGGGAAGAACTTCTGGATATCTACCGCCTCGGCCGCCGGCGGCCGCTGCCGATTCTCCCGGAGGCGGCCACGGCTTATTTTTCCACCGAAGACCCGGCAAAACGCTGGAACAACGCCCGAAAGGGCTTCCACGACCAGCCCTTCGACCGTCCCGCCACCGGGGACTACGTCCTGGACGCGGTCCGCCGCCTCTATGCACCGGAAGATTTCGACGATCCCGTCTTTCAGGAAGAGTTCGTCCGCTTTTCCGAACCTCTCTTCCGCTGGAGGCAGAAATATGAATGAATTCGATTCCTTCCGCGCCCCCCTTGAAGGTGTTACCCTGGTCGAGGCCGGGGCGGGGACGGGAAAAACCTACAACATTCAGAATCTTTTCCTCCGTTTGCTTCTTCGCCCTTCCGCGCCGTTGCCCATCGGCAAGATCCTGGTTGTAACGTTCACCGAAGCGGCTACGGCGGAACTGCGGGAAAGGATCCGCCGGATCTTGGCCAGTGCCTTGGCGATGCTCGAAAACCACCCCCTCCCCGATCCCGCCGAGTATGAACGTCTGACGGAGCTTCTGCAAAACACCGCCCCGGAAACAGCGGCGGAGTTGCTCCGCGCCGCGTTGCGGAATTTTGACGAAGCGGCGATTTCCACCATCCACGGTTTCTGTTGGCGGATGCTTCAGGAAAACGCGTTTGAAAGCGGTGTCCGCTATGGTCTGGAATTGCAGAAAGATCCCGGAGCGATCCGCCAAACCCTCGCGCTCGACGCGTACCGGCGCGAGATGATCCCCGCCTCGCGTTTCAAAGCGGCCATCTGGCAGGTGCTCGGCTTCACCGGAGAAAGCCTGGAGAAAAAGTTGCGTCCGGCCCTGGAAAATCCGGAGCTCCTTCTTCATTACGGAGTCCCCATCAAACCCCAGGAAGAAGCCCTCCAAGCCTTGGAGGAAACCTGGGAACGTCTCCGCGGCGCCGCCATGGAAGATGTACTCCCCCTTCAAACGGCGACATTGGCGAAATTCGACTTTGAAACACGCCGGAATGCCGCCCAAAGCGCCTGCGCGGAAAATACGCCGGAACTGCTTGCAACGTTTCTTCCCCTCCTTGATTTCCCCTCTCACCTACGGGCCAAAACGCCGGCTGATTTCGCCGGACGCATCCAAGCGACCCCCTTCTTCGTTGCACTGGAAGCGTTGCGCGACGCGTTGGATGTTTACCGCGCCGCCGTGTTGAACGGTGTGCTTGTCCGCATTCGCGCTGATTTTGAAGCCCGGAAAAACCGTGATAATTTTATGACGTTCGACGACCTCCTGCGCCGCCTCGACGAACGGCTGTGCAGCGAAACAGGCGAAGTACTCGCACGGAGCATCCGCAACCAGTACGGAGCCGCGCTGGTCGATGAATTCCAGGACACGGACCCTGTGCAATTCCGCATTTTCCGCCGTATTTTCGCCGGTTCCCCCAACCACGGGTTCTTTATGATCGGCGACCCCAAGCAGGCGATTTACGCCTTTCGCGGCGGGGATATCCATGCGTATTTGCATGCAAGGACACTGGCGGAACGAAGCGCCACCCTTACGCGCAACTTCCGCTCCTCCCCCGCGCTCGCGGCGGAATTCAATACTCTTTGGGGAACGCACCCCAGCCCCTTCGCGTTGGAAGGGATCGCATTTCCACCGGTGCGCGCAACGGAACGGCCCGGTTTGTTGCGGAATCATCAAACGGACACGCATCCGTTGCGTTTCCTCGTCCCCGCGCGCGCCAGTGCCGACGAAGCCTTGCAACTTGCCGCCCTGGAAGTCCGGCGGATTTTCAGCGGCGCGGAAGATATTCGAATTCCACAGCCTGACGGTTCGTTCCGCCCGATACGTTTCGACGATTTGGCCATTCTCGTTCGAAGCAACCGCGCGGGCCCTCCGATGTTGGAATTCCTGAATCAACTGAATATTCCGGCCGTATGGGGAAAAGACGGCAATGTCTTCGATGCGCCGGAGGCGACTGAAATAGAAACGCTCCTGCGCGCTGTTTTGGATAACTCGGATCCCGGCGCGGCCGCCATGCTGCTTGCGGGTGAATTTCACAACGTATGCGGCGCGGAAATCCTCCGCCGCCGCGAAAGCGGAGAATTTGCCGGCTTTCAGCGGCAATTGGCGCGCCTCGCCGGGTATTGGGAGAAGGAATCCTTCCTCGCCATGCTCCACGCATACATGCACACGTTCAAGATACGCGAACACCTGATCTCCCTCCCGCAGGGGGAGCGGAAGTTGACCAACCTCCTCCACCTCGGGGAAATTTTGCATGGCGCGGCCCTGGAACGCCGCCTCGCCCCGGCGGGGCTGCACCGTTTCCTCCTCCGTCAACTCAATCCGGCCACGCGCGACGAAGAGGATGCGTACGAACTCCGGTTGGCCACAGAGCGTTCGGCGGTCCGCATCCTGACCATTCACAGCAGCAAAGGCCTGGAGTTTCCCCTTGTTCTCCTGCCTGATTTGTACAAACCGCGCTGGAAAGGGGCATCCTCCGGAGCGGCGATCAGCCATGCTCCGGACGGACGGCGCGAACTGGATCTTTCAGCGCAAGCGGAGCTGCACGAACGAGGTGAATCCGAATGGCTTCAGGAATCGCTCCGCCTTGCCTACGTGGCCATTACGCGGGCGGTTTATTCCTGTACCGTTCTCTTCCCGGCAAACACAAAAGAAGGCCCCCTCCGCCACCTCCTCCCGGAAATTCCCGCGCGCCTCCAAACACCGTTGCCGCCGGAGGATTGGACGCCCCTCCCCGTTACGTCGCCTACACCCGGAACCGGCGCGGCGCGAGTTTTCAGCGCAGACATCGCCGCGAACTGGAGGGTATGCAGTTTTTCCACCCTGAGCGCAAACGCTCCGGCGGAGTACGCCGCCGCCGACCGCGATGCCGCCACCGACCGACCGGAACCGGTTTTGGAGGAACCATCCGGCATTTTCCTCTTCCCCGCCGGGGCCCGTTCCGGCGACTGCTGGCATAAAATATTCGAGGACATCGACTTCGACGCATCTTACGAAGCGATCCGCGCCTGTGCCGCCGAGCAGCTTCGCTTCCACTCCCTCCTGGGGCAAAGTGCGGAAACGGCGGAAACACGCATCGGTCAAACCTGCGACATGCTCCGCCATGTGCTCCAATCACCCCTCCCCGGCGTCGATTTCCGCCTCCGCGACATCGGACGGGCGGATCGCCTGAGCGAGCTGGAATTTCACTACGCCTTCCGCCGTTCATTCGACAGCGCGAGCCTCGCGGCGTTTCTGCGTCAAAAAGGATATCCTCTGCCGGGAAAATGGGAACATGCCATCGACGGCGGTTTTATGACCGGATTCATCGACCTTATTTTCCGTTGCAACGGCAAATATTACATCGCGGACTGGAAATCGAACTCCATCGGCCGTTCCTTCACCAACTTCCACCGCGCCGGGCTGGCGCGCGAAATGGAACGCCACGCCTACTGCCTGCAATATTTGATCTACACCGTGGCGCTGGTCAAATTTTTACGCCAGAGGCTCGGAACGTTCGGCGCAGCGGAGTACGAACGTTCTTTCGGCGGAGTCTTCTATTTCTTTGTACGCGGCATCGACCGCACCGTGCCGGAACGTGGAATCTGGTTCGACCGCCCGGATTATGCGACAATCGCCGAACTTGAGGAGATGATCGGATGACGGAAGATTTTTTCGACGACGCGGAACGGGAATTCGGCGACTTGCTCTTCCGTCTTTCCTCCCCGCAAGACCCGAAAATGGGGCGCGCCGGAGCGCTGGCTCTCCGTGCCGTGCGCGAGGGGCACAGCTGCCTCACCCCGTTGGACACGGACCTTCGTGAAGCACTGCTGCGCCAAAAACACCTCGCATCCCGGAACCCTGCCGATAGAACGCCGCTGGTCCTGCGCGGGGACCGCCTTTATCTGCATAAATATCTTTGTTACGAACGGGAGATCGCCGCGGCCATCCGGGAACGCCGCGCCCTCCCCGACCTCCCCGCCGTCGCGGCCGAAAAGGCGCACCGCTATTTCGCCGCCGCGCCGGAGGGCGAACAAACGCGCGCCGCGCACCTTGCCCTGACACGCCCCTTCGCCGTAATCACCGGAGGCCCCGGAACGGGGAAAACAACGGTGATCGCCGCCATCCTCGCGCTGGAACTCACCCGCGCGCCGGAACTTTCCATCGCGCTGGCCGCACCGACCGGGAAAGCGAAAGCACGCCTGGCGGAAGCCATTGCCGGCGAAATCCCCAACCTCCTTCTCCCTGCCCGGGAACGGTTGCACAATCTTTCCATCCAGACTCTCCATCGACTCCTCGGCTTCCGCCCCGACGCGGCGGAGCCGAAGCACAACCAAGAAAATCCCCTCGACGCGGATCTGGTGATTCTGGATGAAGCATCCATGGTGTCCTTGCCTTTGATGGCGCGCCTTGTCCGGGCGTTGAAACCGGGCGCCCGACTCCTCCTCCTCGGCGATCCGAATCAGCTTTCGAGCGTGGAAACAGGGAGCGTCCTCGCAGATATCTGCCGGAGCTCCGTGCAACTCGACATCGCCCGCCTGACAATAAATCACCGCGCCCGGGAAAACAAAGAGCTTGTCGAATGCAGCGAAGCGTTGATCAATGCATCGCAACTCCTCGATGTGCAGACGGAAAAGTTCCGCTCCGCGCCGCTCCCTCCGCCGCAGGAACTCCGCGCCGCGCTGGCTCACCGCCTCCGGGGATGGGGGTTGTCGGACTGGAAAAACGCAGCGTCCCCCAAGGAAGCATTCGCGTACGCGCGAAAGGCGAAAATTCTCGCAGGAATGCGCGAAGGACTCTACGGCGTAGGCAATTTGAACGCTCTTTGCGCCGACATTCTCGAACTCCCGCCGGAGGCGGACGGCGCACCCGTCATGATCCTCGCCAACGATCGCCGCACAGGATTGAACAACGGCGACATCGGCGTCCGCTGGCGGGGACGCGTATACTTTGAGGAGCCGGACCGTTCGTTCCTCCCGGAAGAACTCCCCATCCACGAACCGGTCTTCGCCATGACGGTGCACAAATCGCAGGGATCGGGATTCGACGACGTGCTTCTTCTCCTCGGCCCCGGCGACAACCCGGTGCTGACCCGGGAGCTCCTGTACACGGGCATGACGCGCACACGCCGACGTTTTGAACTCTGGACACCCGAAGAACTCCTGCAAAAAGTCATTCAACGCCCGACGGTCCGCTACTCCGGACTCTCGGAAGAACTGGAAGGAAAGATCGTATGAAATGGGCAGCCGCTTTTTTCGCCATGGTTTGTATCGCTGCAAACGCGGATGATTTTTCGCCGCCGGAAGTTGCGCCGGAGGTCATGACCATCGGGCGCATGGATACGCCGCCCACGCTGGACGGGAGTTTTGCCGATTGGCCCGCCGACACAAGCGTCATCCTCCTCGGGACACAGGAGAACACCTCTCGCCGCCGGGTCGGCTGGACGGGAACGGCCGATTGCAGCGGAGCGATCCGGCTGGCCTGGGACGCGAAGTACCTGTATTTCGGCGCGGAAATTGCCGACGACGTGGTCAAAAACGCCGACACACCCGCCGCGATCTGGCAGGGCGACGGGTTTGAACTTTTTTTCAACATCCATCCCGATCAGCAGCGGGTGGATGGCTTCTGGCAAATCGCCCTCGTCCCCCCCTTGGGGCCGAATGCGAAAATCCGCGCTTCGGGCCCGCAGAGAGATTTTGAAGATGTGGAAGGCGCGGCCGTCGTCCGTCCCAAAGGCTACGCGCTGGAGTGCCGGATACCCTGGAAAAACCTCACCGGCTTTACCCCTGAAAACGGAACATCCCTCGGCTTCCAGGTCTACATCAACGACCGCGACGCGAACAACAGAAAAACACAGCTGATGTGGTACCCGAGCGCGATCTCCTTCTCGCGCCCCCGCCATACGAACATCCTCCTCCTGCGCGATCAGGGCGACACAACGCTGCCACGCATCGTCGCGGGGCCGACAACGTGGTGCGTAACGCACCCGGAAACAATGCGGCTGAGCGCCATTGCAAATGCTCCCGGCGCACGCACCGCGCACATCACGCGCCTTGCGAACCCGAAAGAAACCGTGGCGTTCGACCTGGCCCCCGCCGGGGAAAGCATTGCCGTCGGCCAGGGGCAATACAGTATAAAGGGACTCGAAGGTGAAACCGTCTTCGAGGTTGCCGTTCAAGACGCCACGGGAACGACCCTCGACGTAAATTACTTCACCGTCAACCTGATGGGAACGCGCTTCGTCGAAATGCAAAAGAAACACGACGCGCTGAAAAAACGGATCGCCGCATTGGGAAATGTCGATGAGGAAGCGTTTGCGGGCCTCAAGGCATGGATGACACGACTTTCCGCCTTCTACGCCAACGAGGCGCACCCCACCACCCTGAGCGGGTTCCTCTGCGACCGGATGCTGGCGGAGCTCCGCGATCTGGAAAACGCCCTCGCCCTTCTGGAATCGGGCAAAGATCCGTACACCGGGCGCACGGGAGCATTCGTCCGCGCATACCGCTCGCCCCTGACACAGGGATACCGCGCCTGCGGTCTGTACGTTCCGGAAACATACACCGGCAAGGAACCCATGCCGCTTGTACTTTTCCTGCACGCCATTTTCGCGGACGAACGCCAGATATCCACGCTTACACCGCACTTCCGCGACCTCGGAGCGATCGTCCTGCAAGCGCCGTCGTACCGTCAATTCGATTGGAGCGGCGTCAGCGCGGCGGAAACATGGGCGGGGCTGGAGTATGTCCGCAAACACTACAACATCGATCCGGAGCGCATCACGCTTTTCGGCATCCACGGCGGCGGGCGCGGCGCATGGCAGCTTGCCTCCGGCCGCCCCGACATCTGGGCCGCCGCCGCGCCCCTTCTTTCCGGAATCGACGCGCGGCCGAATTACCCGGCGCTCCGGCTTTACCCCGAGTACTACGAAACAGCCACGCGCGTGCGCATCCCCTATCCTCAATACAAAACACCGCCCCCGCCGGAAGCGATCACTTCCCCGCTTGAACGGAAATTATTCGAGAAAGCCTCGCTCGCCGTTCCCCTGGAAAACATAAAAACACTCCCCTTGCGAAGCGCCTATGGGGAAGACGGGCCCGACGGCGCGGCGGAACGCCTTGCCATGCAAAAACGTTTTGCGAACATGGGTGTTCCCTTGCGGACGCATTACGAAGCCGGCATGATGCACGGGAGCATGCCCGACGAATCGCGCGATCCGAACTTTTACCGCTGGCTCGTTTCCCACAAACGCCCTCCGTATCCGCATAAAGTATCGCTGACCGTCCCGGAACTCCGGTACAATACCGCGTGGTGGGTACGCGTCGACGCGTTGACATCGCCCGCCGAAATCGCGCAAGTCCATGCGGAGTACGGAAAAGACAACGTTACGGTGCAAACAAAGAATGTATCGGCATTTTCACTCCTCCTCGACGAACGTCTTGCCCCGGCTCCAAGTGTTCTTCCCGTGGTTATCGACGGATGCACAATCCCGGATGTGAAGATTCCCGCCACGATTTCCTTCATCCGTACGGGAATAAACACATGGAAAACCGGCCCCATCCCCGCCGGAAAGCGCCATGGCCTCTCCGGGCCCATCAACGATTTCCAGTTTGACCGCTTTATCTTTGTCTACGGCACGCAAGGCGACAAAGCGCAACAGGAGAAACGCGTCCGCAAAATGGCAGATTGGGGCCTTGGCGCTGTTTTCACCGTCAAAGCGGATACGGAAATTACCGAGGACGATATGGGCTCCGGAACAATCATCTGCGTAGGAACGCCCGCCGACAACGTTCTCCTGAGAAAAATGGAGAAGCAGCTCCCGATTGCCTGGAAAGATCAAGCGTTGGAAATCGGCGGCATCAAGATAGAAAAGCCGGGCGCGGGCGCGTGCCTGATCTACCCGAATCCCCTGGCCCCCGGGCGCTATGTTGTTGTTGTAAGTGCCGTTGACGAACCAGGCTACGCCGTCTGGAACTTCCGCGATCCCGGCGGGGACTATGTGATGGGCAATGTAACGACGCTCGACGGAAAATCCGCCTTCAACCCCCTTGTTCGCGGCTGGTTCGACAACCAATGGACATGGCAGCAATCGTTGACCGTTCAATAGGGTTTGGAAGAGTGGCTGGTCGGGGTGGCTGGGTAATGGGGCCCGCCCCTTGGAGACCTCGCACAAGGTCGCGGCCTTGATGCGCCTGCTTTACGGCGGGTTAACGCAAAGCACCACACAAAGCTTTGAACAAGAAAGTACAAGCTTAATATTGCATGTAAGCGAAGCGCTTACAATGCATGTACCTATTCTTTTTCATGGTACCTGCTTTTGAGAAAAGCAAGGCAATACCCCATTGTATCCGATATGTCCTCCGGGGGAGCTTGACAAACAAAGAAAATAAAGTACATTCTTTACAACCAACAAGATAACTTTAACTCCGGCAAGAAGGAGGATCTTTTGAAACCAGTGAAACATTGGCGTTGGAATGAAATCGGCCCGCGCGGATTGAGTATATTGGCGTTGCTGTTGAGTGCATTTCTTCTGTTCGTATTTTGGGCGATTACCCCGTTTGTCGTCGGCTGGCTTGCCGGGCACTCCAAATCGGTGAACCATACGCTTGCCAACGATTACGCAGTCTTCACTGCATTGTTTACGGCGTTCGGATTCTTCACCACCATCCTTGTAATACGTGCGAGTCATAAAGAACAAATTGAACACAAACGCCAGGAAAATCTGGTCTTTTCAAACTCCCTTCTTCTGCAGGGCGTCGAAATGTTCCGCACACAGCTCTCCGGGTTGAAGAGTCCGAGCGGATGCAGCGGACTCTCCGTCCTGGCTGAACTGCACCGGAAATATCCGGAAATGGAGCGGGAGGGCAACGACGAATTTATCGCCGAAGCGCAACATGCCGGGATTGCGGAATGCGCGGCGTTTTTGAATTCGTTGTGCAATCGTCTTTCGCACTGGAAACTTTCCGCGCAAATCAGCGACGCTTATAAAACCGACTTACGGGACATTCTCGGCGAAGACGCCGCCTTTGTCTTCGGGAAATACAGGCACAACCAGTGCCGCCTCTGGCTGCCGCGCAAATGGAGTATCCAGGACGAAATTTTATTCTATCCGCCGACGATCGCCGCAATGCTGGAAAATCTGCCGCAACACGAACGGGAGCACGTCATTCGCGGCATCGTCGATAAAGTTCGCTTATCCTACGTCATGACGGAAGAAGAGATCGGCTTCCTCCTTGAAGAATTCGTCGACAATCTTGCAGAACAGCAAACACACGCATCCTGGTTGCGGCTCTTGGACGCCTTGGAGGAGAAAATTCATCAGAATTGCTGGGATGTGCAAAAAGACATTCTGGAAGCCAGACTTTTTTCATTGCGCGGTCTTTGTCTGCAAGAGAAAGGATTTCAAGTATTCGAAGACCATTACGACAAGGCCATTGAAACTTTGCGCGAACTCAGCTTGCGGACAGACATCGCAGGAGATGTCAAACGGGAAATTTTTCGGCAGCTTGCCCGGGTAGAGCTCGAATTAGCCCAAAAAATTCCGTCTTCCGACAGGGAAACGCTTCTGCTCGCGACGGAGGCGCACATCCAAGAAAGTTTCGACCGTAGCCGCTCCGATGAAAAGGAAGCGCGCAAACACTGTATTTACTCCGCCATTCTCCGCGAAATGGGCAACAAGGAAAAATATTTACCCGAAGCGGAAAAAGAAGCCGCACTGGCACTCCAGCTCCATCCATCCAAAAACAATCACTGCAATTATCTGACTTGCTGCGACGACGTGATTCAACACGCAACGGAACAAAAAAAACACGCCGAAGCCGCCGCATCAATTGAGCCGGCGGAAAAAACGATGCATGCGTTGCGTGTGTTCCTCTACGACCCCAAAGTGCGGTTCGCCCGCATCAGGCACGGCCTTGTCATGACGAAATATTGCATCGCCCGGAAGGATTTTGCGATGGCGGAGGCGCATCTGGGACACCTCGGGAAAAATCTTGCCGCATATAAGAAAATTAAAGAACACAGTGTGCCGGATTTCGATCGATTCGATGCGGAAAAAACACGGCTCGAAGACGAGCTCTTGAAATGCCAAAAATCGGAAAAAAGGTCGTGATCGCGTTCCGTGGGGGGAATTGCCACAAAAAATCACACTGTTCTCCATTGCATTTCCCCTGAAGACGGTGTAATTTAATGCCGGAGGATATTGGAGGAATTATACAAGTATGTTTAAGCGACAGCCGCCCTTTCTGAAACTGGCTCTCCCCTTGGGATTGATCGTTACGTCTGCGTTTCTTATTCTCGCCGCGGCCGCGGCCTACACGGCATACAGGCAAATGAACCGGGGAATCCGCCGCGACGGAGCAGCGAAAATCCGCGAAACGACAATTCGGCTGGATCGGACGCTCTCTTCGGCAATGACCGGCGCGGTACAGCTTGCCGGCATACTGGAAACGCGCGCATTCACAAAACCGGAACTTGAACAGCTCCTCCTCCGTCAGGCACGGTTGTTGAACAAAACGGACAGCCGCATCGCGGGCATCAACGTTGCGTTCCGTCCTTACGGTTTGGAGAAGGACGAAGAGTTCAACTCCCTTTTCGCCGGCTGGATGGACGGGATGCTTGCGGTAACGCAAAACGGCAGCGCGAACGCGAATTATTTTTCAAGCGACTGGTACGCGAAGCCGAAGGAGCAGCGAAAGGGGATGTGGATCGACCCGTTCAATACGGGGCGGGGAATCAACCTCTGGATGTTCGCCTACGCGGTCCCCTTTTACAGACTGGAGGAGGGTAAACGCCAATTCTGCGGTGTTGTTACGGTGGATTTGGAACTCGACCGGATTCGCGGCGAACTTTCCAATACAAACCTGGACGGGGCCGGTTTCACCACGCTCCTTACGTCGTTCGGCTGGATTATCTCCCATCCGGATAAATCCCTTGAGTTGAGCACATCCATTTTCAATCTTGCCGATTCCAAGGTATCTTTGGCGGAACGGGAAGAAATAATGGAGCACCTCGCCCTTCCCTCCGGCCAGAAAACTTTTCCGAATCTCCCCTTCTTCAAGGGGGGGACGCTCCTTTTCCACACAAAATTGGTCAACGACTGGACCATCGCCCTGGCGTTGCCGGCCAACCAGCTCTGGCGGCAATACGGTGCGTATTGCTGGATGGCCTTCGGGCTCTGGGGGGGGCTTCTCGCCCTTACACTGACCGGCATCGGGCTGATTTGCCGCCTGACGACACGCCCGTTGGAAGAACTCGCGCACGCGGCGGACGCCATCGGCCGCGGAGAACTTCAGACGCCGCTTCCGAAGCTTTTCCGCAAAAGCGGCGAAATCGGCCGCCTGACCACAGCGTTCGTTACCATGCAGGAGCGGCTCCGCCAACACGCGGACGCCCTGGCGCAAAACAACTCCGACCAGGAGAAAATCGTCAGCGAGATCAGTGTCGCGCGCACCATTCAGCGCGACATTCTTCCGATTCTCCTGTCGCCCCTTCCCGATTATGACGATCTCTCCGTCGCCGCCATGCTCCGTCCGGCGATGCAGGTTTCCGGCGACACCTACGACGTGATGTTCCTCGATCCCGACCACCTGCTCCTGACCATCGGCGACGTTTCCGGGCACGGTGTACCGGCCGCCCTCTTCATGGCCATCGCCCAGACGCTCCAACGCGGAATCGCCAACACCACATTGAGTCCGGCGGAAATCACGACGCGCCTCAACGGCATCCTCACGAAAAACAACAACGCGACCATGTTCATGACCTCCTGGCTTGGCATTCTGGAGATTTCCTCCGGGAAGCTTACGTATTGCAACGCGGGGCACAACCGCCCGCTCTTGCGCCGGGGTGAAAACGTGATGGAATTCGGCGATCTCCACGGGCCGCCGCTGGCGGTGATCGACAGCACCTACGGGGAATCGACCTTCCGTTTGAATGCAAGCGACGTACTTGTCCTTTACACCGACGGGGTAACCGAGGCATTCAACAAAAGCGGAGAAATGTACGGGCTCGAACACTTCTCCCGGGCGTTGCGCCGCGCCGGGAGGGCTTCGACCATGCGCGACCTTGTGGACCGCTTGATCCGCGAATTGGACCGCTTTACCGAACAGAGCGAACAGGCGGACGACATCACCATGCTCGTCGTGGAATACCGCCGGGCGCCGGGAGCCTGACGGCCATGCAAAACGCACACCGCCTTCATTTCAAAACCTCCGCCACATGCTGGGAGGAAGCGCTTCCGCTTGGCAACGGCCGGATCGGCGCTATGGTGCATGGCGGCGCGCGGCTGGAACATGTCGACTTCAATGAAGACACGCTCTGGACGGGCTTGCCGATCACCGAAATTTCGCCCCGTATCCCGCTGGAACAGGCGCGTGAACTTTTAAAGCAGCGGCGTTTCTCCGAAGCAAACCGCTTTGTTACCACACACTGCCTGGGGCGCGGCGCCCAGAGTTACCAGCCAGCGGGCTCGTTGCACTTGGATTTCGGCCCGGAAACGGAGGGCGCGATCGTTTTCCGCGATCTCCTGTTCCGCACGGCCACGGCGAATGTCCAATCCGCCTCGTCGGAGCGCGAAGCCTTTGTTTCCGTTCCCGACCAAGTGTTTGTCCTCCGCCTCCTGGCGCGAAAACCGGAGGGGCTGAACCTGACATGCCGCCTCGACTCACCGATCGCCGGATTTGTTTCGAGCAGCGGCGGCGACCTGGCGTTCAACGGTTTCTGCCCCTTTTACAACCGCTACAACCAAGTACTCCACCTTTCTCCGGAAGGACGAAACGGGGTGTCCTTTCAAATCCGCCTCCGCCTTGTCGCAGAAGGGGGGACACGGCGCGAAACAAGCGAAAGTCTTACCCTCTCCGGCGCGGATTCCGCGCTTGTTTTCGTGGCAATACGGAGCAATTTCATCGATTTTCGCACCCTCCCGGCCGGGGATTTTGCAGATATGGCCCGGCGCGACCTGGACGCGGCCGCCGGCCGCTCCTTTGCGGAACTCCGCGCACGGCACGTCGCCGACCACCGGGAGCTCTACGACCGTTCGGAACTCCTCCTCCCGGAAGCTCCTTCCGACGGCCTTCCGTCCGACCAACGCATTCCGGCAAAAACCGACGAAACATTCGCGCCGGGCCTTGCCGCGCTCCTGTACCACTACGCGCGTTACCTCCTGATCGCCGCCAGCCGTCCGGGGACACAGCCGGCGAATCTCCAGGGTATCTGGAATCGCCTCGCCACACCGCCATGGGGGAGCAATTACACGACCAACATCAATCTGGAGATGAATTACTGGCCAAGCTGCGTGGCCAACCTTCCGGAATGCGCCGAACCGTTGCTGCGCATGGTCGAAGAACTCGCCGAAAACGGCGCACGGGAGGCCCGTGCGCGTTATGGGTGCCGAGGATGGTGCTCCCACCACAACAGCGACCTCTGGCGGGCCGTCGCGCCGACGACAGGGCAGGCGCGCTGGGCGTTCTGGCCCTTCGGCGGCGTCTGGCTCTGCTGCCAATTGGCGGATCATCACCGTTTTTTGCCGACGGAAACGTTGCGGCAGCGCCTCGCGCCGCTTCTGCGCGGCGCGGCGGAATTTCTCTTCGACTTTCTGGTGGAAGACGGGGCGGGGTGTCTCACAACCTCCCCCTCCACCTCGCCGGAAAACGCATTCACCGATCCGGCCAATGGCGAACCATCCAGCGTGGGCGTGGGTTCCGCGATGGATATGGAGCTTGCCGCCGAACTTCTGGACGCGGCCTTGGAGCTCCGGTGCGGCGACGAAGCGTTCCTTGCGCAGGCGAAGCAAACGCGCTCCCGCCTGAAACGCCCCGCCGCGGGGCCCGATGGCCGTCTGATGGAATACGGCGAAGATTTCGCCGAGCCGGAGGTACGCCACCGCCACGTTTCGCACCTCTACAGCGTCTACCCCGGCGCGGATTTCACGCCGGACCGGAACGCGGATTTGTTCGACGCTTCGCGCCTTTCCCTCCTGCGCCGGGGCGACGAAAGCACCGGCTGGGCGATGGGCTGGCGTGTGGCGTTGTGGGCGCGTTTCGGCGATGGCGACCACGCCTGCCGCGTCATCCGCAACCTCCTTTCCCCGGTCGATCCCCATGGACCATTGCGCTACCAGGCGGGTGGAATTTACCCGAATTTCTTCGATGCGCACCCTCCGTTTCAGATCGACGGCAACTTCGGCGTGGCCGCGGGCATCGCGGAAATGCTCCTGCAAAGCCACCGGACGGAAAATGGAATCATGCGCCTGGATCTCCTCCCCGCGCTCCCAGGCAATTGGAGCAATGGGAGCGTGCGGGGCCTTCGCGCGCGCGGCGGACTGTGCGCGGATATGGATTGGTCGGCCAACAAACCCACGCGCCTTGTCCTGTGCGCCGCCAATAAAACAACCTTTCTCCTGGCCGGACGGCAATGGACGCTCGAGGCGGGCCAACAAATGGAATTAAAACGGGAAGAACTATGAAGCACAAATCCTTTTCGATACTCCTTAAATACACCGTTCTTGTCTTGTTCGCCTTTGCCGTCAGCTTTTTCGCCGCGCGGCTGTTCCCCACACGCACCATCCATGTCGCGGTATCGCCCCGCCTTCGCGTGGAAACATCTTCCGCCGTCCTTACCGGTACACTCGAATGCCACGGACGCGACCCGGCCGCGGCGGCCGATGCGATGACCCGGGACAGCGAAACCGTTGTGCACGACCTGAAGAGCGCCGGCATCGAGGCCCGGGACTTCCGCTGGCAGGAAGCGACGCTGAGCAAAGCAGGCAACGAAACGGTCGTCCGCCGGAATTTCGAGTGCACCGTGACGAATTCCGGCAACGTCCCGGAGTGGCAGCTTGCCGAGCTCACACGCGGTCTATATCTGGAATGCCGTCTGCGCTATACGTTTTCCGACATTGAAACCCACAAGGAAAAATTAACCGAGATGGCATTCACGGAAGCCGCCGAACGCGCCGCCCCGATCGCCCGAAAGCTGAACCGCCGCTTGGCGGACGCTTACATTATCGAGCTCGGGAATGTGGAAATAGAGGAAATTGGTGCACAGGAAACGCCCGTGCGGACACTTCGGCAAGCCGCGCACATCGGATTCAAGTTGAAATGAAAACACTCCTCGCCCTTGTTCTCTTTCTTATGGTGCTCTCCCTTCGCGGGGAAACAGCTGCGAAGACCGAGTTGCTTGCCACGCGGACACTGTGCGAAATTCGTGTTACGCGCTCCCATGCCGCCCTCTCTTCGGCGGCGATCGAGCTCCAGCACGATCTGGCCCGTGTGCGCCAATTGCTCCGAAAACGCGGATTGGATGATAAGGCTGTTTTCGCCTCCCCCATCCATATCGAAACACCGCTGGATGGCGGACGGCGCTTTCACCGTTTGTCGCAAATTCTTTCCTTTGAAGTGGACGCGCTGAAGGGTCTTTCGCAAAAGGAGCAACGGGAGCTTGCCGGAATCAATTACCGCCTGACCAAAAGCGCAGACCTCCTTCCCACCCCCGACAACGAAACAGTCCTGCGCCTCCTGGAAAAACTGGACGTCTCCGCCGGGGCGGGAACCGTGCGCCTGGAAGCACCCACGCTCCGCCTCCTGGAAAAAGACCGCGCGGAACTGCGCCTGCAACTCCAGAGCAATTAACATGTGCGGTCTTGCCGGTTTTATCAATGGTCCGGAAGACGCGGATGCCCTCCTCCGCAAAATGACCGACGCCATACGCCACCGGGGCCCCGACGGCGAAGGACATTGGCACGAACCCGGGGCGGCCTTGGGGCACCGGCGGCTCGCCGTCATCGACCTTGCCGGAGGCGTGCAGCCGATGTTCAACGAAGATGCGTCGGTGGTCGTCGTTTTCAACGGCGAAATTTACAATTATTTGGAGCTGCGCGCCTTCCTCCTCGGCCGCGGCCATACGCTCCGCACCCGCTGCGACACCGAAGTTTTGGTTCATTTATACGAAGAATACGCTGAACGCATGCCCGAATACCTCTCCGGCATGTTCGCGTTTGCGTTGTTCGACCGCAAACGGCGGACGCTGTTCCTGGGGCGCGACAGGCTTGGGAAAAAGCCTCTTTTGTATTTCCAGGCGGGAAGCCAGCTTGTTTTCGGAAGCGAATTTTCCGCGCTGAAAGCGCACACGGAATTTCCGGCGGAACTGAACACTGCCGCCCTCGGCGATTATCTTTCGCTCCAATACATTCCCCAGCCGGAAACGGCGTTCCAGCACGTAAAAAAGCTTCCTCCCGCCCACACGCTGGTGTTCGACGCACACACAGGTTCGGTCCGGCTGCGCCGTTATTGGAGCATCGATTACGGGAAAAAGCTCGATCTTTCACTGGAGGACGCAGCAAAGGAACTGCGAAAAAAAGTTACCGAAAGCGTCCGCCGACGCCTTATGGCCGAAGTGCCGAACGGCGCATTCCTCTCCGGCGGCATCGATTCGACCATCCTCTGCGGCCTGATGGCGCAGCTTCGCGCCCCGCAGGAAACAGAGGCGTTCACCATTGGATTTGAGGACCCGGCCTACGACGAACGCGACACGGCGCGCCAGGCGGCCGCCCATTTGAACACCCTCTGCGGCAACCGCCTGAAGCTGAATGAACTGGTGGTGCGTCCCGGCGATTTTGAACTCCTCCGCACGCTTGTAAAACACTACGGCGAACCGTATGCCGACGCCTCCATGCTCCCCACCGCCCTTCTCTGCCGCTTCGCCCGTGAGAAATTGACGGTGTGCCTGAGCGGCGACGGGGCGGATGAACTTTTCGGCGGCTACGAACGCTACCGTTTCATGCGCTGCGCGTCGCGGTTCGACGCGCTCCCCGACGGAATACGCCGCGCCGCCTTCAGCCTCGCCGCCGGAATACTCCCCCACGGCGGAGAACGGACCCGCGCGGGACGTCTCCGCCGGGCCCTCCTTTCAGCGGCGGAAACGGCGGAACGCCGCTACTTCCGCGTCCTCGACCGCTGTCCTCCGGCGCTGAAAAAAATGCTCTGGGCGCCCGATGCACCGGACGCCGCACGGCACTTTCTCCACCCATTCACCGCAAAAGATAAAACGGAGCGCTTTCTGGAGCTCGACCTTGCAACCTATCTGCCGAACGACATCCTTGTCAAGGTGGACATCGCTTCGATGCTCTCCTCGCTGGAGGTGCGCGCGCCATTCCTTGATCACGAACTCGCGGAATTCGCCGCCGCGCTTCCTCTGGAATACAAATTGCTCGGATCCAACAGAAAACGCATTCTCAAACTGGCGTTCCCCGATCTTCTCCCGCCCGCAATTTTGAACGCGCCCAAGCGCGGCTTCGGCGTTCCCATAAGCCGCTGGCTGCGCGAAAACTGGCGCGGCCCCGCGCAAGAACGCCTCCTCGACGGCTGCCTCCAAAAACAGAATCTGGTCCACCGCGCGGCACTGGAACGCTGCTTCCGCGATCATTGCAACGAACGCGCCGATCACGGATACATCCTGTTCAACCTCCTCGTCCTCGAAATTTTCCTTGGAGATTGACCCCATAGGCGTGGAGAGAGTGATGGGCCCTTTGTCCTCCACTCCCCCGGTGCCGACGTTCGGGCTCGGGCCCCCGCACAAGGGCGCGCCCTTGTGCGCCCGCCTTACGGCGGGTTAACGCTCCGCCCCCTCGCAGTGCGCGGAACGCGGAAGCACAACGCACCGCTCCAGAGCCGCGGAGCGAATGCAAGGAAATTGTTTTGCGCAGCAGCGCAAAACAACGAGGAGCGATTAGCGGCGAAGCCGCGCGTAGCGCAGCGGTGGAACCGCCGCCGCGAGCATCTGCGGGAACAGCCCAGCCTCATGCCACCCGATCGGCATCTCGAATGGGGGGTCTGGGGGAAAAGGGCGGTTTTTCCCCAGGCTCTATCGCCAAGAACCACCGGCCCTCTATCACTAGGTCCCTGAAAGATTATATAGCGTTTGCTGCAATCTTCAGGTTGCCCGCGAATGTCAGAGGTGGATCAGCGAATAATCGTGTTTTCCGGGTTGGCCGTTTTCCATCTTCGCGCCTGTTTCCAGCGGGCGCTTGTTGATTACCTCGACAAGTTGCTTTCCCCAGCGGTCGATGATTTCACGGACGTTGGCGTAGGGAGAAACAAGCTTGTTCACATCCAGAATCGCCCCCTTCTCGTGCGAATTGGCCGCGAACAGAACAAGAACCTTCCCGGTTTCCGCATCCACCACCTTCCCTTCGATGGCGATATAGGCGGAAAGGGGCGAATCCGTTTCGTGCGCCAAAACCGATTTTACCGGAATCAGGCAGAGGGTGATCGGGCGAAGAACCGCAGCAGCGGCAGTCGTCCCCGTTTCGATCAACGGCTTGTTGGCAACAACTTTAACAATGGCAAGCTCCAGGCGGACCGTCCCCGGCGCGGGCTTGTCGACAAGCGTCATCCGGCACGGACCGGTACGGACCGCCTTGGAAAAAGTTTCCTTCATGTATGCGGCAAGCTCTTTCAAGTCCGCATCTTCCTTGCCCATCAGGGCGCGCACGCCGTTGTGTTCCGCCCAGGACTGCTCCAAACGCAAGTCCGTGCGGACATCCGCGATAAGAATCTTGTCGTACTTCGACATCGCCGCGGAGGGATCTTTCCAGACACGCCCCGCCGGTATGCGGCTGTCGTGCGCCAAACGCCCGTCGTCGGGGACAAAAACCGTCTTTTCCGGCCCCGACGAACATCCCCCCAGCAGAACACCCAGTGCAATCGCCCCGATCCCCAATGTCTTTTTCACAACCCCTCCTTTTTTTTGTAAAAAGCGATTCAACGCATCCATAAAAGCAACCCGCTGACGCTCGGAAAACGGCGGCGGACCGCCCCCTGCTTCGCCCGTGCTCCGCAGTTCCTCCATCAACTCACGCATGGCCATGGCGTTTTTTATGTTCCCCGGCGTGAAGAAATCGCCACGTATTCCCAATACCTCCGCCCCCACTCCGAGCGCGCGATCCGCCAGGGGGATGTCCGCCGTGACAACCAAGTCGCCCCGGTCGATGTGTTCCACAATCCAGTCGTCGGCCCCGTTGAATGCGCCCCCCGCGCCGATGGCGCGAACATACGCGGATTCCGGGAGGCGGAGGCACTGCGCGGCGACAAAGAGCGTTTCCACTTTTTCCCGCTCCGCCACCTTCAGCAGCACCTCTTTCAAGGGACGCGGCATCGCGTCGCAATCGGCGAGTATTTTCATCCGTTTAGAATCCGAAGGTCGTTTTCGTTTTTTTGACGCCCAGGGGTTCGTTGTAGGACCAAATCTCTTCGCCCGTTTCAATGTCGCCTATTTTAAGGTTGAAGGAGGTAACCTTCACGGTGGTATTGCCGTCGCGGACGATGTTGGTGATGACGGCCCCTTCCAAACTCAAATTGGGGGCGTTCAGCGTTCCGGAGCGCGCAACAGTCGCCTGGTTGAAATTTTTATCGTTCTTAAGATCGCGCGCCTCCGAAAAGGTTCCTTTCGCATCGCGCCCCGTTGCAAGAGTAATCCGGACTTTGCCGGAATCGCGGAGCGCTTTGCTGAGCTCGTCGGTGATCAGATTCATGTTCAGCTCCGGATCGTTGGTGTCGTTCCGGAGGTAACGGCTGATTTGCATCAAGGGCAACTGCCCATCGTGTTTCTTTTTATAGCGTTCCAGAAAATGCGTATAGGCGGGACTGGCCATCGCGTCCTCCGCCGCGGCGCGGGCGGCGATAAAACATTCCGTCTGCGAAACAGTGGTCAGCGAGCGGACCTTGTTCTCGGAGGGGTTGCGAGGGTCGAACTCCTCCGTCTTCACCGAAGAACACCCTGCGCAAAGGGTCAATAACACGGCCGCACCCGGAAAAAATAGTTTTTTCATCCTTTTTATCGCTCCTTATTCCGCCTCTTTCAGGCTGATGTTGAAATCCCGGCACTCCCGGCTCGGGGCCACGGACTGAATATACACCCCTTCTCCGGGAATTACACGGTACTCCTTCCATGTCGACCCCACGGAACGGACCGCCATTCCGTCCTTATCCAGCCAAGTAAATTTGTACTGAATGCGGTACGGGTTCTCCCCGGTAATTCCGCTCCACATCTGCGAAAAAAATCCCGTCCGCACATTCACCGCCGTTACCTGAACACGCAGCAAACCGTCCTCGGTATCCGCAACAACCAGCCCGGTCAGCAAAAGACGGTCGCGCAGGAACGAATCGGTTACAAAACGTTTGTCCGCAATCACCTTCACCTGTGCGTTCTTCTCCGCATTCTCCATGTGGTTGACCGAGTTCTGGCAGCCGCCCACCGCGAACAGAAGCAACATGATCCCCGCAAAACATCTTCCCATAAAACCCTCCTATCTCAAGTTCATCGGTAAAACACGAATCTCTATATTCCGCGCACTGGGCGCGTTGACGAAAAGAATCGCCGAACGGCATTCCCGGGGCAAATCCACCGCCGTTTCGCCGTTTCCCCAGTCAAGCCCCACCCGCCGTGTACGCGGCATGGGAAGCGATACAAGCTGAAACTCTTTGGGAAGGAGCTCCCAGGTGCGCGTATCGGCGGTGTTCATCGCGTACTTGTACCCCTCCCCCGCGGCGGCAACAGCCAGCAAAGAAAGCGTTTTTGCCGTATCGTTCATATCGGAGGCGCCGATTACGGCCAACCCTCCATAATATGCGGTTTCCTTGATCGCCGTACCGATTACGATGTGTGTAACGATTCCCGGGAGCCGCGCCTGAAATTCCCGCGCGAAGACCGCGTCCATATCGGCCAAAAGTTCCGTATTAAAAGACGTTCCTTCTGCATGAACACGCAACGCGCGGAATGGCGCGGGATAAAATTCACACATCCCCCACGCGGTCGCAACAGGAAACTGAATCGCAACGGGCTTAAGTGCCACGCCGCGACCGTTCGCAAACAAAACATGCAGACAATTCCGATCCAGCGGGAACGCAAACGGAACAACGCCATTCAACGACGCCGGAATTTCCCGCCGCGCCGCGTTCAACGCCGTAATATAATACTTCCCTGCCAACGAACTTGCCGGCATGGCCTCGCAGAGCTCCCGGAAATACACACACGCGCCTTCGGCGTTCCCATCACGCAAGGCCGCAAGGCCGGAGAGGAACAGGGAAACAGGGTTGACGAAAAGCCCGTAGCCTTCTTCGCTTTTTTTTCGCATCGCGGAATAAGTGCGGGAAAACGTTTCGTTACTCTTCCTCCTGCCCAAATTCTCCGGCGTGGCGGAAACCGCCGCGGAAGGAAGATTCGGGTTCTCCCTCCGAATGCGGGCGATCTCCTCTTTTTCCGCTTCGATGAATGCGGCGAACTCCTCCTGCAATTTCTTCTGTTCGTCGCCCAGGCGGCGCAGCTGTGCGCGAAAGGCCGCCTCGTTCCCCTCCCCCAGATATGCCAGGGATTTATAGATCGACAAAGCCACCCTATCGCGGCCAAACCCGCGATAGGGGAGTGCGTTCAGGTTACTCAGCGCCGCCGCGCCCTCTGAAGAAACATCGCGCAAACTCACCGTGGCGCGTTCATCGTACGCATCCATAAGCGCTTCCGCGCGCCGGAACGCGTCGAGGCTTTCCTTATAGTTCCCGAGAACAAAATGCATGCTCCCGGCTTCAAGGCGCCACATCACCTCGTCGCCGCTCCCGACAACCGAACCGTTGAACCATCCGGGCTCCTCAAGTTTTTCCCCGATCGCGCGGCACGTTTCGTCGTTCTTCCCGGCCATGTACGCCGCAAGCATCGGCTCCTTCTGGCGGTGGGCGTTGACGAAAACCGAACATCCGCTCAGCAACGGCAAAAGAACAAGCATCCAAGGGAAATTATTTCTCATAGATATAGAGTTTGATTTCCTGCACCGTGCCGCGGGCTTCAGGCCTTGGGTCCCAATTAAGGAGCATGATTTCATTGGACGCGCCGGATCTCACCCAGGGGGTTACATCCAGATATGTGAGCTCGCCGATCCTATGATGATGCCGCCGCACATAATGACCGTTCACCATGGCGCCGATTAAATCGACGTCCCCTTTCCAATATAGGAAAACGCGGTTTCCCGCCTTCAACGCCGGAACGACTGCCTGCCGTTGCCGGATGTTTCCCACAGTCGTTCCGGGCAAGGTCGCTTTGGTTGAGGTCAAGGCGGTCATGCCTTGAAAAATTTCCCACTCCCCGGCAAGATCGATCACCCGCGAAGGATTCGGAATGTACGAGAGGAACGTGCCCCCCTTTACTCCGTAAATACGCGGGTGCGTATTCTCGATCAAGAGCCCGAGAACAACCGTATCACCCCCCTTAGCCGCCAACGGAACGTGCCCGAGGCCGGTTCCGGGACGCGATGTCGCGAGAGGTTTTCCATCAATATACAATGTCATGGTTCCATTGATGGCGCCGCTAAGATACATCGCCGTGTTCCAAAAATAGATCGAGCCATTGCTCCAATTTTTCGGAATCACCACCGTGCGCCGCGCAAGGAAACGACTTCCCTTCACCTCCACATCGCGCACCCATGAGGTCAGTTCCCGTTTGCTCCACTCTTTTCCCGTCCCGCCGAAATCCGCCTTTTCGTTGGCATCGATAGTCCGGATTTCCCATTCGCCATCGAGATTCAACGTGTTTTCCGTATGCGCGGTCGTCGCGTCACGGAGCGTAACGGGGGGCTTTTCCGTTCCCTGCCAGTAATTGTATTGGACATTGAACCACTCCGCGGTAGCCGCTTCCGGGTTGCGCGGCGAAGTAAAAGCCTTGAATTCCAACGGAGGAATTTCGCCGGTAATGGCCCCGGGCTTGCCGGTCAGAACGTCGGTGAGGACGCGCTCCTTGCCGTCGCGGAACTTAAACGTGTACGGAACGGCCTTTTTCTCATCGCTGTTCCAAAGGACCCACACATCGTACAAGCCGTTGTTGCTTACGAAATGACGCGGATACAGCGGGGCTTCCGCCACCAGTCCAAGGGGCGTGATTCCCGCTTGCCGCAGAATATCACAAAGCAATTTCCGGGAATTCTCCTTCGAAGCAAGAAGGCGCGTACCGAATGTGATCACCATCCCTTTTCCCAGACGGCGCATCCCGATGGCGGTGGAGCCGTCGGCCCATGTCGCGAGGGTTTCCGTCCCCTGCCCCACGCTTTTAAGTTTAACGCCATCGGCAAGGAACGGCGCCTCCAAGACGTTCACCTGGAAGATTTTCTGCCCCGGCGCAAAGGAAAACGCCTCGTATTTCTCCGGTTGGTTGCCGGCTTTATAACGGGAAATGGATGTCGCGACGAACCCGGTCAGCGCTTGGGCGGGCCAGGCGTCCGGCGCTTCCGGCGCATGGCGTCCCGTCTGGGGCATGGCGAGAAAAATGCCGCCGTTGCGTACCCATTTTTCAATGCCCTTTTGCGTTTCCGGCCGCAAAACCGTGCTGTTCGTATCGATAATCACCCGGTACGCGTCGGCGAGCGTGTTGGAGAAGTCCGCCGGAATGAGCGCATCCATGGGGTAGTCGCGCACCAGCGTTTCATTGAAACGCCAGCTCCAGTACCCGGAGGGGTACGCAACATTTCCGTCGGCCATCCACGGATATCCCAGAAGGGCGGCGATGTCCGAATCATGCAGTAAAGCCACCTCCGCCTTCTGTTGGTGCCGCTGACCGAGCTGGCGCAACGCGGGGAGGACACGCTCAAAATACTCGCGGATCGGCGCATCCCAATAAATGCTCCCCAGGTGAATAAAGTAGTGAATCGCGTTGACGCCGCAGACCATATACAGCCCGGTGTGTTTCTTAAAATG
Organism: Victivallaceae bacterium; assembly: GCA_031549345.1. Lineage (GTDB taxonomy): Bacteria > Verrucomicrobiota > Lentisphaeria > Victivallales > Victivallaceae > CASFRF01. Next base: position 141,987 of record JAVBPY010000009.1, read on the forward strand.
CATCTGGTCCCGCGCCGGGGCGCTCGGTTCGATGGAAAACGGCAGTCCGGCGCCACGCATAAGCATCGGCAGAAGATCGTGGTACGAGCCGGACATATAGCCTGTGTTGTGGAAGTGTGCGCCGTATTTCCGCGCCGCTTCGCGCACCTGGTTGGAGAAACGGTCCGGCGCCATGCAGACGATCGATTTATCCGGATCCGCCTCGCGGATCATCCCCATGCCAAGCTCCAACGCCCGTTCGCGCGCCCAGATTTGCCAATCGATGAAATCGACCCAGCGGGCGTTCCACTCCGGCCCGAGATACGGATATTTCTTCGGCTCCGTCGGGCTCAGGTATACCCGGTAGCAGACCGCGCCTTTGGGGAGATTCGCCGCCAGAAGATTATCACCCTTTTTGAGTATATTGGTAACCTCGTACGCACCCCAGTGCGGCGCAGTATGCAATGGGGAGTCGGAGCCGATCTTTTTCCCGTTCAGATACACCGTAACCGTTTCCTTCGTTCCGGCGTTCAAATCCCACATGTAAAGCCACATTTTTCCGGAAGGTTCTTTATCCCAAGAAAATTTCCGCCGGAGAACAGCCGGACGCTTGGGGATAAAAAACGCCTGATCGCTGCCGGGCATTTCACGGACCATCGGCCAACTGGAATCGTCGAATGCCGGATCGTAGTATGATGCGGGTGCGGGTTCCACGGGAATGACGACATCCTTGTGGAGTCCGCGATTGTCGATCTCCGGCGCACCGGGCTTCAGCTTCAAATACCCCAGACGCCAGGAACCGGAAAGATCCGTGGCCTTTTCATTCCATCCGGCGAACTCGGCGAGCTCCGGCAGACGAATCTCATCCCATTTTTTGATTTTTCCCGGCGCGCCGTAATACCGGGAGGAAACGGCCTCCGGCGTTGCGTAACGTTCCTTCAGGAATGCACGGAAGCTCCGGTCCGCCACAGGACCGTGCTCCAGAAAAAGCGTGTAGTTCCCGTGGTAAAGCTCCCCGTGCGGCTCCAGGTATTCGATCACATGGTCGGCTTTCCCGTATTTGGCAATCACCTTCTGCAATTGGGCGAGTTCCGCCTTGCGTCCGTCGACGGATGCCCAGCTCAGGAAACCCGCGCCGCCGTAAAACGGCTCGCCGATCGAATGATAACCGCCGATGTAGTGCGGAACACGCGCCGACTCATCGGCACGGAAATCGTTCCCGATGCGCGGCTTCGGCCCCATGTTCGTATTCAGAACCACGGGAAGCCCGCGCTCTTCGGCCAATTTGTACGCCCAGCGCCAGGCGTTTTCATTCAAGACGCCCTGTGCGAAGTCGGCGTTGTGCGTTTCCGTCCAAAAAACAAGGCCGAGGCTGCCGAGACGGCTTGCAAACTCAAATTCCGGCAGTGGATCGTACTCCGACTCCTTTACTTTCGGCGGCGCACTGTTGACCCGGTAATAAAAGCGAAACGCATATTGATCCCAGCTGTTCAGATACATCGGGACTTTCACTGCCGAGCGTGTGTTCTCCAACGTCGGTCCCACGCCGGAAGCGAGCATGGACTGCAGAAGCGCCGCCTCGGTCTTCCCGTGAAAGATGCGGAACTCCGCGTCTTTGCGGACGCCCGAAAACCATCCACCGGCGGGGAGTTTGTAGGCATAAAATTCCCCACGCGGACCGCGAAGCTTACACAACTCCGCCGTACCGATGGTGGAGGTAATGTCCGAATGAAATTTCGCCTGCCACAGCTCCGCCGCGGCCGGCGTCGCGCTGCGCACCGAGAGAACGCTGGAGTCCCCTTTGCCGGAAAAATCCGCTGAAACCTTTCCGTATCCCCGCAAAATACGTTCGGGAAACTTCTGCTCCGCCGCCTGTCCCGCGCCCGCGCCGAGCGCGAGAAGCAGGGCCAACCCAATGCCCTTATTCATCGCAATTCCCCCATTTATGAGTGCAACGTCAGGAAAAATCCGCGCCCAGCGCGGCAAAGTCGGCAATAAATTCCGGATAGGTTACCGCAGACGCCTCCGCGTCGCGAATCACGCTCTCGCCTTCCGCCCCGAGCGCCGCGACGGCAAGCGCCATAGCCAGGCGGTGATCGTGGTACGACTCCAATTCCGCGCCATGAAGCGGTGTTCCGCCGGCAATCACCATTCCATCGGGAAGCTCTTCGATCCGCGCGCCCATTTTGCGGAGTTCGCGCGTCGTGCACGCAATGCGGTCCGTCTCCTTAACCCGCGCCTGCGGAACATTGACAAGACGCGTTACCCCCTTGGCGTATACGGCGGCGGCGGCCATAATCGGCAAGGAATCGGGCACAAAATTCAAATCGAACACGCCGCCGGAAAGGCCGTTTCCCGGCAAAACACGTAAGGTTTTCCCATGCGCAAGATGCGCGCCCATCCGTTCGAAAAAGCCGAAAACCGCTTTGTCCCCCTGCACATCGTCGAAATCCAAATTCTCGATATCCACGCCGTCGCCGAACAACGCGGCGGCGGCCAAGGGGAAACATGCGGTCGAAAAGTCCGCGGGAATCACCGTGTCGAACGCGCGCATTTTCTGGGGTGCGGGAACGGAAAAGCGCAAGCGCTCAAAATCCGCCCGGTACGCGATGCCGAGCATACGCAGCCATTTCAACGTAATTTCCACATAAGGCGCTTCGTTCAAGAAGGAAAGCTCGATCTCGCAATCGCGTTCCGCGTAGGGGGCCGCAAAAAGAAGCGAGGTAAGAAACTGCGACGTCGTCCCGTCGCAATGCGCCCGCCCCCCCTTCAGCGGCCCATGAACCGTAAGGGGGGCGCAACCGCCGGCGCTTTCCACCTTTGCGCCGAGTTCGTGCAGCGATTGCAGGAGCTTTCCCATCAACCGAGTGCGCAATGAAGCGTCGCCGTCGAAGGACACAGGAAAATCCGCCGTCGCGGCGAGGCCCGCGAGAATGCGCAAACCCGTCCCCGAATTGCCCATATCCAGCCCCGCGGCCGGACGGAGCAAAGCACCGTTCATCCCGGTAATCCGCCAGGAGCCGGCGGTTTGCTCCACCGCCGCGCCGAGCATCCGCGCCGCGGAGAGAACCGAGAGGGTATCTTCGGAAACAAGGGGCGCGCGCAGAACGCTCGTCCCCTCCGCCATAAGCCCCGCGGCGATACCGCGGATCGTGTGCGATTTACTTCCCGGCACCGCGATCGTCCCGCGCAAGCGGGACGGCTTTACCCGAAGATCCATACTATTACTTCATGCTTGGGATGATGATCCCGCGCAGAATGATCTTCTGACAACCCAGGAAGACCAGGAGCGTCGGGATGGATGCGATCACAAAACCGGCGCTGACCACCCACGGGAACTTGGCCCACCAGATGTTCGCCTGGTACAGCCAAACCGCGATCGTCCACATCGATTCCTTCTGACAAATGATCAACGCCCATTCCCAACCGTTATAGGCGTGAATGAACGCATTCAAGCTGTTGATCGCCAGAATCGGCTTGACCAGCGGCATGGCGACGATCCGGAAAATCTGGAACTCGCTGGCGCCGTCGATGGTCGCCGCTTCGAACAACTCCTGCGGCAAGCTGTCGAAGAAGCCTTTCAGAATAAAGATGGCCATTCCGTTCGCCGCGCTCGGCAGAACCAGCGCGAAGAAGGTGTTGAGAAGCCCCAGATCGCGCATTAAAAGGTACGCGGGAATGGCCGAAACCATCGCGGGAAACGCCATCGTCGCAAGCATGAACAAAATGATCTGGTCGCGCTGACGCATGTTGAAACGGGAGAGAGCGTACGCCGCCAGCGGGTTGACCGTCAGCGTAAGCGCCACGGCAAGCGCGATGAGCATCACCGTAACGGGAATCGCGTTCGCATTCATCAGGAGGAAATCAAACACCGTCCGGTAATTGCTGAAAATAGGACTCAGCGTAAAGGCGCGCTCGTTCTCCGCAAATGTCGCGGTATACGCAATGGCGAACTGCGGGAAAGCCTCTTCCATATAACGGAGATTCCAATTGTACGCGGCGTTGATTTTTTCCAACGATCCATAACGCTTCAGAAGGAATTGTTGGTATGCAATCTCCGAGGAATTGAATTTTCTCTCCGCCGGAGGCACCTGCTGCACAAAGTTGATCCAGATATTGCGCAGATTATTGATCTTTTCGCCCCTTCCATCCGGAATCCGCGCGGTAACCTTGAAGCCGCTCCAGTCCTTGCAGTCCGTCCCCAAAAGCTCGTTGACGATACGCAGATGTTTGAACGTGTCCGCCAGAAACTTCTGGTAGGCAGGATTGAGTTTTTCCGCCGATTTCAGCTCGACAAGGCGCAAGGGATAGTATGAGCCGGAGAAAAGCGTCCAGAGATCGACGATTTTCCCTCTCATCGTCGCGGGCAGCGGAAACGGCGTATCCTCCAGGCGCTGGTAATCGGTTCCGGCGAGCTTGTTGTAGTGCTCGACACCGAAGTTTGTTTCAGCAGGCAGCCCGGCAAGCGCCAGGGCTTTTTCGCCGCCGAGAAAACGGTACCACGCGGCACGCAGCGCATAGGGAAGAATCGGCGAAGCGGGAGCCGTTTCGGCCCGGAACGTCCTCCACAATTGCATAATTTCCGGCGAAGTTTCCGGATTTACAGGGAAAACTTCCGCCTCCAGCTTATAGGCAACCTGGTTTTTGGCAAGGTATGCCAGCCATTTGGCGCGCACGCCCGGTGTGTAAAAGTGGTTGCGCGCGGCGTATTTCATCCGCTCGAAATCCTGGTATTTCGGGCTGTCGATCGGCGGATAGAAACTCGGAAGATCCAAGGGATAGTTCCGCTCGGTGTCGGTCGTTACGCTATAAAACGTATCCAGTGGAATTTCCCAACTCTTGGACAGGAGCGCAAGAGCCTCCTGCCGGAGCGCTTTCGCAGAACGGCGCGCGCCCGGATTCGCCAACTGGAATTCCGCGGTGTAATGCGCGGAAAGATAATCGATCGCGTCAAAGTTGGTGAGTGAACTTACCGTATCGAGAATCGGATAATCCATCTCGAAATCGGAATAATCCGCGGCTATTTTCCGCTGCACCGCCGCATTGGCCTGGAAGGAATCCAAATACCGTTGGGCGAAAGCGTCCGACTCGCGAACGTTATCCCCCATGGCGAGCCAGGTCGTCCAATTGCGGGGCATATCGGGGAACTGGGTCTGCATCTGGGCGTTCCAGGAGCGGTACAAGTTGAAGTACTTGACAAGTCCCTTCATGTAACGGTCCGGCGAAGACCAGAAATAGCGCGGAACCGGCCGGAACCGGTCATAATCGTAATCGTTCGTCGTACTGCTCGACACGGTGATGAGGAAGGGCACCACCATGGTGATCCCCAGAACCGAAAGAGCGGCGAATACGAAAATAATGTAGGACCGGATCGAAAGCGCCCGCCGGCCGACAACTGGTAAGTGCGACATATTGTTGAATTCCTTTCAGCTTAGTCTTTGGCCCGGCGGTATTCGATCTTGCCGAGGAATTTGATTTGGAAGTACGTAAAGCCGATCAGCAGTGATCCGAGAACCCATGCCATGCTGGTCGCCATACTGAAACGGAGGTTGTTGTACGCCTCGATCCAGATGCGCAGCCCGATAACCATCGTCGTCTGTCCGGGACCGCCGAACGTCAGAAGGAAGATGTTGCCCATGTTCTGGAAGGTACCGATGAACGCGCCGACAAAGTTGATGATGATCAGCGGGAAAATAACCGGCAATGTTACGCGGATGAACTTTTGAATGATCCCCGCCCCATCGATTTCCGCCGCTTCGTACAAGTCGGAGGGAATGGAGTGCAGCGCGGCAAGATAGATCAAGCTTGCCATCCCCATGGAGGCCCAGACCGTCGGAACCACGCAGCAGAGCATGGCGATCGAGGGATCCTGAAGCCAGGTCTGCATGGAAATTTCCACCCCCGGGATACGGTTGAGGAGCGTGATGATCTGGTTGAAGAACCCCTGCGGAGTCGGTTCATACATCAACTTCCAGAGGAGAGCGATGACAAGCCCCGAAGACATCTGCGGAAGGAAGAACAGCGTGCGGTAAAAGATCTTGAAGCGCGGCACGTCGGTCAGGAGAACCGCCAGCGCGATCGGAGCGAGGAACGTGAGAATCATATTGAGAAACACGAAGTACACCGTCCGGAGCATGCTCATCCAGAATCCCCCGTCCAGCGCAAGGGAGATGAAGTTATCCAACCCGACAAAGGCGGAATCGCCGGAAATCTTATAGTCCTGGAAGGCCATTACCATACCGCGGATCAAAGGATAGTAGCTCCAAAGTCCGATCAGGCACAGCGCCGGCAGGACAAGACCCCACGCGAGCAAGGGATTGTATACGTTGCGGGACCCTGCACGGGCGCGGGCATTCCGGATGTGCGTCCGGATGATCTGGGTGACGAGAGTTCCCATAATCAGGATGACGACGCCGACGATCACGCGCGCCAAAGGCCGGTAGCGGTCGAGGGTTTCACGGGGGGTGGAGAACATTACGCCGGAGTTTGCGTCGTTTTCCACCTTCTGAAGCGCGGCGGCGAAGTTGAATTTTTCGCCGTTGACAGAGATGATCTGACTGAGAACTTCCCGGTTCAACGCGCCGTCCATCGTAACCCAGAACCCCATCCAGGGCTCCGTCCCGGTGAAAATTTTTCCATTGTCGATTTCTGTGTAGTTGTTCTGAATCGACTGCGGAATATCGCGCAAATATTCGGTATAACCAAGGCGGCGGAGATCGGCGGGATTCACAAAACGCGCCATTCCGGAAAGAACTTTCCGCCGAACGGTGTTGTCCGTGGTTTCGCGGTCGGACACGGCACGCATAACCTCCCAGATTTTATCCCGGTCGATTTTTTCCTTGGCTTTTGTGTTTTCATAGGAAACAACATAGTGCCGCTGGAGCTGCACCACGCGGCGCCCCTTCGCCCCCGGTCCGGCGGGAAACGGGAACCAGCTCAGCGTATCGGGGTTGATGCCCGCGCCGCGACCGGTTTCGGAAAGATCCTGAACAAACCAGACCATCATGCCGACTTCGCCGCGACCGAGGAGTTCCCCCTGCGCCGCTTCACGCTGGCTGGTGTTCGGGTTGCGCAAAACACCGGAAATCACCTGCTCCGGCGTAAAATTGAGCTGTTTTCCGTCCACGGTAGCGAAGCCGTTCTGGATATCGGCGGCCGTCAGATTGATCGGTTCGCCGCTCTCCGGGTGCTTAATCCACTTCATCCAACGCAAACGATAATAGTAGTTCGCCGCCTCCATCGCTTCGGGGGAAGCGAACGCGGCGCGCCACTGCGGCGCGACATCGGACAGGTCCTCGCCGTCTTCGGTTACAAAACGGGTTTCATCGGAGGTAAAAAGATGCTCTTTGCCCGTCTTCGGGCTTATGCGCGCCTGGACAATCGGGTCGCCGCCGGCGGCCTGAATCCAGGGAAGCCAGGTGAATCCGTACGGCTGAATCATCAGGCCGCGCACCTCGCGGTCGGGCGAACCGACGGGAGGGATGTAGGTCATTTTCTGCGCCCAATAGATCAGCTCATCCCATGTTTGCGGCGGCAGATTCGGGTTGAGCCCCGCCGCGCGCGCCATATCGGTGCGGAAAATCACGCCCATGTAATTGGTGTTCGCCTGGGGGATGGCGTACACCTTGCCGTTGACAGTGGCGACGCGGCGCCAAAGCGGGGGAATGTTTTTCCAGCCGGGCCACTTGGCTTCGTCGTCGTCGATATAGCCGTTGCCGTTGGTATCGTCGCCGATCCACTCGTTCAAGGGGAAAAGAAAGCCCTGACGGATTTCACTCTGGATAATGTGGAACCAGGAAGCACCCACGTCCGGCGCCGTTTTTCCGGCGATGGACATCATCAGAGAAGCCTTTCCGCTCCCCGGAAGCGAGAGGGCGCCCCATTTGCGGACGCGCAACGCGGGATCTTCCTTCATAAGTTCGATCAGGCGCTTTGTCGAAGGCATTTCCGGATCGTTGGGGTTAAAAAAGTCATTGACGGCCACAACACTCTGCTTAACCGCGCCGCCTTCTGCAGCACCGGCGCATGGACGCAGCGTCAACAACGCGGCGACGACCACTCCTCCTATCCAAAAATACTTTCCCATTGAACTTAGGCTCCGTTGTTTCTCTTGAATTACAGACACACAGACAGTAGAAATGTAGCACACTCTGCCGCGCATTGCAAGTTCACCGAACAGTTCCAAACAGTTTTTTCCCGAAACTTTTCGCGCATTCGAACCCTCCCGGAGAAAATTCGTTTTTTTTTATATTCGACTATGTTTTGTGCTTGATTTTCGGAAGGTCCGCTATATACTATAAGCGTGTTCCAACGTCAACGTCGTTAACCGGGAAAGGAATAGGAAATCATTATGCCCATGGAACTTGTTTCAGCTTCCGGCGAACTATTCGCAGGCTCCCGCAGCGTCTACCTTTTCCTTGCCGTTCTGGGCAGCATCATTTTTGTCATCCAGTTTATCATGACGGTTTTCGGTTTCGACCACGAGATGATCGACACGGACGGGGCGGAGCTCGCCCAGCTCAATTTCTTCTCCCTCAAAGGGATCGTATCCTTCTTCACCTTTTTCGGATGGGCCGGCTATTTCTGGGCGGACCAAGGATGGGTGGGACTTCTGCTCGCGCTTTTCTTCGGGGGAATGATGATGGGCGCCACCGCGCTCCTCCTCTGGGGAATGATGAAAGCACAGCGCTCCGGGAATATCGAGCCCAAAGATTTTGAAGGGGAAACCGGCAGTGTCTATCTGAGTTTGCCCGGAGGACGCAAAAGCGGCGGGATTGTTACCGTCAAACTCGGCACGTGCACCCGCCAGGTCGGCGCGGTATCGGATACACCGCTCCCCTCCGGCACGCCGGTGCGCGTCGAGAAGTTTCTGAGCGAAGACTGCTATCTTGTAAAATCCATCGTCAACGAGGAGAATTGATCCATGCCCCAAATCCTTATCATCAGCCTTCTTTGCGTCGCCGCCGTGCTTGTCCTCTTCCTCTCCTGGGCCAAATGGTACAGGAAGTGCCCGTCGGACAGAATCATGGTGATCTACGGCGCCTTCCTGAACCGGGGCGCATCGCAATGCATCCACGGCGGCGCGCGTTTCGTTTGGCCGGTATTCCAGGATTACGGTTATATCTCGTTGCGTCCGCTGCAAATCGAAGCACTCCTGACCAATGCGTTGTGCAAACAGAACATCCGCATCAGCGTGCCGAGCGTGTTCACCGTCGGCGTGAGCACAAAGCCGGAAATTATGGGCAACGCCGCCGACCGCCTTTTCGGACAATTGCCCGAGGCGATCGGCGAACTGGCCAAGGACATCGTCTTCGGACAATTGCGTTTGGTCATCGCGTCGATGACGATCGAGGAAATCAACGCCGACCGTGAAACCTTCCTCCGCGCGGTAGAAGACAACGTGTCGGAAGAACTCAAGAAAATCGGCCTTGAGCTCCTGAACGTCAACATCACGGACATCACCGACGAGTCCAACTACATCGCCGCCATCGGGAAACGCGCCGCCGCCGAGGCGATCAACCGCGCAAAAATCGATGTCGCCGAAGAAGAACGAAAGGGAAGCATCGGCGCCGCCAACGCCGACCGCGAACAGCGTATCGCGGTATCCAAAGCCGAAGCCGAAGCCGCGTCGGGCGAAGCCAATGCCGATCGCGACCGCCGCGTAGCGGTCAAACAAGCCGACTCCACCGCAACGCAGGGGGAGAACCTCTCCGCGATTGAAATCGCCAAATCCAACGCCCTCCGCCTGGAGCAGGAAGCGGAGGCCTTCCGCCGTGCGGAAGCCGCCCGCCAGATTGCCCAGGCCCAAATCGAACAGGCGAAGTTTGAGGCCGAAGCCCTGGCGCAGGTTTCCCGTGCGAAAATGGAAACGGAACGTCAGCGCGCGGAGATCATCGTCCCTGCGGAAATCAACCGCCAGCAAATTGAAATCGCCGCCGATGCGGAAGCCGAAAAACTCCGTCGCGAAGCGAAGGGGGAGGCGGATGCTATTTTTGCCCGCCTGGAAGCCGAGGCGCGCGGTAATTTTGAAGTACTCAAAGCCAAAGGCGACGGCTACCGGATGATTATCGAGTCCTGCCAGGATTCGGACGCGGCGGCTAAGATGCTGTTGATTGAAAAACTCGAAGAGATCGTTTCGCTCCAAGCCGAAGCGATCAAAAACATCAAGATCGACAAAGTTACCGTTTGGGATTCTGGCCGGACCGACGGGAAAACAGGAACCGCCAATTTTTTGAGCGGCATGGTCCAGAGTCTTCCGCCGCTGCAAGACGTGGCGCAGATGGCGGGCGTGGAATTGCCGGAATTTCTCGGCCGCGTCAAGTCCGCCGCCGAAACAACCGAAACGCGCTGAAAAGCATATTGTTTGTACAATTAAATAAGGAAAAGTTACGATGAAATTAACAGCCTCCAACCAAGTCGGATTGGCCGCCCTTTCCGCCCTGCCGCTTCTCTTGCTCGCATCTTGCTGTTCGCACTCCTACGCGGTGCTGCAAAACGAAGGAATGCGCAAAGCCCTTCCGATTATGATTGAAGAGATGAAGCTCGAGCAAGAGGACGTCGACCGCCGTTTCCAGGCGGGAAGAGCCTCGGTTTTCGAACGGATGCGCACGGATATGCAACTCCTGCAAATGACCCGGCAGCTCCGTGCCGCCGAAGGCGCCACCCAGGAAGAGATCGACAAAATGACCGCGCGCCTGGAACTGATGGCAAAGGAGTATCTGGCGTTCACCGAAGCGAAATACCGGGCGCACAACGCCTCGGACGCGGATTTGAAGGCGGCCAAAATGCTCCTCGCACAGTGCCCGATCATCGATGCGCCTTGGCCTGTCGCCTTCTTTCCCACACAACCCTCCGACAATCAAGTAACAAAAGACTGAACGGGCCATGGAAGAAACGGCTCTCAAGCTTCAGTTGCGCGCCATGTGGGTGGTTATCGCCCTGCTGATGTTTGCCGTTGTTGTTTCCTGCTGCAGATCCTGGTATGCGGAAGAGCCGGGACTCAGGCACCCGGCCCGCTTTACTTGCTCCGGGCCGGACTGCCAGCAGCAACACCGGCACAACGACGTTATGGATGCGGACTGGGAAGACAACGAAATCCGTCAACTCCCGGACATCATTCGCCTTGCCACACAGACGTTGGAACTTTGTGAAGCGCGCCATAAAGCGGGAACGGCTCCGGAGACGGAGGTTCTCCGGGCCCGCATACAACTGCTGGCACTTCAGCGCCGTCAACTTTTTCTGCGTCAGGCGCCTTCGGAATCGATTTGGACGATTACAGGGCAACTCCAACAGCTCGCGCGGGAAAACCTGCTGGGGGTTCAGGAGGCATTCCGTAAAGGCAGCATGAGCGTGGAGGAAATGAACGCGGCGCAACTCCTCGTTCTCCGTTTCGGCGGATCGCTTTAATGGCACGCTTCTATTTTCGTCCCCTTTAAAATGGAACTTTTCCTCGCTCCCACCGGCAACCTCGGCGACCGGGAAAATCCGGAGCACCGGGCCGGTGCGGTTTTGCTTGGCTTACTGTGCGGCACTTCCAGCCCCGGTGAAAGTGCCGCTGTTTGTTTCTTCCGTCGCTTTGTCCGCGAATTTGCCGCACGACTGCGGCGGGCGCCGGAGAGCGCCGTGCTCCCGCTGGCGCAACTCCTCCCCTCCATCCGCCCTTCGCCGGAAGAGTTCAGCGATTTTGCTTTAAGCGCGCCACCGTTCCCCGGCGCCTCTTTTCTGACCACCGCCGCGGCGCAGGAACTCTACCGGGAGTTGGAGCAGGCTGTTTTGCTTGAAGGCGGCGGAAAAACCGCCGCCGATTACCTTCATGAAAAACTCCCCGCGTGGGATCAAGTAGGGAAAGTGGGATTTCACCTGACCGAACATCCGACGGACGCGACGGGGGCTACTCCTTTTCTTTTCCTGGCCACATTCGTCCACCGCCTCGACGGAAACAACCAACCGAAGCACCTTCCGCTCGGGCGGGCGCTAAAGATGTTTCAGACGGTTCCGGGCACACTCCTGACCGTCCTCGAACCGTTGCGCCGCGCGGCGGAACAAAGTACGTTCGTCGCGCGTTATTGGCAGGACAGGCAACTTTTCGCTCCTCTTCCGCTCCGGGCGCAGGATGCGCACTTGCTCCTCACCGAGGCGCCGCTTTTAGAGGACGCCGGCATTGGGCTGCGCATCGTCAATTTATGGAAGAAACGCCCACGCAGGCTTCAAGTACAAGTCGATTTAGGACTCCCCGCCGGAGAAAGCAAACTCGGCGCGGGGGCCATGCTCCGTTTTTCCGCGCGGGCGGCGCTGGGCGAAGAAGAAATTTCCGCCGAAGAACTCAAAAAACTCGCGGAAAATCCGGCTGGACTTCTCCGCTTCAAAGGAGAATGGATCGAGGCGGATCCACAAAAAATCAACGAACTCCTTTCCCGTTGGCGCCGTGCGGAGGCAATGCAATTCCATTGCGCAATCCCTTTGCTGCAGGGACTCCGCCTCCTCGCCGGCGCGCCGGCGCCGGCAAGAGGCGGAGTCCCGCCGCTTGACGAAAACACGCGCTTCGCCGCCGCCGGAACCTTGCGCGAATATTGGGAGGGAAGCGTTGCGGAGGCAATGCCGCCTCTGCCGGAAAATCTGGATTCCCTTTTGCGTTCATACCAACGCGAAGGCGTATCCTTCCTCTGGCGCATGTCCGCGCGCGGCCTCGGTGCGTGCCTTGCCGACGATATGGGACTTGGCAAAACGCTTCAGCTCCTGGCCGTCCTCGAACTCCTGCGACGCGAAGGAACGCTTGCTCCCCTGCCCGCACTTCTGATCATCCCGGCGTCGCTCCTGGAAAACTGGCGTGCCGAGGCCGCGAAGTTCACGCCGGAACTCCGCGTGGGCCTGCTGCACCGCGCATGGACATCGCCGGAAGAATGGAACGCACTGCAGCAGGCCCCGGAAACATTTCTTAAGCGCTTCGATCTTGTGGCGGTAACCTACGCCACACTCTTGCGCCTTCCCGCGCTGACGGGTCGGGAATACCCTTTAATCGCCCTCGACGAGGCCCAGGCCATCAAAAACCCAGCCTCGCGCCAGAGCCGTGCGGTGCGCGCATTGTGCGGAAGGCGGCGGATCGCGCTCACCGGCACACCGCTGGAGAATAATTTAAGCGATCTTTGGAGCCTCTTCGACTTTCTGGAGCCGGGGCTCCTTGGAACGCCCGCGGAATTTGCGGCGCTCGCCGTCCAGCGCGAAAATGGCGACCTGGATTATACACCCCTGCGCCGCCTGATCCGTCCCTTTCTGCTGCGGCGCGTGAAAACGGACCGGGCACTCCTTCCGGAGCTTCCGGACAAGGTTGAACGCGTCTGCTATTGTCGCCTGACGCGCGAACAAACCTCTTTGTACCTTCAACTCACGGAACGTCTGAAGGCCGCGCTCAATGAGCCGGATGCATTCAAACGAAAAGGAATCATCCTCGGCAGCCTTGCGCATTTCAAGCAAGTGTGCAACCACCCCGCCCACTACCGGGGCGATGGCGATTACCGGCGCCACGCAAGCGGAAAATTCGAACGCCTCCTTGAGCTCGCCGGCGAAATGGCGGAAAACCAGGACAAACTCCTCCTTTTCACGCAGTTCCGCGAGATGACAGGTCCTTTGCACGAACTTTTGACGGAAGCGTTCGGCCGTCCGGGGCTGATTCTTCACGGAGGAACGCCTGTGCCGGAAAGGGCACGGCATGTCGCGGCGTTTCAGTCGGAAAACGGTCCGCCGTTTTTCATTCTTTCCCTTAAAGCGGGCGGGACCGGGTTGAATCTTACGGCGGCCAACCAGGTTATCCACTTCGACCGCTGGTGGAACCCGGCGGTCGAAAACCAGGCGACGGACCGCGCTTATCGGATTGGGCAACACCGGAACATTCAGGTTCATAAATTCGTAACTTGCGGCACCATCGAGCAGAAAATCGCCCGCATGCTGGAAGAAAAGAAGGACCTCTCCGATGCGCTTCTTTCCTCCGGCGTGGAGAAACTCCTGACCGATATGAATAACGCCGAACTCCTCGCCTTCCTGAAATTGGATTCACAATATGCGGAGGAGGAATGAGCGCCATTTCCTGTACGCTGAAAACCATTGCACGGAATTTCTGGGGAAAAGCCTGGTGTTACCACATTAGCTTATACCAGGATTACGCCAGCCGTCTGCCGCGCGCACGGACCTACCTCCGGGAGGGGCGCGTCCTCGACCTTGACTTGACGCCAAGCCGCCTCGAAGCGCGGGTACGGGGCAAAGAAGAATACCATGTGCAAATCAACATCGCTCCGCTGCCCCCGGAACGCTGGGAGGCGTTGAAACAACGCTGCGCCGGAGAAATCGACTCATTGACCGGACTTCTGCGCGGCGATCTGCCGGAGAAAACCCTGCGCGAACTCTGCGATCCGGAAACTGGACTCTTCCCCAAACCAGCAGAAATCCAATGCATATGCAATTGCCTGGATTGGGCGGATTTATGCAAACATTCCGCCGCCGTCCTCTATGGATTCGGCGTCCGCCTTGACGAAGATCCAAGGCTGCTTTTCACCCTCCGCAATATCGACCCCAAGGAACTCTTCCGGGAAAGCGGAAGCCGCTTCGCGGAGAATATACAAACAGAACTGGATCTTAGCGACCTCTCCGCCGCCTTTGATCTGGATTTGGAATAAAAAAAGCGGGACCGGAATTTTTTCCGGCCCCGCACTCGCATAGCGTTTTATCCTTCGTTACGGCCGCAACACTTTTTGTGTTTTTTGCCGCTTCCGCAGGGACAATCGTCGTTCCGCCCCACCTTCTCGCCCTGGCGGCGGTAGGTAATCAACGAAGGCGTAACCGCCGGAGCGGAAGGAACGGAAGATGACTCCGGCTGCGGCGCAAGATCGGGCGAGGAAACGGAGAGCACCTGCGCCTGGTCGGCCTCGGCTCCGAATTCGAACTGCCCCAGCGAGAGATGCAGCAATTCCTGCGGCAAAGACGCCAGGAGATCTTCCGCGGTAATCATACGCTCCACCTCCGCCCGGAAAAGCGAACCGGCGATTTCACGGTAGATGCGCTCCATCAGGGTGCAGAAAATCTCATACGCCTCGCTCTTGTATTCGATGAGCGGATCCTTCTGTGCGTAAGCGCGAAGCGAGATGCTCGAACGCAAATTGTCCATCGCGTAGAGATGCTCCTGCCACAACCGGTCAATTGCGTCGAGAACGGTGTGGCGCTCAATGTAATCGACCTGTTCTTCGGTGTACACTTTGTTGTGCTCGTGGTACGCCGCCTCCAATTTATCGATGATCTGCAAAGTCAGAGCCGCGGCATCGGTCAAACGCCCGTTGGAAATCCCCGCCGTAAGGTCGGCGGCGGTGAACGAAACCGGGAACATCTGGTGCAACGATCCGAGAAGCAGCTCGAGGCGGAATCCATCCTTCCCTTCCTCGTTCCCCGCAGACGGAGCCGCGGCCCGCTCCACTTCCCGCTGTACAACCTGCTCGACGATACTGAACAATTGCTCGTGCGGTTTCCCCGAAAGCATCGCCTCTTTGCGGAGTTTGTAGATAACTTCGCGCTGTTTATTCATCACATCGTCGTATTCCAGCGTCCGTTTACGGATGGAAAAGTGATGCTGTTCCACACGCCGTTGCGCGGTTTCGATGGAGCGATTCAACAAAGGATGCTGCAACTCGTCGTCCTCTTCCATGCCGAAACGATCGAAAATCTTAATGATACGATCCGAACCGAAGAGGCGCATCAGGTTATCTTCCAGCGAAATGTAGAATTTTGAGGAACCGGGGTCTCCCTGCCGCGAACAGCGCCCGCGCAACTGGCGGTCGATGCGGCGCGAATCGTGCCGCGAACTTCCGATCACATGCAGTCCGCCCAATGCGGCGACGCCGGGACCAAGTTTGATGTCGGTCCCGCGTCCGGCCATGTTGGTCGCCACGGTAACGGCGCCCTGGTACCCCGCCTGTGCGATAATTTCCGCTTCGCGCTGGTGGTTCTTGGCATTTAAGACATTGTGGGGAATATTCTGGCGCGTAAGAAAGCGGCTCAAAATTTCCGAGTCGTCGACGGAGGTTGTCCCAAGCAGAACGGGCTGCCCCTTGGCGTGGCGTTCACCGACTTCCTTGACGATCGCATTGTATTTTTCGCGGCGCGTCTTGAAAATGGAGTCGTTGCTGTCCTTGCGAATACACGGACGATTGGTCGGAATGACGATCACGTCGAGCTTGTAAATCTGATGAAACTCCGACGCTTCGGTTTCCGCCGTTCCGGTCATCCCGGCAAGCTTTTTATACATCCGGAAGTAATTCTGGATGGTGATGGTCGCCATCGTCTGCGTTTCCGCCTCAATCTCCACATTCTCCTTGGCTTCCAGGGCCTGGTGGAGCCCGTCGCTGAAGCGGCGGCCGGGCATAAGCCGTCCGGTATGTTCGTCCACAATGTGAACTTTTCCATCCATCACAACGTAATGAACGTCTTTTTCGAAGAGGCAGTAGGCCTTCAAGAGTTGCGAGATGTCATGCAGACGCTCGCTCTGGATCATGAAATCGCGCTGAAACGCATTGCGGCGCTCCAACCGTTCCTCGTCGGGAATGGCCGGATCGTTGTCGATTCGGTGCAGTTCCTGGAGGAGGTCGGGCATGATGAACGATTCCGGCTCGTTCGGCGCGATCGCCTCGCGTCCTTTGGCGGTGAGGTCGGCTTCGTGCGTTTTTTCGTCGATGGTGAAAAACAACGCGGCTTGCACGTCCTGAAGCATCCCGCGGTTGCTGTCGCTGCGCACCTGGGATTCAAGCTTATCCAACTCGCGCAATGTTTCGCCGTCTTCCTGCGCGCGGAGAAGCTGTTTGTGCGTGGGCATCCCGAATTTGACCTGGAGGAGCTTCGTCAGAGCCGCGTCACGGTCGGCTTCGGAAAGACCGTCCTTGGCCAGCGCTTCCCGCGCTTCGGACGCAAGACGCGTACAAAGACGGTTCTGCTTGGCGTACAAATCCGCCACCGGCGGCTGGAGTTTGTCGAACATGTGCGTGGACATGGGCACCGGACCGGCGATAATCAAAGGCGTCCGCGCCTCGTCGATCAGGATACTGTCGATTTCGTCGACGATCGCGTAGTGGTAGTCGCGCTGCACAAGGTGCTCGGCGTTGGTGGCCATACCCATATCCCGGAGGTAGTCAAAGCCAAATTCGCTGTTCGTCCCGTACGTAATGTCGCAAAGATACTGTTCGCGGCGGTCGTTCGGGCGCATCTGGTTTTGCAGACATCCCACGGTAAGGCCGAGAAAACGGTAAATATAGCCCATCCAATCGGAGTCGCGCTGGGCCAGATAATCGTTGACGGTCACAAGCTGGCAATTTTTTCCCGTCAGGGCGTTCAGGTACAGCGGCATGGTTGCAACAAGAGTCTTGCCTTCGCCGGTGGCCATTTCCGCAATGTTTCCGTGATGGAGCGCGAGTCCGCCCATCAACTGCACGTCAAAGGGGACCATGTCCCACACCAGCGTCTGTCCGCAGACAATGACTTCCTGTCCGACAAGGCGGCGACAGGTGTTTTTCACCGCGGCAAAGGCTTCGCAGGCAATGTCGTCGACGGTTTCCCCCGCGGCAAGGCGCTGTCTGAATTCATCGGTTTTAGCACGAAGCTGTTCGTCGGTCAACGACTGGTAGGATTCTTCAATTTCGTTGATCTTACGGACCAGCGGACGCATTTTGCGCACATCGCGATCCGACTTGCTGCCGAAAATCTTCTTCAGGAAGTAGGTGATCATAACTTGGAGCCCGGCCTTTCCACCGGGAGCCCCGCCTTGCAGAGCGGGCACTCCGACTCTTCATACGTCGGGAGCGTAAGTTGCAGAAGGGAGTGAAACGGGACGTCGAACGCGGCCTTCCCGCCGGAACGGTCCACAATCACCGCGACACCCGCCACAACACCGCCCAGAGAGCGCACCAGCGCAATGGTTTCTTTCACGCGGCCGCCTTCTGTAACAACATCTTCCGCAACGAGAACTTTCTCGCCGGGACGAATGGAAAATCCGCGTTTAAGGACAAGCGCATTGTCCTCTTTGTCGGCAAAAATAGCGCGCGTTTTAAGGGCGCGCCCCATCTCCTGGCCGACGATAAGACCGCCGACGGCCGGAGAAATCACCGTTTCAATCTCCATATCCGCAAATTTCTTCGCAAGTTGAACACAGGCCTTCTCCGCCTTGTCCGGGTATTGAAGAAGAAGCGCCGCCTGGAAAAAGCGGTTGCTGTGCTTACCGCTCCGCAGTTTGAAGTGCCCGGTAAGAAGTGCGCCGGAATCCTCCAGCAAATGTATGACATCCTGTTCGTTCATGGAAAACTCCGAAAAATTATAATAAAAAAAAGTCCGCCTTCAGCGGAACGTATCGGGCGACGACGGCTCGATCCACAAATGGAAATCGACCTTCCTTTCGCCGAATTTCAGGCTTATCAGGGTGTTCAGCCGGGTCAAAAGCAGCGCGTAAGGGATCTTCACCTCTCCGCCCGCGACATTGACGGAAACGTTGCTGTCGCCGAGAATATCCTCCGCCTGGCGGATTGCCACAACCAGCGCAAGCATTCGGGAAAGCTTGTCGCGCAATTCTTTATCCAGCGCATACGTCTGGTGGCATTGCGGGCAAACCGCCTGAAAATCGCGTTTCGCAACGTCGGAAAGGTTGAATTTAACGACACCGTCGCAGGAATCGGCAAAACAATGAAAGTCGATCTGGGCTTTCGCCCCGATGTTCTCGTTGGGATTGATCATGGAAGAAAGTTCCTTCGCTGGGAGGTTATTCGCTGTCCGCCTTGAGGGCCGCGAGAATCTCCGCGGGGGTGGCGCAGGCCGCAAGAGCATCCAGGAGGCCCTGGTTGCGCAGACGCCGCGAAATGCTGCCGAGGAGCTGGAGGTACGCCTCCGGGTTTTCGTCCGGCGCTACGGTGAAGACGATCACGCGGATCGGCAAATCGTCCTGGCTCTGGTAATCGGCAATCGGCTGTTCGGTAACCCCGATAATCACAACCGGCTGCGGAATATCGTTCACGCGGATGTGGGGAAGCGCCAGTCCGTTGCCCACGCCGGTGGTCATCATCTGTTCGCGTTTCCAAGTCATGCGGAAAATCATATCGCGGCTCAGCTTCGTCAGTGCGGCGGCACGGGTGATCAGCGCATCCATCACCTCAAGTTTGTTCTTGCCGGAGAGCATCATGACCGAGTCCTGGGCAATGTATTTCGCAAATTCGTACTTCATTCCATCAACCTTTCCAGATAGTGTGTTCAATTCTCTTTCCCGTAAAATAATCCCCCATTCATCCTTTTGCAATCGAAAAAACATAAAAAAGTGCTTTCCTTTCCCGAAAAGTTTGTTTTTCTGTAAAAAATACCACTTTTCCGCTGGAATATCCACGAAAATGGTCTATGGTTAGAAAGTGTCTTATAATTAAGGAGAGTATCGCGTGAAAAACAAAAACATGCTGATGGGCGCGGCCCTGCTCGGGCTGCTGGCGCTGACGCCGGAGGGATTTTCCATGAATCACAATTTGGCCGCCGCGTGGGGAGATTCCTGCTCGCCGCCGCAGTCCGCGTTCGTATCTTTCTCCGTTCCCTCGGCGAAGGATGATTCGCTGATGTTCAAAAACGAGAAGGTCATCCGCTACCGTATCCAGGCGGGATTGCGGTGCAACTTCCTGAAGTGGTCCTTGCACCGTAACATGGTCAACACACCGTTTATGACCGGCGTTCTCCCCGACCAGCCGGGGGCCCTCTTCTATTTGGACATCCCCACGGATAAACTCATCCCGGGCTTCTACGACCTCCGCGTCGAGCTCGACACGGGTGTTCCGGCAAACAAGGAAAAAGACCGCCTCCTCAAGCGTCCCGCCGTCGGCGTCAGCACATTCGGCTGGAAAATCGAGGAGATGAAACTCGCGGAGAACCGCCCCGCCGACTTCAAAGCCTTTTGGGATAAAGCGAAAGACGAACTCAAATCCGTCGATCTCGCCCCGAAAGACGAAACCGAAAAGAAAGTGTACGACAAAAAAGGGATCGCGGAATACAACACAAGCTCCGCGTGTCTACCCCCCGACTACGACCCGACGGGCCATAAGTTCGAAACCGTCGAATCCTGGAAAATCAGTTTCGCCGGCCCCGAAAAGGACACCCGCGTTTACGCCTGGCTGGCCAAGCCGGAAGGCAACGGCCCCTTCCCCGCGATGCTCGTTCTCCCCGGCGCGGGGTTCAACGCCCGCCCCCGGCCCCTCGAACACGCCCGCCACGGCTTCCTGACCATCGATATGCAGGTGCACGGGCAGGACGTCGACCTGGAAGGGAAATATCCCCAGGTCGAAGGTTACTACAAAGGCCAGGTCTTTGAACCCGCGAACCAATACTATTACTACAACATCCATAAGCGGATTCTCCTGGCCCTCGAATACCTCGCCAAGCGCCCGGATGTGGATGCGAAGCGCATCGTCGTGGTCGGCGGAAGCCAGGGCGGACGCCTCGGCGTGGTCGCGGCCGGACTCTCCGACCGTGTGGCGGCCCTCGTCGCCTGCATCCCGCACTTCGCCAATGCGCCGCACCGCATGTGGGTGAGCGAAATGAACCGGACCAAAAAAGACGGCATGAACCTTACCGGCGCTCCGCCGAGCGGCGACACGCCGGAAGCGCGTGGCACCGCGTATTTCGACCCGATGAACTACGCCCAGGACATCAAGTGCCCGGTGCTTTTCAACGCGGGCAATATCGACCCGGTTTCACCCGCCTACAGCGCATGGGCTCCATTCCTGCGCATTAAGGGCGATAAGACCATGATTTGGCTCCCCGGCCTCGGCCACGACTGGTCCAGCGGTTTCGACCGCCTGGCGTGGAAGTGGCTCGCGGAAAAACTCAAGCTCTGATTCCTGTTTTCAAACGCCCCCTTGCCGCCCTTGCCCGGGCGACAGGGGGTTTTCTTTTTCCCGAATGCGACTTGACAAAACAAGCGCGTTGTTGTATGGTTCAACAATCACTTTCTGTAGACTAACGAGGAATAGCCATGGCAAGAGAAGTTTTCCCGGTCGCCGGGTACGACGGTTTCGTTCAGGATGCGGCTATACGCGTCCCGTCCCGCTACGCGTACTACCCGATGCCCGCCGGCCTCTATTTCTCCGCGGACGGCTGCGGGGCAACGCTGAAATACGCAATCGCCATCTCCGGACACGATCTCGCCGATGTATCCGCCGTGTTGTTCCGCGATGAATACGACATGCGCCTTGCCGGACGACTCGTCTTCGACGGCGGAAAACTCAACCTCCGCGCCGCCGCCTCCGGAGGCGCATATGCCGGAACGGTCGCGGCATACGGCATTCACGGTGGAGATTTGGACGCCTCCAGCCCGGGAACGGCGGAAATGCAGGGCGCGATCCGCGCATCCGCCCGCTCAAGAACCTGCAACGCCACCGCCGCCGGAATCGACGCCGGAACAACCGCCCTCGCCGCACTGGGCCCTAAATTCAACCTTATAATTTCCGCCGCCGGAGGAACAGGGGCCGCAGCGCAGGGGATGCGCGTCTTTTCGTTGGAGCTTGACGCATGGCGCGGAGGAAGCGTTTCGGTTCGCGCCTCCGGCGGCAAACGTTCCGCACGGACCGGCGCGGAGGCGCATGGTCTTCTGGTGGAATGGTCGATTTCATGTGGATTTTTTGAGAATACATCCTTTCAGGTGCGCGCCTCCGGCGGCAAAGCGAACGGTTACGACACGGCCTCCGCCTCCGCCGTTGCGGCGGGCATTCAAGCGACCGATATTTTGGGCGCCGGCTTCTTCGGGGGTATTTTCATGGTGCGGGCCAAGGGCGGAACGGCCGTCGTGTCTGAAACAGGAAATGCGGCGGCGACGGCGGAAGCCTGCGCCCTCTCCGGCGACACGTTGAGTATCGATGGTGTTCTGACCGGACGCTTCACAGTTCAGGCAATTGGCGGAAAGGCTTCGGGGGGCGTATCCGATGCTTCCGCAAGCGCATTCGGCGTCCGCCTCCTTTACGGATATGCCGCAGTGCACAATGTGGACGGCGCGTTTAGAATGACTGTTTCCGCCACAGGCGGTAAAGCGGGGGATACGGCCACGGCGACCGCGGCGGGTTTCATGCTCAATCCGTACGCTTCGCACACCCTTGAAAACATTTCCGGCACCATTTCCGTTTCCGCCACGGGCGGCAAAGCCGATGGCACCGGGGCAATTGCCTATGGCGTGGCGACGGGCTCGTTCGAGGAGATGCTCGGCGGCGGCGGTATGCTGCATTTTACCTCCACCGCGTCTTTGCGCTTGACGGTGAAGGCCGCATCCGCGTCCGGGAATTCGACGGCCTTCGGCGTGGCGGCGGCGAATTTCGTCGCCGGAGATGCGGGAGAATGGAACGTGTTCGGCGGGGTTATCTCCGCCCAATCGAAAGGGACAGCCTGCGGTATATGGAGCTCCGGCGGAATAAGCCAGGGGCGCGTTTCCGGCGCGGTGGTCGCCGTGGGCGCGGGGAACGGAAGCGACGGCGCAACCTGCGCGGTGTACAGTGCCGACGGAGCCGAGTTGGAAATTTACGGCGCCATCTACGGCGGAAGTACCGGTAACGCGGCCAAGATCGGCACAAAACTCCTGAAACTGGTTGGAACAGGAAAAAGCGCCGCCTCCCTTGCGAAAAAAGCTTCCGTGGCCATTGTCGCGGGGAGCGGATCGAGCATTTCGGTAAAAGCGGGGGCGATTGTCGCGGGGGATATCCTCCTTGGCGACGGCTCCTCGCTGGAAATTTC
>JAVBPY010000006.1:0-444139 GCA_031549345.1 Victivallaceae bacterium
GAGCTTCGCACGCCTTTAAACGCCGTCATCGGCTACACCGAGCTTACGCAGAATCCGGATTTGAGCCAGGAGGAGCGGATGCACAACCTAAAGAACATAGACCTTGCCGCCAACACCCTCCTGAACCTGATAAACGATATCCTCGACCTTTCAAAACTTGAAGCGGGCCAGATGACCATGGTGAAATCGCCTGTCAATATGCTTGTTTTGGCAAACGAGTTTCTGCATATCTTCAAATTTGCGGCAAAAAAGAAACAGATAGATTTCGCCATCCGCGTGTGCGAAAATTTTCCGATGCTCATGCTTGATCCGCTGCGGCTGAAACAGATACTGATGAATGTCATTGGCAATGCGATAAAATTTACCGACAAAGGCGAAATAAGCGTAGAAATTTCATACACAGAAAGGGCCGACTCTCTCGTTGATTTGAGTATTTCGGTGAAAGACACCGGAATAGGCATGTCCCCTGAATTTATAAAGAAAATTTTCGAGCCGTTTTCGCAAGACGGCCGCCGCGAGGGCACTGGGCTTGGTTTGCCCATTGTCAAGCGCCTTGTTGAAAACATGGGCGGCGAGATAGCGATTGAAAGCCGCATTAACGAAGGCAGCGAATTTACAATAACCATATCCAATGTTGAAGTATGCTTCGAGCCGTGCGAACCCCAGGCGGATATTTCGGACCCGCTTCCGTCGGCGGCGACCATATCGCCGCACGCTTCCGCTTCGGGCATGAAAATCATGCTGCTTGACGACATAGTCCTCAATCTAAAAGTGCTCAAGAAGATGCTGTTGAACCTCGGTTACAGCGTGATAGAGACGAGTTCGGCAGCCGAGGCGCTCAAGCTGGTGAAATCAGCCAAACCCGACATAATCATGACGGACCTTTGGATGCCGGAGATGAGCGGCGATGAATTTGCGCGAATAGTAAAAAGCGACCCTGAAACATCTGGCATACCGATAATCGCGGTGACGGCTGACACGCAAATTCAAGACCCCAATAAAGTTTTCGACGACGTGCTTTTTAAGCCGATAACCATGAACACGGTAAAGGCCAAGGTAGAGCGGTTCATTTAAAGCGTATGCGCTGTGCCCCGGCGCGGGTGGGGTTCGCTGAAAAAGACGGAGGGTCCCTTTTAAATCTAAAGGTAGTGTACGGAATTTTGCGCACATTTGATTCTGACAGATTACGAACCAAACGCGGTTCGGCGCAGCCGAAGCAAACCGACCGAGGATGAGCAGGGAGTTTTGCGGCGATTTACATCAGTCAATCATGAAAAACACATTAAATCATTGAATGACAATGGATAATGTTGCGATTTTATGCTATATTATTGCAAGAATATGGAGCTTATGTTGAATGTCATTTTCGCGGCGGCGGGGTTCAATTTCAGAAAACTTTTAGGGGTATTTGCCCTGTTTTTGCGTCAAATTTTCCAGTTCACGTTTTTGCAATTGGTCCTCCAATTGCAAAAACGTTACTCAAATAGGTTTGGAAAAGGAAGAGCGCGAGAAGGAAACAACCTTTCCTCAAATGGTTTTTCCTTCTCGCATCGGGCTTTTGCATAATCGAGTATTTCTCCGGCTTTCCCAACCGCAGTTCCCCGGAATCCCGCACCGAACGCGCAGCGATCCGTCGTTTTTTGTTGCAAGTCAAAATTTTAGAGGTTCCATTCCGGCTTCGCGCTGGAAAAAAAATGTTTCGCGTGTAAAGTATTCAACGGTACATATTTTGCACACGGATTGGAGATATCCCCCGATGAAACAGTTTTTGTTGCCCGACCGGCGCCTCTTTCATGCCGGTGATTGGATTACCGTACGCCTGGAAATGGAAAATCGCCCCGGCCGTGCTTTTTTCCGTACGAACATCGGCCGCGCCGCCGTTCGCCGCGCGGAGGTGATTGCGCTGACGGAGGCGGATGCTCCCGCCGCCGGGCGCGATTGGCGCGATATTCCGATGCGCGAATGCGCCGACGGCGGTTTTGAACTCGCGCTGCCCCTTGCCGAAGTCGGCGTTTTCCATGGGAAATGTTGCTTTAGCCCCGCGGACGGCAAACACATGGAGTGGCCCGCCGGGGATAATTTCCGCTTCAAAGTTGAGAGCGCCGTCAGTGTGGCGGGGAATTTATTGTATTGCGCATTCGTCCGCCAGTTCAAGCCGGAAGCTTCGTCCCGGCCGGAGACGGAACTCGAAGCGCTTGACCGCGCGGGTTACACGGTCATTCCCCCCTCCGGGACGTTCCGGGCGCTGATCCGCGAACTCGATTTTATTTTCGGCGAACTCGGCTGCCGGATTCTCCAACTCCTGCCGGTTCACCCGACACCCTGTGCTTACGGCCGCATGGGCCGTTACGGCAGTCCTTTTGCCGCGCTGGACTATTTCGAGGTCGATCCGGCGCTGGCCGATTTTGATGTTCACGCCACGCCGCGCGAGCAGTTTACGGAGCTCGTCCGCGCGGTGCACGCCCGTGGGGGACGGCTTTTCCTGGATATTCCCGTGAATCATACCGGCTGGGCTTCGCGTCTCCAGAGCGAACACCCGGAATATTTTGTCCGCCGTACGGACGGGACGTTTGAAAGTCCCGGCGCATGGGGCGTTGTCTGGGCCGATTTGTGCCAGCTCAATTATGCTGCGGATGGCGTTTTCGAGCAAATGGCGGAGGTCTTTCTCCATTGGTGCCGCCATGGCGTCGACGGATTCCGTTGCGACGCGGGGTACATGATCCCGGCGGACGCGTGGCGTTACATCCTTGCCCGCGTTCGTGCGGAGTACCCCGATACGGTCTTTCTTCTGGAAGGGCTCGGCGGACCCGGCGTGGTGCAGAACGAACTTCTCGGTTCCGTCGGATTGGACTGGGCGTACTCGGAACTTTTCCAGAATTACAGTCGCGACCAGATCGCCTCCTATTTCCCTGTCGCCGCCGAGAGTGGAAAAAACCACGGTCTTCTGGTTCATTTTGCCGAAACGCACGACAATTCCCGTCTTGCGGCCGTTTCGGAAACGTATGCGCGTATGCGCTGCGCTCTCACCGCGCTTTTGTCGGAAAACGGTGCGTTCGGCTTTACCAACGGTGTGGAATTTTACGCGAAAGAAAAAATCGACGTTCACGGCGCACCTTCGCTGAATTGGAAATCCCCAAACAACCAGGTGGTGCTTCTGCGCAAGCTCTGCACCCTCCTGGCCCACCATGGCGCGTTCCAGGCGGGGGCGGAAATCCGTTTGGTCCAATCCGGCGGCGGCAACGTGATCGCCGCGTTGCGCCATGCGGACGGGGCGGATTTGGTTCTTGTTCTCGTCAATCTGGATACGGATCATCCGTCGCGCGTCGCCTGGAACACGCACGAGTTCAAGTACCGCTCTGTTTTCGATCTTTTGAGTGAAGAACGCCTGACGCTCGCGTGCGACGGGCCGGAAACATCGTTGGAATTGCCCCCCGGCGGCTTCCTTGCCCTGTCGCCAACCCCCTGGATCGCCGAGTTTTCCCGGGAACCGGAGCGGAGCCGCCTTCAGCGTGCCGCCGCCATGGCCGCGCGTGTATGGCGCTTTTTTCATTTTCCCGGCGACCATTCCGCCGCCGAGGCCGCCTCTTTCGCTCCGGAGCTTTTGCGCGATGCGGCGGCCTTTTTGCGCCGTCTTGCCGGGAGCGAGTTCCCTCCGGTTGCCCGTTACCGCCTGGATTGGGACGAATTGCGCGAAGTGCCTGTTCCGCCCGACAGTATTTTATGGTTGGAGAGCACGACTCCTTTCCGCGTTGAACTTGTGGAGAACGAAAAAACCATCGCCCTTGGCGCGGGCATTCGGACGGATGCGGGCGGGTATTTATACTTGCTGCCCCTGGGCGGCGCGGCCGAGGGATGCGTGGAGGTGCGTTTCGAAATCTACAAAGAAGGGGAGATCCGGCGCGGAACTGGGCATTTGCGGCGTTTGGCGCAAACGTGCCCCGCTCTTGCGGCGCGTGTCGAGCGTGCCCACCTTACGGAATTCCATTATGCCTTCGCCGCCAACGACCGCGGCGGCATGACACAAACACGGGCGCGTTGGGGCGAGCTGTTCAGCAAATACGATGCACTGCTCGCCGCCAACATCGAAACGCGTTTTCCCGTCGACCGGCGGGTGATGTTCACGCGCTGCCGTGGTTGGCTGGTGGTGAACGACTATTCGTACGAGTTGGATTCTAAATACTTGGAATCGTTCACGGGCTCCCCGGACAACCGCGCGGTGTGGCATTTTGTGGTTCCGGCCGGGCGCGGGCAGCGGGTTCCGCTGCTTATTGAGCTTGCAGGCGCCTTGGACTGCGATGTGCTGAAGTTGACCTTCCGGCGCCCCCTGGCGGGGGATGCGCTTGTCGGTGCTTTGCCGGAGGACCAGGAGATCCGTTTGATCCTCCGCCCCGATCTGGAGGATCGTCCCAACCACGAGGTAACCAAGGCATACGCCGGCGCGGAGGCGCGCTTTTCCGGCGCGGTTTCCACGCGTGCGGACGGATTCCGGTTTCAACCGGGCGCGGCGGCGCTGGATATGGGGCTTTCGCACGGACGTTTCGTTTCGCAGCCGGAATGGCAGTACATGGTTCAGCTTCCCCTGGAGGAACGGTATGGGCAGGAACACACAACCGATTTGTTCAGTCCCGGGTATTTTGAATTTGAGCTCCTTGGCGGGGAGGCGGGCGAACTTTCCGCCTCTGTCGGCGAGGGGGTCCACGCAAAATTTCCCGACACGGCTCTTCCGCTTCCGGACTTTCAATCTTCGTTGGACGCGCTCCGTTCCGGCCTGCGCTGCTTCAATGTCAAGCGCAATGAAAACAGGACGGTGATTGCCGGCTACCCCTGGTTTCTGGACTGGGGACGCGACACGTTCATTGCCCTGCGCGGATTCCTCGCGGCGGGCGAGTTGGCGACGGCGCGGGCGATTCTCCGCGAATTCGCCTCGTACGAGGACCGTGGGACGATTCCGAACGTGATCCGCGGCGGAGACACGGGCAACCGCGACACCAGCGATGCGCCTTTATGGCTGATCCGCGTCGTCCGTGAATACATCGAAAGCGCCGGAGGGGATCGCTCTATTCTGGAGGACGATTGCGGCGGGCGGACGTTGCTGCAAGTCCTCTCGTCGATTCGCGATTGCTACAAGAGCGGGACGCCGAACGGCATTCGGATGCATCCGGAGCACAAGCTCATTTACAGCCCCGCGCACTTCACATGGATGGACACCAACCACCCGGCGGGGACGCCGCGCGAGGGGTATCCAATCGAAATCCAGGCCCTTTGGCATTCGGCGCTGGAGTTTCTTGGCGATGATGCGCTCGCAGCGGAGGTGAAAACGAACATCGTTGCCAAGTTTTATCTGCCTGAACTCGGCTACCTCTCCGACTGCTTGCACGGCGAAGCGGCTGTTCCGGACGACCATCTCCGACCGAATCAGCTTTTCGCCCTGACGCTCGGCGCGCTGACCGATCCGGATATCCAGCGGGCCGTGCTGAAAAACACCGCGCTTCTTCTTACCCCCGGCGCGATACGGACGCTCGACACACTTCCCGTCCGTTACCAGCTTCCCGTGCGGCGCGACGGCGTTCTCCTGAACGATCCGATCCGTCCCTACCGGGGGCGTTACGAGGGGCCGGAAGATACCTCGCGCAAGGTTGCGTACCACAACGGAACCGGCTGGTGTTGGCCATTTCCCTCGTACGCGGAGGCGTATTTCCGCTGTGCGGGCGAAGCGGGACGGACATGGGCGCTTTCGCTCCTCTGGTCCGTCGCGCGTTATCTGGATGAGGGGGCCTTCGGACAACTTCCGGAGGTTGCCGACGGCGATTGGCCGCATCGTCCCGGCGGTTGCGGCGCACAGGCGTGGAGTTTGTCCGAATTCTACCGGGTTCTGAAACTTTTGAGTTGATGGGGGCGAAAATGCATGGATTCTATCGTCTGGCGGCCGCGACGCCGAAATTGACATTGGCCGATGTCGGCGCGAATGTGGAAGAAACGTTTCGCTTATACCGCGAGGCCGCTGCCCGCGGCGCGGCGGCGGTGTTTCCCGCGCTCGGTCTTTCGGGGGCGACGTGCGGCGATATTCTGAAGCATCCGCATTTTCTTGACACGCTCTCCGCCGCTGCGCGGGAGCTCGCTTGCGCGGCCGGCGCAACGTTGCTGGTGTTCGGCTTCTTCCTCCGGTATCGCGACGCCGTATTGCCGGTTGTCGCCGTTGCCCAGAACGGACGTGTTCGCGGTTTTGTTTCCGGCGTGGGGGAAGGTGAGTTGGAGTGGGGTGGCGCATCCGTTCCGATTGGGAGAAATCTTATATTTACCTCCGGCGATGATTTTTGCTTTGGGGTGGAAATGGGGACGGGGTTGCTGCCCGCTTCGCCGTTCCTTGCTCTTGCCGGGGCCCGGGCGATTTTTCAGCCGGCGGCGGAACCGGAAATTCCCGGTGGGCGTTCCGCGCGTTGCGCGTGTTTGTGCGCCCGTAGCGCCCGGACGCACTCCGCGTATGTTTATGCGGGCGCGGGGCCCGGCGAATCCACGACCGACGCGGTGTATTCCGGGCACGGGCTTCTTTTGGAAAATGGCCGTGTTCTCGCGGAAAACGAGCCTTTCCCGCGGGAAGGGGAGCTTCTTTACGGCGATGTGGACTTTGCGCGCCTGGGAGCGCTCCGTTTGCGGAGCGATGCTTTTCAAAACAGGAAAATGGATGCGGAGTTCCGTACGGTTCTCCTCGATGCCGTTCCTGTTTCCCCGGATCTGTCTTTTGCGTTCAATCCGCCGCATCCGCTTGTTCCGCAGCCGGACGAAGCGGATGCGTATTGCGCGGAAGTGCTTGCACTCCAGAGTGTCGGCCTTGCGCGGCGCATGGAGCACACGGGAGCGAAAAAACTTATCCTCGGCGTATCCGGCGGATTGGATTCGACACTGGCCCTCCTTGTGGCGCTCGAAGGCTGCAAGCGCCTTGAATTGCCGGCGTCGACGGTTCTCGCCGTCCAGCTCCCCGGATTCGGCACCACGCCGCGCACGCACAACAACGCGGAAACGCTCTGCCGCGAACTCGGCGTGGATACGATGCACATCGACATCACACCCGGGGCGCGGCAGCACTTCGCCGATCTCGGGCACGATCCGGCTGTTTTGGATGTTACTTACGAAAACACGCAGGCGCGGCTCCGCACCCAGCTTTTGATGAATCTTGCGAACCGGCACGGCGGGCTTGTCGTCGGTACGGGCGACCTTTCGGAACTCGCGCTCGGTTGGTGCACGTACAACGGCGACCATATGTCCATGTACGCGGTCAATGCGACGATTCCGAAAACGCTCCTCCGGCATCTGATCGGGTTCGTCGCCGGGCGCTCGGCGGGGGCTTTGCGCGGGACGTTACTGGACATTCTTGCCACGCCGGTCAGCCCGGAACTTCTTCCCCCCGCCGGCGACGGGAGCATCGCGCAGGCGACGGAAACGCTTCTTGGCCCCTATGAGCTTCACGACTTTTTCCTGCATCATTTTCTTTCTTACGGCGCATCCGCGGAAAAAATGCTTTTCCTTGCGGAAAACGCGTTTGCGGGAAAATACACGCCGGAAATGCTGACGGCATGTCTTCGGACGTTTCTCCGGCGCTTTTTTCAGCAGCAGTACAAGCGGAACTGTCTTCCCGACGGCCCGCAGGCGACGTCGCTCTCCCTTTCGCCGCGCGGCGCGTGGCGGATGCCCTCGGACGCGAAGCCGGATTCTTTTCTGTAAACTTTTGATACGGAAAGGTTGACAATTCTCCTCCATTAGGATATAGTACCAGGTTATCGTTATATTCTTGTGTAAACACGGCGGTTCCAATTCCGTTCAACGCTTGAGGAGTCTATGTCGGGCAACAATGATTTCAGCGGACTTTTTTGTCTGCAGGTTGTATTTTCCCAGTTTCGCCGCGACGTGAACTTTGCGGCGCTTCTGACGGAAGAGCTTCGTGAAAAGTATGGCGAGGATTCGCTGAAGACCATAATGGAGCTTGCCGGGCACCAGGAGCTCCGACCGGAAGTCGCCCCGCTGGACGGGACCGAGGAATTTAAGCAGGGGCCGGGGCTCCTGCGTTTGAAGAGCGGCTCCTGGGTGGTGGTTCTCAACGTCAAACAGCTCAATGCCGATGAGCCGAATGTTACGATTTTCGATCCCGCGCGTCCGGCCAAGCCCAATACGCCGATTGCCGTTCCGCGCACGCAATTGTTTGAAAAAGCCGGAGAGCCGTTGATTATTTTCCGCAATCTTCAGGCGGTCGATCTGGCGCGGCACAGCGGTATTTTCGCTCTTTGCAGCATCGCCGCACACCACAATGTCAACGCCGACCCGCGCCGGATCATGCACGAGTTCGCGATTGACGAAGAAGAGGTAACACTTCCTCTTTTGGCGGAGATCGCTTCGACGTATGAATTTAAGACCCGGTTGGTATCCTTTTCCTGGGAAAAGCTCAAAAAAAGTCCGCTTTCGTTTCCGATGATCGGCATCCGCAAAGACGGTTGCTGCGTGGTTTTGTGCGGCATGAAGGTGGAGGCGGAGACAGGGAAGGAAGAGATTGTCCTCGTCGACCCCCGGATCGAAGCGGCGGGCGGGAGCCATTTCACATTTCTTCCGCGTGCGACATACGAGGAGGAATTCAGCAACAAGGTGATGCTTTTTAAGAAAGGCTACAAACTTTCCGACGAAAGCCAGCCTTTCGGCCTCCTTTGGTTTATCCCCGAATTTCTGAAACTGAAGGACATTTTCGGACAGATCATTCTGACGGTTGTGATGCTGACGCTCATCGGCCTTGTGACGCCGCTCTTCTTCCAGATCGTGGTGGATAAAGTACTGACGAACCGCGCGTACAATACGCTCAACGTGCTGGGATGCGGGATTCTCGCGGCGATTATCCTCAACGGACTCCTGGATTATGTTCGCAGTTACCTGCTCCTTTTTGCCACCAACAAGATCGATATTGCGACGGCGACGAAGACGTTCCGGCATTTGATGCGGCTGCCGATCGATTTTTTCGAACGCGTCCCCTCGGGGGTTTTGCTCAAACACATGCAGCAGACGGAAAAAATCCGTGGGTTCCTTTCGGGCAATTTGTTTTTTACGATTCTCGATTTGCTGTCGCTTTTCATTTTCATTCCGTTTCTTTTGTTCTACAGCGTTCCCCTGACGTTGATCGTTCTGGGCTTTACATTGATGATGGCGCTGGTGATCGCCTGTCTGGTCCGCCCGTTCCAACGGCGCTTGAACGAGCTTTACCAGGCGGAAGGGAAGCGCCAGAGCATGCTTGTGGAGGCGATCCACGGCGTGCGCACCGTCAAATCGCTCTCCCTGGAGCCGGTACAGGAGCAATCCTGGGACAATTCG
The DNA here is from genome assembly GCA_031549345.1 of Victivallaceae bacterium. GTDB lineage: Bacteria > Verrucomicrobiota > Lentisphaeria > Victivallales > Victivallaceae > CASFRF01. The sequence continues at coordinate 9,346 of JAVBPY010000006.1, forward strand.
ACGGCGTACGCGATCAAGTCCTACTTCCGTGTCGGCAAAATTTCGATGACGGCCAAGAGCATCAGCCATGTTCTTGAAATCGCCATGGCCGTTACGGTCATCTGGGTTGGGGCGCACCTGGTTTTCGACCACGTCATCACCGTCGGCGCGTTGATCGCCTTCCAAATGCTGGCGGGGCGCGTGACCGGTCCTTTGGTGAAGCTGGTGGGGTTGATTCACGAATACCAGCAGGTTGCGCTTTCGGTCCGGATGCTCGGCACGGTGATGAACACCCCGCAGGAGCCCGGCGGCGGCGGCGTGCGGAACCCCCTGAAGGGGAACGTTACATTCGAAAACGTTTCCTTCCAATACCGTCCCGATCTTCCGCTGGTGGTCAAGAATTTTTCGATCGACATTCCGGCGGGGAGCACCGTCGGGATCGTCGGCCGTTCCGGTTCGGGGAAGACCACGGTTACCAAGCTCCTTCAGGGGCTGTATCCGATCACCCAGGGGCTGATCCGCCTGGATGGGATCGACCTCCGGGAGATCGACAAAGTGCATTTACGCAGCAGCATCGGCGTGGTGTTGCAGGAAAATTACTTTTTCAGCGGCACGATTCGCGAGAACATCTCCTTGACCAAGCGGAACGCCACGTCGGAGGAAATCATCTACGTCTGTAAGCTCGCTGGCGCCGATGAATTCATCCAGAAGCTGCAACGCGGCTACGACACGGTGCTGGAGGAAAACGCCTCCAACCTTTCCGGCGGCCAGAAACAGCGTCTGGCCATTGCCCGGGCGCTGCTTACCAACCCCCCGATCCTGATTTTCGACGAAGCGACCAGCGCGCTCGACCCGGAGAGCGAATGCGTGATCCGCACCAATTTGAAGGCGATTTCGCGCGGGCGTACCGTCATCATTGTTTCGCACCGTTTGAGCATTGTCAGCCACTCGGACAAAATCCTTGTGATCGACAACGGCACGCTTACGGCGGTGGATTCGCACAAGAATCTTTTGGCGCAACCCGGCACCTACAGCGAATTCTGGCGTCAGCAAATGGAAGTGAAGGATTGAGCCATGAAAAATAAAGAAACGACACCCCGGGAAACCGTTGAATTCCTTCCCGATGCGCTGGAGATCAAAAATCAGCGCCTTCCCTGGGCGATACGCCTTGGCGTGTGGGCGCCGGTGCTTGCGATTGTCGGCGGCATTTTATGGGCAACGTTCGGAAAGGTGGATGTGATTGTCCAGGCCACCGGAAAACTTGTAACCGACCAGCAGACCGTTGTGATGAAGCCTTTGGAGCGTTCGGTTGTCAAGGAGCTCAATGTCCGAATCGGCGATGTGGTCAAGGAGAACCAGGTTCTCATTACGTTCGACCCGACATTCAATGAGGCCGAGTCGGAAAAGCTCAAGGATGAGCTTTCCACGCTGACCGCGAAATACAACCGCCTCCGGGCGGAGTTTGAAGAGAAGGAGTTCAGCGTAACCAAGGCGGACGACATCAACCAGGTTCGTCAGCTGGTGATTTTCCAACAGCGTGCCGGATACTTCCGTGAACGGATCAAATACTACGACGCGTCGATCAAACAGTACGACGCCGCCGCGAAGACCCGCGAGGACTCGCTCGCCAACCAGAAGGGGCGGCTGGAGAAAATCCATAAAATTGAAGCGATGTACGAAGATTTATCCAAAAAAGGGGCGACTTCGCACAAGGAGCTTTTGCAGATTCAGATTACCCGCATGGAGATGGAGTCTTCGGTGGACGAGCTCCAGAACAGCCTTATGGAGTTGACCCACCAGCGCGCGAGCACGGTTTCGACCAAGCAATCCTTTGTGCAGGAGTGGCTCAACAGTATTTCCGAGGAGCTTGTGAAGACGGACCGCGAACTCAGTTCGATGCAGCGTGATTACGAGAAGAGTCGTCAATTGGCCAGCTACGTTTATCTGCGTTCCCCCTGCGACGCGGTGGTGCACGAAATCGCGTCGTTCCCCGCCGGCTCGGCGGTTCGCGAGGCGGAGGCGCTGGTAACGCTCATCCCTCTCTCCGGAAAAGTGGAGCTGGAGGCGGAGGTTCAACCGCAGGATATCGGCAAGGTGGAGATTGGGTCGGAAGTCCGGATCAAGCTGAACGCCTATCCGTTCCAGAAATACGGCACGTTGGAGGGGGTGATCCGGAATATCTCCGAAGACACCTTGCAGCGTCAGCAGCAAGGACGCGGCACGGAGGGCGCCACCTATTACCGGGCGCGTGTTTCGGTTCACGGCACATTGCGCGGGGTCAAGGGTAAATTCCGTTTAATTCCCGGCATGGAAGCACAGGCGGAGATCAAGACCGGCCGCCGTCGGATTATTGAATATTTAATCTATCCTCTGATCAAAGCGTTTGACGAAACGGCCCGCGAGCCATAATATCCGCCGGTGAAAGGCGTGAAGATTTCTGAAAAAGGGATGGGATTCATCCCTTTTTTATTTCCTTGAAGTTTTCCCCGAATGTCTTGGCCATCATTTCGAAGCACAGAATCTGGCTGTCCACATCGAGCCTGCGGAATATCGCAAGCATGCGCCGCTCCATGGCTTTCTGGGCATTGTTTTCCGCTTGCGCGCCGGGGTGATCGAAATAGCTTACGTTGAGTTCCGGGAACATGCGGATTAAGCTACCCACGGTCAGATTGGCGAAGTCATAGTTTCCGTTGACATAGTCGGAGAGGCGGCTTTGGTGAATCCCGGTGGCTTCCGCCATGTTTTTCTGGGACCCGGCCTGCCGGATGGCCTCCGCCATCGCCTGTACAAAGGCGAGTGCCAGATACGTTGTTTTCTCTTTTGTTTCTTCGTCGACAGGCATGCTGAACTCTTTGTAAGGTTTTTATCTTACAATATCGCCCCAAAGTGATTTTAAAAGCGGAAAAATCATTTTAAGACTATTTTTCTGCTTGACAAAAAATCTATGAATGATAATGTATGCCTAATAATGTAAATTTATCTTTTTAAGATGATTTTTATTTGCGGAGGTTGCAATGACAAAGTTGCGTGAAATGCGAATCAAAAAAGGCATTCGTTCGGCGGAGCTTGCCCGGCGTTTATCCTTGGCGCGCGCCACGGTCTGCATTGCCGAGAAGAAAGGTTTGCGCAACAGCGCCGCCGCCCGTCGTTACGCCGCCGCCCTGGGCTGTCTGCCGGAGGAGGTTATCGAATTGTAGATAAATAATGAGTATCAGAGGGATCGGGAGGAGAAACTGCCCTTTCCTGATGTAGTACAACTGGCACACTATCAAGGTATTTACGATGGTGCGAAAAAAAAGTATATAATTTTTAAAAAAAGGGTTGTATTTTCCGGAAACAGTGAAATAGTATAACGGAGAGGGTTGATCTTTGTAGTAAAACCTTATCCTGAGGTTGCCTAAAAGACCCCTGGGCAAGGGGTGGTAAAACGAAGAAGGAGAAGATTATTATGGACAAGAAAGAAATTTTTGCCGATGGCATCGGACAGATTCACTTCGCGGGCGGAATGGTTCGCTTTGATTTTGTGACCCTTCAGCCCGAAGACGACGGCAAGGCGCCGACTCCGAAGTCCAATACCCGTATCATCATGCCGCCGCAGGGCTTTCTCGGCGCGTTCAATTCGATGCAGCAGTTGATCGACAAACTCCTGGAAGCCGGTGTTCTTCAGAAGAATGAAGAAGCCCCCTCCAAGAAAGTAAAGTAACTCAATACGAATGAAGCAGTCCGTAAATCATCTGATTTATTGCGGGAGGTGCGGCATGGATTTTGCCGTGTCTTCCGTTGCGTCTGCTTCCTTTTCCCGGGATCCCGGTTTTTGCCTTCCGGCGCCGATTTTGGAGCCGTCGCCCTTTTTCTCCGTAACCGGCGGGCTTGCGCAGGCCGTCTATGGCTGGTTGGTGGAGGAGTCGACGCTGGCAAAACTGTGTGTCTCGATTTTTACCCGGTTCGGGAAATCGCTGGCAAGGTGGCGGCGCACTGTCGCCCGCCGCTTCGCGGGGCGTTCCCGTTTCGTGCGCTCGATGTATAAGGGAGGTGTCGTTTGCCTCAGGCTATGACCGGAAAGTAACGATTTACTCTGCTATGACAATTCATGTATGGTATGAAAAATTGGGAATGCACAGAACGACCCGCCGGGGCGAAACCACGGCAGGACGTTCTGTGCATTTCTGTTGTTGTGTAAGCAAGTTTGGTAACTTCCAGAAAAACAAAAGGAGTTTTTTATGAGTGGAATTATTCAAAGCAAAACTAAGGGCAATGTCTTCGTGGAAACGCTTCCCGATCCGATCGGCGATGCTCAGGTCTACGTGGAGTATGCTCCCAGTGCGAACGCGTTTACCGGTTCCACCGCCGGTGAGACCTCCAATGTTACATTCGTCGGCTCCGGGACGAACGCTAAGCTGAAGCTTGTGGCGGCCGGTACGAGCCTCGGGACGAACGTAACCATCGGCGGCGCGGGCATGACCAATACCGTGAATTTCGACAGCCTGGCCGTCGGAACGGTCTACGGCGGCGCGCTGGCGACCGATGCCAAGGGTAAAATCGCTTCGAAATACCTCCTCGGCGTAACCGCCGTAACAGTGGGCAATGTTACACTCAATATTCTGAACGGTCGTTACGGCACGGTGTACGGCGGCGGCGCGGGCTACGGCGCGACCGTCAAGGGCGACGTTACGATCAACTACGGCGCCGGCCATGTCGCGGGCACCGACGGTTCCGTGAAGACGATCTACGGCGGCGGCGGCACCGGTTCGATTGTTGAGGGCAATGTCGCCATCAACATCAACGCAATCGCGGCCGGCAAGATCGGTTCGATCTACGCGGGCGGCAACAACTCCGTCGTCAAGGGCAATGCGGTTGTAACCTTCTCCGCGGGACACGGTCTTTATTCCTTCTCCGGCACTGTTTCCGGCGGCGGCAAGGGCCGCAATGCGCGGGTGGAAGGTACCAGCACGCTGGTTTTTGACAACTACATCGGCGATTTCAAGGCGACGATCAAAGAATTCCAGCTCGTTACATTCACCGGCGCGACCAGCGTTACACTGACCAAGGCGCAGAATGCGACGATGAAGGGCGCGACATACCACTTTGTGATCACCGACGAAACGCGCGGTCTGACCACCGCCATGCTGACTTTGAAGAAGAAAGCTGTTCTGGGCAAAGTGGATGTTACGGTTACCTCCGACGACTTCATGACGAACGGCGGCACTGTCATCCTGATTGCAAGCAAGTATTTCAAGACTGCGTTCGATGTGAACACCAACACCTTCTCGGTGCTGAACAATGAGGGCAACAAGATTTACTCCGGCGCGTACGAGCTGGTGTACAACTTTAACAAGAAGCTCGGCGGCGACGTTACCTTCGTCTTCAAAGGAAGCAGCCTGATCATTGACGACGAAGTGAAAGAAAACGTTACCCTGACCGACGCGGATGAAACAGTGAACGTCGTGGCCGGCGCCGAAATTACAGGCAACATCGATATGGGCTGCGGCGACGATACGCTGAATATCCAGTCCGGCGCGAAGGTCTACGGCTCCATCGATATGGGCTGCGGCAACGACTACCTGGTGATTCAGAAGGACGCGCTCGTGACCGGCACCATCGATATGGGCCTCGGCAATGATACGCTCGTTCTCCAGGAAAACGCCAAGGTCAGCAGCGAAATTTTCCTGCGCGACGGCGAAAACATGATTATCCTGGAAGAGGGCAGCCAGCACTCCGGAACGATCGTGTTCGACGCGAATTCCAAGAACACGATCCATGTCAACGGCGGCGCGATTTCCAGCGTCCGCGGCGGCGACGAAACGACGTACAACGAAATCATCCTGAGCGGCATCGAAGGCTTGGGCGGCGGCGTCGGGACCTGGGTTACGAATGCCCGCGGCGTTACCACCTTCCAGGCGCGCGAACTGGTTCTCAAGGGAAGCACCAACGACACCGTTGTGCTGAACAAGCACGCGGAAGTTTCGGCCATCAACTTCGGCAAGGGCGAAGATACGCTGGTTTTGTTCCAGGACTACCGTGGCGATGTCGTCTTTGAAGACGGCAACGATGCGATTGTGGCCGGGACGAACCTCACGCTGGACGGCAAAACCCTCAAGCTTCGCGGCACGGACAACGTGCTCGTCGTGATGAACGGCTGCACGGTTACGATTACCAACATGACGGTCGGCAGTTTCGCCGGCGGTTACGATGGCATTTATCTGAGCCAGAACGCGGGTTTGATCTACAACAACACCCAGTACATCCAGAACTACGTCGGTCATTTGGATGCGGCCGGAGATGACGTGATCATCCTCGGCGCCGCCACAGCGGCCCCGGCGCGTATTGCCGACTATTATGTCAAGGAAACCGACGGCGTTGTCGGCAGCGTCCTCCTGGTGAACTCGCTCACCCTGACCCCGGGCGCAATCCTCGATAAGAGCTCGGTTTTCGCGGTCGGCTCCATCTTCGCTTTCGGCGCTTCCACTGTTACCGACAGCAATCTCGCGGCCGCCAGCTTCGGCATGGGTTCCGGCGCGACGGTTACGGGCGGCAGCGTCGCGGTCGGCGCTCTTAATCTGGAAGACGGCGTGTCCATCACGGACGGCAAGATCACCACCGGCAACCTCGATATGGCGGCAGGTTCGTCCATCACCGGCGGATCGCTGAAGTTCGACGGCGTCGCCAATGTGGCGGGCGCGGTCGGGACGGATCTGCTCGGTTCGTCGAACGACGACACCCTGAACGTTCTCGCCGGCGCGTCCTTCACCACCAACCTGATCGATCTTGGCGGCGGCAAGGACACCGTCAACTTCAAGAGCGATTTCTCGAACGATGCGCTGGTAATTGCCGGCGCCGAGAAGATTACGACGGCGAAAGATACGCTCGTTACGATCGGTAGCGCGGCGGATGCCACCAAGTTCGGCATCGGCAAGAACTCGATGCTCACCGAAGTGATCGATCAGGTCATCACGGTCGGCGATTGGGATAAGGCGGTTACTTTTGCCGCGGATTACACGATCGTTTTGACCGGCGTCATCGATACGGACGTTGCCCTGAACGGCAACACCGTTGTGATTTCCAAGAGCGTCGGCGAATACTTCGCTCGCAACATCGCGCTGACCGGCGCGAACACCTTCATGCTCGGCGCGGGGGTCGAAACCTGGTACGACTGGCAGCAGTTCAGCGGCGACACCGCACTGCTCGGCTTCAACCTGGGCGAGGGCGCGCTTTTCGCGGTCGACGGCTTCGTTTCGGACGCGGATCGCGATTCGATCAAAGCGAACACCACTCTGGCGCAGAACGCGGCGTTGGGCCTCGGCTCCTGGATTCTCATTCAGGACTGGTCGGGCGCTTTCTCCATCGATAATCTGACGACGTTCAGCGCGGCGGCGAACATCCACACGTGGGATGATCTCGAAGTCCTCGCCGGTGGCAAGGTTTGGGGTTCCATCGATATGAACGATGGCGACAACGTCCTGGTCCTCAACGACGGCGTTGTGGTCAACGGCAGCCGCAGTCTCTACGATTTCGGCACGGTCAACACCGGCGCGGGCGACGACACGTTGATCGCCGGCGCGGCGACCGTGAACGGCAAGATCACGATGGGCGCGGGCGATAACACGATCATCATGGATGGCACGACGGTCAACAAGGCGATCAACCAGAAGGATTCGGTGCTTGAAGTCGGCGATGCCGCCTCCAACAACGAAATCGCGATCAACAATGCCACGCTCGGCGGCGATGTCAAATTCTCCGGCGCGACCGAAGGCGTGATCGGCGCTACGACCATCTCCGGCGATCTTTCGTTCGGCGCTGGCGACGACGAAGTGATTATTGATGCTTCGACGGTGAATGGCGACGTTACCTTGAATGGCGGCGAATTCTCCCTCGTTAACGGAACGGCGATCAACGGCGACGTCGATTACGTTGGCGGCTTCACGGAAGTGATCGGCGGCGATGCGGCGGTGACCGGCGACATCCTCTTTGGAACGGGCACCAACATCCTCCGCGCGGAAGGCGCTTTCTCCGCGAACAGCATCGTCGGCAATGCGGCGGCCCAGGGCAACAGCGTGACCGCCGAAGCGGGCGGTTCCTTGACCCTGAATGCCGGGGACCTCGAACTGACCGCGACCGGGGGCAACCTGGTCGGCGCGGATGGCGGCTCCATCAACATGGATGGCGACATCATCCTCGACGGTGCGAGCAACGATGTCGTCCTGCTGAACGGCGGCTCGATCAACGGGCTCGGCGCGCTCGAGATGACCGGCGTCAACACGCTCTATGTCGAAGCGAGCGATTTTGCGGCGGACAGCGTCGCAATGACCGGCGACGGCAGCAACAGCATCGTCGAAACGGCCGGTTCGATCGCCGTTACCGACGCCATCGTCATGGACGGCGCCGTGAATACCGTCGACACCGACACCTCGTTCACCGCGGGCGCTTTGTTCATGATGGGCGCCGAGGAGAACACGGTCAACACTTCCGGTTCGATGGCGCTCACCGGCTTCACCGATGCGGATGGCAACGTCGTCCCCGGCGTGCTCGGCATGTCCGGAGTGACGAATGACCTCAATGTTTCCGGCAACCTCACCGCCGACGTCGTCGCCATGCTCGGCACGACCAACACCATCGATAACTCCGGAACGGTTGCGCTGAACGGCACGGCCAATACCCCGAGCGTCATCATGGACGGCGCCGACAACGTCATCGTCAACAGCGGTGATTTCACCGCGGCCGACATTGAGATGGACAACGGCGACAACGTCATCGCCAACAGCGACACCTTCACCGCAGCCAATATTGTGATGGATGGCCGCGGCAACGCCATCGCCAACACGGACACATTCACCGCGGCCGACATCACGATGACCGGCAGCACGGACAACGTCATCGCCAACAGCGGTGATTTCGCCGCGGCCGACATTGCGATGACCGGTGATGAAAACCTGATCCTGAACGCCGGTACCTTTGCCGCGAACAACGTTGCTCTGGAAGGCAACGAAAACGCCATCAGCAGCTTGGGTTCCTTTACCGCTGCCGGCGATGTTTCCATGACCGGTACGGGACGGCACTCCGAAAATACGCTCGATGTTTCCGGTGACTTCACCGCGAACAGCGTTTTCATGGATGCGTACGAGAACGAAATCCTCATGGGTTCGGATGCCGTGCTGACTGCCGCGAACGGGATTGTGATGAACAGCCGCAGCCGCTTCTCGGGCACCGACTCGAACGAAATCAGCCTTGCGCAGGATTTCGGAACCGTTGCGAATGAAGAGCTTGTGATCGACGATGTGAACATGGTGGTCGACGCTCCGAGCGTCAGCATGACCGGTTCCTCGAACACGGTTGAACTCGGCCTCGATGTCGCGACGAACGGGACGTGGGACGACTCCACGGTTCCGGCTTCGCACCTCGTCTCCCGGGCGACGGTCGGCGCGTTTAATGTGGCGCTCGCCGCGAACGGCGGACTTGCGATGGACGGCGGCGTGAATACGCTTGATGTCAGCTACAGCCTGGATGCCGATCAGGAAGGTGAAATCCTGGTCAATGGCGACGCCTCGATTGCGGTCGGCGACGTTACCATGACCGGCAGCGTCAACTCGGTTGATGCTTCGATCAACCTCTACGCCGGCGAACAGGCCTTCATCGATATGAACGGCGCGAACGTTGCGGTTACCCTCGGCGATATCCTGATGGATACCGACCCGGCGAACGGCGTCAACACCGACGCGACCAAGACCAACACCGTTACGCTCGGTCTGATCGAAAACACCTTCGACGCGGCGGGCGACATTGCGACCGCCAGCGGCGAGATCCGTAACGCCACGGGCGCCATGACCACGACAGCCGGCGACATTTCGATGTTCGGCGCGGGCGCGGTCAACACCCTGACGATCGGCAGGAACGCCACGGTTGAAAACATCGCGATGGGGAACATCAAGGGCGACCAGGTCAGCAAGTCCAATACGCTGACCCTCGACGCCTCCGGCACCGTCAACGGCGACATCCGCCTGATCGCGGAAACCAACGATGTCGATCTCCAGGGCGTTGGAACCATCGACAACTGGTTCGACGTCTTCGGCGGCGTGAACACAGCCACCATCGGCAAGGATGTTGTAGTGAACGACGTCCTCACCTTCGGCGGCGTGTACGACCAGGATGGCATCGGCGTCGACGGCTACGAGCTCATTAAGAATACAGCCAACACGGTCAACGTGTTCGGCACGGTCGGCGGGATCGATACCTCCGTCAGCACCGGCGCACCCGCCGGAACGATCAACGCGTCGGAAGACATTATCCGCGTCAATGGCGGCGTTGTCGACGGCGACATCCTGACTGGATTCGGCGATGATCGCGTCTCCCTTTGGAATGGAGCCTCCGTTACAGGAGCGATCACCATGGGCGATGCGAGCATCGCAGCGGGCAACACCGATGACAATCTTCTCCGCGTTCTCGGCGGCAGCACGGTCGGCGGCGCGGTTACGATGTTCGCGGGCGAAGACAACGACCTTCGCGTACGCGGCGGCAGCTCGATCGAGGGCGAAGTCACGATGACGGCGGGCGACGACAACGATCTCCGCATCAGCGGTGCGAGCCGTATCGGCGCTTCTGTTACGATGGTGGCGGGCGACGACAACGATCTCCGCGTCTTCGGCGCGAGTGCCATTACCGGCGCGGTCACGATGACGGCGGGCGACGACAACGATCTGATCGCCACGGGCGGCAGCGCGATCGAAGGCGAGGTTGTGATGACGGCTGATGCCGACAACTCCCTCTACCTTGCCGGCGCGAGCCGTATCGGCGCCTCGGTTACGATGCTTGCCGGCGATACCAACGACGCCGATGTCGAAGGCTCCACGGTCAGCGGCAATGTGAGCATGCTCGCTCTCAACGACAACACCCTCGATATCACGACCGGGTTTGACGTTGCCGGCGACCTCGTCGGTTCGCATGTCGAAGGCGATATCCTGATGGGTTCCGCGGAAGGGGATAACTACCTGAAGATCGCCGGCGACCTCCAGGTCGTCGCGGGCGAGGTAGATGTCCTGACCGAAACCAAGGTTGACGGCAAGATCACCATGATCGCCAACAACACCGATGGCGAAAACCATCTCCGGCTCGAGTACGCGAGCCTGGGCGGCGACCAGGTCCTGATGCAGGGCTACCTGGCGGACGTCACCATCAAGACCGGCGACTGGAAGGTTTTCGGGACGACGACGGTGGATTCGAGCACCTACATGGATTCGTTCCATATGGATAGCGAAGTCAACACCTTCACGGTGGAAGAAGGCACGGTGGTGATCACCGGCGAAGTGGAAGATCCCGCTTTGGCCGGTTACGGCATGGCCTTCACCGGCCGTGAGAACACCCTGAACGTCGACGCCAAGGGCCGCCTGATTATGGCGGATACCGCGGCGGACATGAGCGGTCCGTTCGCCCCGACCCCGGATAACGTCGACCCGACGACCGGACGCAACGGCATCTACATGGGCTGGAGCAGCACCGACGTCGTAGATCCGACCGATCCGAAGTATACCTTCACCGGCGTCACCTTCTACGGAACCGATCCGCAGAACGGCCAGGAAGTGTACACCTTCGACCTCACCGGCGGAACCCCGGCCCAGTATTCGGCGGTTATCGCCGACTTCAACAACATCAACGTGGACGGCAAGCTTTTGACCGGCGCGGTCGATATGCTCGGCCTGGACAACACGGTCCTGGTTACCGGACCCGCGGACAGCACGGTGAGCGAAGCCTACCCGCGTCCCCCGGCCGACAGCGCTCCGGTCTTCGTCTGGGCGGATTGGATGAACAACACCTTCTCGAAGGATGTTCTTCTCATGTCCACCTCGACGCTTTGGGCCGAATCGATGAGCTTCAGCGGCAAGACCAACACCCTGCTGGTCGCTGGTGAAACCTTCGCTCCGAGCATGTACGCCGGTGCGTTCCCGGTCTCCGGCGCGAGCCTGATGGTCGGCGGCGACATCACGATGGGCAACGCCACTGTGGCACTGTACGATAAGGACGGGAACTACGTGAAGGACGGCACCGTCCTCGCGGAAAACAACCTTATCGATGCCGGCGGCATGGACGACTTCACGTTCTTCAAGAGCGGTGCGATTTCGATGACCGCGCTTTACTCGAACGAAGCGTACATCAGCGGTTATGTCTTCCGCGGCTACAGCCAGTTCACCGACGGCGCCGACACGTTCGAAAACCAGAATCCGTTCTTCATCAAGGGTGAAGTCAATGGCTCCATCAGCCAGGTTGTTGCGGACGGCGCCAACGTGCTCGAACTCGAACTCGTGGACGTTGCCGGCAACATCGCGCAGGATGCGACCTCCACGGTTTCCGGAACGGCGAACACGCTTGAAATCCACGGCACTGTGATTGCGGAACTGATCGATCCGGCGACGGGCCTGCCCTTCTCCGCCGAGCAGATCGTCCGTTCGAGTGCCCAGGATGTTGAGCAGGTTGCGCACTCCGCCGATGACGCGGTGGTCCTCGACAACAGCATCAACGCCACGTGGACCGATCTCGGCAACGTCGCGCAGCGCGCCGAAAACGGCAGCAACCTCATCAACGTTGTCGCGGTCAACGCGGGCAATGTTACGATGACGGCCGACGAGCTGGACGATGCGGTTGTTGCGAACAACACCATCGTGGCGGACAACGTGACCCGCCTTGAGGAAGTGAGCAACTTCGGCGCGATCACCATGACCGCGGCGGACGCCAACACGATCGATGTCGCCGGCTTCATCCGGCAGGCGGTTGTCGATCCGCTCACGAACGAACTCATCTCCGCTCCGGCGTATGACCTGAGCGATATTGCGAGCCTGACCATGACCGGAAACGTCAATACGGCGGATCTCGACCTGGTCAACGTGGCGGGCGACATTGCCATGACCGCCGGCAACGGCGGCAACGACCTCGCGATCGACGGCGGCATCGCCAACGCCTACACCTACTGGACCGATCCGACCGATCCGACCAGTGAGGTGACGGTCGATGATGCGCTCATCCTCTCGCAGGTTGGAGGCTCTATCACGATGGAAGCGACCGATGCGGGCAACGTCGCCAACATTACCTCGACGGTTGTCGCGGGCGATGTTACGCAGAACGCTTATACCGACGACGCAACGGTGGTTGTGGGGAACACCCTCAACGCGATGCTCGCCTCCTTCGGCAACATCACGCAGCTTTCCGAAAACGGCAGCAACGTGATCGACTTCGTCGGCGTTGACGCCGGCGATGTTACAATGACGGCGGAAGAGCTGGTGGACACCGTTGATGCGAGCAACTCCATCGACGCGTTTGTGAGCAACTTCGGCAACATCACGATGACGGCGGCGGATGCCAACACGATCAACGCCGCCGGGCTCATTCAGCAGGCGGACGTCGATCCGATCTCCTTCGAACTCGTCGCGGCCCCGATTGTCACCATGAGCGACATCGCCAGTTTGACCATGAACGGAACCACCAACGCGGCGGATCTGGACCTGGTTGACGTGGCGGGCGACATTGCGATGACCGCGGGCGTCGGTGGCAACGACCTCGCCATCAACGGCGGCATCGTCAACGGCTACGCCTACCTGACCGATCCGACCGATCCGGCCAGCGCGGTTGTGGTTCCGCAGGCGCTCGTCTACTCGGAAGTCGGCGGCGATATCACGATGGATGCGACCGATGCGGGCAACATTGCCAACCTGGTCCTTGCCGATGTGGCGGGCGATCTCTCGCAGACCGCGCACTCCACCGATGCGACCGTGGTCGTGGGCAACGTGCTCAACGCCTCGATCTCCGATATCGGCAGCGTGACGCAGCTCAACGAAAACGGCAGCAACGCCGTCAACTTCATCGGCGTCAACGCGGGCAACGTGTCGATGACGGCGGAAGAGCTGGATGCGGCGGTTGTCGCGAACAACACCCTCATGGCGAACGTCGTCACCAACCTCGGCGAAGTGAGCAACTTCGGCGCGATTACGATGACCGCGGCGGATGCCAACCAGGCGCTCGTCAGCGGCTTCATCCAGCAGGCGGTTGTCGTCGCCAATGAGCTTGTTACAGCTCCGGACTATGACCTGAGCGACATCGGCAGCCTGAGCATGGATGGAACCAGCAACATGGCGATTCTCGGCCTGGTCGACATTGCGGGCGAAGTCTCGCAGACCGCGACCACCGGCGGGAACCTGCTTTCGATCTCCGGCGGCCTCGTCGCCGGCTACACCTACTGGACGGACATCGCCGATCCGACGACCGAAACGACGGTCGCGGAAGAGATTGTCTATTCGCAGGTCGGCGGCTCCGTTGCGCAGACGGCGGTCGATTCGAACAACGTCAGTCTCCTGCAGGGTGTTGAGATCGCGGGCGGCGTCACGCAGACGACGACCGCGGTCGATGCGGCTCTTCCGGGAGTCAACGCCATTTTGGCGGCCTATGCCACCATGGGCGACATTGCGCAGACTGCCGCGAATGGCGGCAACGTTGTGACGTTCAGCTACGTTGAAGCGGGCGATATCGTGCAGACGGCGGCCTCGCTTGATGACACGGTTTTGGTCGGCAACGTTGTCGGGGCCGAATTCAGCGAACTTGGCGGCATCACGCAGGTTGTCGACCACGGCAGCAATGAGGTGGATCTCAACGCGGTTGTCGCGGGCGCCATTTCGATGACCGCCGGATCGCTGGTTGACACCATGGAAGTTGCGAACGACCTTGCGATGGCCAACGGCTCGTCCCTGGACATCACAATGACCAACACCAACGGTTCCAATACGGCCTCGTTGACCAACGTTGACGTCGATGGCGACATCGTCATGGATGCCGCGGTGATCCAGCCGCGGAGCACGACGCCCTTCTTCCTTGGCGACAACGGCCTCCAGATTACTGGAACCTTCAACGACGCGCAGGGCGTGGACCCGACCGATCCGGCGTGGGTGGATGCCAACGACGACGACTTCTCGACGGTCAGCGGCAGCATCACCATGACCAGCGAGTCCGACAACAATAACGCGACACTGACGAACACCAACGTCGGCGCTGGGATTGATATCTCGGCCGGCTGGACGAACACGCTGACCCTCGTCGGAGCCATTGGCAACGTGGATGTGGGCGGCGTGGCCACCCCGACGGTCTTCGCGACCACGGTCGGCGGCGACGTCAGCATGGAAGCGTTCGGCACCGGCGACTTCACCGTGGATCCGATCTACGGCGCTCTGACAATCAACAGCGCGACCAACACCCTGGATATGACGGCCGCCGTGATTGACGGCGACGTCACGATCAGCGGCGATGTGAACCTTGTCGAGATCGACGCCGACTCCGCAATCACCGGGACGATCACGCTCGGCGATGCGGGAACGGTGCTCAATCGCGCCAATGGGGTTTATGTTGCCGGTTCGGTGGGTGGAATCGCCGCGGCGGACACGGCTTCCACGGCGGTCTACGAGATCACCCTCACGGAAGCGGCCAATGTCGGCACGATCACGACCGCCGCCGGCGATGACAACTTCGCCGTTGGCCTCCTGAACGACTCGATCACGATCGACGCGGTCGACCTCGGCGCCGGCGCAAACCAGGCCATCCTGGCGACGTTCGGAACCGAATCGATCACCATCAACAGCCTCTGGGCGACCGGCGGCAGCCTGTCGATCAATGGCATGAACATGGGTACGGGCACCATCAGCGTTGCGCTGGTGGACACCGACACCGCCGCGGACACCAGCATGACAGTGGACATGCTCACCGGTGTGACCCTGACGGCCATCGGCAGCGCAGGCGACACCATCACGTTCAACACCGTGCTTGTGGTTGATTACGTCGGCACGGTCCTGGGCGGGACGATCGTCAGCGGTCTGAATTTCGTCGCCTTCGACATGTCCGGTCTGACGACCGGCGGCGCGGCGCTGGTGGATACCACCAATCTGACGAGCTGGGATGCCCTGACGGAAGGCGGATTCGGAATGGACACCACCGGCCTCGGCGCCGGAACGTACACTCTGTGGGAAGGCTTTGATGTCGCCAACTGGGGTACGGGAGCCGCCACGTTCAGCCTGGCGAACGGGACCACGCTGACTTGGGATACGCTCTCGAGCGCGTACATCGGCAGTGACCTCACCTTGGACTACGCGCTGACGAAGGACGCCAGCAATAAGGTGACGCTTACCATCGCGTAAGCAAGATCGCTTGAACGCGACCGCCGCTCCGCACAATGCGGGGCGGCGGTTTTTTCATGCTCACATAGAAGAAAAGTCCGAATTTTTTCTCCGGCATTTCCGAATCTTCCGGCTTGCTTTTCGTTTTTTTTGTGCTATATTTATAGGACAAGCGGAAAGATGTCTGAGTGGTCGAAGGAGCCGCATTGGAAATGCGGTGTACGGGCAACCGTACCGAGGGTTCGAATCCCTCTCTTTCCGCCATTTTTTATTCCGGTAATTCTTCCCCTACTCTTCGTTGGCCGAGGGTCGTCGCCTGCCTGAGCATGCTCGCCCTTTCCTCCTCGATTATGGAAACAATCCCCGGAATAAAAAATGGCGGCAAGCCGCCTGGTTGGGAGGAAAACTCCCTCGGTTTCACCTCGGGAGCGGAGAAGAACCATGATGCCTTTTCTCCGTTTTGAACCATAAAAAGCCGTTATTTTCTGATGTGCGGCCTGCGCGACTGTCCGCTCCGGCATTTCCTTAATGCCGGGATTGTGACGACCGTCAACTCCCATGATCCGGCTTATTTTTTCGCATACGAGACCGATAACTGGCGGTTCTGCATGGATGCGCTGGACTTATCCCGTGCGGAGCTCGTACAACTGGCAAAAAATGGGATTTGCGCCTCTTTTATGCCTGAAACGGCCAAGCAGGAATGGTTGGCGAAGATCGGATTCTAAGATCGGCTGCAATTTACCGGTGAAGTACAGTTTCGTTTTTTGGGGGAAATTTCGTGCAGAAACGTGTTAAGCCGGGCAACGCGGAATTCTTTTTCGGGAGAATTCATCTCCCCGCACAGGGACTTGGGAAAAGATTTTTTTCGAAAAATAGCGTCTTGGGTCTTGACAAAACGCCATTGTTCCACTATAATTCATGTATATAGTTGAATAATGGTAATATTGTCCTTGAAAGGAGAGCCCCCATGAAAACACCATACTCGAACGGGAAGCGCCTGCCTTCGGTACGCTTTTTCACACTGATCGAACTCCTGGTGGTGATCGCCATCATCGCCATCCTCGCGGGGATGCTCCTCCCCGCATTGAGCAAGGCGCGCGCCATGGCCCGGCAGGCGTACTGCATCAACAATCTGAAGTCCTGGGGAACCTACGAGCGTTTTTATGCCGATGCCTACAACGATTATTTCGCTCCGGCCCGCCGTCCGCGCTATCCCGATCCGCAGGAATTCACAAGCACGGATGCGGCGCTGCATGGCTTTATCATGCACCGCTATCTTTTTCCGGAGCGCGGATTGCGGCAGGGAAGCAACATCGTCAACGCTTACAACGTGAAAACCCTCGCTTCGGGCGTCTATGGCAGCCAGGTGAAGAACCTCTGGATTTACAATTGCCCGGAGCAGACCAAGCAAACCTACTCCTACGGGAACGGCACCGGCGGAAACGACGGATCGGAAGGGTCTTCGGTCAGCTACGGAATCAACGAAAGCATGGGGAATATGGGGACGGGCACATGGCCGCCCGCGACGTTGAAGTGGTACAAATACGGGCAGGTGAAGACCCCATCGGTTCTTTACCACCTGATGGATGGGGCGTCGACGATCATCGAACCGCATAAGCCCTCGAACGCGGCGGAGGAAGCCTTCCTCGGTTCCTCGCTCCTTGCCTCACAAGTCCGCTACCGGCACGGCGGTCGGAACGCCAACGTCCTTTTTGTGGATGGACATGTCCAGACCAAGCAGGCAATCATCAACCGCGGTCCTTCCTTGAAGAACGGAACGCGCTGGTACTTCGTCAAGGACGACAAGGGCATAATGGATTGATTCTCACGTAAAAATACGAATATCAAACGACGGATCGCACCTCCAAGGTGCGATCCGTTTTTTTTGTCGTACGATCAATATTGGAAGAGGCGATCAAAATCGAATGACGTCCACTTTGCAGTCTGTTTGTACAAATTGCTTTATATGTGTAAAAAAATGAAAAAATAATTTTTTGATATGTATTTGAGCGAACAATAAAAAATATGTATGTATATTATTCATAAGATGATGCCTGTATTTTATGATTCCATATCTTAGCTGTTTTTGTTTTTTTTGTAAAATAATTCTTGATTCTCTTGACAAATGGAAGTTGTTACACTATAATTCAATGTATAGCGACGAATAATGGTAATATTTGATTCTGGTAAAACGCCTTACAGTGCAAAAACTCCGAAACGCACGGCGTTTATTCAAGTCGAACCCCTCGGGAAAGGAGAGAATCATGAACAATAAACCCAACAACGGCATTTGCTTACAACGTCCAGGACACCCCTTCACACTGATCGAACTCCTGGTGGTGATTGCCATCATCGCTATCCTCGCTTCGATGCTTCTTCCGGCGCTGGGCAAGGCGCGGGAGCAGGCACGGAACGCGAAGTGCCAGGCGCAACTCAAACAATGGGGCGCGTATTTCTCCTTGTATACGGATGCGCACGATGGGTGGATGCATGAAACGAAATACAACTCCTTCACCTCGCTCGGCGCTCCGACAAGGAAGGACCGCCTCTGGACGACTTCCATGTCACGAATGTTCGCTCCCGGGGCTCTGGATAAAAACGACAACTGGATCAACAAGAAAAAGCTTTGGCTCTGGCAATGCCCGTCGAACACGCAGCAGACCGATCCGTACCGGAACTCTACCGTTCCGGCCGGCCTGCCGCCGGATATCTACCACAGTTATGTGGGCAACGGCCCGAACGGGACGGGTGTTACCCCCGATAAATCCCGATTTCTCGGGAGCCGGAACAGCATCTGGAAGTATCCGTCCCGTTTCTACGCGCTCATGGACGGAAACCATTTCTTCCTTGAAACCCACAAGGTTGAACCGGCGGGAGCCAGCGGGCAGGGGGCCCAGCATAATGTGAGCTACCGTCACAACGGCGGCACGAACGTACTTTTTGCCGATGGGCATGTGCGGCACCGCAAATATCCGATCTGGAACCGGGGTGAAGGCTCCAGGAATCCCAAGCGTCCCGCCGACAACTCACTGCCTTGGAACGCCGACGGCATCGGTAATGACATGCAGAAATTCAACTGAGAACGGCGGAAGGGGAAAGGCCGCCTGCCTTTGACCGCGGAAATAAGGGTATAATGGACCAATATTTAGTACAGGAAGCTGAAAATCGCGGTCAAAAGCGCGTCGGTAAGGACGATCAGAAAGATGGCGGTAACGACCGCGCTTGTGGTGGCGCGTCCGACGCCTTGCGCGTCGCGCTCCGCCTCCAGCCCCTTCAGGCAGCCGATGGCGGCGACGATGAAGCCGAAGAAGAAGCTCTTCAGTATCCCCTGAAAGAGGTCCATGGGTTGAATGACTTCCACCGTCTTGTAATAGTACTCCACCAAAGTGAAGTCGAGCTTGGCGCAGACGACGAACAGCCCTCCCGCAATGCCGCAGAAATCGGCGATGATCGTCAGGAGCGGCGCGACAAGGAGCATTGCCGCGACTTTGGGAAAAAGAAGCATCTGCCCGAGATCCAACCCCAACGTGGTGATCGCATCGAGTTCTTCGTCCGTTTTCATGGTGCCGAGCTCCGCGGCGAATGCCGAGCCCGAGCGCCCGGCAAGAACCACCGCCGTAACCAGCGGCGCCAACTCCGTTACGATTACCGAACCGACAAGGTTCACCACGTAGTTGTCCACCCCGTAACGTCCCAGTTGGACGATCGCCTGAAACGCGAGAATCACCCCGATCAATGTCCCCAGGAGGGCGATGATCGGCATCGCGTCGCTTCCGCACTGGTCCATGCTGTAAAACAAATTGCGCCAGTTCGCGCGGCGAGGATGGCGGATGGCCTTGAAAATGCTCCCCGCGAGCTCCACGGAAAAACCGGCGGCGTTCAGTGCTTCGCGTCCGATTTTTACCGTGTTGTCGCCGACGTCGCGGCAGAGGGCGACCAGGGAAGAGGGACGCTTTTTCACGGTTTCGCACGCAGCGAAGTAAGAATCACTCCGGCCAGTTCGTTTGCCGCACGCGACGCGGCGTCGGCGACAATGGCGGGCGACGGCTCACCATGAAGAATTTCACGGAAGGTAAAACGTTGTGTCGGCGCGCCGTTCACAGAGAACGTTCCGGCGAGGAGGAACCGGCGGGTTTCCGTATCCGTTTCAAAACGTTCGATCGTCCCCTCCACGCGGTAGGGCTTGGACTGGGGCGGTATTGCATCGCCCAACGCGCGCGGAAGGAGTTGCTCCGGGGGAAGAATCCACTTCGCCGCCGGATCGAAAGTAACCTGAATTCCGCGGCGGAAGAGCAAGCGTGTCCCCGCGCCGGAAAGGTTCCGGAATTCATGAAGGACGACAGGGTATGTCCCCGCGCCCTCCCCGATTCGTTCCGGCGCAAGGTCGTAATACTTTGTTTCCGGCGTCGAGCGGAAAAAGCATCCGCCGCACAGCAGTAAAAGAAGAAGCAAGGGGATTGTTGTGCGCATGGGTGTTTCTCCGGTCAGCGGGCCGGCAGGATGAATTCGGCGGAAAGGGACGCGCTCGAGAGGACGAACCGGCCCGGTTCCAACACCTTTTCCCCCTTGCGCCCGATGTACGCTAAATGACGCATGGGATCGAGCTGCAGGGACACGTTTTTTTCTTCACCGGGAGCGAGCTCGACGGATTCGAACGCGATCAGGCGTTTGATCGGCTGCGTCAACGTCGCTTCCGGATCCGAAAGGAACCAGAACACCGTTTCACGCCCCGCGACGGCGCCCGTGTTCCGGAGCGTCAGCTCGGCCCGGAGCGTCGCGGAAACGCGGAGCGCGCTGTACGCATACGTGGTGTAGCTCAAACCATAGGCGAAAGGATACTGCGGTCCGCACTCCAAATCGAAGTGTTTGCCGCTCCAGGGGCCGTCCTCCGCGCGGGCGCGGGGATGGCGGTTGTAGTAAATGGGGATCTGCCCCACGCTGCGGGGGAATGTCATCGCCAGGCGGGCGCTCGGATTGTATGCTCCGGTCAGAATGTCGCAGCAGCCGTCGGCGCCGCCGTGGCCACCCTCCCAAATATGCAAAATCGCAGCGGCGTGTTTTTCCAACTCCGCATACAGGATCGGCCTTCCGCTGGAAACCAGAAGAACAATGGGTTTCCCCAGTTCGGCCAACACCCTCAGGAGTTCGGCCTGGCAACCGGGGAGGGCGATGTTCGCGTAGCTCCGGTTTTCGCCGGAACGGTCGAACCCTTCGCCCAGGGCGACGCAGACGACCTCCGCCTTTCGTGCCGCTTCCAGCGCTTCGGCGAAACCGTCCTGTGCATCGGCGTCAAACGCGCAACCCTTGGCGTAGTGAATTGCCGCGCCGGGGAAGTGGGAGCCGATGACTTCGCGCAATGTGGGGATGGTTTTCGCGTCCACAACCGCATACCAGGCGCCGCGTTCCGCTTCGCGGTCGTCGGCCGCGGGGCCGATGAGCGCGATGGAACGCGTGGAGGAGGCGATGGGAAGCGTGGTATTCTCGTTTTTAAGGAGCACCATGGTGGCGCGGGCCGCTTCGCGGGCCAGCTGGAGGTATTCCGGAAGGAGCGAATAAGCCTCCTTGGGCTGTTCTGTGCGGAAAGGATGCTCGAACACCCCCACGGCGAATTTGATGCGGAGCACGCGGCGGACGGCTTCGTCCACCGTTTCCATATCCAGTTTGCCCGCTTTCAGGAGCGCGGGGATGTTAAGATAGGTGTCCGTACTCATCTCCATATCGTTCCCGGCAGTGAGGCTTGCGCGGCACATTTCGGCGCGATCGGAGGTATAGCCCTGGAGACGGAGCTGCTCGACCCCCGCCCAGTCGGAAACAACGAAGCCACGGAAGCCCCAGCGTCCGCGGAGAACCTCTGTCAGCGTATAGTGATTCATCACCGCCGGAGTACCGGTGATGTCGTTGAAGGAGCTCATCAGTGTCATCGCCCCCGCTTCGACCCCCGCCTGGAAGGGGGGGAGGTAGATTTCATGCAGTTTTCGGTCGGAAATATCCGTGTAGGCGTAATCGTTTCCCGCCTCGCTTGCCGCATAGCCGACGAAATGTTTCAGGCAGGCGGCGATCGCCCCGGGTTGGGACGGGTCGCCGGTTTGGTAGCCGCGCACGGCTGCCGCGCCGAACACGCCCGCGGCGTAGGGATCTTCGCCGTAGCCTTCCATCACGCGTCCCCAGCGGGGATCGTTCGGGACGTCGACCATCGGCGAAAAGGTCCAGTCCGCGCCTTCGGCGTAGGCCTCTTCCGCCGCGACGCGGCTTGTTTTTTCGATCATTTCCGGGTCCCAGGAACAGGCTTGCGCCAAAGGAATGGGGAATCCGGTCCGCCAGCCGTGGATTACGTCGTAACCCCAGAGGATGGGGATGCCGAGACGGGTGTTTTCCACCGCTTGCTTCTGGTAGGCGTTGCGCTCTTTAAGGCCGCCGAAAAAGGAGAGGACCGAGCCGAGCGTCGGCCGGAAAGTTTTGCATTCCCCCACGTTGTTCGGGTTGTCGTCCTGGCCGATGGGCGATTGGATGATCTGATCGACTTTTTCCTCCAGCGTCATGCGTTGGAGCAAATCTTCCACGCGCGCCTCCACCGGGAGGGCGGCATTTTGAAATGCAAACTTTTCCATGTGTTTCTCCTTGTGTCATTTCTTACTCCGTACTCTATCATAAAATAGGAAAAAGACAAGGAAAACTTGCAAAAAAAGGCAGTTGCGCTATACTCTTTGGAGCACGTATTTTTACAACGGAGTACCCTATGAACCGGAATCACCGTCTTGTCGCCGCGCCGTTTGCGTTGGATTTTGAGAAAATCGCTCCCCGGGTTTGCCTGGATCCCGAGGATCGGCAGGATCGGGAGGATTTCGAGGCGCTTCTGGAAAAAGCCCGCCAGCTCGCACGCCCGAAAGCATTGTGGAAACGTTGCGTTGTGGAAGCGGCGGAAACCGGCGGGCGTGTTCGTCTGGACGGCGTTGAATTTTTCAGCCGGACGCTGGCCAAACTCCTCGCGGGGAAGGCCGAGGCGTGGGTGTATTGCGCGACGTGCGGGAAGGAGTCGGATGCGCTCCTTTCCGACGATCCCCTTGCGCGGTATTGGGCGGATGAAATCCGCATCGAACTTTTGCAAGCCGCTCTGAAGGCCTTGCGGGCCGACCTTGAGTCTGTCCATCCCGGCGCGCGTTTGTCGAGCCTCGCGCCCGGTTCCGGCGAAACGGAGCAGGTCTGGTCGATTGCGGAACTTCACGGCGTATTCGAGCTTGCGGAGGGGGCATTTGCCGACATCCTCGGCGTCGAGCTTACCGACACATTCCTGATGTTGCCGACGAAAACCGTGGCGGGAGTCTTCTTCGTTTCCGAAGACGATTTCCTCGCGTGCGAAGTCTGCAAACGGGTGAATTGCCCCAACCGCCGCGCCCCTTTCGACGAACAAAAGTGGATGAGCTTCGGAAGCCATGGCGCTTGCGAGTAATCTCCGTTACTTCGGCGTGCCATCTTCCAGAGCGCGGCTGGAGCTCTTTGCCGCGAGCATCTCCGCGAGTTTCTTTTTGACGGCCGGATCGATAATCTCGTAGCGTGCGGAATACGCGGCAAAGCCGCCGAAACCCATGCGGGAAATTTGAACCCATGTTTCATTGTCGGCCCCGTTTCGGCGCACAGAGTAACGCCATCCATCTGCGTTGACAAAGGAAGCCGCGCTGGTGTGTGCCATTTTTTTACTGGAATACATGTAACGTACCGGAATCGTCAGCGAGCAGGCATCACCATCGAAAGACGCCATTTGTATTGCATCGATGCGCATAAAATCGAAGAAAAAAACGCCGAACATCGCAAGCAGAAGTCCGCCGGCCGTCAGTAAAAAAATTGCCATCGGCCAATTGAAAATAACTCTGTACAAAAATGATTTTCGAGAAAAAAGCGTTCGCATAAAAGCCTCATTGTGCATCTTCGAATAAACTAGCATGCGAATTTTTCATTTGCAAGTCTACTTCGTGCTCGCGATTTTGAAACTGGCGCGTTGCGCCAATTTCAAAATCGCTACCCAAAAAGGTTTGAAAAAGGGAGAGTGCGAGAGGGAAAAGACTTTCCTCAAAAGTTTTTTCCCTCTCGTATCGCATTGTTCTCCTCCGGCGCGTGGAGGGTGCCCCAGAGGAGGCGGGTGAGTTCGGTGCGCTGTCCCGGACGGAGGGTTCCGGGGGAGGCGGCGCGGTAGAGGGCATGGCGGAGCGTTTCCGCGTCGGTCGTTTCGCATCCCGCGAGGCGGCGCAGAAGCCCCGGATCGCGCAAAAGGCCCCGCGCGGCCATGAGGCCTGCCGGATTGAACGCGGCGAGGAGTTTCCGGGCGTCCTCTTCCGTATCGATGTCGCCGTTGAGGACGACGGGTACGTTGTTTGCGTACGCCATCATGCGTCCGAAGCGCTCCATGCGGCGCGGCGCGGGGGCGTAGAGTTCGGCGACGGTGCGGTAGTGGAAGTAGAGTTTTTCCGCGCCCCCTTCCAGGAGGGCTTCCGCAAGGCGTGGCAACTCGGTTTCGGACGCGTAGCCGGCGCGGAATTTCGCGCTGACCGGAATGCGCACGCTCCTGCGTATTGTTTGTAGAATTTTTGTAAGGTGCGGCGCGTTGCGCAATGCGCCGCCGCCCGCGCCGCCGGAGCAGACCTGGCGGCTCGGGCAGCCGAAATTCAGGTTGATTTCCTGCGCCCCTAGCGCCGCAAAGCACGCCGCGCCCTCAGCCAGCAACGCGGCATCGACGCCCATAAGCTGAACCGTCGTCGGTTTCCCCGCGAAGGGTTCAAGGAATGCGCGGAAAATTTTTTCACGCGGCAATCCGGAGGAGAGGCGGAAAAAAGGCGTCATCCAACGATCGACAAGGTCAAGCCTGGTGAATGCCCCGAGCAGCGCCGGGTGCATCACTCCCTCCATCGGTCCGGGCCAGAATTCCATATTTTTTAGAGTTGGCCCTTGGTCGAAAGCACCCCTTCGATGCGCGGATCGAATTGCGTCGCCTGGTCCAACGCTTTGGCGAGGGCTTTGAATATCCCTTCGAACACGTGGTGGACTTCCGCCCCGGAGAGCTGTTTGATGTGGAGATTCATTCCGGAGGATACGGCGAACGCCTGGAAAAATTCGTGGAAAAGGCGCACATCGAGATGCAGGATATAGTCCGCGGGGGGCGTTACGTCGTACACCAGGTACGGGCGTCCGGAGAGATCCAGCGCCACAAGAAGAAGCGCTTCGTCCATTGGAAGGATTGTGTGGCCGTAGCGGCGAATGCCTTTTTTGTCGCCGAGCGCCTTCTTGAGCGCTTCGCCCAGGACAAGGCCGAGGTCTTCCATCGTATGGTGGCAATCCACCTCCAGATCCCCGTGTGCGGCAACGTCCAAATCGAACAGGCCGTGGCGGGCAAAGAGTTCGAGCATGTGGTTCATGAACGGGATGCCGCAGTCGATTTTTCCTTGTCCCGTTCCGTCGAGGCACAGGCGGATAAAAATATTGGTTTCGCGGGTGGTTCGTTTTACTTCGGCGTGTCGCATGATGTTTTCTCCTGAACGTTGTCGTCGTCTTCAAACGGCGGAAAATAAGGATAGGGAAGGAAATCCAGCGGTTCGCCGTCTTCGGCGCCGCTCAAGGCTTGCCCGATGGTCTGGATGTAACGGAAGCTGTCGCTGTTGACCGCGTAGGCCATAAGTTGGAGGAGCGCGTAATTGAGCAGTGCGCGGGCATCCCAGCGTTCCACATTGACCGGACCGGGTTTGTTTTCGATCTGGAACCCGCGTCCGGGGAAGAAAAGGCGTCCTGCCCGGTCGCGCAGCGCGAATTCGCCGAGGACGCGGACAAGTTGGTATAGCTCGGGTTTCCCCTGCTCCGCGAGCGCCATACCCATGGCGCAGACGAGAGAGGGCGCGCCGCAATGTTGTTCGATCACGGTCCCCAGGCAGTACGATTCCGGGGTCAGCGTACTCTCCGGGAGCGCTTGGATGCCGGCGCGGCGAAAGCCGTAGACGAGCTCTTCGAGTGTTTCAAAAGAACCGAAGTCGCGCCGGAAGCGCGTCCACAGCTCTTCCAGATCCGGCCGGGAATCGTTGTCGAACCATTGCAGGTGTACTTCAATCAATCCATCCGGCCAGGAAACGTTTTCGTCGTAAATGACGTCCAGAAAATGTTTTCGTCTCTGGCGCAGCGTGATCGCCGCCTGAAGCTGATGCGATCGTCGGCGCAGCAGAGGGTCGGTACTCTCCTGGAGCGTGGCGAGGACATCGCCCAGCTCGGCTTCGCGGAAAAGGAGTTCGCTCATGGCAACGACCGCGACGCGTTCGTCGGGGTCGTCGAGCAACGCGATCAAGTGAGGTATTTCACGATTCGTTTTCACCGGTGTTCTTTCGTTCCGGGAATTGCCCGAGAAGGGCGTTTCGGCAGATGGATTTGACCTCTTCGGAAAAATCGCCGCGGAGAATCCAATTCAAAAAACTCGGATCGTTCAGTGCCACATCGCGGAGTGAACGCCCGGTATTTTTGCCGAAATTCACCACCACGTCCGAGCCGACCCACTTGAAGCGCCGCGTACGGTCGAGCATGTCCGGGTCGCGCTGGTCGCTGAACTCCGCCAGCGCCGCCACGTCCGGCGAAAGCTCCGGGTGGCGCGCAACCTGTCCGAGAAGCACTTCCCACGTGGCCCGCGCATCCGCCCCCGCGCCGTGGGCCCCTTCCAGCGTCTTCCCGCAGAAGAACGAGTACGCCGCCGACAATGTCCGCGGGTAGAGTTTGCAGAAAATCGCGTAGGCGTCCACCAGTTTCCGCCCTTCCAATGAAAAGTCGCATCCCACGCGCGCGAATTCCGCCTGAAGCATCGGTACGTCGAAATTCAAAATATTGTACCCGGCAAGATCGCACCCATCTAGGAAACGGGCAAGCTTTTCGGCCACGTCGGCGAAGGCGGGGGCATCGGCGACATCGGCGTCGGTGATGCCGTGTACCGCGCTGGCGGCCGGCGGAATGGGGATTCCGGGATTCAGACGTGTTACCGCTTCGCTCCGGCGTCCGTCCGGATGAATTTTCAGTACGGCGATTTCCACGATCCGGTCGCGCGACGGGAGCACGCCGGTGCTTTCTATATCGAAACAAACAATGGGACGTTCGAGCTTTAATTCAGTCATGGACGGATTCTTTCTCTTTTTCCGTACTGTAGCACGGCGTGCCGGATTTTACCAATGAAGGGTGTTGAATTTCCGCGGAAAGACGGCTGTAGAGCCCCGGAGGATGGCCGAAATATTCCTTGAATTTCCGTCGGAAATGGAACTCATTGCGGAAACCGAGCGCTTCCGCCGTTTCCTTGACTGTTTTGCCCGCGTCGAAAAGCTCCCGTGCCTGCAGCATTTTGCGGTGCAGGAGATAATGGGCGGGCGACATGCTGAATGCGGCATGCACAATCCGCCGGAAATGCGGAACGCTCAGAGAACAACGCCGGGCCGCCTCGGAAAGGCTCCAAAAAAAACTTTCGGGGTTTTCCAGCGCGTCCAGGCGCGGATCGGAATGCCGTCGGGGAGCGAGAAAGGCGGCGAACATTTTCAGCAGAATTGCCTTCCGCGCCAGCTCCGCTCCCGGCGTCGGATGGAGGATCCGCAATTCACGCAACGCCTCGAGGACGGCCGCCGCGCCTTGGCGGAGGATGGGTGCGGCGGGTGCAAAATAATTGTTGCGGAGGAGCTCTTCCATCTCCGCCCCGTCCCAGACGATCCAGGCAGTGCTCCAAATGCCTTCGCTTCCGTAACGCGCGCCTTCTTCGGGGAAGAGCAGAATTGCATCGCCGGTGCGCAATGCGGCGCGTTCACCCGCCGTATTTTCGTAAAAGCCTTTTCCAGCGGTTACCGCGACGGCCGCATAAAGGCCGAGGCGGCGGAAATTCTCCGGCATCGGATCGTTCGATTGTTTCCGCATTCCGGTACGGTCCAGCCAGAGGCGGAGGCTTGTTTCTTCCGGAAGGGGGATTCGCCTGTTTTCCGAGCGATAAATTTTCATGATCGATTTAGATATATCCATGATTATTTTTGAGGATATTTTTCTGTTGTATTCAAACAATAACGGTATATACTAAAATTACAAGCAGCAACAAGGAGAAAAAGCATGAATGCCCGTGAAGCGCGAATCGCCACTTTGACTTTCGGCCGCCCGGACCGTGTCCCCTTTGAACCGGGATACGGACGCAAATCCACCATGGAACGCTGGCGGAAGGAGGGGCTCGACCCATCGTTGGACAGTTGGCAGGCCATCGGCGCGGCCTATGCCGCCGCGGGGGGACGTTTGGCGCTTCCGCCGCGGAATCCGGGATTCGCCTGCCGCAGCGCCATGATCCCCGCTTTCGAGGAGAAGGTGATTGAAGTTCGGCCGAATTCCCAGATCGTACAGGATTGGAAGGGAAATATTTGCGAGATCGGGCTGGAGTTCGATCTGAGTTATCTGCGTTCCGCCGTGGATTTTGTAACCCGGAGTTGGATTAAATGTCCCGTCGAAACACGCGCCGACTGGGTGGACATGCAACGCCGTTACAATCCGGCGTCCGAAGGGCGTTTTCCGGTGGATGCCGCGGAGCTCGGCCGCCAGCTGAAAAATCGCGAAGGGTACATCAAGCTGGGTCTGAGCGGTCCTTTCTGGCAAATGCGCGAATGGTGCGGCTTCGAGCCCTTGTGCATGATGTTTTACGACGACACGGCGCTGGTGGAGGAGATGATCGAATTCTGGGAGAATTACATCTCTTCCTTCCTGGCGCGCTTGTTCGAATACGTTGTCCCCGATGAGATTTGCGTCAGCGAAGACATGGCGTATAAAGAACACTCCATGCTCTCCCCTGGCATGGCGCGGCAGTATTTGCTCCCCACATGGAGCCGTTGGGGCGAGCAAATGCGCCGCGCGGGCGTTCCGGTTTATTCCGTGGATTCCGACGGTTTTATCGGCGAATTGATTCCTCTTTGGATTGAGGCCGGAGTGCAAGCCTGCGACCCCATCGAAGTGGCCGCCGGTAACGACATCGTTGACTTCCGTCGCCGGTTCGGGCGCGAAATGGCCTATTCCGGCGGCGTGGATAAGCGCGAGATCGCCAAGGGCGGCCGCGCCATCGAACGAGAAATCGCCCGCCTCCGCCCGGTGATCGACGACGGCGGCTTTGTTCCCGGCTGCGACCATGCGGTTCCCTCGGACGTTTCCTGGCCGGCGTTCATCGACTACTGCCGCGAGCTCGGAAAGGCGACAGGATGGATTTCTTGAGCATACGGTTATAAAAAAAGCCCGCATTTTTGCGGGCTTCTTTGTTTTTATGCGTCGGTTTTGCTTAATCTTTCCTCAAGATTGCGCTTCCTTTGAGTATATTCATTCCGGATAAGCTGAAACTCGGTTTCCAGGAGATCAAGCTCCTGCAGGAGCTCGAGCCGTTCGCGGGCGATCCGGATTTTTTCTTGCGCAGGGATTGACGGATTTTGCATACTTCCTCCATAAAGGTGGTTTGTGGATGACTGCGGTTCCGGCACTGCCGGTTCCGCAGAAGGATTTCGAGTTCGGGAACGCTGGCGCACCATTTTTTAACGGCCTTATGTACAGCCTGACGCGAGAGATTGCGCATTTGGGCAAGTTCCTCACACGTTGCGTCCGGGTTGCCGAGTTTGGCGCTGACGAGTTCCAGCGTATTGACATCCAGCGCGGCCATGAAGCTGATGACCTCCATGAGTTCGGCACGGGTGTGGCGCGGACTATTTTGCTCTTCGGGCGTATCTTCGTATTCCAGCGGCGCCGAAGCGCCAAGTTCGCTGATTCTTGCACGGGGCAGTAAAGGGATTTCGCCGGCTTCGCGGCAATATTTTTTCAGGGGGCATTTTCTGCATTTCGTTGCGGCGGCGTCGAATTTTGAGTAGCATTCCATAGGGGAGGTCCGTGGGGGTTGGGTTGTTCGAGGAAGGGCACTATTCCAGAAGGAATACCGGATCGCAATTAAGCACGCGCGCATAACGCCGCGCGGTGCTGATGTTGCGTATGCCGTGTTTCAGCCGCATGGAGATGGCGGCCTTGCTGACCCCCAGTTCGGCGGCCAATTCGGACTGCTTGATTTTTCGTGATTTCACCATCTTCGCAAGAGAACTCATTTGTTAACCTCATTTGTTGTTTTGTGTAGGAAATGCTTAAAATATACCTAGAATCAAAGTGAAAATCAACAAAATTACTGAAAAAATAATCTTCTTTCCTTGAAGTTAACGTAAACATGCATTATTTGTATTGATATGTTAAAGATAAAATTAACTTGATTCAAAACGGGGGCATTGGTGATGAAGGCGCATATCAATGGATGGCCGCTTTTGGAACGTTATTTGCGGCTTCAGGGCCGGACGCAGTCGGATTTGGCGCGTCTTCTTCAAGTTACCCCTTCGGCGATAAGCCAGTTCAAGAACGGGCGCAGCCAGTGCGGTACGGAACAGTTGCGCGTGCTTGTCCATGGACTCCGGATGTCGTCCGCCGATACGGAGATTTTTTACTCGCTTATTTTTCAGGCGCGCATCCTGGGGACGGCGGATGCGCCGTTTCACGTCCGGCGCGCGGAAGGAGGGCTCGGTGATGAAGGATACTCGATTGAAGTTCCAATTTTGAAAGAAGAGGCGATGCTTTTCTTCCGGCCCGCGCTGGAGCATTGTTCCGCATTTATCCGCCAGCATTCGACGGAGCGTCTTTCGTGCGGCGTTTCCGGCGTCAGCGCGGCCGTGCGTTTCGAAGAGCTTCGACGCCCTTTCCGATTGCCCGCGCATTGCTTTTTATTGATTGATTGCGTGCGTTATCCGGAGGAGGGCGATCTCGTTTATTTCCGCTTGCGCGAACGCTCTCCCCTGATTGCGTACTGTCGCTTCAAGGAAGGCGGACTTGAGCTTGATCCGCGTGAATTTGGCGGCAATGTTTTTCGGATCGAAGAGCAATCGGATTTCTCGCTCCTCTCCTGGGCGTTTCCTGTACGCGGTATTCTCGTCGATTCCCGTTACGTGAAGAGTTGATTCCAAAAGTTGAAATTGGACTTGTAAAGCGGAAAAAAACAAGTAAAGTAATCGGCGGTGCTGTAGTACGAACAACGGTGTATTTTTAAGGAGGGAGCATGGCCGAAGAACTGCAAAGTCTTCTCGCGCGAATCAATGAGGACGGTGTCCGGCAGGCCGAGGCAAAGCGGGATGAAATAATCGGCGCCGCACAGGCGGAGGCGGAAAAGATGCGTGCCGAAGCCAAGGCGGAGGCGGAAAAAATAGTGGAAAAAGGCAAGGCCGACTCCAAGCGTCTCCATGAACGCGCCGAACATGCCATTCGCCAGGCGGCCCGCGATGTCTTGCTTGACCTGCGCGGCGAGCTGGAACGCCGTTTGCGCAACGCGATCGGCGAAGCTTCCTCCGCGGCGCTTACTCCTGAGTTGATGGCGGATATTGTCGGCAGGCTTTCGAAATCTTTGCCCGAAGGGGAAATTTCCATCCGCAGCGCGGTGAAGGATACGAAAAAGCTCGATGCGGCGCTCGACGGCGTGTTGGGGGAAAGTTTCCGGAAGAACGGCCGCGTCCTGGGGGATGCTTCGCTCTCCGGCGGCATGGAAGTGAGTTTCACCGATGGAAAAGTCTATTTTGATTTCACCGACGCCGCCCTCACGGATTTGATCTCCACCTACGCCGGCGCGCGCCTGACGGAGCTTTTGAAATGACCCGGGGGCATGCTGCGAACACCGGCACGGTAGTGGGGGTCAACGGCAATATGCTGACCGTCGCCTTTGCCGGAAAAGTTACCCAGAACGAAGTGGCGTTTGCGCAAATCGGCGACGAGCAACTCAAATGCGAGGTGATCCGCGTCCGCGATGGCCGTGCCGATTTGCAGAGCTTCGAGAGCACCAACGGTCTTAAGATCGGCGATGCGGTCCGTTTTACCGGAGAGCTTCTCTCCGTTGAACTCGGGCCCGGGCTTCTCACGCAGGTTTTCGACGGGCTCCAGAATCCGCTGCCGCAACTGGCGGAGAAATCGGGATTCTTCCTGAAGCGCGGATTGTACCTGAACGCGCTCGACCGCGAACGGGAGTGGGAGTTCACGCCTTTGGCAAAGAAGGGGGACGTCCTCCGCGCGGGGGATCGGATCGGCTATGTTCCGGAAGGAATTTTCAAACATTATATTTTTGTTCCTTTGGCCTGGCGCGGCGAGTGGACGCTTGAAACGCTCCGGGAGAAAGGCAATTACAAACTGGAAGATACGCTGGCTGAAGTCAAGAACGAACGGGGCGAAAAGGCTGTCGTTACCATGGTGCAGCGCTGGCCGGTCAAGATTCCGATCTCCGACTACGCGGAAAAAATCCTGCCGACCGAGCCGTTGATTACTTGCCAGCGGATCATCGATACATTCTTTCCCGTCGCGGTAGGCGGCACATTCTGTACCCCCGGTCCGTTCGGGGCGGGCAAGACGGTCCTCCAGCACGCGATCAGCCAATATGCGGAAGCGGACGTCGTGATTGTCGCGGCCTGCGGCGAGCGCGCGGGGGAAGTAGTGGAGATTCTGCGCGAGTTTCCGCACCTGAAGGACCCGCGCACGGGCAAAACCCTGATCGACCGTTCGATTATTATCTGCAACACAAGCAGCATGCCCGTGGCCGCGCGCGAGGCGTCGGTGTACACCGCCGTTACGCTTGCGGAATATTACCGGCAAATGGGGTTGAACACGCTTCTTTTGGCCGACTCCACCAGCCGCTGGGCGCAGGCCTTGCGCGAAATGTCCGGCCGCTTGGAGGAAATCCCCGGCGAAGAAGCGTTCCCCGCCTACCTTGAGTCTTTGATCGCAAGTTTTTACGAGCGCGCCGGCTTGGTTCGGCTCCGCTCCGGCGATATCGGCAGCGTAACCATTGGCGGCGCCGTCAGCCCGGCGGGAGGAAACTTCGAGGAACCGGTAACGCAGGCGACGCTGAAGGTCGCGGGGTGTTTCCTGGGCCTTTCGCGCGAGCGTTCGGACGCGCGCCGCTTCCCTTCCATTCACCCGCTCGATTCCTGGAGTAAATACTCCGGAGTAACGGACGCCGGGCAAGTGGAGCTGGGGCGCTCCATCCTCAGGCAGGGATCGGAAGTCAACCAGATGATGAAGGTCATCGGCGAAGAAGGCACAGCGCTGGAAGATTTCGTGATTTATCTTAAAAGCGAATTCCTGGACTACGTGTATTTGCAGCAGAATACCTTTGACGCGGTGGACGGCGCGACGAACGCGGAGCGCCAGCAGTATGTTTTCGCCCGTGTGGCGGGTGTTCTCGGCACGGACTTCGAATTTGCCGACCGCGATGCCGCCCGGCGGTATTTCCTGGATTTGCGGCAGCTTTTCCTGGACTGGAACTACCTCGTGTTCGGGAAGGACGATTTCAAGAAGCAGGAAAAAGCGATCGACGCCAAAATCGGGGAGTGCAAACGCCATGCGTAAGGTATACCATAAAATCAACCGCATCGCCGGAAACGTGATCACCGTCGAGGCCGAAGACGTGTCTTACAACGAACTTGCGGAAGTGTCCGGCGCGCGCGGGACCTCGCTCGCGCAGGTGATTCGCCTGCAGGACGAGCTTGTTTCGTTGCAGGTTTTCGCAGGGAGCCGCGGCGTGAGCACCGGAGACCAGGTACGTTTTCTGGGGCGGCCGATGCAGATTTCCAGCTCTGAAAATCTGCTGGGGCGCGTTTTCAACGGGCGCGGCGCGGCGCGCGACGGCCGGCCGGAACTTGGCGACGACCTGATTGAAATCGGCGGCCCTTCGGTCAATCCCTCCAAGCGTGTGATGCCCCGGAACATGATCCGGACCGGCATTCCGATGATCGACGTGTTCAATACCCTTGTCGAATCCCAGAAGCTGCCGATTTTCTCCATCGCGGGAGAGCCGTACAACCAGCTCCTGGCGCGCATCGCGCTCCAGGCGGAGGTGGACGTGATTGTCCTGGGCGGCATGGGACTCAAGTACGACGATTACTTGTATTTGCGGAATACTCTTGAGGAGCAGGGCGCTCTGTCGCGTTCGGTTCTTTTTGTGCACACCGCCGCCGATCCGGTGGTGGAGTGTCTGATGGTTCCGGATATGGCGCTTGCGGTTGCCGAATCCTATGCGCTTGCCGGCAAACGCGTACTGGCGCTCCTTACGGATATGACGAACTTTGCGGACGCCCTCAAGGAAATCGCCATCACCATGGAACAGATTCCCTCAAACCGCGGTTATCCGGGGGATTTGTACAGCCAATTGGCCAGCCGTTATGAAAAAGCCGTGGACTTCGATGGAGCGGGTTCCATCACCATTCTGGCGGTAACCACCATGCCGGGCGACGATGTAACCCATCCGGTGCCGGACAACACGGGGTATATCACCGAAGGGCAATTTTATTTGCGCTACGGGCGCATCGAACCGTTCGGTTCCTTAAGCCGCCTCAAGCAGCAGGTAAATGGCAAGACCCGCGAGGATCACCGTGCGATCATGGACTCGATGATCCGACTGTATTCCGACTACCGAAGTTCGCTCGAAAAACAGAGCATGGGATTCCAGATGAGCGCGTGGGATAAAAAGCTTTTGAAATACGGCAAGTTGTTCGAATCGCGCATGATGGATCTTTCCGTCAACATCGGCTTGGAGCCCGCGTTGGATTTGGGGTGGAAGACCCTGGCGGAGTGCTTCGACAAAAACGAGATCGGCATCAAGACCGACCTGGTGAACAAGTTCTGGCCCAAAGAAAAAGCCAACCCGGAAAAAAAGTAAGGGTGCCGCGCGTAGACCGATGGGCATGAAGAAGCATTTTTTCGAAGAGGTTGTCCTCTTCGTCAGCATCGTCAAGTGGATGACGCTTGCGACGCTTGTCGGCATGACGGTCGGCGCTTGTATTGCGCTTTTTTTGTATGTCCTGGAGCTTGGTCTTAACAACTGGCGCTGGAAATACGAGCACTTTTATTACTTCATCCCCCTGGCGATCCTTGCGAGCGCCATGCTGATGAAATATTTCGCCCGTTCCGGCGAAGGACACGGGACGGAAAAAGTGATCGAGGCCGTGCACAAACGATCCGGGCGTATGGATGCCGGCTTGATCCCCGTCAAACTTCTCGCCACCGTCATCACGCTTGTCGGCGGCGGTTCGGCGGGGAAAGAAGGGCCGAGCGCCATGCTCGGCGCGGGCATCGGCTCGTTGACCAGCGACCTCCTCCGGCTTTCGGACCGCGACCGTAAAAAGGTTACGATCTGTGGCGTGAGCGCGGGGTTTGCTGCGGTGTTCGGCACGCCTGTGGCGGGGGCGCTTTTTGCCGTGGAGGTGTTGGTTCTGGGGGTGTTGTTCCACGAAATCCTTTTACCGTCGCTGGTTTCGTCGGTGGTGGGGTTCCAGACGACGAAGTATCTCGGGCAGGTTTAC
Source organism: Victivallaceae bacterium (assembly GCA_031549345.1). Lineage (GTDB taxonomy): Bacteria > Verrucomicrobiota > Lentisphaeria > Victivallales > Victivallaceae > CASFRF01. The sequence goes on from JAVBPY010000006.1 coordinate 44,834, forward strand.
CGTTACGAGAGCATCCATGTGGTCGACCAGTTTTCCCCGGCGCTCTTTTTACAGGCGGCGCTCGCGGGGCTTTTCCTCGCGATGGTGGGATACCTTTTTATTGAGATGCTGCGTTTGGCCGACGCCGTGTACCGTCGTTTTCACGAAAGACGGATATGGAGGGCGTTGCTCGGCGGCGCGATTCTCGTCGCCGTGGCCCGGTTCGTTTCCAGCGATTTCTGCGGGTTGGGCGTGCCGATCATCGAAGCGACGATCCGCGGCAGCGGGGTCCCCGAAACATGGTTCCTCTGGAAAATGTTCACCACGTCGGTTACAATGGGCGCGGGGGGCGTGGGGGGAATTCTGACGCCGATCACCTTCATCGGCGCAACGGCGGGGAGCGCGTTTGCGCAGATTTTTCAGCTGGATCTTTCCGTTTTTGCGGGGATCGGGCTGGTGGCGTTGCTTGCGGGGTGCACCAATACGCCGATCGCCAGTACGATTATGGCGATTGAACTTTTCGGTCCGGACATCAGCGCTTATGCGGCCATCGCCTGTGTGGTGTGCTACATCGCCATCGGCCACCGGAGCGTGTACCCGACGCAGATATTGGGCGCGGCCAAGAGTCCCTCGCTGATGCCGCCTTTGATGCGGTCGCTGGATCGCGTCGCCTCCGTGGAGGTGGAGCCGGAAACAAAGAAACAATTGGTGCGCTACGAACGTCTGTACCGCTACGGGCGGCGTGCTCTCCGTTCCAGGTTACGTAAAAAAGGAAAATCCGAATGATTAACTTCCTCCCCTTCTGGTCGATCAACGGAGCGCTCGACCTTGATCGCCTTTGCGTACAACTTGCGCAATTCCAAGAAAATGGCTTTAATGGGGTGGTGTTCCAGCCGCGCCGTTACCCGCGTCGTCCGGATTATCTCGGCCCTGAATACATGAAAATTGTTTCGGATTTGATTTTGGAGGCGAAACGTCTTGGGATGCGTTTTTGGCTTTACGACGAAAATGGCTGGCCTTCGGGGACGGCCGACGGCGAAATTCTCCGCCGCCACCCGGATTGGGCGACGCTCCGGTTGGATTTGTCGTACGAGGAACACGCGGACGCGGTGCTTTCCTTCACCGCGCCGGACGGACGCTCCGCCTGGCTGTACCCGCAGACGGTGGCGGGCGTCGATCCGTTTCATCCGGAAGGGTGCCGTCTTTTCATCGAGCTCGTGCACGAGCGTTACCGCAAAGAGCTGGCACCGGAAGCATTTGAGTACGTCGAGGCCTTTTTTGCCGACGAACCGGAGTCGGGCGCTTCCTGGGAACCCATGCCGAAACATGGCGGCGTGCCGTGGTCGGAACACCTCGCTTCCGCATTGGGCGCGGGGGCGTTGGAAAAATTGCCGCTCTTGTTTTTCGACGCTCCCGGCGCCGCGGAATTCCGGGTGCACTATTACCAGACGATGACCGATGTGTTGGAACGGAACTTTTTCCGTCCCTATCGCGCCTGGTGCGACAAATACGGGAAATATTTTACGGCACACATCAAGGGGGAGGAGCATCCGTGTTTTCAGCTCCCCCTCGTCGGTTCCAACACGCGCATCCAGCGAAGCCTCTCCATGCCCGGATTGGACGCGCTGGAACGTTTTCCGGGGAATCACTTTTTCCCGACGCAGGTGGCTTCGGCCGCACGGCAGTTCGGCGACGGGCGCTGCATGGCCGAGGCCTTCGGCGGCTCCGGTTGGGGGATTCTGCCGCGCGACCTGGAGCGTTACGTTCTGTGGCTTGCCCGTTGCGGCGTAACGGATTTTGTGATGCATCTTGCCCATTATGAAATGGATACGGCGGCAATTCGCGACTGGCCGCCGTCGCAGCCACTGGATTTGCCGTGGCGCGGGGCATATGGCGAAGTGTTGAAGCGCATCAAAGAAACGCTGGCGGTGGAAACGCATCCGCGCCGCCGTTTGCTGGTTGTCCCCTACCGCGAATTCATGACGCGTTACCGCCTTCCGGAATTCTTGCGGATGAATATCCACGACGGCGACGATTTCGCCATGACGGAGGCGGGCCGCCTGAACGCAGCCCTCCTTGTGTGGGTGGAAGCCGAGTACGCCCGCCACCCCGATTTTGATATCACCGACGACAGGACGTGGGAGGAAGAAGGCCAAATGCTCTCCGGCGGCCGCTGCCGCCTGGGAAAAATGGAATACGCTGAACTGTTGTTCTTTACGCCTCCCATTGAGCCGCTGTGGGCGTTATGCGAAGCTCCCGATAATTCGCTTTTGCTGGAGCCGGCGGATGACTCCACGCAGACACGGCATCATGCACACTGGAAAATGGCCGATCCGGCGCTCCCCTGCCGCCTTGTGTTTGCCGATGCGGCAAGCGACGTGCGCGTCAACGGCGTGCTCTGTTCCGGCGGGTTGATTCCCCCCGGGACGCTTAAGGAAGAAAATACGTTGGAATTTCGGACGTCCGCCCCGATTTTTCGTCCATTCGTTTATGTCCGGGGGGCGTTTTCCGTGCGAAATACGGAAGGAACATTTGTCCTGGGCGCGGTCGATTTTTCACCCTCCGGCGATCTTGCCGCAGCGGGGTGGCCATTCCTGGATGCTCCGCTCCGCGCCCGCGCGGCGTTTCATCTGCCTCCGGGAACGCGCCATGTTACGCTGCTTGGCATTGGGGGGAGCGCGGCGCGTCTGGCGTGCGGCGGCGTTTGCACGGCGTGGTGCTGGGGGCCGGAGTGGGACGTGGAGCTCCCCGAGGGCTTCCCGCTTTCCGGAGAGCTGGAAATAGAGCTCGCCCCTTCCGGGTTCAACCATTTCGGGCCGCACCACTACATCTACGGCGATGCCAAAGTCATCAGCCCCGGGCAGATGGTCGGCGAACGCAATTTCGCGGAACCGGCGGACGCGCCGGAGAAAATTCACGACGGCGCGTGGCGTTTTATTCCGTTTATGCTTCCGTGGGGGCTTTTGCCCGCACCCAGAGCATAGCGCGGCCGGGAGCGAGGGCGGGATCATTTTCCCGTTCTCCTGTTGCCAGGTTGATGCCCGATAATTCACTGATTTTTGCCGCGCAATCGCCGAAATTTGCTCCGAAAACGAACGTTTCCTCCGCGCCGGATATTTCGACGATGCGGAGGTTTTCGCCGCTTTCGATCCGCCGGAAACGGTACGCGGCGTTGCCGATGATTGCCGCTGTTCCGGTGTCGGCGAGAATTTCTCCCGCTTTCCGGCGGGTGTTTTTATAAAAATCCCCGCAAACGACATCCGCGCGGAGGGAATGCAACGTGCGCCCTTCCGGGTTGTTGTTGTGGATATTCTGCCGCGCCGGACGGCGGAGTTTGAGGCCGTCCGCTCCATAAAGGAGGCGCAGCGTCAAGGCGTCGTCCACCGTGATCGCGTTGCCGAGATCGATGCACTCGTCTTCGGCGGGCGGCGGGAGTTCCCGTTCGAACGTTTCGGTGCGGACACGTCGCGGGTGTTTTGAGCGCACATCGTCGGGAATGAGGAAGTGGATGGTTTCGATTTCGTCGAATGTCGCTTCCTTGAGGACTTTTACTTGTTCCAGGACAAGGAGCGTGCGCCCATCCGGGAGCGCGGCTACGGCGGAGCGACTTTGCGCCACGGCGTATTTCCCTTCGCCTTCCCCATAGGGGAGAATTTCGCTCCACTCGGTCGTGCCTGCGTTGACAAATCCGCCGGGAAACGCGCAATGCCACGCATCGGCAACGCGAGGCATTTCCCGGTGCAGTTTCAGCGCGCTAAAAAAGTTTCCCTGCCACTCCGCGAGGTCGCTCCGGCCGGCGGGCAGCGCCAACGCGACCGGACCCTGTGCGCCGGCGCGGACGCACGAACGTATGGCATGTTTGTCGCGAATGAGATCCGCGGTGTGGAAATCATCGCTCCAGAAGGGGGTGAACGCGGGCGGAGTCGCCTCCATGGGCGCGTCCGTGTTCCGCCGCACCCATGCGCCGAGCGAAAGGATAAGGAAAGGGTCCGATTCCAATCGGCAGTAGTAGTAATAGCTTTGTTCTCGAAGCGGTGCGAGGCGTTTTCCATAGAAACTTCCGTCGGAATTTTCCGCTTGCTCCTCTTCGAGAAGACGCAGATAGCCTGCTTCCAGCGCCGCCGCCTCCCCGTCACCGAACGCGTCCTGGGCGAGGAGGTACATCGGAAGCGCGTAACACTGGCAATAGCAACGGCGCGCGCGTGTGTCCCCGCCGATTCGGAGGAGGCGGCCGTCGGCAAAACAGAAGTTTCGCACGGCTTTCCAGAGCTCGGCGGCGTGGAGGAACGCTTCGGGCGGTGTTGCCTTTTTGTATTGAAAATGGAGCATCGCGAGGTTCGAGAGGACGATGACGCTGTATCCCACGTTCATATAGCCGTGATGATCAAGTGAAAACGTCGGCAGAAACTGTCCGCCCACATGCCATTCGCGGAGCGGTTTTCCGTGAAACATGGTTTCATTCTTCGCGTCCGCTTCCAGGGAGATGCTGTTCAATAGAAATGACGTCGCCCGTTCCCGGTAGGCCGTTGCGCGGGGAAGCTCCGGGAAAAGCGTCGCCACACGGAAGAGGAAGGAGCCGTTCCAGAGGTTCGATTCGGGGCGGTTGCGTCCCGAGCGGCCGTCGGGATCGGCGGCGACTTCGTATTCGTCGAGGAGCCAATCCGCTTCGACGCGATGCAATTCGCGCAAGGCGTGTTCTTCTTTATCCGTCAAATGGTTCCGGAGTAGTTCGAGCGCATGTCCGGCGCGTTCCAACCCGAGGACGGAAATCCATGTTTTCCCCCAGCGGCCCCCGTCCGTCGCGGGCGTGTCCCCGGTGCAGTGTGTGGCCAACGCATAGCGGAAAAGGGCCAGCGCCGTTTCCATAAGTTCTTCGCGATGGAAGCCAAATTGGCGGGCGTGTTCCTCCTTTGTAGTCCCCATGACGGCGAGGGCGGCGGCGATGTTCAGGTTGCTCTGTACCGCCCAGTGGGCTGTTTCACCCGTCCCGTAATACCGCAGCCCCGGACGTGGCCCCTCGCGGATAAGGGAGGGGAGGATGTTCAAGAACAAGGCCATGCGTCGGATGTAATCGGATTCGGATGTCGCCATGGGAAATCTCCTTTTTGTCTACTATATATCGCGAGGCACGATCTTGCAAAAAACGTTTTCCGGATTTATAGTAAAGGAAGTATGAAGAACCGAGCCTGCTTCCTCGACCGCGATGGCGTGGTCAACATAGAAAAAGACTATTTGCACGATCCGGCCGAAGTGGAGTTGGAAACGGGCATCGTCGCTGCGCTCCGTCTCTTGAAGGCGGAAGGATTCCTCGCCATTGTTGTTACCAACCAGGCGGGCGTGGCGCGCGGACTGTACCCGGAAGAGGACATTCCGAAAGTCCATGCCCGCATCCAGGAACTCCTCCGCGCGGAAGGCGTTGGGATCGACGATTTTTTTTACTGTCCCCACCATGTCGATTTCTCCGGCGCGTGCGATTGCCGGAAGCCTTTTCCCGGTATGCTTCTTGCGGCGGCGCGCAAACATCGGATCGACCTATCCAATTCCATGATGGTCGGCGATCGTGTCAGCGATCTGGAGGCGGGGATCGCCGCCGGTTGCCGGTGTTCCTATCTGGTGCGCACCGGTTACGGCGCCTCGCTTTCTTTGCCCGATGTTCCGGGTGTTGCGCGGGCGGACGACGCGCTGGACGCGGTGGGACAATTTCTTCGCGGGGGGCAGGGGGCGTGAACCATCCGTTGGTCCGTTCCGGGGGGCTCGTCCTGGCTTTTATCCTCGGCGGTTTTCTTCCGCAGCTTTCGTGCTGCGCGTTTCTTATCCGCTATTTGATCGTCGCGATGCTGTTTTTGGTCTTTCTTTCGCTGCGCTCCGCGCGGGGGGTGTTTTTTCGGAGCCACTGGCGTTTAGCGGTGGCGAATTTGCTTCTCGGCGTTGTTCCCTGGGCGCTGTTCCGCGTAACGGGCGAGCCGGATCTCGCTTTGGCTGCATTTTTCACCGGCATTGCGCCGACGGCGGCGGCGGCGGCGACGGTGATGCGTTTTCTCGGCGGTCGTTATCGTTATGTTCTGGGGGGATTTCTGGCGACAAGCGGTATGTTTGTCTTTGCGCTCCCCCTCCTGCTCGGCATGATCCTCGCGCGTCCGTGGGGGACGGTTTTCTGGGAGGTTGCCGGAAGTTTGGCTTTTGTGATCGGCGTCCCCTGTCTCGGCGCGCTTCTGCTCCGGCGCACGCACCCGGCGGCCGCAGAATGGCCGCGCCGCCTCGGGAGTGTTCCTTTCTGGCTGTGGGTTGCGGCCATTGTACTGATTTCGGCGGACGCTTCGAAATTTTTGAGGGAAAATTCCTTTGTTTCCGGCCGGGTGGTTTGGGGGATATTTTTTCTTTCGCTTGTGTTGTGTATTTTAAATTTTGGGATCGGCCGCGTGCTTGGCGGGAAGCGTCTCGGGCGTGAAACAAGCCAGGCGCTCGGGCAGAAAAACACGGCGCTGTGCATTTATCTTGCGCTTGCCTATGCGAGTCCCCTTGTGGCGTTGGGGCCCACATTTTATGTATTGTGGCACAATCTTTGGAACGCGTGGCAGCTTGCCCGGCACGGTCGTTCCCGATGAAAATACAAAAAAGATGAAAAAAAATTTGGAAACAACTTGTAAAACACAAGAGATGCCCTATAGTAATAAACGTTTCTCACATAGAGAAGCGGTTGTTTAATTTCGGCGCTCGGGTGGCGGAACTGGCAGACGCGTATGGTTGAGGTCCATATGGAGCGATCCATGGGGGTTCGAGTCCCCCCTCGAGCACCATTTTTTGAATGAATGCGGCGGCGAACTTGAAGATGCGGCGAAGGCTGCGGGAGAAACGGGTTTGCCGTTGTGTTTTGTAGTGTAGTGAGCGCCCACATAGCTCAGTTGGTAGAGCGTATCCTTGGTAAGGATAAGGTCAGCAGTTCGACTCTGCTTGTGGGCTCCATTTTTTGAGAAGAAGTTTCTGAAACAACCAAACGTTCAGGAGGACAGGACATGGCAAAGGAAAAGTTTGAGAGAACAAAGCCGCACGTGAACATCGGAACCATCGGTCATGTTGACCACGGCAAGACCACGCTGACCGCGGCGATCACCATGGTGCTGAATAAGAAGTTCGGCGGCGAAATCCGCAAGTACGATGAAATCGACAACGCGCCGGAAGAAAAAGAGCGCGGGATTACCATCAACACCTCCCACGTTGAGTACCAGACCGAAAAGCGTCATTATGCCCACGTGGATTGCCCGGGCCACGCCGACTACGTCAAGAACATGATCACCGGCGCCGCGCAGATGGACGGCGGCATCCTCGTGATCGCCGCGACCGACGGCCCGATGGCCCAGACCCGCGAGCACGTGCTTCTGGCGCGTCAGGTCGGTGTTCCGGCGCTGGTTGTTTTCATGAATAAGGTTGACCAGGCGGACGACGTGGAGCTCCAGGACCTTGTGGAAATGGAAATCCGCGAACTCCTGAGTGCCTACGAGTTCCCCGGCGACGACACCCCGATCATCCGCGGCTCCGCCCTTAAGGCGATGGAAGCCGAGGGCGATCTCTCCAGCCCCTGGACGCAGCGTATTATCGAGCTGATGGATGCGGTGGATACTTTCATCCCCGAACCGAAGCGCGAGATCGACCAGCCCTTCCTGATGCCGGTTGAAGACGTGTTCTCGATCGAAGGCCGCGGTACCGTGGTTACCGGTCGTATCGAGCGCGGAATCATCAAGGTGAACGAAGAAGTCGAAATCGTCGGCGTCCGTCCGACCGTCAAGACGACCGTTACCGGTGTTGAAATGTTCCGTAAGCTTCTCGATCAGGGCCAGGCCGGCGACAACGTCGGTTGCCTGCTCCGCGGCGCGAAGCGTGAAGATGTGGAGCGCGGCCAGGTTCTCGCCAAGCCGGGTTCGATCAAGCCGCACACCGATTTCAAGGCCGAAATCTATGTGCTGAGCAAAGAAGAAGGCGGCCGTCCTAAGCCGTTCCAGGACGGTTATCGTCCGCAGTTCTACTTCCGCACGACCGACGTTACCGGGACCATCCACCTGCCGGAAGGCGTGCAGATGGTTCTCCCCGGCGATAACGTGTCGATCACGGTCGAGCTGATCTGCCCGATCGCCATGGAAAAGGGTCTTCGTTTCGCGATTCGTGAAGGCGGCCGTACCGTCGCTTCCGGTCGTGTTGCCGATATTGTGAAGTAATTTGGCGTAAGCTATCCACGATCCCGGGCCGCCGGAAAACGGCGGTTCGGGATGTTTACAGTTAAAAGAGGTGAGATTATGGCGCGCGAACTGGTGATTTTGGAATGCACCGAATGCAAGCGACGCAACTACACGACCATGAAGGAGAAACGCAATACTCCGGAGCGGCTCGAGAAGAAGAAGTTCTGCAAATTCGAACGCAAGCACACGGTGCACAAGGAAACGCGGTAAGCACCAAGTTAGGTTTTTACGCAGGAGTGTAGCTCAGTTGGCCAGAGCAGCGGTCTCCAAAACCGCAGGTCGTGAGTTCGAGCCTCACCGCTCCTGCCATATTTGATATGGAAACGGAAGGACACGATGGAACAAGGATCTAAGAGCAAGTCGGCGATTGCCCGCTGGATCGGCGGTTTTGACCGTATGATGGGGGCGATTCGTCGTTTTTTTGCGGATTCGTGGGCCGAGATGAAGCGTTGCACCTGGCCCTCCAAGTCCGAAGTGCTGGAGTCTACGGTGTTGGTTTTAGTCGCGATCGCGATTCTTTCGTCGTTTGTGTGGGGAGTGGACGAAGTGGCGCATGTGGTGATCCGTTTCATCACCACCGGAAGGATTTGAAGGTAAATCATGATCAACGACGCCAACGAAAAGCAGGGACAGTGGTTTGTAATCCATACCCTCTCCGGACACGAGAACAAGGTACGGGAATCCATGCTGCGGCAGCTTGAGATCAACGACGATCTGCCGGTGTATGAGGTCTTCATCCCGACGGAGAAGGTTGTGGAGGTCCGCCAGGGCAAAAAGACGACCACGACCCGCAAATTTTTCCCGGGCTACATTCTGGTGCGCATGGACATGTACGACGACGAGCACCGTGTTGATGAGAAAGCTTGGTACTTCGTCCGCAATGTTCAGGGCGTTCTTGGCTTTCTCGGCAGTGGGAACAGGCCGACGCCGCTTTCCGACGACGAAGTCGAAGATATGCTCCGGCAGAGTCGGGGCGAAGTGGAAGTCAAGCCGAAAATCGTATTTGAAATCGGCGAAACCGTCCGCATCAAGGACGGCGCGTTTGAGAATTTTGAAGGAGTGGTTCAGGAGATCGACAACGAGCGTGGAAAACTCAAGCTCGAGGTTTCGATTTTCGGACGTTCCACTCCCGTCGAATTGGGGTTCTGGCAGGTTGACCGCAGCCTTTAGGCCGCGGTCCGGAACTTGAGTACAAAGATGGATTCATCGCGGGAGGTCCCCTGCCAGGCCGGACCACGTTGAATCGCATGAAGGAAGACCATACACTATGGCAAAAAAAGTTACAGGCTTGATCCGGCTTCAAATTCCGGCAGGAGCCGCCAACCCGGCACCGCCCATCGGTCCGGCGCTTGGACAGGCTGGCTGCAACATCATGGAATTTTGTAAGCAGTTCAACGCCGCGACTCAAGCCCAGAGCGGAACGGTTATTCCCGTTGTGATCACGGTTTTTCAAGACCGGTCGTTCACGTTCATCTGCAAGTCGCCGCCGGCGTCTGTTTTGGTTAAGAAGGCGGCGGGTCTCGCCTCCGGAGCCAAAAAGCCGGGGTCCGAAAAAGCGGGTAAAATCACCCGTGCGCAGATTCGTGAAATTGTTAAGATCAAACAGGAAGATCTGAACGCGACGAGCGAAGAGGCGGCGATGCGGATCATCGAGGGCACGGCCCGCAGCATGGGAATCGAGGTGATCGATGCGTAGAAGCAAACTGTACAATTCGCAAGCCGAAAAGTACGATAAGCAGGAACGTTTCAGCGTCGTTCAGGCGTTGGAGATGCTCAAGGCGTTTCCGGCCGTGAAGTTCGACCAGACGGTTGAAGTCGCGTTCAAGCTCGGCATCGATCCGCGCAAATCGGACCAGACGGTCCGTGGCGCTGTTCCGCTGCCCGCCGGCACCGGCAAAACCGTGCGTGTCTGCGTTGTCGCCGATGGCGCCGCCGCGGATGAAGCGCGCGCCGCGGGTGCGGACGTCGTCGGATTTGAAGACATCGTCGGCAAGATCAAAGACGGCTGGCTGGATTTCGACACTCTTATTGCGACGCCGGACGCGATGCGTTTGGTTCGTCCCCTCGGTCGTCAGCTCGGTCCGCGCGGTTTGATGCCGAACCCCAAGACCGGCACGGTTACGGAAACTCCGGGCCAGGCCGTCAGTGAAGCCAAGGCCGGCCGCGCCGAATTCCGCGCCGACCGCGGTGCCTGCGTACATGTTCCGATCGGCAAACTTTCGTTTGACATCTCGGGCTTGCAGAACAACTTTTTCGCGGTTGTGGACGCCGTGGCCAAAGCCAAACCGGCGACGGCCAAGGGCGTGTACATTATCAGCTGCACTCTTTCGGCGACGATGACGCCGGGGGTGAAGGTCAACGTCAAGGAACTTGCGAGGACCAAGGAATGAGAAGCGAAAAACTCCACCTTGTGAAGTACATCGGGGATCTGATTCAGGGCTCCGATTACGTCTACTTCGTTACCTATCAGGGAATGAAGGATATCAACATCAAGGAATTCCGTCGTCTTCTTGCGGCGCAGCAGTCCGAGTGTCACGTGTTGAAAAACACGTTGATCGCGAAGGCCGGCGCGCTTATCGGTGCGGAAAAGCTGGCGAAGCTGGAGCTGACGGGCTCCACCGCGATGATTTGCGGTAACGGCGATGTCGGCGCGGTGGCCAAAGCCATTGCCGAGTACGGAAAAAAGAACGACAAGCTTTCGGCCAAAGGCGGTTACTTTGAAGGTTCCGTCCTCTCGGCCGCGGAAGTCGCGGCTTTGGCGGCCATGCCGCCGAAACCGGTACTCCAGGCGATGTTGCTGGGCGTCCTGAACGCTCCGGCGCAGAACCTTGCGAGCGTTCTCAACGCCAAGGCGGCGAGCATTTTGAATGTGCTCAATGCGTACAAAGAAAAAATCGAACAACAGTAAGAATAAATTGGAGGCATGAAGATGTCGGAAGATGTGAAAGTGGAAGTTTCGGCCGAGATGGAGCAGTTCATCTCCTATGTTGAGAAAATGACCGTTCTGGATCTCTCCAAGCTGGTCAAGGCTTTGGAGCAGCGTCTCGGCGTGAGCGCGGCCGCTCCGGTCGCGGTTGCTGCGGCTCCGGCTGCCGCCGCTGCCGCCCCGGTCGAAGAGAAGACCGAATTCAACGTGATCCTGAAGGGCTTCGGCGAAAACAAGATCAACGTCATTAAGGAAGTCCGCACCCTCACCGGTCTTGGGCTGAAGGAAGCCAAGGATCTGGTCGAAGGCGCTCCGAAGGCCGTCAAGGAAGGCGCGACCAAGGACGAAGCGAACAAGATGAAGGCTGCTCTCGAAGCGGCCGGCGCCACGGTCGAATTGACCTAATACGCCTCTTGCCGGAACGGCGGGAACGATTTCGATCGGCCTGCCGTTCTTTTGTGTTTTGAATTCCGGCGGGTTTGCGCCGGAGTTTCCAGTCCGCGGATTTGCGGACCGCGCCCGGGGAAGGCCGGGTGGCATTTTACCGTTTTTTGGCTCCGATGTGGTCTTTTGTCGGGACGGAGGACGAACAACCGCCGGGTTGCGCACAGTGGGCGCAACATCGGCTGCGGCATTCCACTCTTTGTGCCGCGCGGGGCGCTCCCTTTCGGGGGATGACGCTTGTCTGTTTGAAACTATCGGATTAGCAGAAGCGAATGGTGAAAAATGTCTGAACGTGTCAACTTCGGTAAGTTGCAGAATGTCCTTGACGTCCCCGACCTGATCGGTCTCCAGGTGGACTCCTACCGCGACTTTTTGCAGAAGGACGTCCCTCCCGCACAACGGAAAAAGCAAGGGCTTCAAGAAGTTCTGCATGAGATTTTCCCGATTGACGGGTATGAAAAACAGCTCTCGATCGATTTTGTTTCCTACGAAGTCGGACAGCCCCGCGACGAAGTCGTCGATTGCATTAAAGACGGGAAAATTTATGACGCCCCGCTTTATATCGACTTTCTTCTGCACCACAACGGCGCCGAAATTCCCGAACGTGTCTACATGGGCGACCTGCCGCTGATGACGGAGCAGGGGACGTTCGTAATCAACGGCGCGGAACGTGTGATCATCAGCCAGCTTCACCGTTCGCCGGGCATTTGTTTCGAAAAGACCCGTCATTCCTCCGGGCGCAATCTTTACAGCTACCGTGTGATTCCCGACCGCGGTTCCTGGATGGACGTCCAGTTCGACATCAACGATTACATCTATATTTATCTGGACCGCCGCCGCCGCCGCCGGAAATTTTTGATTACGACCTTTTTGCGCGCGATCGGATTCGAGAGCAACAAAGACATCCTCTCTCAGCTCCATCCGGTGAAAAAGCACAAAATGTCCGCGCTCCTCAAGAGCAAGGATTTGAACAGCTATTACACCGTGGACGACATCACCACCGCCGACGACGTGGTGGTGGTGGAAGAGCTCGTCCAGCTCACCGAGAGCCACCTCAAACTCCTTCAGGACGCTGAAATTGCCGAAGTCGAGCTCGTTCAGATCCCCGACGGCGACCACTACATCATCGGCTGTCTGCGTAAGGATCCGTCGCGGAATGCGACCGAGGCGCTCAAGGAAATCTACCGGCGCATGCGTCCCGGCGACCCGCCGAACGTCAACAATGCCAAGCTACTCATCAAACGTCTTTTCTTCGATAACCGCCGGTATGACCTCGGCGCGGTGGGGCGTTACAAGCTGAATGAACGTCTCGGCAGCAACCTTTCGGAGGATATGCGGATTCTCGATCCCCAGGATCTGATGTCCGCGACCAAGCAGCTCATTCATCTGCGCCACACCGGCGGGCCGGTCGATGACATCGACCACCTCGGCAGCCGCCGCGTCCGCACCGTCGGCGAACTCCTGCAGAACCAGTGCCGCGCGGGGCTTTTGCGCACCGAGCGTCTGATTCGCGAACGCATGACCCTCTTCAACGGAAACGACGAGGCGGGCCTTACGCCCGGCAAATTGATCAATCCCAAGGCGTTCGCCGGCGTGATCCGCGACTTTTTCGCCCGCAGCCAGCTCTCGCAGTTCATGGATCAGACCAACCCGTTGTCGGAACTGACCAACAAGCGCCGTTTGAGCGCCCTCGGCCCGGGCGGTTTGAGCCGCGACCGCGCCGGTTTTGAAGTGCGCGACGTGCATCCCAGCCATTACGGACGCATTTGCCCGATCGAAACGCCGGAAGGGCCGAACATCGGTCTGATTTCATCCCTTTCTCTGTACGCGGTGATCGATCGCTATGGATTCCTGGAAGCTCCCTACCGCAAGGTTGTGGATGGAAAGGTTACAGACCAGATCGATTATCTTACCGCGGATAAGGAAGAGCAGTTTGTCATCGCCCAGGCGAACGCGCCGTTGGATGCCGACAACCGTTTTGTCCGCGCAACCGTGATGAGCCGCTACCGGGGAGAGTCCGAGGAACATCCGCGCGAAGCTGTTCAGTACATGGACGTTTCTCCGAAACAGATGGTCAGCGCCGCCGCCGGGATTATCCCGTTCCTGGAACACGACGACGCGAACCGTGCGTTGATGGGATCGAACATGCAACGACAGGCGGTTCCGCTTCTTATGACCGATTCGCCGATTGTCGGCACCGGCCTGGAAGACCGCGTCGCACAGGATTCCCGCGCCGTGCTTCTCGCCCGCGAGGCGGGCATCGCCGCGGAAGTTACCGCCGGACGCATCACCATCACCCCAGACGGCAAGATGCCGGGGGCGGACGACGAAGCGTACGGACAGGTTTACAAACTCAATAAGTTCCTGCGCAGCAACGCCGGAAGCTGCGTGAACCAGCGTCCCATTATCCACCGCGGCGATAGGATTGCCGCCGGGCAGGTCATTGCCGACGGCGCTTCAACGCAGGGCGGCGAGCTGGCCCTCGGACGGAACGTTCAGGTCGCGTTTATGCCCTGGTGCGGGTACAACTTTGAGGACGCGATCGTCGTGTGCGAACGCCTTGTGAAGGAAGATACCTACACGAGCATTCACATTGATGAATTTGAAATCACCAGCCGCGAAACAAAACTCGGACCGGAAGAAATCACCCGCGATATCCCGAACGTCAGTGAGGATGCGTTGCGCAACCTCGACGCGCGCGGCATTGTCTGTGAAGGCGCCGAAGTTGTTCCCGGGGATATCCTGGTCGGGAAAATTACCCCCAAGAGCGAGACGGAACTTGCGCCGGAAGAGCGTCTTCTCCGGGCTATTTTCGGTGAAAAGGCCGCCGATGTGAAGGATTCGAGTTTGACCGTTCCCAGCGGAAAAGGCGGGATCGTCATGGATATCCGCATCGAATACGCCCGCGATCCCAACCGCCAGACCGTCAGCAAGAGCGAAGCGCGCAAGCAGCAGAAGCAGGCCAGCAGCGAATACCGCGACATCTACAACGGCTTGCTGGAAGACTTGACCAATCGCTTGGCCGACGTGATTCTCGGAGCGAAGCTTCAGTACCCGATTCTGGATCTCTCCGACGGAAAGGACAACTCTGTTTTGATCAGCTCCAACCGCAAGGTTACCCGCAGCTCGATCCAGAAATTGGCCGCCCGGCACGATGCGTGGGGGATGGAAGATTGCGACCAGAAGCGCGCCATCGCCGAAATTATCGCCGGATTTTCCGCGTCGTTTGCCGAAAACGAAACGCAGCGTCAGCGCATGATGGATACCATCGACTCCGGCGACGGATTCGATCTCGGCGTCATCAAGCGTGTGAAGGTTTACGTCGCCTGCAAGCGCAAGCTTCAGGTCGGGGATAAAATGGCCGGCCGTCACGGAAACAAGGGCATCGTCGCCAAAATTGTTCCCATGGAGGATATGCCGTTTCTGGATGATGGAACGCCGGTCGATATCGTGTTGAATCCGCTCGGCGTACCGAGCCGTATGAACGTCGGGCAGGTTTTGGAGACCCATCTTGGGTGGGCCGCGAAACTGCTCGGCATCAAGGTTGCAACGCCCGTTTTTGACGGTGCCCGCGAAACGCGGATCGTTGAATTGATGGAAGAGGCCAATACCGTGGTTGAAAAGCGCGACGGCCGCAACTACCATTGGGGTTTCCGCGCGAACGCCGAGGGAAAATACGAGTACGACGGAAAGGCCAATGTCTACGACGGCCGGACCGGTGACCGTTTCGATCAGCGTGTCATGGTCGGCCAGATTTACATGCTCAAGCTCGACCACTTGGTGGCGAACAAGATTCACGCCCGCGCCGTCGGTCCGTATTCACTGGTAACGCAGCAGCCGTTGGGCGGTAAGGCCCAGCACGGCGGTCAGCGTTTCGGTGAAATGGAAGTCTGGGCGCTTGAGGCGTACGGCGCGGCGTACAACCTTCAGGAAATGCTGACGGTGAAGAGCGACGATGTTGCCGGACGCGCACGGATTTACGAATCCATCGTCAAGGGGCAGAATGTGTTGGAAGCGGGGCGTCCCGAGTCTTTCAACGTGCTTCTGAAGGAAATGCAGAGCCTCGGGCTGGATATCCGTGTGGTCCAAAAGGCCGACGAACAATAATAGTGGGAGTGCCATATCGTGATTGACAATTCATTTGCTTACCGGGAACTGATGGGGAAAAGCGCCTCCAGCGGTTTCGGTGCGGTTTCGATCAACGTCGCTTCGCCCGAAGTGATTCGTTCGTGGTCCTTCGGTGAAGTAAAGAACCCCGAAACCATCAATTACCGGAGCTTTAAGCCCGAAAAAGGAGGCCTGTTCTGCGAGCGGATTTTCGGGCCGACGCGGGATTGGGAGTGCAACTGCGGAAAATTCAAGCGCGTTAAGCACAAAGGCGTGGTTTGCGACCGCTGCGGCGTCGAAGTTACCCAGGCCAAAGTGCGCCGCGACCGCATGGGACACATCGAACTGGCCGTGCCCGTCTCGCACATCTGGTTCTTCAAGTGTATGCCCAGCCGTATCGGCCTGGCGTTGGACATGACGGCGAAAGCCCTCGAACACGTCATTTATTACGAAGAACATGTTGTAACCGATCCGGGCGACACGCCGCTTTTGGTGGGACAGACCCTCAGCGACATCGAATACCGCCAGGCGCGGGACGAATACGGCGACGCGTTCACCGCGGACATGGGGGCGCCGGCGATCAAGACGCTCCTTGAGCGCATCGATCTTCCCCTCCTGAAGGCGGAGCTGGAGGTGATCCTGGAAAGCACCGGCAACAAAGCCACCCGCAAGAAGCTGGCGAAGCGTTTGCGTCTGGTGGAAGGCTTTATGAGCAGCAATTCCCGGCCGGAATGGATGATTTTTTCCGTTCTGCCGGTGATTCCGCCGGATCTGCGCCCGCTGGTCCCGCTGGAAGGCGGCCGTTTCGCCACCAGCGACCTGAATGATCTTTACCGGCGTGTCATCAACCGGAACAACCGGCTCAAAAACCTCTTGCAGCTCGGTACCCCGGAGTTGATCGTCCGCAACGAAAAACGGATGCTCCAGGAAGCGGTGGACGCCCTTATGGACAACGGCCGGCATGGCCGTGCCGTAACCGGCGCCGGCAACCGGGCCCTCAAGAGCCTTTCCGACATGCTCAAAGGCAAGCAGGGACGGTTCCGTCAGAACCTGCTCGGTAAGCGTGTGGACTATTCGGGACGTTCCGTCATCGTCGTTGGTCCGGAACTTCGCCTGCACCAGTGCGGACTTCCCAAGAAGATGGCGCTGATTTTGTTCGAGCCGTTCATCATCCGCCACCTCAAGGGACGCGGGCACGCCCATACGGTGCGCGGCGCCAAGAAGATGATCGAGCGCGCCGAACCGGTGGTTTGGGATATTCTTGAAGAAGTCACCAAGGGGCATCCGGTCATGTTGAACCGCGCGCCGACCCTCCACCGTTTGAGTATCCAGGCGTTCGACCCGGTTCTGATCGAAGGTTCGGCGCTCCGGTTGCATCCGTTGGTTTGTACGGCGTACAACGCCGACTTCGACGGGGACCAGATGGCCGTGCACGTTCCGTTGTCCAACGAGGCGCAGATGGAGACCAAACTCCTGATGCTGGCTCCGAACAACATCTTTTCGCCGGCGAACGGGAAACCGATCACCTCGCCGACGCAGGACATTACCCTTGGCTCATACTACATGACGTGCGAACCGCGGAATAAGGAAAAGGCCAAGCTCTATCGCGATTACTTCGAAGTCCTGTACGCCCATGCGTCCGGATTCCTGAAGATTCACGACGCGGTGCGCATTCCCAACCCGGACCGGGGACGGGATACGCTCTATGGCGATAAGGAGAGCAAATTTATCCTCACCACGCCGGGCCGCTGTATCTTCAACGAAATCTGGGACCGCCGTCTCGGCTTTTTCAACCAGACCGCGAAGAAAAAAGATCTCGGCGCGCTGGTCAGCAACTCCTATAAGATCGCCGGGCACGAGGATACGATCCGTTTGCTGGACGAGCTTAAGGCCCTGGGGTATGCGCACGCCACGCTGGCGGGTTTGTCCATCTCCATCGCCGACCTCCAGGTTCCGGAAACCAAAGAGGGGCTGATTGACGAAGCCCGTGGCGAAATCAACAAGGTTGTTGAGCAGTACAACAACGGCATCCTTACCGAAGGCGAGCGCCATAACAAGGTCATCGATATTTGGACACAGGCCAGTAACGCGGTGGCGTTGGAGCTTTTCAGCCGTCTGGAAACGGCTTCGCGCCGGGGAGAAATCAACCCGGTTTACGCGATGCTCGACTCCGGCGCGCGCGGAAGCAAGGACCAGATCCGTCAGCTCGCCGGTATGCGCGGACTGATGGCCAAGCCGTCGGGCGACATTCTCGAACGTCCGATTACATCCAACTTCCGCGAGGGCCTCACGGTGTTGGAGTACTTCATTAGTACGCACGGTGCGCGCAAGGGGTTGGCCGACACCGCCCTTAAGACCGCCGACTCCGGGTACATGACCCGCCGTTTGGTGGACGTGGCGCAGGATATTATCTGCCGCGAAGAAGATTGCGGCACCCTTAAAGGCGTCTGGGTCAGTGCGATTGTCGAAGGGGACGAGAAGATCCTTCCGCTCCGCGACCGTATTCTCGGACGTTTCAGCGCCCAGGATGTGCGTGACCCCGTCTACGACGATGGCCGTTTGCTTATCGGGCAGAACGAAGAGTTTACGCCGGATGCCGTCGAGTTGCTTGAGAAACGCGGCATCCAGAAGGTTCTTATCCGCTCGACACTCACGTGCGAAACACTTCGCGGCGTCTGTATCCGTTGCTACGGCCGCAACCTGGCCAGCGACCGCACCGCCAAGATCGGCGATGCGCTGGGCATCATCGCGGCGCAGTCCATCGGTGAACCGGGAACGCAGTTGACGATGCGTACCTTCCACATCGGCGGAACCGCTTCGAGCGCATACAAACAACCGAAGATCACCGCCCGCAACGCGGGACGGATCAAGCTTTACAACGTCCGCATGGTTAAGAACCAAAAGGGCCAGACGGTGGTGGTCAACAAGAACGGTTACGTCATCGTCTACGACGAAACGGCCGCCAAGGCCGCCGAAAAGCAGGCGCGCGAACGGGCCCGCGTCGAAGCCGAGATGATCGGCGCCACCTTCAATAAGGACTACGATTACTGGTCGGACGCCCTGACGGAAGCGGAGTTGGACCGCTACGATCTTGAAGCGGGCGCCGTGCTCGAAAAGAAGGATGGCGACCGGGTCGGGCTCAACGAGCAGTTTGTAACCTGGGACCCGTACCATGTTCCGATCATTATCGAAGAAGCCGGTCTGGTGGAGTTGCATGACCTTGTCGAAATGGTAACCTTGAGCCGCCAGAAGCGTGGCGGCGTTGAGGAAATCACCGTAATGGAACACCGCGACGACCTGCACCCGCAGATTGTAATCAAGTCCCCCGCGGGAGAGTTGCTGGCGAACTACCCGCTTCCGGCGGGGGCGTTCCTGATGACCAAGGCCGGCGCCAAGGTGACGCCGGGTATGGTGGTGGCGCGCGTTCCGCGTTCTTCGGCGAAGAACAAGGATATTACCGGCGGTCTTCCGCGAATTGCCGAGCTTTTCGAAGCGCGCATTCCGAAGGACGTCGCGGAAATCGCCCGCATCGACGGTGTCGTCGAGGTGGACAAGATTTCGCGCGGCCGCCGGCAGCTTGTGATCCGTGACCCGGAATCGGGATTGACGGAGGAGCACAACAACATCTCCGGCCACAAACACCTCACCGTGAGCAAGGGCGACTTTGTCCGCAAGGGGCAGAAGCTCACCGAGGGATCGGTGGTTCCGCACACGCTGTTGGAGATCTGCGGCATGTACGAGCTCCAGCGTTATCTTGTGGACGAGATTCAACTTGTGTACCGTGCGCAGGGGGTGGAGATCAACGACAAGCACGTCGAGGTGATCATCCGGCAGATGATGCAGAAGGTCCGCATTACCGAATCGGGGAGTTCCGACTATCTTCCCGGCGAGCTCTTGGACCGGTCCGAATTCGACCGGATCAACCGTGAGATGCTCGACCAGGGCGGTCGTCCGGCGGAAGCCGAGCCGATCCTTCTGGGGATCACCAAGGCGGCGCTGGAGACGGACAGTTTCATTTCTGCGGCGTCGTTCCAGGACACCACGCGTATCCTGACCGAGGCATCCACCCTTGGAAAGCGGGACAGCCTGATCGGCTTCAAGGAAAACGTGATTACCGGGCACTTGATTCCGGCGGGAACGGGTACGGAAACGCTCCAGTCGGTGAAGCTCCGTTATCTCGGTACCGAGGTGGAGCCGGAACTTCCGCTGCTGGAAGTCGCACCCGAACGCACGGAGCGTTCCGAGCGCGCCGTTGACTGGGGCGA
Source organism: Victivallaceae bacterium (assembly GCA_031549345.1). Taxonomy (GTDB): domain Bacteria; phylum Verrucomicrobiota; class Lentisphaeria; order Victivallales; family Victivallaceae; genus CASFRF01. The sequence continues at coordinate 64,786 of JAVBPY010000006.1, forward strand.
TGACGATGCCGTGCAGAGCGACGATGAGTTTCTCCCCGACGAGGAACTTGTCGGCGAAGTCGATTTGGATTCCATGTCCGTGGAGGGTGGCGACGACGACGAAGTCTAAGCTTTTCATGGAGCATCCGTCCGCCGCCGCGTAGAACGCGGCGGTGGGCGTTTTGACGTTTTTTGGAAAAAATATGGAAAACAACTTGTAAAATACCACTTTGCACGTTATCTTATGAATCCGTAAGTGCATTGTGTTAAAAAACAAATAAGTGATACAACGAAAAATCAGGAAAATCAGGACGTTTCTATGCCGACAATCAACCAATTGGTGCGTTTCGGACGCGAAGACAAGACCAAGAAAAGCAAATCACGCGCGTTGAGCGCCTGTCCCCAGCGCCGTGGCGTCTGCCTCCAGGTGACCACCCGTACGCCGAAGAAACCGAACTCGGCGTTGCGCAAGATCGCCCGCGTGCGTCTGACCAACGGTCAGGAAGTTACCGCCTACATCGGCGGCGAAGGCCACAACCTTCAGGAGCACTCGGTGGTTCTGGTCAAGGGCGGCCGCGTGCGCGACCTTCCCGGCGTTCGCTACCACATTGTTCGCGGCGCGCTGGATAGCCTCGGCGTGGACAAGCGTCGGCAGAGCCGTTCCAAGTATGGCGCCAAGCGTCCGAAGCCGGGCCAGCCCGCCGCTCCGGTCAAGGGTGGCAAGAAGAAGTAAACCGGGCGCGGCTCCGCGCCGCCAGACCGTCGTTCCCGTCAGCGGATGTGAGAACGGCGGTTTCTTGTGAAGAATCAATTTTAAGGATTGCACTATGAGAAGACGCAGTATTGTGAAGCGGGAGCTGATTCCCGATGCCAAGTACAACAGCGAACTTGTCGCCCGGTTGATCAACACGGTTATGACCAGCGGCAAAAAGGCGACGGCGCAGCGGATTGTTTACGGCGCGTTTGAGCTGATGGAAGCCAAGCACCCCCAGAAGGGCGCGTTGGAGGTTTTCATTCAGGCGCTGGAGAATGTGAAGCCCAAGCTCGAAGTGAAGAGCCGCCGCGTCGGCGGGGCCACCTACCAGGTTCCGATCGAAGTGGAGCCCGAGCGCCAGGTCGCTCTCGCGATGCGTTGGATTACCTCCTATTCCCGCGGCCGCAAGGGACGTTCGATGCAGTCCTCGCTGGCCGGCGAATTGCTGGACGCGTTCGATAACACGGGCTCCTCGATCAAGAAGAAAGAGGACACCTTTAAAATGGCGCAGGCGAACAAGGCCTTCGCGCATTACAGGTGGTAATGGCCATGGCGGACGACAATAAAGTATTTCATGAGTCGCCGAACCGCAAGACGGCGCTTAAGGATGTGCGTAACATCGGTATTATGGCGCACATCGACGCGGGGAAAACGACCCTCTCGGAACGTATCCTCTTTTTCAGCGGAGTGAACTACAAGATCGGCGATACCCACGAGGGGACTGCGACCACCGACTGGATGGAGCAGGAACGCGAACGCGGCATCACCATTACCAGCGCCGCGATCACCTGCTTCTGGAAGAACCATAAGATTAACATCATCGACACCCCGGGACACGTGGACTTCACGGCCGAGGTGGAGCGTTCGTTGCGCGTCCTGGACGGCGCCGTCGCCGTGTTCTGCTCGGTCGGCAAAGTGCAGCCGCAGTCGGAGACCGTCTGGCGCCAGGCGCAGAAATACGGTGTTCCGGTCGTCGCGCTGGTCAACAAGATGGACCGTACCGGCGCCGACTTCGACGGTGTGGTTAACGATATTCGCACCAAGCTCGGCGCCGTGCCGTGTCCGGTGATGCTCCCGATCGGCAAAGAAGCCGATTTCGTCGGTGTGATCGACGTTCTGGGGAACCGCGCCCTCTATTTTCCGGGCAGCGCCGATGCCAAAGATCAGGGTGTTACCATTAAGGAAGAAGCCCTTACGGGGGAACTTGCCGAACGCCGTGAAATCGCCTACCAGGAAATTTTTGAAAAAGTAACCGAAATCGACGACACCCTCATCGAAATGTTCCTTGAGGAAAAAGAGATCACCGTGGACGATGTCCGCGCCGCCCTGCGCCGCGCGACGTTGGCCGCGCGCCTGGTTCCGGTCGCCTGCGCCAGCGCCTTCAAGAAGGTCGGCGTGCAGCCGCTTCTGGACGTTGTCGTGGAGCTCCTCCCGAGTCCGGTCGATATTTGGGATATCAAGGGGACCAATCCGGATACCGGCGAAGAAATTTCGCGTCATGTCGGTGATTTACAGCCGTTTTCCGCGCTGGTCTTCAAGATTATGACCGATCCGTATGTCGGAAAGCTGTTCTATTTCCGTGTGTATTCCGGCGTTGCGACGCAGGGAATGACGGTGTTGAACCCGCGTACCGGAAAGCGTGAACGCATTGGGCGCATCCTCCAGATGCATGCGAACAAGCAGGAAGAGCATTCGGAAATGTTCTCCGGCGATATCGCGGCGGCCGTTGGCCTCAAGAACGCGACCACGGGCGATACGCTTTGTCTGGAAGACAAGCCGATTGTTCTGGAATCGATGTCCTTCCCCGAGCCGGTCATCTCGATCGCCGTGGAGCCGAAATCGACGGGCGACCGCGATAAGCTCTCCAAGGGGTTGGTTGCCCTCTCCGAAGAAGACCCGACCTTCCAGGTCAAAAGTGTGGAAGAAACCGGACAGACCGTTATTTCCGGCATGGGCGAATTGCATCTCGAAATCATTCTCGACCGTTTGGTCCGGGAATTCAAGGTGGAAGCCTCCACCGGCGCGCCGCAGGTTGCCTACCGCGAGGCGTTGATCGCCGCCGCCGACTCGAACACCAAGTTCGTCCGCCAGACCGGCGGCCGCGGCCAATACGGCCACGTGGTGATCAAGCTGACTCCCGGCGAGCGCGGTTCGGGCCTTGTGATCGAAAACAAGGTGGTCGGCGGGACCATTCCCAAGGAATACATCAAACCGACCGAGATGGGCATTCGCGAGGCCGCGAATTCCGGCATCATCGCGGGTTATCCGCTGGTCGACATCAAGGTGGAGATCATCGAAGGATCCTACCACCCGGTCGACTCCTCGGAAATGGCGTTTAAGATCGCCGGCTCGATGGCGCTCAAGGATGCGGCGAAAAAGGGCGGCGTGATGCTGCTCGAGCCGATCATGAAGCTTGAGCTCAATGCGCCGGATGAAAACATGGGCGACCTCATTGGCGACATCACTTCGCGCCGCGGTTCGATCGTGGAAATCAATACCGGCTCGGGCGGTTTCACCCATGTTCTGGGGAACGTCCCCTTGTCGGAGCTCTTTGGTTATGCCACGGCGATCCGCTCGCTCTCGCGCGGCCGCGCCTCCTATTCGATGGAGCCGGCGCACTTTGAACGCGTACCGAAACAAATTCAAGATAAAGTAGTGGAGAAGAAGTAAAATGGCCAGCGACAAAATGCAGCGCATTCGGATCCGGCTCCAGGCCTTTGAGCATCGGATTCTGGATCAGTCGGTCAACGACATCCTCGAGACCGCGAAACGCACCGGCTCCATGGTGGCCGGCCCGGTTCCCCTGCCCACCCGCATCGAGCGGTGGACGGTCAACCGTTCCCCCCACGTGGACAAGAAGTCCATGGAACAGTTTGAAATCCGCACCCACAAACGGATGATGGACATCATCAATCCGTCGGCGAAGACGATTGACGAGCTTAAGAAGCTCAATCTTCCCGCCGGAGTGGATATTGCGATCAAGATCGGAGTCTGACCCCCGTTTGGGATCAGGGAGCTCCGGGATACCGCCGCCCGCCACCGATTGCGGGCGTGTATCTAAAAAGCGAAGGAGAAGCAGATGAAGGGTTTAATCGGTAAGAAGGTCGGAATGACGCAAGTCTACGACGAGACAGGCAAAGTGGTCCCCGTTACGGTGATCCAGGCCGGTCCGTGCGTGGTTGTTGACGTCAAGACCAAAGAGCGCGATGGATATTCGGCGCTCCAGTTGGGCTTCGGCGCCCGCAAAGCCAAGAATGTGACCAAGGCTGTGCAGGGACATTGCGCCAAAGCGAATTGCGAAGGGATGTTTCCGTCGATTCTGCGCGAATTCCGCCAGGATGCGGACTCCGAACTGACGGCGGGAACGGTGCTTCAGGCAGACGTTTTTGCGGCCAAGGAGTATCTGGACATCACCGGAACGACCAAAGGTCGCGGTTTCCAGGGCGTTGTGAGACGTCATGGTTTCGGCGGCGGTCGCGCCAGCCACGGCGGCGGTTGGACCCGTAAACCGGGTTCGGTCGGTTGCCGCGAATGGCCGGGCAACGTGATTAAGGGCAAGCGTATGCCCGGACAAATGGGCGCGGATCGCCGGACGATACAGAATTTGCAGATCGTTCGCGTGATGCTTGAGGACGGGGTTATCCTGGTCCGCGGCGCGGTTCCCGGTCCGAACGGCGGCACGCTGCTGTTGCGCGAAGCCATCAAACGGCGCGCCAAGTAAGGATAGGTGAACATTATGTCAAAAGTTTTGGATATACTTGATTGCCAGGGCGCACGTGTCGGTGAATACACGATTCCCGATGGGGTGCTGGAACTGGAAAAGGGCGAGCAGGCCCTCCACGACGCGGTTGTCGCCTTCATGGCCGGCCAGCGTGCCGGAACCGCCTGCACGAAGACGCGCGGCGAAGTGCGCGGCGGCGGCGCCAAGCCGTTCCGTCAGAAAGGCATGGGCCGTGCCCGCGCCGGAAGCACCCGTTCGCCGATCTGGGTTGGCGGCGGTACGACATTCGGTCCGCGCCCGCGCAGTTTTGCGAAGAAGGTCAATAAAAAAGTGATGCAGCTTGCGTTGCGCCGTGCGTTTTCCGAACGCATTGTCGATGGCGACGTGGTGGTTGTTGACAACTTTTGTGTTGCCGATCACAAGACCAAGAGTGCGATTGCGGTGCTCGCGAAGCTGAATCTGGCGGACAGCCGCTCGGTTCTTCTTTCGATGAACACGTACGAGCCGAGCGTCGACTGCGCGACGGGCAATTTGCCGGGCGTGCTCTTGAGCGAGGTTTCCGGGATCAACGTCTACGATTTGATGTACTTCCGGAAGTTGTTGTTCACCAAGGAGGCGCTGGACGCTTTCATCGGCCGGCTGGCCTGAAAGAGGAGCGAAAAAAATGAAAACTTCCTTTGATTTGATTATCGCGCCGTTGGCGACCGAAAAAAGCAATGGCCTTGTCGCCATGCAGAAGTACGTCTTCAAGGTGCATCCGGATGCCGGTAAGATCGAAATCGGCCGCGCGGTCGAAGAGCTCTTCAAGGTTAAAGTCAAATCGGTCAACATCATGAACTATTTCGGCAAGCCCAAGCGCGCCGGTCGTTCGATGAAGATGGGCCGCCGTTCCGATTGGAAAAAGGCGGTGATCACGTTGTCCGAAGGGACCATTGAAATTATTTAAGGCGCGTTGCGCCTTCAAGAGGTAAAAATATGGCGGTAAAAACTTTCAGCCCCACGACTCCTTCGCGGCGTAACATGGCGAACTTGGATTACTCCGAGATCACCAAGTCCACGCCGGAGAAGCGGCTCGTCAAGGGCAAATCTGCTACCGGCGGCCGTAACAACTACGGCCGCACCACGACACGTTTCCGGGGCGCCGGCAACAAGCGTCGTTACCGGTTGATCGATTTCCTGCGCAACAAGGATGATATTGCGGCGAAGGTGATCGCGATCGAATACGACCCGAACCGTTCTTCCAACATCGCGCTGATCTGCTATGCGGACGGCGTGAAGGCGTACATCCCGGCTTTGGTCGGCATGAAGGTCGGCGATGTTGTGATGAACGGCCCCAAGGCCGAACTCAAGCCGGGCAACTGCAAAGCCATCAAGGATATTCCCGTCGGCCTGACGCTTTGCTGCATTGAACTGCAGCCGATGCGCGGTGCCAAGATGGTGCGTTCCGCCGGCCAGACCGCGGTTCTCCGCGGCAAGGACGAGCACTACGCCCAGATCAAATTGCCCTCCGGCGAAGTTCGCCTGGTCAACGTGGATTGCCGCGCGACCATCGGGCAGATCGGGAACCTTGAGCACATGAACGTCAAGCTCGGTAAAGCCGGTAAGAAACGTTATCTCGGATTCCGCCCGCACGTTCGCGGCGTGGCGATGAACCCGGTTGACCATCCGATGGGCGGAGGCGAAGGAAAAACCTCCGGCGGCGGCCATCCTGTTTCGCCCTGGGGCGTCCTCGCCAAGGGCAAGCGTACCCGGCATCCGAAGAAGACTTCGAGCAAATTCATCGTTGAACGGAGGAAGAAGTAATGCCCAGATCGATCAAAAAAGGCCCCTTCATCGACGCTCATTTGATGGAGAAGGTCGAAAAGATGCCCAAAGGCAACAAAAAGGCGATCCAGACATGGTCGCGTCGTTCGATGATTATTCCGGATTTTGTCGGACACACATTCAATGTGCATAACGGCAAATCGTTTGTGGCGGTGTTCGTGACCGAAAATATGGTCGGACACAAGCTCGGCGAATTTTCCCCGACCCGTGTCTTCAAAGACCACGGCGTCGTCTCCGGTAAGTAATCGGATTCACTCTGAAGCCCGGTACGCGTTTTGCGTACCGGGCTTTTTTACTTGCCGCGCCAACGTTCTCCGCCCTGGCGCAATAAAGCGTCGCATATTGGGGACCGCGCCCCCTCACCCCCTGCCGACGTTCGGCCTCGGCGCCTTGTGGCGCAACAGGGCATGGAAGCCTCTTCCACGCAAATATTTCTGAAATTTTTTCTGTTTACAACTCTGTATACTTGAAAGAGTTGTACCGTCGGATTATTGTACGGCAAACACGGTTTATTCTTGATTTGCGGAGGCGACGGCATGGGCAGAATGCGGGACATCACGGGAAAAATGCTCTTTCGGGGCGAATATCTGCCGCTGAGCGGCAATCTTCTGTTTCTCCGGGCTTCGCCGGAGAAGGCGCTGGGAGCTTTCGTGCGCCGGGAAAAGGCTTTGATGTTCGGTGTCCGGCAGCGGGAAAGAAACTGTTCCCTCCGGGATGCTTTTGAGCAGCTCCTCCCTGTTGCGATGGAAGCGGAAAAATGGTGTTTCGTCGGAACCGCGTCCGAATGGACATTGGCGCTGCACAACGACGGCGACGATTTCGGGAACAGCTTGAGCGGATTGGGAAAATGGGGCAAATGCGACGCGCTCTTGATACAGTATCTTCCCGCCGGACTCCCCAGCGGGAACCCCCATTTCCCGTACACAGATACGGAGAGCCGACGCTTCGAATACATTCCGTTCGGCGGGGAATCGCGCTTTGTGTCGGTGAGCTGCCACCAGGAAAAGCACTGGGACTTCCATGAGTACGGGGAGCCATTGCCCGAGGAGGACACGGGCCGGTATGCGGAGCGTTTCAAACGCAACCGCCTGACGCTGGAAATGCTCGAAGCCTACGCCCACTCTTTTGGGATCGAGCCATTCAAGGAAGAGTTTTACCATGATTGTTGTTTGTTTGCCGAAAAGGAAGATATGTTGATCCCCTCCGAACGCGAAGCGTTCATGGGTAGTTTGGACGCGTATAGGACGGAAAAGACCGGCAGCAAGGTGTACAGTATAAAAATGGTCAATGGCGCCATCGAAAAAAAGCGCCTTCATGTTTTGAGCCGCTTTAATCACGAAGATTTTGACGATCTCTAGGCGAGGATCTGGCAATGGACGAACGGTTTTCCAGGAAAGAATTTATTGTGGCGTTCAGCCTGGATTTTTATCCGTGGCGCGTGGCATGGAGCGTGGCGTGGAAGCTTGTTTTGCTTGGCATCCTCCTGTGGATTGGCGCGGTGGCGCGGTGGGACGGAAAATGGTTCGTGTTCTGCTTTGTAACGATTGCATTTTTTATCGCCTGGGGCCTGCTGAAAAAAAGAACGGCAATCCGGTTCGACCTCTGCCCGAACTGCGGGAAAAAGATTTTCATTCGCTTTGACGCGGTGAATACGGATCCGCCGGGGAAGGGGTTGTTGCATTTCTCTTTGCTTCCGCAGGGCATTGTCGTCTACCGGGAGGGGGTATGCCCGCATTGCCTTGAATGTGTGTGGCGTGACGAACCGGCTAGTTACATATCGCCGTTGCTTCCGGTGGAGGCGCTGGAATTGATACGGCTGCGCGATATTGGGGTTGTGATACTTTTGTTATTGGTATTTGCCGCAGCCCTCCTCTTTCTTTTAATGGGATCTTTAAGATGTTTTACATATCTCAATATTCCGGACGTTCCTGCGATCGTTTTTTCGGTTGCGCTTGTTCCTTTGGTGTTACGGGGTTTTTTCGGAATAATCGTTCATTGTATTCATTTGCCGCAGTGTCCCGCCTGTCGGAGAAAGTTCTTCGAAACGGAGATTGAAACGAAAACGGGCCGATGCCACTTTTGCGGTGAACGGATTGTGAACGTGGAGGACGAATGGTGATTTTAAACAAAATTCATTTCTCCTCGGGCAAACCCACGCAGGAGGAATTCGTCCGCTCTGTCCGGGAGCGGGAGATTCGCCGCATTCATCTTTGTTGTCGTATCGCGTACATCGGCGGGTCCATTTACTTGCTGACGGGAACACTTTTTGCGCATTTTTTCCCGGTGGCTGCCGGTGCCATTCTATGGATTCTTGTTCCCTTCTTTTTTCCATGTGTTTTATTTTTCATTCGGGTTTGGCCGTTTCCGTATGTTCGCTGCCAGCACTGCGGGAAAAGATGCTTGCTCGATTTTTCCGCGCCGGGGGCCATTGCGGAGTGTTGGGAGTGCGGCGAGCCTTTGTTCCGTGTGGAGGAAGTCGCCTGCATTGCACTGCCGCAATTGCCGCGCGCCAAGGTGTTGTATTGCGGCTTGTTCATGGGCGTGGCGTGGGCGGCGGTTGCGTTGCAGATTCTTTGCCGGATGACTCCGGAAGAGTTGGGCGGCAGTGTTTGGGAGGCTTTCCTGTTGGCGGGAGCAATCTTTGCCGTGGCGATGCTCATACTCCTTCTCCCTGATTTCCATGCGTGCTGGATACAGAAATGCCCCGAATTTCCCAAGTGCCCGGTTTGCGACGAGCTCTTTCAGGCAGGCATATTGAAATATACCGGACGTTGCTCGACATGCGCCTCCGTCATCGACCCGGAATGGCCCCCCGATGCGCCGGAATGCGATGTTCCGCTGCCGACGCGGGTGGATTGGATAGCCCGCAAGAAGTACCGCACCCAAATGATCCTTCCAGCGCTTTTGTTTATTGTGCCCGGATATATCTGCATGGGGGTTTTTCTTTTCGGCGATCACTCTTTCTCTTATGTTCCCATCGTTATCGGCGTGGTTTGGTTCGTTACGCTGATCGTCTTTATTGCTCGGATGGAAAAAAAAGAACGGCGCATCGTAAAAAATCCATTGCTCCGCTGCCCCTTTTGCAAAAAACGAATCAACGGTCGTTTGTGTTTCTGGCGGTGCCCCCGTTGTCGCCGCAAACTTGTCCTGGATGACGAAAAGGGAGTGGAACAATGAAATTTTCACAACAGGAAACCGGATCGTGCTGCAGCGACAGCGAGTACTTGAGCAACGGCGGCTTCGCCCCCCGGTCGATGGAGGCGGCGGTCGCGCTCGGGCTGCGCCGGGAAATCGCCCGGCTGCTCGGTATGCCCCCGGAGTCGATTTACAGCAACATGCGCTGGCGGGACATTCGGAGATTGCCCTCCGGCGATGATATCTGGTTTGACGACGTATGCACGGTGCTTTGGCTGAGTCGTGAATTCGGGGCCGTGGTGGAAATCGATACGGCGGAAAAGATGTTGCCCGATCTGGATGACGACGCCCGGACGCTGGAGCAATCGGCGCTTGCCATTGTCGAAGCGCTCCGTGCCTCCGGCATCAAAAAAGTGCGGCGGCGGGGGCTTGGGACCCGGATTGTAGAGTCCCCGCTTGGCTGCCTTGTTTGGTTCCTTGTTGCAATCTTTCTGGATCCGAAAGAGCTGCCGCCGCCCGCCCGCAGGGTCGCCTGGGGAATTCGGGTTCTGTTGTATTTGTGCCCCCTCCTTTTGATTGCGTTGGTTTTCAAAGTTCGGTTGCCCGCGGGGTTCATCCCTCTTGCTTTTTTCGGTACTTTTTTTGCCGTCATCAGTCTTGTGACTCTCTGCGTCGCCCGCCTGAAAAATTCGGAGGAAGAGGAAGAAACCGCTCCCGAGAATACGTCCGAGATGGAGAATTCGGAGGAGGCGAAAGAGGAAGAAAATGCTCCCGAAAATACGCCCACACCGGAAAAATTGAGAGTTCCCGCCCCATTGCTTGCTTATGGCGCATTGCTCCTGATTCCGGTCCTCTACATCAATGTTCCGTATTTTCAGAGCGGAGAGTGGAGTTCCGCGTCGTTGTTTTTCTTCGCATTTGGAACATTCCTATGCTTTGCCGCAACCGTGGGCGTCCGGGAAATCAATTTCCGGGGGCGCCTCCTTTTCGGCGGAGCGATCATTACGATTGTCGCCATCTTATGGATGCTGCAACCCTATTATCATGTTTTCCCCTTTTTCTGGGCATTGTTCGCGTTTGTGTTCACCGGACTCGCCTTTTTGGATAAAGATAAAAAAATGTCAGGCAACCGGGGCAACCGCCGTATGTGCTTGATTGTAGGATGTCTTTTTTGTGTGGTCGGCACACTCTTTTGCATTGGTGGCGTGAGGAATGCGTGGCGGATGTATTCGTTGCGTTACGAGCCCGCGTCGGAGATCCGGGAAATCATTTTTTCGCAGAAGGATTCCCCCTCAATTCGCCTGAATACCCTGGGGGAAATTGCCCGTTTCCAAAAGGGAATGGCTGCCAGCTATGCTTTTGATACAAAGAAAGGGAAGAATTCCGGAAACAACGATCCGTGGGTCGTTCGTTTCAGTTGGAAGAACGGAGGGCAGGACACATTTTCCGTCGGTAGCGGAACAGGGCACTGCCCCGATGCGGTATTCATCCAATTTAAAAATCAGCAATACCGCTACCAGAGCCGCTCATTGTATAAAATGCTTCAGCCGCTTTTGTGGGAAAAATAGAAAAATCGCACTCCTTATGTTGCTTTATTGATAACATGCGTTATATTAAAGGCAGCACAAGGCATAGGAGGTGCGATAATGAATACTCTTTTTCGGTTTTCGTTGTGGATTTTGGGACCCGGCATCCTGTTGTATTTTTTCCCGCGCTGGTGGCTGTACATCGCGGGTACCGCGCTGGCGATCTTGATCATCCATTGCATTCGGATTATACGCAGGAATGCAGCGGAAGAAAAAGTATTCCGGACGCGTCTTTTGTCCTGGACAGGGCAACATTTCGAAGGCCCTTTCGGTGCGGAACATGATTCCCCGTTGCGTGATCCGGAGTTGGAGAAACATCTTGAATACGAAGAATGGCGTCTTGGATTGTTGCAATCGGTTTTCGCTTTTGCGGCGGTGTTTTCCATCCTCTGCGTTTTTGTGGTCGGCTTCTTCGGGTACGCGGGAGTGATCTACTGGGGTGTACTCATGTTTGTCGTTTCGCTTGCTTTTCTTTTGGTTCGCGGAGTGATGCGAAAGCGCCAGGAAGGAATCCTGATGGCGATGGAGCGTCTTCGCGACGATGCGTTCCGCAACCGTCCGGCGCTGAAACTGGACGATCCGGCGTCGCGGGAGCGCTTTGGCCGCCGCTTCAACTCCCGCCTCGAGGCGCGCGGCGGGTGCATGATCGCGGATTTTCTCAAAAGCCCGGTCGAAATTTACCCGGATGATGCCTTCGCCATCGTCGCCGGGCGCACGTACCCGGCCTGCCTCCGGGCGCTGCGGCTGTCGCCCATGTCGGGCGATTGTTCCGTTGCGCAGGCCGCGCAAGCCGCGCTCAGCGGGTGCTCGATGCAAATTTTTCCGGAAGATTTGCCGGAGGTGGATTCCTATTGCGAACCGCCGCCGCTTTCTCCCGAATTACAAAAGAATTGTGATCTCTACCATGCCGGAAAATGCCGGAAAATCAATGGCGAGGCATATCCCGATGAATTGAGCCGCCGTCCGCCGTTGGAATTGTCCGAATTCTGCCGCTATTGGAACGGGCGGGAACAGGCGGCCATTGCACTGACTGTGCGAAATATTATGATCGAACAGCTTGGTTTGCCGCCTGATTCGATGATCCATGCGAACGACCCAATGTTTTTACTCAACTACATCTCCGATGGTTTCGACGTGGTTGAGTTGGTCATGGGTTGGGAGGAAGCGTTCGGGATGGACATCCCCGACGCCGATGCGGAAAAACTGATTACATTCAAGGATGTCGTCGAATACATTCAAAAGCGAAAGGACGCATTATGCTCGAAAAATTAATCGGCTCCCGGAGCCGCGCCCGGATCCTGGCGAAACTCTTCACGCCGGAACAGCCCGAATACTACTTACGGAAGCTGGCGCGTGAGATCGATCTTAGCGCGCCGGTGGTCCACCGCGAACTCAAGTACTTGATGGATCTTGGTCTTGTTCTGCGTTTGATCGACGGCAGCCGGATCGATTTCACGGCGAACCGCGCACACCCGTTATACCCGATTCTCTGCGACCTTGTTACCCGCTGCGCCGCATTTTCCTGAACCTCGCGTTTTCGCAATTGGCGTCGCCAATTGCGAAAACGAACACGAAAAGGTTTGAAAGAGGGAGAGCGCGAGAGGGGGAAAACTTTCCTCAAAAGTTTTCCCCCTCTCGCATCTTATCGCATTTAACATGTATTTCACGTAATTTTTACTCTGCGGCTGGACATTTTGAAATAATGGAGTATCTTATGAAAATAACGCAACCCCGTGGTGTAACGGTAGCACAAGTGGTTTTGGTCCACTTAGTTTAGGTTCGAATCCTGGCGGGGTTGCCATTTCAGCAAAATTTCGGGCGCCGGATAGCGCGTTTTCCCGACAGAACACGGCGACGTCAACCAAGGAGAATCTTTTATGTCCGGCATCTACAAAGCGTACGATATCCGCGGAATTTACCCCGGGGAAGTCAATGGCGACGTCGCCGAAGCGATCGGCCGCGCGTACATCACGTTCACCGGCGCGAAAAAAGTCGTTGTCGGCCGCGATATGCGGCCGCACTCGGTCGAGCTTTTCAAAGGGCTCGCCAAGGGGATGACTGCCTTGGGGGCGGAAGTGGTCGATCTTGGCCTCTGCTCCACGCCCATGTCGTACTTCGCCAATGGGAAACTCGCCGCGGACGGCGGAATCATGATCACCGCAAGCCACAATCCGGGTGAATGGAACGGCTTCAAGCTCTGCCGCGCCAATGCCGTTCCCATCTCCGGCGCGACGGGGATCGGCGATATCGAGCAGATTGTCGCGAAAAAAGCGTGGCGGGCCGATGCCGCCCAAGCCGGAAAAATTTCCACCTTCGACATCGCTGCGGAATACGGCGCGTTTCTTCGTTCTTTCGCCCACATCAACCGCAAACTCAAGGTCGTTGTGGACTACGCCAATGCGATGGGACTGTACGAAATCGGCGGCATTCAGGATCTTTTTGAAATCATCCCCATGTACGATGTTCTCGATGGAACGTTCCCGAACCATGAAGCCAATCCGCTGCACCTCGCCACTCTCGACGCGATCCGCGCCAGGGTGCGCGAAGTCGGCGCCGACTTCGGCGCGGCGTTCGACGGCGACGCCGACCGTTGCGGCTTTATTGACAACAACGGTGAAATCATCCCCATGGATCTTTTTACCGCGTTGATTGCGCAGGATATCCTTTCCGCCGGTCCGGCGACGATTCTGTACGATCTTCGCAGCAGCCGCGCGGTGCGCGAATGCATTGCCGAACACGGCGGGAAGGCGCTGATGTCGCGCGTGGGGCATGCGTTCATCAAAGCGCAGATGCGGGAAAACGACGCGGTGTTCGCCGGGGAGCTCTCCGGGCACTACTACTTTAAGGAAAACTCCTTCGCCGAATCGCAGGGATTGGCGATGATCAAACTGGCGAATTTGGTCTGCAAGAGCGGAAAAAGTGTTTCCGACCTTGTGAGGCCCCTCCGCAAATACTATTCCAGCGGGGAGATCAACTCCACGGTTTCCGACGTGAAGCCCATTCTCGCCGCGATCAAGGCGAAATTCGCCGACGGCAACATGTACGAACTCGACGGCATCTCCGTTGAGTACAAAAACTGGTGGTTCAATGTCCGCTCCAGCAACACCGAGCCTTTGCTCCGCCTGATCGTCGAAGCGGAAACCGAGCGCGATATGGAGCGCCGCCGCGACGAACTTCTCGCCCTGATCCGGGGCTGACGCATGAATTCACGGGAGCGTGTCGAAAAAGCCATTGCGCACCGCTCCACGGACCGTGTTCCGGTGTTCATGTGGTTCCATCCCGACACGGCGGCGCGTCTGGCGGCGCTTCTCGAGATTGCCCCGTCGGACGTCGGCACGGCGATGGGGAACGATGTTTCCCAGGGGTGGATCGGGAACAACTACGCCATGGAAGGCATTGTTCATGATTGCGACGGGGAAGGGCACAGCGATTTCTGGGGCATTGAGTGGGAACGCCAGAACGGTTTCAACCAGATTGTGCGGAGTCCCTTGGCCGGAGTTCCCATTGCCTCGCTGGGCAGCTACCGTTTTCCGCACGACAAAATCCCCGACCTGGTGCGCGTTCTTGCTTCGAGCGTCCGCCGGGATGGGGATTTTTTTTCCGGCTGCGATGTTTCCCCGTGCGTATTCGAGCTTTTAAACCGCCTTTTCGGCATGGAGGAAACCATGCTTTGGATGGCGGAAAATCCGCCCGAATTTGCCGCGTTTGTTCAGCGCTTGATCGCGTTCAATGTGGATTTGGCGGAACAGGGGTGCGCGGCGCACCGCCCGGATTGGCTTTGGACGGGGGATGATGTCGGCGGCAGGAATGGCATGATGATTTCTCCGGAGATGTGGCGGGAGCAGGTCAAACCGGGGCTCCGCCAGATCGTTGAAGTCGGGTTGCGCCGGCATATTCCTGTGGCGTTTCACTCCTGCGGCGCAATCCGCCCGATCATTCCCGATTTGATCGAAATCGGCATTTCCGTCCTGAATCCGATCCAGACGGGCTGTCCGGGCATGGATCCCTTTGAATTGAAGAACGACTTCGGCAAAGAGTTGACGTTTATGGGGGGAGTGGATACCATCGACCTTCTCCCGAACGGCAGCGTGAACGATGTGCGCGATACGACGCGCGCCCTGATCGACCACATGGCTTCCAACGGCGGCTATATTCTCGCCGCATCGCACACGGTTGCGCCGGAAACGCCGTTGAACAATATTTTCGCCATGTACAACGAAGCCGGAATTTCACGCGAAGAAATTTTCGATCGCGCCGCGGACCTGCGGCACGATCAAGCCTGATGGGCACCTCTTATAATTGCATGTCTTGGACAAAAAACACGCCTTATTAGAGGTGCCCTGATTTTTCAAATCATAACACGAGATGAAGAAATGCCGAAAAAATCCCCCCTTCAGTATGTAGATCCCACCCTTGGCGTAGGACGCGGTAATTGTTTGATCGGCCCGTATCGCCCCCTCGCGTTGGTGCGCGTGGGCCCGGATTGCGACGGTGCGATTCCGTCGACCACCGGGTATACCACCGGGAAACCGGTGATCGGATTCAGCCATCTTCATATGTCCGGAACCGGCGGTATCGGGCGGTACGGCAACATCCGGCTGATGCCTTTTACGGGCGACATCCGTACCTACGACGTGGTTCCGTTTTTTCAGCCTCCGTTCGCCCGGAGTGTGGATGCGGTTCTTGCGGACGAATCGGCGCGCGTGGGGTATTACCGCGCACGGCAGGCGGCGTTCGGCGTAGGGATCGAGCTGACCTCCTCCGAGCACGTGGGTGTGCACCGCTATCGTTTCGACGCGGGCGAAGCGAAATTGATGATCGACGTCGGCGCGACCATCCGCAAAATGCTTGCCCCCCCCGGAGAGCGCTGCTTGTTCCAGGATTGGGAACAATGTCCCGTGTCCACCGGCGGTTATCTGGAAATGGTCGGCGCGCGGACGCTCCGCGGACGCGGCGATTTTCGCGGAGGATGGGGCAACTTCGCGCCGCACAGCGTGTATTTCCAAATCGAATTCGATCAACCGATCCGGAAGGCTTATTGGGCCAATGCACACGGGGTGGTCCCGGCGGGAATTATGAAAACGGTTCAAGGCGAACGTTGCCACGGCGTGTTCGATTTTGGCGCCGTCGCCGAACTGAACTGCCGCGTTGGCATCTCGATGGTTTCAGTCGCCAATGCCGAAGGGTATCTGCGCACGGAGTCGGACGGACAAAGTTTCGAGGATATCGTGCGTGGCACGGAACGTGCCTGGGAACGTATTTTTGAGCGCTATTCGCTGGAAGGCGGTACGGAGGAGGCGCATACTATTTTCAACACCATGCTTTACCGGTTGTATTCCATGCCGGTGGATCTCGGCGTGGATCAGGAAAATCCCCTCTGGAAGTCGGGCGTGCGCGCCTTCGACAATTACTGCTGCTTGTGGGACAGCGTGCGGAACGCGAACAGCTATTTTACGCTGTTCGATCCCCTGCTCGCGCGGGATCTCATGAACAACCTCCTCGACATCGCCGAACACTCCGACGGCTGGCTCCCTGATGCCTTCATCGCTAACCGCCATGCCTATATGCAGAGCGCCAACGCCGGTGCCGTTGTCTTCAGCGAGGCGGCAAGAAAAGGATTGGAGGGGGTCGATTACAGCAAAGCGCTCCGCTTCCTGCGGAAGGATAGCGAGGACGTTTCGCCGGACCCGATGGTCGCCGGGCGCTGGCTGGAAGACTGGAAAAAACTCGGTTATCTTTCCACCAATATTCCCAAAGGAGGCGTCTCCCGGCACATCGAATACGCATTCTACGACTGGTGCGTCGCGCGTTTGGCGGAACAGCTTGGCGAAAAAGAAACCGCGAAAAACTACGATCGCTTCGCCGGACAGATATGGAACCTCTGGGAGCCGGATAAAAAGGTCTTTTTCGCCCGCTCCCCGGATGGAATGTTCGTCGAGGGGTTCAACCCCTGGCGGAGCGGCGTGGAAAGCTACAACGATAAACTCTGCTACGAATCCCCCTCCGTCGCCTGGGCCATGAGTGTATTTCACGATTTTCCCGGCTTGATCGAACGCCTCGGCGGCCCGGCTGGATTCCGTGAGCGTCTGGATTATTTGTTTGCGGAAAAAGTGTGGTACCTCAAGGAAACGATGATGCACATTCCGCACTTGTACACGCTCATCGGCGCCCCCGATTCAAGCGCCGAACGCGTTGCCGAAGCCCTGAAGGAAAGTTATAAAGTGGATCGCAACGGTTTGCGTGATGACGAAGACTTCGGTTGCCAGAGCGGGTTTTATTTGTGGAATTCCGTGGGCCTTTATCCTGTGATCGGGCACACGATATACTTCCTCACCCCGCCGCTTTTCGATACAATGACTCTTCGAACAGGCAGCGGAACATTGTCCGTTTCCGCCTGCCGGAAAGAAGGATCGCGCTACATCCAGGGCGTGAAGCTGAACGGAAAGACCCTCAACCGCGCTTGGCTCCGCCACGAGGAACTCTGCGGGGATGTCCGCCTGGAGTTTTTCCTTTGCGATGTCCGTCCCGACTTCGGTCGCTCCGAATTGCCATTTTAAGCGATGGGCAGGGAGAGTGGTGGGCCCTTTGCCCCCACACTCCCTCGGCGTTTTGCGGCGCAACAGGGGCTGAAATCCCCTGTACCCGTTGTATTATTCGGGGCGGGCCGAGGCGGGTGGGTTGGCGTGCTCATGGGGACCGCCCCGAAGGGATTCCGTAACACCGTTTCGTTCGGCACTCGCTTCCTGGGAACCTCGCACAAGGGCGCGCCCCTTGATGCGCCCGCCTTCCGGCGGGTTAAAGCTCCGCCACCCGCAACGGCACACGAAGCCGCACCGCGGCTTCAAGTAAGCTGGTGGAAGCGCAGTACACTGCCCTCTCCTAATGAAGAAGACGGTTGTTTCAGCCGATTATTTTTCGCGCAAACGCAGCGGCTTTTGTGCGCATCTTGAGGTCGCTGCGCAGTTCGGCCGGTTCGGGGGAGCAGCTTCCGAAGTAGAGGACTTCCGGGGCCGGGAGTTCCAGGAAGGCGTTCATATCGCGCACCATGCCGATGGCGTTGCGGACGCCGCTGTCTTCTTCTGTGCCGCCGGAGGTGGCGATGAGGTCAATCCGTTTTCCGGTAAGCGCGGATACGATGGTGTCCCCCTGGTGCTTCATCAGGCAGAAGAAGCGGTCCACGAAAATTTTCAATTGCGCGGAAAGGCCGAAGAAGTAGATGGGAGCACAGAGGACGATTCGGTCGAATTCCGGAAGTTTTGCCACGTTTTTGGCCACTTCGTCGTCCAGGACGCATTCGAATTCCGGAATCGCCTGGCAGGCATAGCAACTTATGCAGCCTTTGCCGACGCATTCCATGGAAGCGACGTCCATGATGGTTACTTCCGCTCCGAGGCGCGTCGCTTCCGCCGCCGCCGCTTCCAGCACTGCCACGGTGTTGCCGTTTTTGCGCGGAGAACCTTGGATAAACAGAATTTTCGGCATTTTTCCCTCCTTCATTCTTTGTTCCATGCTCGAAATAAATATCCCTCTTCTTTCAGAAAGCGGGACGACTCCTCCCACGTCGGGCACAGCTCGGCGACAACGCGCCAGAATGCGTCCGAATGGTTCATCTCTTCCAAATGCGCCACTTCGTGCGCCGCTACGTAATCGATGGCTTCTTCCGGACACATCATCAGATTCCACGGAAAATGCAGCGCGCCGCCGGCGCTGCACGATCCCCATCGCGTCGTTGCGCTGTTGATGGTTATTTTTGTGAGGGGAAGTCCCCGTTTTTGTGCGAGCGGTTCGCATTTTTTTTGCATGATCTCACGTGCCCTTGCCCGGTAAAAACGTTCCAGCTGGAGGCGGATTTCGTCCGGAGCCGTGCTTGAAACACGCAGTATTCCCGGCTCTATGCGGGCCCGTGCCGCCGGAGAAGGGGTTATTTCCAGGCGGAAAAGTTCGCCCAGGAAATAAAATTTTTCCCCTGCTTCAAAACGGTATTCCTGCGGCATTCCCCGTTCCCGCAACTTTTTCCGCCGTTCCTCGATCCATGGCTTCTGGGCGGCGACGAAACGCTGAACGGCGCTCCGTGACATCCCCAGCGGCGCGCGGACTTGCAGTTTTCCATCCGGGAGCATGCACAAAGAAAGACGTGTACGGCGCTCCGAAAAAATGATCTCATACTCTTCCATGGTAATACAAGGCGGCAATCAGTGTTTCCCGGAGCTGCCGAAGCCGCCTTCGCCGCGAAGGCTTTCCGCGAGTTCATCGACGCATTCAAGCGCGACGGCGGGGAGGGCGGCGATCACCATTTGGGCGATGCGTTCGCCGCGGCGGACGGAATATTCCTCCGGTCCAAGATTCAGCATGATTGCGCCGACTTCGCCGCGGTAACCGGCGTCGATGGTTCCCGGAGCATTTGTGAGTGTCAGGTTGTGTTTCAAGGCGAGGCCGCTGCGGGGACGCATTTGCGCTTCGTAACCGACGGGGAGTTCCAGCGAAAAACCCGTCGGAACGAGAACGCTCCGCCCCACGGGGAGGAGAATGTCCGCGCGGCTGCGCACGTCGTAGGCCGCGTCGTCCCCGTGGGCCTTGGCCGGGAGGAGGTCGGTGCAGCCTTCGAGCATTTTGATCCGAACTTTTACCTTGTCCATGCTGAGAATTCCTTGTATTTTTCGTTTTCTCATGTACTGTACTGGTGATTGTGGACATTGCAAGCGTAAAAAGGGAGAAACACAGTGCGGATTGGATACGGATACGATGTTCACCGCCTGGTTCCCGGAAGGAAGCTCACTCTTTGCGGCGTCGTAATTCCGCACGAAACGGGACTTCTTGGGCACAGCGACGCCGATGTGGCCACGCATGCGCTCATGGATGCGCTGCTCGGCGCCCTCGCCCTCGGCGATATCGGATTTTTTTTCCCCGATACGGATGTGGCGTTCAAGGGGGCCGACAGCATCCGCCTCCTGACGCTTCTTCTCGAACGGCCGGAATTTTCCGGCTGGAAGGTCGGTAACTGCGATATAACGATTCTTGCCGAACGCCCCAAACTCATGCCGTACCGCGACGCGATGCGGCAATGTCTTGCCGGGGCGCTTGCCGTCTCCCTTGACCGCGTTTCGGTCAAGGCCACCACCACCGAAAAACTTGGCTTTACCGGGCGCGAGGAGGGCATCGCCGCCGCCGCCGTGGTATTGCTTGAATACCATCCCTGAACGAAAAGGAGAAACAATGAAAAGAAGAGCGCGTAAAAAACTGCATCTGAAAGAATTTCAGATGCTTGGATTTCAGTTTTCCGCCACGTACGCGGAACGCCCCGGCGAGGAGCTCGACGCGTTGGCGACAAAGATTCTGGAATGGCTCGACGAGATGGATATGAGTTGTTCCGGCACCATCGGCGACGTGGAGCTGGATCTCTTTGTCATCGCGGGCATTGTCGGTTCCGGCGTGGAAGAGAAGCGCCAGGCGTTCATCGATTTCGCCCGGACTCTTCCCGGTTTGGAAAAGGCGGCGGGCGAGAATTTGATCGACGCCTTCTACGGCCCCTGCTGAATAAATTAAGATTTACCTCCCTTGCCGATCAAACAAGGGAGGCGCAAAGGATTCCATGACTTCGACGCATCGAATGGTTTTCGGCCGCTACGACTATGCGGCCTTTTTTACGTTCGCCTCCTACGCGGGGTGTTCCATGATTTTGCCGCTTGTGCTCATTCCTCTCGCGGCGGATCTTCATTTTCCCTTGGCCGAAGGAGGCATGGGACAGGGAGGCGCACTCCAGGTGGGGCGCAGCATTCCCATGGTGCTTTCCATGCTTATTTGCGGCATGATTGCCGGACGCTGGGGAAAGAGGAGGAGCCTCGGTGTTTCCGTCCTTCTGATGGGCCTTGGTATCTCGCTGGCGGCGCTGGCGCCGGGGTACGGGCTTCTTTTCGCAGCGGTCGTCGTCGCGGGGCTGGGCGAGGGGGTTGTGGAGGGATTGGCAACGCCTCTGGTTCAGGATTTTCACCCGGAGGAACCGGGGCGTTATATTAATGTTGCACATGCGTTCTGGTCCATCGGCCTCGTCGCCGTTACGTTGTTTGTCGGCTGGCTTTTGCTGAGAGGCGTGAGCTGGCGGACGCTGGCGCTTGGAATCGGCGCACTGGCCCTGGTCCCGGCGGCGTTCCTCCTGCTCCCCACACGGAAATACCGGGGGCGCTTCAATCCCGCGGAGAAGAAGCTCTCCAGCGGACAGGTTTGGGGTCATTTTAAGGAAACCGTCCGGCAACCCCGGTTCTGGCTGTTCTTTTGGGCCATGTTCCTGGCGGGCGGGGGCGAATTCTGCCTCACGTTCTGGTGTCCGAGCTTTATCCGGCTGGTAACCGGCGGGAGCCCGTGGGACAGCGGGCTGGGGACGGCGTTCTTTGCGGGGGGAATGATTGCGGGGCGCATCGGCTCCGGGTTTCTTGTGCGCCAGCACAAGCTCTATGCGTTGGTTATGGTGTCGGCCCTTGTGGCGGTTGTGGCGAGTTTGTTCATTCCGTGGTGCGGCGAATCCAAGCTGGCGTTGTTCGGCCTCCTGGCGGTTTCCGGCATTGCGACCGGGCCTTTTTGGCCGAGCATCCAGAGTTATTGCGTGGACCGGATTCCGACGGACAGCACAATGATTTTCATTCTCCTATCCTGCGCCGGCGTTCCCGGTTGCGGCGTCTTCACCTGGGTGATGGGGCTTGTGGGGGATGCATGGGGGCTCCGCGTCGCGTTTTACCTTGTTCCGGCTTGCTTCCTGATCATGGGACTTCTTCTGCTCGCCGACCGTTTACTCAGCCCGCCGCCGCGATCAGCGGAGCTTTAAGGTAGCGAGCGCCAGCAGGCAGCAGACGATCGCGATGATCCAGAAGCGGACGACGATCTGCGTCTCCGTCCAGCTTTTTCGTTCGAAATGGTGATGGATGGGGGTGCAGAGGAAAACCCGCTTCCCCGTCAGCTTGAACGACGTTACCTGGATCATGACCGAGCCGATCTCCATGACGAAAACAAAACCCGTCAGGAGCAACAACAGCTCCTGGCGCACCAGCACCGCGATCAATCCCACCGCGCCGCCGAGGGCCAGACTCCCCGTGTCCCCCATGAACATCGATGCGGGGAAGCAGTTGTGCCACAAAAAGCCGATGCATGCTCCGGTTACGGCGGCGGCGAACACCACCGCTTCGCTGATGCCGGGGATGAAGGGAATGTTGAAGTGTTCGGCGAAAAGGCGGTGCCCCATCAGATACGCGAAAATGGCGTAGGTAACCATGGAGAGCGCAGTACAGCCGCTGGCAAGACCGTCTTTTCCGTCCGTAAGGTTTACCGCGTTGGAAAAACCGACGATGGTGAACAAAGGGAGGAGAAGTACCCACGGGCTCGTGTAGAGGGGGGCCTTCAGAAAGGGGATCATCAAATCGCGCATGTAGCCGCCGGTTTCCGCCACGGAGTCCAGGGAGGCGACGGCGGCCGTGGCGATGGCGAACTGGGCGAAAAGCTTGGTTTTGGCCGAGATGCCGTTCCGGTCTTTGTAGACGACTTTTTTGTAGTCGTCGATGAAGCCGAGGAGCGCCATGGCGAGTGTTACCTCCAGGAGCGTCAGGCTGATCGGGCTCGGGTACCGGTTCCAGAAAAGCGAGGAAACGGCGATGGCGCCGACGATCAGCAATCCTCCCATGCAGGGGGTCCGCTGCTTGTCTTTGCTGATGAATTCTTCGGGCATGATCCCCGCGTAGCGATCCGCCGCCTGTGCGTTGAGCGCCCGGAGCTTTCGCGCGGTCCAGGGACCGAGAAGGAGCACCAGGAGGAACGCCATGATCGCCGCGCCGCCGGCGCGGAACGTTACATAGTCAAACAAGCGCAACGGTCCGTAGAGGTGACTCCAGTGCGAAAGCCAATACAGCATGCCCGGCTCCTCCTTATTAACGGACTTCGAAGGAGAAGAGGCGCGCGGATTCCCCGCCCCAGGTGCGTTTGGGGACGAGGCGCACGGCCGTGGCCTTTACCGGCGCAAATTTCGGCATGACCAGACGGTGGTGATTGTCCTTTACGTCGGCCAGCCCAATCCATTCGCCCTTAACCTTCGCTTCGAGGGTAAAGTCGCGCGTAAACGAGGGGGCGAACGCAACGGCGGCCTGTACGCCTTCCTGGCAGCGCATTTTTTTGTAGTCGCCGAGGTCGCTGTCGAAAATGATCCGGCAACCGGAGATGGATTCCTCTTTTTCAAATTCGATGGAGCAGGAAAGATTCAGGGGAATGTACGCCGCGTTGTTCCGGTCATCGCCGTCGGCGAGCGCCGGGTGCGAGGATTTTCCGGCGCGGGTGAGGGCGCTTACTTCGCGCTTCAGCCCCGGAATGAACTGATCCTGGTCGAGCAGCGTCGCCTGGAGCTCCGCAAGATGTTTTTCGTACACGCCGTTCGGCGTGGTGTTGTTGCGGCAAGCCAACGCCGCCGCGGTGCCGACGGCCTGCCCCATGACGGCGCAGGTCGCCATGACGCGGGTGGAACTCATCGCCATGTGGGTGGCGGAGATATTGCGCCCGGCGAAGAAAAGGTTGCGGACGTTTTTGGAGTACAACGATCGGTAGGGAATGCCGTACGGCGACGGCGCGGGGTGGAAGATTGTCGGCGCGCCGGGGTAATAGATCGCTTCCGGATGGTGGTCGTCCATGGACCAGCCGCCGTGGCCGATCACGTCCTTGAAAAGTCCGCCCGCTTCCACTTCCGTCTGGGAGAGCATGTGCGCGCCGACATAGCGGACGTTTTCACGCTTGCCGGGGAGTTTTCCGATCCAATCGAGTTCCCATTCGTATCCGCGCTTATCGGAGTGGTTCTTGATGTATTCCCAGACGCCGTAGGCGATTTTCATCAGTTCGAGGCGGATTTCGTCCGCATCCTTGATCGTGTCGCGGACGCCGCCGAATTCCATCCACCAGAAGTTGTCGTTCGCGGCCTGGAGGCGGCGTTTCGGGGCGGTTTCCTCCGTGTAGTGGTAGGCCCATTCGGGGGCGCGGAACGGCCGGTGGACGTCGGTTTTACGGAGCTGGATCAGAATCGAGTTGCCCATGGTCTTCGCGTCGGCGAAATCGGGGGCGTGGGATTCGTTGAATTCGCTTTTGGCCTCACGTCCGGCGCGCCACTCAGCCCCGGAGAGGCGTAGGATGCTGTCCCCGGAACAATCGGCGAAAAATTTGCCGGAGATATCATAGCGGGTATACTGCACAAGGTTCCACGCCTGGATCAAGGCGATGGCGTCGCCCTCCATATGCACATCCTCCACGGTGGTGTTCAGGAGGAGCATCAAATTGGGCTCCTGGTGGGCGAAGCTGAAAAGAACATCGTCCCAGAGGGTGTACTTGAGCGTCGGGTTATAGAAATAGTTGTCGCACTCGACTTCTTCCAGAAGACCGGTTTCCTTTTGGTGCGCGCCGCAGATCCACATGCGGATTTCGCTGGAGGCGTTGCCGCCCAGCATGGGGCGATCCTGCACCAGCAACGTTTTCACTCCGTTGCGCGCCGCCGCGACCGCCGCCGCCAGGCCGGACATCCCGCCGCCGACCACGACAAAGTCGGCCGAAAGTTTCCGTACATCGTGTTTCATTGCACAATTCCTTCCCGCATGTGAGTATAAAAAATTTGAACACCGATCAATATCACCGCAATGCCGCCGATGGCGGTCATCGCTCTTTCATGCAAAAACGCCCGGCCGAACCGGTGGCCGAGCAACACGCCCACCGCCGAAACCACCGCCGTAACTCCACCCATCGCCAGCGCCGGGAACCACAACGCGGTATCCGTCAGCGCCAACGTTACGCCCACGGCCAATGCGTCCACACTCGTGGCCAAAGACGCCGGAAGCAGGCAAAGCCAGCCGCAAGAGGCCAGAGAGCCGTCCTCTTTGTCCTCGTCGGACTTTTTCATCGCATCGTAAAGCATCTTCCCGCCGACGAGCGACAGAAGAATCAACGACACCCAGTGATCCATCGTACTGATCCACCCCCGGCATGAAAGCGCCAGGTAAAACCCGATCACCGGCATCAGAAACTGGAACACGCCGAAACACGTCCCCGCTTGAAACGCATGGTAGACGGGGCGGGGACGACGTGTCAGTCCCAACGCCACCGAAACAGCCAGCGCATCCAGCGAAACGCTGAAGGCCAGAACAAAAACAGCTAAAAAACCCATGTTTTACCGTTGCATCAACATGGCCATCACGGCCTTTTGAACATGAAGACGGTTTTCCGCCTCGTCAAAGACAATCGAATACGGTGAGTCCATTACTTCGGCGGAGAGTTCTTCTCCCCGGTGCGCGGGAAGGCAGTGCATCAGTTTCACTGAGGGTTTGGCGGCTTTGACGATTTGCATGTCGATGCGATAAGGAGTCAGAAGCCCCCTCCGCCGCGCCGCGTCGTCCTCGCAGCCCATGCTTACCCAGACGTCGGTGTACAAATAATCGGCTCCCTTTGCCGCCGCGACCGGGTCTTCCGACCACGATACGTTCGCGTTGCCCGCCAGACGCGCCGCGTCGGGGCGGAACGCCGCCGGGGAGGCGATCACGAGCTCGAAATCCATCAGTTTCGCCGCCGCGATCAAAGAGTTGGTCACATTGCTTTGTCCATCGCCGTAAAAGACCATTTTGAGCCCTTTGACGCGCCCGGAATTTTCCTTCATCGTCATCATGTCCGCGAGGATCTGGCAGGGGTGCTCTTCGTCCGTGAGGGCGTTGATTACCGGGATGCTTGCCACGCGGGCAAGCTCGTCCACGTCCGACTGGGCGAAGGTACGTATCACGATCATGTGGAGATAACGGCTCAGGACTTCGGCGGTGTCGGCGATGGTTTCACCGCGTCCGACTTGCATTTTCCCCTGGTCCAGGTACAACGGCTGTCCGCCGAGTTCTCCCACGCCCACTTCAAAAGAAACACGCGTCCGCGTGGAGGCTTTGGCAAAAATCATCCCGACGCTTCTGCCGGCAAGGGGATGGAAATTGACTTTCCCCCGTTCCCGTTTGAGTTTGGCCGCGAGTTCGAAAATTTCCTTCACTTCGTTGTGCGTGAGAGAGTCGATCCTCAGAAGATCTTTATTTTTCAACATGGCTTCTGCCCTTCAATCGTGCGCGCGAACTCCGCAAATCCGTTCGCGAGTTTTTCCAGTCCTTCGTCCGCTTCCGCCTTCGTAAGATTCAGGGGAGGAAGGAGGCGCAGCACTGTTTCCCCCGCCGTCAGGACAATCAGTCCGTGTTCCAGGAGGAGCTGCGCCAAAGGCGCCGCTTCACGGTCGAGCACCACGCCGATCATCATCCCCAGCCCGCGCACTGTGCGGACAAAGGAATATGGCGCCGTGATTGCGCGGAGGCGATCCATCAGGTATTGGCCGCGTTCGCGGCAGTTGTCCAGAATGTGCTCGTCGTCAAACGCCTGTTGGACGGCCAGCGCCGCCGCCGCGGCGAGCGGCGATCCGCCGAAAGTGCTCGCGTGGGTGCCGGGGGTGAGGGTGTCGGCGTATTTCCGGCGTACTGCGAAGGCCCCCATCGGGAAGCCATTGGCAATGGCTTTGGCCAACGAAAACGCGTCCGGCTCCACGCCGAAGCTCTGCCAGGCGAACATGGTTCCCGTACGGCCCATTCCGGACTGGACTTCGTCGAGCAACAGCAGGATCCCCTGCTCGTCGCAAAGCTGCCGCAATCCGCGCAAGTACGCCGCGTCCGCGGGGAGAATTCCTCCTTCGCCCTGCACCACTTCAAGCAATACCGCGCAGGTGCGGGGCGTAACGGCGTTCCGCACCGCATCCAGGTCGTTGTACGGCACCTGGGTGAATCCGGGCATATCCGGCTCGAAACCCTTCCTGTATTTGCTCCGTCCGGTGGCGGCGAGCGTCGCCAGCGTCCGTCCGTGGAAGGAATCGTTCATGGAGATGATTTCGTTGCGCCCCTTGGCGTTGCCGATTTTACGGGCGAATTTGATCATCCCCTCGTTGGCTTCCGCACCGGAGTTGCTGAAAAAGACGACACCGTCGAATCCGCGCGTCATCAGCCGTTCGGCCAGAAGCGGGGTAACGGGGTTGTAATACAAATTGGACACATGCACAAGCTCGGCGGCCTGGCGTTGAATCGCCGCCGTTACGCCGGGGTGGCAATGGCCGAGGTTGCACACGCTGATGCCGGTGGCAAAATCGAGGAATTTACGGTCCTGGTCGTCCCAGACATACGCGCCGCGGCCACGAACCAGAAGCAGTTTCGGGGCATAAGTCGGCATAACGAAGTTCTTGAACTTCCCGGTCGTTTCCTGGTACAGCTTGCTTGCGGTCATCGTTGCGCTCCTCAATTCGCATAATCCCTGAAGAATGAAGAAGGGGGTATTATAGCACATCTTCAGATGCTTTGCAAGCCCCCGGCGGAAAATCCGTCTTTTTTCTAGAGATCGCGCACGAGGATGTTGTCGGTAGATTCGCGTATTGTTTTTTCGAGTTTGTTCCACGCCGCCGCGGCGTCCGCCAAGCCGGTAACGTAGGCGCCGGCGGGGGTATAGCCGGACTCGTCGAAGCGTGCGTGCGCCATGGCCAGTGTGAGTTTATCCGGCGGAATGGCGGGAACAAGGCCGATTTCGGAACCGCTGGCATCCAGGACGGCGAGGAGGAGCCCGCTTGTGAGCAGTTCATCCAGGAGTTGGCGGGTCTGCGCGTCGGAGAGTTCAAGTTCGTCGGCGATGGTCCTGGCGGCGGGCGGCGTTTCGTTGTTGCAGTAGGCGCGAATCGCGCGCCGGAGTATGGCGAGGCGGGCGATTCGGCGGAAACGCGCGCTCAAAGAGAGCTCTTCGCCGTTGAAGTGCCCTTTGTCGATGTGTTGCTGCACGTAGGCGATCTCCGCCCCCAGGAGGGCGATCATCCAGGAAAATTGCAGCCAGAAGAGAAAGAGGGGAAGAATCGCAAAACTTCCATAAATGGTGTTGTACTTGGATAGCGCGATCTGGATGAAGATGAATCCGGACTGGAGTCCCTGGAAGAGGATCCCCGCGGCGATCCCGCCGGTCAGCGCCGCCGAGGGACGCACCTTGGTATTGGGGACGACCAGATAAATGACCGTGAAGAGAAGACATGCGAAGACGACCGATGTGAGGTTGCCCACAAGGGCGAGGACGGTCGCTCCGGTTTCATGGAAGAACGGGAGTTTTCCGGGGAGATCGTTCAGAAAGGCCTTCAGAAGTGGGCTTCCGGAGCCGATTACGATCAGGACGATGGGGGTGATGAGCACGGTGGCGAGGTAATCCCCCGCCTTGCGGAACATGCTGCGGCGGCGCGAAAGCTGCCAGACGGCGTTGAACGCCTCCTCCACGTTGGACGCGAGCATGATGACCGTCCAGAACAACGCGGCGACGCCGATTCCGGCAATCAATCCGCCGGAGGCTTCCCGGAGGGTCGTTTCCGCAAAGCGGCAGACCCACTCCACAAGATCGGCATGTTGTTCGAACCGCTCGGCGATTTCCCGCTTCAGGATGGATTCCATGTCGAAGCCTTTGGCGATGCCGAAGAGGAGCGCCGCGATCGGAACGATGGCGAAGAGCGTGTAGTACGTGAGCGCCGTGGCGCGCTGCGAATACCCGATCTGGAAAAAACGGCGCACGGAAAGGACGATAATACGGAGATATTTAAGCATGGTGGTGAATCCTTTCAGGTAAGCTCGACGTCCCAATACTGGAACGCGGGGGTTTCGTAGGGGTGGCTTGCCCGGAGCGCGTCCAGGACGGCGCAGAGGTGTTCGCGGAGGCAGAGGGTTTCGATCTTCTGCTCGGCGACATGCTCTATTTCATTCGTATGTCCAAGGGCGGGGCGGCTGCCCGGCAGGGGGCGGAACCGTCCCGTCCCGGCGGTCGTCCAGACACAGTTGTCGTAGCGGCCTATCCGGCCCGCGCCCGCGCGGGTGATCGCCGCGATCACCGCTTCCGCGGATTCGACGGGGACATAAATTTCCAATTTTACAGTACTCATAGCGGAAAAATACTTGACATTTGATGGATTATGTATAAAGTACATCATAGGGGCAAATTTTTCAAGGAGAAATGCGGCATGCGTCGTTCGTTTACATTGGTTGAGATTCTGGTTGTGATTGCGATTATCGCTGTTCTGGCCGGGATGGGGATCGGGATTTACGGTTTCGCCACGACCCGCAACCAGGTTGCCCGCACCGAGGCTTTGATTGCGCGCATTTCCGCCGCTTTGGAAAAAGTCCGCGAAAAACACGGCTTCTATCCGCAGACGATGGCCCCTTCCGGCAGCCCGAACAGCATGTTCTATTTTCAACTCTATTCCGGCGATAAAGCCATTTGGACGACCAACACGATCCAGGCGGATTTCGAGGCGGCGTTGGATTATTCCGGATTGTCCGCTTCGCTGAAGGAGGTGGTGGGCGGTTCGCCGACGGACCGGCGGCGTGTTTTTGTCGATGCGTGGGGGAATGCGCTCCTCTACATCTGTCCGGGGAATGTGAATAAGAATTCATTCGATCTTGTTTCGTTCGGGAGCGACGGGAAAGCCGGTGTGCAGGGCACCCCCGCCGTCGACGGAATCAAGGAAATAAAAGCGACGGATACCACCAAGGTCGATACCGTCAACAGCGACGACATAGGAAATTTTTAAGCATGAAAAAAACGACATTCACCATGGTTGAACTCCTGGTTGTGATCGCGATTATCGCGGTCCTTGCCGGGCTTCTCCTTCCCGTTCTCAACAAAACGCGCGAGAGCGCCAAGAAGACGATGGCCGCGGCGAATATAAAACAAATCATGCTCGCCCTGACAAGTTACCAGAACACGTACAACACCCCCGCGTACGGGGTGGACCGCGTTGCCTCGCTCCCCGGAACGGAACGCCATCCGACGCTCTGGGGCGGTGGGCTCCTCGATCCCGAATCCGGGCTTAGCGATTCGGATGAGGACGGGGAGAACTACGATACGATGATGCAGATTCTCTCCGGTGTGGATATGCCGGCGACCATACAGGGCAAAGCGAACAAGGCTACAAAAGCGCATGAAATGAGCGGCGCCGGAAACCCCAAGAAAATTCCTTTTCTCGATGTGCCGCAGTCCTTCATAAGCCGCGGGTACCTTGATCCGTGGGGGCATCGTTATGTTTTTGTCATGAACAGGAAAATGTACACGGACGGCGTCGATTTTTCGCAGTGGAAGAAAGCGGACCACAACGCGCTGCGCGGTTTCGTCTTCGTGTATTCCCTCGGGCCGAACGAGAAGGATGATCGCGGAATGAACGCCGTGAACAGCGGAAACCCCGCGACCGATGACATTAACTCATGGGATTGAGGCATCATGCGGATCAGGCGCAACTTTTCCCTTGTTGAAATTGTTGTAACCATCGCGATCATCGGGGCGGTTATGGCGCTTGCGGTGCCGTCGTTTCGCGGGATATCCAGGGAGCGCGCGGTGAAAATGGCCGCATCACAATTCCGCGCCTCACTTTTTCAGGCCCAGGGGGTTGCCCTTTCGCAGCAGCGGTACGTGGCGCTTGTACTGGACATCGCCGGTGTGGGATTTGACAAAAGGAATCAAGGGCGTCCCGCGTACCGTTTGGCGTATGTAAATCGCCTGAGCGCAAGCAAGTACCCCTTTTCCGGCTGGGTGGAGAACGAGGATTGGCGCAGTTTCCCGAACGGAGCATTGGTCGCATACATCGGCGATGAAAAGAACATGTCGCTCCCATCGTCGCTCACAACGCTGAAGAGCAGCGTGAAAGGGACGGTGCTCGCTCCGTTGCCCGACTCCATCGTGGAGGACAAGATCGCCACGGTTATTTTTGCGCCGAACGGTTCGCTGGCGTATTCCGCCGAAGATCTTTACATTCTCTTCCTTAATGGGGGGACGTCGGGAGAGCATCTTGCTTATCCGGATGCGGAGGCGCAGCAGGAGCAGGCTCTGAGAATCAATCACTTTACGGGACGGGTGGAATATTTATGAAGCCGCGTATCCAAAGGTTCAACCTGATCGAAATTGCGCTGGCGATGGGGATTCTCGCCGTCGGCGTTTCGAGTTTGATGGTGCTCTACCCGGTCGGGATCCGCGCCTCCGGCGCCGCCCAGGCGGAAAACAACCTGCCGAACATCGTCGAACGGATTGTTTCCGAACTCGAGTTGCGCCTCCGGAACGAAACCGATTGGAGCGCAGGGGCCGCCGCGGCGATCCCTACCACCAAAACCGCCAGCACCTTCGACAATTTTGACGCGTTTACGGAAAGCAGTGTTTCATTTGCAAAGGACACCGTTTTCAAGGGGAACGGAGTTTTCTGGTTCGCCAAGGCGCGTCCGGGGGCGGATATGCCCGACTTCTCCGCTGAAGTCAAGTATTGGCGGGGCAATGCGTCCTCATTCAAAACACCGTGGGACGGCGCAACCCGTACGCCGGGAGGGCAGCAGCAGCTCGTGCTGTATGTGGAAGTGAGCTGGCCGTTGGACATGTCGTATGCATTGCGCGAAAACGAGGGGAATGTGCGGACCTTCCAAATCGATGTCCTGAATCCGGGGGTATTTGAATGAAACGGCGCTTTGGCTTCACGCTTACGGAAATCATCGTCGCGCTGGGGGTGTTCTCCATCCTCCTTGCCATTATGATGCGCTTTTTCACGAGCGCCCAGACGATTACGACAAGCAGCGAAGCAAAAAATGAATTTTACGCCGATGCCCGCGTCGCGATGAATCTGATGGGGGACTTGCTTTCCGAAGCCATTATCCTGAACCCGGTGGCAAATGGCGCGGGTGAATTTCCATTCCTGATCGAGCGGCGCATGGGGCCGGGGACGGCGGGCGCCAGCAGCGATAAAAGCGAGAATAGCGACCGGATTTACTTTTATACCCGTTCCCGGATGCGCCTTTGCAAGGAGGAGCGCGGGAATGGGGATGTCTATCTTGTATCGTTCCAGATTTCTCCCAAAGCCGTGGATCCGAAAGACCAGGATACCTACAATCCGTTGTGCATCTCCGTGCTTGGCGACCGGGATCCGAACACGTTCGATGTGGTCGGCGCAACATTCAATGCTTCCACACCGCCGAAATCGGTGCTCGACAGCCAGCTTTCCTCTTCCAACACCAACGGATACGAGGTCATCCGGTACGTAACCGGGCTCTCCTTCGAACCGATGGTTTTCGACGCGGGCGGGAATCTTGTGATCGCCGACGCGGGAGAAACCGGCGAGCTCAGTATTCCGCAGTCGGCCGCTCCGGTCCGGAAGATGCCGGTGGCCATCAACATCCGTATCAAGCTCCTCGACCGTACCGCCTATGACACGTATTTGGGGTATGGCGGAAGGTTCGATGCTTCGGAATCCGCCGCGGCCAAGAGCTACCGCCTTGCCAATGAACGCGCCTTCGTCCGCATGGTCATGCTGCAGCCGACGTATGGCAACTGACCACGAAAGGAAGCACTTTATGAATACCGCCTTTCGCCGCCGCAACGAGTCCGAGCAGGGGATCGCGCTCCTCTTCGCCCTCGGGCTCCTCACGCTCCTGATGCTGATCAGTGCGGCGTTCGTCACAAACTCGCTTCTGTTTCAGAAAGCGGCGGTGGCGCACGGGCGCGCCTTGCAGAGCCGCCATATGTTGCGCGCCGGCGTCAACAATCTCCGCCTGACGCTTCAGCTCTACGCGCTTACAGCCGGTTCGTCGGCCTATGGCTACGATTGGATTGCCAGCAAGGTTCCCGTAGGGGATGATCGGCGCGATTCCGGCACGAATGCGCATTCGGACCGTTTGAACGAGCACATCGGCGCTCCGGGAAGCAATGACTACCAGCCGGCCCTCCTCGCATACCTGGATCCCGACTCCACGCAGCTGATCAATAGCGGCACACTGGATAAGGACATGATTCGCGGGTACAATCCGCCCGACGACAAATGGAAAAAGGCCGAATGGGCGTTTATAAAAGACTCTGCGGGGCGCCTCATTGGACGCTACGCCTACGCTGTTCTCCCCGGTACGGCGACGGCGGGTATCCCCGGTACGACGGCGCCTGCGGGCATCCCATTGAGTCTGATCGGCGGCGGCCTTCCGCGCAACGGCGTTTCCGTGGCGGAAATACCGTTGCTGACCCCGACGGGGCTCGGCGCGTTGTCGCCGCCATCGCTTCCGGACGTCGACCGGCGGAAAATGAAAACCTTCGGGCAACTGTTCAACAAAGTGTTGCTCACCCCTCTGGCGCGCGCGCAAGTGCGGATGCTCTATACCATGTCGCCCCCGGCGGAGATGGAGGCGTACTTTTTTGATAATGAAGACGGCGATGGCCTCCGCGGCAACGGCTCCGGCGATTACGTGATTGAGCCCGTATCTCCGGGGGGCGCGGTGCTTAAAAATCCGGAATGGTACCATAGGTTCAATCTTGCGCGCCCCGCGACGGAATGGGCCGCGTTGAGCGTGGACACCCTTCTGGGTGAAACCGCCGCCGCGCGGGAGGGGGCCATCTATCACAAACGCAACGGAAACCGGTTGGAGCTGAACGGAAGCGGGTCGGATATGATCCAGTTTTTGCGGATGGTCGGCGATACGCCCGGCGCGTTTACGGATATGGCGGCACGCCGCCGGCAGGTTGCGGCGAACATGCTGGATTTTTTCTCCTTCCGCAAAGATACGGCGAGCACGGATGTTTCCGATTGGGCCGCGCTCAATCCGGGGGACGTGATGCCGACCTTCACAGGCAATGTGCTCGCGCCGCAATTG
This sequence comes from Victivallaceae bacterium, assembly GCA_031549345.1. Classification (GTDB taxonomy): domain Bacteria; phylum Verrucomicrobiota; class Lentisphaeria; order Victivallales; family Victivallaceae; genus CASFRF01. The sequence goes on from JAVBPY010000006.1 coordinate 98,482, forward strand.
AGCGAAATCGGGATCAAACTTGCCGTAACTCTTTCCACCACGGTAACCTCTGACGGGACGAATACATTTTTTACGGTAACGCCCGCTGTGGAGTTGACCGCCGCCGCCGAACTTCTGGACTGTTTCGGTTCCAACGGGGTGTACAACGTTTCCCTCAAGGGATTTACATTGCCTTCCCTGAAAGTTTCGTGCGGCACAAGCAGCCAAACGTTTACGTTGTCGCCACCGTCGGATTTTGTTATTCCCGTTACGGTGGGACATACGCTGGCGGCTCCGTTCACGCAGCTCTTTTCCGCCGCCACCGCGCCCGTGTCCTTGGGGACAGGGAGCGTTACCCTCAACCTGACGGGGGTCGGCATGTCGGCGGATGTCAGCGCCGAACTGACAGGCAATGTCGGCGTTGCTCTGGCTTATGTTGCCGATTCGCTGGGTAGAAGAGTGGATTTCGCGCACTCCGTACAAGCCGTCGTTTCGGCGGGAGCAGGGCTTGTGCCCGCCAAGTCCATTTCCGGTGATACGGTGCAGGATACCAAGGAGCTCCTGACCGGCCTCTCCGCCATGGATCCTTTTTCCAACCTCAACCAAAATGGAACCGGCTGGTTTTTGGAAGAAAAGGGGCAGGACTACACCCCCGCGTCCCTCATCTCCCCCAATGCGGCCGGTTCCGGACAGATTTTTCCGGATACGACACGCGCGCACCGGTTCTTCGTTTGGGCGACGACCACGCCCACCGCGTTCAGTCCGTCGATTCTGACGCTGATTCACCGCGGTTCCATGGGGGAATGGTTTTCTCTGTATCCCGCCGCCCCGGCGTTTGTTGCTCCGGTGTTCTCTGCTCCGGCGAAGTACGATCCTTTGGTTTCCCTCGGGCTCGCCGGCGCGAGCGCAGCGGAGGGGGACGGCGGCATTCTCGACCAGATCAAAATGACGTCTTCGGCCGTAAGTTACGGCAAAGTGGACTTGAATGCGCGGGATCTCAAACCCACTGAGCCTGCCGGCGCGTTTTACTCTTTCTCCCAACTTTTTTACAATATTCCCAGGACGGATTTGCTGATTGATTCCGCGCCGACTTTGATTCAGGCGGAAGCGCCTTTGTTGGCAGAGAAACTTAACAATAAAGATTTGCGCTTCACCCACCGCGCAGCGGCGATTCCCCTGATTGCGAAGGAAGCAAGCACATTGTCGACACCCATAACAGGGGAGGCGTTGAACGAGCTTATCGGGCGTTCGATCACCCTGACCAAAGCCGGCGAATTGTCCAATATGATTCGCGCCGTGGTCGTCGCCCAATCCATCCGCGAGGCCACGCAGAACAATCTGAATGTGTCGCTCTATACCCCCGACGGGACGACGAAGATCCCGTTTGTATTGAATCCGGGGGAATTTAATGTACACATCCTGGCCTCGGGAGAGTGTGTTTACGGGGACGATATCACCGGGACTTCCCGGATGTTGGTAACCATTGTGCGCGATGTGATCACGGGAAAAATTTCGGTGGTGGAAAGGGAATATCTGGATTAAGATGAAAGCGCTTGTGAAGGTTTTTCTCGTGGCGGCCGCCGCGGTCGCCTGGGCGGAAGAGACGCCGCCTGCCGCTCCTCCCGCCGTTAAGCCCGCACCTGCCCCCGCGGCCAAGGCGCCGCCCCCCGCCGAGTGGACGAACTGGCTTAGAGGGAGTCTTACGGACAACGATGTTACGCTTGCGCTGGAAGGCGCCTGGAAGGCGTTCAACGCCGAAGCGCCCGTTCCCCCGATGCTCCGCGTCTATGCGCAGCGTTTGCGCGTGATGGCCACGTACCCTTTTTTGGAGCTTGACTCCGCCCGCGACCGCCGCTGGCTCGGCGGCTTGATGGTGCTGGCGGAAAAAATGGCGGAGAACCGGCAGACCTTCTCGGCCCTTGTCGACCGGAAAGGTTCGCCCGAATACAATCAGCTGGTCGCCGAATACGATGCTCTTAAGGCGGCGTTCCGCAAAAGCCAGCTTGCCCCTGTGGTTGTAACCGACCGCTCGAAACTTAAAACGCTCGCCACGGCCAAGGCCGAGGCATTGGAGCGTTTGCAACGAAATGAAGCGGCCAAGGCCGCTAAAGCGCCCGCCGCGCCCGTTGCCCCTGCCGCGCCGCAGAAGAAGACCGAAGAAAAGCCGACCAAGCCGGTTCGCCCGGCGAAAACCAAGTAGAAAGACAGCACGATCCATGACTTTTATCGAGAAAATCAACGCCGCCTGGCGAAGCCGCCGTTCCTTTGTCTGTGTCGGGCTCGACCCCGATCGCGAAAAAATTCCCGCGGTGCTCCGGAATGCGAAGCACCCGATCTTTGAATTCAACCGCGCGCTCGTCGATGCGACCGCCCCCTATGTCTGCTGCTACAAGCCCCAGGCGGCCTATTATGCCGGGCAGGACGCCGACGCGGAGCTGGCGATGACGATCGATTACATCCGCACCCATCACCCGGAACTCCCGGTGATTCTCGACGTCAAGCGCGGCGACATCGGTCCGACGGCGCAGATGTATGCCCGCGAGGCGTTTGACCGCTATAATGCCGATGCCGTAACGATCAACCCCTACATGGGATTCGATACGCTGAAGCCGTTTCTCGACCGTCCGGAGCGCGGCGTGATTGTCCTCTGCCGCACCTCCAACCCGAATTCCGGCGATCTTCAGAATCTGAAGTGCGACGGGAAAGCGGTCTATGAACATGTGGCGGAGCTCGCCCGGGACCGTTGGAATTACAACGGAAACGTCGCGCTGGTGATCGGGGCGACGTACCCGGAAGAGTTGGGACAGCTCCGGAAGATGTGCCCTTCGCTCCCGTTCCTCGTCCCCGGCGTGGGGGCGCAGGGGGGCGATGCGCGCAAGGTTGCGGAATTGGGGCGCGACCGCGACGGATTCGGGCTGATGGTTAACTCTTCGCGCGGGATTATCTACGCTTCGGGGAATGCCGATTTCGCGGAACGCGCCGCCGAAGCGGCCAAGGCGTTGCGGGACGAACTCACCCTCTGATTATTCAGCAAGCCGGGGAACCCCTTTTTCGAACTCGCTCCGGCACGTTAGCGGTCTGTGCTCGATGAGAATAAGTGTCTGATCGTCCGCGGCTTCCGGGGCGAAATCCGAAACTTCTTTGGAAATCATGGCGGCCGCCTCCCGTGCGGGCATATTTTTATTGCCGGCACGGAGGAATACATCCTTAAGGCGTTCCACGCCGAACTCCTCGCCTTCTTTGTTGACAGCTTCGGTGAAGCCGTCGGAGAAGAGGAGGAATTTCATGCCCGGCTCGAACGACAAACAAATGGAGTCGAAGGGAACGTCTTCATCAAAGCTGGCTCCGAGTCCGCCGCCGGAGGGATGTGTGGCGCGAATGTGGTTGCGCACATATGTCAGAAGCTCGGTGTGCCCGGCGCAGCCGTATTCGATCAGATTTTGCCGCCGGTCGAGGAGGCAGCAACCGAGCGTAATGTAGTTTCCCGGATCGGTATTTTGCTTCATCTTGTGATTGAGGTTGCGCAGAAAGTCGGGGAGATTGGTGAAATTTTCCGCCACGGCCCGCACCATGCCGCGGGTCATCGCGGCGGTCATGCAGGCAGGAATGCCCTTTCCGCGCGCATCGCCGATTACCACCAGCAGACGGTCGTTGTCGATCTCCACAAAATCGTAATAGTCGCCGTTGACTTCCTTCAGTGGCTGGCTGACGGCGTTGATGGAAAATTCGCCCCATACAGGCGAGGGGGAGGGCGGAAGAAGCGAAAGCTGAATCTGGCGTGTAACCTTTAATTCCTGATCCAGCCGTTCCTGGCGGCGGCTTCGCCCGTAGGCTTCCATAAGGTTCCGGGCAATGATGATCTGGGGTGCGAGGGCCTGGAAACGGGCAAATTGTTCTTCCGTGAACGGCAGGCGCGCTCCCTTGCGGCTTCCTACGGCGCACATCAGGCCAAGAAGCTTTTTTTCGTGCACGATGGGGACGGCCATGACGCTGCCGAGGGATCGGAAGTCCGGGTAGTCGTTGAAGCGGATGTCGTTCGCCCCGGAAGGAACGCACTGCGCTTCGCGGATGGAGGCGACTTCGCTGAGGAATCCGGGGGCGTCGATCTTAATCGCTTCGCGGTTGAGCACTTCGAAGAGCTTGTGCGTACCCATTACCAGACGGTTCTTGCTGTGGAAGAGCGGGTAGACGCCGTGCAGTCCGGAGGCGACAAGCTTCCCTTCCGTAAACTCGTAGATCGCCACGGCGTCGGCCCCCGTCTGGTCCGCGACATGGTGTGCGGCAAGATTCATCGCTCCCCTGATTCCTTCCTCCTCCGGGCCGGCCTGCTCGCGGATCATGCAATTCAGGAAATCGCTGAGCTCGATGTATTTCGCGTTGGACTCCGCCAGATCATGCTCCGCCTCTTGCGCGCGGCGGTAAATCCGGCGGAAGGCCCAGGATGCTCCCGCAATCAGCAGGAGAAAAAAGATGACAGTACCCAGTTGCATGAAGTCAATATAACCGATTAAATCCTGAAAGTCAAGAAACCGCCGCGCCGATTTTTACGGACGCGGCGGTTTCATTGACGAGAATTATCGGAAATGGAAAACTTTGGACGTTCCGGCGGGAAGTTCCACGGGGAATTCTCCTTGTTTGAGGGTTGTGGGAACAATCCATGTTTTCAGCGCGGTTTTGATCGTCCGGGACGTCGGGTTGTTGATTTCCAGGATCAATTCCGCCGGTGTCCACTTGAGCAAACCGATTCGCAGTGCGGGAGCGTCGCACGTTACGATGTTACCGATGGCGAAGGGGCCGCGTTGCGTCATGTCCACACGCGCCCAGGCTTCATTCTCGAAAAAATCGACCGCTTCGAGTTCGCGGCCCGGCATCCACAACGCCGCCGGGAAATTCGGATTCAAACCCGCGACGCGGAAGGGGAGGCGAAATTCGGTGAGTTCCACGGGGGTGCGTTTTTTTCCGTCCGGGTTTTCCGGAATGCCGTTCAGTCCGGCGTAGTCTTCTTTGGCAAGCGGACGGGTTACCTCGCCCTTAAGCGGGCCTTGGGCGTGGACGCGGTACGTCCAATCGAGTACTTTGCCTTCCGACAACGCGAACGCGTAGGGTGCTTCGCCATCCAGTCCCAGGAGCTTTCGCCAACGGTCCGCCTGGGCAGGGGGAACAATCGCGAACGCACCGTTCCATTCCGTTCCTTTAGGAAAAACCGTCGCCCAATCCGGGGTCGCGGCGAATCCGACGTCCGCCGTGCCGTTGCCGCTCGCGCGGAGCAGTTCGGAGAGGACGATGAGGCCGCCGATGCGTCCGCCGCGCGGAATGTCGATGGTTTCGCCTTTCTTAAGAACTCCGGCGACTTCGTTGTTGGTATTGGGATCGCGGAAGCGGTAGGACATGTCGCCGGCGATCGGGTTTTCGTATTGCCGCAACTCGGTCAGGACCGGGAAAATATTGCTTTCCGGCTCGACGGGGCGAAGGAGGCGGATGCGTGCTTCGACGGCGAGCGGGAGAATCATGTTGAGCCCCTTGGCCGCATGTTCGAAATACTGGTAGTATCGCACATACGCCTGGCTGACGCGGGCGCGGGTGGTGGGGTTGGCGTTCTTCGCATCGAAGGAGGTATCGGTGTAGACCGCCTGTGGATAGCGTTGGTCCAACGCGACATCCTGGATGTACACCGCCGCGCCGGGGAAGGGGAAGTCGAGGATCGGCGCGGGGCTGTCGCCGCGCAGAGGCCCATTGGGGGAGGGGTAGCCGTTCCGGCCGCCGGACATCTCCAGCGCGCCGAACACGGGGGTTTTGATCCGCATGGAATTGATGTAGGTCCCCGTGTAGATGTTCGGATAGTTCCACCAGTTCTGGCGGTCGCCGCAGCGCCAGGTGTGCACGGCAAGACTGTGCTGGCCGAGCTGGAGCGCGGGGGAGATTGATGTTCCGCCTTTGGTGTCCTCGGCGTAGAAGAAGCCCCACTGGATGTGGGCGCGGAAGGGGGTGGGCCTTTCTGTTTCAAACGTTTTGGCGTTGGGGAGCCAACGGCGCATGAGCTGCTGCCCCGCATAGAGGCGCACTTCTTTGATCGGTTGCGGTGATTCAAGTTTGTAGTAGGGTTTTCCGCCGAGTTCCGTGATAAGCGGCCCGCTGGAAACCTGCCAGCGCGTCGGATTCTCCCAGAAGTGGGTTACGCCGTGTTCGGATGCGTAAAAAAGAACGTCCTCCACCGTCGGCGCGAAAACATAGACCTGGTGTCCCGTCGACGCGGCGGACGCCACCTCTTTGGGGGATTGGATTTCGTGCACGGCAAAGGGGATCGGATTGGAAATGGCCTGAATCTGCCACTCGTAGGCGGGAAGACTGTTGTCCGCCAACTCCCCCTGGCGGTTGTAGGTATAGACGCTGATTCCCTGGAAATGCTTAATCATCTCGTGCGGGACGTTACCCGTGGAAACGCGGTGGGCGATCGTCGTCGCCTGCGGGAAGCACAAACAAAGATACTGTACTTTGGCCAGGGCGCGTCCGTCCGGTGTAAGGAGCGAGGGGGGCGGGTATTGCGTGGTGTTGTAGAGGAGGAACCGGTTGCCCCACGGATCGGGGATGTCCAAGCCGGGGACCACGGCGATTTTGTCGGTGGAGGCGGCGAAACAGGCGTTCTGGAACTCCGTCCAGCGTGCGGGTTTGAACTCCTCGAACGTTTCGGACATGACGAGGACGGAGACGCCGGCGGCTTCCGCCGCGCGGGCGTATTCGGCGATGGTCCCTTCGCCGGAACTGAAAGAGCTGCGGGGGCCGATGAGGATTTTGTGAAGTTTGTCGCCGGCGGAGACGCTGCGGCGCTCCAGCCAGGCAGGCATGGGAACCGACGCGGGAGGCTGGATTTTCGTATACGCATCTTTGTCGAAGCGCCCCAGGCCGAGCTTGAGGCCGGGTTCGGAAATATAGCGGAACAAATTGACCATCAGACGGAAGCCGTCGCTGGAACGTTTGCCGTTGCCTTTGTGGAGGAACACGCCGTCGATTTTACCTGTATGCGCTTCGCCGATCCAGCCTTTCGGGGGATCGTCGTAGGGGCGGAAGAGCGAGTAGTAGAAGCTCACGCCCAGGATGCCGATGCGCCCTTTGCCGAAGTCGCGCACGGCGACGAGGGGCGGCGCGGTTTCGTCGCCGACTTTTTCCCAGCGATTGTAGTCGAAGCACCGCGCCACGCTGCTCTCCTTCATGCCGCGGACGAGGATTTTCCAATCCGCGTTGTAGTGAAGTGCTCCGTTCGCGTACATGTCGTCCCAGCGGAGCTGGGTCTGGGGATAGAAGATGGTTTTGACGTCCTTTGTTGCCGGATGGGAGGCGATGTTGGTGGTGAACGCGTACTCATCGGGCTGTTCTTTGGGGCGCTGGGTGATGAATGCGTTCACGTCGTCGCGGACGCTGAACGATGTCAGTTCCGCGCCGAATGGCTTCAGGAAACGGGTTTGCGCCACGGCACCGATGCTTCCGCCGGGACACGGGGAGTAGAAGAGTGCGCCGCCCTCGGCGACATAACGGCTGATTTCTCCCAGGTTCTGCCGGGTGGTCAGCGCCGCGCTCACGGTTTTGGGGAGGAAGTTCGGCATCCGGTCCCCCTCCCAATCCAGGATGACCACGGCGTTGAAGCTGCGAAGCATCGCTTGGCTGAGCGGCGCTTCCAGCGAAGCGGTATGAAGGCGGATATTTTCCGCATCGAATTCGCCGGTTACTTTTTTGTCGAGGCTGAACTTGTTCACGGTGGAGCCTGCGTGGACGCTTAAGACCAGGACGTTGAGCTCCTCCGCGCTCCAGCCTGTGAAGGCCAGAAACACAAAAAGGAAGAAGAGTCTGAGTTTTTTCATGCGATCCCTACTTCTTCAGTAATTGCGGGTAGGCGAGAGTCCAGTCGAGCAATCCGGCGGCGCGGAGATCCTGCAACGCGTTCACTGCACGCGCGGCGGAAGCGTCCGCGCCCGGCAGTTTGAGTGCGGTCTGGTTGAACTCGCTGTTTCCGGAGGATTGGAGCAGTCCGATTTTCATGTCGGCGGGAGCAAGCTCAAAACTCTTCACGTAGAAGAAGTTTCCGAGGAGGTTCAGCGATGCGCCTTCGCCGGTAACGCTGATCCGCGCGGGCCATTTGGGCGGGTAGAACTGCGTGGCGATCAAATTGAGTTCGCCCTGGTAATTGTCCATGACCAGGAGATCGTTCACCTTCCCCGCGTCCGAACGGGTGATGTCCAGCTTCGGGAGCGAGAGGGTAACGCGCCCTGCCGGAAGAGCCGGGGAACCCTTGAGGATGATCGTCGAAGGTTGCGCTTGTTCGATGTAGAAGTCTGTGGCGATCATGGAGTTGTTGTCCTCGATGCATAGGCTGTATTCCGAGAGGGTCGCCAGGCGCGTCAGGATCGCAAAAATACCCCCGCGCGCCGCGCCCTTGGAGGAAACGGTCCCTTCGTAGCTCACCGGCGCGTAGATCGTCCCCGCTCCGGCGTTCTGGAGGCGGATGTTGCCTTCAATGTTGTCCAAAATAACGGTGTCGTGCTTGGCCAGATCCTGGAAGAGCATTCCCAGTGTGAACGGAATGTGCGAATATTTCCCCGCTACGTACACCGTGTGGTACGTTACGCGCGACCCCGCGGCGGAGGGGAATTGATGGATGTCCGCACCGGTCGGAACGCTGGTGCTCCAGACGACATCGCGGTCTTTGTAACCCATCCCGTGACGGCGGACGGCGAGATTGTCCAAGCGCAAGTTGCCCGCGGGGCGGACCTGAATTGCGTCGTGCTCCGGCGCTCCGGCGAAGAGGACGATCGTCTGATTCCCGCTGCCGCCGAAGAAATAGTCCTTGCCGTCGAGGACAAGGGTTTTCGTGATTTTGTAGGTGCCGAAGGGGAGGTAGGCAATGGCGTTTTTCCCATAGGCGCGGGCAGCGGCGATGGTTTTTTCCAGTGCGGCGGTGTCGTCGGTTTTTCCGTCGGCCTTGGCGCCGAAGTCGCGAATTGCGTCGAAGAGCTTGCCGGGGAGATCGGCCTCTTTGGGCATAAAGGCGGGGGTGCGGGTGAGTGGAAGGGCCGCACCCTCCAGGGGGATGTTCACGGCGGTAACATTTTTCGGTGTGAGTGCCGCGGGGCCTTTTAAGGTATTGTTGGCGAGGAGGAGCTTCTGCCCGAATTGCGCCGCGAACGGCATTGCCGCGGCGGATGAGTGCTCAAAAACGTTGTCGAAAACTGTCATCGGCGCGCCACGCGACTGAATGGCGGCCTTCCCCGTCCAGTCGGCGACCAGACAGTTTTCCACCGTGAACGGTGAAACGCCGTTGGCGAACTCGAGGAAGACACCGCTGCCGACGGAAACGCTGCGGCGGATGCTCGACGCGTGTTCCGGGTTGGCGAACACGTCGACTTCGTTTTTGCCGAAGAACGAGTTGCGGACGTAAAAATTGCCATTCACACACTCCACGCCGATCTTGTTGCCGATAAAATAGCAGCCGTCGAAGGTGAAGTTATAATCGTTGAAGCTGGTGAACGAAGAGCCGATGTTGCAGTTCTCAAAAATCGAGTGGCGGACCAGCGTTTCGGCTGTCGAGAGGCCGTCGATCTTGTTGTTCTCCAACATGAATCCGCATTTGCGGAAGTTGCGGAACGCGAGGTATTCGTTGTAGAGATGGGTTTCAAATTTGTTGTCGTTATCGTGGTGGATGCCGTAGGCGGCACGGTTGTTCCCCTCCAGCGTAAAACCCATGACGCGGCAGTGGAGCATCCCCATGTCGCGGATCATGCTCCCGTTTTCCGGGCCATCCCAGAGGAGGACGGTATCGCGGCCGTGCCCGTAAATGCTGTTGCCGTGGTAGCGTTTTTCGTTGTGCTTGATTTTTGTTTTCAGGATCTTGAGCTCGTCCTTGATGACGTAGGTCCCCGGCGGGAAATAAATGGTCATGCCATCTTCCAACGCGGCGAACACGGCGCGCAGTGCGGCGGTGTCGTCGGTCTTGCCGTCGCCCTTGGCGCCCTTTTCCTTCACGTTCACCCAGTCGCTTCCGGGGTTCCAATTCAACACGGGGAGCTCAACGGCTCCGACACCGAGCGCCAGAGAAACCAGCGCGATCACCAATCCAGTTAATTTCATATTTTCCCTTATCGTTTATTCGGTTGCGTTTCCACGTGTGCTGCCCCAGCGCGTACGCCATTCGGTGGACGTTGCGCGGATGCGTAAGAGTCCTGTCAGGCCGCCGACGTGCCCGTCGGCATAGAGTTGGTTGGAGCTTGTGTTATCGTGCGGGTAGCGGGCGCGGCGGACGCCGGAGGTTACCTCCGGATACGTTCCGGAGCCGTCGTCGGTATCCACATGTGTGGCCTGGAGGGCGCCCCCCTGGCCCCCTTCCACTACAGCGAAGAGCTTGGAGGGGCTTTTAAAATCGCCGAGGAGGTGCGGTCCGGCGGATGTGCTTTTCGGGTAAATCGAGGCATAACCGCAGCCGTTCACCACATAACAGAAACCGTTTTGTCCAGCGTAGGCGGTTCCAATGGAACCGCCGTAACTCCCGACTTCCGTTCCGATGGGCACGGAAGGACAATGAAAGGGATTGTTTTTCAACTTCGCAGGATCGTTCATCACGTAATCATCGATTCCTACATAGGGAAGGAGGAATCGTTGCCAGGAGGGACGGCCGATGTTGTAGTTTATATAAAAGGGCCGCTGGATGATCCAGCCGGCTTCTTCGCTGTGCGCAACGGTGTAGCCCCGGTTGTCGTCGGAATAACTGAACAGTGAGAGGCCGATTTGTTTGAGGTTGGATACGCATTTTGCCCGGCGCGCCCTCTCGCGGGCTTTGTTCAGCGCAGGGAGAAGCATCGAGGCGAGAATCGCGATAATGGCGATGACGACCAGAAGCTCGATCAATGTAAAGTGCGTCCGGCGGCGTTTCATAAGGAGTCCTCCTTCGATAGGGTTGCGTTGACTAAACGATGACGGATGGAAAAATTCTGCGGCCCGGTGTGGGTGTAAACGTTGTTCAGGAGGACGAGGGTGGCATCGACCATTTCGTCCAGTGAAATTTCAAGATAAAGTACATGTGCGGGGAAAAGTTCCGGCAACTCCCGGTTTCTATGGGCGAAGATGCATTTGAATGTTTTATTCAAATCGACTTTAAGTTCGTACGCCGCGGCGAGCACGCCGGGGAGAAATTTATCCGGATAAACGAGAAGCGAATCGGGGCGATCCGGGAGCTCCATCAGGCGTTTGAATGCCGAATAGCCCAGAAGCGCATAGCTGTGCTCATTCTCCGGAATCGCGGAATCCTCCAGCATGGCGCGCGCGTCGAAAAGAATGCCGTCGTGCAGGAAACTCGTCGCCGGGCCGCGCGTCATGCTCTCCGCATCGATTTGCAGCGTATGGAGAACCCCTTGCGTCGAAATCATGCCGAGGCGTTCACAACGGTATTTCTTCAGCTCCGGCAACGCGAGCGCGAGGAGCGAACGGTAGTCGATCCCGACGCGGGGAGCCAATTGTGTGGAGGAAAGCCCGAGGATCGGGATCGGAAGTTTTTTGAGCTCCGTAATTTCCTCCGGCGAAAGTTCCAGGAAGAGCGCCGCCTGCGCACGATCCGATTGTGCCAACCGGCGAAGGGCGCGCAGACCGTTGCCCGCCGCATCCTCCGTAACAACCCGGATCGAAATTCCCTTTCGCGCCAGGCGTTTTTCCAATTCTCCCCAGTAATACCGTCGGTAGGGGAGGAGCTGGGCGCCCCCCATCCCCTTCAGATACACCGCAAGACTCGTGAGAGTACCGGCTTTTTCGCGGACACGCGTTCCGACGCGGGGCTCGCGTACGATCAGACCCTCCTGGACAAGGAGGCGCAGCGCCCGCTGCACATTCGCCGGTTGCGTGCCGAATGTCCGCGCAATCTCCTGCGACGAAGGCAAAGGAGATCCTGCCGGATAGAGTCCGGTCATGATCCCTTCGCGGAAGTGTTCTGTGATATCGCGTCGAATGCTCATGATTTCAAAATGTGAATATTGTATATAGGCGTATTATAACCGATTTTTTTGTGAATGTCAAGTGAAAAATCGGATATTTTTCAGGGATTTTTATTTGGTCAACAGAGGAATCAGGTCGGCGTTGTTTTTCGCCCGCGCCACATCGCCCGGCGTTTTTCCGTCGTTGCCACGCAGGGAGGGATCGGCGCCGCGTTCGAGCATCCGCTGAACCAGCTTCGGGTCGGCGCCATGCTCCGCGGCGAAGTGCAGCGCTGTTTTTCCCGTGCTGTTTTTCACATTCAAATTTTTGGAGTGATCGACAAGCTGCTCCCAGGTCGGCTGTGTTCGCTTCATTTGAATGACGAACATCAGCGCGGTGTCGCCATCCTTATCCTGTTCGTCCACGTCGGCGCCCGCCGCAATCAGGATGCGGAGAACTTCCGCGCCCCCCTTGAAGGCGGCAAGATGGAGCGGCGTATGGCTGGCGCCGTCCCGGGCGCTTGGCGAAGCGCCAAGCTCCAACAGCTTTTTAAGCATAATGGGATTGGGGCGGATCGCGGCGATATGAATTGGAATCCGGCCATACGTCGGTTCCGGGCGATTCAGGGGATCACCTGCGTGCTTGAGGATGTCGAGCAACGATGGATCGACGCCTCGGCCGGCGGCAATGTTGGCGGTTTCTCCGGGATAATTCTCGCATGTCGTGTATTGAAAACCGAGTTCGAGCAGTTCGGCGATGAGTTTCTGGTCGCTTTTTTTCATTGCGACCTGAAAGGGGTGAAACAGAAGTGTATTGTTCCGGTGATAACTGTCGCCTCCTTCGGGGAGCATCCACCTCCCGTAGAGGTCGATCAACGTGTCCTTATCCGCCTTGGGAAGATCGGCGGAACGGATCAAGGCGGCAAGTTTACGGCAGGGCGTCCCACCCGCCTGCCCGCCTTCAAGGAACTCAAGTTCGAGCCCCTGAAGTTCTTTGCCGTATTTTTCCGTAAAAAGTCGAAGCAGCGGCACGGGATTCATGTAGCTCGGCATCCGGGGAACCAAGTCCGGATTAACGCCGCCGCGCCAACTCCATTTCTTCCAGAATTCAGCCAACTTGTCGTCGGGAAGATCGATCGAACGGCGGGTTTCGAGCGCAGTGTCGTAGCGTAGCGAGGCCATCTCAAAAAGCATCTTGTTCATCAGGGCGAAATTCCGGTTGCCCGTGTTCCGGCTCTCACGGAGGCAGTGTTGAAAATGCTTGTCCATGCGGACAATCAGCTCCGGGCGACGATAAAGATTTTTCCATGTATAATCGGGATAATCGTTCACAACCCTTCCGATGAGTTCAAATCCGGCGGAGGGGACAAGCATGTCGTACCGCTCCGTTTGGATTGCTTCATCGGAAAGTTGGAGAATCAGCCGATGCGATCCGCACCAGCGCGGGAGCAAGGCGAAAGCAACCCGGTTGTAGGCCAACGCATAACCCGGGCGCAGTCGAATCGCCTTCTTGAATGCTTCGAGCAGCCCGCTCCGTGTGCCGGAACCCATTTCCACGGTGAGCAGCAACGAATAAGGCTGCGGCCGTTCCGGTGCGATTTGAAGCGCTTTATTCAGTTCCCCGCGGGCGATGCCCAATTCCCGGCTGAAGATTTTCCAGCCCTCTTCCGATACCGTGTCGGCATAGCCGCCGCCGCGCGCGTCCCACGCACGGGCAACAGCGGCTTGGGCGGCGATCATCGACCGCATCCACGGATCGAGGGGGCGATCCGCGAATTCGACATCCAGCTCCTTCCAGTCCGTCTTTGAGAAAAAGCCGATTTTATTGTAGACATAATCGTAATCCTCCGCCTTAAGCTTCGCATGCTTGAGAACATTCCGCCAATCCATCCTGCAGGCGTTTGTGAGCGCCTCCGTGTTATTCTCCCCCAAATCGTACAGAATGCTTGAAATTTCCGCCCGCGTAAAAGAGTGCTCCCGCAAAAGGCGCTGGCGAAGACGGCGCAGGAGGCGGTCGGTTTCGCGCGCGTCGATTTTCTGCTTATGCTGGAGATTGATGATGCGGAACATCTCTTCGGCGGCGTTGCTCTCTGTCTTCGTTCGGGGCGCTTCCGCCTCGGGAAATGTGCCTTCCAGCTCGCCAAGGCGCAGTTTGGCCAGCAGCTCCAGGCGCTCCGAATTCACCCCTGGGTTTTCGCTGGCGATGATGCGTTTCCAATCCGTCCGCCGTGCGGTACGGAATTTTGCCGGATTCAATGGTGCAGCGTCCAAGTGGTCAAAGAAACCGGCGAAGGGATTGTCCTCTTTTTTTCCCTCCCTGAATTTTGCACTGAGCGCGATACGGAACCAGCGGAGCCGCACGGATTCGGGGAGCTCCGAGGCGGCGAGCTTTTTCTCAAAAGCCGCGTCCTGTTCCGCGCGCGCCCTGGCATGGTTTTCCCGCGCTTCGCGAAGCGCGGGAGCGCTGGAGAGTTTTTCCTGGAATTGTTTGTGGAGCAGGAGGTATTCGTCGCGTTTAACGGCTACTTCCTGGAGTCGTGCGTCCTCTTTCTGGAACGCTTCAAGCTCATGCTGCACGGCTTCGAGACGCCTTTTGAGCGCTTTTAATGCGGCGTCGCGTTCGAGAAGCGCCGGAATGGCTTGCGCTTCTTTTGCTTTCGCCTGACGGAGATGTTCGGCCTGTTTCCTGAATTCCGGGTCTTCCTTCATGAAAAGGAGAACCAGACGTTCGGCGAGTTCGTGTGTTTTTTGTTCCATTGCGTCCGGATTATTCGGATAGGCGGAGAGCGATGGAGCGATCGCGTCATCCGATGAGAACAATGGAAAGAAAACGCAACAAAGAATCAGAAGAACAAGGCCGAATTTCATGGGCAATCCTCAGCGCTTCAGGCGCTCGGTCATGGCATTTACGGCGCCCCAGTAGTTTCCGCCGCGGCCGTGGCCGCTCGGAACTTCGTTCACCATCTTTTTATCCGGCGAAGGCATGACGTTGTAGGCGGCGTAGACCGTGGTCGGCGGACAGGTTGTGTCCGCAAAGCCGACGAGGACGGTTACGGGTTTGTCTTTAATCAGGCGGGCGAAATTGACAGCGTCGTAATAGCCGGAGGTTTTTTCCACTTCCGGCATGGGGTAGACCGCGGCGAGGCCGGGCCAGCCGGAGGCGCGCTTTTCGCGGATGCCGAGGTGGTCGCAGAGGGCGGGCATGTGGGACACCGCTTCACGGATTTCCGGCGTGATGGCCGTCAGGATCAGGCCGAACGCGCCCCCCTGGCTGAAGCCGTAATAGCCGATGCCGCCCGGTTTCACATTGGGTTGCGTGGCAAGCCAGCTTGCCGCAAGACTGATGCCGATGATGGGGCGGTAGAAGAAATACGCTTCGCGTCCCTGGAGGAACCCTTCGTACCAGTAACGGTATTTGGAGAGCTTCGCCTCCATTGCCTTGTACTGCGCATCGCGGTCCGCCGCATTGGTGATGGCGTAGGGGAGAACGTTCATGGTCATGGTAATGGCGCCGGGGCGGAACTCCGGCCCGGCTTCGCCCTGGCCCGCGCCGGGGACGGAGAGGAGGGCCGGGAAGGGGCCCGGCCCTTCCGGAACGCTCATAAATCCGTAGACGTGTCCGCCGGGTGCGGCGAAGGCGACGCGGAATTGGCTGAAGCCGGCCTTGGCGGCTCCGTCATGCGGAGTAACGACCGGGTCGAGGGGGAGTTTGGCGGCGTTGGCGCGGGCGGTGCTCCAGAACGCTTCAAAATCGGCGGGGAGATTTTCCACCGGGCGGATTTTTTCCACATCGTACCCGGCTCCCGCGACGTTGCGGGCACTGCGCTTCCCATTTTCCATAACTTCGGCTTCCAGGCGGAGAAATCCGGGGGTGTTGAGCGTTTCGGAGATGGAGGTGGGGACTTCCTTTGTCAAATCGTACACTTTTTCCTGGATCACTTCGACCCCGTCGCGGGTGAGTTTTAAACGGAGTTCGCCTTGCTTCAAAGGTTGTTTTGCGTCGTCCAGGAGCGTAATGGCGAACGCGGCATTTTCGCCGCATTTGTAAAGTCCTTGTTGCCGATCCAGTTTGAGTTGGATTTGCGGGGCCCCGTACAGCGCGCTGCAGACAAACAGCGCCACAAAAAATGAAACAAAGCGAAACGGCATACATATCCTCCATGGTTTCCGATTATTTTATTCCTTGAAACAGGGAATTGCAAGTGGACAATTGCACAAAAGGACGTATATTTCAAAAAACACAGGAGCGACATTATGAAAAAAGCAGCGCGATTTCTCCCCCTTGTTCTGGCCGGCGGTGTGGCCGCGCAGGCCGGATCGTTCGATTGGCCCCCCGGGGGCGCCATCCAGACCGCCGACGGACGGAATGCCGAAATTTTCTGGCACGGCACCCGCGCCGAATGGGGCAAAGCCCCGCATAACCAGACCGACTATTTCCTCGTTCTGCATCCGAAGAAGGAACGGGAAAACGCGCCCTTGTATGTTGTCCTCCACTCCGCCGGACACAACGCCATGACCGCAATCCGTTGCGTGGGGCGGACGGGCGATCACGATTTGTACCATCCGCCGAAGGACTTTTATGCATTGTATGTGGACTGCAAGAACAACATCTGGCAGGACTGGTGGTGGGGCGGGCTGCACGTCAACGACAAGTCGCTGGACAAAAACAAGGGCGGCGCGTTGCGTCCGGTGGAAAACCGGGTGATCGACACGGTGCGCTGGGTGGTCGAACGGTATAAGATCGATCCGAACCGGGTGTATTTGGCCGGAATTTCCATGGGCGGGAGCGGCGCGCTCGGCATCGGTATGCGGCACGGCGATGTGTTCGCGGCCGTCAAAGTCGGTGTTCCGGCGGGGATCGAACATGTTTCCAACCGGATGTACTTTATGGAGGAAGCAAAACCGGAAGGTCTTGCCATTCCCGATCCGCCGCCGGTGGTCGATTATTCCGCGCCGAACGACAACTGGTCGTTCGGGCACGAGCGTTTTGTGGAATCCATGCGGAAGAACCGTTATGCGCTCACCCTTTACTGGGGCGCTTTCGGGCATGGGAGTAATTTTCGCGCGATCGCGCAGAAGAACGATCTGATCGAATCGTTCGACTGGCTCGAAATCCGCCGGAACGAAGCGTACCCGGTTTTCACCGCCGCCTCCAGCGACGACGCGATTCCCTGGCCGGAGAATCTTAAAGAGACGAAGCCGGGGCAGATCAACGGATTTTTCCGCTGGAAAAATGTGCACGATCGTGCCGATTCCTTCGCCATGGAGTTGCGCCTCCTGAAAGAAGGGGAATGGAAAACAGTATTCGTATTGCCGCAGGAGGCGACCGCCGATGTAACACTCCGCCGCCTCCAGGCATTCCACGTGGCTCCGAACCAGCGCTGTGCCTGGACGTTCGGCACGGCGCGCGGTGAGGCCGTCGCCGATGCGACAGGCCTCCTGACGCTCCCCAAACTGAAGATCACGCGGGAACCCGCCGTGTTGGAGATCAAAAAGCTGCTTTAACGTTCTCTCTTTTTGCAATTTGCAAAAAGATGCCCGAAGAGGTTTGAAAAAGGGAGAGCGCGGGAGGGGAAAAACATGTAAGGAAAGTTTTTTCCCTCCCGCAATGTGTTTTTCTCTTCATGCATGATGGTATTTTCCGCCGTGAACGATGGTTGCGGCGCGGTACAGTTGTTCCACGAGGAGCCAGCGGGCCATTTCGTGCGTGAAGGTCATGCACGAAAGCGAGAGGAGGAGGTCCCCGGATTTTCGGACTTCGGCACTCAGTCCCATGGCTCCGCCGAGGACGAGGACGATCCGGCGGTCGGCGACGCGAAGGTATTCGGCAAATCCGGCGGAGGTGAGCTGACGCCCTTCTTCGGAGAGGATGACGATGCGGCTGGTGCGTTCTTTTTCCAGGAGTTTCAGGATGGCCTGGCCTTCGCTTTCAACGCTTCCGTCGGCAAGCTCGGTAATTTCCACCTTGGCCCAGGCGCCCAGGCGCGCGGCATAGGTTGCCACGCGTTCTTCAAGCATGCGGTCTTTGAGTCGTCCGACGGCGATGATGCGGAATTGCCAGTTCATACAAGAGTATCCACCGACTCGATGACTCCGCCGCCCATGAGCAAATCATCGTTGTAAAACACCGCCGACTGCCCCGGCGTAACGGCGCGGAGAAGTGCGAGAGGGGTAACCAGGCCACCTGCCATTATCCGTGCGCGGGCCGGTCGGCCGCGGTAACGGATTTGCGCGTCCCATTCCGCTGAATCCGGCGGCGCGGCGGGATCGTGCCAAACCCAGTCGAAGACGCGAAAGGCGGTGGAAAAAAGAGCCTGTTCTTCCGTCTCCAGCGTGATGTTCCCGGATTTGGGATCGATGCCGACAATGTACGCCGGAACACCGAGGGCAACGTTCAGCCCTTTGCGTTGGCCGATGGTGTAACGGTGAATGCCTTCGTGGCGCCCCAGTATCTTTCCCCGATAGAGAAAAACGCCGCGTCGCGCGGGAAGGTCGAACATACGGCGCAATGTGTCGCCGAAACTTTCACCTTCGACTTTGAAGCAGGCATCCTGACTGTCCGGCCTCTCCGCCGTGGGAATGCCGAGCTCGCGCGCGAGCTCGCGCACCTCCTCCTTGCGCATGGCGCCGAGGGGCAGGCGCAGTCGGCGCAGCTCCTTTTCCGTCAGCCGGTAGAGGAAATAGCTTTGGTCTTTGTTCCGGTCGGCCCCGCGCCGGAGGCGGAAACGTCCTTGATGTTCGACAACTTGTGCGTAATGCCCCGTAACGACTTCGTCGGCGGAGACGGTTTCGGCGTAACGGAAGAGCTCGGCGAATTTCAGCACCTGGTTGCAGAGGCAGCACGGGTTCGGGGTTCTTCCGCGCGCGTATTCTTCCGCCGAAGGGCGGAGAACCTGTTCGGCAAATGCCTCGCGGCAATCCACATAATGGTGCTCGATCCCCAATTGGGCGACGACGGAATCGACGGCCGCTTCATCCTCTTTGGTCATGCAGAGCCATGCGCCGCCGAATTCCGGATTCGGGTGCTTCATCCGCAGCGTAATTCCGATGACCTCCGCGCCGGAACGCATGGCGAGCGCCGCCGCGACCGAGGAGTCCACGCCGCCGGAGAGGGCGACGACGATTTTTTTCTTGAAACTCATTTTTTTCTTGGTATTCTTTGCCGCATATGCTATAGTATCCGCCATGAAAAACATTGACTTTTACGACTTTGACGGCACTTTGATCGACACCGCCGCCGACATCCGCGCCTCCTTCCGGCAGGCTTTGGCCGAGCTTGGACTTCCGCTCGAACATTTCGATTTTTTTTTCAAAGTCGGCCCGCCGCTGGAAGCTACGCTTCGGCTCCTTCTGCCCGATGCTTCGCCCGAAACCATCGACCTTGCCTCCGCCCGTTTTCGCGCGCTGTACGACACGGGCGGCTACCCTCTCACCGCGCCATTCCCCGGCATTCCGGAGGCGTTGGCGCGGCGTCGCACGGAAGGGGCCCGCCTTTTCATCGCCACCAACAAACGCCTCGCGCCCACTCTGGCGCTGCTCGATAAATTCCATCTCCGCGGCTTTTTCGAGGGGGTCCTCGCCTCCGATTCCGAGGGCCGCTCCCTCACCAAAACCGAGCTGTTGCTCCTGGCCTTCGAGCGGTACAACCTCAATCGCACCGCCGCGCGCATGATCGGCGACATGACCAACGACATTGCCGCGGGGCGCGCCGCCGGACTTCCCACACTCGGCGTCACCTGGGGCTACGGCACGGCGGAGGAACTTTCTCAAGCCGGGGCCGATGGATTGATCGACCGCCCGGATCAGCTCTGACCGCCTTTAAAATACTCTGAAGACGCGTCAAAAGCAAGCTGAATGCGAAAAATCCCGACTGTATTCATTGTGCAAAAGAGCTGGGATAAGGCGGAATCAAGGCAAAAAAAATGGAGGCGTGGACCGGAATTGAACCGGTTTATAAGGTTTTGCAGACCTCCGCCTAACCTTTCGGCCACCACGCCTCGTGATAAAAGTACTATAGCATGTGTTTTCGTGAAAGTCCAATGCCGATTTGCGGAAAAACGGAAATATCGCGGAAAAAGAAGACGTGCAATTGAAAAGGCATCCGGAGAATGCTATAGTACCTGCCGGATATAACCAGAACACGGAGGCCTCCGTCATGAAAACAATCGTCCTTTTCTGCATGCTCCTTTCCGGAATTTTCGCGGTTTCCGCCGCCGAGGCGCAGCGTATCGCGGTCGTGGACGTCGGCCGGGTCATTCAGCAGTACTACAAAAGCCGGATTGCCGCCGAATCCCTCCGGAACCAGGCCGAAATTTTCAACAGCTACCTGGCCAAGCAGGAAGCCGCCCAGCACGCGCTCCGCAAGGAATACCTCGTTGCCGACGACGCGGCCAAAAACATCGCCATTTCCGAGGTCGAGCGGAAAAAATTCCGGGAAACGGCCGACGCCAAAGCCCGCGAGCTCCTGGAGAAACGCCGCGCCAGCGAAGAGTTCGCCGCCGACCGGAAGCGCCAGCTCGGAGAACTGGAGATGAAAAAAAGACAGGAGATTCTCGACGACATTGCCGCGGAAGTCAAGCGCCGCGCCGCCATCGACGGGTTCCATTTTGTCCTGAACGGAACCGGACGCGGAAACGGAGATCTTCCGTTTGTCGTCTGGCACAGTTCGGCGTTTGATTTGACCGAGGCGGTGATTGAGGAGCTGAATCGCGCCAGCCGTAAACCCACAGCTCAGGAAAAGGAGGAGGGCAAACCATGAACTCCGAAAAATTTTATATCTCCACGCCCATTTACTACGTGAATGACAAGCCGCACATCGGCCACGCGTACACCACTGTGCTCGCCGATGTGCTTGCCCGCTATAACCGTTCCCTTGGAATGCCGACTTTTTTCATGACCGGAACCGATGAACACGGTCAGAAGGTCGAAAAAGCGGCCAAAGCGCACGATGTGACGCCGCAGCACCATGCCGATGAAACCGTCGTCCGTTTTCAGGAGCTCTGGAAGAAACTGGAGATCACGCACGACCGGTTTCTCCGCACGACCGAGGCGAACCACAAAGCCGTCGTGCAAGAAGTCTTGCAGGACCTTTTCGAGCGGGGCGAGATTTACAAAGCCTCCTATACCGGGTTTTACTGCGTCGCCTGCGAGCGGTTCTATACCGAAAAAGATCTCGTGGATGGGAATTGCCCGGAGTGCAAACGCGCCGTTTCCACACTGGAGGAATCCAATTACTTTTTCCGCATGGGCAAATACCGGGAGTGGCTGATCGATTACATCGAAACGCATCCGGGGTTCATTCAACCCGCGTTCCGCGCCAACGAAACGCTCGGATTTCTCCGTAAGGGACTCGACGATTTATGCATTTCGCGCCCGAAATCGCGCCTGAATTGGGGCATTGAACTGCCGTTCGACCGCGATTATGTCTGCTACGTCTGGTTCGACGCGCTCCTGAACTATATTTCCGGCATCGGTTATCGGCGCGACGACGCGATGTTCCACCGCTGGTGGCCCGCGACGTACCACTTAATCGGCAAAGACATCCTGACTACGCACACCGTGTATTGGCCGACCATGCTCAAAGCACTTGATCTCCCCATGCCGGAGGCGGTTTTCGCGCACGGTTGGTGGCTGATCGGCGAAGAGAAGATGTCGAAATCCTCCGGGAATGTGGTCGATCCCCTGGCCATGGCCGAAAAATACGGCGTGGATGCATTCCGCTATTTCCTTCTTGCGGAAATGGTGATGGGGCAGGATGCGTCGTTTTCGGAAGACGCGTTCATCCGGCGCTACAACAGCGACCTGGCCAACGATCTGGGGAATCTACTCAGCCGGGTCCTCAAGCTCACGTTGCGCAATGGCGGCGTGGTTCCTGTTCCGGGCGCGCCGGGACCGGAGGAATTGGCGCTGAATGACGCTGTCGCCCATGCTGTGGAAGCGATGGAACAGGCGGTTCCCGCCATGCGTTTGGATCAGGGTATCGGCGCGGTCCTCGGCGCGGTGCGTGCCGGAAATCGTTATCTGGAGCAGACCGCGCCGTGGAAACTGGCGAAGTCCGGCGACACCGAACGGCTCAATACGGTTCTTTATACGGCGGCGGAGGCATTGCGTCGTTTCGCCGTGCTTCTCGCGCCTTTGATGCCGGAAAAGATGGAGGCGTTGGCCGCCGCGCTGGGCGCATCCAGCCGCGTTCGGATCGCCGATTTGCATGACGATACGAATGTCCTCTCCGGGCGATGCGTTACGGATTTGGAAGGACTTTTCCCGCGCATCCAAATGGAAGAAACAACGGTTGCGCCGGCCGCGCCGGCGATTCCCGCCATCCCCCTTGTTTCGATCGATGCATTCCGTAAAACAAGCCTCCGCGTGGCGAGGGTGCTCACGGCGGAACCCATTCCGGGGGCGAAGAAACTTTTGAAGCTTTCGGTTCAATCGGGGCCGGATGAAGTGCGCGGTCTTGTCGCCGGCATTGCCGAGCACTATGCGCCCGAGGCGATTGTCGGGAAAAATATTGTGATCGTCGCCAACCTGGAACCGGCGACAATTCGCGGCGTCGAATCGCAGGGAATGCTTCTTGCCGCCAAAGTCGGCGCTCAGTTGAAGCTCCTCACGGTGGACGGCGATATCGCGCCGGGGGCGGAAATCGGATAAAATCCATGCTTTTTCGACGGCGGTACTTGCGAAAGGCCCGCCGTTGTGCTATAGTAGGAAGAATTTTTTTAGCAATGTATTGAAAAAATCGGGAAACAATCGATGACGAAAATTTTGGTTACCGGAATCACTGGCCTCGTCGGCGGTGCTTTTGTGACGGCGCTTCTGCGCCGGGAGCGAGAAACCGCAGTGGTCGCGCTGGTGCGTTCCGGCGCCCGGCGCACAGCGCAGTTTCGTGTGGAGGAAGTGATTCGCGAACAGTGCGAGTTTGACGCTTGCCCTGAATGCGCGGAGGAGATTCTTTCACGCATTCAGGTCATCGACGCGGATGTGGCCGATCTGGACCCCGCGGCGATCCTGGCCGCGCCGGAGGTGAAGGGCGTTTCCATTGTTTTCCATTGCGCCGCGGACGTGAACCTCGGTAAAGATCCCCAGGGGAAGACGTTTCATACCAACCACCACGGCACCGAGAATGTGGTGGCCATCGCCAAGGGGCTTAACGCGAAAGAGCTGCATTATGTCAGCACGGCCTATGTGGCAGGGAAGAGCTCCGGGCGCGTCATGGAGGGCGAGGCGACGGGCGCCAACGGGTTCAACAACCCCTATGAACACAGCAAGTGCAAGGGCGAGCTTCTGGTCCGTCATTGCGGCATTCCTTTCTCCATTTACCGTCCCGCGATCATCACCGGCCGCCGTTGCGACGGCCGGATCCGCAAGCCGCTGGCGTTTTACCGGCTTCTTGAATTTCTGGCCAAGATGAAGAGCCATCGCTGTTCCAAACTCGGCTTGAATCCGGTCGAGAAAATCGATCTCGGCGTGCATTTTCAGACCATTCCGTCGGAACATGTTTATTTTGTTCCGATCGATTATGTGCAAAGCTCCATCACCGCGCTTTTCCGCGTTCCGGTTTCCGGGCGGACGTACCACATCACCGGCGACAGCCCGATTTCGACGATCATGATCGACAGAGCGATCTGCTCGGTGATTCGTCTGGAGGAGATCGGCGTGGGGGAAGAAGCGGAAAGCACGGCGGAAACCAAGCTTATGGGACGTTTTGTCGGGGACTTGTACCCGTACTTTTCCGGCGACATCATTTTCGACCAGGGCAACGTCCGCAAGGCGCTCGGCAACGAAGTGCTGGAATGGACCTATGGCGAAAAAGAACTTATGACCATGATTCGCGCGTTTTATGTGGATCATTTCCCCAACGTCGAATGGCTCCAGAAGGTTGTCGCCATCTCTTTGGAGGGAGCGGCGGCCCGATGAGGGTCATTGATTTTCACGCGCATTTTTATCCGGCGAAGGTGGCGGAAAAAGCCCTCGCTTTCGTTGGGAATCTCCTTGTTCCGGCCACGGACGGGACAAGGGATGGTTTGATCCGCTCCATGAAGGAAGCGGGGATTTGCCGTTCCGTCGGTCTTCCGCTGGTTTCGAATCCGGCGAACAGCGAAAGCATCAACCGCTTCGGCTTGGCGGAGAACTATGGGGAAATCATTTCCTTCGGTTCCGTTCATCCGGACGAGGCGGACCCGGTTGCCACCGTCCATTGGATTGCCGACCACGGTCTGATCGGCGTCAAGGTTCACCCGGAATACCAGCGCTTCCGTTTTTCCGAGGAACGGTTGTTCCCGGTCTGGGAGGCTTGCCGCGAGCGGGATTTGATTTTGCTCACGCACGCGGGGAGCGATGTGAAGTTCACCGAGCCTTTCCATACAAGTCCTTTGGAGTTCATCGATTTCCTGGACCGTTTTCCGGGGCTGAAGTTGGTTATCTCGCATTTCGGCGGCATGGATATGTGGGAAGATGTGGAGAAATATCTTCTCGGTTGCGATGCGTGGTTCGATCTGGCGCTGATCGGGCCCGGGCAAATCGGCCCGGAAAAATTGGCGTCCATGATTCGGCGTCACGGCGTGGAGAAGGTGCTTTTCGGGAGCGACAGTCCCTGGTGGGACCAGAGGGCGTTGCTTGACTACATTCGTTCGCTCCCTCTTTCGGAAGAAGAATTCGCGGCGATATTCCATCGCAATGCGGAAAAACTGTTGAATATCAAGGAGGTTGATTATGCGTAAACAGTGTATGATTCTGGTCGTTTCGTTGTTGGCATTCTGCGGCGCGGCGCGGGCCGCGGAAACATTGGCCTACACGGCGGCGGAACTTAAGCAGGCCGAAGAGCTCCTTGTTGTCATGGGTGTTCCCAAGCAGATGCAGGAGATGACCCAGATGATGCTCAGCGCGCAGACCGCAAACCATCCGCAAGCCGCCGCGCTCCGCGGAATCCTCGAGCCCTTTTTTCAGAAATACATTTCCTACGATGCGCTGAAAGGCGATATGGCGATCATTTACGCCGAAACCTTCACCGGCCCCGAGCTTAAGGAGCTTATCGCTCTTTTTAAGACGCCGATCGGAAAAAAATTCGTCGAGCGCAATCCGGAGCTTTCCGCGCGCGGCGCGGCCCTCGGGCAGAAGCGCATCCAGGAACATTTGCCGGAACTCATCGAGCGCCTCCGGACCTTGGATAAGCCCGCGGCCCCCGCTCCCGTTCCCGCCGCAAAATAATGCGGATCGTTCACTTTTCCGATCCTCATGCCGGAGGACCGGCGGAAGACTGCCTTGCGTATTTCGACAAGCGCTGGGTGGGGGTGTTCAACTACCGTTTCCGCCGGCAGTTCCGGCACGATCTGACCCGTCTGGAGCGGGCGGTTTCGTTTATTCTCCGCGAACGACCCGATGTGGCGGTCTGCACGGGGGACTTGACCAGCTCCGGGCAGCCGGGGGAGTTCGAAAAAGTTCGCCCCATTCTTCAGCCGTTGCGTGATTCCGGCATCCCCTTCTTCTACCTGCCGGGGAACCACGATTGCTATGTAACCCGCCCCAAGTGCGTGCGCGCGGTGCATGAAATGGTGGAGTACCTTTCCGGTGGCAACTATCGCTTTGCCGATCTTCCGACGGTTCGCCGGTGCGGGAACGTGGAGTTTTTGCTGTTGAACACAAGCCGCCCCTCCAATTTGCTTTGTTCCTGGGGGTTCGTGGACCCCGCCGATGCGGAATACCTCGCGGAGCATTGCAGAACACCCAAAACGGGTCCGCGTATCCTCCTGAATCATTACCCGATTCTTGAACCGCGCTCGTTGCTTCGCCTCCGCCACCAGCTTTTCCGGCAGGAAAAGGTTGCCGCATTGATCCGCTCCGGCGCGATCGATCTTTCGCTTTGCGGCCACGTCCACCGCCCCTATTCCATGACGGATGAACAAGGGCGCGGGGAGATTTGCGCCGGGTCTGTTACGCGGAACGGTTCCATGCTCCTTCTGGATGTTGCCGACGACGGCTCTTCCACCGTGCAAACCATTCAGCTCGATCCATGAAAAGCATCGAACTGTACACCGACGGCGCGTGCCGGGGAAATCCCGGTCCCGGCGGGTACGGGTGCGTTCTGCTTTACAACTCCCGGCGTAAGGAACTTTCCGGCGGTTTTATGGAAACGACCAACAACCGCATGGAACTTTTCGCCGCCATCGCGGGGCTGGAGGCGCTGCGGGAGCCTTGCGCTGTTACGCTTTATTCCGACTCCTCGTACCTTGTGAACGCATTCAATAAAAATTGGCTGCAAAGTTGGAAGCGGAATTCCTGGAAAACCGCCGCGCGGCAGCCTGTGCGGAATGTGGATCTCTGGCAGCGCCTTCTGGATGCTTGCTCCCGGCACCGCATTGCATTCGTCTGGGTGCGCGGGCATGCCTCCAATGCGGGAAACAACCGGTGCGACGAACTTGCGCGCGCCGCCGCCGCGGGGGAATCCCTTCCCGTCGATGCCGGCTATTGCGCTGTGGCGGTGGATTTGCTCTGATTCGCGTCCCGTTCCCACTCAAAAATGGTGGGGGCGGTTGTTTCCGCCGGAATTGCTTCGCCCCGGTTCTGGGCGAGGATGTGCTCGACACAGCGCTGGAGAATTAAATCCGTTTCGACTCCGAGGCGGGTTATCGGAAAGTCGCACGCGGGGAGTTCCGGATAATTTGCCTGCACGATGACGCGGGGCGGATCGTGCGGCTCCACGGCAAGCTCGCGGAGGAGTTCAGCCAGGCAGGCCAGACGGTTGTCGTCGCAGCATAGGATGCCGTCCGGGCGCAGATTTTCCGGGAGCGCGTACAGGAGGCGAAGCTGGTGTTCGAAAGAAACGTCCGACCGGAGATCGGGGAACTGCTCCCGTATGGGATTGTATTCCAGGCCGGCTTCCTCAAAATAGGCCTGAAAGGTGTTTCCTATCCGTATGTTTTTGGGCATGTACCCCAATATAGCGGGGCGGCGGCAGCCGACTTCGGCCAGGCGCTTGAGGCCACGGCGGTAGAATGCTTCGCCGTCGGTTTTCACGATCGGGATGTTGAAACGGGAGGCGCTGGCGATGGCAATCCGCGCGATTTCCGGATCATCGAAAATCGGCGTTCCGGCGAAGTCGGGGTTGATGCCCATGAAAATGATTCCGGCAAGACGTTTTTTACGGACGTCGTCCGCCAGGCGGAGAATTTTGTCGTAGCGTGTATAACTGTTGACCTGGTCGATCACTTCGATGGTGATGCCAAAACGTTTCTGAAGTTGCTGCGCGCTCCCGGCGATTGCCCGGTAAAAACAGTTTGTTTTTGTGGCGTGTTCGAAAAACGTGTCGGTGAACAAACACAAACGGCAAAGATGGGGCGGGCTGGCCGCCACGAAAGTGCCCGCCCAGTGCCGCGACTCCACATAGCCTTCCGCAATCAAACGGTCGAAAGCGAACTGCATTGTCCGGCGGCTCGTTTCGAGTTCCCGCTCGAGGAGGGCGCGGACCGGCATGCGGCTCCCCGGTGGATAGGTTCCGTCGGTTATCCTGCGCCGCAAAATGGCGGCGACTTCTTCCTGTGTTTTTTGCATGCACCTAAGATACTCCTGTTTGCGTAAAAATGCAAATAAAGCGGAAAAGTGAGCAAAAGGGACTTGTATTTCTGTCTTTTTAGTATAGAATAAATAAAATGACCCGTTTCTTATGAGTCAACCAAGGAGGAGGAGAAAATGAAAGAAAACACATTGACAACCGCCAACGGCGCGCCCGTGGAGAACGATCAGTCTTCGATCACAACGGGAGGCGTCGAAGGGTATACCCTTCTCCAGGATGCGCACCTTGTTGAAAAACTCGCCCACTTCAACCGCGAAAGAATTCCCGAGCGGGTGGTGCACGCCAAGGGCGCCGGGGCATACGGCTATTTCGAGGTGACGAAGGACCTAAGCAAATACACATGCGCCGGTATTTTCGCTAAAGTGGGGAAGAAGACCGACCTTGTCGTGCGTTTTTCGACGGTCGGCGGCGAGCGCGGTTCGGCCGACGCCAAGCGCGATCCGCGCGGTTTTGCGGTCAAGTTCTATACGGACGAGGGCAATTACGACATCGTCGGCAACAATACCCCCATTTTTTTCATCCGCGACGCCATCAAATTCCCCGATTTCATCCACACCCAAAAGCGCAATGCCGAGAGCAACATCGCCGATCCGGATGCATTCTGGGATTTTCTTTCGCTCACGCCGGAATCCCTTCACCAGGTAACCATCCTTTTTTCCGACCGCGGGACTCCGAAGAATTATCGTACCAACGACGGTTTCGCCAGCCATACATTCATGTGGTACAACGCGAAGAAGGAATACGTCTGGGTGAAGTACCACTTCAAGGCCGAACTCGGTTTCCAGACGATGACGCGGCAGGAGGCCGCCGCCCTCTGCGGCAGCAATCCCGATCACGCGACGGAAGATTTGTATTGCGCCATCGCGCGCGGTGAATTCCCCGCCTGGAAGGTCTATGTCCAGATCATGACGCCGGAGCAGGCAAAAAATTACCGTTTCGATCCGTTTGATATCACCAAGGTTTGGTACCACTCCGATTTCCCCTTGATCGAACTCGGACGCATGGTGTTGAACCGCAACCCCAAAAATTATTTTGCGGAAGTGGAGCAGGCCGCGTTCGCGCCTTCCAACTTTGTCCCCGGGATCGGTCCGTCGCCGGATAAACTCCTGCAGGGGCGTTTGTTCTCCTATGGCGACGCGCACCGTTACCGCCTGGGAACCAACTTCCAGCAATTCCCCGTGAACGCCCCGCATTGCCCCGTCAATCACTATCAGCGCGACGGCGCGGGACAGATGCAGGCCACGCCGGGAGCGAACTATTACCCGAACAGCGTCGGCGGAGCGGTGCCGGAACCCGCGTTCGCACCTCCCGCCGTCGAGGTGAAGGCGGTGATCGATCGGCACATGCGTCCGGCCGCGGACATCGACTTTGTCCAGCCCGGCGAGTTGTTCCGTAGGGTGATGAACGACACGGACAAAGCGCATTTGATCGGCAATATTGCCGACCACCTCGGCAATGCGAAGCAGCACATCCAATACCGGCAGTGCGCCCTCTTTTACAAGGCGGACCCGGCGTATGGAAATGGAGTGGCGAGTGCGCTGAAGCTTGACCTGGCGCGTGTCGCCGCGTTGGCGGCCATGTCGCAGGAAGAGCGCGTGAAGGCGACCTGCTGCTGTCCTTGCACTTGTACAAAATAGATGAAACGTCTGCTGCTTTTGGCGGCGGGGTGGACGCTTGTTGCGCTGGGCGCGGCGGGCGTTGTCCTGCCGGGTCTGCCGACGACGCCGTTTCTTCTTTTGGCGGCGTTCTGCTTTGTGCGGACTTCGCCCAGGTTGTACCGGAAGTTGCGCCGGAACCGGTATTTGGGGTATTACCTCCAGAATTACCGCACCGGCCGCGGCGTCCCCGGCGTGCTGAAGGTGCAGACACTGGCATTTTTATGGCTGACGCTGGGGTGTTCCGCATTCTTTTTGCGGGGCAATCCCTATGTGCTTTTGCTCCTTGGCGCGGTGGGCGTGGGGGTAACGGTGCATTTGCTCTGGATGCGGACGTTGCCGGGGCGGCCCCCGGCGTTCACGCTGATTGAGCTGCTGGTATCCGTGGCGATCATCGCGATCCTTGCGGGGATGCTCCTCCCGGCTCTCGGCCGGGCGCGGGAGCGCGGGTACGCCGCGCGCTGTCTGGGCAACCTTCGCCAGCTTGCGCAGGGGAATCTCGCCTACGCGGGCGATTACGGCGATTGTTTTGCCTTGTATGCGCAAAACGATGTGAATGCGACCGGTCCTCTCTGGCTTGGATTCCAGACCATGTCCGGCGGGAGCGCCCATGGCATGGGCGCGATGAATGCCGAGGTGGATTTGACGCGCGACGGTTTCCTTACCCCCTACGGTGTGCGTGGCGATGTCCTCGTCTGCCCCGTTGCGCGGCAATGGATTCCGGATATCACGTCCGCCCCCAACGGCGGCGGGTACGGATACAATGCCGCCTGGCTGGGGCGTTATGTTTCCGGCGGCCAGTCCCACCGCATGCTCGCTTCGCAGTTGCGGCGGCCTTCTGCAGTCATCATGTTCGGCGACAACGCCCGGAGTTCCATGGCGGGGGCTGTTTTCGATCCGCCGCAGTTGACGCCGTTTATGTATTGTCTTGCAAAGCCGGCGGCGTTGGGAGGCGGCGCGTATGCGTCCGGGACGACATTCGGCGCGCATCTTGGCCGCGCCCAGCTCGCGTGGGCCGACGGGCACGCGAGTTCCCTGACGGTCTTCCGCGCGAATACCGATGCAAGTGCACAGAAATACCGCATCGGCCATGTCGGAATTGCGGATGAAGACTTCTACAAAGCCCAATAAAGTCCGCATTTTCCGGATGTTCTGATTTGCATTTTATATAAAATGGAGTATTGTAACAGAACGTGAATACTGCAATAAACTTAAAATACAACGTAAGAGGGTTTCATCATGGCGCATAAGAAAGGTCAGTCAAGCAGCCGCAACGGACGCGACAGCAATCCCAAGTTTTTGGGCGTCAAGGCGTTCGGCAGCGAGTTCGTTACCGCGGGCAGCATCATTGTCCGTCAGCGCGGAACCCGTTTCCGTCCGGGCAAGAACGTCGGCTTGGGACGCGACTTTACGTTGTTCGCTCTTTGCGACGGCGTGGTCGAGTTCAAGAAAGACGCGCGTCTGGTCAATATTCTTCCGGCCAACTGATTTCGGCGTGTCGAAATGAAAAGCCCGGAACGGCGTTCCGGGCTTTTTTCGTATCTAAATTGAGGGTAAAACATGTTTGTCGATAAAGCAACCATCACCGTTCAGGGCGGGCATGGCGGAAACGGCTGCTGCAGTTTTCGCCGCGAAAAATTCATTCCGAACGGCGGCCCCGACGGCGGCGACGGCGGCGGCGGCGGACATGTCATCCTGGAAGCGACCACCGGGCAGCAAAGCTTGGCCGACTTGGTCTACAACCGTCATTATGCCGCTCCCAACGGGCCGCAGGGGAAAGGGCGCGATATGCACGGCGCCAAGGCCGATGATATTACTCTGCGCGTTCCCGTCGGCACCGTTGTCTTCGATGCGGAAACGCACGAACTTCTCTGCGACCTTGCCGAAGAAGGCATGACCTTTGTCGCCGCGCGCGGCGGCAAGGGCGGCCGGGGGAACCCCCGCTTTGCCACGCGTACCAACCGCGCTCCGTACGAACGCGAATTGGGCGAAGAAGGCGAAGCGCGTAAACTCTTTCTCGAGCTGAAAACCATCGCCGATATCGGTCTTGTCGGTTTTCCGAACGCCGGGAAATCCACACTGCTCCGCGCCATTTCCGCCGCGCGGCCCAAAGTCGCGCCCTATCCTTTTACCACGCTTCATCCGGTGGTCGGTATCGTGGAGCTCGGCGACTACCAGCGTCTTACTGTTGCCGATATCCCCGGTTTGATCGACGGCGCTCACGCCAACGTCGGTTTGGGGCATGCGTTCCTTAAGCATGTCGAGCGCACCAGTGTTCTCGCCTATGTCCTCGATATGGGCGGCGTGGATGGGCGCAAACCCTGGGAGGATTTCCGCCATCTTCAGCGCGAATTGGATCTCTATATGCGCGGTCTGTCGCGTCGCGCCGGGATCATTGTCGCCAACAAAATGGATCTTCCGGAAAGCCTGGAAAATCTGGAAATTCTGCGGCAGGAACTTGCCGCCGATCCCATCGAAATCATCCCTGTTTCCGCCGAAAACGCCGCCTTGGGTGAGCTTGTCGCCTGTTTGCGCGCCAAGCTGGAAGCCTCCCGGAAAACGCCATTTGACTTTTAAAGTTTCGTGCCCCTTGACTGCCTGAGAATGCACATGCATGGGGCATTTCAATTCAACGGGAAGGATGCGGCGATGACGGCCGTGGCCGGGAAACCGTGGTTTCTTTACAGCGTCAAGCGCGGAGATCCTCTGTCCGGCGGAAGTTTTTTCGGGGCGCCCGGCATTGATTTTATACACGGGCGTCCGGTTTCGATTTCCGCCTTACTTTTTAATCCAGCCGAGTTCGTCGAGTTTGCGGAAGACGGTTTTTGCAAAAACGAGTTCTCCGGCGGAGTTCAGGTGAACGCCGTCTTTGGCATTCACAAGGTGTTCTTGGACAAGGGGGACGCTGCGCCAGTCGGCAACGCCGTCCTTGCGGCCCGCAAGTTCGGAAGTCAAACTGAGTTTGAGGGCGCGTTCCATGGGGGCGTGCATGTCGAGGACGGGAACGCCTTCCGCCGTGGCGACATCCGCAATAAGCTGGTTGTTGTCCGCAAGTTTAACCCACGCGGTGTCCGGGCTCTCCGGATTCGGGAGGACATGGTACTGCATGAGCAGGACTTTGGCGTCGATCTTGCGGCAGGCGCGGACGATGGTTTCGAGGTTTTCGCGGACTTTCGCCGGATCCACTCCCTGCTGGGCGTCGTTGCCGCCGAGGAGGATGACCACGATGTCCGGTTTCAGGTCCAGGACGTCGCCGGCGAGGCGTTTGCACGCGCCGGATGTGGTATCGCCGCCGATGCCGCGGTTGAGCACCATGGCGTTGGGATCGCCCAGGCGCGCGTCGAGCATGCATTCGAGGACGCTCGACCACTTCAGGTAGCGTTTCAGATTCGGTTGGCCGGTGATGCTGTCCCCGAAACAGATTACTTTAAGCACATCCGTTTCCGCCGCTCCGAGCCAATGCGCCGCCAGCAAGGTCATAATCGCTACTCCGTATTTTATGCGTTTCATAAGGCAACACCCGTGAGGGCTTTGTAGGCTTCAAGGTATTTTTCGCCGGTGCGGCGCACAACGTCTTCCGGGAGTTCCGGGCCCGGTGCGGTTTTGTTCCAGTCGAGGGTTTCGAGGTAGTCGCGGACGAATTGTTTGTCCAGGCTCGGCGGATTGGTTCCTGTTTTGTAACTTTCCGCGGGCCAAAAGCGGCTGGAGTCGGGGGTGAGCACCTCATCCACCAGGGTAACGCGTCCATCGATCAGGCCGAATTCAAACTTGGTGTCCGCCACAAGGATGCCGCGTTTGGCGGCGCAGTCCGCGGCGAAGCCGTAGACGCGCAACGAAAGCGCGCGGATCGCTTCCGCGTGGGGACGGCCCACAAGCTCCACGACTTGTTCGAAGGAAATCGGCTCGTCGTGCGCGCCGATGGCCGCTTTGGTGGAAGGGGTGAACAACGGTTCATCGAGTTTTTCCGCCTGGACATATCCGGCGCGGAGCTTGTTTCCGGAGACAATGCCGGTTTTCCGGTAATCATTCCAGCCGCTGCCGACAAGGTAGCCGCGCACGATGCATTCCACGGGGAGGACCTGTGCCTTGCGGACGATCATCGACCGCCCCTGGAGATCCTTGACGTAGGGCTTCAGTTCCGGGCGTGTGGTTACATCGGCGGAAATCAAGTGGTTGGGGATGTCTTTCATCTGGTCGAACCAGAAAAGCGAGATGCGCGTGAGGACCTCGCCTTTGCGGGGGATGCCCGTCGGGAGCACCACATCGAAGGCGCTCAAACGGTCCGAGGCGACGAACAAGAGCGCGTCGCCAAGGTCGTATACGTCGCGGACTTTGCCGCGGTTGATGCGAAGAATGCCGGGCAATTCGGTTTCCAAGAGGGCTCCGTTACGATCGTACAACATGCGGTGAATCCTTTCCAATCAAAATAAAAAACCTGAATCGGGACGCGCCGCGCCGGATTCAGGTCGATTCTCTTAAAGGCGTCGCGTCAGGCTTTGATGTCGCCGATCTGAACCTTGGTCAGGTACTGGCGGTGTCCCTGGGTGCGGCGATAGCTTTTGCGGCGCTTCATCTTGAAGACGACGATTTTCTTGGCGCGGAACTGCTCGACCACCTCGCCCGAAACGGTGGCGCCGGCCAGGAGCGGGCTGCCGACTTTCAGGGCGCCGCCTTCTTCGCCGACGGCGAGGACTTCGTTGAAAAGAACGGAAGCACCCGCTTCGCCTTCAAGCATTTCGACGTCGACGAGGTCGCCGGATTTCACTTTGTACTGCTTGCCGCCGGTTTTGATGATCGCATACATGTTAAAGTCTCCTTGCTATTTCCAAAATGTATAAAATTGTTTTAAACAGATTGGTTACTATACAACTTCCGGTAAAATATGCAAGTGCGGCAATGTGCTTTTTTGCGGATTATTCCGCTTCGCACCGGTATGCGGCCACATTTCCTTCGTGGTCGCGGCAGACGCGGACGGTCCTCACATCGAAAACACGTTCTTTCCAGCGGATGCGCGCGCCGGGAACGGGTGCTTCCGGCGCGGAAAGCAGGAAACTCGTCGGCGTTCCGGTCGTTCCTCCGGGGTACGCGCGCTCAAATACGTGGGCGCGGCCGACGCATTCGGTTGCGCCGGATTCGGACGGAATTTCAAGACGAATGTATTCCGGAAACGTTGTTGTGTCAATCATTTTGCATGGCTCCTTCGATTTCGTTCAGAATGCGCTGTCGTTGTTCCGGGGCGATTTTCCGGAGCTTTTCCAAGAGGAAAAGTGCGGTCCGGGAAACTTCGCGCCGGTATTCGGCGTTGTCGTTCAGTTCCCGGAGCTGGAGGAGCGCGCCGACGCTTCCGGCAAGATCGATGACCGAGAAATCACGGTTGTAGGTTACGCGCGGCATGGGGATGGCCGGATCGAATTTGCCCATTAAACGCCAGACGGCAAGCTCGGCTTGTTCGAGAATGTCGGCGCGACAGCAGAGGAATTGCCGTACCTGGTGGTGATCCCATGCTTTGGCTTCGGCGGTCTGGTGTTGCTGTGAGTCGGCCTGGATGGACATGCCTACGACATCGAAGAGTTCTTTTTTTAACTGCTGGTTTTCGGCCCGGATCGCGGCGGATTCCACGCCGGAGGGGGAAATATAGCGGCTGATGCCGCGTTCCTCGGGCGTTTCGTACAACGCGGCGCTCCGGGCGAGGAGGTGCGAAAATTTTTGCGTGCCCACCCCTTCTTCCGGCGTCGGCTGCGCGGAGCGGGCGAAACTGTCGGAAATGACCAGGAGTCCGAACATCTGTTTGATGATGTTCATCTGCGCTTCCGACTCATTATTCAAAATGGCGTCGGAAATGCGGACGACGTCTTCAAAATAATGACGGGAACGCAAACCGAAGCCGTCCGGCTCAAAGAGGAGGAGGGCGGGGACTTCGCCGAGTGCATGGCGCGTGTGGCTCAAAAGAACGGGAATGCCGGAAACCTGGTCTTTCTCGAAAAGGTAAAATGCGTCGCGCGTCCAGAGCTTGCGGCGGCGGACGGCGACGGTGGGGAGGAAAGGACCCGCGTCGAGAAAATCTTCCTCATCCAGAAGAATCCACTGCAGCCGTCCGTCTTCGCCGTATGCCCAGTCGGCAACATGGAGGGGGCTTACGGCGCGCGCCGCCGGACGGAGGCGTTCGGCTTTTTTGCGTTCCTGATCGACCTCGCCGTCGAAAAACGGCATTTCCACAACGAGAGCGGCCGCGCCGAATACATTCAACAGCGTGGAGGCCTGGCGCATCACTTCATTTGCCCGCAGTCCGGAGCGGGAGAAATCCTCCAGAAGTTCCGTATCCGCATTTTCGCGCTGGGGCTCGACGGATGTGGCGTATTGGGTGATCAGGCGCGCGATTTTCCGCGGGTAATTGAAGTAACAGGCCCGTTCCAACCGTTCGGCGTATTCCAGTTCGATTTCCGAAACATGGCGAATGAGGGCGCGGCGGATGTAGTCGCGCCCACCGGCGTAGGCGGCCGCGCTCCGTTCCCAGACGGCGCGGTTCGCCTGGTGATGGGCATGGCGGCGCTGGAAGATGAATTCGTAGTCGTTAAAGCGCATGGGAAACCCTTTCGTGGTTGTTAGCAACGTGTTTTTTTGTCAACCGCAACTTGATAAAAGCGGCGCGGGCACGTACATTAACGACGAAACAGAACAACGAAATGCAATATCGAGGTTGGCCATGACTGAATCCGTCCCGCGTCCCGCCGATCTGCCGTTGATGATCCTCTGCGGCGGCAAAGGAACCCGTCTGCGTGATGTTACCGAGCTCCTGCCCAAGCCGATGGTCCCCATCGGGGAGCAGCCGATCGTCTGGCACATCATGAAATATTATGCCTCGTTCGGCGTGCGGCGCTTTATTCTTTGTCTGGGGTATAAGCGCGAGGAGTTCATCGATTATTTCATGAATTACCGGGCGCGGAACTGCGACTGCACCATCGATCTTGCGCAAAGCGGAAAGATTACCTACCACCAGCCCTGCGGCGCCGAGGATTGGAGCGTTACGCTGGTCGACACCGGATTGGAAACCACAACCGGCGGACGGATTTCGCGGGCCGCGCGTTACCTTGCGCCGGAAGATGAAAACTTTTTCCTGACCTATGGCGACGGCCTCTCCAACGTGGACTTGAACGCCCTTTGCGAGCACCACGAAAAATGCGGAAAACTTCTGACCCTTTCCGCCGTCCATCCCGAGGGACGTTTCGGCGAACTGATCCTCGACGGGCCGCTGGCGGCGGGGTTCGCCGAAAAACCCGCGCAGCTCGACGGGTACATTTCGGGCGGTTACATGATCATCCGCCGCGCCTTCCTGGCGCGCTACATGCGCGAAGGCGAGGATGTTTTCTTCGAGAGCGGCGCCATGATGCGCGCCGTGGCGGAGGGTGAAATGGCCGCTTACCGGCATGAGGGCTTCTGGCAATGTATGGATACGCCGCGCGAATACCAGCTCCTCACGCACCTTTGGAACAAGGGGGATGCGCCGTGGGTCCGGTAGAGCATTTCTTCGGCGGCGCGTACCGGGGGCGGCGTGTTCTTGTAACCGGGAACTCCGGTTTCAAAGGGGCGCACCTTGCGTGGATTCTCCGCATGCTCGGGGCGGAGGTTGCGGGCTACTCCATTTCCATTCCTACCGAGCCGGCGCTGTTTCCTCTTTTGCCTTCTCCACCGACGGTCTGGGGGGATATCCTCGACACGGAGAAACTCGACGGCACGGTGGCCGGATTCGCGCCCGAAATTATTTTTCATCTTGCGGCGCAGCCTCTTGTGCGCCGTTCCTACCGGGAGCCGCGCGAAACGTTTATGGTGAACGTGCAGGGGACGGTGAATGTGCTCGACGCGGCGCGCCGGGTCCCCTCCGTGCGTGCCGTCGTCGCGGCAACCAGCGACAAATGCTATGAAAACGGCGAGGTTGCGCGCGGTTACGTCGAAACCGATCCGATGGGAGGACACGATCCGTACAGCGCCTCCAAGGGGTGCGCGGAGCTTGCGATTGCCAGCTATCGCCGCGCATTCGGCGACGCGGGGAAACTCCTTGCCAGTGTGCGCGCGGGCAATGTGGTGGGCGGCGGCGATTGGGCGGAAGACCGGTTGGTCCCCGATCTTGCGCGCGCGGCGGCAGCCGGAGCGGAGCTCGAAATCCGTTCCCCCGGCGCGGTGCGCCCCTGGCAGCATGTTTTCGAACCGCTGACGGGCTATTTGGCGCTCGGAGCGCGTCTCCTCGCGGGCGAGGAATATTTTGCTTCCGCATGGAATTTCGGCCCGGAGGAAGGAGATGCGCGTTCGGTGGGCGACGTCGCCGTATTGTTCGCCGCCGCCTGGCCGCGGGCGCGCTTCCGTTTCAATCCGCCGCCGGACGCACCGCACGAGGCGGGGCTTCTGATGTTAAACTGCGCGAAAGCCAAGCGCGAACTCGGTTGGCACGGCGTTTGGACGCCGGAAGAGTGCTTTGCGTTCACTGCGCGGAGTTACCGGGACTATTATGAAAAGAAACAGATCAACACGGCGGAGGATTTTGCCGCCTACTGCCGCGATGCGCACGCGAAAGGACTTCCATGGACAAACTGAAACGGGCCGGGGAGCTCAAGGATTCCATCCTCCGGCAGGTCGCCGAGTATTGTGAGCTCGCCCACGGCGGCGACACCCCCTTCGAACCGGGCAAAACCCGCGTCAACTACGCGGGACGCGTTTTCGATGCGCGGGAGATGATCAACGCTGTCGACGCCTCGTTGGAATTCTGGCTGACGCACGGGCGGTTTTCAGTGCGCTTCGAGCGGGAGTTCGCCGCGTGGATCGGTGTGGAGCACGCGTTGCTCGTCAACTCCGGCTCCAGTGCGAATCTGTTGGCCGTTTCCGCCCTCGCTTCGCCCCTGCTGGGGGAACGGCGGCTGCGGCACGGGGACGAGGTCATTACCGTCGCGGCCGGATTTCCCACCACCGTGGCGCCGATTCTCCAGAACGGCGCGGTGCCGGTATTCATCGATGTGGATGCCGGCGGCAACCTCCGCCCGGAGCTTCTGGAAGCGGCATACTCGCCGCGCACCCGCGCGCTGATCGCGGCGCATTCTTTGGGAAATCCCTTCGATCTGGACAAAGTGCGTGCCTTCTGCGACCGACACAATTTGTTTTTGATCGAGGACAATTGCGACGCGCTCGGCTCCACCTGGCGCGGCCGTCCCACGGGCTCTTTCGGCGACATCGCCACATCGAGTTTTTACCCGCCGCACCATATGACCATGGGGGAGGGGGGCGCGGTCTACACCCGCGATCCTCTGCTGGCGAAAATCCTCCTTTCACTGCGCGATTGGGGGCGCGATTGCTGCTGCCCTTCCGGCGTGGACAATTGCTGCGGACGGCGCTTCGACGGACAATTCGGAACGCTTCCGGCGGGATACGACCACAAATATGTGTACAGCCACTTCGGGTACAACTTGAAGGCGAGCGACTGGCAGGCGGCGATCGGCTGCGCACAGTTGGAAAAGTTGTCGGATTTCGTCGCGGCGCGGAAGCGCAATTTCGCGGCGCTGCGCGCGGGGCTGGAAACATGCTCCGCGGCGTTTATCCTGCCGGAAGCGACGGAGAATGCCGATCCGTCGTGGTTCGGCTTCCTGCTGACCTTGCGCGACGGCGTCGGCTTTACGCGGAACGACCTGGCTGCGTTTTTGGAAGACCATCGCATCCAGACGCGGAACCTTTTTGCGGGAAATCTTACGCGGCACCCTTGTTTTGAAGTCTTGCGCGAAGGCCTGGATTACCGCGTGCAAGGTTCGCTTGCGATGACCGACAAGATTATGAACGACAGCCTGTGGATTGGCGTTTACCCCGGCATGACGCCGGAGAAAATCGAATATATGATTACAACGATTGCAACGTTTGTGAAAGAAAGGAACGGGAAATGAAAATTGGGTTGGCCGATTACGGTTTGAATGTATGGGACGGCGCGTTGTTTGATATTGGCGCGCGTCTGGATTTTCTGCGTGGCCTCGGTTTTGCCGGAACGGAGCGTCTGGAGGCGGTTTCCGCCTCCGATGCGATCAATAAAGCCGTTCTGTACCGGAAGATGGGGATGGATTTCGCCACCTGTCGCGGGCCTTCGGTGCAAGCCGGATTGGAGTGGACGTGCGCGTTGGGGAAAAAATATGTTTGGCTCGGCATCGACGTCGGCCGTGCGGGCAACTTCGACGTTTTCTGCCGCCGTGCCGAAACGATGGCCAAGGCTGCCGCCGCCTACGGAATTACAGCGGTTCTGCACAACCATATGAACCAGCGGGTGGAGAATCAGGGCGAGCTGGAGGATTTCCTGAAGGCCTGTCCGAGCGTCGGCCTTTTGTTTGACGTGGGCCACCTTTCGTGTGCGGGCGGCGACCCGGTGGAGATTGTCCGCAAATATTCGAACCGCATTGTCGCGATGCATTTCAAGGAAGTGATCCTCCAGCCGGAAAAAGAGCAGAAGTACCAGTTTTGCGAGCTTGGCGCAGGAAATAACGGACAGGATACCGCGGGCATCATCCGTGCCCTTTTCGACGCGAAGTTCGACGGCTGGATGCACATTGAACAGGATTCGCACCGCGAAGATCCGGCTGCGGAACTCAAGCGGAGCGTCGAGTTCCTCCGCGCAAATGGAGTGAGGTAAAAATGAAGGGGAAGAAGCGTTTTATTTTTCCCCTCTTCGTCCTCTTTTTCGGCGCGGGGTGGATGCTGGATACGGCGAAAATATTCCCCTCCATCACCTGGCTCTGGCCGGTTACGCTCGGGGTGCTTGGCGTTTGCACATTGTTGCTCACCAAGCTGAGCCGCCTCACGCTGGTTCTCGGGACGATGTTTTTGCTGATGGCGGTTTGTTCCGTCTTCCGCCAGGCCGGGCATCTGGAAGTTCGGTGGGAGATTCCTTTGCTCGTCACCCTCTTCGGGTTGCTGATGCTGATCGCGCAAATCCTGCCGATTCCATTCAGCGCGAAGATCACTTCCGGAAAGTAATCTCCAACGAATGCGCGCCTCCTTTGGGGAGGCGCAGCTCCACTGTATTTCCGTCGCGACGTCCGATTACTGCGGGAGAGCCGTCGCAGTCGGCTTTAAGGACACTGCCTGTTATAAGAAGCGAAGTGAATTCCTCCGGGGAGCCTTCGACAACAAGTTCGGCACGCAATTTGTCGCCGTTGCGTTCCTTCCGCACAATGCGGACGTCGAACCCCGCAGTCAGGGTTTCCGGCTGGTAGTAGGCGTTGTAGAACGCGAGCACCGGAGTGGAAAGCCCGGAGAAATGGTGCCAGCCGGAGCCGCGGCCCGAACTGATGGAAAAATGTTCGTAGCAGTTCCCCGTTGCATCCACTTCCTGCTTCCAGATATCCAGCGCGGTGCGGGCGATTTTCCACGCGAATCCGGCTTCGCCGTCGGAGAGGGCCGCTTTCCAATAAAACCATTGATGCGGAAACCAGACCGAGCCGTTCCAATACCCGTCCAGCCGGAAGTAGGACGCGCTTTGGTCCACGGTGGAAAGCCCCACGGGCGTCCAGATTTTTTCCGGGTCGGC
Organism: Victivallaceae bacterium; assembly: GCA_031549345.1. Lineage (GTDB taxonomy): Bacteria > Verrucomicrobiota > Lentisphaeria > Victivallales > Victivallaceae > CASFRF01. Next base: position 139,177 of record JAVBPY010000006.1, read on the forward strand.
CAACTTGGCGTAAAGTGTTTTCCGTTGTTCGGCGGGGAGTCCTCCCGCGATCAGGGGTGAGGTTCCGTCCAGTCCGCAATTCAGGTTGCTCCCATCCTGGGCGCGCAAAAGACCCGTGGGGTTACCCTTCGCGTCGTGGCGGACATAGCCGAAATAGCCGCACTCCGGGTCCCAGGCGTGGCGCTGAAGCGCTTCGGAAAAGCGTTCGATGTCTGTGTTGTACATGGCTTCGTCTTCTATGAACCCGAGTTCACGGGCGGCGGTGCGGAGGAAACGGGCGCAACGGATGACCATGCTTGTGGTGACGACAGGCGTGATTTGATAGTCGCGGAGGGTGTGAACGATGTGTTGTGCGGGGTAGTCGTCCCAACCGCCGGAGTTGTAAAAATAGTCCCAGGGGGCCAGTAAATTCACCGCCGAGTGTTTTCCAGTGAACGATCCGGGGTGCCGCCCCGCCATGAATTCGTAGTACTGTTTGAGGCGGGGATAGAAATACTTTGGAAGTGCGTCCGCGCCCCCCCGGTTCCAAAGCTCAAAAAAGAGAAAGAATTGCACCGGTACCAACGATCCGTGGTGGATGAAGGCTTTTTCCGGATCGCCCGGCTCCGTCAGATAGGCGTTCAAATTTTCCAATGCGCGCTGGAAATCCAGCTCCAGAAGCCCCAGCCCCGTGAAGCCGGAATCCCAGGTGTACAACGAATTCCAACGCCGTCCCGGGGTGTGGTGGCGGACGCGTTGGCCATCCATGCGAATGGGATAGACCACGTTGGTCAATGTAATGGCGGACATCAATTGTTGGCTGTAGGCGTAAGGCCCCTTGGGAATGCGCACCGGCACGGCGGCTTCCGGGGTTTGGGGGAAGCACATTAAAGTTTTTCGCACAGTTTCCATGTCGCCGCACGTAAGAAGCGCTTCGAGGGCAGTGCTCTCGCCCGGAGCGACGGGGAGCGGTTGCAACGCCACATCGAAAAAGCGGTCGCGCGCGCCTTTTTCCACAAGCGGGGGCAGGTAGGACTGGTGCGCCAGGTCCTCATACAGATAAAAGGCGATCAGGTCGCGTGTCTGGTGGAGCTTGGCCAAAGATGCCTGGCGGTCCCAGGCGATGCCGTATACTTGCTTTACCCCCTGATAACGCAGAATCGCCGAATGGGGTGTCGGCCCCGGCAGTATTTCCGGCAAATTTGAAGGATGAGCGGACAGAATAGGCGGCGCATCCCCGAAGAAGATGCCGTCCAGATCGAACATTTCCCCACGCGTAAGCGTCAGGGTTCCCCGCGTAAAAGGAAATGCAATCCAACTCCATGTGTCGGTAAGAACAAGGGGAATTTCATTCAGCTCCACCGCGCCCGCCGCGCGGCAGCGGAGGAAGCATTTTGCGTTCCCTTCCGGCAAATTGAATTGGAGGCGATCCCCTTGCATGAGGCGGATCGCACCGCCGCCGACCGCATCGGCCACACGGATTTCCCCGCGCCGGACGGCGTCGTATGTCAGCGCCGCACGCGGATTGGAGCGTGCATAGTCGAGGCGGACGTGCTCCAGCGCATCCAGCCAAATCCCTCCTGGCGGCGGCGGAAGGCCCGCCCCCGGATCGAGTTCCAGAAGAGAAACAAGGTGAAGGGAGAAATCGGTTTGCAGCGCGGTGTTGTTGAAAAATTCCGCGCGGATTTTGCGCGTTGCGTCGTCGATGCGGGAAAATGCGATGTCGCAGTAGAGTTTGTCGCGCCACTCCAATTGCTGGCGGTAGGCATAATACTCCAGATTCGGCGCGGCTTCCAGCACCTGGTAACGTGCCGGGCGCAATGCGTCCGGAATGCCGAATTCGCGCCGGTAAATACCCGGGAGGGCAAGGAAATCAAACCGGCTCCCCCGGCCGTCGTGCGCAATGTGCGAACAGCCGAAAAAGCGCTTGGAATACGGTCCCCAATCCGGAAGGGATAGGTCGTGATTTCCCGCGAGAAATTGCTCCGTTGTACTCATACGCGAAAGCGCATCACATCTTTTTTTCTGTTTCCGTCGCCAGCGTAGGCGGAGCGGTCGGCATTGGGCGGAGGAGGTAGCGGGCGTGGAATTCCGTGCCCCATCCGATCAGGCGGCCGTTTTCAAAAATAAGCGGCAGGCATTCGTCTTCGGTAACCTGGAAGTCGTGCCACTCGGGTTTGACGTAGTAGAACCAGCGGTCCGGTGTGTTGTAGCGCTGGTTTTTCTCCGGCTCGCCCATGACGTCAAGGACTTCGGTTTTGGTCATACCGATCCGCAAATTGCGGGAATTTTCGATGTTCCGCCGGGCTTCGTTGTACGGCCAGAGCGAACAGCCGCCGAGCGTGGAAAACAGAACGGCGACAAAAAAAGTGAAAACAAGTTTTTTCATGATTTCAATCCGGCGCGTCCCCTGAAAAAAGGGGACGGCGGCCGGCACGGTTTACGCCACAGGTTCAAATTCGCTTTTCGATACGCCGCATTCGGGGCAGACCCAATCTTCCGGGATGTCTTCGAACGCGGTCCCCGGTTTGACGTTGGAATCGGGGTCGCCCTTGGCCGGATCATAAATGTAACCGCAAACGGAACAGACGTACTTTTTCATGGTGTTTCTCCTTTATTCCGCGCGCGACGCGGCGATTTTCTGCAACAGCGTGCGCGCGAGTTCCATGCCGATGGCCCGCGCTTTTTCGCAGTCCTCCGCCGTCGGCATATATTTTACATTCAGCAATTCGCACGGCATTTCAAAACCCATCGCGGCCAATTCGGCCTGAAGCGTTTTTCCCGCTTCGCCGCTCCAGCCATAGGAGCCGAACGCCGCGCCGATGCGGTTCTTCGGACGCAATCCTTTGACATAGGTCAGCGCATCGGCGACCGGCGGGAACAGTTGATTGTTCATCGTCGGGCTCCCGAAAAGGACAATGCCGGAATCCATAATTTTGGTAATGACCACGCTGCGGTCATTCACCGAAAGGTTGCAGAGCTCGAACGGAAGCCCCGCCGAGGCGATTCCATCGCCGATTTCACGGGCAAGTTTTTCCGTCGCGCCCCACATGGTTGCGTAAACGATGAGCGCCTTCGGCTTCATCGGCTGTTCCGCATATTCGCGGTAACGGCCGACGATCCACATCGGGTTCTCCCGCCAGACCGGGCCGTGGTCGGGCGCAATCATGGCGATGTCCAACCCCAGCGAAGGGAGAGAGTCCAAAAGGCTCTGTACCTTCGGCGAGAGGTGGAGGAGGATGTTGGCGTAATACTTTTTCGCCTCTTCCTCCAGTATCCACTCCGGGTATTCATCCGCCCAGAGGGACGATCCCGCCAGGTGCATTCCGAATGCGTCCTGGCTGAACAACAACTTTTCGGTATCCAGATACGCGATCATGCTGTCCGGCCAATGGAGCATTTTGGTTTCGACGAAATGGAGCGCGCTTTTGCCGAGTTTCAGCGAATCACCGGTTTTGACCGTTGTCAAGGGGAGCGTTTCGCCGTAGTACGCCTTGAGGGTTTTTTCCCCCGTCGGCGAACAATAGACCGCGCTCGGCGCCACGGCTGCGATGGTCGCCGCCAGCGAGCCGGAGTGATCCGGCTCCGCGTGGTTCGAAACGATGCAGTCGATCAGCGTCGGGTCGATGACCGAGGCGATCCGGGCCATCATTTCTTCGAAAAACGGCCCTTTGACCGTGTCGATCAGGGTGATTCTTTCGTCAAGGATCAAATAGGCGTTGTACGTAGTCCCGCGTTCGGTCGTATAACCGTGAAAGTTGCGGGTGTTCCAGTCAACCGCGCCCACCCAATAGACGCGCTCGCTCATTTTGACGGCTGAAAGACGGCTTGCCACTTGCGTTTACTCCTTCTCCGCACCGACGGTGTACTGCCAGAGCCCGTGCTTGTTGCAGTATTCGCGGACGACCATCCCCTTTTGGAGGGGCACGTGGAACATCGCTTCCGGCGCCTGTCCCGGCGTGAGGTACAAGCGGTTTACGTACGGTCCGTTGATGACTTCGATCCACTCAATGTAATGGTCCTCGGCCATCGGGTGCGGAACGCTGCCGACCTTGACCAGGGTCCCCATGGCATCGCCGGAGGCGACGGGGACGTGTTTTTCCGCCGCGCCGTCGGAGGTGTTGCCCTTCATAAGCTTCATCGGTTCCCCGCAGCAGGAGGGGAGGCCGGAGGCCGCGCTGGTTACTTCAATCACCAGCCCGCATTTTGCGCATTTGAAAATCTGCAATCGTTCACTCATAAGATCCCTCCTTCTTTTTAGGTACATCCCGCGTTTCGGGACGGCAATCCCGGCAACGGCCCAGGAATTCGACACGATAACTCTCGCATTGCATTTTTGGAGCAAGCTCCCCCAGAAGACGGTGCAGCTCCGCGTGCGCCTCTCCAAGCGGAAGGTCGAAGAGGCGTCCGCACGCCGGACAGGCGCGGTGGCAGTGCGGCGCGGTATCTGCGTCGTAACGCTTCTGGCGCCCGGTTCCGCCGAGGCGGAGTGCGAGTCCCGCCGCCGCAAGCTGCTCCAAATTCCGGTAAACCGTGCCGAGGCTGATCTGCGGAAGCTGTTCAAGGAGCTCCACATGCAGTTCATCGGCGGTGGGGTGGCTCCGCAAGGATCGCAGTTTCGCAAGAATGGCGCGACGCTGGACGGTTTGATTCATTAACTATTCCTTAAAAGCACTACAAAATACTCTTCGTTGGTTAATGTATCTTCTTCTTTGGAAAATACAAATTCAAAACGCCAAATCTTTGCAAGCGCCTTGCGTTCTCTTGCTCTAGGGAGTATAGTATGAGGATGGTAAAATGGTTTCCGTACAATCAGGAGATGGATATGGAGAAGCTGGTTCACGAAATGCTGTTGGCGATCGGCGAAAATCCGGAACGCGAGGGACTCGTCGGTACGCCGGAACGGGTCCGGAAAAGCATGGAATACCTGACGCGCGGCTACCGCCAGACCCTTGAAAAGGTGGTGAACGGCGCGCTGTTCGACGCGGAATCGGACGATATGGTTATCGTGCGGGATATCGAGTTTTTCAGCCTGTGCGAACACCATATGCTGCCGTTTTTCGGGAAATGCCATGTAGGGTACATTCCGCAGGGGAAGATCCTCGGCGTGAGCAAAATTGCGCGGATCGTCGATATGTTTGCCCGGCGGCTCCAGATTCAGGAACGGTTGAGCAAACAGATCTCGCAGTCGATCCTGGAAATTCTCGATGCGGAGGGCGTCGGCGTCGTCATCGAGGCACAGCATCTTTGCATGCAAATGCGCGGCGTGGAAAAACAGCATTCCGTGATGAGCACGAGCTCCATGCTCGGCTCTTTCCGGGATGATCCGGCCACGCGCGGTGAATTCTTGCGGCTGATCCGGTAATGCGGCTTGTCATCCAGCGTGTCGCGGAAGCCCGGGTGATTGTCGCCGGGGAAACGGTCGGCGCGATCGGGCCGGGATTGGCTGTTCTCTTGGGCGTAACCCACTCCGACGGCGCCGGGCAGAACGCATATCTGGTGGACCGCTGTCTGAAAATGCGGATTTTTGAGGACGACGCGGGGAAAATGAACCGTTCCGTGGAGGACATCGGCGGAAGCATCCTTGTGATTCCGCAATTCACTTTGTATGGAGATACGCGGTCGGGCCGCCGTCCGTCGTTCACCGAAGCGGCGCGGCCGGAGAAGGCGTTGGAACTTTACCGGGCATTCATCGCGCTTTTACGTGAAAGCACCGCGCTGCGTGTCGAAGAAGGGCGCTTCGGAGCGGACATGCGCTGTGAACTGGTGAACGATGGTCCCGTAACATTGATCGTGGAGGCGTAAACATGGGTTCCGAACGCAAAAAAGTGGTGCTCCTCGGCGCTACAGGCTCCATCGGCGAAAGCACGTTGCGCGTTTTGCGGACATTGCCGGAGCTCTTTGAGCTTTACGGCGTCGTCGCCCGCAACAGTGTGGAGCGCTTGCGGGCGCAGGCGCTCGAATTCGGCGCGAAATATGCGATCGCCACCGGCGATGACGGTATGGACGAGGTCGTCGAACTGGTAACGCGTCCGGAGGTGGATATTGTTTTGTGCGCCATCGTCGGCACGGGGGGGCTTGCTCCCACGCTCGCCGCCCTCCGCGCCGGGAAACGTGTGGCGCTTGCGAGCAAAGAGGTTCTCGTGATGGCCGGAGAGCTTGTGCGTCGCGAACTTGCCGCGTCGCATGGGGAGCTTTTGCCTGTGGACAGCGAGCACAGCGCGATTTTCCAATGCCTGCATGGGCGTTCGCGGAGCGAAGTGGCGCACTTGGTTTTGACCGCTTCCGGCGGCGCGTTCCGGAATTGGCCGCTGGAAAAGTTGTCCGGCGCGACCGTGGCGGAGGCGCTGAAGCACCCGACGTGGAGCATGGGTCCCAAGGTTACCATCGATTCGGCCACGCTGATGAACAAGGCATTGGAGTTGGTGGAGGCGCGGTATTTATTCGATGCCGCTCCGGAGCAGCTCAAGGTGGTGATCCATCCGGAGTCGGTGGTGCATTCGATGATCGAGTTTGTGGACGGTTCTTTTGTGGCGCAGCTTTCGCGCCCCGATATGCGTTTTGCCATCCAGTACGCGTTGACCTATCCGGCGCGCGCGTCGGGTGCGTTGCCGAAGCTCGATTTTGGCGCAGGGATGAAGTTGAATTTTTATGCGCCGGAACCGGGGCGCTACCCGGCGCTGGCGATTGCCGATGCCGCTTTGCGCGCCGGCGGAACGCTCCCCGCGGTTATGAACGCGGCCAACGAAGTGGCGGTGGAGTCGTTCCGCAGGGGAGGAATAGGGTATCCGCACATTTGCGGTGTGGTGGAACATGTGATGGAGCGGCACAGTGTTGTGCCGCAAAGTTCGCTGGACACCGTTGTCGAAGCCGACGCCTGGGCGCGTCGTGCCGCCGTGGAAGCAATCAAGGTAAGGAGTTAAAGATATGGCACGGAAAGTATCCATGAAATCAAGTCCGGTTTCGCTTCCGACGATTGCGATCGTCGGGCGGCCGAATGTGGGAAAATCGTCGTTGTTCAATGTGATTGTCGGCCGCCGGCTTTCGATTGTGCATGAAATGAGCGGTGTAACCCGGGACCGTGTCGTCGAGCCGGTGAGCCGCCGCAACCGCCGGTTTCAGTTGATCGACACCGGCGGGTTGGGAACGCTTTATGGCGAATCGCGAAACGTCGATGTCTGGGACGAGCGGATCGGCGAACAGGTCGCCGCCGCCATTGAGGGCGCGGATGTGTTGATCTGCGTCGGCAACGTCCAGGAAGGGGTCGTTCCATTGGATGAAGAGGTGGCGCGCCGCCTCCGTCAATCGGGAAAACCGGTTTTATACGCGGTCAACAAATGCGACAATCCGTCCCTTACGGAGGAGTCGATGGAATTTTCCCGGTTGGGATTTGAATCGCTTTTTCCCGTGAGCTGCATGCATCGTTCGAACATCGAATCGCTTGTGGATGCGGCCGTTGCGCTTCTCCCGGCTGGCGAGGAAGAGGCAGCCGAGGCGGCCGAGGCGGCGAAGCCGTTCTCCATTGCAGTGATCGGGCGGCCGAATGTGGGAAAATCCTCGCTGGTGAACGCGCTTTTGGGTGAAGAACGGGTGATTGTAAGCGAAGTCGCCGGAACCACGCGCGACGCGATCGATATCGATTTCACCCTCCAGTTCCAGGACTCCGAGCGCCCCGCCGTCCTGGTGGATACCGCCGGGCTGCGGAAGCAGACCAAGGTGGACACGGTGGTGGAATATTTCAGCGTCATGCGCGCCAAGAGCGCGATCAGCCGCGCCGACCTGGTCCTCTTTGTGGTGGAATCCGACCCGACGGGAATGACCGCGCAGGACCGCAAGATTGCAAGCATGATCCAGGGAGAGGGCAAGGCCTGCGTCATCGTGGCGAATAAATACGATTTGTACCGTGAAACCTACAAGCCGGCCGCCCTGGCTTCGGAACTGCGGCATACGCTCCCGGGGATGGATTACGCGCCGGTGGTGTTCATCAGCGCCCGCGACAAGCGGAATCTGGGGGGATTGCTCGACCAGATCGGCGATGTGATGGCCAATCTGGAGATGAAGGTTCCCACTTCGGTGGTGAACAGGGTGCTTGCGGATGCGTTCGCGCAAAGCTCGCCGCCGGTGGTCGGATCGTCGCCGCTGAAGTTGTACTACGCATCCATGATCGGCAACGCGCCGCCGAAGTTCCTTTTGTTTGTGAATGAGCCGAAGTACTGTGCACCGAACTATCTTGCGTTTTTACGCAACACTTTGCGGCAGGCGTTCGACCTTACCGGTCTTCCGATTCTTCTCGAACTCCGCGCCCGCCCGAAGAAAGTGGAAGGATTCCATACGCCCGGCCCCGCCCGCAACAGCGGGCGCCCCAAAAAGCGCTGACATCGTGCGGACGCGCGTCCTCGCCTGCAAAGTGTTCGAGCGTGAATTGAGCTATCTGGCGCAGTCGCTCCCATCCGCGCCGGAGGTGGAGTATTTTGAGCTTGGCGAACACGCGCGCCCGGCGGAGCTCCGCCGGAAATTACAGGAAAGAATTGATGCAATCGCCGCCGCGCCCCGTTGCGTGGACACCGTTCTTTTGGCCTATGGCCTTTGCGGTCGCGCTACGGATGGATTGGTTGCGCGGCGCGAAACGCTGATTCTTCCGCGCGCCCACGATTGCGCGACGATGCTCCTGGGGAGCCGGGCGGCATTCGCCGAACATTTCCGGGAGATGCCGAGTACGCCGTTCAGTTCCGTCGGCTGTATGACCGAAGGCAATTACTTTTTTCAGGCCGATGAACTGATGCTCGGCGATTCGTATGCCGAACTTGTCCGGAAGTACGGCGAGGAAGACGCCCGGTATATCCGCGAAGCCATGACTCCCCGTTTGGATGGAAAACTCCAGAATGTCCTCTACATCGAAAACGAGGAGGTCGCCGATTCCGCGCTCCTTGCCCGCTGCCGCGAACGCGCCGCCGCCGACGGACGTGAATTCCGTGTCCTCTCCGGGAGTCTCCGCCTTCTTGCCGCACTGCTCCGCGGAGGTGAAGGCGAGGACTTTCTCCGCGTTTCCGCGGGCAACCTGATCCGGCAGACCGGAGATTGGGACGAAGTAATCACACAAGAAAAAAGTGAATGAAGGAGCTCTTGGAGAGAGCGCGAATGTGCTCAAGTTTTCGTGGAGCGCGTCGGCAGGTGGCTGGGGCAGGGGCGTTTCGGCGAACAATTCCAATGCGGTAGAGCGTCGGTGGCGCGGGGTTATAGAGCCCGGTCGGTCGGCGGGGGGGGAGTTGTTCTATCCGCCGTCGCGGCTTCGGAACGAATTTGTTCCTCGTTGTTTTGCGCTGCGACGCAAAACAATTCCCTTGCATTCGCTCTGCGACTCTGTAGCGGAGCGTTGTGCATTCGCGTTCAAACCTTTGCGGACGCTTTGCGTTAACCCGCCATAAGGCGGGCGCATCAAGGGGCGCGCCCTTGTGGGGGATTCCCAAGCCGAACGTCGGCTCCGGGGGTGCATAGCCCCTTGGGCCGGAAGCAGGCGTAGGGAGCGCCTCGCTCCCCTCCAATCTCCTCCCTCCTCCTCAGATCGGCTTAAGCGTCGCGCAGGAAGCAACTTGATGTACAGCTCCAGGCGTGGCAGGCGCTGTTGATGAGGGCGTCGCCGTAGGGGGAGAAGAAGTCGTCGCCGGGGACGTAAATTTCAAAGAATGTGTCTGCGCCGCACTTCGCCATGCCGCCCCAATAGTTGAGGAGCAACGCCCGCCCGGCTTCTTCCATGCCGCAGATGCGGTAGGCTTCCATGATGTGGTGGTACAAGTAGGGGGTGGCGGGCTGTGCCGCGTTCGGAGAGTGTCGCAATGACTCCATTCCTTTGCGTCCTTCGGCGGGGGAGAGGACGCCGGAGAGGATCATCCAGACCATGCTTGCGTAGGAAACCTGGCGTTTGGGCCCGGAGTGCACGAGGCAGGTTTGCGTATCCAGCGCGTGTGTACGGACGGCGGCGGTCAGGAGTCCTGCTTCGGCGGCAAATTCCGCCGCTTCGGCGGTGAAGCCAAGGCGATCCGCGAGTTCCGCCAGTGCTTTTAAACTGTAAATGTAGACCCCCTGGAGAGCCATCGATGTATCCAATCCGGCGCGGTGGTCGATAAAAACCCATTGTCCGGCGGGAGGAACATACAGGCCGTTTTCATCGAAGTCGGCGCGGTTCAGAGCGAATTGGTGGCGGGCAAGCGGATAAAGTTCCCGGGGAAGTTCATCGCGTCCGGAGAAGTTCCAATGGTCCAAAAGTGTGGGCGCGAGGAGGAGCGAGTAGTCCACAACATCGTTGCTCCGGCGCGGCGCGGGCTGTTCGTAGGCGGCGCCGGGGCAACGCCCTTCGTCGCTGGAGAGCCCTGCGAGCAAGTAGAGCGAGCGTTCGACCACATCGAAACGGCGGAAGCTCGCGGCGTTGACATGCGCTTGCAGCCGCAAGTCGCCGAGCCAGAGCCGCCGATCGCGTTTGGGCCCGTCTTCCATGACTGTCTGGGTGCAATTGCGGAGGGTGCGCAGCCCGATTTCATCGAGTTTCCTCAGTTCCGGGGAGAGTTTTTCGTTGACGGGCAGGGGAGCGCCCACGGCCGATTCCGCTTCGATGTGAATTTCGTCGAAGCACACCGCTTCACTGGCGCAGAGAATTTCGATTTTCAAATAACGCAGCGAATAGCGGCGGGGCAAGACAAATGCGCCGGGGAGGAAGTCGAAGTTCAGCACTTCGTCCTGGAGCCAGGCGCGGCTGAGGACGCCGCAGTAACTCGAAAAATCCGCCGCCGCTTCGTAGGGGAGCTCCGCCGCTGTAATGCGCAGCCGCGCGGGGGCATCGTTCGCGCCTCCAGCGGAAAGTTTCAGACTGATGCGGCCCACCAGGGTTTCGCCGAAATCCAGTGTGAAGGAGGTTCCGGCGCGGAACGCCCGTCCCAGTATTGTGGAAACGGCGCCCACGGGCTGCATGCGTACGCCCTGAAAGGCGCCGGAATCGGCCACAGGCTTTACTGCCGCAACGGGCGCGACGGACCAGTGTTGAAGTTCCGGAGTCAGTTCGGCGGCGCGTTGGAGCCAATGGGAACGGCGGTCGAATGCGGAAAAAACGGCGGCGTGATCCATACGATAGTAATCCTGAAAAGTTGCAAGCTTTATGATTGCGAATTGGTATTACATGCAAAAAAGAGCTCTGACGAGCTCTTTAATTCGTGGGAAATCAAAACAAAAAATGGCATCCCCACGGGGATTCGAACCCCGGTTGCCGGGATGAAAACCCGGTGTCCTAGGCCTCTAGACGATGGGGACGCGTCTGAAACTGTTTTATACAATACCACTTTTGGGGTGAAATGCAAGTTGGAAATGCGAAAAAAACGTATTATTTTGCGTCAAGCCACGTTTTCCCACTGGAAATGTCGGTGGTAAGGGGAACAGAGAGGGGCGCGACGTTCTCCATTTCTTCCGTAAGAACGCGGCGGACGGCCGATTCCTGCGCCGGATCGGCGTCGAGGAGCAATTCGTCGTGCACCTGTAAGAGGAGTTCCGCATCGAGGTTCTCGCGCCGGAGGCGTCCGGCGACGCGGATCATCGATAATTTCATCAAATCCGCCGCCGTCCCCTGGATGGGCATGTTCAGTGCCACGCGTTCACCGAAGGAACGGACCTGGAAGTTCGGCGACTTTAATTCCGGCAGGTAGCGGCGGCGGCCGAAAAGGGTCTGAACGAAGCCTTGCTCGCGCGATTCTTCCACGACGCGCGTCATATAGTTGCGTACGGCGGAATATTTTTCAAAATACTCTGCGATATAGTGTTCCGCCTCTTTGCGGGAAATTCCGAGATCTTCCGCAAGCGCGAAAGCGGAAATGCCGTAGACGATACCGAAGTTCACCGCTTTGGCGCGGCGGCGCATTTCGCGCGTTACCTCCGCAAGCGGAACTTCGAACACCTGCGACGCGGTGAATGCGTGAATGTCTTCGCCACGCCGGAAAGCCTCCTGCATCGCCGTGTCGCCCGCGATGTGCGCCAGGAGCCGGAGCTCGATCTGCGAATAGTCCGCGTCGATTAAAATCCGGCCGGGGGCGGAAGGGATGAACATGGTGCGCAGTTCACCCCCGAGCTCGGTACGAATCGGGATGTTCTGCAAATTGGGGTCCGCGGAGCTCAGGCGGCCCGTGGCGGTGGCGGTCATGTTGAAGCGGGTATGGATTTTCCCGTCCGGCGCGATGACGTTCAGCAATCCTTCCACATAGGTGGAGTGGAGCTTGGCGAGCTGGCGGTATTCGATCACTGCGTCCACCACCGGGTGGTAGGCGCGGAGTTTTTGCAGGACGTCGATATCGGTGGAATAACCGGTTTTGGTTTTACGATCGGTCTTAAGCCCGAGCTTTTCAAACAAAAGTTCGCCGAGCTGCTTGGGGGATGCAATGTTGAATTCTTCGCCCGCAAGCTCGAAAACGCGTTGGCGCACGGCGGCGATGCGCGTTTCCAGCCCGGCGCCGAATTGTACGAGGCGCGGGCGGTCGATCCGGATTCCTGTGTGTTCCATGCGCGCGAGAACCGGGCAAAGGGGGAGTTCGATTTCGCGGAGAAGCGCTTCCTGGCCCCGTGCGCGGAGCTCCGGCAGGGTGTCGCGGTACAGCGCGGCAACGGCGAGCGCCCTTGCCGCCGGTGCGGGATCGGCCGAAAGGGCATAGTCGTTCCGCGCGGGATTCAGGAGATAAGCCCCCAACGCTGTGTCGAACACAAAACCCTCCGCCGGAATGTTCATTTCCAGGAGGCGGGTCATCAGCGATTTTACATCGTGCGCCACCTTGCGGACGGCCGAACTGAAAAGGAAGGCGGTGAAAGGGATGTTCTTTCGCGCGTCCAGTGTGGCGATCCAATCGTCCGCATGCAGCGCCAGCGTCCCCCATGCTCCGTCGAATGCGAGGTACACGTGTTCCGCACGGCGGCAGAGCGCTGCGAGTTCTTGTTCCGCCCCGGCGCCCGAAACAGTGAATTCGCGCAGAATTTTCAGCGGAGGCGCTTCGGAATCTTCTTTTTCCGCCAGGTCGAAGCGGTTGAGGAGGCTCTGAAATTCGAGTTTGAGGAGAAGCGCACGGAGCTTTTCCTGCTCCGGTTCGCGCCGGAGACACGCGGCGATGTCGAACGCCATGGGGGCGTTGCGGCGGATCGTGGCAAGATCGCGGGTCAAAAACGCCATTTCCTTCCCGGCGCGGAGTTTCGCCGCGAGCGTTTCCTTGATTTTTCCCGCGTCGACTGCTGCGTAAATGGCTTCCAGCCCGCCGTATTCGGCGACGAGCTGCCGGGCTGTTTTTTCGCCGATCCCCGCAACGCCGGGGAGGTTGTCCGATGCGTCGCCCTGGAGCCCCTTTGCATCGATAAGCAAAGCGGGGGCGAAGCCGTATTCGGCGGTGAAATGTTCCGGCGTGTATTCGGTGTATTCGGTCTTTCCCCCCTTGGCGCTGACCAGCCGCACGCGCGTGCCATTGCCGGCAAGCTGCAAAAGATCGCGGTCGCCGGATACGAGAACCGTATCCGGATGTTGCGCCGAAATCGTTCCCAAAAGATCGTCCCCCTCGAACGTGGCAAGCTCAAAACGAGTAACGCGGAGGGCATCGAGGAGTCCCTTGAGGAGCGGAATTTGCATGGCAAGCTCCTCGGGCATCGGCTTGCGGTGGGCTTTGTATTCCGGGTAGAGCGCGTGGCGGAATGTGGGTGCGCGAAGGTCGAACACCACGCAGACGGCATCCGGCGTTTCGTCTTCCATGAGTTTGAGGAAGCTCAGCATGAAACCGTAGACCGCGTGGGTGAAAATTCCCTCGCGCGTGCTCAGGGGACGCAGCCCGTAATACGCGCGGTTGAGGAGGCTGTTTCCATCCAAAGCCAGCAGTTTCATAGTTTCCTTCTCCTAATGCAGCGCGCCGTCGATCAGCGTCCGTGTTACGTCGGACTGGGCGGCAATCTCCGGGTTGTGGGTAATCATCAGAATGGTGCGATTGGGGTCGGCGGCGCGCAACTCCTGGAACAAGGCGAGGATCGCCCCCCCTGTCGCGGTATCCAGGTTCCCGGTCGGCTCGTCGGTCAAGAGCAACTCCGGCTCGTTGATCAGCGCCCGCGCGATGGCGGCGCGCTGCTGTTCCCCGCCAGAAAGCTCGCCGGGACGGTGGTGCTTCCGGGCGGAAAGGCCCACCCGTTCCAACAGTGCCTCCGCCCGTTTGCGCCCCCCGCCGTCGCGCAGACCGAAGCGTCCCGGCAACATCACGTTCTCCAATACGGAAAACTCCGGAAGCAGGCAATACGACTGGAAAACGAACCCGATCTTCCGGTTGCGGAACGCGGCGCGTTGGCGCGCCTTCAGTGTCGCGTAGTCGATGCCCGCGACGCGGATTGTGCCGGAATCCGGGGCCTCCAATGCGCCGAGGAGGTTCAGAAGCGTGGTTTTCCCACTCCCGGACGCTCCCACGAGGCAGGCCCACGCGCCGCGTTCGACCTCCCAATTCACATCGCGGAGGACTTCAATTTTGTTTTTGCCAAGCTCGTAGCCTTTGGCAATATGCCGGAGAGAAATTACTGCGTCATTCATAGCGCAACGCCTTTGCCGGATCGAGTTTCGCCGCGCCCCAGGCCGGGATGACCGCGCCCAGGGTGCACAGCACAATGGCCGAAAGCACCACAATGGCCACATCGCCCGGAACCACCTGGGCCGGAAGCTGGTCGAAATAATAAAATTCTTTAGGGAAAAGCTCCTGCCCCGTAAGGCGGCTCACCACCCGCATGATGTCGTTCCGCAAGTAAATGACCAGAAGCCCCATTATTGTCCCCATCGAGCTGCCGATCACGCCGACCCAGAGCCCCTGGAAGAGGAACACGCGCATGACCAGCGAATCGCCCGCGCCGAGCGCCTTCAAAATCCCGATCTCCCGCGTTTTCTGGTAGACCGAGGTGATGAGCGTGTTCGTAATGCTGAATGCCGCTACAAGGACGATGAAAATCAGCAGGAAAAACATCATGCGCTTCTCCACCGCGAGCACGCCGAGGAGGCGTTCGTTCTCCCGCTGCCAGTCGCTGATCTGGAGCGCGGGGAACGCATCCTCCGCCGCTTTCAGCTCCGTCTGCATCTGGAAGGGGTCCTTGACCCAGCCGTAGAGGGAGGTCGCCGAACCCCAGGGGAATTGCCGCATGTCTGCCGCGTCGTCCAATCCGACGAAGAGCGCGGTGCGGTCGAAATCGTATTTCCCAAACGAATAGAGCCCTGTTACGGTGAATTCCGAAGGGAGGAAAACGCCCGCGTCCTTGTTCAGCTCCACCCCTCCCTCCGGTTTGAATTTCACCATTTGCATCAACCGGTCCGGCACGTACAGCAGGAATTTATCCCCCACGTTCAGCCCCCAGCGCCTGGCGCACACAGTACTGATGACCGCTTCGCCTTTCTCCAACGAAAGATTTCCCTTTTTGAGGGCGGATTTGAAGTTCATGTGTTTTTCCAGATCGTCCGGGCGTACGCCGAACATCATGATCTCCGGGTCGATCCCGCGTTTGCCGAGTTGGGCGATGACCGGCGACTGGATCACCGGCGCGGCCGCAATCCCGATCTTTTCCAGCGCAGGGAGCATCGACTCCGCGTTGCGCAGCGCGGAACCGCTCCCGGAGCGGATCTGAAGATGCGGCTGTGTTTCAAGCAATTTCGTCTTCATCATGTCCGTAAAGCCGGTCATGACCGAAAGCACAATCAGCAACACCGCCACGCCCAGCATGACGCCGACAAGCGAAATAAGCGTGATAACAGAAACCACGCTCCGGCGCGGCCGCAAATAACGCAAAGCCAGCGAAAGTTCAACCCTCATTCTTTGTACGCATCCTATTTAAACGTGATAAGAACGCCGGCCGCGGCGAATCGCGGCCCCGCCCAATGGTTCATCAAAGCGACGAGTTCCCGGCGTTCCGGCAACTGCCTCCGGTCGCGGAATTGTTTCCGCGCGGCTTCCGCGAAATGGGTGCGCAGCTCATCGGCCAGCGCGGAGGAAAGCGCTTTGTCGCGCCAGAAGCTCAGTGCGCTCTGGCGCGTCAGGACGCGCAACGTCGTCAAATCCACGGATACGGTCAGTACCTCGGGGTCCGGCAAGGTCAGCTCCAGGCCATTGTCCGTTGCGCGGAAGTCTTTTTCGGCGATTCCGGAGAGGTCGAAGCCATAAAAAAGCTCCACCTCCGCCAGGGCCACGCCGTCGCGGTCGCCCCAGAACCAGTTTTTCTCTTTCCGTTCCAAAACCACGGTGGAAACGATTTTGCGGAGCACCAGAAACTTCATCTCTTCGCTCCGCAAAAGCTGCGCGGCCACGCGCACGGAAACCACCGGTTTTGTCGTATATTTCCAGAAAAGCACTCCGCCGACCAGGAACGCGGCCAGAAGCAGCAACGTCCAGCCCAGCAGAATGATCCGCCTTTTCAGCACGATGTAAACCGCAGAAGAAGGAAAAGCAGCAACAGTCCGGCCAGGACTATCGCCGCGATGCGGGTGGTGCGCTTCCCGGATGTGCTCATGGCTATTTCAACAACATGTTCAGCATTTTTTCCGTCGCCTTGATCGCCGCGACGATCTGGTCCGGATCAACGCCGGAAGTTACGGTGCCGCCGCCGGCGGGGATGGCCCAGGTGATCTTCGCTTCGACGAGCGCATCGGTTTTTCCGCCGGGCGGGATGCGCACTTCGTAGCTCAGGAGCTTGGGAAGTGTAACGTTACGCAACCGGAAAAGCTTGCGAAGCGCCTTCATGAACGCGTCGTACCCGCCGTCGCCGGTGGAGGATGCTTCGGAAACTTCGCCGTCGAACTCAATTTTGACCCACGCTTTCGGCGCGGCGCCGGAACGCGTTTCGAGCCGGTAGTCGAGTATGCGGACGCGTGAAACAATCGGCGTACTCAGGATATCGGCGATGATGTACGGCAGATCGGCCGGAGTGAGCTGTTTTTTGCGGTCGCCCAGGCGGATGACCTCCTGGAGGACGCGGGCGCGGGTTTCGGCATCCAGCTCGACGCCGAGCTCCTGAAGATTCTGGTCGATCGACGCTTTGCCGGAGAGTTTTCCGAGCGCGTAATCGCGGCGGCGCCCGAAACGCTCCGGCAACAGGCGGTTGGCGTAAAGGTTCCCCTTTTTATCGCCGTCCGCGTGCACGCCGCATGTCTGTGTGAAAACGTCCGAGCCGATCACCGGCGCGTTCCAGGAACACCGCTTGCCCGAAAGGGCCTGTACAAGCTCCGACGCGGCGACAAGTTCGCGCTCCACAACCTGCGTTTTGCGCGGTGTGTTGTCATGAATGGCCACGACAAGTTGCTCCAAAGACTGGTTGCCCGTCCGTTCGCCCAATCCGGTGAGGGTGCAGTGCACGCCGTCGATTCCGGCGTTGACCGCGGCCAGGCTGTTCGCCGTGGCAAGGCCGTAGTCGTTGTGCCCGTGAAAGTCGAGCCGGAGCTGGGGATACTGCGCGTACATCCAGTCCAGATACCGCGCCGTCTGCCACGGCGTGAGGACGCCGAGCGTATCGGGGAGCATGATCCGGGCGACCGGCAGCTTGATGAGTTCGTCGACGAAGTTGAACACATAGGCGAGCGAATCGCCCATCCCGCGCGACCAATCTTCCAGATATACGTTGACCGTCATCCCTTTTTCGGCGGCGATATTGATTTCCCGCGCCACATCGGCATAGTGCTGCGCCGGGGTTTTCCGCAACTGGATCCGGCAATGGGCTTCGGAGCCTTTGGTGAGCAGGTTGATGACTTTGCCCCCTGTTTCGGCGATCCACTCCGCGGATTTGCCCCCGTCCACGAAGCCGAGCATTTCCAACCGCTCCAAATACCCGCGGTGGGCGGCCCATTCGTAAATGGCGGCCACGCTTTCACGTTCGCCGGCGGAAACACGGGCGCTGCCGATTTCCAGCCGGTCCACTTTCAGGCGGGTGAGAAGCAGCTTGGAAAGCTGCAGTTTTTCTTCCGGCGTGAATGCCACGCCGGGCGTTTGCTCCCCGTCGCGCAGCGTGGTGTCCAGAAGCTCGACGTCCAACTCGGATTTCTTGATGTTTTTCATAATGAAGTAAGATAACACCGGAATGTTTGATTTTCAACATCAAAGCGCGCGCGGCGGTTGATTTTTTTCCAAGTGCGCATTATATTGTATCCGATTATCTAAAAATTTGGCAGTTTACGGAGTGTTATTATGGAAAAAGATACGACGATGAAGGGCAGCGAAATTCTCATCCGCTCACTCGAGCGCGCGGGCGTCGACCTGCTCTTCGCCTACCCGGGCGGGCAGGCGATCGAGTTGCACCAGGCGCTGATCGATTCGCCCATCCGCGTGATTCTCCCGCGTCATGAACAAGGCGGCGCGTTCGCGGCGGGGGGATACGCCCGCGCCACGGGCAAAGTGGGCGTCTGCATGGCAACCTCCGGCCCCGGCGCGACCAATCTGGTCAGCGGCATCGCCGACGCGTACATGGACTCCGTCCCCACGGTCTTCATCACGGGCCAGGTGCCGAGTTCCATGATCGGTAAAAACGTCTTCCAGGAAACCGACATTATCGGTATGACGCGCATGGTGGTCAAGCACAGCTATCTGGTGCTCGACGCCGCCGATATTCCAATGGTCGTCAAGGAAGCCATGCATCTGGCCCGTTCCGGCCGCCCCGGCCCGGTGATGATCGACATTCCGAAAAACGTCCAGCAGCAGCGGATCACGCCGGATTTCGACGCGCCGATGCAGCTTCATTATTACCATGCGACGCCGAAAATGCCCGCGGGCGCGGTCGATAAAATCAAGGCGATGATCGCCGAGTCCGAACGCCCCTGCGTTTATTACGGCGGTGGAATCATCAGCGCGGAAGCCTCGGGTGATCTGCGGAAATTCATCGAATCGTACAACATTCCGGCCGTCGGGACGTTGATGGGCATCGGCGCGCTGCCGGACGAACACCCGCTGAACTTTGCGTGGCTGGGGATGCATGGAACCGTGTACGCCAACCGTGCGGCCAACGAGTGCGATTTGTTGCTCACCTTCGGCGCGCGTTTCGACGACCGCGTAACGGGGAATCCGGCTAATTTTGCGCGCCACGCGAAAATCGTGCACGTGGACATCGACGATTCGGAGCTTAATAAGAACAAGCCCGCCACCTTCGGCGTCATCGCCGACGTGAAGGAAATGCTTTGCGAGCTCAACAAGGCCCCCGTCCGCAAGGAGTACGCCCCCTGGTTCGAGAAGATCGAGGGATGGCGGCGCGATTTCCCGCGCAAGTTCGAGGAGAACTCCGCGCAGCTTCAGCCCCAGCACGTCCTCCGCGAACTCGCGCGCATCACCAACGGCGAAGCGCTGATCGTCCCCGGCGTGGGGCAGCACCAGATGTTTGCCGCGCAGTTCTACACGTACAAGTTTCCCCGCCAGCTCCTGACTTCCGGCGGGCTCGGCGCGATGGGCTTCGGCCTCCCCGCCGCGATGGGGGCGAAGCTTGCGCGCCCGGATAAGCTGGTCATCAATATCGACGGCGACGGGAGCTTCCAGATGAACATCCAGGAGCTCGGTACGTTGCATACCGAAAAGATCGGCGTCAAGTGCGTCATCCTGAATAACCAGGTCCTCGGCATGGTCGCCCAGTGGGAAGACCGCTTTTACCAGGGCCGCCACGGGAACACAATTCTCGGCAGTCCGCACCTGGACCGTCCGTACCCGGATTTTGTGACCATCGCGCGCGGCTACGCCATCAAGGGGCGCGAGGTCTACACCCGCGAGGAGCTGGCCGATGCGTTGCGCGAAATGCTCGCCGACGACGAGCCCTTCGTCCTCGACGTCCATACCGGCTACACCGAACATGTGCTGCCGATGATTCCGCCGGGTAAAGATTATCAGGCGATCATCACGCGCTGACGCGGCCGTGAACGCGCGTGATTTCATCAAGTACCTGAAACGCGCGCGGCTTGAGCCCCTTCCGGGGCTCCACGCCGCGCATTGCGTGGTGATCCCCGCGCTGAATGAAAGCGCCGGGATCGCGCCTGTGCTCAATGCCTTGTACGCGGCGGAATTGCGCGGTTGCGCCGTTATCGTGGTCGTCAATCACGCCGTTGGTTCATCCGAAGCATGGCGGCAGGACAACCGCCTTCTGCTGGAAAAGCTCCGTTCCGGATTGTGGCCGGGGGTTGTCGGCCTGGATGTCGGAGAACTCCATGACGGCGTGGGGGAGGCGCGAAAAATCGGTTTCGACTCCTTCTTGGCTACCCTGTCGCCGGAAGAAGCGGAACGTGCTATTTTGTATTCACTGGACGCCGATTCTTTGGTGGAGCCGGAGTATTTCCGGCGCATCGAAGCCGCGTTCGGGGCGCATCCGACATGGGGCGGCGTTACCGTCGGATTCCGCCACCAATCGGGGGGAACGGCGGCGCTGGAGCAAGCCATCCGGTGCTACGAAAAACACATTCTCGATTACGCGTCGGGCCTCGCCGCCATCGGCTCGCCCTATGCTTACTGGGCGATCGGCTCCTGTTTCGCGGTGCGGGGGGGCGCGTACGTCCGGGCGGGCGGGATGCGGCGGCGCACAGCGGGGGAAGACTTCTATTTTTTGCAGGCGCTGGCCAAAACGGCGAAAATCGGATGCGTGTCCGACGTTCTGGTTCATCCCTCCGCGCGGTGTTCGCAGCGGGTTCCGTTCGGAACGGGTCCCGCACTGACGGCTTTGGAAGCAGGCGGCGCATTGCCGGAATTCCCGGCGGAGCGCTTTGAACTCCTTCGAAAATTTTTTGCGGAACTCGGTCATCTGGGAGAGGTTGATTTCGGGGACCGGCTCGCGCCGGAGATACGCGAATTCCTGCGCGAGCACGGATTTTTCACATCGTGGCCGCGCGTTGTGGCGGAAACGCGCCCGGAGTCGCTCCGCTCCGCCTTTCACCGCTGGTTCGACGCATTGAAAACCCAACAATTCCTGAGAAAGCGCGAAATATGAAGATCATCGACGCACACTTTCATTTTCAAAGCTACGAGGGCTTCGGGCGCATAGCCAGGGAGGCCGGACACGAAAACACCGCTACCCACCTGGAGGCGGCTTTTCGCGAAAACAATATTGCCCTCGGCATCGCCATGGGGGGCGGGCGGATGAGCCCGGACGCGGACGCTGTCTGCCCTTCCATGCCGGATCTCGCGGGAGCGCAACTTCCGGAGCATATTGTGTGGTGTGCCGGATTGGATAGCTCCGCGCTGACAAAGGAAAACCACGCCCGTTCGCTGGCCTGTTACGAGGCGGCGTTGCGCCATCCGCGTTGCGTGGGGCTGAAATTGTACATGGGGTACCAGCACATTTACCTGAACGATTCGCGGCACCACGACTTTTTCGACCTTGCGCGGAGCTTCGACGTTCCGGTGGTCATGCACGGCGGCGACACGGCGCACGCCGCGGGTCGCCTGAAATACTCACATCCGCTGACGGTGGACGAAGCGGCGGTGCAATTCCCAGGAACGCGCTTCGTCATCGCCCACTACGGCAACCCGTGGATCGTGGACGCCACGGCGGTGGCGGCGAAAAATCCCAACGTATTCTGCGATCTTTCGGGGCTTGCGGCGGGGCACTTCGCCGCCGCCGACTTCCAGAAGCGCTACAAAGGTTACCTCGAACATATCCAAACCTGGCTCGCCTACCTGGGGGATTACGAGAAAGTCCTTTACGGCAGCGATTGGCCCCTGGTCAACCTGGGAGCCTACATCGGCATAATGCGCGGACTCATCCCGGAAGAAGAGCAGGAAAAGTTCTTCTGCTCCAACGCTCTTGCCGTATTCCCGAAATTGCGTTCCTTGCTCCGCTAATGTTCGGCCTCCGCGGAATGCCGTTTCTGCCGTTTCAGGAGAAGCGCGCCGCAAGCACCGCCGAGGAGGAGCGAAAATACCACGCCGGGGAGCGGCTGACCGCTCGCCGGAGCACCGCCCACCTGGAACGGGAAGCTCGCGAAGCTGCTGTCGTTCGGACCGTAATTTCCGCCGAAGACAAGGCTGTCGTAGGTCATGGCTTGGGTGTCCCAGCCCGTTCCCCAAAGCTGGAACCCGGACGTTGTGTTCACACCGTCGGAAACGAAAAAGGCCAACGTATCCCCCGCGTTGAAATTTCCGATGTCGACGACATTGCCGGTGATGGTCACGGTACGATCCGAAACAACCCCATCCGGGTTGGTGGCGCGAACCGTCAGCGAACTCCAGTCCCCGATGGAGTTCATGTGGCGGATATCCAGGAAATTGAGCGACAGCTGCCCGGCCTTGACAACCAGCAAACTGCCCGGTGTTTCGCTGAACGCGACATAGTCGCCGTGCTGGTACGCTGCATGCGAAGACAAGGCGAAGCCCAGCATGCAAAGGAGTAGAGGAGCAATAATTTTTCGATGGCGCGTTTTCATTTTCACACCTCCTTTTCGTATCCCTCTCCACATACTATTCTATACAAAAAGGAGGAAATATCAATGATTTTTTTAAGAAATTTTCTTTATTTCTCTCTTTTTTTCTCAGTAAGCGCATTCCTTGCACGCATTGGCAAATGCTTGCAGATTAGCGGGATCGCCTTTGAAGAAATGATCGGAAGGGGCGATAATATAACCGGCATAATCGCGTGTAGCTTCGAAACATGCGAATACTTGTTTCCTGACTTTTTCCGGCGTTCCGTTTTCGAACCCGGCATTCTGGTCGAAGCCGCCGACGAAGAAAAGTTTGTCGCCGACGCGCCGCGAGGCTTCGCGCAAGTCGCAGTCGCCGCCCATGGAACGGGGCGTCATGGTTTCCAGGCCGTTCGCGCCGCTTTCCACCACCAAATCGAGCATCGGCATAAGGCCGCCGCAGAAGTGGTTCACCACTTTCAAACCTGTCTGGCGGAAAAGGGCATTTTGTTTTTGATCGTACGGCAGACCGAACTCACGGTAAAAATCCGGACTGATTACGGTGCTGGAGCCCGCTCCGCCGCCGACTTCGATCAAATCCGCCGGAGTTCCTTCCCACATAGACGCGGCGCGTAAAGATTTTTGAAGCATGGAATTTAGGATAAAGTGCACAGAAGCGGGGTCGTCGTACGCCAAAAGAATGGCCTCCGCCGTGCCGAACTGGATGCAGAAGCTCTGCCACGGGCTCCCCTGGCCGGGGGAGAACGGATGGGTGCGCAGGATGCCGCGATCCCCCAATTTTTCCCGGAGGCGGCGCATGTTGGAGAAATCGACTGCGGTCGGAACCGGGTAATAGCGGTCGAAAAGCTCGAAGTCCGCAACGCTTTTCAGCAGATGTTCGGTTGTCCACGTGGTGAAGTCGTTCCACGCTCCCGCGCGGCGGAGAATGCCGCCGGGGGTGGTGATAATTTCTTCGAACGCGTGATTTCCATCGGTGTCGAGGCCGCGGTCGATGCGCTGCACGCGCCAGTTGTCGAGATCGGTTGCGGCATAGCGGTAGTCCGGCGTGGCGTAGATGGCGAAATCCATGCCGAACTTTTCATACGCCTGAAAATCGTCGATCCCGCCGAGGAAATTCCGCAGGTAGTACCCCATCCAGCTGTGCACCTGGCAGGGGAGGCGGTCGGGGCGTTGATTGTTCAGCGCCGTCAACATTCTCTCGCGCGAAGTCATCATGTTGTACCCTTAGTCCAAATGATTGATGAACGTCGGCGCGTCCGTCCAGGAGTGGACGACAAGATTTTCGTACGGAAGCCCCAGGGGACCCAGGTAGCCGTCGCCATGCAGAAACGGGAGGCTTTCGGCGGGAACATCCGTCGCCTGCCAGATTGGTTCCGGCGCGTAGCGTGTGTTGATCGCGCGGAAGGCGGAACCGTCGGCGCCGCCGGTGTGTTCCAACATCAACCGCAGATTGTTGCGCTCGTAGCGGATGCGGCGGGTACGAGCGAAGAACTGGTCCTCCCACCGGGCTTTGGCGCATTCGGCGATCCAGGCGGCGGGGGTTGTTTGGGAGGTTACCTCCAAAGCGAATCCGTTGAGCATGGCGGCGAGCTCCGGCTTGGTGAATGTCCGGGCCGGGCCGTGGTAGTTCACAATTTCAAGGTATTCGTAGCGATCATTTTTGCGCAACACCACGTACGGCTGGTCCGCGAGGCGGATGTTGAACGCCGCCGGATGGAATGCGGCGACCGCTTCACCCAGGACGGCCCCGTACCACGCGTTCGCCGGATACTTTCGATTCGTTTCAAGACGTACTCCGTTTCTGTCGAAGAATCCGCCGAATTGCCCGAAAGAATTCGGTGCGATCAAGGCGTAACGAAGGTGCGAAAGCGGCTTTTCCGCGAGTCCCGGCAGGGGGGTTGCACTGACGAGAACGGCATTTTTATGCTGTACGGTAATCGCGATGGCGCTGCTGCTTATTTCGCCCTCGCCTTTGGTGTAGCGCTGGAATTCGAAATTTTCCTC
Organism: Victivallaceae bacterium; assembly: GCA_031549345.1. Taxonomy (GTDB): domain Bacteria; phylum Verrucomicrobiota; class Lentisphaeria; order Victivallales; family Victivallaceae; genus CASFRF01. Next base: position 163,553 of record JAVBPY010000006.1, read on the forward strand.
GATGTGGCCCGGTGTCTTTTCATCGGAAAAATAGCGGGAGAAGAGGAGCGGGCTGATCGATTTGGCGCTGTACCCCGCCACGCCGCAGTGGTTGGTCTGGTGGCCGTGGACAAAGGAGAACGAAGCGCTCCCCAACGAGTAATCTTCCGCAAGATAGCTGGTCGCGGTGGTCTTTTTGAGGGGAATTTCGGGGCTATGGTCGCCGTGCTCCGCCCCTGCGATGATCTCGAACGGGTACGTTTTCTTATAAAAAAGTTTTTCCGTCGCCGCGTCGAGAAACACCGGATCAAGCAGCGAATACCACGCCATACGCGCGGAGTGTTCGATCCAGTCGTTGCAGTGCATCGGCTCGATGCCAAGACGCGGCTCCATCGTTTCCATGGCGGAAATCGGGCTGACCGCGTCGCCGAATAAAAACCAGAGGGCGCAGTTCAGACTGGAAAGGTGGTTGTTGAAATCGTGCCGGTACCCACGGCTGAAAGGCGCGGAAAGTCCCTTGACGCGCGGATGGTAGTGGCACGCAAGATCCGCCCAGATTCGGCGGGCGCACTTTTCCGCGAGTTCGCGGCACTCCGCGTCACGGGCGTAGAGGGCTGTGGACGTGAGGTGATGGAGGGTGTCCGGCGTGTAATTCGGGCTGTTGTACTCGGCAATCAATCCGGTGCGGCTGAGCTGTTCGGCGAGACGGCGGAGCTTCCAGCGACCGACCTCGAACGCCTGTTTGTCGCCGAGGCGTTCGCCGCCGCAGATAAGCGTTTTGACCGCCATGGCGGGCATATTGCTGTTGTAGCCGTGGAACTGGTAGTCCGGCGACTGCATGCCCGGACAGTTCTGGAGCTGTTCCGCGAGGATGCCGTCGAGAAACGCGACGGTTTCCGGCTCCAATTTGTCACCGAAGCAGAGCAAAAATTCGCAGAGTATGCTCCCCTCGAAGATGTCGAAACGCCGGACGCCCGCCGTAACGAAGTACGGCGTGCGGCGCAGCCAGCGGTTGGCAAGGCGGAGATCCGCTGTGTCCGGGGAAGCGAGAAACGCCGTGCAGAGCTGTAAATTCTGGCGGGTGAACTCCTTGGTCAGTTCGATTTTCCACTCCGCCGCGTCGTTGAGGAGCGGGCGGATACGGTCGCGCAACGTGGAGCGGAAGAGTTCGCGGCGTGATACGGGGGTGGTCATTTACTTTTTATCTCCGATGGTGTCCAGCGAAAGCTCGTAACGCCCCCATTGGGCGGAGCTGATGCTGTTGTTGAAGGTTCCATGAAGCGCCATGGCGGATTTTCGCATTTCTTCGGGCTTATCCGTGTCGTCCACAAGAAAGTCCAAATAGAACTGGCTCCCGGCGAGGAGGCGGAAGGCGCTCTTGTCGTTGGGCTTGATTTTGCCCTCGATCAAATACCCCTCCGCGGTCTTTTTGCCGACGCACTCCACGGAGATCTGCTCGCGGTGTCTCCGGGCGTACCAAAGATCGCACGCGGCGGCTGTTTCGCCCGCACGCGGGATGACGATGACCTGGTCGGCGCCGTCGGCGATGGGTTTTCCCTGTTCTTTGGCCGTCCGTCCATCGAAGAAGAGCTCCAAACAGTCGTAGCGGAAGGCCATGCCGTTTTGTCCGGATGGCGCGGGGAACACCACATCGTCGCGCACTTCCAGCAGGAAGTACAGCGCGTCGTTCTTCCGCCACGCGAGCCTGACGCGAAACGAAAGGTCGTCGTTCCCGCGCCACTGGGGCAGCCAGAGCTCCGCGAGGTTGGGTTTGCCGTGCACCACGCTCTCTTCGTCGCGGCAATCGGCCGCGGGAATGTCCTTCCATTTGGCCGCGTCGCCGTCGAGGAGGAAGGGACGGCGGATTTGCGGAATCATGTGCGTTACTCCCGGCGATTCGAACATGGCCTGCGCCTTGGAGCGGATTGCGCCGTCCTCGCCGTGGAGGGCGACGGCCACATCGTAGGGCTTGCGCTTAAGGGACGAGGCTTTCAGGGTAACCTTGCACTGGATTTCACCGCGCGGCGGGACGTTGATCTGCGCGGGGTCCACGGTAATTTCCGCTCCCGCGATGCTTGCGGGACGCAGTACGCCCGAAAGCGGACGCGCGAACGGGTTTTTGACGGTGAGTGTCCCTTCGAGAATCTGGTTTTCCGGGAGTTTCGCCGGGAGATTCAACGAAAGCGGGGCGAGTTCGCGGAAATCCTCCGGAACGCCGAAAAGGTACTGCGGTGTTTCGGCGACATTGAGCGTGAGGAGGCCGTCGGTGTCGGCGCGGAGGGTTTGTTCGTTGCCCAGATAATCCATCAGGCGGTATTCCGCGTTCGGTTTGGCCTGAAAGTTCAGCACAACCGGATCGAGGCTGAAAACCGCCGCGATGCGACGGTTCGTATTCTCGGTAATCATAAGCGCCATTTGGTCGAGCGACGCCATCGGCAACGCATTCACCGACTTGAAGTCGTTGAGAATTTGCCCGCCCAATGTGGAAAGGGCCACGCCCATGCGTGTCGGCAACGCGCTGGTGCTGGTTCCGTCCACCGCCGCGAGCGCGGCGCTCTGGCACTTGATGTACATTTCGTAGCCGGAGGCGAGGTCGAGGAGGATCGCCTGCACCTGTCTTGCGGCGGCGGGTGTTTCCGGCAATGCAGGCATCGAGGTGTGGAAGTATTGCACACCCCGGTAGACGCTCGATTCGATCCCCATGCGGACGGGGAGGTCCTGGGTCATCGGTTTGCCGCCGACGCGCTGGAGGGTGAAGAACCCGCTTTCACTGTTCCAGATTGGGAGGGCTTTTTTGCTGTGGGCGGCGATCATTTTCTTGAGTGTCGCGCCGGAGTTGTCCCAGTGGTAGGTGCTGATGGGCGCGCCGACGTAGTTGTGGAAGGAGACGGCGTCGATGAAGTCGCCCATCCCCATTTTCAAAAGATCGTTGATGAAAGGGAGGCCGGAGGGGGACGCTCCCGGAGCGCAAATGGGGATGGCTGGATCGGCGTCGCGCATGGCTTTGACGGCGATTTTCATGATTTCAAAGTAATTTTCCGGAGAGATCTTCCCATTCGGCTCGTTGGAAACCTCCCAGCTTGCGACTTTTCCTTTAAGAAAGGTTGCGATGCGGGCGAATCCTTCGGCGAGGGATTTGCGGTCGGCGTCGGTGATTTTGGCCAGCCACGGAATCTGGATGCAGACCATCGGGCGGTAGCCGGGAATCTTGTCGGCGTCTTCCTTGAGGGTTTCAAGAAAGGAATTGTTGTACTTTTCCTCGTCTTTATGCTGGTAGTAATAAAAGAGGCGGCGGATGGGAAAATTGTAATTCCAGCTGTCGACCAAAGCAAGGTAGCCCAGAGGATTGCTCTTGCCGAGCTTCGCGGGGGAGGGCGGAACAATGCCGAGGGTGTACGGCTCCTGCATCTTCTTAAGGAGCGTTCCATCCGCCTTGCGGACCTTGAGGTCGAGGATCAAAACGTCGCATATTTTGGGGAGAACCTGGAAATCGCATGTGCCACTGAAGTCCTTCTTTTCCCCGGTGATGCGCGTTCCGTTGAGATCGCGCAACTCGTACTCCGCGACAAGGACCCCAAGGTCGGCCGGGGCCAAGAACGTAACGGGAATGGCTTTTCCGCGCTCGAAAAAACCCATGGTTTTGTTGGGAATTTCCATGCGGATGCTTTCGCGCGTCGCGCGGGCCTTTTCCTGTTCTTTGTATTCGGCAAGCTGTTGCTCCGGTGTATTTTCCGGGCGGCCGTTCCGCTCCAGTCGCACAATCTCGTCCGTGGAGAGGGGGCGTTTGTAGACCGCGAGCTCGTCGAGGTCGAAGCGCATGGTGCCGCGCGGTCCGGAGGGACTCCCCCCCACGCGCATGTAGGCGGCGCGGTCGGAGTATTCGAAGAACGCGTTCGATCCGTACTCTTTGTTGGCGGGCGGAACGATGGAGCCTGTGGTTTCCGCGCGGGAAACTTCTTTGCCGTCGAGGTAGAACACGAGGTTTTTTCCGTCCAGCGTCGCGGCAAAATGGTGCCAAACACCCGCAGGAACAGGTTTGGCCACAACGGTTACGGGCTTTTTATCGGCGCTTCCCAGGCGGAACGAAAGCTGGTTTTCCCGCGCATAAGGGGCCTTCAAAAGTCCCAGTTGGAACCCGCAATCGTAGGCGTTGCCGAGCGAGAGAACCGCGGCTTCACCGTTTCGCGCGGCGAGTTCGTGGATGCGGATCCATCCCGCGAACGTGGCCCCCGCCGCGAATTCGGCCCCGCTTACGCCATTGCGGAACAATCCGCGCCGGGTAAGGCCGTTGGTGAGGCTGCTTTTGCCGGGGAACCGCCCCGCTCCCCACTCGAACGCCGCCGCGCCGGCGCCGGGGCGGAAGTGGTAGTTGGTACGGTCCGTCCCGTAGGGCGAGTCGTTCAGGATCGTCATCGAGCCCAATGGACCGCCGGACATGGCGAGTTTCCCCGGGTCGATGGGGACGAGGTTGGTGGCTTCGTCGCCTTTGCCTTCCTCAAACGTGTAATACCGGATCAATGCCGGGTCGCGCAGAACCTCCGCGCGGTAGGCCGCAAAATCAAAGGCCGCCGCCCCGGTTGCCAGGGCGAAAATCGACAATACACTCCATAGCTTCATTTTTTCTCCTTATTGTCCACAGTGTCCAAAGAAAGCTCATAACGACCCCAACGGTCGACCGAGAGGTTGTTGGAAAAAACGCCATCGAAGGCGATGGCCGATTTACGCATTTCCGTGGGTTTGTCGGTGTCGTCGATCAGAAAATCCATCATGAAACGGCTCCCCGGCAGCGCCCGGAAGGCGCTTTTGTCGCGCGGCGTAATCCGCCCTTCCAGCCGGTAGCCCGTGGCGGTTCTCTTCCCGAAGCACTCGATATTTAAAAAATCCTGTTCCGCGCGGGCGAAGAGGATGCGGCTTGGCCCGTCGCCGGGGACCACCATTGCTTGTTCCGCCCCCGGCGAAAGGGGCGAGCCGAGTTTCTCCGCGCTCCGGGAGTCGAAGAAAAGCTCCAGGCAATCGTAGCGGAACACGTCGCCGCGCTCCGGCGGCGCGGGCATGAACGCGTCGTCGCGCACATCGAGCAGGAAGTACACGCCGTCGTGCCGCCGCCAGGCGAGCTTCAGTTCCGCCGAATGGTCGGCGGGACCGCGCCACTGGGGGAGCCACTGTTCGGCGTAATTGGGTTTGCCGTGGACCACGTCGTCGGCGGTGTCGGCCCGGAAAACGGGGACGTTGCGCCAGTCGGAGTCGTCGCCGTCCAACACAATCGGGTGCAAGGCGCGCGGGAGCTGCCGGATCACACCGGCCGAACGGAAGACTTGTTGCGCGGCGGCGAGGGCTTTATCCTTGTCGTGCAGCTCCACTTGCAAGGTGTAGTTGCGGCGCTTGAGCGCGGTACTTTTCAACGTTACGCCGAGCTCCATCTTCGTCCCCGGCGCGATTTCGATCGCGGCGCGTTCCAGCACGATTTCCGCCCCCGGCAGTGGCGTGGCTGAGAGGGTCCCCTTGAGCACCGTCTTCAGCGGATTTTCGAGCCGGATGATCCCTTTAAGGACTCCATTTTCCGGCAGCTCCGCCGGAATTTCCAGCTTCAAGGGTGCGACTTCGGCAAAATCGGCGGGGACGTTGAAAATATACTGCGCGTCCAGTGCGGCGTTTACCGTGAGCAGTCCGTTGCCATCGGTCCGGATTGTTCCATAGTTGCCGTAAAGGTCCATCGTCCGGTATTCCGTACTCGGCTTGAGGCGGAAGGTCAGTGTGGCCGGATTCAGCGCAAAAACGGCCGCCGTATGCGTGCCGTCGGCATTGTCCAACCGCAGCGCCGCCGTTTCCAGCGAGGCGACCGGGAGCGAATGAACGTTCTCCACCTGATTCAGCACCTGTCCGGCCAATGCGGTCAGCGCCACGCCGAGGCGCGTCGGTATGCCCATGTAATTGACGCGCCCCTCGCCCATCGAGTTCGGCGATCCGCACTTGCAGTATATTTTGTAGCTGTTGGCGTAGCTCATCAAGGCCGACTGCACCTCGATGGCAGCGGCCTCACCTTCCGGCAGTGTCGGCGAAGAGGAGATCAGTGCGCTGAAGCCGTGCCGGGTGCTGACCGGATATCCCCAGAGCTCCGCCTCTTTACGGGTCATCGGGCGGCCGTTTACCCGGGGGAGGACGGCGAAATTGCACTCGGTGTTCCAGATCGAGAGCACTTTGCCCCCGGCATAGCGTTTGACGATGTCTTTAAGCTCGTCGGCCTTGTTGTCCCAGCGGAACGAGCCGATGGGGTTGCTGGTGTAGTCGTGGAACGACACACCGTCGATGTATTGGGCGCCCCCCGCCTGGAGCATGGCGGCAATGGCGGGCAATGCCGAGGGGGAACCGCCCGGCGGAATCATCAGCACGCCGGGGATCGCCGCGCGGTAGACCTCGGAGGCGATCGGCAGAAGCTGCGCGTACGCCGTGCCGGAAATGTCCTGGTGGAAATTCGGCTCGCTGGTAAGCTCGAAGGCCCAGACTCCGGCCTGCTTCGCCGCCGGAGCGACCGTTTCACACAGTTTGCGGTACTCGTTCAACTGCTGAATGGTCAGGAGTTTTCCGCCGGGCGCCTGGGGAAACGTGGTCCACAAATACGGATGCAGTTCCGGCATGTAGCTTTGATAATCCCGGATTTTATCGAGGAACGTCGCCGTATCGGTTCCGTAGAGGGACATCCGACGGACGGGGGTGTCGTAATGGAAGCGGTCGCCGTTGTCGGCCCAGTAGGCGAATTTATGTCGCGAATTCAGCTTGGCCGGAGGGGGGGGGACGATGCCGATGCCGAATTTCTCCGGCGCGGCTTTAATAAGCTTGCCTGCTGCGTCCAAGAGCTCCATGTTCAGATAATACACACCGCAACGGTCGAAACGCAATTCCTCGCGCAACACCTTTCCCGGCTCGGCCGGCTTCTTCCACGTGCGCAGGACCTTGCCTTCCAATGTTTCCAGCGTAAATTGCGCAGTCAGTGCCTGACTATCGGCGGGGAGCGCGATTTCCGCGGGAACAGTCTGGTTGATTCGGAAATAACCGTCGTTTTCGTTTACAATCTTCATGCCGATCTTGTTGCGGAACGCACGTTCGGCGGCGAGTTTGCGGTACTCGTTCAATTGTTCTTCGGAACTTCCCGCGGCGGGGAAATGGAGTTTTTTCAGTTCTTCGGCGCTCAATGCGCGGCGGTACAGCGCCAGTTCGTCGAAGTCGATGGGGACAATGTCGCCCTTGCCGTCGCCGCCGCCGACGCGCAGGAAGTTGATTCCCTGGCGCATGCACTCGAAAAACGGCCGCCAATTGACCCAGCGGTCGGGGTTTTCGTATCCGGTGATTTGTGCGCCGAACGGCTGTTCGTGCCGCAGTTCGCCATCCAGATAGAGGCGCACCGCGCGGCCGTCGACGGTCAGCGCGAAATGGCGCCACGTCCCCGCCGGACAGGGCTGGGCTGCGAAATTGGTGCGCAACTCTTTGCCGCCGATGCGGACGAGCAGCGCGCCGTCCTTGAAGTAGGGTGCCTTTTCGTAATATACCCGGAAGCCGCCGCCCCAGGAATCGCCAAGGGAGATCAAGCGGCCCGTCGCCTTGTCCAGGGGCGTTTCATGCACGCGGAACCACCCCTGAAAGGTCGCGCCGTCTTTGAATTCGCGGCCGTCTACGCCGCTGCGGAACATCACCACTTCACCGTTGCCGGAGGTCAGCGCCGCTTTGCCCGGCAGCCGCCCCCGCGTCCACTCCGGGTCCAACCGGGGCGAATCGGCCGTCAGGCGCTGGTAGGTGTACATCCGGTCGGTTCCATAGGGGGAACGGCTGCGGAGGATGTACAACGATCCGAGCGGCCCGCCGGAGAGGGCGGCGCGGCCGGGATCGAGCATGACGTGGTTCGCCGCTTCCTCCCCTTTGCCTTCCTCGAAGGTGTAGAACCGGATCAGTGCCGGGTCGCGCTTGAGCGTTTCCTTGTACTGGGCATAGTCAGCCCCGGGGGCCGACACGGCCCCCGCCAACAGAGCGAAGTGGAGAATTCTCATGGTTTTGCTGTTTCCAACTCCGTCAGCATCAATCCCAACAGACCCGGGGCGCCGTCAGTGTAGTTCAACTCCGGGTAATAAAGCGAGGGGCCGTATTCAAGGATGCTGCGTTCCACGCCCGCCGCGAATTGTTCGCTCAATTCCTGTTTCAGCCAGGCGGCGACTTTCTCTTCCGGGCCGCATTGCCAGGGCCAGAGGAAGAGTCCGCCGTTCTTATGGCGGGAAGCCGGGAACGCGTTCAGCGCATCGGCGTCGGGGAGCACGCCGCTCCGGGCGAGCTGCCGGAAACCGCAGACGGTGTTCCAGACGGGTTTTCCCGCGCGGCCGCAGAGGTTTTTGATCCAGTCGCGCCGGAGTTGCGGCACCATTCCGTCGGAATGGATGGAGAGGATGTCGAAGTCGAGTTTGGCGTTCAGCACCGCGTCGATGTAGCCGGAGTCGTGGCCCGTAACTGCGCCGACGAGGATCTTCGCTTCGGGATTTTCGGCCCGGATCGCCTCGGCGGCGACTTTGGCAAGTTCGATGTAGTCGGCGGCCTTCTGCTGGGCCGTACCCCGTTGGCCGTTGCGGTTCATCTCCTGCCCCACCTCAAAATACTTTACATCGTAGCGTCCCGAGAGGAGCCGCCAGAGCTTGCGGTACAATTCCATGTCCGCGGGCAGATTCTGCGAACCTTCGCGCAATCCGGCCCAGCCGGGGCGGCCGGTCAGGGCGATCACCAGCTCCGCGCCCGCTTCGCGATGGCGGCGAACCACGCTGTCGAGCCAGGTCCAGTCGTACTCCTGCTTCTTCGGCTCCAGCTGTGCCCAGTCCACACGGATGCGGCTGAGCTTGATCCCCAGCGCCGCCGCTTCCGGCTGGCGGTCGGTCAAATTGGCCACGCCGATGCGCGACGCGGTGGGGAGCTTGGCGGCCACCGCCACCGGGAACTCGGCGCGGCGGAGAACTTTGTTCCCGGCGCGCGCTTCGAGTTTGATTGCGTACAACCCGGGGGTGGCGAATTGAAGCGTTACCGGCTCTCTGAGCGGCAACGCGTAGATTTTGCCATTTGCGAGGAGCGTATCCGCGCCGGGGACGGAGGCTTCCACCTCCACCGCTTCATTGACGGCGAGATAACCGTATTTTGCGGTCTTCAGTGCGAGCGTCGCCACCGGCTCCTCGTTGGGAGGGGCCTTGCCCGCGTTGTATGCGTCGGCGACTTCTTTCGCCGTCAGCGCCCGGTCGAAAAACGTGAGTTCGTCGATCTTATAATCAAGCGCCTTGCCACGCATCCACCACTTGCCGCCGAGGAGGAAGAGCCCCGGATTGCGCTCCGGTTCGCCGTCAAATCGTTTGTCTTCGGGCGAAAGCCGGAGGTTCATGGCCTTGCTTTCGGCCAACGCGCCATTGACGTATAAGGACATTTGCGTTCCGTCGTAGGTCAGTACCACCTGGTGCCAGTTTTTGACGCCGAACTGGGTGAATTTCAGGCTTCCCGAACTCTCCGCGGTGCCGTAGGTCAACGTCAGTTGGCCGACTCGGTTCCAGTGGGCGCGACTGTATTCCATGCGGAAGCCGACCTTGTAGCCGGAGTCGTAATTGAACAACGTCCCGTTCAAGTCCTGTCCACGGTCGTAGAGATACACCCAGCACCCCAGCGAGAACGGTTTGCCGTCCAGCCGGAGCGCGGGAATCCGCGCCCCTTCCGGTAAATCGCCCAATCGCAACGCGTTCCAGACGCCGCTTCGTCCCAACGCCGGGCCGGAGAGCTGTGTCCCCTCCGGAATCGTCGCATCCTGCCGCAGCCGTCCGTAGGGCGTGGTCGTGCGCACAACGCCGGGGGCGCACTTCAGCTCACCCTTGTTCAGAAGCCGCCCCGGCAGCGCCTGCTCGAAATCGATATCGATTTGCGGTTTTTCCGCCGCCGTTACGCCGACGGCCAGCGCCATCGCCAAACCAAGAAAGCTCTTCATCATTCTCCACATTCTCCTTTGTTCTTTACCAGGCGACCGGCAGCATGTAATCCCCCAGCCAGCGGCTCTGTGTGGATTGGTAGACCGACAAATTGTGGCGGTTTTCCACATGGCCATCCAGCAGCAGCAGATTTTTCGTCGCGTTGTGCGAAATCATCCGTTCCAAGATGTTTTTCTCGATTTCAGCCGGGGTGTTGGAGAAGTACGTCAAACGCAAACCGAGCCGTTGCGCCGTCGCACTGATTACGTAATTGTTCATATATCCGTCGCTCACCCACAGGACACGGCTGGTGTGTTTGAGGCGGGTGAACCGCCGCCAGTCCAGCATTCCATCGTCGGTGGGTTTATAGGTTGCGGAGCCGTAGCTGGAGCCGGAAATCGTGTAGCTTGGGCCGAATTCTCCACCCGCGTTGGTTGTCGCATCTTCCGGGCACTGAATGATTCCGAGGCCCCCGGCCATCTTATGCTTTTTCCAAATAAAAGAGCCGTAGAAGGAGGCCGTCGTAAATTTAGGACAGTAACCGCTGTAGTACGCCGGGATCAACGGCCAGGGGGCTTCGCCGGGGTTTGCTTCGTTGACCGAATGCGTGGAGGGGAACACCGTCGCCGCCCACTGGTCGTTGTAATCGCCCAAGTACTGCTGCATCGCCAGGCCCTGTTGTTTCAGGTTGGAGATGCACTTGGCTTTCCGCGCCGTCGCGCGCGCCTGGTTCAGCGCGGGCAAAAGCATGCTGGCCAGGATTGCGATGATCGCGATCACCACCAATAACTCGATCAAAGTAAAGCGGGATTGCGGAACGAGTAACGGCTTTTGTCTCATTTCTTTTTCCTCTTCTTTATTGTGTGCGGTTGTGGAGCGTACGATCAATGGGCACGCCAGGCGGATATTCCGCGGCGGAAGGCATGCTCCGGGAGCGGAGAGTTCCTCTTTTAAAAGCGCCCAGGCGGCTTTGCCGATCTCCTGGTCGTCGTGGCGCAACGTGGTCAAATCCCAGTGGCGGTAACTCGGATCGTCGTCGGTTCCGATCAAAGCAAAATCTTCAGGAATGCGTAAGCCAAGCTCTTCGGCGGCCACCATCACCAATTCCGCGAGCTCGTCATTGACGGCATAAAGCGCGCTGAATTTCCCCCGCGAATGCTTCAGCAAGCTGCGGATTTCGTTTTTGTCGTAGGGGTAGGCGACCTCGAATTGCATCGGCTCCGGGCAAGCGCGTTTCCGATGGACTTTCCGGGCGGCTTCAAAGCGTTCCCCCGTCCACTCGAAGCCGCGGTGTCCGATCAGCGCCACGCGCCTGTGCCCCAGCTTCAATAAATACTCCGCCGCCACGCGGCCGATTTCCGCGCTGTCGAATTCCACGGTATGACACGACGCACCCGCCGTGCCGCCGACCCAGATCAGCGGAATAGACAGCACTTGCAGCAAGGGCAACTCTTTCGGGCCCCGGTCGGGCGCTTTGGGGAGGGAGTGCGGAATGTACACCAGCGCATCGAGCTTCGTATCGCGGATTTGTTCCACCAGTTCCGGCGTTACTTCGCCGAAGGGGTAGGTGTTGAAAAAATGGAACGACGCGCCGATCTGGTTGATCTCTTTTTCCATCCCCAGGCAGGTCAGCGCGGTGCGGACCGTGGCGCTTTTGGGGTTGCTCCGGTCGATGTAACCGACCAGCCCGATGCGAACGCCACGCAGGGGATTTTCCGCCAGGCGCATGCCGCCGCGCGGTACGACGTCGATGGTTCCATCTTCCCGCAGCGCGGCGAGAACCTGGCGGATCACGCTCAAAGGCGCGCCGTACATCTCGCTCAACGCGCGTTCCCCGGGGAGCGGATCGCCCGGCTGGAGGCCTTGACCGCGCAAGTCGGCGAGGAGCTTCGTCCGGCAATCGTTCTGCCGTTGACGCATCTCCGTGGAGCTCAGGCGTTTTTTTCGTACGTCGGTCATAAAACTCCTTCTGCAATGAACTGCAATTACATTATAATGGATAGTTTTCCGGAAAGCAAGTGCAAATTGCAGAAAATTGCAGAATTTTTTTGATATCCATTTTTCTCTTCTTCCCTTGACTTTATGAGCATTTTACGCTATAATATTGGAAGCGATATGGATATAACGAAATCTTTAGGAGGATTGAGAATTGAAAAAATATCGTTCTTTTACCCTGATCGAGCTTCTGGTGGTGATCGCCATCATCGCCATCCTCGCCTCCATGCTTCTCCCGGCGTTGAACAAGGCGCGGGAACAGGCGAAGCGCGCCAATTGCATGAGCAACGTTAAACAGCTTGTGGTAGCCACCACAGCTTATGAAGGCGACTATAAATTCCTCCCTCTTCAGGGGCACAATTCTGCCGCCGTCAATGGCGAATTCCGTGGGATGGCGCAGACAGCGGGTTCGTTGAACGCCCTTTATAAGAGCTATCTTTCGGGAGAGTTGTATCCCGCCGCCTATTCCGCCGAGCCGGAGGCGATTCCTCGCTTCCCCTATAAAATCACCACGACGACCCCACATCTTCCCGCGCTGAAAAAAGTCATGATCTGTCCTTCTTCCGCCCGCACGGATTTTTATCGCCTCTGTTATGCCTTTTACGCAGGTTCGGCCGCCGACTACGGTATGACATCCGATCGCTGGATTCGGATGCAGCAAATCGTCCTCCGTCGGAAGCTTTCGTTCGTCACCAACACCCCCGTGCTTTGGGCAGATCGCGCGAATTTGCAGAGCGCGGGCAACAACGGCGGCTTTATGGAAACAAACCACGGCAGGGGCTACACCGGTGCCGTCAACGAGGGATATCCCACCGGCGGCAACGTCGGCGCCATCGACGGCTCCGTCCGCTGGTACAACTACTCGGGGGGCGACATCGGCGGTGTTACAGCCAATGCGCCGTTTGTTTATATACGGAACGGCGGGGCGATCGGCGGGCATGTCGCCATTCCCGCCAACGCGTATTTCTTCCAGCTCGGCGGGTTCTCTTCGTTGGCGAACTCCTCCAATAAACGCCTTGTTTACGGATTGGGAGCCATCGACTACAGAACGTTGTAAGCGTAGTGCATTGAGGCTGACTCAAACATTCTTCCGGGACGATTCAAGTTCGAATCATCCCGGAAGTTTTTTGGGATCGTCTTTCTGTTTTGTGTATTTTTGAATTAAGGGAAATATGAAAAATCGTCGCGTTTTTACTCTGATCGAACTTTTGGTCGTAATTGCGATCATCGCCATCCTTGCCTCTTTGTTGCTGCCATCGTTGAATAAGGCGCGGGAGCGGGGACGCAGGACGGCCTGCCTGGGCAATGTGCGCCAGCTCACCATCGCCACGCTGAGTTATGCGGACGATTTTAAATTCTTCATGGTTTGCGGGAAAAGCGGCATTCTGGCCAATGCGGCCCCCCTGCCTGTGGCGGACTCCCTCGGCTCGGTGAACGCATTTTACAAGGGCTATCTTGGCGGCAATTTGAACGTCGTCCCCGGAACGGCCAACCATGACCGCATCCCCAGCGGGGTGCGGCAAAAATCCACGGCGGAACCGGCGATGGTGAAGGCGTTCTGGTGCCCCTCCACCCGCCGCGATCTTCAGAACTTGAATCCGGCCACGTACGCCATGGCGGGGGGATCCGCGTTCAATTACGCGCTCAATGCGGAAAGAATCATGCGCATCCAGAAAGCCGCGATTGCCAAGGGCTACCAAACCTCGCCGCTCGCCCCCGTTCTCTGGTTTGACCGCGCTCCCAACGCCTACCCGGAGCAAGTCAACCACCAGGATGCGAATTTGTTGTACAATCTTGCGGGGGGAAACTTCGGCATGATCGACGGCAGTGCCCGCTGGGGGGCCGGCTTCGTGCGCAACGTTACCGGCCCGGTGTACGCGGGACACAACAAATTCAACAACCTATACCCCCACAATGCAATATTTCTCGCGCCGAGCAAGGGGACGTTCAGTATGGAAATGGCCGACGGGGTGGCCGATCCTTCGATTTTCATCGGCCCGACAGGCCTCACGTTTGAGCAACTCCGCGCGCTCTGATATTTTCCGAAAAATATAAAAAAGTGCAGAAAAACGCTTGACAGGCGTTTTTTTGGTGCTATTTTATTTGTTAAACAAATGAACTTAATTGTTTGGACAAATTATGCCGCAATTGGATTTGCTTACACGTTTTGAAGCGTACCTTGTGGAACAAAAGCTGCAAGCCGGCGACCGTCTGCCGGGCGAAGTGGAGCTTGCGCGGCACTTCGGCGTTTCGCGGGGGACCATCCGGGAAATTGTTACCCACTTGCGTTTGCAAGGGGTGGTGGAACGCCGTCCGCATTGCGGGACTGTACTGGCAAGACCGGATATCGGCGCCATCGGGAGGGAACTGGCGTTCCAGCTCCGCTATCTCGGCTGCGGGCGCGAGGAGCTCAAGGCGGCGCGGCGGATGCTGGAACTCTCGCTCCTGCCGGAAACGGTGCGGTGCGTTACCGCCGCCCAGGTGGATGCGCTTCGTGCGCGGGTCGACGAAATGGCCGCGCTGGAGAACGACCCCGCCGCCGCGGATTTGGCCGACCTGGCCTTCCATCGAACGTTGCTGGCAATACCGGGGAACCGCCTCCTCACGGTTTTCGCGGAGATCATCGGTCTTCTCTTCGATGCGGAGCATCGGCAGGTCTTCCGCAATGCGGAGGCGGTCCGCAAAAGCGTGACCGACCACCGGGCGCTCCTGGCCGCGCTGACCGCGCACGACGCGGTGGCCATGACCGCGTTGATGGAAAAACACCTCGCCCCACTCTAGACATAAGGAACAACCATGCGCCACAACATCTATTATTGGAAATGCGATCATTTAAACCGCAATCTTTTCAAGGAAAAGTACGAACAGTTCGACCAAACGGAACTGGCGAAAAGCGCCATCCGGAAAACATTCGGCGCGGAGGCTGAATCCATCGAGCCGATGAACTGCGACGGAAACCACTTTGCCTACAAAGTCCGCGTCGGCGGCAAACAAGTTCTTTTCCGCGCCAACGCCGACGATTCCGGGGATGACTATATGCTCGCCGAAGGGGCCCTGACGCGCCTGGCCGCCGCCGCGGGTGTTCCGGTCCCCGCTCTCCTGGGAATCGACGTTTCCGGCGCGGTCCGCTGGCAGATCTGGAGCTGGGCGGAAGGGCGCACCCTGATTGATTTCGAGCGTGCCGGCACCCTGAATAAAGGGGCGATTGCCCGGCGTACCGGGGAAATATTGCGCTGCTTGCACTCTGTTTCGCTGGAAGGATTCGGCTTTGTGGATACGGAATACCTCGCCGCTACAGGAAATGTGCGCGGATTGAATAAAACCTACGCCGATTATTTCCACACCCGCCTCGAAGAACACATCGAAAAAATCACCCGCCCGGAATTGATCGCCCCGGAAACGACCGCCCGGATGCGCCGGGTGTTCCGGAAGAATGCGCCGCTCCTGGCGCTCCCCTCCGGGAAGCTCGTGCACCGCGACCCGGCGTTATGGAACATGGTCGGGACTTTGGAGGACATCACCGCGCTCGTCGATTGGGACGATGCGGTTTCCGGCGATCCGGCGGACGATTTCGGGCTTCTCCACTGCTTTCACGACGATGCAATGGTGGAGGCAATTCTCGCCGCCTACGGTCCGGTCGAGGAATCATTCCGGGCGCGCACGGCGCTGCATTATTTGCGGAATATGATCTGGAAAACCCTGATCCGCTGGAATATGGGGTATTTTGAGAAAGGGAATGGCTTTTTCCTGAATGTCGGCGCGGAAATCTCCCTCAAAGATCTTACTCTTGGAAAATTAAACCAGGCACTGGAGGCGTGTGAAGCATTATGAATTACTTTAAAATGGACAAACCGGAACAGAACGGCGTCTGGATCGCCTCCGGAACCGTAGCGGCGGCGGAACTCGCCGACCACGCCGGATTCGATTGGCTGTTGTTGGACGGGGAACACGGACTGGGGAGCGAAGAGGTTATTCTCGCCCAACTCCGGGCGATTCGTTCCACGCCCGCGTTGGTGCGTATTCCGAACCACGCCAGCCCTCTTTTGGGACGCGCGCTCGACTTCGGCGCGGCGGGCATCATGGCGCCGCAGGTGGAGAGCGTGGAGCAGGCGCGGGAACTCGTGTCGCGTTTCCTGTATCCTCCGCAGGGGCGTCGCGGTCTCTCCGGCTCGACGCGGGCGGCGGAGTACGGGCACGATTTCAAAGACTATTTCGCACGGGCGAATGGGGAATTATCGTTGATTCTCCAGATCGAAACCGGACGCGGCGTGCGAGAGGCCGAGGCGATTGCGGCGCTCCCCGGCGTGGCGGGATTGTTCATCGGCCATTCGGATTTGAGTCTTGACCTGGGGTGCTACGGCAACTTCGCACACCCGGAAATCAAGCGCGCGGAAGAAATTGTTTTGAGCGCTTGCGCACGATATGGGAAAATACCGGGAATGCTGCTGAAATCCGGACAAAAGGCCGCGCCGTTTTATGCGGCCGGGTTCCGGATGGTGGCGTTGGGAACGGATATCGGAGTTTTAAAGAGTGGGTTTCAAGAAATGCTGAAGGAGGAGTAACATGTCGAATCAACACACCCGGATTCTCAAAAAAGAAGCAGATCTCGCATTGAAGACGCCGAAGATCCAGCACCCCGTCCCGCGTCATTATTTCCCGGACATGGACGATTACACCATGAGCAGCGGTTTTGCCCGTACACCGGGCGGCCGCATCTACCTATCGTGGTTCGGCGTGGCCGACGATGCGGAAACCGTGATGCTCGTCAGCTACAGCGACGACGAAGGGAAGACCTGGAAGGAACCGCAGTTTCTTATCGACGAAGGGTACACGAAATCGGGGATTCACATCTCCGCGCTGGTCGGTACGATGTGGGTGGATCCCGCCGGACGTTTGTGGTGGTTTTTCAGCCAGAGTCTGGGATACTTCGACGGCCGTGCGGGCGCCTGGGCGGTTGTTTGCGACAATCCGGACGCGGCGCAGCCCGTTTGGGGAACCCCCTTCCGCATCTGGGACGGCGTAACGTTGAACAAGCCGACGATTCTGGCGAACGGCGACTGGCTGCTCCCCGTTTCGCTCTGGGGCCGCTGGGCGATCCGCCTTTCCACCGATTTGCGCAGCCGCGAGGGCGAGGTGGATGCGGATGTTTTTTCCGATTTGGACAAATACCGCCGGGTCAATGTGATGCGTTCGCGCGACAAGGGGAAGACCTGGGAATTGGTCGGCGGCCAGCGCACGACCGATTGTCTCTTCGACGAGCCGATGATTATGGAATCGAACGACGGGAAGCTCACCATGTATGCCCGCGATTGTTTCGGGATCGTGGTGACCGAATCGACCGACGGCGGCGCAACCTGGGATGTCTTCCGCCGCCACGTGCGGACGGCGAGCGCGCGCTTTTTTGTAACCAAACTCCAGAGCGGCAATTGGCTCATGGTGCGGCACGACCCGAAGGAACCAAGCGTGCGTTCGCACCTGACGGCGTTCCTTTCGATCGACGAAGGAAAAACCTGGCGCACCGGAATCGTCCTTGACGAACGTGTCGGAGTCAGCTATCCGGACGGCTTCCAGCATCCGGACGGGCGCATTTTCATCCAGTACGACCGCCTCCGTTCCAAGGGAGAAATTCTGATGGCGGTCTTCACGGAAGAGGATGCGTTCGCGCGGACGCCGGTTTCGGGAAAAACCATTTTCAAGAAGCCGATCATGCAGTCCAAAACCCAGCTTGAAAACCCGACCCCCTGAGGCGATGGAACGAAATCCCGGGATTTTTCCATTCCCGGGGTTGACAAAACGGGATTTTGCGGTATAGTAACCGAACGTGAATATACGTAATTAACATTCATTACAGATAGTGAGGAACAAACCATGTCGCAGCATCCCAGCCTCCGCGTCGGCGGTAAAGTCCGCAAGACCCGCAATGTCATGAAGCGCTACGAGCGCCTTAACGTGCTCCGCGCCGCCGGCCGCATTGCCGAAGACAAGGTCCTCGGGCTGCCGAAAACCAAACCGGTCGACATCTAATCGACGGAATGGATGAAGAGGCGGCGGAAGAAATTCCGCCGCTTTTTTTGTCCCCGGATGGGGTGAAAAGGTGAACGTGTGAAAGAGAACGGCGAATCCACCGCCCGCCGCGCCGTTGCGGTGACGAAGAAGTTCAAGTGGGTTCTCCTGGGAGGGGGGACGGTGCTTTTGCTTGCATTCGTCCTTTGGCAATGGGTTCTGCCGCGCGTGGTTTCTTTGCCAAAAAAGGAACTGGCCGCGCTGTACCCTGCGCGCTTGTTTTTCGACCGCGACGGTGTGAACGTCCACTGCGAACGCGGCGGCGATTACCGCTGGCGGATTCCCATTGCCCTGCACGAACTCCCGCCGCACGTTCCGGAGCTGTATCTCGCGCTGGAGGACCGGAATTTTTACGATCACGACGGTTTCGACCGCTCCGCCGCATTGCGTGCGTCGTGGCAATTTCTTCGGTACGGGCGCATTGTTTCCGGCGCGTCGACGGCGACGATGCAGCTTATGAACGTGGCGTCGCCGCGCAAACGTTCGCTTTACGGAAAAATCCTGCGGATTTTTCAGGCGCGCGGTTGGGAGTTGCGTTATTCCAAAGAAGAAATTTTGACGGACCTCCTCAATCATCTCCCGTTCGGGGGAAAAATATACGGCATTGAAAGCGCGAGCCGTTATTATTTCGGTCATTCGGCACGGACTCTTACGCGCGAAGAAACCATTCTCCTCATCGGTCTTCCGCAAGCCCCCAACCGCTTTCGCCCGGACCGGCACCCGGAAGCGCTTCTCCGTCGCCGCGAACTTGTTTTGCGGACCCTTGTCCGCAACGGAGCGGTTCTCGCCGAAGACGCGGAAGCAATGCGGACGACTCTTCCACATTTCGGCGACTTCTCGCTTCCGCGTTTCTTGCGTGCGGACGATCCGCAATTTTTCCGTTATGTCGACCGTTTTTCCGCAACGGAGGAGCGTACCACGTTGGACAGTGGTATGCAAAGACTCGGACGGCGGGTCCTCCGGCAATTTCAGGGAGAGGCTCCGGGGGTGCGCGACGGAGCCTTGGTGATTGTGGAAAATAAAACAGGGAGCCTCCGCGCGATGATCGGCACCCTCGATTTCCGGAGCCCCTTCGAAGGGCAGATTAATGCGGCATTGACACCGCGTTCGCCGGGATCGCTTCTTAAACCTTTCCTTTTCGGCGCGGCGATCGAAGGAGGGATGCTTGTGGCCGATACGCGCCTGGACGATGCGCCTCTGGCGCTTGCCGATTACCACCCCGGCAATTTCGACGGAACGTTCCGCGGTCCGATCCGCGCCGCCGAGGCGTTGGCCGATTCACGCAATACCCCCGCCATACGTTTATTGCGCGGACTGGGAGTCCGTACTTTTATCGATACATTGAAAGAATTTTATCTTTGTTCGTACCGCTTGGAGAACGCCGGTCTGTCCCTGGCGCTCGGCGGCGTGGAATTTTCCCTCCTGGAGCTCACCTACGCCTACGCGGCCATCGGAAACGGCGGCAATTATCCTGTCCGGCGTGTCCGCGAAACGGAAAAACCGCGATTCGACAAAAACATCTGGTCTGCGGGGACATGCCAGATGCTCTCCGAAATGCTTCGCTTGCGTCCTCTGCCCCACGCGGGTTCGCTGCCAGTGGCATGGAAGAGCGGAACATCCAACGGCAACCGTGACGCCTGGTGCGTCGCTTATACCCCCGAATGGACCGTTGGCATCTGGTTCGGCAACAAAGATGGGAAACCGTCGCCGCATCTTGTGGGAGGGCGCATTGCCGTACCCGCCGCCGGGGTGATTGTGCGCTCCCTGTACGACCGCGTTCCGCCGCCGGAGTGGCCGGATGACGCGTTGGAAATCGCGACTCTTTGCCGGAAAAGCGGCAGGCAAGCCGGCATGTTCTGCGCGGCGAAGTTTCCCGGACGCTCTGTTAGCGGGATCCCGCCGGCCCCTTGCGGCGTCTGCCGTCGTGCGGAGGGGACGTCGGAAGAAGCAAGCGTTATCCTCTCTCCGCTTTCAGGGAAATATCTCGCGCAAAGCGGAGAGGAGGCAACCTTCCGGTTGCGGACCGGCGCGGAGGAGGCGCATTGGTATTGCGGCCGCCGCTATCTCGGCGTTCTCCCCGCCGGGCGCGCTCTCACGCTTCCGCGCGGGAAACACCGTCTGACTGCATGGATAGGCGAGGGGCGCTCGCCTTCCCACGTTGATGTTACCGTGGAGTAATACCAATTCGCAATCATAAAGCCAGCAACCGCCTTGGTCTTGCGGGGTGAAATCCGGCTTGATTCGTTGCCGTTACCTTTGGTAGCGGCAAGCTCATCAAACCAAATTTCAGTTCCACAATACCTGCGGCGGGTTACCAGCCTTTAGATTGCTCATCGCTATAAACATCCTCATTTCGGTTCAATTTTTTTCAGAGTCCGGCATAGCGCGGGGGGAGCGTCCACGCCGCGCGGATAGTGGCACGCGGTTTTGCCGAAGAGCATTGCGTAACCGATTTTGTATTCGGACGGAATTTGCAGAAGCTCCGGAAGTTCCGGCATTGCGTGCCGCATGACCGTCAGGATTCGGCCGAGCCAGAGCGTACCGAGGGTTCGGCTTTGCGCAAGAAGCTCAAAATGCGAGAGGGCGATCACCGCGTCGACAGGGCCCGTCGGCGCATCCTGATGGTGTGAAGCGACCAGGAGGTGCGGCGCCGTCTGGAAAATCGGATCTTTTCCCGCTTGGATTCCCCGGATGGTCGCTTGCAGCATCAGGGGTATTTCCGTTGCCCGGGAAGCCCATTTCAAGAGTTTTTCATGGATCTGCCGCCGGAAATCCTCCATAACATCCTTGTCGTCGATTAATGTATACTCCAAGCGGCGAAAATTATTCCCGGTCGGCACATAACGGACAAAGCCAAGCATTTCGGTTATTTCGGCGATATCGACATTTTCCGCACGGAAGCGCCGGTGGGAACGCCGCATTGCCAGAAGCGATTGCAGCATGTCCGGTCGGGGCATTTCGCGCGGCACGGGAAGGGCGTCCGGGGTGGCGCCATTTAGGGAAAATGCGGCAAAGGGGCATATTGCCATGCAATGTCCGCAGGCGATGCAGTTTTCGGGCACGGACAGGCACGGAACCTTGTCCGCGTCTGAGTCCAACGCGGCGCGCGGACAATCCAGGACGCAAAGCGAACATTTCCGGCAACGCGCCCGATCGATGGCTATGGAATTTGCGGGCATCTTCAACCTCTCAGTTTATGTTTTTGGGGCGATGGGGCCTGTTCCTCGTTTTGCGCGGGCGGCAAGGAGCGGTTCCAGGAGCGTTTCCGGGATGCGCAGTTTTCCCGCGCCGGTTCCAAGGGAAATTTCCGCGTCGCCGTGGCAATCGCTCCCCCCGGAGGCGACCAGACCGTGCAGCAGCAGCAACTCCGTTACAAGCTCCGTTTCCGCCGGGCTGTACAAACTGTAGTACGACTCCATGCCGTCCAGCCCCATCGGAACAAGACGTTTGAGGACGCGGCGCACCCAGGAACGTTCGTTGCGGTCGCGGTACACCGGGTGCGCCCAGATGGCAAGGCCTCCCGCGCCATGAATCCGTGCAATGGCGAGTTCCGGCGGCGGGAGTTCGCGCGGGACGTACCCCGGCGTGCCGTGGCGGAGGAGCTTTTCAAAGACATGCCGGAGGTCTTTGAATGTGTCCGGGTACCGTGCAAGCAATTGCCGTGCGACATGCGGACGGCCGACGGCGGAGAGATCCCCCAACGCCTCCGCCTCCAAAGGGAAGCCCAGCGAGGCGAGTTTGCCGAGCATTTTTTCCAATCGCCGCAAACGCTCCTGCCGCTGTTCTTCAAGGAACGTTGCGAGGCCTTCTTCGGCGGGGTCGATGAACAACCCGACGAAATGAATCTCCCGTGCGCCGAAACGGCTGGACAGCTCCACGCCCGGAATGGCGAGCAAATCGGGATACTGTTTCGCCGCCTCCAGAAAACGGGGAATCCCCGCGACGGTGTCGTGATCGGTCAGTGCCACGGCGGAGAGTTCCAACGCCGGGTCGGCGGCGCGGGCAAGGAGCTCCTCCGGTGTGTCGCGTCCGTCGGAAAAAAGACTGTGCAAGTGCAGATCGATGTATTTCATTTTTCCACTTCTTTCAGTGCGCCGCGCAAAATATCGCGGAGGAGGAGGAGGCGCAGCTCCGGCGGGTTTCTGTAATCGATGACCGGAATCGTCCCCTTGATTCGAAACGTCCGCCGGTCATCTTGAAGCAAAACACGCCCCGCCATCACCGAAAGGCGCGTGTATCCGGCGCGTGCCGCGAGAATCCGCAGGAGCGTGAGGGACAAAAGGTGCTTCACTGCCTCCGGCGGAGGGCCGAAACGGTCGGTGAGCTCTTCGGTAAACGCTTCGAGCCCCGCTTCGGAGGCGAGCGCCGCGAGCTTCCGGTACGCCCCCACCCGGAGGCGCTCGCCGACAATGTAGTCCGGCGGAAGCGCCGCCGGGAGGAACCCTGTTTGCGGCCGGTAGGCGAAGGTGATGAAATCGATGGCGATTTCCACCTCCGGCAAAAATTCGAACGCCTGGTTTTTCAAGCGCGCCGTTTCTTCTTTGAGGAGGCGGCAGTAAAGCTCGAACCCGATGGTGTTCAGGTGTCCGCTTTGTTCCGCGCCGAGTAGATTTCCCGCGCCGCGTATCTCCAGATCGCGCATGGCCAGTTGAAAGGAGGCGCCGAGTTGGGAGCAGCGGCGGATCGCCATGATGCGCTTGCGCGCGTCGCCGGCGAGAACCATGTCCGGCGGCAAAAGCATGTAGGCGTACGCCTGGTGCTTCCAGCGTCCCACGCGTCCCCGGAGCTGGTACAACTCCGCCAGGCCGAAACGGTCGGCGCGCTCGATCAGGATGGTGTTGGCGTTCGGAATATCCAGGCCCGATTCGATGATGGTGCTGCACACAAGACAATCGATTTTGTGTTCCAGGAAAGCGGTCATCATCTGTTCGAGTTCGCCTTCCGCCATTTGCCCGTGGGCCACGCCGAAACGGGCCCCCGGGAGAAGGGCGCGGAGCTTTTCCGCCTTGCGTTCGATGGTGCGCACGCGGTTGTGGAGGTAATACGCCTGCCCGCCGCGGGCGAATTCCGCTTTCAACGCGGCCGCGACCAGCGCATCTTCCTCCTGCGCGATGATGGTACTGACGGGACGGCGCTCGCGCGGCGCGGTCATCAATGTGGAGAGGTCGCGCGTGCCGGCCATCGCCAGATAGAGGGTGCGGGGGATCGGCGTGGCGGACATGGTCAGCACATCCACCTCGGTACGCAACCGCCGCAAATCCTCTTTGTGGCGGACGCCGAAGCGCTGCTCCTCATCGATCACAAGCAAGCCGAGGTTTTTGAAGTCCGCCGCGCCGAGACTTGCCAGCCGATGGGTCCCGATGACAATGTCGACCCCGCCCGTGCGGAGGGCGTTTACGACTTGCCGTTGCTCCGCGTCGGTGCGGAATCTGCTCAGGCTGTCGATGACATAGGGGTGCGCGGCGAAGCGTGCGCGGAACGATTGAAGGTGCTGCTGCACCAACACTGTGGTCGGCGCAAGAACGGCTACCTGGAACCCGGCGGAAACCGCCTTGAACGCCGCGCGCATGGCCAGTTCGGTTTTTCCGTAGCCGACATCGCCGCAGAGAAGGCGATCCATGGGGCGCGGACGGGCCATGTCGCGTTTGATTTCTTCCGTGGCACGGGTTTGATCGGGGGTGTCGGCGTAAGGAAATTCGCTTTCAAAAAGCTTCATTTCCAGCGTGTCTTCCCCCAGGGGGATGCCCGGGACGGCCTGGCGGACGGCCTGGAGGCGGAGGAGATCGGCGGCGTAATCGCGCACGGCTTTCTTCGCCTCTTCCTTGGCTTTGCTCCAGCGTGTGGAGCCCAACGTGTTCAGTTTGACTTTGCCCGGATGTCCGAAGTAGCGCGACACTTGGTGCGATTGCATCAAAGGGACATAGAGGAGTGCGCCGTCCCGGTACTCCAGGACCATCACTTCGCGACGGCTCCCTTTGTTTTCCAGCTCGCGCAAACCGCGGAAAATACCGACGCCGTGGACGATGTGCACGGCGTAATCGCCTTCGTCCAGATCCGTGAAGACTTCCTCCGGGCTCCGGGCCGGGGCGGATGTTTCCTGGGTGGAAACAGACTTCATGCCGGTGTGCGAGGCGCTCAAGGAAAAGAGTTCGCGCGCGGTGAGGATAAGGACTTTTTCATCCCGGAGCGTAAATCCCGCCCCGATGTTCCCGATTTCGACGGTAAGGAGGGGGGATTCCAGGTGTTGTTCGCGCAGGAATGTTTTCAGGTGCGTCAGATTCAGCTCGGCATCCGCCAGGAGGACGACGCGATAGCCCGCGCCGAGGTGCGATTTGAGTTGCCCGAGCAAAAGGGCCCGGGAGAGCTCCAACGAGCTTGCGCGCAATTCCGGCGTGTCCGAGTCGATCAGGCCTGCGAGTGAAGGAATCGTGTCGGGGAAAGGCAAATCCGGAAATTCGGCCGAGGCTGCCGAATCGTGAAAAAGCCGCAGCCGTCCCGTTTCGGCGAAAGTAAGGACAAGGCGGTCGAAACGGTGAAGGACCTCTGTGGAGGCGTAGTCCGCCAGGCTCTGCCGCGCCGCGCCGGGGTGAAGAATCGCCCAATTGAAAGATGCGTTTTCCTGAAGTGAAAAAAAATCGTACGTCCCCTCCGGTACACAAGCCGAGGGGTGTGGCGCGATAATCCGGCACGCCTCAATCGGCCGCAACGATCGCTGCGTGGCCGGATCGAACTCGCGGATGGATTCGATCCTGTCCCCGAAAAATTCGATGCGGCACGGAAACTCCATCGCCGGCGAGAACACATCGACAATGCCGCCCCGGCGCGCAAATTCGCCGGGAACGCCGACTTCGAACTCATCGTCGTAATCCAACGCGACGAAGCGCTCCAGGAGGGCGAGAAAAGCGATTTCCTGGCCGACGCAAAGTTCAAACGCCGTTCCGCCCGGCGAATCCGGCGGCGGAACCGGCGACAACAACGCGTGTACGCTGCCGACGACGATGTCGACCTTCTCTTTGCGCAAACGGTCGATGGCCCGCGCCCGCGCCGCTTCCCCGGCGGGAAGCAAAAGCTTGCCCCGTGCGTTTTCGGGCAACAGGAGGATGTTCCGGGGATGCCGGAGTTCCCGTGCGAGGGCTTCGAGTTCCATCGCCAGGATTTCCGCCGTCGCCAGATCCGCGGCGGCAACGAGAAGCGGCGTTCCCGCCTCTTCGCTTGTGCGAAGAAGAAGCAAGGGAGCGGCGTCGAGTTCAACGGCGACCAAATCGGTGGAAGGAGAAGACTTTTTCAGGTATTTTTTTAGGATTCCTCGCCAATTTGCAGGATTCCCCTCTTGAATTTTTTCCATAATGAGATATATTGTTCAGTTCGAGAGGTGCCGATTTTACGGCATCTTCCGGGGCACGGCATCGCAGTTATAGTATACGTCATATTTTGCGATTTGCACCCCCGCCGGAGTAAAAAAAACGTTTTTTATCGGGGGAATGCCCAATGTCCGAACAAAAGAGCGCCGACAACGCGGGTGCGGAAAAGGAATTGAAGCCGCGGAAGTCCGCGGTTTCGCGCCGAAAGAAGCCGGTGGAAGAAGCGGCGCCTCCGGAAGAAAGCGTTCTCCTCTCCGTGGAAGTGGAAGCCGAAGTAGAAATCGATGCGGAGCTCGACGCGGATTTTGATGCGGATATGGAAACGGAACAAACGCCCGTCCGGCGCCGGACGACGCCGGGCATCCCTGTTAAAACAGACAAGCCCGAAAAGGTCCGGCGCAAGGTTCCGGGTGCCGGCGCCATTTCCGTGCCGGAGCGCCCCCGCACCAAGCAGGAGAAGGACTCCGCGCGCAAAAACGCGCTGGAGGCCAAGGTAAGCGCCGGCTCCAAGAACGATACGATGAAAGTTTATATGAGTGAAATCGCCCAGATTTCGCTCGTATCCAAAAAAGAAGAGTCCGACCTGGCCGACGCCATTCACGGCGTCGACGCGGTGCTGCATGAAGAGGCTCGTTCCACGCTGATCAAGGCGAACCTCCGGCTGGTGGTGAAAATCGCGCATGACTTCAAAGGGCTCGGCCTCCCTTTGCTGGATTTGATTTCCGAGGGCAACATCGGACTGATGCGCGCCGTGGAAAAATTCGACCCCGCGAAGGGGGCGAAATTTTCCAGCTACGCAGCGTGGTGGATCAAGCAGTCGATGCGCCGCGCACTTGCCAACCAGAGCCGGACGATCCGTATTCCCGTGCAGTCGGCGGGTAAGATCACCAAGATCAAAACGGAGCGCATGAAGCTTGCCGAAGAGCTCGGCCGCGAGCCGACCGACGCGGAGATTGCGGCGAACCTCGATTATTCCGAACGTACCGTGGCGGGCTTGCGCCTCGCGGATTTGCGGACGTTCTCGCTGCACGATCCGATTCAGCAGGGGGAAGAAGGGGAGTTCCAGGACATTATTCCGGACCGGCACGCGATGACGCCGGACCAGATTCTCGGCGACGTGGAATCGGTGGCCCGTCTGCGTGATTTGCTGGAAAAACTCGAAGACCGCGAGCGTAAGATCCTCGAGATGCGTTTCGGATTGCGGGAGGAACGGGCCCTGACGCTCGAAGAAGTGAGCCAAAAGATCGGACGGACGCGCGAACGTGTCCGCCAGATTCAGAATCAGGCATTGGCAAAATTAAAATCATTATTGGCGGACGAAGCCGGCTTTGCCGCCGACTGAAGTCCGGGGTGCCCGGAAACGATAACGTGCAACATCCGCAAGAAGGAGGTGAAATCCATGGATACTGAAATTCGCGTCAAAAAGGGCGAATCGATCGACCGCGCGTTGCGCCGGTTGAAAAAGAAGCTCGATAAGGAGGGGACCCTCAAGGAGTTGCGCAATCGTCGGCACTATGAAAAGCCGAGCGAAGTGAAACGCCGGGAAGAAAAGCAGCGTCGCCGCGGCGGCGTGCGCTAACGTGCTTTCGGGAACGGCGAAGCCCTTCGGGTCTTCGCCGTTCTTTTATTTTCATCATCTCTTCATCTCACTATTATTCAGCTCACATTTTTGCAATTGGCCCGCCAATTGCAAAAATGTTACCTGAAAAGGTGTGGAAAAGGAAGAGCGCGAGAAGGAAAAACCGAGGTACAGTTTGACCTTGCGGCCAAAGGCCACAAGGTCACCCTTTTCCTCAAAAAGTTTTTCCTTCCCGCAGAATTTACTGAACACCGGAGTTTTTAATGGCGACAGCGAATCAGATGAGGGCGGCGGCGCGGGAAGCGATGCGGCAGGGGGCGGTGATTATTACGGCGGCGGACTTCCTGGAAGGACGCCTTGCGCGCGTTCAGGCGTATTTCTGGGACGAGAACGAAGCGGTGATGGATATTGTCGACGCGCCGGATCTCTTGCAGAATTGGCCGGACGAGGGCGTTTTTGTGCTCAACCCAGCCGGGCAGGATGAGCGCGAAGCGCTGCTTCCGGTTGGCGTTTATTACGATGAAGCCAACGATCAGGAATACGTGCGTGTTCCGGCGGAGGACGCGCCGAACGACGACCTTGGTTCCCTCCCCAGTGTGGTGTTCATGGACGCGGTGGAACAAATCTGCATGCTCAAAGAGAAAAAATAATGCATTACTTTTATGCGCCGTTCCTGCCGGAAGCGGGCGAGCCCGTCGCACTTGCCGACGAGGAGGCCGCACACCTTTTTCGTACGCTCCGCGCCGCGCCGGGAACCGAGGTCGGGGTGTTGGACGGCACCGGCGGGATGGGGATCGCCGTTACGGAAGCAAAGCGCACGCTGCGGTTGCTCCGCAAAAGCCGGGCAACGCCTCCTGGGCGTACGCTGACTTTAGCTTGTGCCGCGCCGCGCAAGCAGAAGCTGGATACCCTCCTCAAGCAGGCCGTCGAATTCGGTTGTTCGCGCATCCTTCTTCTGCAGTGTGCCCGTTCCGTCGCCCAGCCGGAGAACCACGAACGGATGTTCAAGTTGCTCCTTGAAGGGTGCAAGCAGTCCGGAAATCCATTTTTGCCGGAGCTTCGGGAAAATATTCCTCTTCAGGAGGCATTGCGCCTTTTTGCGAAGGAGGGGACCGCGGCCTTTTTCGGCTCTGTCGCTCCCGCCCCTTTTCCGGCGGCGATGTCAAGCCGTTCCGCATGGA
This sequence comes from Victivallaceae bacterium, assembly GCA_031549345.1. Taxonomy (GTDB): domain Bacteria; phylum Verrucomicrobiota; class Lentisphaeria; order Victivallales; family Victivallaceae; genus CASFRF01. The sequence goes on from JAVBPY010000006.1 coordinate 191,682, forward strand.
TCGTCGGCCCCGAAGGCGGATTCACGCCGGATGAAGAAAGCATCATGCGCTCTTTGGGCGCCATCCCGCTCAACTGCGGCCCTTACGCGCTTCGCCTGGAAACCGCCGCCGTCGCCGGGCTCGCCCTCCTGCAAACACTGCCGTGATCTTCCCCCTGCTTCCTTGTATCAAACGTTGTTGATGCTGGATTATTCCATTGAAAATATGAATTCAGGAACAAGGTGCGCCATGAGTTTGCGCTCTTGTTTACGCATGCGCCGCCGCGCCACGGGCTCCAGATCGTCTTCTCCGACCGCATGGAGGCAGCCGTGCGCGATGTAAAGCGCAAGCTCGTGCGCAAAGCTTGAGTCATTTCGTGCCGCGCCTTCGCGTTCCGCGACTTCGGCGCAGACCAGCAGTTCCAACGCAACGTCGCCGGGAAACAAGGATTCCGGATCGTCGAAATAGCTGAAGGTGATCACATCGGTCGTCCCCTCGTGGCCGACATAGGCCGCGTTGGCCTTCGCCATTGCATTGTCGTCGAGGATTTCCAGGCGACAGTGCCAATCTTCCTCCACCGGCAAACCCGCCAGTTCAGCGGCGCGGCGGATCAGTTTTTTCAGTGTCCGGGGGAACGGGTTCTTGCGGGCTCGGTCTTTCCAGCGGTAACTTATTTCCATGATTTGTTGCATCCCTGTGGTAGGCGATTCGCCCGTGTTTCATGCTCATAAGGGTATTGATGAGGCTTTTCCGGACATCTTCAAGTTCGGCAAGAGTCAGCTTTGCGTGGTTCAACTGCCCATCCCGGAAGCGCGTGCGGAAGATTTCGCTGACGACGTTGTCCAACTTTTCCTCCGTGGGCGCGTCGATCGAACGGCAGGCCGCTTCGCAACAATCCGCGAGGCTGACGATGACAATCTCTTTTTCCATCGGCAGCCGCCCGGTGTAACGGAAATCGGCGATGTCCGGGTTCTCGCCCCGTTCAAGGGCTTTTTGATAGAAAAAGCGCACGGTGTCCGTGCCGTGGTGCTGCTCGATCGCATCGCGGACGAGGCGGCAGAGTTTGTAACGGTGCGCCAACGCCAGCCCGGAGGTAACATGTCCCCGGATAATGTTGCTGCTGACGCGCGGAGCAAGGTCCAGATGGCGGTTGATCGAATTGAGGTTGTTTTCCGTAAAATACTGGGGATCGATCAATTTGCCGATATCGTGGTAGAGCGCGGCGCTTTTGGCGCGCAGCGGATTGGCGCCGATGATTCCCGACGCGTCTTCGGCCATGGTCGCAACCATCATGCTGTGGAAAAATGTGCCGGGCGCCTCCCGTTTCAACCGTTCCAGGAGCGGGTGGTTGTAGTCGCACAGAACCATGAGCGACATATTGGTCGTTACATTGAAAAGAAGCTCGAAAAGGAACATAGTCAGCAATGCGATAATCGCCGTCGCAAGCGCATTTGTAAAAGCGAGGAGAAGGCTCCAGGCGCACCAGCTCCAGAATTCCGGTCGCCCGTACGCGCCATGGAGAAGATCGGTGTTCAGGAGCCAGAGGAGCGGGAAAAGATTCAGGAGAATGCGAAGGAAAAAGCTCCTGTAATTGTTGGCATTGCGCACCGCCAGGGCGAGGATGGAGGAAATCAGCGCCGCGCGTACGACAAAATCGAGGGCTTGCCCCATCATCATCGCCGTAATCGTCGCCACAAAAAATCCCCCCCACAGCGCAACGCGATACCCCAGTGCGCTGGCGAGCAAAACCGAGGCGAGCGCAACCGGCAGCGAGAGAACCAGCAACTCCTGGGGAAGAGTGGTCATTTCCCCAACGGAGAAAAAGAAAATTTCCATGGCGAAATAGTTCAGAAACAACGTTAATGTTGTGGATAAAACCAGCAATGCGAGTTTTCGATTGCTCCGCACCACCTCGGGATGAACGTGGATAAGATAAAAAGCGGTGAACGCCAGCAGGATAAAGCTCCAGAAAAGGTGTCCGGCCAGGACCCAGCCGGAACCGTATTCGTCGGTGCGGTTGGCCGCGAGCGTTCCGTAGGTTTTGAGGCGGGCTAAGGCGAGATCATCCACCACATCGCGTTTGCGGACGATCGGCTGGTTTTTTTTGACCTCGATCTGTACGGGGTCGACCTTGTCGGCGAGTGCCAGGCGTTCGGCGGCGGTGCGTGCCTCGTCCGGCAGGAGATTGCCGTTACCGAGTGTCTGGGCAATGATTTCCTGCCAGAGAAGAAGCATGCCCCGGTCCGTTCCGTCCGGCAGCCAGAGTCTGGCGAGAATCCGTGCCGCCTGCCGCACATCCGGTTGCTCCGAGAGGAGGCGGGGCAGCCGTTCGCGCTGCGAAGCGTCCACAATGCGCAAAAGTTGCGTGGGTGGCTGGTTTTTTCCCGGTGGAAGCAGAAGAATTCCCTGGTTGAGGAGGGAGGTCATCTCGGTTTTCAACTTCTCACGAAATTCCGTGTCGTCGAGATTTTTTTCCAGTTTCTCACGGAGTTCCCTGGAGAGGGCGGAAAGCGGGGAATTCGGCGGGATGTTTCCGGACGGCGAACGCTCCAGGAGGAGGAGGAGGTTGCGCGTCCGTTCCTCGATCTGCTGTGTCGCCTGGGGAGAAAGGGAGTAAAACAACGGCGCCGCGCTCGCGGCTTGTTCGCGCGCCCGGTTTGTGGCGTGCGCATTTTCATAGGAAAAGTCGAACGCGGCCAGAAGGGTGCGCGGAGCGCGTTGACCGCTTACAAGGTCATGTTCCGTCGGCATCCGCGCTGCGATGAGGGCGAGGAGAAAAGCGCAAATTCCCCACACGAATACGAGGAGAAGAACGGAAACCGCCGGTGAACGCTCCATGGCGGCGGCGAATTCCGATTCGCCGGGGGGGGGGGGCAGGACAACGCTTTGGCGTTCCGAATCGTGTTCGCGCCGCCGGAAGAGATCCTGGATGTACTTCAGCATGAAGGGGAATCCGTCAACGAATAGGCGTTGATGATTTTTTCCAACAGTGAATGGCGCACCACGTCGTTGGTTCCGAAGCGGCAGAATGTGATCTCCGGAATATCCGCGAGCGACTGTTCGGCATGGAGCAGTCCGGAGCGTTCGTTCCGGGCGAGGTCGTTCTGGGTGGGATCGCCGGTGATGACGCAACGGGAGTTGAAGCCGAGGCGCGTCAGGAACATCAGCATCTGATCCACAGATGTATTTTGCGCTTCGTCAAGGATAATGAACGAGCCGTTGAGCGTACGTCCGCGCATGAACGCCAGCGGTGCAACCTCGATGATGTTGCGTTGCAATAAATCGGCGGCCTCCTCCGCGGAGAGCATGTCATAGAGTGCGTCGTACAGCGGCCGGAGGTAGGGCATGATTTTTTCTTCCAGATTTCCCGGCAGGAAACCGAGATTCTCTCCCGATTCGCGCGCCGGGCGTGTCAACACGATCCGGCTGCAATTGCCTTTGAGAAATTCCGAAACCGCCATGGCCATGGCCAGGTAGGTTTTGCCTGTTCCCGCCGGTCCGATGCCGAAGACGACATCCTGCTCGCGCATGGCGCGCACGTACTCCAACTGGCGGCGGGAACGGGGGAGAACTTCCCGTTTGCGGGGGCTCACCGTGATCCGTTCGCTCCACAATTCCCCGAGATCGCTTGGGCGGTCTTCGCGGAAGGAACGCGCAAGGAGTTCAAAGTCCCGCTGATCGAGCTGGCGGTTGCGCAAGAGGAAAAAACGGGAAAGTTCGGTGAAAAAATTTCGCACACGGAGAACAGCCGCCTCGGACCCGGTGATTTCCACCCAGCCTTCACGCGCGACAAGCGTTACGCCGAATGTTTCTTCCAGGCGCCGGAGGTTTCGCACGACATCCCCGGCGCAAGCGGCATGGAACGACAGCCCATTTTCGAAATAGAATTTTTCCGTCGTCATGCCGTTCCAATCCTCAGAGTGCCGGAGCCGGCGCCAAAGGCGCGGAAGGCGCGGGAGACGTTTTCACCGCCGGGGTTACGGCGGGCGTTTTGTCTTCCGTTACGGAAATGGAAGGTGTCCCGACGGGCGCGGGCGCTTTTTCCTCTACTGCCGCCACTGTGGGGACAGCAACGACCTCGGGGGCGGGTTCTTTTAGTTCCACCACAGGCGCAACGACGGGCGCCGGGGCTTTTTCCTCCACCACGGGCGCAGTCACGACTGCGGGCGCCTTTTGTTCCAGCGGGATACGCAACTTCATCCCCGGCTTGAGCCTATTGGGGTTGTTGTTGAGCTCTTTTTCGTTGGCTTTGAAGATGCGGTGGTACTTGCGTCCGTCGCCGTAAACTTTCCGGGCGATGAGGGAGAGGCTGTCGCCGCTCTGCACCACGTATTCGGAAAATTCCGTCGCGTTCGCCGCCGCTGCTTCCTCGGCCGCCAGCTCTTTGACCGGTTCGATGATCACGGGTTTCCCGGCGGGAAGCGGTTTTTCTTCGATCACACCGACCGATTCGACGGCGGGGGACGGGGCCTTTTCTTCGGTCTTGGCTTCCGCCTTTACTTCGGGGGCGGAAAAGCCGTCGGGGTCCTGCTCGGCAGGAGGGACCGCATTGGACGGGGCCACTTCCGGGGCTGTTTTTTGTTTTTTGTATTCCGAATCCATGTTGTCGCGCACACCCGGCGGCGCAACGCGCGGCGCACGCCAGCCGGAATAGTTTTCCTTGAATGTTTTTTGCCATTCCGCTTCGATGCTGCCGACTTCGGTCTGCGCGAGTTCCGTTTTTACGCATCCGGCCATGCCCGCCAACAAGAGCGCGCCACCCAGCATTCCCTGCCACATTTTCATCGGTATCCTCCTCGGTGTAAAGTATAAATAAGATCTGTTCCTATAATATAAACGCCCCCTTTCGCAAATCAAGCGGAAGGAGGCGTTTTTTACGGCATTGTGCCGAAAAAGTTTAGAGGCCCTCTCAGCGGAACTTTTTGTACAGGAGCACCGCGTTGTGGCCGCCGAAGCCGAGATTGATGTTCATCGCCACGTTGACGTCGCGTTCGCGCGCCGTGTTGGGTGTGATGTCCAAATCGCAGGCCGGATCGGGCGTTACGTAGTTGATCGTCGGCGGGATGATGCCGGTGCGAATCGCGTTGATGCAGGCGATGGATTCGAATCCGCCCGCCGCGCCAAGGCCATGCCCGGTCGTCCCTTTGGTGCTGCTCACGGAAACTTTGTATGCGTGGTCGCCGAGCGCCCGTTTGATTGCCATGGTTTCGAATTTATCGTTCAGCTCGGTACTTGTCCCGTGTGCGTTGATGTAATCGATCGCCGAGGCGGGGAGTTCCGCGTGGCGGAGGGCCATTTGGATGGCGCGCGCCATGCCGTCCCCCTCCGGGTGCGGTGAAGTGATGTGGTAGGCGTCGCCGGTGGAACCGAAACCGACGATCTCCGCGAGGATGTTCGCGCCGCGTTTCCGGGCGTGTTCGAGTTCTTCAAGGACCAATACGCCCGAACCTTCGGACATGACGAATCCGTCGCGGTCGGCGTCGAACGGGCGGCTTGCGTGCAAGGGATCGTCGTTGCGCTGGCTCATCGCCTTCATGGAGCAGAACCCCGCCAGACCGACCGGAACAATCGAGGCTTCGGCACCGCCGGCGAGCATGATGTCCGCATCGTCCCGGACGATGGACCAATACGCCTCGCCGATGGAGTTGCAGCCCGTCGCGCAAGCGGTTACAATGCCCATATTCGGGCCGCGCGCGCCGGTCATCATGGCGATGTTCCCGGCGAGGATGTCCCCGATCATCATCGGAATCAGGAGCGGGGAGACCCGTCCGGGGCCGCGTTCAAGGAGGGTTGCGTGTTCTTCGCTGAGCGTGCCGAGTCCGCCGATTCCGCTGGACACGTATACGCCGACACGGGTGCCGTCCACGGAGGAATCGGTAAAGTTTTCCGGCAAGCCCGCGTCGGCAAGGGCGTCGCGCATCGCGGCGATGCCGAACTGGCAGAAGAGGTCGAGGCGCTTGGCTTCTTTCGGCGACATGTATTTGGAAATGTCAAAATTCTTGACCTCTCCGGCGATTTGCGTCCTGTACGCGGAAACGTCGAAGCGCGTAATCGCGCCAAGTCCGCAACGGCCATTCACGAGCGCATCCCAAAAAGTCGCGTTATCGTTGCCTACGCAAGAAATGACCCCGGTTCCGGTCACAACTACCCGTCTAGATTTCATACTCCTGAACTCCATGCTTTACAAAACCCAAAAAGCGGGCCGCAGTTGTTATGCCGCAGCCCGCCTTCTCAGTCGTCTTTTTTCCATTGCATTCCGAAGGAGGGCGTCATGCAACGTCCCGCTCCCGGCTTGTCGCCGGAGAATTCCGACTTCGCACAAAGCGCTTCATTCCGGCGGAACCAGCCGCCGGAAAAAAGCTTACGCCTTGTTTTTGCCTTCAATGTAACGAACCGCTTCGCCGACGGTGGTCAGCTTTTCGGCATCGTCATCCGGAATGTCGGCGCCGAATTCTTCTTCAAGCGCCATGACCAGTTCGACCTGATCCAGGGAGTCGGCGCCGAGGTCTTCGATGAACTTCGCGTCTTCGGTAACCTGGTCTTCGACCACGCTGAGCTGTTCGACTACGATCTTTTTCACTTTTTCAGCAACGTCAGACATCTTGGATGATCCTTTTTTTTGCGTTTTGTCGCGGTTTGTCAGATAAAACGGTTTTTCTATATCGTTTCGCTATTGCTTTATAAAATGCACCCATATCTGTGAAAAGTCAAACTTTTTTCCGTTTTTCTCCCGCTTTTTTTGTGAAATCAGGGAAAATTGCGGAAAAAAGTACTTTCGGGGATGACATATTCCGTGTTTGGGGGTATAGTAAGGCGAATCATTTCGCGTCTTATAAAAATAAAGCCCAAAGGAGTCCTTCCATGCCTGTTCCCATGCTTGATTTGGTGAGCCAGTTTCAGCCGCTCAAGGCACAGATACTCAAAGTCATCGAGGAAGTCGCCGACTCGCAGCGTTTCATCCTCGGCCCCAAGGTGGAAGAGCTTGAGGCGGCGTGCAACGCATACTGCCAGACCGCCGGTGCCTGCGGCGTTACCTCCGGCTCCGACGGCCTTATCCTCGCTTTGATGGCCGAAAAAATCGGCCCCGGCGACGAAGTCATCATCCCGACGTTCACCTTTTTCGCCACCGCCGGCGCTGTGGTCCGCGTGGGAGCGACGCCGGTTTTCGCCGATATCGACCCGGCGACGTTCAATATCGATCCGGACGATGTGGCGCGCAAGATCACGCCACGCACACGGGCTATGATCCCCGTGCATCTCTTCGGCCAGTGTGCCGATATGGACCCATTGATGGCCCTCGCGGAAAAACATGGCCTCATCGTCATCGAAGACGCCTGCCAGGCCATCGGTTCCGAGTACAAAGGCCGCCGCGCCGGTTCCATCGGCGACTACGGTGTGTTCAGCTTTTTCCCCAGCAAAAACCTCGGATGCTTCGGCGACGGCGGGCTGGTAACGGTGCGCGACGCCGCCAAGCTCGGCATGCTCAAAACCCTCCGCAACCACGGGCAGAGCGCTACCTATGTTCACGAGTACGTCGGCGGAAATTTCCGGATCGACGCGCTGCAGGCGGCGATCCTCTCCATCAAACTCCCGTACCTGGATTCCTGGAGCGAGGCCCGGCAGCGCAACGCCGCCGAGTATCGCAAACTCTTCGCCGATGCAGGCCTTCTGAAGTACATCACTCTGCCCGCCGAGGCGGCGTTCGAGGGGCGTCATATTTACAACCAGTTCAGCATCCTGGTGCGCGACGGCAAGCGCGATGCGCTCCGTGCGCACCTCGCGGAAAAGGGGATCGGCGCGATGATCTACTACCCGCTCTCGTTGCATTTGCAGCCGTGTTTTGCGAATTTCGGCGGCAAAGCGGGCGATTGCCCGGTCTCCGAACGCGTGTCGGGCGAAATTCTCGCACTGCCGATTTATCCGGAATCGACCTCGGTACAACGCGCTGAAGTCGTCGCCGCCATCCAAGCGTTCTACAACGCCTGATGGGACGCCGCAGCGAAAACGAGGGCGAATTCAAGCGCCAGAGCTACCTCCGGCTGGTCCGTTACGCCCGGCCGTACTGGTTTCGGCTCGGCATCGGGATTGTCGCGGGGATGGTGGTCGGCGGTTCGCTGCTGGTGAGCTTGTTGCTGATCCCGCAGCTTATCGGCGTGGTCGACCCGACCGCGGCGGACTCCGCCGGGAAAGAAAAGGTCGTTGCCGCTCCTTCCGAATTGGAAGTCCGCGACCCCAAGCTCGCCCAAATGCTTTCCAGTGCGGAAGGCTATCTTCGGAAATACCGTATCCCCGCCTCCATCGAGGGGACAACCCTCCATGTCCGTTGGCCGGTGGAGGCATCCGTCGAGCTCACGTTACCCAGTGGAAAAGCCGCCTGGCCGATTTTTGCCGCGTATTGCGCGGTCTTGATCGTTGCGTGGGGATTTAAAAATCTGGGCACCTACATCAACCACTACTACACGCGCTGGGTCGGGAACAAGGTCGTTGCCGACATGCGCAACGAGGTGTTTGAAAAACTCCTGGGCCAGTCGATGCGCTATTACGGGAACATGGACGTGGGGCACTTGATCAGTCGCTGTACGAACGACACGTCGGCGATCGAGCATTCGGTTTCGGAAACGATCGCCGATTTGACCAACTGCCCGTTGCAGATTCTGGCGTGTTTGACCGCCGTGCTCCTCGCGTGCCGCGACCAGCAGAACTACGCGCTGGTGGTGATTCTCCTCCTCGGCGTTCCGCTCATTGTGCTCCCGATTGCGATTATGGGGCGAAAAATCCGGAAAACGTACAAGTCCACCTACGCGCGAATCGCCGAGGTGATGTCGCGGATGCACGAGGTTTTTACCGGCATCCGCGTGGTGAAGGCCTGCCATACCGAGGCGCTGGAAGTCAACCGCTTCCGCGCGGTGAACCGCCGGTATTTCCGCGATGTGGTGAAGGCGCTCAAGCTTCAGCTTCTTCTCTCGCCTTTGATGGAGTCGGTGGCGGTGGCGGGGTCGCTGGTTTTTCTGGTCTACAGTTTCAGCCAGGGGACGACGCTGACGCAGCTTGCGGCGTTGATGGCCCCGGCGTTCCTGGCGTACCGGCCGATCAAGGATCTCTCCAAAGTCGCGGCCTACATCCAGCGCTCCATGGCGGCGGCGGATCGGTATTTTGCGCTGATCGACATGGATACCTCGCTGCCGGAAAAGGCGGACGGGCCGGTGCTGGAAGGATTTCGCGATAAAATCGAACTGAAGGATGTCGTTTTCGCCTACGCGGAGCGGAAGATCCTCGACGGCGTTTCCTTCGAGATTCCCAAGGGATCGATGGTCGCCGTCGTTGGCGAAACCGGCTCGGGGAAGAGCACCATCGCGAATCTGATCGCCCGCTTCTACGACGTGGACGAAGGCGCAATCCTCCTCGACGGCGTGGACGTCCGCGACTACAGGATCGAGTCTTTGCGCAAGCACATCGGCGTTGTCACGCAGGATGCGATTCTCTTCAACGACACCATCGCGGCGAATATCGCCTACGGTTGCCCCGAAGCCACGCGCGAGGAAATTGAAAATGCCGCCCGCCTGGCCAACGCCCATTCCTTCATCACCGACGGCCGCCATGCCGACGGGTACGATTCCGAAGTCGGCGATAAGGGATTCCGCTTGTCCGGGGGGGAAAAACAGCGCGTTTCCATTGCTCGCGCGATCCTCCGCAACCCGCCGATTCTGATTTTGGACGAAGCCACGAGCGCGCTGGATACCGTGACGGAGAAACTTGTACAGGAGGCTTTGGGGCGGGTGATGGCAAACCGGACGGTCTTCGCCATTGCGCACCGCTTAAGTACGATTCGGCACGCGGATTTGATCCTCGTTCTTGAAAACGGGAAAATCGTCGAAAGCGGGACGCACGACGCGTTGCTCGCCCACGGCGGACGTTACCGGAAATTGCACGATACCCAGTTCAGTCTGGATCAATAACCACAAGAGGATATGCAGAAAATGGATGACCTGAAGAAGAGAGCCCTCGAGTACCATGCCCGGAATCCCCATGGCAAAATCGGCGTTCACGCCACCAAGCCGTGCGCCGGCGCCGCGGACCTTTCGTTAGCCTATACCCCCGGTGTGGCGCAGCCCTGCCTGGAGATTAAAGACAAGCCGGAAACGGTCTGGCAGTATACGTCGCGCGGCAACCTTGTCGCGGTGGTTTCGGACGGAACCGCCGTGCTCGGCCTGGGGAACATCGGCCCGGAAGCGGGGTTGCCGGTGATGGAAGGGAAGGCGGTGCTTTTCAAGCGCTTTGCGGGGATCGACGCGATCGGCCTTTGCCTGGGAAAAGTTTTCAATGAACAAGGCAAGACCGACCCGGCCAAGCTCATTGCTGCGGTTGAAACGCTGGAACCCTCTTTCGGCGGCATCAACTTGGAAGACATCGGCGGTCCCGCGTGCTTCGAGGTCGAGCAAACCCTGAAAAAGCGGATGGGCATCCCCGTTTTCCACGACGACCAGCATGGCACGGCGATTATTTCCCTTGCGGCGCTCCTGAACGCGCTCAAGGTTGTGGGGAAGAAGATCGAGGAATGCCGTTTCGTCGTTTCCGGCGCGGGCGCGGCGGGGATCAGCTGCAGCGAGTTGTACATCACCGCCGGCGCCAAGCGCGAAAATTTCCTGATGTGCGACTCCAAGGGCGTGATCCACGCCGGACGCACCGACCTGACGCCGGAGAAAAAACGTTTCGCCGTCGAAACGACCCGCCGCACGGTAACCGAAGCCCTTGAAGGGGCGGACGTTCTCCTGGGGCTCTCCGTGGCAAACAGTGTTACAGGCGACATGGTGCGGAAGATGGCGCCGGGCGCGGTGATTTTCGCCATGGCCAACCCGACGCCGGAGATTTTCCCCGACGATGCCCTCGCCGCCGGCGCGGCGGTGGTAGGGACCGGCCGGAGCGATTTCCCCAACCAGATCAACAACGTCCTGGGCTTCCCCGGCATTTTCCGGGGAGCGCTCGACGCGCGGGCTTCCGATATTAACGAGGCGATGAAACTTGCCGCCGCTTACGCGCTTGCGGAGCTCGCTTCGGAGGAAATCCCCGCCGCGGTGAAAGCGGACCTCGCCGTCGCGTACCCCGAAGGAGCCGCCGCCGGAATGTTCGAAGGAAAATGTCCGTTGAAATCCACCTACGTGATTCCGAAACCGTTCGACGTCCGCGTTGTGCCGCGCGTCGCGCGTTACGTCGCCGAGGCGGCGATGAAGACCGGCGTTGCCCGCGTCCGCATCGACGACCTGGTCGCCTACGAGCGCGAAGTCGCCGCCCATGTCCGCGAACAGAACAGCTGACGGGAAAAAACCATGCGCGCCGAATGGATATGGACGACGGAAGAGGGGAGTGGCGACTACAACGCGTACGCCCTTTTCCGGCGGGCGTTCACGCTCGCTTCATTTGCTTCGGCGCGCCTTTGCATTACGGCGGATAGTTTCTACCGCCTGCGCGTCAACGGGGCGTGGGTCAACGACGGCCCCGTTCGCGCCTATCCGGAACACTACCGGTACGATGCATTGGATTTGACGCCCTTTCTGCACGAAGGGGAAAACGTTTTGGAGGCGGAGGTCCGCTATTACGGTTGCGGCTCCTTCCAGCGTCTTCCCCGCCGCGCGGGGCTTTGGGCAATGCTGGAGATCGTGGCGCCGGGCGAAAAAACACGCTGTATTTGTACCGATGCGGAATGGGAGGCGACGCCGCTTCATGCGCTGTTGCCCTCCGTCCCCAAGCAGTCCGTTCAGCTCGCCCCTTTCGAGTGGTTCGACGCGCGTGCGGGCGCCGGGAAAACCGCTCCGGCGGTCGTTCTTTCCGGCAATTGCCCGAATACGAACCTTGCTCCCCGTGATGTGCGCCTTCTGAGCCGTGTCGAATTTTCCGCGAAGCGCCTGGCCCGGGCGCGGGTGGTCGCGCCGGAGTTTCCGGTGTACGGCGTGTATGCCGGGCGCTGGTGTTTCCCCGGTAGTCCGTGGCTTAATTTCAGTACTGTGCGCACGTGGGGGATGGGAGTGCTTCTCCGGGTTGCCGAAGCGCGGCGCGTGGCATTCCATGCGCCGAAGCTCCGCTGTACGCTGAACGGAAACGCGGTCGGCGAAGCGCTGGATCTTCTTGCGGGGGATAATCTTCTTTTGCTTTTTCCGCGCGACGTCAATACGCACTGGAACGACGATTTTTTTGCCTTTCCCGACGGGTTCGCGCCGGAAATGCGCAACCCCGCGACCGGAAAACCGGGTGCGGCTTTCTGGATTCAGGACGATCTTACGAAAGAATTCCATGATTATCCCGGCGGACGCGGCGATTCGGCGGCGCGTTCGAGTGCCTGCGAAGCGCGGATCGAATACTGGCGGACGGCGATCCGTTCGCTGGCGGATCTCGGCGAATTTACCGGTCGGCGGCTCGATCTGGGTTTGGATGAATTAGTCGGGAGCGAGGCTGCGCTGAATTTCTCGTTGCGGCGTGAATTGGACGAAACTCCGCGTATGGAGCACGGGGAATATGCTCTTGCCTCCACACCGGAGTGCGCGGTTGTTTTTCCCGCTGCGTCGGGGGATGTGGAGCTTTGCTTCGATCTCGGTGAACAGAATTGCGGGTATTGGGAGTTTGAATTGGACGCCCCTGCCGGGACGGTGCTCGACCTTTTCGGCGTGGAGCATATCGCCGCCAACGGGCGCATTCAGCACACCGGGGACTATCACAACGGAATGCGGTATGTTTGTTGCGGGGGAAACCAGCGTTATACGTCGCTGGTTCGCCGCTCGGCGCGGTATGTTTTCCTGACGGTTCGGTGCGTTTCGGAGCCGGTTCGGCTCCGCTTTTTCCGGCTGATCGAATCGACGTACCCGGTTTCGGAGGACGGCGATTTCCGCTGTTCCGATCCGGCTTTGAATGAAATCTGGCGCATTTCCCGGCGGACGCTCAAGTTGTGCATGGAGGACACGTTTACCGATTGTCCTTTGTATGAGCAGACCTTCTGGATCGGCGACGCGCGAAACGAAGGGCTGTTCTGTTACGAGGCGTTCGGCGCGTACGACTTGAACGCGCGCGGAATCCGCCTTGGCGCCGAGTCGTTGCGGTATATGGAGATGGTCGGCTGCCAGCTCCCCTCCGGCTGGGATGCGCTGTTGCCAGCGTGGAGCTTCCTTTGGGGGCTCTCGGTATGGGAATATTATTTTGAAACAAGCGACGCGGCGTTCCTGCGCGAACTTGCTCCGGCGGTGCGGAAAAATCTGGAAGGCGCGTTGCGTCATATCGATGAAAAGACCGGGCTCTTCCGGCTCGACGCGTGGAATCTTCTGGAATGGAGCGCCACCGATTCGCGTCCGGAGATCATGGTTTACAATTCCATGCTTCTGGCGGCCGCGCTCCGCGCCGCCATCCGGGGTGCGGAGGTGTTGAGGGAAGACGCAGGATTGTGGCAAACGGCCCTGGTTGCCCTGGAAAAAGCCGTCGACCGCGCCTATGATCCGGCGCGGCGCGCGTGGCCGGATTCAATCACCGACGGTGTTCCTTGCGCGGCAAGCGCGGTACATACCTCAATGCTCGCCCTTTGCCACGGACTTACGACGGAACGTTCTTATGCGGCGGCGTGCGAAAATCTCCTCGCGCCCCGCCCGGAATTGATCAAGGTCGGGTCGCCGTTTGCGATGTTTTTTGCTTTCGAGGCGCTGGAGATGCTTGGCGAAACAGGGCGGATCGTCGAAGCCGTCCGGCGCGATTATCTGCCCATGCTCGCGGCAGGCGCCAGCACGGTATGGGAGGTGTTTCCCCATTCGACAACCAGCCTCGATGTTGATTTCCCGACCCGCAGCCATTGCCACGCCTGGTCCGCCGCGCCGCTGTATGCGCTGCCGCGCACGGTGCTCGGTCTGCGCATGACGGAGGCGGGGGCGCGGAGATTCACGGTATCGCCCGACATTACGGGGCTTGAATCCGCTTCCGGAAGGCGCCCCACCGTGCGCGGTGTTGTGGAGGTGGATTGGAAACAAGACGGCGACGCGCTTTATTTGCGGGCAAAGGGGCCGGAGGGGATTGCGTTTACCTATGTTCCCCACCCTTCGCACCGTGGTTTGAAAATTGTATTTAACACTTGAAACGAATGCGGAACGGATTATAGTAACTGAAAATGGCATCCCGAACGGAACAATCCAATACATCGCGTGAAGCCGGGAACGCGCCGCGTTTCCGGTATCGCTACTGTTTGTACCTTGTGGTGCTCTTGCTTCTGACCCTTGCGGTGGTGAGTTTTTCGCCCGCGGACAGTGCGGCGCTGGCGGGTGGGACCGATGCGCCGCCGAAGAATTGGATCGGCGTCTCCGGTGCGTTTTTTGCGGAGAAGGTGTTCTATCTTATCGGGCTTGCCGGGTATCTTTTGCTCGGGCTCCTCTGGCTGCGCGCGGTGCGGGGATTTTTCCCGGAACCGATGCGGCGGAAATGGTTTTTGTTGGGCGGACTTCTGCTTATTCCGGGAACCGCGCTCTTGCTGGCAATTGCCCCCCAGTCGTTCGCCGATCTGACGGACTCCCTCGGCATCGGGCGGGCGGAGGTGGGCGAGCAGGCGATCCCCGGCGGTGTTTTCGGGCAATGGCTGGCGGCTCCGGGCGTCAAATCGCTGGGGCTCGGCGAGGGATTCTTGCGCAAATGGATCGGTGTTGTCGGTGTTTCGATCGTTGGCTGGGCGCTTCTTAGCGCCGGCGCGGTTATGGTGTTTTTGTCCGACTGGCTGAAGCTTTGCCTCCATCTTGTCGGAAATGCCGGCTCCGGGCGCAGCGTTGCGCCGCAATCCGTGCCCCCCCCCGCGGCAGAATCCGCGCCGGAAGAACGTCCGGGACTGTTCGCGAACGCCCGCGCGGCCTTGGCGGCGCTGCATGCGCGGCAGAATGCGCCGGTGGAGGACGATCCCACTCCGTCCCCGGTTTCTCCGGTTGTTTCTTCCCCGGCTCCCGCTCCTCCCCCGGCCTCTCCGGTTGTTTCTTCTCCGGCTCCTGTTGCCGCGCCTGTTTTTACGCCGGTTGCGCCGCCCCCGCCTCCTCCGCCGACGGAGAAGCCGCCTTTAGTTGCGGTTCGGAACGCGGCGGAGCCGAATACGCGCGTGACCGAAAAGGGCGTCGCGGCGGATGCCGGGAATTCCATCGCCTTTGTCCTCCCCCCGATTTCGATGCTGGGGAAGGGGGCGGATGCGACCGGGGAGGACCTCGATTCGATCATCGCCCGGCGTGAAATCCTCCAGCGCACGCTGGACAGTTTCCGGATTGAAGGGCAGGTTACAAACCATATTTCCGGTCCGCGCATCACGCGCTATGAGATCACGCTGAGCCCGGGAGTGAAGACCTCCAAGGTAGAGTCCATCGCCGACAACATCGCCATGGATCTGGAGGCGAAGAGCATCCGCGTCCTTGCGCCGATCCCGGGGCGGAACGCCGTCGGCGTGGAAGCGCCGAACAGCAAGTCCGAGGCGGTGTTCATGCGTTCGATGCTTGAGGCGGACGCATGGCAGAAGAGCAAGGCGGAAATTCCGATTGTCCTGGGCAAAAACGTCGCCGGCGTCCCGGTGATTCTGGATTTGGCCAAAGCGCCGCACCTCCTGATCGCCGGTTCGACCGGGTCGGGGAAATCGGTGTGCATGAACACACTGATCATGAGCATGTTGTTCAAATTTACCCCGGAAGAGCTCCGTTTGATCATGGTGGACCCGAAGGTGGTGGAATTCGCCGGATACCAAACGTTGCCGCACCTTGTTACCCCGGTAATCAACGACTCCAAAAAGGTTCCCATCGCCCTTCGCTGGGCGGTGAACGAAATGGAAAAACGCTACCGGATTCTCGCTCGCGCCGGGGTGAAGAAATTGCGTGAATTCAACGATCTGCCGCTTCGCGACGAACCGCTCCTGGACGATGACGGATTGCCGATTCCGCCGAAAATGCCGATTCTCGTGGTAATTGTGGACGAGTTGGCCGATTTGATGATGACCGACGCGCGCAAGGATGCGGAAACCTCCATCGCCCGCATTGCCCAGAAGGGGCGCGCGGCGGGGATTCATATCGTTATCGCCACACAGCGGCCGAGCCGCGATGTGATTACAGGTGTGATCAAGGCGAATTTGCCGACGAAGATCGCCTTCATGGTCGGCTCCGGCATCGACAGCCGCGTGATTTTGGACCAGAACGGCGCCGAAGCGCTTCTGGGGCAGGGGGACATGCTCTTCCTGCCGCCCGGAACGCCCGCGTTGGAGCGTATTCAAGGAGCCTGGGTGCACGACGACGACATCAAGAAGGTGGTGGATTTCGTTTCCGCGCAAGCGCCGCAGAAGTTCGACCGCCAGGTCGTGGCCGAGGAAGAGGCCGAGAGCGATGATCTTCCCGATCCCGACGACGAGTACGATGCCGAAGACGCCGCCGACGTCGCCCCTTTGATCAAAAAATACCTTCAGCCGGGGGATTCGGAAAACCTCCGGAAGGCGCTGGAGATCGTTCTTCTGGAGAACAAGGCGAGTACCAGTTACTTGCAGCGCCGCATGGGGATCGGCTACAACCGCGCCGCCGAGCTGATCGATCAGATGGAAGCGCGCGGAATCGTCGGCCCGCCGGGCCCCGGGGGCAGTAAACGGGAAATTTTGATTTTTGATGAAATAGAGGGGTGATGTCCATGAATACCGAATCATCGCCGCAGGAGCGCGAACCGGAGTTGATTTTCGAAGAACCGCGTATGGACGATCTCGGCGCCGCCGGAATCGCCGTCGCCGAGATGGTGGAGGAAGCCGTTGAGTCGGCCGAGTCGGCGCCGAAACCGATGGCGGTGTTCTCAATGCCATCGGTTCCGATCGATTTGCACGGAATGGATGCATTTTCCTGGGGGCCGTTTTTGAGGGAAGCGCGTTTGCGGAGCGGTTGGACGGTCGAGGCTCTTTACAAAGAAACGCAGATCCGTCCGCTCTTTCTGGACGCGCTGGAAACGGAAAATTGCGCCGCGCTCCCGGCTGCGGTGTATGCCCTGGCGTATGTCCGCAAGCTTTTGCTGCTGTACGGCGTTCCTCAGGATCGATCCGATGCTCTGACCGCCGAGTTGCGGAAGTGCCTCGAGTACGAGAAAAAGGAGGAAATGCCTCATTTTTCCATCGGGCGCGAAGTGAACGCGGAGAACGTGGCAAAGTTGCGGCGGATCATCTTTTTCGGCCTCAGCGGTCTGGTGTGTCTTCTTTTGCTTATCGGGGGGATCGTCTTCGGGGTAAGCCGTTTTCTTTCGGGGGGGGATTCAACGAAATCCCTTTCGGGGGCCACGGTTACGGAAGAAGCGCTGCGGGATCTGCAGCCCGCTCCCAAACTGAAATCCGGTTATATTCCCCTGCCCAGACCTTGACGCGACTGGACAAAAACGCAAACCGATGCTATAGTATGGCATGATGAAAATTCTGCTTATCAACGGTCCGAATCTTCAGCTGCTCGGGCGGCGCGAGCCCGCCGTTTACGGGACGACGACGCTTGCGTCCATTGTCGCCGGGTTGCGTTTTTCGGCGGCGGAGCTTGGATTTGAGCTGGTGGATTTCCAGTCGAATGTGGAAGGCGAGCTTGTCGGGCGGATCGGCGATGTTCTCGGCGACGATTCCGTCGCGGGACTGATCGTCAATCCAGGCGCCTACACCCACACAAGCATTGCGTTGCGCGATGCGCTCGCAGCCGCCGGAAAGCCGGCGATCGAGGTTCATTTGTCCAATACCGCGCGCCGGGAAGAGTTCCGGCAGCGGTCTTACACCGCGCCGGTTTGTCTTGGCAGCATCACCGGTTGCGGCGCATATGGTTATACGCTGGCGTTGCTGGCGTTGAACGAACATTTGAAAATGTCGGACTCCGGCCCCCATGTCGCCGGAACAAGCCCGAAACCCTAACCCAGGAACCGAATCCATTATGAAAATCGAAGAAATCAAGACAATTGTGCGCCTGATGTCCGAAAACGACTTGACCGAATTCAAGGTCGAGGCTGATTCCTACAGCCTTTGCATCAAACGCGGCAACACCGGCGCGCCGATGATCGTTTCCGCCCCCGCGCCTGTTCCGGTTTCCGCGGCTCCTGCGGCTCCGGTTGCTCCTGCGGCTGTCGCGGCTCCTGCGGCTCCCGCGGTTGCCGCGGCCCCGGTTGTAACGATCGATTCCCCGTTGGTGGGCACATTTTACCGTTCTCCGTCGCCGGACGCTCCGGCGTTCGTGAAAGTGGGCGACCGTATTTCCGTCGATATGGTCATCGGTATTATCGAGGCGATGAAGGTCATGAACGAGATCAAGGCCGAAAAGAGCGGCATCGTCAAGGAAATTCTGGTGCAGAACGCGCAGCCGGTCGAATACGGGCAGGCGCTGATCGTGATCGAATAACCGAAAGAGTCCCCGCAAGATGTTCAATAAAGTATTGATTGCCAACCGTGGAGAGATCGCCCTGCGCGTCATCCGCGCTTGCCGCGAAATGGGAATTAAAACGGTTGCCGTGTATTCCCAGGCCGATGCGGAGAGTCTTCCGGTCCGTCTGGCGGACGAAGCCGTCTGCATCGGGCCTGCCGCATCCAACGCGAGCTATCTTCTGATCGACCGGATTCTGGCGGTTGCCGCCCTTTGCGATGTGGATGCGATCCATCCCGGCTACGGGTTTCTGGCGGAGAACGCCTATTTCGCGGAAGCCTGCCGCAAGCACGGAATCACTTTCATCGGCCCCACGCCGGAGGCGATGCGCGCCCTTGGCGACAAGGCCGTTGCACGCGAAACAATGAAAAAAGCGGGCGTGCCGACCACGCCGGGGAGCGATGGGATCATCCTCAGCGAAACCGATGCGCTCAAGCTGGCGAAGACCCTCAAATACCCGGTCATCATCAAAGCGGTCGCCGGCGGCGGCGGGCGCGGAATGCGTATCGCGCACAACGATGCGAGTCTGGTTGCCGGCTATCACGCCGCGCATACCGAAGCGGATCTTGCCTTCGGAAACGGCGCGTTGTACATGGAAAAATACATCGTCAATCCGCGCCACATCGAAGTGCAGATTTTAGGTGATAATTTCGGCAATGTCATCCACCTCGGCGAGCGTGACTGCAGCGTGCAGCGGCGGAATCAGAAGCTGATCGAGGAATCTCCCTCGCCGGCCATGACGCCGAAATTGCGTGAAAAGATCGGCACATTCGCCGTCAAGGCCGCCAAGGCCGCCGGGTACACCAACGCCGGGACCATCGAATTTTTGTATACCGCCGAGGGCGATATCTACTTTATGGAGATGAATACGCGCATTCAGGTGGAACATCCTGTTACCGAGGCGGTTACGGGGATCGATTTGATCAAGGAACAGATCCGCGTCGCGGCGGGCGAGCGTTTGACCTTGCGCCAGAAGGACGTGAAATTCAGCGGGCACGCCATCGAGTGCCGCATCAACGCCGAGGATCCGGCCAACAATTTCGCGCCGAGCCCGGGGCGGGTTTCGATGTTCATTCCGCCGGGCGGTTTGGGTGTGCGCGTCGATACGCATGTGTTTACTTCCTATAAGATTCCTTCCAACTACGACAGCATGATCGGCAAACTTATTGTGCACGGCAAGGACCGTGCGGATGCGCTGGCGATTTGCCGCCGGGCCCTTGAAGAATTCACCATCGAAGGAATCAAGACGACAATTCCGTTCCAACAGACCATTCTGGGGAACAAGGAGTTTGCGGCCGGAGCCTACGATACGGGCTTCGTGGAACGCTTGATGACGCAGGACAGGGCTGCGGTTCGCGGCCCGGAAAAGGAGGAAGCCAAATGAGACAACCCGAAAAGAAGACTGCCGTTCCCGGCGCGTCGCCGCGGATGGCGGTCACCCAGAAGGTGGACGATTCCAACGGCATGGGCGAAATCCAGATTCATGAAAATGTCATTGCTTCGCTCGCCCTCCGTGCGGTGCGGGAAATCGAAGGGGTTTCCCGGCTTGCGGCGGGATCGATCGTGGACAGCATCGCCGATTTTGTCGGCGGCCGCCGTCAGCAGGGGCGTTCCGTTGCCATTGAGATGTTGCCGGAAGGACGCGTTTCGATTCAGCTCAAGGTCATCCTGACGTTCGGCGCGCGGATTCCGGAAATCGCTCCGGCCATTCAGCGCAAGGTGATCGAAACGGTGGAATCGGCCACCGGGATGACCGTCGTCAAGGTCAATATCCTTGTACAGGAATACGAAGCCGACCGTACGGAAGAAGACATGCCGGAAGATGACATGATCGACATTCCGAACACGCTCGGATAATACAAAAGATCCGGAGGTGCGTCCATGTGGGAAATGCTTCAGAACTATTTTCATGTTCTTTTGCAGGATAGGTTCAACAGCGGCTACATCGCCGGTCTTGCGGCGGCGCTCGTTATCATTCTTCTTTTTCTTTTCCTGCGCACTGTTCTTGTGTTCCGCTTTCGCGAGCGGAGCACAAAACTTTTGATCGTACGCACAGAAAGGGGAAAGAACGTTATTTCCGCGGATGTGCTGGTTGCCTCCATAGGGAACGCATTGCGCCGGTTTCCGACCCTCGCATTGCACGAGGTGAAGATTCGGCAAATCGGCGGAAACGCTCGGGGATACCATTTGATTTTGGAGTGTGGTTTTGACGCCAGCCAGGGAGATTCCTTTCCTGAATGTTCGAGCAAAATGCGCGAGGCGCTTTTTGCCGCACTGAGCGAGGAATTTGAAATCCACAACCTCCGGCGCATCGATGTTCATCTGGAGGACTATCGCCCGGATACCGCCGCTGTCGAGCACGCTCTTGCGCCGCGTGAACGAATCGCGCTCCCGGGGGACGACGATACCTCCTCCGATATGGGCGCATAGGATTCCCGATGTTTCAGTTAATTCTTGCCTCCCGTTCGCCGCGCCGGCAGGCGTTGCTTGCGGGAGCGGGGATTCCCTTCCGGGTAGTGGACGCTGGAGGCGAGGAATGGACCTCCGGGGCCGTTCCTCGTGAGCTGCCTGCGCTGAATGCGGCGCGTAAGGCGCGCGCCGTGGCGGCGCTTTTTCCCGATGCGTGGGTGATCGGCGCGGATACGATGATTCTCTTTGGCGACGAAGCCATTGGAAAGCCGCGCGACCTGGCGGCGGCCGAGGACATCCTTCTGCGCCTCGCCGGAAATACGCACGATGTGCTGACCGGGATCATGCTCTGTGGCCCGGGCGGGCGCGAGGCTGCGTTCACCGCGGCAACTTCCGTAACATTTCTTCCGTTTGGCCGGGAATTGGCGCGCCGGTATCTTTCTTTGGTTCCGGTTCTGGATAAAGCGGGCGCGTATGCTCTGCAGGACCACGGCGAGATGCTCGTTTCGCACGTGAAAGGCGATCCGGACAATGTGGTGGGGCTTCCCACGCAGACCTTGTTTCCTTTGCTTTGGAAATTGCGCGATGAATGCTCTTGATTCCCTACCCGCCGCTCGGCGATGCTGGGTTTTATTTTACGAATTCGTCCGGATTTCGACCTTTGTTATCGGGGGAGGATTTGTTATTATTCCCGCCTCATTGGATATCTTTTGCCGGAAACGCCGCTGGATTACCGAGGAAGAGTCGCTGGATCTGATAGCCATGACTCAATCTGTCCCAGGGGTTCTGGCGTGCAACGCGGCGATCTTCATCGGGTTCCGCGTTGCCGGATTCCGCGGCGCGTTGAGTGCGTTGTGGGGCGCCGTTCTTCCGCCTTTGGTCATCATCACCCTCCTTGCATCGGGCTTGGCGGGGCTGGATCGCGACAATGCCGTCCTCCGGGGGATGTTTACCGGCGTAATCGCCGGCATTACAGGCATGGTGTTGGCGCTGGTGATCCGGAATGGCCGGAAGACGCTTCTTTCCCCCTTCGCGTGGCTTGTTGGTTTGGGGTGTTTTTGCGGCGTGGCGTTGCTCCGCCTCTCGCCGGGGTGGTTGATTCTGCTCGCGGTTGCCGCCGGGATATTCGACATGGTCCGGGTGGCGCGTCATGGGCGTATTTGAACTGTACTGGTTGTTTTTTAAATATGGCGTCCTCTGCTTTGGCGGCGGCTACATGCTTGTCCCTTTGCTGAATGCGGATTTGGTGGAGTCGCGGGGATTGCTGACAGCGGCGGCGTTCGGAGATCTTGTTTCCGTGGCGCAAATTACGCCGGGCCCGATCGCGATCAACACCGCGACGTATGTGGGGTATTTGCAACAAGGCGTATTGGGCGCGGTGGTTGCCACCGTGGGAATTGTTACGCCCGCTCTCGTCCTTGTCATTGCCTCCATCCGGCTTTTGAAGCGTTACGAGGCAACGATATGGGTGCGCGGTTTCCTGCATGGAATCCGCCCCGCGTCGTGGGGACTGATTCTTTCGGCCGCAGTCGTTTTCGGCCGCCTTTCCGTCTGGGGAGAGGGGGGGCTGAGTTGGAGTGCTGCAATCATTTGTCTTGTCGTCCTGCTTCTTCAACTTCGAACAAAAATTTCCTTTTACTGGCTTCTTCTCGGCTCGGCGCTTTTCGGCGCGCTTTTTTGCCGCACCCTATAGTGCGGGAATCGGGAGGATGGGAGAACAGGGGGCCCTTTGCCCCCCCTCGGTGCCTTGCGGCGTGAAAGCCCCTGTACCCGTTGTATTATTCGGGGCGGGCTGGAGTGGCTGGATTGGCTGGGTAATGGGGACCGCTCCGAAGAGATTCTGTAACACCGCTTCGTTCGGCGCTCGCTCCCTTTGGAGGTGAGCGAGGCGCTCTCTACGCCTGCTTCCGGCCCAAGGGGCTATGCGCCCCCTGGGAACCCCGCACAAGGGCGCCGACCTTGAAGCGCCCGCCTTACGGCGGGTTAAAGCGTAGCGCCACACAAAGGCTTGAACGCGGGATCGCGGCGCGAATGAAAGAGCACTGTTTTGCGCCGCAGCGCAAAACAACTTTGAACGATTAGCGACGAAGCCGCGCGTAGAGCAGCGCAGCCTTCCCCCGCCGTAGCCCCGAATGGGGCGCAGAGAGGGGGTTGAAGCCGCGTCGCGGCTTCAAGTAAGGCGGCGGAACCGCCGCCGCGACCACGGATAGAACAACCCAGCCCCTCGCAACCCGACCGGCATCTCGAATAATGAGGGTTGGGGGAGCGCGGTTTTCCCCTGGCGCTCTATCGATCCGCGCTCTTGAGGGTCGTTTCATTTTCTTTTGGGACAAATAAAAAACCAGAGCGGGAAAGCTCTGGTTTTTATCGCTATGCAAGCGGGAACCGGTGGTATTACGCTTTGGTGTAATTCCCCGTGCGGATGCACTGCGTGCACATCTTAACCGAGCAGACGGTACCATTCTCGATGATGCGGACACTCTGAATATTCGGCTTAAAGGTGCGCTTGGTGTTTTTCACCACGTGCATACCGATTCCGCCGGCTTTCTTGGCCAAGCCCTTGCGGACGATACGACCGCCGACCGTCTTCCGCTTTTCGCAGATCTGGCAGACATTGCTCATTTTCAGCTCCTGTTATCTCTTTTTTACTTATTGCACAATAATGGTGGGTTGCCTGGGACTCGAACCCAGGACCCCCGCCTTAAAAGGGCGGTGCTCTAACCGGCTGAGCTAGCAACCCATTAAATACTCTTGAAACAATTCCTTAATGTAACCCGATTTTTGCTTTTTGCAAGTCGCGATACGGACTTTTTTCCTATTTTCAGTACTCGCGGCGCAAGACAAGGAGCGTCCGGCAGGGGAGATAACAGTGCAGGAAGAATCCGTTTCGCGTCGGGACAGGGGAAAATGTTTGCCCCGCGGCCACGTTGCCGAATCCGCCGAACTGTGGATCGTCGCTGTTTAATTCCAGGCGGTACTTGCCGTGCGGGACCTCGAAACAATAATCCGTACAGGAGTCCGAAGCGTGGAGATTCACAATCCAAAGAAGATCGGCACGTTCGAAAATCAAAATCTTATTCCGCTCGTCGCAACGGAGAAGCTGCGGGCGCACCGCATAAAAGGCACGCTGTTCCCCTACCAGATGCAGGAGCGCGCGGTCAAAGTCGAGAAGGTAGTGGTAGCGCAGATCGCTCCGTTCCGCAAGAGACCACTGGCGGCGCGCATAGTGGCACGACCAACCGTTTTCCTTCCGGGGGAAATCAACCCATTCCGGGTGCCCGAATTCATTGCCCATGAAGTTCAGATACCCATGCCCCGCCGTTCCGATGGTCAGTCCGCGCGCAAGTTTATGGAGCGCCATCGCCCGGTCGATGAGAATGTGCGGCGAGAAGACGCTCATCGCATCGTACATCGCCGAACCTGCCAGGCGGAACATCGCCGTCTGCCCCCCCACGATCGATTGATCGTGGCACTCGACGTAGGAGATGGACCGTTCATCCTGGCGGCGATTGGTGAGCTCGTGGTAAATGCCGCCCACGGGCCAGTATTCGTCCGGAATGTCGAAGAGCTTGAACCACATGTCCGTTACGCCCATGGCAAGGCGGTAGTCGAAGCCCGCGCCGCCTTCTTCCGCGGGGGAGGCGAGCCCCGGCATTCCGCTCACATCCTCGGCGATGGTTACCGCGTCCGGGCGAACCTGGTGAATGACCTGGTTCGCCAGCGCAAGATAGGTGAACGATTCCAAGTCCGCATCGCCGGAAAAGTAATCTTCATAACGGATGAATGTTTTTCCCTGTCCGTGATGATAATACAGCATACTGGTTACGCCGTCGAAGCGAAAGCCGTCCACCCGGTATTCATCCAACCAGAAACGGCAGTTGGAGAGGAGAAAGTGCAGCACTTCCGGTTTCGCGTAATTAAAAAGCAGCGAATCCCATCCCGAGTGTTCCCCGCGTCCGCCCTCGTGAAAGTACGCTGTGCGTGTGCCGTCCTGGCGCGCGATTCCCTCCGCTTCGTTCCGGACCGCGTGGGAATGCACAAGGTCGATGATGACGCGCAACCCCAAATGGTGGGCTTCATCCACCAGTTCCTTGAACTCGTCCGGCGTGCCGAAACGGCTCGCGATCGAGAAGAAATTCGCCACATGGTAGCCGAACGAACCGTAGTACGGATGGTTCATCACCGCCATGAGCTGGAGCGTGTTGTACCCCGATTTTACAAGGTAGGGGAGAAGTTTTTCACGGTATTCCGCAAATGTGCCGACCCGGGGAGCCTCCTGCGCCATGCCCACGTGCGATTCGTAGATAAGCTGCGAAGGAGGGCGCGGCGGCGGGTTGCATCGCCATTGGTACGGTTCTTCCGGTGCCCAGACCTGAGCGGAAAAAAGTTTGGTCGCTTCGTCCTGTACCGTGTACCGGGCATAGGCGGGGAGCCGTTCGCCGGAACCGCCGGGCCAATCCATGCGCAACTTATAGCGTGTCCCGTGGGCAAGTTTTTCCGGAGGAAGTGTAAGCTCCCAGTCCCCGTGATCGTTGATCCGGCGGAACGCGAAAGCGGGCATAATGCGCCAGTTGTTGCAGTCGCCTGTAAGGTGGATGGCCGTGGCGTTCGGCGCCCATTCGCGGAGTACCCAGTTTGTCGCGGTGCGGTGAAGACCGTAGTACTCGTGGCCGCTGGCGAAATCGGCGAGCGAACCCTTGCCGTTCGTCAGGCGTTTTTCCATATCGAGCCGCCGCTGGAGCTGCGCGGCCAGAAACGCGCGATACGGCCCCAGCAGAGGATCGGCCGCCAGAGGCCGCGGCGCGTTGGGCTGGCGTGGGACGCCCTTCACCCTTTCACCAGGGGGCGCTGAAGCATTTTTTCATAAATGCGGATGTAGTTTCCGGCGGTTACGTCGTGGCTGAAACGTTGTTTCGCCTCTTCCATGATCCGTGAAATAACCGGATTTTTTTGTTCCGGGGGCAGTCGGTGAAATGCCATTGCCTGGTCGATGGCCCACGCGAGCCCGCCGGAGTCGTAGGTCTCGAAGCGAAACCCGTTGCCGGTGCCCGCGGCAAGATCGAGGTGCTCCACCGTGTCGTGCAACCCGCCGGTGTCGTGCACGATCGGAAGCGATCCGTAGTACTGCGACTCCATTTGCGGAAGACCGCACGGCTCGAACAAGGACGGCATCAACATGAAATCGCTGGCGGCAAAGCCGAGATGCGACAGTTTTTCCTCGAAATCGCAAACCGTTACCCGGTCGTACAAATCGTGGAACGCGACAATGTCGCGGAAAACTTGCTGGTAACTGCCGTTGGCCACGATCGCGACCTGAAGGTTGTCTTTGTCGTAACGTTCGATCATCCGGAAAAGGACGTCGGCAAGGAGCTGGCAGCCTTTTTGCACCGGATCCAGGCGTGAAGGCCAGAAAAGGAGCGGCGCGTCGGCATCGATATCCAGCCCCGTGCGGGACTGGAAGGCGATTTTGTTGCGCCGCTTCATTTCGGCGTGATTGGTTGAATCGTAATTTTTGCTCAGGGCGCTGTCCGTTTCCGGGCAACTCCCTTCGTCGGGCGCGTTGAGAATGCCGCTGGCGCAGCCGGAATCGGCCTTGGCGATGATCTCCTGGCGCAGGTTCGCGGGGATGAAACTGTGGTATCCCTTGGTTACCTCGTCGAGGAAGGTCGGGCTTACCGTATTGATGTAGTGCGACGCGAAAACGCCGGAGGTCATCAAATCGACCGGATTGGTTGAACGCGTTTCCTCGTAGTTGAACGGAGGACGCGCATAGTATAAATTGCGCCAGAATTCGGCGCTGTCGATTCCCCGGTCTTCGATGTGATCCAACGTTACTTTATGCGTGTGAATGTTGTGCACCGTGAACAAGCATGGAATGCCCATCCGGCGGGCGAACGCGGGGATCAGGCCGGTCATCCAGTCGTTGCAGTGAATCAGGTCGGGGCGCACCAGCGGGATGATGTTGTTGATCACCTCCCGCTGGAAGGCCAGCGAAACCCGGATGCTCTCCGCGTCGTAGTTGCTGTACACCGTGTCGCGGTAATAGAAAATCCGGTCTTCCGCCAGATGGATGCGGCTGTTGGAGAGATGGCTTACGTATGTGCGCAGTTCGTTGCTCACGAACTTGCCCACATCCACGTGAAACATGCGCCGGTAATGCGGAAGCGTTACATGCACGTCCGCTCCCTGGCGGAAGAGCGCCGCCACCAGCGACGCCGAAACGTCCGCCAACCCGCCGGCCTTGGCCCGCAGGTTGTTGCTCATGTTTCCCATGCCGTCGGGCAGGTAGGTAATCTCCGGAGTTACAATCAGAATCCGGGGATTTTCCTTTGCCTTTGTCTTACGCATCTTGCGCCTCCGGTTCCTGTTGTTGTCAATGCGGCCAGCAGATGAAGCCGGGTACGCTGTTCTCCCAATCGTTCCCTGCGGGGGTGATCCGCGCGGTCAAGCCGAAACGCCCCGAGGCGTCGCAGACAACCGTACACTCGTAACGGAAATTTCCGTTGCCGAGGTCTTCGATTTTTTCCATGCGCGCCGACTTGCCGGAGATGATTTCGTTGTGCACGTTGACCGGGCCGAAATAGGCCTGGATTTCCACCTCTTCCGGCGTCATGGCGCCCAAATAGACTTGAGTCGATACTTTGAACTCGTCATCCACATGGATCTTATCCAGCGTCCGGTCCACCGTCGGGAAGTCGATGTGGAGCTGGCCGAAGTTGGCGACAAGCTTCTTTTTCTGTTCCACGAGTTTGCGCGCGGCCGCGGCGTTGTCGGCCGTCAGTGTTTCGTAGGCCTTGCTGGCATCGGCATAGAACTTTGTGTTGTAGTCGTTGACCATGCGGGCGCTCGAGAAATCGGCCAGCCCCATGGCGATGGAGTGTTTCATCTTATCGATCCAGTGCGTGGGCAGGTCGTTGGCGCCGCGGTCGTAGAAACACGGGATGACCTCGCCTTCGAGGATATTGAAGAGCGACTGCGCTTCGTAGTTGTCGCAATCTTCCGGGTCGGTCAGATTCTCATCGCCGTTGATGGCCCAGCCGCGGTCGGTGTTGTACGCTTCGTCCCACCATCCGTCGAGAATGCTGCAATTGAGCACGCCGTTGATGGCCGCCTTCATGCCGGAGGTTCCGCTCGCTTCCTGCGGGCGGCGCGGCGTATTCAGCCACACGTCCACGCCCTGCACCAGGTGCCGGGCCATGGCGATGTCGTAGTCTTCCAATACGACCAGACGATTCTGGATGCCGTGTTTTTCCGCAAACTGGATCAACTGCTGCATCAGCGTTTTACCGCCGTCATCGGCGGGGTGCGCTTTCCCGGCGAAGACAAACTGCACCGGTGTTTTAGAGTGTGTGATCATGCGCAGAAGGCGTTCCGGATCGCGCAGAAGCATGGTGGCGCGTTTGTAGGTTGCAAAACGGCGCGCGAAACCGATGGTCAGGATGCGCGGGTCGAGGATTGCGCTCGTGCCGGACTGTCCCCAGGCCGATTTCCCGTGCGCCTGCAGATGGCGGCGGGCGTAGCGGACGAGCGACTGGCGTGAGAGCTCGTGCGCCATCCAGAGCTGTTCGTCCGGAATGGAGTGGACGCTCGGCAGGAGTTCTTCATGTGGAATCAGGCCGCTCCAGCGGGGGGTGAGGTAACGGGAGAACACCTCCAGCATGCGGTTGGAGAGCCAGGACATGATATGGACGCCGTTGGTGATGCTGGTGATCGGAATTTCCGAAACACTCCGTTCGGGCCAAAGGTGCTTCCACATGCTGCGCGCCACGACGCCGTGGAGCTTGCTGACCGCGTTGCTGTAATTGGCCAGGCGCAGCCCGAGGACGGTCATGGACATTTCGCCGGCGTGTTCGCGTTCGCCGATCGGAATCCCCCAGCGGATGACGCGGTCCACGTCCAGGTGCGCCGCCGCCGCCAGAGGCGCCAGGTAGGGGCGCACAAGCTGCACATCGAACACCTCGTTCCCGGCGGGGACGGGGGTGTGGGTGGTAAAGATGTTGGAGCGCCAGACGATCTCCAGCGCCACGTCCGGGTCGTAGCCTTTTTGCACCAAGTCCTCGATGCGGGCCAGAGAAAGGAACGCCGCGTGCCCTTCGTTCATGTGGCAGACTTCCGGGCTGTAGCCCATGGCAAGCAGGGCTTTGAAGCCGCCGACGGCGAGGAGAATTTCCTGTTTCAGGCGCATATTTTTATCGCCGCCGTAGAGACGCCATGTGATTTCGCGGAATTCCGGCGGGTTCTGTTCGATTTCCGTATCCAGGAGAACCAACGGAACGTTGCCCACCCAAAGGACCCAGACCGCCGCATAAAGATCGCGGTCGAGCAGCCGGACGCAAATGGTGATGCTCTTGCCGTTTTTGTCGCGGGCGCGGACGACGGGCATATTGTGAATTTCGTTATCCGGATAACGTTCCATCTGCCAGCCGTTGCGGTCGAGGACCTGGCGGAAATAGCCCTGGCGGTAGAGGAGGCCCACTGCGACCATCGGGACCTTCAAATCGCTGGCCGCCTTCAGGTGGTCGCCGGAGAGGACGCCGAGGCCGCCGGAAAAGATGCGCAGGCTCTCGTGAATGCCGTATTCCATGGAAAAATACGCGACTTTCCGCGCGGAATAATCTTCTTCCACAAGGGTTTGCCGTTCAAATTCGATTTCAACGGCCTTCAGTTGGCGCAGATAGGTGTTGTCGCGGGAGAGTTCCAGCAGGCGTTCTTTGGAAACGGCGCTCAGAAACTTGTTGACGTTTCCATCCACTTCCGCCCAGAGCGAAGGATTGATACGCAGAAAGAGTTCCCGGGCCAGGGGGTGCCAGCACCACCACACGTTGCGCATAAGGCGTTCCAGAAATTGCAGATTCGCCGGGAGTTTCGGCGCCACGTTGTACAGTTTCACATTCATCCTTCAGTTCATCCTTATACGGGGGAAGGGAATTCCTTATGCCCGCGTGCTGAAACAAAAAGAAACGATGCCGCCGATTGCCGCATCGTTTCCGGTTTGAGGTTTATTCCACGACGAGAACGCTGTTCAGCGTTCCGAAATCGTTGGCCGAAAAATTCTGGTTGTTTTCATCCAGCCGCCAGTCGCCGTCCACAACGAATTTGTACTCGTAGGTTCCGGGTTCGAGGAGGGAGAATCCCGTGTAAACACCAGTGCCTTTTTTGTCCGAGAGTTTTTTCTGGGTCGGGTCCCAGTCGTTGAAAGAACCCGCCACGCTGACTTCGCGCCCGGGTCCCGCATCGATTTCAAAATAAACCCTCTTCTTCGACGGAGTTGTCGTTTCGGTTTTTTTTGCCATTTTTCGCCTCCTTCGCATGGTTCTTGCCGCCCCGACGTATTGCCTGGACTTCCCGTAGTATTTTGGATCCGGCGCTTTCTTGCGCATGAGTTTCAATACCCTTAATTATACTATAGCCTGTTTTTTAAAAAATTCCAATTTTTTCTTTATCAAATCGAAAACATCCTAGCGGGACGGCGCAGGATCAAGACGGATGACATGGCGGAGGGGGACACGCAGTTTGGCGAGTTCCGCCTTCATTGCTTCGCGGCGCGTTTCGAGCGCTGCGCGAAGCGGCGCGAGAAGGTTCTCCGTGTCCGGAATCTTAAATTCTTTTTCCATATTCATCCTCCACATCTGCAAGTCTTTGAAGAGCGTGAAGTCGAGATTTTGCTTGGCTGCCACGGCAGTCTGCACCGCGCGGAATTTCTCGGAGAACGGGTTTTCCGTGAATTCCAACGCAAGATCGACCCCCTTTTCCAGGGCGGCGCGGGAGAATGTCTTCTTCGCCGCACCCCAGCTTACAATGCCGCTTTCCGCCGGAAAGTTGCGTACGCGGAGAAGCATGGAATTCATTTCAGATTGAAATCCGAACATATCCAGAAGGGTCGCCGGATTCCGCGGATCCTCTCCCTCCGCGGGATTGAAGCAGTAGGGGTAGCGGCTGCTTTCGAGCTCCATCACTCCTGTTTTGCTTGCGATGACGCGGTGTCCGTCGGTTGTTTCCGTTGTGCCTGTCGCGTAATCGTGGGTGAATGTGCCGATGGGGCGGCCGATATTCATGGCGCGCAAGCACGCATACGCCATCAGAAAATGCCCGGCGCGGGACGAGTGGATGCCGTCGTTGCCGAATATCTTGAATTTCGGACCGTATTTCGCTTTGGCCTTGGGGAGGACTTCGCGCATGACCGCATTGATGTCCACGAATTTCGCGCCGTTTTCCGCGGCGAGTTTCTGCCCGATTTCGCCGAAGCGGCGGAGCGTTTCATTGTAGACGACTCCTTGTTCGCGCGTCCCCTGGTTGAAAATATCCGGGTCGACGGCCTGGGGGGAGGCGATCCAGACGCGGGTGCCCGGCGGAGGGAAAAATGCGAGGATTTTCCGCAGGCCATCCGAATAGTTTTTCGCGTTCAGCTCGTCGAACGCCTTGTACCGCCCATCGTTCATGCCGTAGACGACGACCAGCGACGTCGGTTTGCGCGGCGCGACATCCCGCGCCATCCGGGTGGCGAAATTGAGCGTCGTCTCGCCGCCCCAGCCGAACATCAGCACGTCGCCGCCGTCGAATCCGGAACAGAAGCGCAGGTATGTTTCAAATTGTATTGTATATTGGCGCATCTGGGTGATGGAGTCCCCGGCGAAGGCGATTCGCTCCAGTTCCGGCGCGATCGGCTCGGCGCGGAGCGGGAGGAAAGGGAGAAGCAGGAGGACAAGAAGAAAGGGTTTCATTTTTTCGTCTCGAAAACAAGGTTGGTGGTGAAGGGGAACGCGGGGAGATCCGCTTCGTTGTAGAGGGTGGCCTCCGGGACGTTGTCCCAGAGATAGCGGGCGTTCGCGGGGACGGGAACATCCGGCGAACGCAGTTCGACGGTTTTTCCGTGAATGACGGCGGAAGCCGGACGGTACACGCCATCGGCTCCGGCGATTTCAAACCCGCTGAGCTTCGCGCCTTTTACCTTCAGCGGCGAAGGGTTGGGGCGGAAGTGGATGAGCAACTTACCCTCCTTGTATTCCGCGCGGTCGAAAAGGGGGCCTTCGTCCACGATGTTTTTCTTCCCATAGGTCCGGTTCAGCGCCAGGAGTGCGAGCCGCCGCCCGACCTCCTGTTTGTTGACCGGATGGATGTTGCCGCGGTCGCCGATGTCGACGGCGGTGGCCAGGCCTGTGTAAGGGACTTTGTCGAGAAGTTCGCGCTGGACTTCGCGCATTTCGGCGAGGGAGTTGGGGCGTTTGGCGCCGTGGGCGGCGAGCTGGACGGCGTAGATCGGCAGTGTGGGATTGTTCCATTCCGCGCGCCACGCGGCGGCGAGTTTTTCAAATTGTTCGGCATAGAGCCAGGGGGATTGCGCGTTGGATTCTCCCTGGTACCAGATGGCTCCCTTGACGGGAAAACGGGTGATGGGCAGGATCATGGCGTTGTAGCTGCTTCCGTAGGTGCGCGGAACGCGGGGGAGCTCGACGATGGACTGGAGCTTCCAATCGTCCAGAAGCGGCATCGCGGCGGCGGCTTCATCCTTCGGCGCGATGGAGATGTCGGCGGAGACCCCGGAGGAGTTGTAGGTGAATTTTCCGTACAGCCCTCCTTGCTCGACTTCGCTCCAGAAGATGCTCAGGGTATTCGCTCCGGTGCGGACGAGTTTGCCGGGGATGACGTAGATGCGGTTCCGGTCCCATTTCCCCTGCAAGGGCAGTTCGATGCCGCTGCGTCCGGCGACGAACTCGCCGTTGAAATACGTGCGGTCTGCGTAGTTGTTGTGGCCAAGCCGGAGGACGAGGTCGCGCCCCGCCCATTTTTCCGGGAGGGTGATCGTTTTACGGAGCTGGAAAATGCCGCAGAGCTGGTCGAGATTTTTCTGTTTGGGTGCTTTGATAAAGGTGAATTTTTCCCAGTCGGAGTCGGGATAATCGACGGCGGAACGTTTTTTCTGTTCCTCCGTGTTCTTCTCAAACGCGATGGCTTTGAGGAGTGCCGCGTCGTATTGACGAAGTACCTCGACCGCGACCTTGGTTTTCGCGTCTTCGGCCGTTTGTCCCCGGTTTTCGCGCGGGACGAAATGGCCGATAGGCGCGCCGCCCCACCCGGCGTTAATCAGACCGATGGGGATTTTGAGCTCGCGCCGCAGCTCGCGCGCGAAAAAATAGCCGGGCGCGGAGAAAATGCGCGCCGTTTCCGGGGTGCAGAGCGTCCAGGGACGCGCGTACATCAGTTCGTCGATGGCAACATGGCTGCCGATTTTCGGAACATGGAGGAGGCGAATCAAAGGATCGTTGGCGGCGGCGATTTCCTTTTCCGGATTCATCGCTTCTTCCAGGCGCATCTCCATGTTTGACTGGCCGGAGCAGAACCAGATGTCCCCCAGGAGGATGTCTTTCAGGACAATGCTTTTTTCTCCGCAGGTGATTTGGGCTTCGAAGGGGCCGCCCGCAGGGAAAGCGGGGAGCTGGGCACGCCATTTCCCTTCGGCGTCGGCAGTGCATTCCGCCGATTTTCCCGCGAAAGCGACGGTGATTTTGCTGTTCGGCGGCGCGAAGCCGAAGAAGACGGCGGGCTGGTCGCGCTGGAGCATCATGTGGTCGGAAAAGAGGCGGTTCATGCGGAATTCCGCGCCGGACGCGGCGAAACCCGCAAGGACGAGGACGGCCAGAAATAGGTGTTTCATCGTGCGACCCTTTCGGTATTTTTTTTACTGTACGTGTGCATGATTATTTTTTCAAGCGGGCACGGCTGAATTCGCAGCCGCAGAAGTTCTGCGCGTAAAAATTGTTTTCCCGGGCGATGGCGCGTCCGCGGAGGAAGCCCCCCTTTTTCTTGAAGTCGAAGGGGTGGAATTCCGCGTGCGCACCGCCCAGCGACAGAAGAAGCGGCGAACTCTTGTGGGGACTCACCGTGAGGCTTGTGGCGAACCCATCCATCCCTTTGTCGCGGCAGTGCCGCGCGGCGATGTCGAGCGAGAAGGCGAAGCAAACGCGGCACCGCGCCCCGCGTTCCGGCTCCTTCTCCAGCCCCGCTACGGCGGCGCGCCATGCGTTGTGTTCGTAGGGGGCGACAGCAAGAGGGAGGGCGTAGAGGGCGGCAAGTTGACGCACCGCGTCGAGGCGACGCTCGAACTCCTCCTCCGTGTCAAGGTTGCTGTTGGCGAAAAAGAGGGTGGGCCGGAGCGATTGTTCCAGCAGCATTTCGACGCATCCGGCCGCGCACGGCGCGCAGCAGGTGTGTAGGAGGATGTTCTTCATGTAAATTACCATACACTTTCGCGCAAGAGATTGCAAGGCGCCCTGTTGCATTGCATCCACAATCAAGCTATAGTAAAAACATGAAAATGTGTGCTCTTTTGAAAAGTTTGTTGCGCATTGCGCTCGCTTTGAGCATTGTGCTCGGCGTTCCGGCGCTTCTCTACTTGCTCTGGACGCCGGGAGCGGCCGGCGAATGCAACAAAGGACAGAATGCGATCTGGCTGGGGCATGGCTGGCTTGGCGACGACTCCTGGTTCCGGCGCAACTCCCGCGATTCCACCCCCTTCCGTGCCCCGGAAAAGATTGCGGAATTGATGCGGCATTTGAAGGCGCAACAGATCCGTTTCGTGTATCCCCACCTCTGCCCGGCGTTGTTCACTGGTCCGATTGCGTCGTACGACGATAGCCAGGGGGAACGCTTTCTTGACGCAGCTCAAAAGGAGGGGATCGAGGTGATTCCGTGGATCGGCGGCGTTTTCGGCGAGTCCGCGCGGATTGAGGATTCCCGTTGGAGGACGAAGTTCGTCGCCTCGGTTGCAGAGCTGCTGGAAAAACATCCGCGCCTGGCCGGAATCCAGGTCAACATCGAACCCTTGCCCTCCGGGAATGCGGATTTTCTTCTTCTGCTCGATGAACTCCGTCCGGTCCTGAAAGGCCGTATCCTGGGCGTGGCCGCGTACCCGCCGCCGACAAGATGGCATCCCCATCCCAACGTCCACTGGGAATTGCCGTATATCGCGGAAGTGGCGAAGCGCTCCGAGCAAATGGCGGTCATGATGTACGACACCGCCATCAAGCTGGAAAAATTCTATGTCAAACTGATGACGCAGTGGACAAAAGAACTCCAAGATGCGTTAAAGGACAGCGATTGCACGCTCCTCCTCGGCCTCCCGGCCTACGAAGACGCCACTTCCGGCTACCACCACCCGGCTATGGAGAACTTGAGCTCCGCAATCTCCGGAATCCACGCGGCCAAGCCCAGCGGGAACTACATCGGCTGCGCCATTTACTGCGAATGGGAGATGACGCGGGAAAAATGGGACGTCTGGCGTTCAAATTTTCTACGGGCTCGTCCTTGAGAAAAACACTTTAACGCGTTATAGTATATGCGTCATGAATATTTATTTTATCATCCGCAAACTGGCGTATTCCCTGGCGATTGTTCTGGGGGTGATGCTGCTGACCTTTCTGCTGTTCAATCTTGCGGCGGGGGATCCGGCGGCGGCGGTGCTCGGGAAAAGCGCCGCGCCGCGCGAGGTGGAGGCGCTGCGCCGCAAGCTCGGCGGCGACCTTCCATTGTTCTATGGACGCGCCTGCCGCACGGAGGCGTTCTCCAACGAAGGCGGCGGCCTCTGGAAACGGCACTTCGTTACCGAGGAACCTTTATATGTGCAAATCGAAGGCGTTGCACGGGAAATTCCGGCCGGGCAAGGGGAATTGCGTGCGCCGGAAGGGGCGGATGTGGCGTTTTTTCGTCTTCAGGCGTCGCCGTGGAATACGCAGTTTTTCCGGGCGATGGGGGAATTGGTTTCATTTCGGGGGACTTTCCCTTATGTGGAGTTTTTCAACTTCGGCGAATCGCTGACGACGCGGGAGCCGATCCGCGGGCTTTTGGGTCGCGGCCTTTGGCCGTCGTTGGCGCTCATGCTGCCGATTTTTCTCGGCGAACTGCTGCTGGGGGTGGCGCTGGCGCTTGTGGCGACGGCATGGCGCGACCGGTGGCCGGACCGGGTCCTCGTGGTGGGGTCGGTCCTCGGCTTGAGCGTGAGTATGTTGGCGGTGATTATTTTTGCCCAGTGGTTCCTGGGGTATTATTGGAATTTGTTTCCCGTTTGGGGTTGGGGCGCGGCGCGTTTTCTGGTGTTGCCGGTGATGGTGGGGATTCTCTGCGGCATCGGCGGCGGGGTTCGGTTCTACCGGACGGTTTTTGTGGATGAATTGAATAAGGAGTATTTGCGGACGGCGGCCGCCAAGGGGTGTTCCCCGTGGACGATTTACCGGAAGCATTTGCTGCGGACGTCGCTCCTGCCGATCATCACGCGGGCTTCGGCGACGATCCCTTTTCTGTTTACGGGGAGTTTGCTTTTGGAGAGTTTTTTCGGCGTTCCCGGGTTGGGGTACGCCGGTGTGGAGGCGCTCATGAGTTCCGACTTGCAGCTTTTGAAGGCGCTGGTGATCGTCAGTTCGCTGCTGTTCGTGGCGGTGAACCTGGCGGCCGACCTTTTGTACGCCTGGGCCGATCCGAGAATACGTTTGACATAGAAAGTGTGAAAATATGAAGAAACCCGAATTGCTTGCCCCGGCCGGTTCCATGGCCTCGGCGCTTGCGGCGTTCGACGCCGGGGCCGATGCCGTCTACGCCGGATTGCCGAAGTTTAACGCCCGCGAACGCGGCGAAAACTTTACCGAAGACTCGATGGCGCGTCTGATCGCCTACGCGCGGAAGAACGGGCGCAAAGTCTACGTTACGCTCAACACCGTGCTGAAGGAGGAGGAACTCCCGGAGCTTGTCGAAACGCTCGCCGCTCTGCGCCGCCTCGGCCCGGATGCGCTGATTGTACAGGATCTCGGCGTGGCGCTGATTGCGCGTCGCTATTTCCCGGAATTGGTCCTCCATGCTTCGACGCAGATGGGTTTCCATAACTCCGCCGGGATCGAAATCGCGGAAAAACTCGGTTTCCGGCGGGTGATCCTCGAGCGCCAGATCACCATGGAGGAACTTGCGCAGATCCGGGCGAAAACGACGCTGGAGCTGGAGGTGTTCGTTCACGGGGCGTTGTGCTGTTCGCTTTCCGGGCAGTGTCTTTTTTCTTCGTACCTCGGCGGAGCCAGCGGGAACCGGGGGAAGTGCAAGCAGCCGTGCCGCCGCCGGTATTTTGCGGGCAAAGGGAACGGATTTTTCTTTTCCCCGCAGGATTTGTGCGCGTTGGAGCTTTTGCCGCAGCTTATGGAACTCGGCGTGGCGTCGTTCAAAATCGAAGGCCGCCTTCGCCAGCCCGATTATGTGAGCCAGGTTACGGGGGCCTACCGCGCGATGATCGACGCGGAGGGCCGCCCCGACCGGGCGCTTATGGGGGAACTCCACCGCAAGCTCGGCAAGGCGTGCGGCAGGAAGTGGTCCACCGGATTTTTCTCCGAGGAATCCACGGCGGGGCTGATTCAACACCAGGCGATGGGCGCGGCGGGGATGCTCTGCGGCCAAGTCGATGAGATCCGGGATAACGGATTCGGCTTTGTAACCGGGAAACGCATTCACCTGGGCGACCGCCTCCGCTTGCAGGAAACGAGCAGCGAGGAGGGCGCGGCCCTCACCGTTACGCGGATGTTTTCCGAAAACCAGAGCGTCCGCAAGGTTTCTCCCGGCGACCGGGTGTTCATCTGTTGCGACAAGCCCGCTCGCGAACGCTCACTTGTTTTTAAGATCGGCGAAAGTTTCTCGGATTATTCCGGGCGGATCGCCGCGCTCCCCGCGCCGAAAACAAAGATCGGCCTTGTCATCGCGCTCTCCGCGAACGAAATTGTGGTTGAGACAACCAACAGTACGCTCGACCCCTGGAAAAGAGGGCTTTCGCTTGCGCCCGCGGCGCGGCATCCGCTTACTGCGGAAACACTTGCCGCGGAGTTTGCCGCCGCCGATTCGCCCTTGTACGAGGTTTCGCCTGTTTCCTGCTCGATCGAAGGAGCGCTCTTCTTCCCCGCTGCCGAACTCAAGGCGCTCCGGCGCGAATACTGGGCGTGGGCGCACGAAGAGCTCTCGCGGGGGGGCGTTTTCGATCCGGCGGCCCCGGCGATGGAGCGCTTCCGGCGCGATTACCTCGCCCGGCGCCCGGCGGAACTGCCCGAAATGCTCACCGAAACGGTGGCTGTTTCCCCCAACGGTGCGCAGCCGGGGAGCCGGAAGGCGGTTCTTTCCACAGGCATTTATGAGATCAATAAATTGACCGAGGAAGCGATTCTGCCGGAGTTCTGTCCGGAAGACCGCCTCGACTCCTTGCGGCGTGCCATCGCCCGCGCCAGGGAGCAGGGTATTTGCCGTTTCCGTGTTACGTCGTTGTATGGGTTTGCGCTTTTCGGAAAACTCCGCGCGGAGGAGCTTCTGGTGGCTTCCGCCCCGATTCCGGTGGCCAACTCGTTTGCGGCGGAGGCGCTGCGCGAATTGGGCGCGGGACGCGCGCTGGCGCACATCGAGCTGGAGCGCGGCGCGATCGAAGCGTTGCGCGATCACTCGGCGCTGCCGTTGGAGTTGTACCGCCTCGGGCGGCCCCCATTGCTTGTAACCCGCGCCAAGCTCCCGGTGGAGGGAATCTTCCGCGACAACCGGGGACAGGAGTTCATGGCGCGTTACGACCACCGCGACCGCCTCTCCCGCGTGTACGCGAAGGAGGAGATGTCCATTCCCCGCTTGCGCGGAATGTACGATTTTTACGACCTGACCCTCGCCAACTGGAATCCGCGCGAATCCACCACGTTCAATTTTGAGGGAGGTTTGATGTGACCCCGGAGCTTTCCGCCAAAATCGCCCTCCTGCGCGACACTTTGAACGGAGTGATCCGCGGCAAGGAGGAGGTGATTGAATTTCTCCTTGTCGCCCTTTTCGCGGGAGGAAACGTGTTGCTGGACGACGTGCCGGGCGTGGGGAAAACCACGCTGGCCAAGGCGCTCGCGCTCGCGCTCGACGGGCGCTTCCAACGTGTCCAATTCACCCCGGATCTTTTGCCGACGGACATTCTGGGCACCTCGGTCTACAATCCTGTGAGCGGTGAATTCCGTTTTCGTCCCGGCCCGGTGTTCACCAACGTGTTGTTGGCCGACGAAATCAACCGCGCGTCCCCGCGCACCCAGTCGGCGCTTTTGGAGTGCATGTGCGAACAACAGGTAAGCTGCGACGGCGCGACCCATGTGCTGAACGGTCCCTTTATGGTTCTGGCCACGCAGAATCCGGTGGATTTTCAGGGGACGTATCCTTTGCCGGAGGCGCAGCTCGACCGCTTCATGATGCGCCTTTCGCTCGGCTATCCGGATGAAGAGGCGGAGCGGAAGCTTCTGCTCGACCGGGAAAAGGGGGAGCCCGTCGCCGCGGTGCGCCCCATCCTGTCCTGTGCGGAGGTTCTTGAAATTCAGCGTGCCGCCCACGCCATCCGCCTGGAGGCGTCGGTCGCGAACTACGCGCTGGCGCTCGTCCGGCAAAGCCGCGTGGAATCGCGGGTGATGATCGGCGCGAGTCCCCGCGCGCTTCTGGCATTGGCCGCCGCGTCCCGTGCCGCCGCGTTGTTGGCCGGGCGCGATTTCGTGCTCCCGGACGATGTGCGTACACAGGCCGCTGTTGTGCTGCCGCACCGGTTGATTCTCGATTCCAAAAGCCGCTACGGCGGCGTGCGGGAGGAGGATGTGGTTGAATCCCTCCTCCGCGCGATAAAAATGCCGACGTAATTTCATGGAGCAGGGGATCAATTATTATTGGATTTGCGCCGCCGTCCTGCTGTTGGGCGCGGCGGCCTTTGGAGTGTTTCCGCGTCTTTCCGTGCGTGCGCCGGCCTCTCCGGCGCGGTGGATGTGGATTCTGGCCGGCGGGATGGCGCTGGCGTATTGCGTGCTCGGATTGTACAAAATCCAGGCGCAGCAAATGGGGCTGTGGGACTTCGGCATCTATGACTCGATGCTCCGCATGGCCGCCCGGGGCGAGGGGCTGATGCGCGACTACCGGGGCGGTGCGTACGACCACTTTTCCCCGGCCATCCTCCTGTTGGTTCCCCTTTATTGGCTTTGGGACTCTCCGGCGCACCTTGTTGTCACACAGGCATTGGGGCTTGCGGCGGGGGTGCCGCTTACGTATTTTCTCGCACGG
Organism: Victivallaceae bacterium; assembly: GCA_031549345.1. Taxonomy (GTDB): domain Bacteria; phylum Verrucomicrobiota; class Lentisphaeria; order Victivallales; family Victivallaceae; genus CASFRF01. Next base: position 231,533 of record JAVBPY010000006.1, read on the forward strand.
CGCTATTTCCGTGCGGGAAGTTTCCCGCTGCTCCTCGCGGCGATGTATGCGCTCAATCCGTACTGCACCCGTCTGGCGTTGTACGATTTTCATTCGGAAAGTTTTTTCCCCGCGTTGTTTCTGGGGGCGTTCCTTCTGCGTGCGCGGGGACATTGGCTGGGGTTTACGCTTCTTTTGCTGGCAAGCCCGTTGCTTAAAGAGGACTTTGTCGTCCCTTTAGGGGGCGTGGGGTTGTTTTTCCTTTTCACTCCCCGACGTCGGCGGTTGGGGGCGTTGTTTTTGGCGGCGGCGGCGGGCTGGGCGCTCTTTGTCCTTTTCGTCTACTTTCCGCACATCGTTAAGATGGATTACTGGCACTTCGACCGTTACGGGGTGGAGTCTTCGGGCGTTTCCGCCTGGATGCAGGCTTTCGCCGCGATGTTCGGCCGGTTGTTCGTGCCGACGGTTCCCGCCGTGCTCCTGAGCGTGCTGCTCCCCTTTGCGTTCCTCCCCGCGTTTTCGTGGCGGATGTTTCTCTTCATTCTGGGGCCGACGCTGGGGGTTCACCTTGTCGCGACGTTCTGGCACCAGAATGTCCTCCTGAGCCACTATGCCTCGGCTTTGATCGGCGTGCTGCCCGTGGCGGCCCTTTGGGGAGCGCGTTCCTTGCGGGCGGTGTGCCGGCAAAAAGCACGGTGGCGGAAACTCGCCCCCCGTGCCGCCTGTGCGGCGTTTGTGCTCGTCAGTGTCGGGCATCTGGCGCTTGCCGAGTGGCCTTTGATGCGTTTCTACACCCCGCTTACAGGATGGAAGCACACCCAGCATTTCACGGTTTTCGGAATTCCTTTGCGTCCCTTGTATTGGGAGGTGCTGGGAGAAGCCTGGGGACATGCGGAGAAATTCCGCATCGTGGCGGAAACGTACATTCCTTTGGGGGCAAGCGTTACCGCGCAGAACGAGCTCGGTACCCATTTCCTGCGGCGGAACAAGGTGTATTCGATCCGGCAGAAAGTGGAAACCGACTATATGATCTTCGACGCCGAAAATTACCGGGGATTCGAAATGGCCGAAGAATTGCAGCAGGCGGTTCATCATCTTCGCCGCCGGTCCAGGAATTACCGCACTCTTTACGAGAAGGACGGGATTATTATTTTTGCAAAGAAGTAAGGTTTTGCGTCCGGAGCTCTTGACGGGAGGCCTCCGGCGTGGTATATTGTTTAGAATACCCCATTGTGTATTAATGATCGAGGAGGAACATTCATGAGCTGCAAGTATCCGTGCTCGCATGAAGTCGAGCAGATGTGCTGCGTCGCCAAAGGCGTGCATCACGGTCCGGCGCCCATTCCCGAAGAGGGGAAGTGGGTGCAGTCCAAGCAAATTACCGACATTTCCGGCCTGACCCACGGCGTGGGCTGGTGCGCTCCCCAGCAGGGCGCCTGCAAGCTGACGCTGAACGTCAAGGACGGTATTATCCAGGAAGCGCTGATCGAAACGCTCGGTTGTTCCGGGATGACGCACTCCGCCGCCATGGCCGCGGAGATTCTTACGGGAAAGACAATTCTCGAAGCGCTGAATTCCGACCTGGTTTGCGATGCGATCAACGTTGCGATGCGCGAACTGTTCCTTCAGATCGCCTACGGGCGCACCCAGACCGCGTTCAGCGAAGGCGGGCTGCCGATCGGCGCCGGGCTGGAAGACCTCGGCAAGGGGCTCCGCTCGCAGGTAGGGACGATGTTCTCCACCCTCGAAAAGGGACCGCGTTATCTGGAAATGGCCGAAGGCTACATTCTGGAACTCGGATTGGACGCGAACGGCGAGATCATCGGTTACAAGTTCGTCCATCTCGGCAAGATGATGGAGTCCATCCGCCAGGGCGTTGCGCCGGCGAAGGCCTACGAGTCCAACGTCAAGACCTACGGGCGCTTCGACGAAGCCGTCAAAAAGATCGATCCGCGCAAGGAATAAGGAGACGCATCATGAGCGTGAAATTTGAAGGATACGAACGCCGGATCGGGACCATCGAAAAGGCGCTGAAAGAATACGGCATCGCTTCGCTGGAAGCTGCCCGCGACCTCTGCCTTTCCAAAGGTGTGAATGTGGAAGAAATCGTCCGCGGCGTGCAGAACATTGCGTTTGAAAACGCCGTCTGGGCGTATACGCTCGGCGCTGCCATCGCGTTCAAGAAGGGCGCGAAGAATGCCGCCGAAGCGGCGGAAATCATCGGACTGGGGCTCCAGGCGTTCTGCATCCCCGGCTCCGTCGCCGACTCGCGCGAAGTGGGCATCGGTCACGGCAACCTCGCCGCGATGCTTTTGCGCGAAGAAACCAAATGCTTCTGCTTCCTCGCGGGGCATGAGTCGTTTGCCGCGGCGGAAGGCGCCATCGGCATCGCCAAGACCGCCAACAAGGTCCGCAAGACACCGTTGCGCGTGATCCTGAACGGGCTCGGCAAGGACGCGGCGTACATCATCAGCCGCATCAACGGTTTCACTTACGTGGAAACCAAGTTCAATTACCAGACGGGCAAGCTTAAAGCGGTCCGCACCCAGGCGTTCTCCGACGGGGCGAAGGCGGCGGTCAAGGTCTACGGCGCCGACGACGTTTCCGAAGGCGTGGCGATCATGATCAAAGAGGGCGTCGATGTGTCGATCACCGGCAACTCGACCAACCCGACGCGCTTCCAGCACCCGGTGGCCGGAACGTACAAGAAGTGGGCCATGGAAAATGGCCGTAAGTATTTCTCCGTCGCCTCCGGCGGCGGAACGGGCCGCACGCTGCACCCGGACAACATGGGCGCGGGTCCTGCCTCCTACGGCATGACCGATACCATGGGCCGGATGCACGGCGACGCGCAGTTTGCCGGTTCTTCCAGCGTTCCGGCTCACGTCGAAATGATGGGGCTGATCGGCATGGGGAATAACCCGATGGTCGGCGCCACGGTTGCGATCGCGGTCGCGATTTCGCAAGCCAAGTAAGGCGGAAGCCATGCAGGACGCCGCCTCCGGAATGTTTCCGGCGGCGGCGTTTTTTCGGATAGGAACCAAAGGATTATGATACTGAAACCCGGAACTTTAGTTTGTTACCGCCGCCGCAGCGCACGCATTCTGGCGCTGGAGGGCGAAAAAATCGAAATCGCCGTTGAAGGCGGAGAAACAGTCCGGGTGCGTCCCAAGGATATCGAATTCGTTCATTCCGGCCCGGCGACGACACTGCCGCCACCCGTACCCAAATTGCTCCCGCCGGAGGAATTGGCCGAGCTTATGGGGGAGGAAACGCTCCCCTTTTCAGAATTTTATGAACTTCTCGGCGGGGAAAATTCACCCGGTGCGGCGTGGGCCGGTGTGCTGATTCTTCAGGAAAACGTGTATTTCACCGGTTCTGTGGCGGAGGGGGTGAACGTACGTCCCGCCGCCGAGGCCGCCGCAATCCTTGCGGAACGCGCCGCGAAACAGGCGGGGCGCGAAGAGCGGGCCGCGCTTGTGGAGCGTTTGCGCCAGGGATGCCCCGACCGAGAGCGCGACCGCGCCGGCTTGCGGGAGATCGAAGACGTCGCCTGCGGCCGCGCCACCGCGAGCCGCCTCCTGCGCGACGCCGGGGTGGAATGCACCGCCGAAGCGGCGCACAGGCTGCTCCTGCGCTGCGGGATATGGGACGAATGGGTGAATCCTTTGCCCGCCCGTTCCGGGTTGGAGCTGGAGGCGCCGGAGCTTCCGTTTCCGGCGTTGCGTCCGGAGGAACGTTGGGATTTAACGCACCTCGACTCCCGCGCGGTGGACGATGAAGGGAACACCGATCCCGACGACGCGTTGGCCTGGGAAGACGGCATTCTTTATGTGCATGTGGCGGATGTTTCCGCCGCCGTCCGCCCCGATACCGAATTGGACATGACCGCTTGCCGCCGGGGCACCACATTGTATTTGCCGGAAAAAACAGCCCCGATGCTCCCCGTCGCAGCCGTGGAGCGGTTGGGGCTCGGGCTGCATGAGGAGGGCCCGGCTTTCACGTTTGCCGTTCGTTTCGATGCCGAGGGTGCGCCGGAGCTTGTTCGCTTCGGGCCGAGCCGCGTCCGCGTCCGTCGGATGACGTACGCCGAAGCCGATCTCCGTCTCGGCGAGGCCCCCTTCGCCGCGATCGAGGAAAAAATGGTTTCCTGGCGGGAAATGCGGGCTTCGGCAGGGGGCGCGTTGCTCGATTTTCCCGAAGTGAAGATTCGTGTAACACCCGGCGCAATCGAAATGGAGCCCATTGTGCGGACCCCCGCGCGGAGGTTGGTGGAGGATGCGATGGTCGCCGCCGGGAGCGCCATTGGGCGCTGGGCGAAGGAGAACGACATCGCCATGCCGTTTGTCGTGCAGCCCCTTGGCGATCGTGATCTTTCATTGCGCCCGGAGGATTACAGCGCGATGTTCCGGATTCGTCTGGCGAGCGCCCCCGCTTTTTTGAGTGCGTTTCCCGATCCGCACGCCGGAATCGGCGTTCCCGCCTATGTGCGGGTAACCAGTCCCTTGCGGCGCTACGCCGATTTGCTGGCCCATCAGCAGTTGCGGCGCTTTTTGAATAAAGAGGAACTTTTAAGTTCCGACGAGCTGGAATCCCGCTTTGTCTGGTGCGACCCCGCCGCGCGCGAACGTACGCAACTTGAGCGTTCGGTAAACCAATACTGGACGCTCCTGTATTTGTCCAAGCAGGATCCCGCGCGTCGTTACCGGGCCGTTTTTCTGGGGAGCGCCTACGATAAACAGACGTTTCTTCTGCCGGAAATCGCCTATTACCACCGCGCCCGCATGACGTCGGAACCGCAATCCGGCGCGGAGTTCGAGGCGACGCTCACACGGATCGACCTGCCGACGCAGCAGGCGCACTTTCATTTGGAGGAAAAACAATCATGATGCTCGGCTTGGGGGATGGATGGGTCGTCCTGGCGTTCCTGGGGAACATCGGGATCGCGCTTGTATGCGTGATTTACGGTATTCTGAACTGGAACCGCGATGGCGATGAGGGAGAAAAGGGGGAATGAATATGTGGGTTGTTTTAGCGACCATTCTTTTTTACGGTGCGGCCATCGCGTACCTCGGCTACCGGGGTTATAAGAAAACCAACAACCACAAGGATTATCTCCTTGCGGGGGGAGGGGTGCACCCGTTTGTCATGGCGATGAGCTACGGCGCGGCGTTCATCAGCACTTCGGCGCTGGTCGGCTTCGGCGGAGTGGCGGGGCAATACGGGATGGGGCTTTTGTGGCTTTCGTTCATGAATATCGCTTTGGGTATTTTCGTCGCGTTCGTCTTCTTCGGGAAAAAGACGCGGAAGATCGGGCACGCGCTCGACGCGCACACCTTCCCGGAATTTCTCGGCAGACGTTTTTGCTCCGACGGGTTGAAAGTGTTCGTCGCGCTGGTGATTTTCTGTTTTATGCCGCTGTACTCGAGTGTGGTCTTGATCGGCGGGGCGCGGTTTCTCCAGGAGGTTCTGCCGCTTCAGGAGATGTTCATGCGTTGGTGGCCGGATTTACTTCCGGCGACGGCGGACAACCTTGGGTTCTACTGCTGCCTTGTTGTTTTCGCGGGAGTTGTCGCGGGGTATGTGACCATCGGTGGGCTCAAGGGGACGATGTACATCGATGCGATGATGGGGTCCATCATGGTCATCGGCATGGTGTCGCTTCTGGTGATGAGCTATTGGTCGCTTGGCGGCATGACCGGCGCGCACCAGGCGCTGACCGACATGGCGCCCCTGGTTCCGGCCAAGCTCCGCGAAGCGGGACACGAAGGGTGGACGGCGATGCCGCGCTTCGATTCGGTGTGGTGGTGGACGCTGGTTTCCAGCCTGATGCTCGGCGTGGGGATCGGGGTGCTGGCGCAGCCGCAGCTCGCGGTCCGGTTTATGACCGTGAAGAGCGGGCGCGAGCTCAACCGCGCGACGCTGATCGGGGCGCTGTTTTTATTGCTGACCGTGGGCGTGGCCTACGAGGTGGGGGCGCTTTCCAATGTCGCCTTCTGGCAGAAGACGGGGAAGTTGGCCATTGACGCGGCGGGGGGGAATCCGGATCTGGTGATCCCGCGCTTCATTAACATGCAGCTCCCGGCGGCGATGGTGTATGTGTTCATGCTTACCCTCCTTTCGGCGGCGATGTCCACGCTCAGTTCGCTTTACCATGTTACGGGCAGCTCCATCGGGCATGATTTGTACCGCGGCTTCGGCGGGAAGGTGGACAGCATCATGATTACACGGATCGGCGTGGTTGCCGGGATTATCATGAGCGTGATTCTCGGATTCCTCCTTCCGCCGGGGATCATCGCGCGGGGGACGGCGATCTTTTTCGGCATTTGCGCGGCGGGTTTTTTGCCGACGTATGCGGCGGCGCTGTATTGGAAGCGGGCGACGCGCGCCGGCGTGTGGGCAAGCGTGGCGACGGGGGTCGGCGTAAGTTTGTTCGGCCTTGTTTTTCTGCATCGCAAGGAATCGGCGGCGCTTGGGATCTGCGAATATTTGACGGGAAAAACGGAACTTTTCAGTACGCATCCCTGGCCGTTTGTCGATTCGCTGATTTATTCGCTGCCCCTCTCGATTCTGGCGCTTGTCGTTGTGAGTCTTATGACGAAACCCGGCGATGCGCTGAAAAAAGTAACGGATGGCTTGTAATTCTCCGGCGCGCATGTAAAGTATCGACGGTAGTCTTTTGATTGCAAACGGGGAAAGAATTTGCCCCGCAACGTGAGGTTCGGATTATGGGAATGCAGCGTCTTTCAAAATTTTTCTCCACCGATATCGGGATCGACCTCGGCACCGCCAACTGTCTTGTGTTTGTCCGCGACAAGGGGATTGTACTCTCCGAACCGTCGGTGGTGGCGGTCCGCGTGGGCGGAGCCCATCACGATGTGATGGCCGTCGGCAGCGAAGCGAAGAGCATGCTCGGCAAAACGCCCGGCACGATCAAGGCCATCCGGCCGATGAAGGACGGTGTGATCGCCGATTTTGAAATTACCGAGGAAATGCTTCGCCATTTCATTCAGCGCGCCATGAAGGAAGTTCCATGGTGGCAGCATCTTCTGAATCCGCGTGTTCTTGTTGCCGTTCCCTCCGGCATTACCGAGGTGGAGAACCGCGCGGTAAAAGACAGCGCCAAGCGCGCCGGGGCAAGTTTCGTGGAATTGGTGGAGGAGCCCATGGCGGCGGCGGTCGGTGTGGGACTCCCTGTTGCGGAACCGTGCGGGAGTATGATTGTCGACATCGGCGGCGGAACGACGGAGGTGGCGATGATCTCCCTCTCCGGCATTGTCGGCGCGCGAAGCGTCCGCGTCGGCGGGGATGAATTCGATCTGGCGATCACCCAGCACCTCAAGAAGGAACACAATTTGATGATCGGCGAACTCACCGCCGAACAAATCAAGATCAAACTCGGCAGCGCCTACCCGGTGCGGGACGAGTTGGAGCTGGACGTCAAGGGCTTGGACTTTATTTCGCGCATCCCCAAAACCGTGCGCATCAACGCCAAGGAGATTCGCCGGGCCCTCCAGGAACCTGTTACTTCGATCATCGAAGCCGTCCGGGCGACATTGGACGGTTGTCCGCCGGATCTTGCCGCCGACTTGATCGACCGCGGCATTATGCTGGCGGGCGGTGGAGCGCTTTTGAGCGGGCTGGATAAATTGTTGAGCGTCGAAACCGGATTGCCCGTATTTGTCGCCGAAGAGCCGTTGCGGGCCGTCGCCCGAGGCACCGGCGTGATGCTTCAGGAAATGGATACGATGACGCGATAAGGGGGGGATATGCTGCCGGTTGCCGTGGTTCCGCGTCCCAGGGAGTTGATTTTACCGTCGGTTCCGGGCGTTTTTTCGTGTGGCGGACGGTGTATTTCCTTTTCCGACGCCGTCGGCGATTTCCCGGCACTTTTCGCGGAAACGCTTTGGGGTTTGCCTGTCGTTCCTTTCGGCGGCGAGATCGAAATCGTTGCGGATGGAGAACCGGAATTTGACTCCGACGGCTTTGCGGATGAATCGTATGAGCTGCGTATTGACTCCACGCATCTTCTCCTCCGCGCACCGAATCGGATCGGCCTCCTGCGGGGGCTGCAAACCCTGCGGTCCCTGCGTTCCGGCGATGCGCTCCCTTGTTTGACAATCCACGATTCCCCCGCGTTCCGCTGGCGGGGGGTGATGATCGACACATGCCGCTACTTCCGCACCTTGGAAGATCTTCGGCGGATGATCGACGAAGCGGCGTTCCTGAAGCTCAACATTGTTCATCTGGGACTTTCCAACGATCAGGGATGGCGGTTCGAGGTCAAAAAATACCCTCGGCTGACCGAAGTCGGTTCCGTGCGGTCTTGTACGCTTGTCGGGCACGAGCGCGCCCGCCCGCGCCGTTACGATGCAACACCGCACGGCGGTTTTTATACGCAGGATGCGCTGCGCGGCCTGGTGGCTTTCGCCGCCGCGCGCGGAATTACGCTTGTGCCGGAAATCAACCTCCCCGGACACGCCCAGGCGGCGGTTGCGGCGTACCCGGAGTTCGGCTGTCTGGGGGGAAATTTTTCGCCCGGCGTGCGCTGCCACTGGGGAATCAGCGAACATGTTCTTGCCCCTTCACAGCCGATGCTGGCATTTTTGAAGGATATTCTGACGGAGCTGATGGACGTGTTTCCGGGACGTTATATCCATATCGGCGGAGACGAAGTCCCCAAGCGTCAATGGGAGGAGTCCAGGCAAGTACAGCAGTTCATGCTGGAGAACAACATAGCGGATGAAACGGCCCTGCAGAGTTTTGTCTCCCGGGAAATCGTTGCGTTTCTCGCGACGAACGGCCGCCGGTCGATCGGCTGGGACGAAATTCTCGAAGGCGGCGCATTGCTGCCCGAGGCGACCGTGATGAGCTGGCGCGGCGAAGCGGGAGCCATTGCCGCTGCCCGCGCCGGAACCCGCGCGGTGAACGCTTCCTGTGAATACCTTTACATCGATTATTACCAGGGTGATCCCGCTTCCGAGCCGTTGTCGATCGGCGGTGATATTCCCTTGGAGAAAGTGTACCGGTTTCAGCCGGTTCCGGTGGTGCTGACGCCGGAGGAAGCCCCCCTGATCCTCGGTGCGCAGGCGCAATTGTGGGGGGAATACATCGCGACGGGAAAAGCGCTCGAATACATGGCTTTTCCGCGCCTGGCGGCGTTGGCGGAAAAACTCTGGACGCCGCGGACGGATTGTTCGTACCGCGATTTTTACGCGCGTTTGCCCCGTCTGGTTGCGCATTGGCGGCAACGCGGCATCGCCTTTCATTCGGTTCCGGGTGTGGAGTAAGGTATGAAACTTCTGATTCTCGGCGGCGGCGTGGCCGCGCAAGAGGCGGCGCTTGCGGCGCGGAAACAATCTTCGGATGCTACGATCGAGCTTTTTTCCCGCGAAACGGTTCTTCCGTACCGCCGCCCGGCCCTGACGAAAATGGTGGCTGAATCGTTGGATGATGTACGCTTTTACCTGAAACCCGCCACGTTTTACGAAGAAAACAGAATCGCCGTCCATCTTGGGATGAACGCCGGGTCGTTGGATATTGCCCGGAAGGCTTTACGTTTTGCCGACGGCACGGAACACGCGTATGACAAACTTCTTCTGGCCGTCGGCGGGCGATGTCTCCTCCCGGATATTCCCGGCATCGGCCTCGATGGGGTTGTGGCGTTGCGCGAGTATGCGGACCTCATTTCGCTCCGTGCCCGGTTGGATGCGGGAAAAGCAAAACGCGCCGTCGTCCTCGGCGGCGGATTGCTCGGCCTTGAGTTGGCGGAGTCGCTTCTGGCGCGCGGTTTGGAGGTTACGGTGCTGGAGATGGCGCCGAGGCTTCTGCCGCGCCAGCTCGATGAAGCCGGGGCTGCATGGGTGTTCACGCGCCTTCAAAAACAACCCGGCTTGACGGTGCGCCTCGGCGTAACGTTGGCGGGTGTGGAGGGGAAAGATTCCCTTGCTTCGGTAACGCTGGGGACAGGGGAAATAATTCAGTGCGATCTTTTGGCCTGCTCCATGGGGATTCGTGCTAATTTGGACTTGGCCGAGTCGTTGCAGTGCAAACGCGGCATTGCGGTGGACGCGCACATGCGCACTTCGGACGCGTCCGTTTACGCGGCGGGGGATTGTGCGGAGCTTCCCGGCGTATCCGGCGGGTTGTTCAACATCGCCCGCGATATGGGGAATGTGGCCGGGACGAACATGGCGGGGGGGGATGCGACGTACCGGGCGGAATTGTTGTGCCCGGCGCGGCTGGCCTCGTTCGGCCTTAAATTGTTCAGTGTTGGCGACATCGTATCGGAGACGTCGCGCGGCGGCGAATCAGGCGGCGTTTACCGCAAACTTTTTTTGCGCGACGGACGGATTGCCGGCGGCATTTTGCTGGGCGATTGGAACGCGGGGGGGGCGCTGGAACGCGCGGTCGCCGCTGGCCTGACGCCCGAAGAGGCGAAGCTGGGATGATGAAGCACACCATGGTATGGATTTTATTTGTTCTGGCGCTCACATCGTGGGGCGACTGGAAACCGGAAGTATACCGTTTCCGCCGTACGGCCGTCGCGGAACGCGGGACGAACGCGGGGGAATTCGCCGCGCTGCCGTTGGATGCGCTTACGTGGCGCATTGCGCACCAGCCCGGCGCCGGACTGCGCCTGGCGGACGCCTCCGGGCGTGAAATTCCGTTTCGGGCCGTCCGGCGTGTGCGCGAGGTAGAGCGCGAACTGTTTTCCGCCGTCCCCGCGGATTGGACGCTGTTGCCCGGTGCGGAGAGTGGACCGCCCCGGTATCTTGTAACAATTCGCGGTGGCCGCGCGGTGGACCGCGTGGCGGGGATCGAGCTTGGGGGCGACCGCGATGATTTTCTCCGCAACGTGAAAATCGAGTCTTCCACCGATCAGGTGAGCTGGCGTGTGTTGGCTGCGGATCAGCCCTTTTTTCGGGAGTCCAAGTGGGGACTGGAACGGCAACGGATTGTTTTCGATGCGCCTCCGGCGCGCTTTTTCCGGGTTACGCTCGGTACATACGCTGCTCCGGACGCGGTTCCTTTTCTGCCCTTGCGCCTTCGGGAAACGCCGGAGGCGGAACAGAATGCGCTGATTGCGCGGTTTCTCCGGCAAAGCGTTCGCCTGGAGCATGTGGCTATTTTGCGCAAGAGAACGGAGAAGGTGGAAGCCCCCATTTTTGTCTCCGCCGCCGCGCAGACGCGGAAACTTTCGGTGGAGGGGCGGACGGTGTACGAAATTACGACCAACGGCATGCCGGTGAGCGAATTGTTTTTAAGTACCTCCTCCTTGAATTACGCCCGGCGCACCGTCATTTACGGCGGATCGGAGGAAGCGGAGCACGAACTTGGCGGCGGTGTTCTCTACCGTTTGAGTTCCGACGCATTCCGGCAGGCGGCCGCTGAATTGTCGTTTACAGAATCCCGTTTTGCACGGTATCGCGTTGTAATCGAAGATGACGGCGCGCCCCCGTTGGAAGACGTTACGCTGGTTTTGCGCGGCCCTGCCTATGCGCTTCTTTTTCCCGGGGAACTTCCGTCGCGCGTCGCCATGTACCTGGGCGGGCCGGAGGCGTACCCGGAGTACGACATCGACCGGCAGTTGCTGGCGCTTTCCGTTGCGAGCCGCTTCAATTATTATCATCTCGCACCGGGGTTGGATCACAACCCGGTTTTTGTTCCGCCGGTTGTCCGCGTAGCCGGGACGGGATGGCTTTGGTGGTTCCTCCCGGCTGTTTTCGGCGGGGCCGCATTTTTGGCATGGCGCACATTTCGCGCACGAAAAGAGGGAGGGGCGTAATGGCGGGGAAAACATTCATCAGCGACAACCTTGTCAACATCCGTCATCGTCTGAAGGCGCATCAGGAGGCTTTTTCGGAAGACTCTCCCGAGCCGGAAATTCCCCGGGAGCGTCCGGCGTCCGAAGGCGCCCGCGAGAAACGCCAGGCGGAACTCCGCATGGTCCGCCGCGATCTTGCCGCCCGCTTCGCGCAAGAACTCGCCGCTTCGGACGCGGAGATCGATCACTTGCGGCGGCGTCTTGAAGCAGAGGAAGCGTTCCGCGCGGGCGTTCAGGGGATTCGCTCCAAGTTGGAGGCGCTTGAGGAAACGGAGGAAGCCGGGACGGGACGGCAATTGGAAAATTTCCGTTTGGATTTTTTCCGTTTTCTCGGAGCATTGGGACGGAGTCGCACGCGTGGCGGAGGGCAGGGCGCGTCGTCGTCGCTTCTGGGGGAATACTTCGAACTTTCGCGCGGGCAGCGTTTCCGGTTGATGTTCGGACTTTTTGTTCCGGTTTGTTTGGCTTTGCTTCTTGGTTTTCTGTTGGTTTGCGGCACAATCGCCATTGCATTTTTCTAACGGGGGCTTGTTTATGGTGTACTGGGAAGTGATCGATTCCTTGCGCCGGGCGGCGCTTGCGGAAGCGGCGGCGGGTGGACTTATGGATGCTCCGCTCCGCGAGGCATGGGTTTTCGCCGAGATATTGCGGAAGATTCCGATTCACCGCGTATCGCCGGCGGATCGTCTGGCCGGGGATTACGGGGACGAATCCTGGTCGCCGATTCCTCCGAGTCCCCCCGCAAAGGCCGATGCATGGACTGAACTCCGGGGAAAATTTTATTGCCGCACCAATTTTTCCGCCGCGCATACCACGCTCGATTATCCGCTGGTTTTACAGCATGGCTTGGATGCGTTGTTGGAAGAAGGAGCGTATTCCGAGGCGGAACGCATTACACTGAACGCGGTGATGGCTTTCGCCGAACGTTACAAGGATCTTGGATTCGCGCATTGCGATGTGCCGCGCAAGCCCGCGACCTCGTTTGCCGAGGCATTGCAGTCGCTGTGGTTTCTCCAAACGGTAACCGGCATTGCCGAACGGAGCTATGCTTCTTTGTCCATGGGACGGTTCGACCAATACCTTTATGGATGGTTCGCTGAAACCGATCCGGCTGAGGCGGAGGCGCTTTTGCGTGAATTCCTCGCCCGGCTCAGCCGCTACGGGGATGCGGCGTGCGTCATCAATATCGGCGGACTTGACCGCGAGGGAAACGACAGTTTCAACGCGTTGAGCCGCCTTGTGATCGAGCTCGCCGCCGAGGCGCACCGCACATCGCCCCTTCTTTCCGTGCGCTGGAACCGAAAAATGTCCGACGCCGACTTCATGTCGGTTCTGCGGCCGGAGCTTTTCGAAATCGGCCAGCCCACCATTTATTGTGAGGAAGTCTGCCGGAAGACGCTCGCCCGGCGCGGCGTTCCGGCGGAGGATATCGAGGAATGGGTTGTCAACAGTTGCATGGGGCTCATGATCGGCGGAAAAGAATTTTCCGATATGTGGGCGGTTGTGTTCAATTGCCTGACCCCTCTTGAGCTGGCGCTGAATGCCGGCGCGGGGTTTGAATGCGCGTTTCCCTTCGCATTGCAAACATCTCCACGGTGCTCGTTCGAGAGCATGGAGGCGATCCTGGAGCAGACCCTTGCGTACTCCGGTGAGATTTTCAAGCTGTTGTTTGACCGCCACGGCGTGCTGAACGACGAGGAAGTACGCCTCCGCCCCGCTCCCTACGTGAGCGCTCTCCTGGATGGAATTCCGGGACGCGACCGGCTTGACGGCGGCGCGCGTTACCACACCGCCAACGTCGATCTTTTCGGCGTGGCGAACCTGGCCGATGCGCTTCACGCGCTCGATGTGGGTGTGTTCCAACGCCGCCGCCATTCGCTCGCGGAGGTGGTCGCGGCCGTGCGCAATAATTTTTCCGGGGCCGAACCGCTCCGGCGCGAACTCCTTGCCGTCCCGAAATACGGCAGCGGCGACGCGGCGGCCGATGCGGTCATCGCCCGCCTCGCCATGCTCCTTGCCGAACGGATCGAAGCGCTGAACCCCGGCCGCCGCATTCGCTATATGCCGAGCTTCCATACATTGCATTGCCACGTTCAAGCGGGTTTGATCACCTGGGCCAGTCCCGACGGGCGGCACTCCGGCGAGCCCCTGGCAAAAAATATCGGTCCCATGCGCGGAAGCTGCCGCAACGGACTTTCCGGTCTTCTCCGCTCGGCCACGGCGATCGACCAGACGGCGTTTCCCGGCGGACAGGCGCTGGATCTTTATCTGGACCAGGCGTTGTACGCCACGGAAAACGGACGACGGATGTTTATGGAGGCGTGCAAAAGTTTCTTCCTCGCCGGCGGATTGCAGCTGCAGATCAACGCCGTTCCCATCGAAGCGTTGGAACAGGCGTTGGATGCGCCGGAAAAATGGGGACACCTGCAAGTGCGTATCGGCGGATTCAGCATGCGTTTCATCGATTTATCCCGCCCGGTTCAATTGGAGATGATCGCCCGCTTCCGCAACGGAGCCTGATCTTCTTGGGACTGAGGGCTGGCGCTGGGAGAGTGCTGGGCCCTTTGCCTTCACACCCCGGTGCCGACGTTCGGCCGTGGGCGGCGGGTGGCAACTTTTGGTGGAAATAACGAAGGTTTCCCCCGGCGTAGCCCCGAATGGGGACTTGGAGGGAAAAGCGCGGTTCCTCCCAAGGCTCTATTGCCGCCGCGCCCCGGCGCGCTGTTACTCCGTGTTCCCGTCTTCTATATTCCCCTTACTATAACTATACCCAGCACACCCCTTCGGCAAGGCGGTGCGGATTGGCGAAGTCGGCGTCGGAACGCGGCGCGCTCCAGCGGATTCGCCTGGGATCGGGCTCAAGACCGAAAAAAGTCTGCGGGAGTTCCGTCAGGCGGCGCACAATCTCCGCGCGGGGGACGCTGAGCTCTTCCAGGAGGCGAATGAATTCCGGCGCACTCCCGAAGCCGCGCGGATGACTCCACCCGAATACGCCGGAAACAGGCTTAATCCCTTCGTCGGTACCGAGCATGCAGTGCGGATCGCGAAGGATGCGGTGTAAATTTTCCGCGCACATTCCTGCAAACGCGGCCGTTGCCCCGATGGCGTCGTTTCGCAGCATCTCCGCCGCGAGGCGGTGGGGGGATGTTCCGCGCCGCCGTGCGATTTCCTCCAGTTTCCAGCCGCGAAACCCGGCGAATTCCGGTCCTCCGCCGGAAACGAGGCGCACGGCGCTCCAATCGCGTCCGCTTGCCTGAAGCGCGTCGCAAAAGACGGCGAAGTTTTTTTCGTCGCGCAAGTATTTTTCCAGTGCCTCATCGTCTTGGTCCTCGGGGGCGACGATGCTGAGTTGCGTCATGGATTCAAGGTAGGGATAACGGTCGAAATTGATTTCCAACCCTGTTTCTCGTGCCGCATCGAGGAGGTCGAATGCTTCGTCCAATTTTCCCCAGTTCGGTCTTCCGGCGGTTTTGAAGTGGCTGATCTGCAGTTTGCCGAGATTGCTCCGTTCGGCCAGTCCGAGAATTTCGCGCAGCGACTCCAGCAGGCGGGCACCTTCGCTCCGCAAATGAACGCTTACGATTTTTTCCGCCGCCGCTGTTGCGCAAAAGAGCTCTTCGAGTTCTTGGTTGTCGGCGAAAATACCCGGAACATACAGCAGCCCCAGCGAGAGCCCGAGAGCCCCCGCATCCAGTTCATCGCGCAAAAGAGAACATGCTTTCCGGCGTTCCCCGGCGTCCAATGCCCGCTCCGCATACCCCGCGACGGCCGCATGCAGCGTGTTGTGCCCGCAAAAACTGACAAGGCGAAGCCGGACATCCGCTTTTTTCAGGCGCTCACGGTATTCATCCCCCGTATTCCAATCCAACGATACGTTGTATTGACGGTAAAGCTCTTGAAGGTGGGGACGGTTTTTTTCAGTGAGAGGAAACGCGGAAAGTCCGCAATTTCCGCAAATTTCCGTTCCGAATCCTTGTGCGTGTTTGGAGGCGCAGTCGGGCGCGGCCAGCGCCGCGATATCGCTGTGCCCGTGCGCGTCGATAAAAGGAGGGGTTTCCGATTGCATTGGTAAATATAGATGCTTTTTAAGGCAAATACAATCTGTGGTTGACAAAAAGGGACAACGGTTGAACCGGCGCGGCCGCCCGGTTTAACCATCAATTGCAACTGAAAGGAGAAAGTTATGGAATCACTCCCACCCTCCGCGGAAGCATCCGCGCCGGAAACCGGCCAGGATGACGAAGCGATGCGCCTCCGGCTCGCCGCGCTTGCCGAGGAGCGCGACGCGGCCCGCGACGAACTCGTCCGCATCCGCCGCGTCCGCGATGTGGACGCACTTGCCCGACACCATCAGTTCAGCGATGCGGAATACCTCGGGTACCTCTGCGAACGCGATAACGTTGCGTTGGAAGACGCGGCGGCGTGCCAATATTTTATGGACGCGTTGCGCGAGCGGAGCCCCCGTTTGTTCCGCCTTTCGTTGGAGCCCGGCGCGCCGGGCGGTATTTCGTCCGCAAAGGCGGCTGTTCCGGCAGCGCCTTCCGGCGCCGAGGGGATCGTCCGGCTATTGGCCGATGCCCCTGAATTATTCTGAAAAAGTCCCATTTATTTGAAAAAAGGAGAAAACCATGTTGTATTCGTACAGTTTCCAGAACAAGAAGCGCGATCTTTCGGATATTCTTTCGACTGTGATCAAGGATGAGCCGCGTTTTATCTCGAACTTCCGTCCGGTGGAAAACGCGACCCAGCAGAAGCACGAATGGCTCGAAGACCAGATCGCCGGGCGCGCGGTAACGGTTTCCGGCGCGGTAACGGGGATGGTCTGCCCCGCTTCGGCGGCGGATCTCGGCAAATTGAAAGCCGGTACCCTTTTGGTTATCCAGAACGACTCGGCGCTTTTCCGTGTTACATCCGTGGGGAGCGGGGATTTTACCGTGGCGCTTGTCGCTGCAAACGGCTCCTCCTCCAGCAAGCCGGCTTCCGGGCAGACATTGAACATTGTTTCGACGCCGATGCCGGAAGGTTCCGGTTCCGGCGATGGCGATTCCACCGGAATCACCGGCAATTCCGAGTACAACTGTACCCAGATTTTCCGCAAAGACATTATTTTGACAGGCACCGCCTTGGCCATCAACGTGTTCGGCAATGCCGACAATCAGTTGAACCGCCAGACGGCGTTCGCCCTGGGGGAATTGGCGCGCGACCTCAACCGTGTGGCTCTTTTCGGGCGGCGCGCGGAGGCGGGCGCGTCAACGCGCGGTGAAGCGGGGGGGCTGTATTTCTTCGGAACCGCCTCCGGCGCGCTTTCGATCGACGGCGGCGCCACGCGGCTTTGCAGTTCGTTGATTAACGACGCGGCCCAGCTTGTCATGAAGGAAGGCGGCGATCCCGCGCAGATTCTCTGCTCTCCGGGGCAGGCGCGTGTTCTCTCCGGCGAGTACAAGAGCCAGCTCCAGATCGTCCGTTCCGACGACCGGCGCGGCGCCTACGTCGCCGTGGTCGTCAACGAGATCAACGGCCGTGGAATGACCATCATGGCCGATCCTGATGTGCCGGATACCGACGTGTGGGTACTCGATCCCGCGGGATTCGGCCTCTCCAGCCTCCAGGGGAGGAGCATTGTCGACGAGGACGCGACACCCAGTGGTTTCGACGGCGTTCGTCGCATGGCACTTGGGGAGCTCACGTTCGTTTTCAAAAACGCGCGCCAACGCCTCTGCCGGGTCCGCAACCTCACGCCGAGCACGGCGGCGCTTGCGGCAATGAAGTCGGGCGTCTGAGGAGCGGCGAATCATGGGCGGCACACTGCTGGATTTGCTCCTTGAGGACGAGTCGGACTATTTTGCCCGCCACCTCGACGGCGTTTACTGGCGCGGCTTGAGCTTTGAGCGGCGCGGTGCGGCCTTGAGCGGCGCCTTGTTCGACATTGCGTCGCTTCTTCAGCGCCGCGATATCGACGGCGGGGAATTGCTTCAGCGCGCGGCTGTGTACGAGCAGGCGCTTCATCTCTGCCGCAAGGCGGATGAGGAAGCTGTTATCGCCGCGTCCGCCGGGACAAGTGTTGTTTCCGAGTCGATCGAGGGGCTCGGCAGCCGCACCTACACGCGCAGTGCGTCGAAGACGCTCTACGACACGGAGATATCTCCCCGTGCCCTCCGGCTCGTTCGCGTCTGGCTCAAGCCTGTGCGCGTTCGCGTCGGACGCGGGTGATTCTTCCGGTTGCTTTGCCGGTCCTCCTTCGGGTGGGCCGGCTTTTTTTATTTTGCAGGCGACCCTGCGTATAAATAACAAAAAAACAACCATGCCCGACTTGTAAAAAATAAGAATCGGTGATATTGTGTCAGGTGCTGTTCTGCTTTGTTTTGCAATCAAATATAGAAAAAAGGACGGAAGAAGATGAGAAAAGTCGTTATCGCCGGCAATTGGAAAATGAACAAGACCGCCAACGAAGCGCGGGCGCTGGTAGAAGCTCTTAAGCCTCTGGTTGCCGATGTGAACCAGGCGGAAATCGTGGTGTGCCCCCCCTTTCTTTCGCTTTCCGCGACCATTGAGGCCGCGCGCGGCAGCAACATTAAAGTGGGCGCCCAGAACATCCATTGGGCCGAATCCGGTGCATTTACCGGGGAAGTTTCCGCCGCGATGCTCAAAGAAGCCGGCGTGGAATACGTGATCATCGGGCACAGCGAACGCCGCCAGTTTTTCGGAGAAACCGACGCCACGGCCAACAGCCGTGTCAAGGCGGCCCTCCAGGCGGGGTTGAAAGTGATGCTTTGCATCGGCGAAACCCTCGACGAATACAATACGAAGCGCACGGAAGCCGTGCTGGCTACGCAGTTGGATGGCGGCCTTGCCGGACTGGACGCCGCTTCTGTGTCGCAGCTGATTCTGGCTTACGAGCCGGTGTGGGCGATCGGTACCGGAAAGACTGCCACGCCGGCGCAGGCGGAAGCGGCACATTCGTTTATCCGCGGACATGTCGAAGCTAAATTCGGCGCACAGGCGGCCGCGGCGGTTCGCATTCAGTACGGCGGCAGCATGAAGCCGGATAATGCTGAAGAACTTTTGGCGGAAAAAGACATCGATGGCGGCCTGATCGGCGGCGCGGCGCTCAAGGCGGACAGCTTTGCCGCATTGGTGAAAAACGCGGTCGCCGGGAGCCTGAAACGGGCCTGATGGGTCTTGAAAACGCAAAAAAATGCAAAAAAAACCGTTTTCGGCGGAATATAAGATTGCTTTTCGCTGATTTTGCTGTATATAAATAGCATATTGAGGATAAATATGGGTATCTTTCAGGTTTTTCTTTACGCGCTTGTCGTGATTGTTGCATTGCTGCTGATCGGGCTCGTTCTGATTCAGCCGGCGAAGTCCGGCGGAATGGGGGCCACTTTCGGCGGCATCGGCGAGTCCATGTTCGGCGGAAAAGCCGGCAGCAAGCTCACCAAGGCGACGGTTTTTATGACCGCGCTGTTTTTCTCGTTGGTTCTGCTCTTGGCTATGGTCAGCGGCCTTTTCGGTCGTTCGTCGGAAATCCAGGATGCGCTCGATGCGAAAACCACGGTGCAAACGGCTCCGGCGACACAAACGGCTCCGGCTGACAAAAAGTAAACGGGGATCGAAAGGAAGGAAATCATGCAAGGTAGGAATGCGGGCAAGGTGTTGATTGCGGCGTTTCTTTGCTTTTTTTCCGTCCTTTCCTTTGCGGCCGAAGCGTCTTTTTTTCGCGAGTTCAAGGGAACGTTGCGGATGCAGGATACGCCTCGGGCCGCCTTCAGCAACCTCAACAATACGGGAGTCAGCGGCATGCGCTGGCTGGTTGTTCAGTTGCAGTACTCGCCGCATATCCCCGCCGGACGCGAAGCCGCGTTCTACGATAATGTTACGCTCGAGGGGGCGGTGCTTGTCGATTCTGTTGCGCCCGATGGTTCGGCGCGCGTGGTTCTTTTTACAGGGAAGACCCGTTTCTGGTCGATGGCGCTTGACAACCGCCGCCGGACCGAACTGATGGTTATTGCGCCGCAGATGCTGGAGCGTTATATGCCCGGCGTAACGCGCAATTCGGATATGTTTGTGGCGCGTCTTCGTTTCATTGCGCCCGGCAATGTGATTCTGGGCGAACAATTTATCGGGAAGCGGATATCCGAAGATAAGATGCGTCAGCTTTTCATACAGGCGATGGGAGAAAACAGCTCCGTCGTCAAGGTGGATGGAGGACTTTTCTCGCAGTGGCAGAGTCCGTGGGCCGCGGCCGACCTCGATGTGCGGGATTTGAGTCGGCAGGAAACAAAATAAAGCGAAGATTCCGGGGAATACATGGCAAAAGAAAATCGGTTGCTTGCTATCGATATCGGCATTGACACGCTGAAGATGGCGGAATTTCTGATCGGCGAAAACAAAGAAGCGGTTCTCGACAAATTCGCTTTCGCCTACATGGATACCCGTGAACGTGAAGCGGTGGATGTTTTTGCCGAAACCTATAAACACCTTTTGGAAGAAAATCATTTCCGTGCAAAGCGTGTTCGTTTCAGTATTTCCGGACATTCCTCCTTTACCCGTCTTTGCAAACTGCCGATGATCACGGGTTCAGGATCCGGTGTGGGGCGCGTTGTCGCCTTCGAGGCAAAAAAAGCAATTCCTTACGCGATGGAAGAGGTGGTGTGGGGATACCAGCTTTTGCGCCACTCCGTTACCACCACGCGCACCATCGATCCGGTCGAACCCGGCGAGGAGCCGATTGTCGAAACAGACGTTTCCGAAGAGTTCGAAGGCTTGATTGTTGCCGCGAAAAATGACCAGATCAGTGCTTATGCCGAGGTGATTCTAAGTTCTGGGAAAAAGGTTCTTTCGGTGGACGTTGCTCCCGTCGCTTTGTTCAACGCGGCGCGGGCCAGCCAGATTCGCGAAGACGAAAGTGTTCTTCTGCTGAATATCGGAGGGCGCAATACCAGCCTTGTCATTGCCGATCACAACCGCGTTTTCGTCCGTAATATTCCTTTCGGCGGCGATTTGATTACACAGCAAATCAGCAAAGAATTCAGCATGTCCTTTGAAGAGGCGGAAGAATTGAAACGCCGCCACGGTTCCATCGCCCTCGGAGGGGCGTACGAGGAACCGGCTTCCGAAGTAGAGGCAACCATCTCCAAAATCGCCCGCAATATTATGACTCGGTTGCACGGGGAAATCAGCCGCTCGATCAACGTTTGGCGTGCGCAGCACGGCGGGAATGCGCCGGAACGCACGCTTTTCTCGGGCGGAGCAACCATGATGCGTTATATGCCGGAGTTTTTCAAGGAAAAACTCCGCATTCCCGTGGATTACCTGAACTGCTTCACCGTGATCGGGATCAGTGCGTCGGTGGATAAGGAAAAACTCCTTGACGTTGCGCCGACATTTCCGGAGTTGACGGGAATGTGTCTCCACGATATTGTAAACCTTCCCGTCGAAATTTCCCTGGTGCCCGAATTCATCAAACGTCAGGAGATTTTTCAACGTAAAAAGGGTTATTTCTACGGCAGCGCGGTTACGTTGCTTCTCAGTTTGCTCGTAATGCTTCTCAGCGTAAACCAGCGTATGGACCTTGACCGGAAACGCGTGGATTCGGTGAAGAAAAAGGTGGAAGATACGAAAACTCTTGTCGATCGGGTGAAGCGGGCAATGGGCGAGCTTAATGCCGCGAAAGGGGATTTCGAAGCCACCTCCGCTGTTCTTGCCAACCGCAGCCGTTGGCTGCAATTGCTTGAAGAACTGCAAAAGGCCATGCCCGATACAATGTTCCTTGTTGCCTTGGAGGGCCTTGGCGATATCTCTTCCGCTGTGGCCGCGCCTTCCGACAGCGGCGGACTTGGGTCGTTGTTCAGCGATGTTTCGCCCGCGGCCGATCCGTCGACAACGGCTCTTCCTTCCGCCGCGCCGCAGAAAATTGTCATGAACGGTGCGAATACCGAGCGTATTCTTGAGGTCAAAGCAATTCGTCTCCGCGGCTATACCCTTGTGCTTAAGCACGACCTGCTGGAGGATGAATTCAAAAAGGCCCTCAAAGACAACCCGAATTCCATGATTCAGCTCGGGACGGACAATGATTTTCTGTTCGAGGAGTTTTCTCCGGCACGCGGCGAGAACAACCTGACCGCATTCACGATCAAGCTGACGCTCAAGCAGCCCATAAAAAAATGACGGAACGCGACGCATGAAACGTTTTATAAAAACCAATCTGATTTTCTTTATTGTTATACTTGTGTTCCTTTTGGGTGCCTTGGCTCTTCTGGTGATGGTTTTCGGCTCCCACAGCCGTATGAATGAATACATGGCTCTTACCCGGCAAATCAGTTCGGAAATCGAGACGTTGAACAATCAGTCTCCGGCGCCGCACGCGGAGAACATCAAGCTGATTCAAGCGGAGCGGGCCTTTTTTATCGAGCAGAACAGGCAGGCAAAATACTATTTCGGGCAAGTTTTGGATCCGGCATTGGCCAAGTTTGTGGACGCGCTCGGTGTGCCGGAAGGCCCCAAGCCGGAATCTGCCGACGCTACTCCCCCCCGTGCCCTGACGCTGGATGAGTTCAAAATTCGTTTCCGTACGGAATGGGAAGGAAGTCCCAACCGCGAAACCGTGGCGGGACGGGATCAGTTTTACCAGCGTTTTCGCCGGAATTGGAGCAAGTCCTGGGACAAGGGACTTCTCGTGTTCGAGCAGGCGGCCGCGGAGATTTTGGCCGAGCCTGTAACCCGTCAGAATACGGAAGATATTCTTCTTGAAGCGCTTGGACTTCCGAGAAATATGGGTTTCCACTCCGACCGGGCGCTGGCGCACGCCAATGCGGTCCGTTTCCGGCTGATGCAGATTTTCGATACAAACAAGGTTCAACTCGGTAAGGACGCGAATGCGTTCGGGTTTCCCGTGGGTGTGCCTCCGCCGGTGGTGGCGATCGTTCCGACGGTGCGTCAGTGGGGGATTACAAGTGATCTGGCTTCCCGTATTGCTTCTTCCGGTATTTCGAACCTGGTTCGTTTCCACCATCGAACTCTCGAACCGCACAGGGAAGGCGATTTGGCCTACTATCACTACTTTTTTGAGGTGAACGGCGAGCTGGATAAAATCCGCAATCTGGTGAAGAAGCTTCACGACGCTTATGCGCAGAACCGTGTTTACATTGTGCGAAGTATTTTTGTTTATGAAGGGCAGGATCTTGCCGGTAAAATTTTGAGTTCGAGCGATTTGCAGCTGAACCAGCTGGAGCGTTTGCGACAGTTGCAGGGGGATGTGGCCGGTAAGCCGAAGGCCGTGGAGATGCCGCCCGTCGGTCGCCGGCCGCCGGGACCGGGAGGCAGGCCGGGCCCCGGAGGCGCTCCGCACAGGCCGGGCCCCGGAGGGGCGCGTATGGGCAGTGCGCCCGAAGCGGCGTCTCTGACAGAAGCGGAGCTGGAAGCGCAGCGTATGGAGGAACTCCGCCGGCTTGAGGCCCAGGAGAAGAGTAAGCCGTATTATGAACGCATCGGTTATGGCGACGTCGTTTTAGGCGGCCCCCAGGTTTATCGTGCGCTTTTCGCCGTTGATTATGTAACGCGCGCCGACCTTGACTTGAATTAGAGGAGCGGAGGATCATCGTGGAGTTTCTGAAACGACATTACGAAAAGTTGAGCCTGGCGTTTACGCTTGTTCTTTTCATCGGTATGCTTTTGTATCTTGTTCATGTGGCACAGACGATCGGGGCGGTTCCGGAAGTTCAGATTCGTGAGGCCCAGGTCGATTTTGTGGAAAAGGCGGTGGATCGCAAGGCGCCGGTGTTTCAGGTGCAGTATTTATTCACGCATGGTGTAGAGTGGGTGCCAAGCTCCTTCCGGAAGCCGGTGGACACGCATCATTTTTCCGATCTTGTGGAAATGTTTCCGAGTGCCCGCTGCCCCTTCTGTCAGAAAATCATTCCCCGCTACTATTTT
Source organism: Victivallaceae bacterium (assembly GCA_031549345.1). Classification (GTDB taxonomy): domain Bacteria; phylum Verrucomicrobiota; class Lentisphaeria; order Victivallales; family Victivallaceae; genus CASFRF01. The sequence goes on from JAVBPY010000006.1 coordinate 255,273, forward strand.
CATGACCGTGAAGGCACGGAAACGGTTGCCGCTTCGGCGGCAGAGCTGGCGCCCCGCGGCGAGTGTGTTTTGTGTCATAAAGCACTGAAATCCCCGCCGGTGAAGGAAGTCGTCAAGTACAACCCGTATTCCGACGACGGCGACGGCGACGGTATTCCAAACTTGATCGAAGAAGAACAAGGACTCGATCCGCGTAACCCCGAAGATGCCCTCTGGGACAAGGATAACGACGGGTTTTCAAATCTGTTCGAATACCTTTCCAAAACGTTGATGGACGACCCGAAGAGTCATCCGCCGATGTGGTATCGCTTGTTCATCAAGGAATTCCGCAATATCGTCCTGCCGGTTCGCCTCATGGCGGTCAACACCAACTCCAGCGACGATAAGAACGAATGGATGGTCCAAATCAGCGAGTTCGATCTTAAGAGCAACAGCAAGGGGAAAGACAAGGGCATGTTCGCCATCGGACAGGAAGTGCGCGGCATTGACGGGCGCAACTACATCATCGAGGACATTGATTTGCGGCAGCAGAGGAAGAAAATCGGAGAAACCGAAACGGTGGACGATCAGTCCATTGTCAAGCTCAAACAAGTGAATGGCGACGTGGTCATTACCATGCAAGTGGGCAAGGAAGTTCTTTCGCCGACGGTGAAGGCGATTGTTGTCGACAGCGGCAACATTACCGCAAATCCGACCGGACGTGAGTACGTCCTCGACGTCGGCAACGTGTTTGCCATTGGGGACAGGACAAATGCCGGAGAAGTATACCAGGTGCGTGAAATCAATGAAAAGGCGGGCGATGGCGGCGAAGTCCGTTTGGCGCGCCGGGATGGGCGCACCTTTGTTCCGCTGGACGAACCGTTGACCCGCGCCGGGAAGATTCCGCCGGAGCAGCGTGTTCGGCCGAGCCGCGCGTCGCAAGGACAGTGATAAACAGAAATGTTCAATAGATACAACCCAAACAAGGTAGCAAAAAATGATGAGCCCTGACGTAAAATCATGGTCGCGCGACCTGTGCCTGATCGGCGGTTTGCTGTTGCTTTTGACCGCGTCGGCCGGAGCTGAAACGCCTCCGGCCGTGTCGGCGGATTCCCGAAAGGCAACGGTGAAAGGCGCTGAAGATGCCCGAAAAAAACAGCTGGAAGAAGTGAATGCCCTCCTGAAAAAGGCTCGTGATTTGCGTCGGCGTGCCCTTGCCATTGACCTTAAGAATGTTGAATGGAAGAGTGTTTTTGCCGAGGCGGATATTACTTACCTGGAGGCTTGGGAAAAGTTGGAACCTCCGGTGCGTGCGGGCGAAACTCCGGGTGTCCCGTCGGCTCCGGCCCGGTTGCCGGGAGAAGCTGCCGAACGGATGCGGACGGCTTTGGCAAAGGAGCGTTTGGATTTTGCCGGAGAATGGTCGCGGCGGATTATGGCTTCCGCGGAAGCGGCGTTCGCGGAAAAACGCTACGATGACGCCCTGGCGATTTCCAGCGAGGCGATTTTGATTGACAACCGGCAGGCCAAGGCGGTGGAACGCCTTGCGGAGCGCTGTCGGAAGGCGTTGGCGAAGGACGATTACCGTGAGGATGTCGCCCCCGCGACATTTGCCCCGGACCGTCCGGCGGAACAGCGTGCGATTGCACAGAGAATGCGCAACGCGCGTACCTATTATGACAACGGACGTTATCAGGAAGCGCGTCAGGAGTTGGAGCAAGTCTACATTGCCGATCCCTTTAACAGCGATGCGATGATGCTTCTCAATCTTGTATACCAGAAAATGTACCGCGGCGCGATCGGCCGTCAGCAGGCCACCGTGGAAGAGCAGTTTGCATTCAATGCGTGGAGCTGGGCGGAGCCGATCCGCTCAGAAGAATCGTTGGAAAAAGAGCTGGCTGTTGAAGTGAAAACCACCGGTGCGGACGACGTCTATTCCAAGTTGGAGTCGACGATTATTCCGAATGTCGAATTCGACCGCGCCGATTTGCTGACGGTTCTCCGTTTCCTCAACGATGTGGGGCGTCGGCGTGGAAGCGCCGGTGTGAACATCGCTCTCGGCGGTCAGCAGTCGGAGCTGGATGGTCTCAGCAAAATCACCATGAGTTTCGCCCGGATTCCCCTGGGTGAAGTGATCCGTTATCTTTGCCAGGAGCTCGGCCTCAAGTACCGCGTCGATGCAACGGGCGTAACCATCGGTCTGAACGTGGACCCCATGCAGTCGCGCTCGTTTACCGTGCGTGCGGACTTGATTTCGAGCATTGCCGGCGGGGGCGGAGCCGCCGCGGGCGGCGAGGCCGGCACAGGCACAGGCACGGTGAGCGCGGAATCTCTCGGGAAGACCGGCGAAGCGAGCGATGTTGAAATTTTCGGTAAAGGACGGGATGCGGCCGCCGCTCCGCGCGCCACGGCGATCAACGAAGAGGCGTTGAAGAAGTATTTTTCCGCCCGGGGTATTCCCTTTGGCGAAGGAAGCACGATTCAGTATTTTGCCGCAAGCAACGCATTGATCGTGCGCAATACAAACGAGAATTTGCGGCGTCTGGAGAAACTGCTCGGTACGCTGAAAACATTCAGCAATACGCTTGTCATGGTCGAAATCAAAATGGTGGAAATCAATGAAACCGACTGGCAGGAGCTTGGTTTCGACTGGGTGTTCAATACCTTTACCGATGCCAATCCATCCAGTTACGCGAGCTGGGACGCCTCCATCAACAAGAGTGTTTTGCGGAGCACCGGAACGATGGCGGGATCTTCTGCGAGCGGTGCTCAGGGTGTTACGCTGGATACCAATGGGAACCCGATAACTGCCGGAGGTACCGCATCCGCCTCCAATACCAACACAAATAAGAAATTGATCGACAACCTGAGGCTCTTTCCGAACTTCGGCACCGGATTGATCGATGGCGTGGATATCAACCTTGCGCTGACGATCAATGCGGTCAGCCAGAATATGCGGACGGAAGTCCTTTCGTCGCCGAAAATTGTAAGCGCCAGCGGCAAAGCGGCCCACATCAAAATGGCCAAGCAGTATTATTTTCCGGAATCCTGGGACGGCCCGGAAATTTCAACAAACAACAACTTTGTTTCGGTGATTCCTCCGAAACCGGAATGGGGCGACGGCGGAACGGACATCGGGATCATTTTCAACATGATGCCGACAATCAGCGCCGACCGCGAAACCGTAACACTGCATTTGCAGCCGGAAATTGCTTCCTACATCGGACAGACTGACGACGTGGTGGCCATTCAGCAGGGGACGATTGAGCTTGCCACAGGGAAGCGCACCCCCTATGCCGCCGGAACGCGCGTTTTCTCGGTCTGGATGCCGGTTATCGCCAAGCGTACGCTTGATGTAACAGTTAAAGTTGCCGACGGTGAAACCATCGTCCTGGGGGGGATGATTGACAGCAAAACGGAAACGTTGAGCGATAAATGGCCGGTTCTGGGGGAAATTCCGCTGATTGGGCGTCTTTTCTCCAGCCAATATGACAAGAAAAAGAAGACGAATATGCTGATTTTTGTGACCGCTCGCCTGGTTGACGGCGCGGGCGTGCCGATTAAGCGTAACCGTCCGTACGGCTCCCCCGAATTCGATCGATAATATAACGCCGGAGGCATGTCAAAGATGGCGAAAAAGTGGAATATTCAATGGATGACGCTGGCGGCGACGCTGGTTGGCGGCGTCGCGATGGCGGAGGAATCGGCTCTGCCGGTTGTTCCCACCCCGTCTCAGCAGAATGTGATCAACCGGGAAGTCGTCAACAAAACGGCGATCGAGGTGCGTGCGGAGCAGACGCTCAAGCGGGGCGAAGACCGTGTACGCGAGGGGAACGTTGAGTTTGCCGCCGGACGTTACGATAATGCCGCCGTGCATTATCTGGAAGCGGTCAAAATTTACCAGCAGGCGGAAAAGCAATTCGTCGCACTGGGGACGGAATCGTTCAAATCGCGGATTGATTTCTGCCGGGACCTGATCGGGAAGTGCTACTATTACCGGGCGCAGGACGCCATATTGCGGGCCGATGAACTTGCGGCGTCTTTGCGTTTCGATGAGGCGATTGCGCTCTGTAAAGAAGCGATGGAGTATTATCCGGAGGGGAAAAAAGTTCTCCAAGCCCGGATTGACAATATGGAAAAACGTCGTTCCGCCGCGGACCTCCGCGAGCGGGGCGGGACGGAACAGCTTATTCCGGACAAAGGGACCCAGGAATATCGGATCGGCGTTCTAATGAAGCAGGGTCGCGAGCTTTTCCGAATCGGTGAATACGAAAAAAGCGTTCGGAAATTCCAGGAAATCATTCTCATGGACCCCTACCACTCCGAAGCGTTGCACAATTTGCGCGCCGTCTACCGGAAGATTGCGAAGGAAGGGGATTTGCGCAATGCCGTTCAACATAAGAAGGCGATCACGGAACTCGAGTGGAAATGGGCCGGCCCGTTTCGTCATGAAGACGAGGTTGTTTCCTCCAACGCACTCCCCGAGGCCGTCCGCAAACAGGAACAGCAGAAAAGTCCGCTTCAGGAAAAACTTGAGGCGATTTCCATCCGTAAGGTAGACTTTGAGAACGTGAGTGTTGCCCGGATCGTCAAATACCTTCAAGATGAAAGCCGGCGCAACGATCCGGAAAAAGAGGGAGTGAATATCTTCCTGCGCAGTTTTGTTTCGGAAGAAGAGAAAGCCGCCGCCGCCGCCAAGCGCGCTGCCGCCGCCGCGGGAACGGGAGTGCCTGCCGCCGAAGGAGAGGGGGATCTCGGGCTCGTCGCGGTTGAAGCGGTCGAAGCTGTTGATGGCGTCCTTTCCGGCGAAGCCCCGGACAATTCTCCGAAAATTACCTTTTTCACCTCCGACAATACCACACTCCTTCAGGCGATTCAGCAGTTGGCGGGTGCGGCGAAACTCAAATATAGGATCGAGCCTCATGCGGTGGTGATGGCTCCGGAGTCCGTTGCCCTGGATGATATGGAAACAGAATTCATCCCCCTGGATCCTTCCTCCCTGGGCCATCTGGCATCCGGCGGCGAGGATCCGGAAGAGCTTAAGCAATATCTGTCCGGCATTCCGTTTCCGGAAGGTGCCACGGCGATTTATGACCCCCGTGTCAGCCGTTTGATTGTAACAAATACCCCGGAGAATCTGCGCTCTCTCCAATTGCTTGTGGACACCGTGCTGAATAAGCCCGAGCCGCAGATTGAGCTGATTGCAAAATTCATTGAAGTAGACCAGAACGATTTGCAGGAACTCGGCTTCGATTACATGCTCAGTTACAACGCGGCGAATGCGCCGTATGGGACGGGAGCCATCGGCGACTTCGGCGCATCGCACCGGTTGTCGTTCGACGAGGCCCTTACCGGAATGATGCGCAACTCGGGGACGGATGCGCTGTTTGTTGTTTCCGGGAGCGCGCGCGATGGAAACTTGAGCTATCAGGCATCAGTTTTTGCCACCAACCAGCTGGATTCCTCCGATACGCTGGCTTCTCCGCGTATTCTGACGCTCCAAAACCAGGAGGTCTTCATCGAAATGACCGAAGAGCGTCCGTATGCCGATGAATATGCGGACAGCGAAGAGACCATCTCTTCGCCCGGCGGTACCAACAACGGTTCCAACGAATACAGTATCTACACCCGGATCGGACCGATGCCGGAGTTCGGCGATCCGGAGCCAACGGGGATCACCATGCGGATCAACCCGATCACCGTCGACGTGGAACGCCAAACGATTACGCTGGAGGATTTCAATCCCCAGGTGGTCACGTTCGTCGGTTACACGACGTACGACAGCGTCAGTTCCGATGGGGCGATCGAAAGAATGAAGAAGCCGATTTTCGACAAGCGCGACATTAAGACCACACTTACCATTGCGGACGGCGCAACGGTGGTGATCGGTGGCGTCGTCGACGATCAAGTGGATATTTTGAATGACAAAATTCCAATCCTCGGCGATCTTCCGTTGGTGGGGCGTTTCTTCCAGTCGCGCTATACCCGCGCCAAAAAGAGGACACTCCTGATTTTCCTTACGTGCCGCGTGGTCCGTCCCGACGGTTCGCCGTTCTTCCCCGCCGCCGGACGTGTAAGCGATGTGAATGTGGGGGGCGTTCCGAGGTTCAGCATCGATTGATCTCCTCTGTCAGAGGAGGATGGAAAGCACCGGCGGCCGTAGAGTTGCCGGTGCTTTTTTTTGCAGGCACGCTTGCGAAAAGTGGGTTTCCGTGCTATAGTATCGGGTTGGAACGTGGATGAAAAATCGAAAGGAATCCGAACGATGAGCAACATTTCTCCCCTGCAGAAGGTGCGCGGCGCCTATGAGCCGAAACTCCCCCCCGCTTTGGCGCGCGGCGCCAAAGTCAATGTCGTCACCGGCAAGCCGACCACCGCCGTGGCGGATGTGGAGAAAGTAAAGGCTCTTTTCCCCGCGACCTTCGGCAGTCCCGCGCTCACATTTGAGGCATCGGCGGGTGCGGCCGCGATGCCCGCGATTTGCGTCGGTGTGATCCTTTCCGGCGGCCAGGCTCCCGGAGGACACAACGTGATCGCCGGCATTTTCGACGGCCTCAAGTCCATGAATGCGGCGAACCGCCTTTATGGCTTCCTCAAGGGACCGGACGGTCTGATCAAAAACGAATTCATGGAGTTGACCGCCGACGTGATCGCCGCATACCGCAATACCGGCGGCTTCGATATGATCGGTTCCGGACGCACCAAATTGGAAAGCGAAGAACACTTCAAGTCGGCGGAAGCGCATTGCCGCGCTCTGGGTATCTCTGCGCTGGTGGTTATCGGCGGCGACGATTCCAACACGAACGCTTGTCTTTTGGCGGAATATTACAAGCACAACAACATTCCCATTCAGGTCATCGGCTGCCCCAAGACCATTGACGGAGACCTTAAAAACGAGTGGATCGAAACCAGTTTCGGTTTCGACACCGCCTGCCGGGTGTACAGCGAATTGATCGGGAACATCGGCCGTGATGCGAATTCCGCCAAAAAGTACTGGCATTTTATCAAGTTGATGGGACGTTCCGCGTCGCACATCGCGTTGGAGTGCGCCCTTCAGACGCAGCCCAACGTCGCGATCGTTTCCGAGGAAGTTGCCGAACGGAAGATGACTCTTGCCGCAATTGTCGACGAAATTGCCGGCGTGGTCGCCGCCCGCGCCGCCGATGGGAACAACTTCGGCGTGGCGCTGATCCCCGAAGGATTGATCGAATTCGTTCCCGAGGTCAAGGTTTTGATTGCCGAGCTGAACGAACTCCTGGCGCGCGAAGCCGAGGCGTTCGGAAAACTTTCCAGTGCCGACGAAAAGCTTGCGTTTGTCCGCGGCCGTCTCGGCGCGACGTCGGCTCCGGTGTTCGCCGAGTTGCCGACGGGAATTCAGCTCCAGCTTTGCAATGACCGCGACCCCCATGGCAATGTTCAGGTGTCGCTGATTGAAACGGAAAAAATGCTCGCCGAAATGGTCGGCGCGAAGCTCAAGGCCATGAAGGCCGCGGGAATGTACAAAGGTAAATTCGCCAGTCAGGTGCATTTCTTCGGCTACGAAGGCCGCTGCGCCGCGCCGTCGAACTACGACGCCGACTATTGCTACAGTCTGGGATTCAACGCCGCGGCGCTGATCGGCGCGGGCAAGACCGGGTATATGTCCAGCGTGCGCAACACTACGCGCCCCGCGTCGGAATGGATCGCCGGCGGTATTCCCATCACCATGATGATGAACATCGAACGCCGCCACGGACACGATAAGCCGGTGATCCAGAAGGCGCTTGTCCTCCTGGACGGCGCGCCGTTCAAGGCTTTCGCCGCCAAGCGCGCCGAATGGGCGCGCGGAACCTGCTACGTGTATCCCGGCCCGATCCAGTACTTCGGCCCCTCGGAGGTGTGCGACCTCGTTACACGCACGTTGTCGCTGGAGCGGGCGTAATATATCATGGATACGCAAAATCGGATCGACGTCGAGTACGTGGCCCGGTTGGCCCGGTTGGAGCTTGCCCCGGAAGCGGTGGCGAAGCTCCAGAAGGACATGCAGGCGATTCTCGACTACATTGCCGAGCTGGCCGAAGTGGATGTTTCCGGTGTGGAACCGATGCTTCACGCGACCACGTTGACCAATGTCTGGCGTGACGACGTTGTCGAAAACCTGCCGGGACGCGACATCATGCTGGACAACGCTCCGGCGCTGATTAACGGCGACCTTTGGAAGGTTCCGAAAGTTTTACCCGGCGAAGGGAGCAACTGATGGACGCGACAACACTGCACGAAGCGGCGGAACTTCTGGAAAAACGCGAGGTTTCCGCCGCCGAAATCGCCATGCATTATCTGAAACGCTGCGTTGAACGCGATGGAGACATCCACGCGTTTCTGAAGCTTGATCCGGAAAGGATTTTAGCCGCCGCCGCCCAATCCGACGCGCGGCGCGCGTCGGGCGCGGCATTGAGCCCGTTGGACGGGCTCCCGGTCGGGATGAAGGATTGCATTTCCAGCATGGGGGAAACGTGTTCCTGCGGCTCCAAACTTCTTGAAGGTTTGGTCGCTCCCTATGACGCGACGGTGGTTGCGAAGATTCGCGCGCAGGGAATGATCCCCTTCGGGCGGTTGAATATGGACGAATTTGCGATGGGCTCCAGCTGCGAAAACAGCGCTTTTTTCCCGACGCGCAATCCGCACGACACGTCGCGGGTTTCCGGCGGTTCCAGCGGCGGTTCGGCCGCGGCGGTCGGCGGCGGGCTTGTCCCGGCCGCGCTGGGGAGCGATACGGGCGGTTCCATCCGCCAGCCGGCGTCGTTCTGCGGCATTGTCGGCATGAAGCCGACGTACGGGCGCGTTTCCCGCTTCGGGGTGGGGGCGCTCGCCTCCAGTCTGGATCAGGTGGGGCCCATGACGCGCGATGTGCTCGACGCGGCGCTCCTTTTGGATGTGATCGGCGGGCGGGACGTCAAGGACTCCACATCGCGTCCCGATCCGTGCTCCGGATTTTTCCAGGCGACGAAGGCGGTGAAGGCCGATTTGCGCGGCGTGAAAGTGGGACTTCCCAAAGAGTATTTTCCGAGCGAGGGGATGGATGCGGGCGTGGCGAAGGTTCTCCAGGCCGCGTTGGAGCGCGTTCGCGCACTGGGCGCTGAAATCGTGGAAGTTTCCCTGCCGCATACAAAATACGTTGTTCCCACCTACTGCATTGTCGCCACGGCCGAGGCCAGTGCGAATCTGGCCCGTTTTGACGGCATCCGCTATGGGAAGCGCGTGGAAGGCACGGACTTGATCGATACATACTTCAAGAGCCGCGGCGCGGGCTTCGGGGACGAAGTCAAACGCCGCATCCTCCTGGGGACATACGTCCTTTCCAGCGGGTATTACGACGCGTATTATTTGCGGGCGCAGAAAGTGCGGACATTGATCCGGCGCGATTTTGAAGAAGCGGCGAAGCGTTGCGACGTCCTCTTCACACCGGTGAGTCCCACCGTCGCCTTCAGGGTCGGCGAAAAGACCGACCCGCTGCAATTGTACATGATCGATATTTTTACCACCGCGCTGAATCTGGCGGGGGGCTGTGGAATCAGTGTTCCGGCGGGTTTGGACGAGGCGACAAAAATGCCCGTCGGCGTGCAATTCATGGCTCCGCCCATGGCGGAGGCGGAATTGTTGCGCGTGGCGCGGGCGTTTGAACTGGCGCGTTGAAATGAAGTATGTTTTCGGGCCGGTGGCGTCGCGGCGGCTCGGGCGATCCTTGGGGGTTGACCTGGTGCCGCCGAAAACGTGCTCGCACGACTGCATTTATTGCGAAGCGGGGGCGACAACGCGCCTTACGCTCGATTGCATGGAGTATGTGCCCACGGCGGCGGTTGCCGCCGAGCTCCGCTCCGTCCTCTCTCTGGCCCCGGAAATCGATTGTGTTACTTTTTCCGGCGCGGGGGAACCGACGCTGCACAGCGGCATCGGCGACTTGATTCATTTGATCAAAACGGAGTTTCCCCGCTACCGTTGTTGTGTTCTCACCAACGCGGCGGGGTTTTCCGACCCCGCTGTGCGCCGTCGCGTCGCGGAGGCCGATTTGGTGATCCCGTCGCTGGATGCCACGTGCGAAGAGGAATTTCAGGCCGTGAACCGCCCTGTCCCCGGCTTGTCCTTTGCGGTGTTTCTGGAAGGGCTCCGGGCATTTACGCGCGAGGCGCAGGGGACGGTGATTCTGGAATATTTTATCATCCCCGGCGTGAACGATACGGACGATTCCATTGCGCGTCTTACAGAGATCCTAGGATCAATGCACGCGGAGAAATTGCAACTAAATACATTGGATCGTCCCGGCGTTGTTCACGGGCTGAAGCCTGCTTCTTCCGAAGTGATTTTGCGCTTTATCCGGGCGCTTGCGCCGGTTTTACCGGTCGAGGCGGTGGGGGCGTTTCGCTACAATGCGGGTGTGTCGAGCGCCGTCGAAACGGCGCGGCGCGACTTGGAGCTTCGGCTTATGGAATTGGGCTTGCGCCGTCCCCTGACGGTTGCCGACGGAGCCCTTGCGCTGGATTGCGCGCCGGAAACGGTGGACGAATATTTGAAGCATCTCGCCGCTTCCGGCGCCATGACGGCGACGGAGGGGGAGCGTGGAACGTTTTACTCAACCAACGACAGGAAAAGATGAAAACGGCAACGTATTTCGGCAAATTCCATGAGGCGGCGCCGACCGCGGTCAAGGCGCGCGGATTCCTGCACGAATTTCTCCTCCGGCAGCAGTCCGGGCTGACCGGGAACCATACGGAGCAAGGCTACCCCTACGACAGTGAGATGTGGGCCGGGCGGGTGGAAGATGTGCATCTTTCCGAAGGGTGGCACAAAGGGCGCAAGATTCCGGTCGTGCCGACGATGGCGTGGTGGCCGTACGAACAAGCGGGGTATCTTCTCGATGGAATGCTACGCCTGGGAATCCTCCTCGGCGACGAGGCGATGGTGGAGAAGTTCGAGAAAAATTTGAGCAATCTTCTCGCGCACCCCGATGCGCGGGGACGTTTGGGGCAGCACTACAACGAATCGGGTTCCGAATGGCCGATGGCGGTGTTTTTCAAGGCCGTCATCGCGCGTTTGGGCGCAAAGCCGGATGCGGCGATTGAAGCGGCGTTTCACCGTCATTTCGCCTCGCTGACTCCCGCCGAGCTGGGGATTGAGTTGCGCCACATCACCAATCTGGAAGGAATACTCAAGCTTTATGAGTGGACGAAGGACGAAGCGCTCAAAGAACTCGCCGTCGCCGGGTACGAATTCCTCAACGAGTACATTCCGAAGATCGACGATCCGTACGAAGAACTCTGGTTCGACAAACTTGCCTCCGAAAAGCGTATTGTCATGCATGGCGTTTCGGTTTCCGAATCGCTCAAGCTGCCGGTTCTCCTTTATTTGCACACCGGGGAACAGCGCTGGCTGGACGGAGCCGTGGCGGGACTGGACGCGATCATGCGCGACCACGGGCTGGAGGTCGGTTTGCCGAGCTCCAACGAGTACCTCTCCGGGCGCGATCCGTTGCAGGGGTACGAAACGTGCGTCATCAGCGATTTTGCGTGGAGCGTGGGCTACTTTTTGATGGCGACGGGGGACGGGCGTTATGCGGATTGGCTGGAGAAAATCGCGTTCAACGCGCTTCCCGGTTCCGTAACGCCGGATTTTACCCGTCTTCAGTATTTGTCCAGCCCCAACCAGGTGTTGGCGACGCCATTCTCCAATCAATCGCACTCCATGCGCGGCGAGAACGCCTGGCGGCAGTACAAAGCCAACCACATCCCCGAATGCTGCGGCGGGAATGTCCACCGTGCCATGCCGAACTATGTTCTGCGGATGTTTCTGCTCGATGGTTTGGGCGCCCCGTGCGCGGCAACCTATGGGCCGGCCGAATTTTCCGCTTCTTTCGGCGGAACGGCGTACAAAATTTCCGAAGAAACCGAGTACCCGTTCGGCGAAACGATCCGGTTCCGGTTTCATCTGGAAAAGAATCTGGAAATGCCGTTCTCCTTCCGCATTCCGGCATGGTGCTCCGCGCCGCGCATTGCACTCAATGGGGAGAATTTGCCCCTTCCGCCGCGCGAAAAGGGCTTCGCCGCTCTGCGGCGCGTCTGGCGCGACGGCGATGTTCTGGAACTGACGCTCCCCATGCGCATCGAGCTTGCCGCCGATAGGCAGTACCGGACGCTTGTGCGGGGGCCTCTGGTCTACGCGTACCCCGTCCCCAACGTCCGCACGCAGGAAGGGAAGGGGCGTTTTGCGCCGTTGAACCTGGAGCCCGCGGGGCCGTGGAATTTCGCTCTCGACCTTACGCCGGAGGAAGCTGCGCGGTTGGAAGTTGTCAAGCTCCCTGTTGCTTATCCCTACGACGCGCCGCCTCTTTCCATCCGCGTTCCTGTGCGGCGTGTAACGCATTACGACGAATTGGAGCTGGGGCGTTATACCCCCGATGTACCGTTGCTGTACCGCGTGGCGCCGCAGCTTGAGTTCATTGACCTTGTCCCGTACGGATGCACCTCCACGCGCATTTCCGCGTTTCCGGATACGGTGGAACGCAAGGCGCTCCCGGTGGTGAACGTAACGGCGGCGGGGCCGTACCCGTACGATTGGCGGAACCCGATCACGGAGCAGCGCTTCGAGCCGGAAATCCTTTCGGACGAAGCGTTCAACCGCAAATACGCCTCATCGCCGGTGCAGGGGAATCCGAACGGGTATTACGATTTGATCCGCCACTTCAAAGCATCGAAAGATGTGCTCGGTTACATGCAGTTCCGCATTTACGCGGAAACGGCGGGACCCGCCGTGCTGGCGCTGGGCGTGAGCGACGCGGCGCAGGCGTACCTGAACGGCGAAGCGATTCTTTCCCTGGACCCGGTGCAGGAGGCGGAACTTTGCGCGCCGCACTGGTTCGATATCGTCCTCCGCGAAGGGTACAACTATCTTCGGCTGAAAGTCGGCGACATGCGCCGTCCCGGGCAGTACCGCGACGACTGGGGCGCAAACGTTACTGTTTTCCGTTGAATGGACAAAGTGCGCGGAGAATGCACTCTTCGCAGCGCGGCGCGCGGGCGTGGCAGGTTTCGCGCCCGTGGGTGATGAGAAGATGGGAAAAATTGGTCCACAATGAGGGGGGCAGCGCGGCGTTGACCTCCGTTTCGATACGCTCCGGGTTTTGATTCGCGGTCAAGCCAAGGCGGTTCAGCACGCGGTTTACGTGCGTGTCCACCGGGAATCCGGGGATGCCAAAGGCATTTCCGAGCATTACGTTCGCGCTTTTCCTCCCCACGCCGGGGAGGCGCGTCAATTCCTCCATGGTTTGGGGAACTTCTCCGGCGAACTCGTGCACGATCATTTGCGCCCCCTCCACGATGTACGCGGATTTTGTCTGGAACAACCCGCAGGGCTGGATCAGGCGCGCGACTTCGGCGCGATCGGCCTCCGCCATATCCGCGGGCGTGGGGAAACGGCGGAAAAGTTCTTGCGTTACCAAATTTACCCGATCGTCGCGGCATTGGGCGGAAAGGATCACCGATACAAGGAGCTGGTACGGCGTCGCGTGCTCCAAAGGGCAGCCGCGCACGCCGTAGCGTTCAAAAAGCGCATCGTGCACCGCCCGGAGGCGGACTGCATCCATACGTCAGACTCCGGCGTAGGCCGCGAACGCGCCGTCCACCGGGAGCACCACGCCGTTCACAAACCCGGAGGCGTTGCCGTCCACCAGGAAAAGCAGCGCGCCGAGGAGGTCTTCCGGGGTGCCGAAACGGTTCATCGGCGTGTGGGAAAGGATTTTTTCGCCGCGCGGCGTGAGCGAACCATCCGGATTCGTCAGGAGCGCCCGGTTCTGGTCCGTCAGGAAAAATCCCGGCGCGATCGCGTTCACGCGGATGTTCACCTTGGCAAGGTGTACGGCCAGCCACTGGGTGAAATTGCTCACCGCTGCTTTGGCGCCGCTGTAGGCCGGAATTTTCGTCAGGGGACGGAAAGCGTTCATGGAGGAGATGTTGATGACCACGCCCCCTTTGCCGGAAGCCATGCTCCGGCAGAAAACCTGTGTGGGGAGCAGCGTTCCGAGGAAGTTCAGATTGAACACAAAACCCACGCCCGCCGGGTCGAGGTCGAAAAAGGTCAGCATATTTTCCGCCTTCGTTCCGGTGAGGTCTTCCGGCAAAAGCTGTTCGCGCGTGGTGGTCCCCTTGGGGTGGTTGCCCCCCGCGCCGTTGATGAGGATGTCGCAGCCGGGTCCCCAGGCCTTTTCGATCTCCGCGCGCGCGGCCTGGAGCGATTCGGGCTCAAGCACATTGGCGGCGCAGCCCATGGCACTGAAGCCCGCGGCTGTAATCCGGTCGGCGACGACCTGCGCGTTCTCTTTGCGCAGATCGAGGACGGCGACTTTGGCGCCGCATCGCGCGAGCGCCTCGGCCATCATGCCGCAGAGGATTCCGCCTCCGCCGGTTACAATGGCGATTTTACCGTTCAAATTAACATTCAATGGGACGTTCATTGTGGTTTCTCCTGTGGAAAGTTTAGCCAGGTCCGGAAAGGGAGCTGGTGCGGATGGCGCAGAAAACGGCACTCCGGACACATAAAGTGTTCCAACCCATAAACTGTTGCCGCCGCGTTCGATTGAAAAAGTTGGATGCGTTCGCCGTTGGCGGCCTCAAAAAAATCGCGCGCGTTGTCCGCCAGAACAATGGCGGGGCCGCGGATGATTTCGATCTCCACTACGCTTGCCGCGTCGAGGACCAGGTGTCCGATTTCCTCCGTCGAATTGCTGAATGCGAGCCCGATGCCGACACGGAATAAACTGTGCGTGATGCTTTTATAATACGCGGTGCTCCCGTGCACGGTGGACACGCCGACGCCGTCGCCGACAATTTCGTCGGCATACAACAATCCGTCGATCCGCACGCGGTAACGCAATGCGCTGCCGCGCTCGGAGTTGTGGATGAACACATCGTTCAGGCCGTGAATCGTGCGGTTGTTGCAGCTTCCCGCGATTTTGGGCAAAACTGTTTTAGGCAGTTCCCCCGCGCGGAATTGCCGGAGAATTTCCGCGTGCGAATGGCGGCGGCACAAGGGCGCCGTCGCCGCGTCGCGCAACGGGAGTTTGGGAATGCCAGGATAATCGTGCTCCGCCACGAGCAGCGTACCGTCGCCGCCGTGCGCCAGGACCAAGTCCGGCGTTTCGGCAGATTCACACAATCCGAATTGCGGCAGCAAAGGACGGATGTCGTCCAGATTTTTTCCGGTCAGTACAATATTCATTATGCTTTACTATAATGCGTCAAAAGCGTCTCTGCAAACGATCATGCCAATTCGTAATCATAATGCTTGTAACTCGCGCCGCTATTGCGCCGCGAGTTACTAACCTTTAGATCGCTCATTGGTATCAGTACCGTACCCAGACGAGCATTTCGCCGAAAGTGCGGTTCCCCCACGCAAAATAGGGAATCCAGCGGAGTTTTACCGGTATTTCCTTGTCGGGCGTCCAGGTACGGTACAATCCTTCCGACTGCGCGAAGGCGGGGAGGCGGAAACCGCGCCCTTCGAGGGCGGGCATTGCGCCCGGAAGAACTTCCAAAGGGACGTTTAAGTCCATCCGCAGCGCATTCAAATCCGCGCCGTTGTCCTCCTCTTCCAGACAGTAAACCAGGGGACCGCACGTGACGGCGACGCGTCCGCAGTCGTGGCGGACACGGGGATCGGCCGCCACGATCCGGGGGGTGAAATCGAGCTCAAGCGTCAGCACATCGCCCGCTTTGCACGGAACCGAGGGGACGGCATAGCCGTTCTCGAGGGTATGCGGGAGCTCCGCGCCGTTGCGGAGCAACCGGTACGTCCGCGAATACGCCGGAATCCGCAGAACCGGCGTGAATCCTGCCGGAAAGGAGTGAAAGAGCAATTCGATTTTTCCATCGTACGGATAGGCGGTTTTTTGTTCGATGCGGACGTCGCCCAGGTCCAGGACGGATTCGTTGTACAAGTTAATCCAGAGGCGGTCCCCCGCGCGTTCGTAGAAGTACATTCCCGCCGAGGCGCGGAGCCGCGCGACGTTCGGCGGACAGCAGGAGCACCCGAACCATTCCGGTCGCTCCTGGTGGTGTTTGCCGTTGGCCATGGTCCCTTTGGGGTAGCAGGCGAGGGGGTTTTCGTAGAAAAAGCGCGTCCCCTGCAAGGAAGCGCCGGAGGCGGCGCCGTTGTACAACGCCTGCTCGAGAACATCGATGTACTCGGACTTTTTCTCCATCCGGAACATCCGCCAGGCGAAGAACACCAGCCCGATGGCCGCGCAGGTTTCGTTGTACGCCTCTTCGTTCGGCAGGTCGTAGGCCGCGCCGAAGGCTTCGCCGAAATGGGTGGAGCCGATGCCTCCTGTGAGGTGCATCTTCCGTTGCGTGATGTCTCCCCAGAGGGTGCGGCAGACGCGGGCAAGTTCCGCATCGTTATTCAAACGGGCCACGTCGGCCATGCCGGAATACAAGTAGACCGCGCGCACCGCGTGGCCGACGGCTTCGCGCTGCTCGCGCACCGGAATGTGGGCCTGGAAGTAGGCGAGGTCGCGGAAGATTTCAATCTTCGGATCGGGGCTTTCGAGCTTGAAGTAGTTCGGCGACGTGCCCCGTTGGTCGATGAAGAATCGGGCGAGGCGCACGTACTCCGGGCGGTTCGCCGCTTCGGCGAGCTTCACCAGCGCAAGTTCAATCTCCTCGTGCCCCGGGTACCCCTTTTTCTGGTTTTCCGCATCGCCGAATACGGTGGCGATGCAGTCGGCGTAGCGGCACATCGCATCGAGGAAGGCGCGTTTTCCGGTGGCGTAAAAATAGGCGACGGCCGCTTCGAAAAGGTGCCCGGCGCAATAAAGTTCGTGGTCGCCCATCAGGCATTTCCAGCGGTCGGCGGGACGGATCTGCTGAAAGTAGCTGTTGAAATAGCCGTCGGGTGCCTGGCCGCGGACAATGCGGGATACAAGTTCGTCGACGGTCGCTTCCAGCCCCGCATCGGGGAATTTCAGAAGCGAACAGGCGGCGGCCTCCAGATATTTGGCCACGTCCGAGTCCCAGAAAATATGCGGGCCGTTGGGCATGCCGGAGCGGTAATTGAGTTTCAACGCTTCAAGGCGGCCGGTTTTTTCGCACTGGGCGTGGTTGGCGGGAATGGTGTTTTCTCTATTCACGGTTTCAAGTTGCTGCCAGTAGCCGCCGGTAAAGCGGAGCGCGGGAATTTCTTGGAGTTTCATTGGAGTTTTTCCAGTTTGGATTGTACGGTTGCCGGATCAAAATCGGGCGTGAGCGGAGCGGCCAACGCTTTTTTGTAGTATTCGCGCGCGGCCGGGATGTCTTTCTGCGCGGCCTTGACGTCGCCGAGGTGGTCGAACGTTGCGGCGGCCCCGGCTTTGATTTCCTCGGAATTGAGGGCTTTAAGCAAATACTCCTCCGCCCCCGCAAGGTTGCCCTTGCGGAAAAGAACCCACCCCTTGCTGTCCAGGAACGCGCCGTTGTTCGGGGCCGCACGCAGCGCGATGTCGATCAGGCGTTCGGCCTCGTCCAGCCGGATGTTCAGCACCGCAAGGGTGTACCCCACGGCGTTGGCGATTGCGGGTGTTTCCAGGATGCCTTGTTTGCGGTAGTAGTTTTCCGCGGATTCCAGAAGCTTTTGGGAATGAATCTTTTCCGCGAGGAGAAGACGCAGGAAATACAGGTGCCCCAAACGGGCGTTCCGCTCCTTGGAATCGGGGAGGAGCAGAAGTCTTACTTCGGCCGTATCCAGGACGCCCGCCAACTCCGTGTATTTCTTTTGATACATGAAAATTTGCGTCTGCATGAAAAATTTCTGCTCCTCATTCCGCAGACGCGGGAGGATGGACTCCGCCTTGGCGTAGTTCTTCATCTCCATATAAACAAGAATCTGCGCGAGGAGGGGGCGGTCGTCCTGGCGGGCGAGTTTTTCCGCCGCCAGCGCCGCCGCCAGCGCCGCCGCGGGATCTTGCTCGCGGAGAAGGTCCACGGTGCGAAGCTGCACGGTCAAACGGCTCCGGTTCCTTTCGCTGAATGCCTTGACAAGGTCGGGGCGTTTGGCTTTGGCGTAGCACTCCAGGCGGACAAGAACTTCCTGTTCCGTGGTGATCGATGCCTCGTCTTGGAGGAGTCCGGCGAGGAGAACATCCGCTTTTTGCCGGAACTCGCTCCGCATGCTGCTTTGCAAACCGAGCCAACGGCGGTTCTCCGGCGCCTGTTCCGCCGCCGAGAGGCAAAAACACCACGCCTCCTCGCGTTCCAGGGGGAGAGAACCCTGCTGCGTCCGCTCTTCGACAAGCCGGAGGGCGGCATCGAAGTCGTGTTTTTGTAAAAGTTGCTCAAAGCGGTCGCGGAGAAGCAGTCTGTACAGCACGCGCCCTTTTTCGTCCAGCTTCGCAGGCTCGTCCATCGCCGCCAACGCCGCTTCGGACAAACGCCCCGAAAGGGGCGAATCGGCGGGGAGGAATTTTTGATTCAGGAGCGCGAAGTTCACAAGCATCCACGACTCCGGGTGCTCGCAGGCTGTCTTATATATGGAGGGCATCACAGGCGGCAGCATCGAACGCGGCGCTTCGTACAGAAGAGCCAGCGCGAGTTCCGAGCGGGGATCGTGTTTGACCATTTCGGCGAGATATTCAAGTTTTTTCGCCGGGTCTTTTTCACGTGTGAAGTGGGTGAAGGCGGTGAGTGCCAGCACTTGCGGCGAAGGCTCGCGGAGAGCGGGCAACGCCATAGGCGGATCGTCGGGAACCGAATCGGAAACCAGCGCCGGCGGCGCGCCGGCCAGCGCCAGTACCCCCGAAAGGAGGAGAACGGAGCAAAACGTTTTTTTCAACATGAAAGACCTCCGGAATGAATGCATCTGGAGGTACTATACACCTTGGATGGCAATTTCCCAATGCTGGAAAAAGAAAAAGCGCTTGCGAGAATTCGCTGAGAATTTATGCGTTACACTTGTGGCAAGCGAAACATGTATAGTGGGGACGTCTAAAAAAATTAAACTTTCTCCGTCTCTTTCTTTTGACCTCTTTCGAATCGTTCCGAAAAGATACAATAAATTTGCTTGATTTGCTTGATTCATGAACATATATTTGAGAGTAAGCACAGCTAGAGGAGGTGAGCATGCAGAAAATATGTCCATCGTGCGCAAAATCGTTTGATATCTACGAGGGCGACGGCGCCAGCGAGTGGCAATGTCCGGAGTGCGGACACACAATGCGCCAGACACGGCCAAAGTACACCTCTGCTGCGCGCAGTACGTCATCAAGCACGGTCAACCTATCCGCGTTAGTGGAGTGTTCCGATTGCAGCGCATACATCTCGAAACGTGCGCTCGCATGTCCAGAGTGCGGACGGCATAAGCTCTGCGGCGCGTGGACGCTTATGACATATATTGTATTGGTATCGTGGGTGATCGGATTTTTTGTCGTTCTCATTGCAAACTGCAGATAAGGCCCTGTGGGTAAGGATAAAAAAATGAAATTGAGTACAACGTTGTGTTTTGTTACTGTAACGACGGCCCTTCTCTGTACAAGCGTTGCCGCCGAGCCCAAAAGCCGCGGCCTCTCCTCCGGTCCCTCCGGGTTCAGCAAGTCCAGCAGTCGCGGCCTCTCCGGCCCTGCTAAAAAGGTGGCGGTGCCCGAGGAGGGTAAAGGGTTTATCGGCGACCAGGTTGACAAAAAAAAGAACCCCGTCCCGGCCGGTCTGGAGGGGGTGGAGTGCATGCGGGATCGGGACCTCAGCGCCGGCCCCCTTGTGCAGTATTCTTCGATGAGCTATAAGCTTATAAAGTACATCAGCGACAACGCGGGCATATATGAGCCTTATGAGCACTCCTATGCGGGCAACCGGCAAATGAATACAGTCGCTCGCGACACAACAGCCCTGGACTGGGTGTACATAGAGGGCTTTGATGTTTCCAAACTTGCCGAGGAGGAGTACATCAAGATGGACAAGATCCCCCCCGTGTACCGGATTGGTCTCTACACGCATAAGGGTCGGCGCTACAAGATGTTTACCCCCGATGTCAAGCGGGCGCTCGCGGAGACCGCCAAAGCCAAGGCCGCAACTTCGACCGCAAGCGGGCAATAGCCTTACCCCTCTTTCATCGGGCATCCAAGCTGCTCCTGGTGGCATGTTGCGCACACTTGATGAAACGGCAGCGGAAAAAGCTGTTACACATTTTGCAATGCGTAACAGCTTTGGGGTTGGATGGGATCAATGCTTCTTGTAGCCGCATTTCGGGCAGACGCCGTCGAGCAACGCTACGCCGCACAGCGGACAGCGGGCGATGGTTTTGCCGGGGGTGTAATCCTGGGTCGCGGCGTTGACGCCGCTGCTGAAGGTGAGTTTGGAGATGTTCAACTTGTCTTTGAGCAAATCGTATACGATCTTGATCATCCCTTCAACAGTCATGGTTTCTTTGGTTACCACCAAACGACATTCCGGATAGGCGGTAGCCCATTGGGTTTTGAAGGCCGGGCCCTTCATCTTGTTGGATGGCGCGCCGTTTTTGATCCCCTGTTTTTCATAGACATCGAGAATTGCCGGAAGCAGCGGATCGTCTTCCCGCAGAACCAGTGCGTGGTCAAAGTTCCTGAGAACATCCCAGGCGACTTTCTGGATTTCATTGCAGGGATAAACCATGTTGACGCCCTGTTCAATGGTGTCCTCGACCTCAATGGTCAGGATGCCGGTGTGGCCGTGCAAATATTGTGCCTCACCCTGGAATTTGTAGAATCTGTGGGCATACTGGATGTCGAACTTTGTGATGCTTTTCATTTTTTTCTCCCGTCGGTCGATTTCGGTTTATTGATGATGCGTCAAAATCATTTTGACGCATCCGGTACGGCTATTTTTCCGATGCGCAATTTTTGCAACGTCCTACAATTCGGATTTCCATATGGCTGACGTTCCCGGACAATACCCCGTCCGGAACTATCGTCCCCTGCGGCCAATCGAAATCCGACATTCCGCCACAAATTTCACAGATGAAATGCCCATGTGCATCAACGCGGGAGTCGTAACGGGCGCTGGCCATATGGTCGAGCCGATGGATGAGGCCGGCTCCGGCAAACTCGTTCAAAATCCGATAAATACTCTCCCGGGTAACGGCCGGCAAGGTTTGCTTGATGTGCTTCCACGCCTCATCGACACCCGGATGATCGAGATTTGCGGCAATAAAATCGTGGACGGCGAGACGTTGCGAAGTGCACTTCCAGCCATTCTTTGCACAAATTTCTTTGAATTTTCTGTAGTTATCC
Organism: Victivallaceae bacterium; assembly: GCA_031549345.1. Taxonomy (GTDB): domain Bacteria; phylum Verrucomicrobiota; class Lentisphaeria; order Victivallales; family Victivallaceae; genus CASFRF01. The sequence continues at coordinate 276,508 of JAVBPY010000006.1, forward strand.
ATTTGTTTTATCTTGCATATAAATAAATATAACATCTATTTAAAAAAATTCAAGAGTCATATCTATTTTTTTCCGCGTCAAGCGCAATATCAGCAGCGAAGAAAAAGTTTTTGCAGCGATTCACGGAGGTCGGTGTAGACGGCATCGCCTGTTTCGGACGAGTTTTTCATGAGAAGACGGCATTCAAAATCTTCGTGTGCGAGCAGCGTTCTCAGTTTTTCGCGAACGATGGCACGGCATGCCGTGTGCCGCCCCCCCAGTTCCACGAGGGCGCGGAATGTATGTGTAAAAAGAGAAACATCCTCTTCGCTGCGCGAAAGAACGTCGAGGAGGAGCGCTGCATCCTCAGGAGTTCCCAAACGCCCCAGAAGATCGGCGGCGGCCAGAATCCGGCGTTGGTTTTGCGCCCGGCTGCTCTGCGGGAGGAATGCATCGTTCTCCAAAAGCATTTCGCGGAGGACGAAGAGCCCTGTCGCATCGCCCGCGATGCCGAGTGCGATGGCGCTGTGGCGGCGGCTGTGGAGATTCTCCGAATGCAGTTCCTTCAAGAGGATATCCCGGCAACGCTCGATGTTGTGCGAGGATTGCCAGATGGCCTCGCCGGGTTTTTCCGAGGAGAGGCGTTGGGGCAATGTTGCGATGTCTTCCGGGAACGAACAATCGGGGAGGGTGGATTCGTCGTTCAGGCAGCCGGAGGCGCGGAGCCGATTTTCCAGCTCCGCCAGGGGGACGGCGCGGACGGGAATGCCCGCCTTAAGGCTCATGGCGACGGCGAGGCCGAGGGCTTCCGCCTGCTTTTGCAAGCAAGGCTGCATCCGCAGGAGCGAGGCGGTCAGGTGATCCACGCCCAGTGCCCGCCCCGCCACGGCCAGGTTGTCGAACCCTTTCGGCAACATCATTCCGAGCGTGATGGGGGCGACGATGTTTTTTCCCCACAGACTCGCGCCGACCATCCAGTCGCGGATTTCCGCATCGGCGAAGGCCCAGTCGCGGGAATGGCTGTCGAAGTTTGCGTACGCGTAAGCGAGGGGGCGTTTCCCTGCCCACCGGCCGGCGACAAAATCACGGAAGCGGAGGACTTCGTCGCATTGAATCAGGCGTCCTTCGCGCAAGCCGGGAATGGGAGATATCCAGCAGATGTGTTCTTGCTCTTCCTGCGGCGGCTTGACGTGGAGGGCGTTGGAGTGAATGATCGCGCGAGTCATGTCCGCCGCGTCGGCGCTCAAAACATACCCCGCGTCGAAGTTGGCGGAGCCGATGCCCGCGCCATGCCGGCGCACGCGGACACTGGAAAATGGTTGGCATTTTCCGTCCGTCGCGCGTCCTTCGGTGAAGGCGCAGCCCAGTGCGGCGCACGCCTCGCCGTTGGCTGTGCCGTCGATCAGGAAACGGCAGTCGAAATGCAAAATGGCATCCGTTGTGGCGAAACGGAGTCCGCGGACCTTGCACCCTTCCTTGATGTACGCTTCATCGGGCACGCGGCTTTCCAGGAAGATGTCCGCGCCGGCGGCGCGGAGTTCCTGTTCAAAAATTATGGCTTTTGCGTCGGAATTTGCGCTTCCGGCGGGGACGAATTGTCCGTCGCGCAAGGTTCTCGCATGTTCGTCGACGGCATCGAAGCGTCCGCTGCGGAGGCCGTAGTAGTAGCCGGGAATGCCACCCAGGGTTCCGGTTCCTCCCAGCGCGGAAGATTCTTCGATGCAGCAGACCGCGAGGCCATTTTCCGCCGCGGTGAGCGCGGCGATCGCCCCGGCCGTGCCGCCGCCGACGACGATGACATCGTAGGCGCGGTGTATTTCGGCCTTTTCGGAATACGGGAGATTCGCTTCCGGCGCATCGTCTTGGATCGTGGCGTCCAGCGCCGCGAGGGGGCCGGAAAATTGCGCGGCATGACAATAGAAGTGGTTTTCTCCAAGCCGGGCCACAGATTGTTTTACCTCATAATCGGCACATTTGCCGAGGGAGAGGATACGCCCTTCCGCGAGTTCGGGGGGGCGCGTGCGCCATGCTTCGACGATCGCACGGCGTGTTTCGATCCAATCCACGCGCCCTGCAATAGAAAATTCACCGAGGAATTCGCCCGGCGTCCGGCCGGAACGGAAGGCGAACGGGGCGTTTTGCCAGATATCCGGGGGCACGCCGGGGATATGGAACAAGCTTGTTACGCGCCCCCCGACAAGGTTTGCACGGCCGAAGGCGGGGTGCGAAATGCATAGGGGTGTATTGTCGATCAACCTCCGGCAACGGATGATTTCCGTTCGGCCGGAAGCGGTGGTCCGCAGGAGGAATCCGTCGTCCATTTTTTGCAAGTCAAGTATTTCCGTGCGCAGGCGAAAGCGGCTGTGGTGATCGCGCAGCATCCGGTAAAGGAGCGGACCGGGGGCATAGAGATCGGCGAGTTGGTTGCGTTCCTCCAATTCCCGGAAGAGCTGCCGTGCCGCCTGTGTGCGGAAAGGCGCGTGCAGGGGCGGGCAGGCGCGCCATGCGTCGAAATACTCCGCGCCCACGCGTGCCTCGCGCTCGATGACCAGAACATTCTCTCCCTCCAAAACGCGTCCTGCCGCAAAGCAGCTCGCGCCCAGGATCACTGTTTCCGCAAATGTTTCGTTCCGCATTTGTTTTCCCTGTTTTGTGATGACTTCCGGGTCAATAGAATATAGCACCGGATCATGCCGAAAACAACATTAAGTTAATTATTAATATCGTGCTCGTTCTTGTTTTCATGAATGGAAAGAAATAGGTATATAATATGAATCTCATGCGTTTTTAACAAAAAAAGATCGATTTGCATCTTTTTTCTGGTTGTTTTTTTATGAAGTTAGTGTATATTAAAAGAATTCAATTTTTTAATGGCAAAGGATGTTCTTATGAAAAAGTTTATTGCATCGCTTTTATTGGGTTTTATCGCCTGCGTTTCGTTCGCCGCTGTTCAGTACTCCTACGATTTCGGAAAAATCGGCTATGTGGACAACGACAACAACGCGTCTAAGGTTACCGCCTGGGCGGATCGGCTCCATCATACAGCCGGCGGCGTACAGAACACGCTCTATTTCCTGAATAGTGCGAACTTGTTTGTTTCCTTCGCCACGGCGGCGCCCGCATCCTGGGGCGGCTATATTGTGAACGGCACCCAGAAAGGGACGGAACTTTCCTTCGCTCTGCTCGCCGACGGCATGTACACCGCGGTGGACGCTTCCGGTGCTCCGGTGGTCTTCGGCAGCGGCGACTCTGTGGGTTTCTGGGTTACGGACTCCAACGGCAACAAGGTCTACAACACTCCGCGTTTGGAGGGAGAACACTACGGTACGTTCAACGGTACCCGCATGCTGGACAACAACACGCTCTACGCCAACGGATTCGGCCAGTACGGCGTTTATGTTCACTCCACAAGCTACGACGAAATGGCCGCCATGTCGGAAACAATTATGAATGTCCAGGTCGGCACCTACACGATGACCGGCTCCGCCGATGTCCCGGCCGGACAGCCGCTCCCCGGTGTTCTGGCCGCGTTCCTCCTTGGCGGCGGCATGCTTGGCGGCGGCAAGCTCCTCAAACGACGCAAAGCCTGACCCAAGGCGACGTGTGAAGAATCAAACGGTGGCGGAATCGCCGCCGTTTTTTTTGTTTAAATTCTCAAGGTTCATTCGTATGCGCTTGCAAAAGAACGGAGAGATGCTATAGTAAACATCCAAAGGTAGGATGTTTAGTTTTGGACGAAAAACCTTTAACCACACAATATGAGGTATGGAAAAATGGAAATCATTCATGACAGTCAGGCGGATTTGAGTTACCTGAGCGGCAAGACGATTGCCGTGATGGGATTCGGCGCGCAGGGACGCGCACAGGCGCTTTGCTTGCGCGATTCGGGCGTGAACGTGATCATCGGCGTGCGCGCGGGGAAGTCGTTCGATGCGGCGCGGAACGAAGGCTTCAAGGTTCTTTCGGTCAGCGATGCGGCCAAGGAAGCGGACATCATCCACATTCTTCTGCCGGATGAAAACCACGGGCCGGTGTATGAAAAGGAAATCAAGCCGTTCCTCAAGGAAGGCAAGACCCTGAGTTGCTCGCACGGCTTCGCCTATGTGTTCAAGGAAATCGTTCCCCCGGCGTTTGTGGACGTGATCATGGTTGCCCCGAAGAGTCCGGGGACCGAAGTCCGCAAGCGGTTTGTGGAAGGCTTCGGTGTTCCGGGACTGATCGCCGTAGGGCAGAACGCTTCCGGCAAGGCCAAGGAAGTCGCGCTCGCCATGGCGAAGGCGGAAGGCCTCACCCGCGCCGGCGTCCTTGAGTGCACGCTTGCCCAGGAAGCGTACGAGGATCTCTTCGGCGAACAGAACGTGATCTGCGGCGGCATGGTCGATTTGATGAAGTACGGCTTTGAAGTGCTGATCGAAGCGGGCTATCCCGCCGAAATGGCCTATTTCGAGTGCGTGCACGAGGCCAAGCTCATCGTGGACTTGATCTATGAAGGCGGCATCCAGAAGATGAACGAAGTCATCTCCAACACCGCGGAATTCGGCGAATACTACAACGGCCCGCAGATTTTGCCCGCCGATGTGAAGGCACGCATGAAGGAATCGCTGGCCCGGATCGAATCCGGCGAGTTCGCGCGTGTCTGGCTGGCCGAAGCCCGTGCCGGCGCCCCGAACCTGAATGCGAAGCGCAAAGCCCTCGGCGAACATCCGGTGGAAATCACCGGTGCGCGCATCCGCAGCCTCTTCGAAAAGAAGTAAGCGTTTGCCCTGCAAGCCCCCGCGCGCCGCAAGGCGGCGGGGGTTTTCTTCACTATGAGCGCGATGCTGAAAAAGCCTGTGCGCATTTCCCTGGCCCGTCAGGTGCTGGAGGAGATGGAGCGCAACATTCATTCCGGAAATTGGCCGGTCGGCGGGCGCATTCCGCCGGAACCGGAGCTCATACGCCACTTCGGCGTGAGCCGCAACACCGTGCGCGAAGCGGTGCAGTCGCTGATCCATGCCGGAATGCTCGAGGCACGCCCCGGCGACGGGACGTATGTCCTGGCGGACGACCGTTTCGAGGTTGCCCTTGACTCGCGTCTTCGCGGGGTGGATTTCAGTAAAATTCTGGAAGCGCGTCTGGCGCTTGAAAAAGAAATCGCGCGCCTCGCCGCGTTGAACCGGACGGAGGAGGATTTGGCGCGTTTAAAGAGCGCGCTGGATAAGCGCAATGTTTCCAGAAACGACAACGCCGCCGCGGATCTTGCGTTCCACGCCGCCGTCGCCTCCGCGACGGGCAACCCGATATTGATCGACCTCTACCGTTCCATCAGCCGCTCCATCGCCATTGTCATGAAAGCGTGGATTGCGGAAAATCCGTTCGATCCGGCGGAAGTCGCCGCGCACAACGAACTCTACGAGGCGATCCGCGACCAGGCCCCCGCGCGCGCCGAGGCGGCCACATTCGCCATTATTGCTTTTGACCGGGCGCTCCCTGCGTCGCGGTGAGGCTGTCCGTGGTCGACCTGGCCAGTTTATCCAGCTCCACCCGCTCGACATAGAGCCAATTCAGCGATTCGATCCGAAAGAAGAAGTAGAGAATATCTTTACCTTCTTCTTTGGTCTGCTGCCAGCCCGTTTCCCGCTGCCACATGGATTTGAGCAAATCGGACTGCTTGAACATGGCGAAATCCAGGGAGTTTTTTTCGCGTATGGCCGCCAGATCCGCCTTGGTGTCCGCAATGATCTGCCCCCGGCGGTTGATGAGGTATTTGTTTGTGATAAAGTCGCCGGAGGTCCCGTTCTTTTCCATGAAAGCAATCATTTGCGAGAGCGAAACATCCAGGGCCGCCACCCCGTAGACCGTACCGTTTTTGGAGTGAATCGCCGTGGAGGCGGTCATAACGATATCCCGTGCGTCACCCACGTCGAAATAAGGCGCGCTCCAGGTGATGACGGAGGGATTTCGCAACGCGGCGGAGTACCAAGGCCGCTTGCGCGGATCGTAGTCGTCCCCCCAGTCGGTGTCGTACGGATAGCTGAAAAGAAGTCCGGAAGTCAGTCCGGCGTAGGCGACCACGAGCGGTGGGCGGATCTTATTGCAGATAATCTGATCGTATTCGGCGTCGGAGGTCCCTTCGGCGACAACATCCGAAAGGCTGTTGTGGATGGCCGACTGGAAGCTCCGCTGTACCGGACTGAGGTACTGCATGGTGTTCAGCGTTTCCGGGTCGTTCTCTTTCCCCGCGGGCGGAATGAATACCATGTGCCCCAGCGAGAGTTTCCGGTTGAATGTGGGGGCATAGCGAAAGTCGGGCGGTTCTTTTCCCGGCGTCATGCCGTCCGCAACGGTGTAAAGTTTTTTCGTCCCCGGTTTTTTCAGTTCCAGGAGCAACGCGGCATCTCCGGCGTTGGTGCGCAGATAATGCTCATAACGCTGGAAGAGCCTGTCGAACCGGGCGCTGGAGGCCAGACCGATGGTGTACCCTTTGGCGAGGGCCCGTTCGCGCCGCTGCTCCTGCTCCCAGCGTTTGGCCGCGTAATGCAGATTGAACGCGATGGCCGAAGTAAACAGCAGCAGGAGTGCCGCGGAGATCCCCAGAAGCAGCTTCGAGCGGCTCCGCATTTTGCGGAGGAATGCGTTCCAGGCATTATCCGGGTTGGCCGAAACGGTTTCGCCGAGCTCAAATGCATTGAGATCCGCCTCCAGCGCACGGACGCTCTGGTAGCGTTCATCCGGATTGGAGGCAAGGGCTTTCTTGATGATTTTCTGTAAATCGATGTCGACGTCGACGCCGAAACGGTGCCGCGCCGGTTCGAACATACAATTTTTTGCGCGTTCAATGGCCGCGTCTTTATCGCGTGCGGAGGGATAGGCCGCCCGGAGATAGACAATCTCAAAGAGAAGAAGCCCGAGTACGAAAATGTCGGAGCGGTGGTCGTAAGGTTCGCCGCGAATGACCTCCGGCGCGATGTAGCGCAATGTTCCGGCAAGCTTTTCATTGGGAATGGCCGCCTCATCGCCCCGGTGTTCGGCAAGTCCCCAGTCCATGACGTAGGTTTCACGGAAATTGCCGATCATGATGTTCGCCGGCTTCAAGTCGCGGTGGATGACGCGGCGGTGATGGGCGTAGGCGATGGCTTCGCAGACGCGCCGGAAGGTGCCGATGCGTTTCCACATTTGTTTCCGTTCGGCACGCTGCACTTCGGAAGCTGTTTTATCACGATAAAACTCGACGGTGCGCTTGATGTAGTCCTGGAGCGTCCGGCCCCGGATGAGCTTCATGGAAAGATGAAGCCCCCCCGAATCGTCGCCGTACAAGCTGTGGACAGGAACGATGGAGGGGTGGTCGAGCTGCGCCGTTACCCGCGCTTCCTGCATGAACGCCCGCCGGAAGCGGGGCTTTTCCTGGAAGGCGGGGTGGAGTGTTTTGAGCGCGACCTGGCGGTTGAATGTAAGATCGTAGGCCTGGTCGATGCGGCCGTTTCCGCCGTCGGCGATATGGTGTTCGATAACACAATGGAGGCTTAGGTCGTTCAAGTTGGCGGGAACGCCGTCGGCGTCGTCGCCGCTGCCCGAGATGCCGACGGGATCGCTGTATTCGGCGGTCCAGTCGAATTCGACCGGCTCGAGCTCTGCGCTTTTCGTGCGCAGAATGACGCCGATTGTATCCGTCAGGTTCTCGGTCATGTCCCGGAAGCGGCGTCCGACGCTCCGGTGAACATCTTTGCGCGTTTTGTCATCCGGCAAAGGTCCGTATTCTTTCACGCATTCCCCCCTTTTGCGCAGCCAATATTCGCTCTTGTATAATATAGCATTTATCGCGCCACAGGCAAATCTCTTCACTGATTTTTCTTCGACTTTTTCATTTTTCTTGTAAATTGCCGGATCCGCGGTTATAGTATGCAATATAGAAATTCAAGGAGGGTGCGATGAGAACGATTTTTTCAACCGTATTTGCGGCGTTGTTCGCCGCGGGGGTTTCCCTTTCGGCCATCGAAGGGCAGGTTGTGGCCACATTGTCGGAGAATATTGCCGAGCAGTGGGCGGGCATCCCTCCCGAACGTCCGCCGCTGGTTCCCACGGTCGCTTCAGTCGTCCGCAAGCAGCCTTTTAAGATCGAGCCGATTTTTTACAAGGTGGCCGTTAAGGAGGGCAAGGCGGCCGTCCGGGTGCGTCTGACGATCCACGCGCCCGATGGAAGCGTGTATTTCGACAGTAAAGATACACTGCCGGGCCAGGAGTTTCCCTGTACGGCCCCTAATGCGGCGCGCCTTTGTGCGAGCTCTCTGAAGATTGATTTCGAACCCAAAGACAAGGCGGGTGAATACGAAATCATCGTCCGCATCATGGATTTGAACGACAAAAGCGAGTGCGTCGCTAAAACGAAAATCACTCTTCTGGACAAGGCCCCCGCATTGGATATCCCCCCTGCCGAGCTGGAAGGAATGCTTGTGCGTTATTATGCCGCGCCCCGTCCGGAGTGCATCATGCCCCTCCTCCGGCATATGCTTGACGTGAAAATTCCCATGTTGCAGAAGGATAAGAAAAGACCGTTTCAGCCTGGCCCGATCGCCAGCTGGTTTGTCTTTGCATTTCGCCGGAATCCGCAGTTATACCCGGAATTGGCCGCGATGCGCAGCGGCGCGATGGATTTCCGAAACTCTTTTCTTGCGCAAATTGCCTTGGGCGTGGGCGGCGCAGCGGCGGAGACGATCCCCCTGCCGGAGCGCAAAATACTTCAGGACGGAGCGGGAAGAACGGCGCTCGATTTCGATGAAGTCACGCTCCCCTGGCAGATCGACGCATTGTGGTCCGAATTTTTTGTTACCGGCGGGCGGCGGCCGATTGAACGTATTGTGGAAACCATCGTTTGCGCGGAAGGACCGATGTCGCCGGAAGAGTACAAAAAGTTGAAATCGCCTTCCATGGACGATCGCCTGGCGTTGATCCGGCATCTGAACGGCGTCGCCGCCGTGTGGTCGCTTGCGTCCAATGCCAAGACGCACCGCTTGGTGTCGTTTTACCTGGAGGCGATGCTGCAGCGCGGCGAGCTCAAGAACGACTATACGAAGAATGTCGTAACGAAAATACTCGCGCAAGCCGCCGCCAACCCGGCGCCGGCCCCCGCGGTCAAGGCCCCTTGATCGCGCCGAAGGCCGCGAAACAGACGTTCTGGTGGAGGAGTTCGACGTGCGCGAATCCCACTTTGCGCAGAAGCTCCAGCTGGTAGGCGACGGAGCGCGGGGAATCTTCGTACTCGATGTAGGCGAACACTTTTTCTTTGTATGCCTCGCCACCGACGGTGGCGAGATACGCGCCGTAACGTTTCCACATCATTGCTCGAACCGCCGGAATTTCGTGGCTCACAAGGTCGGTAATCCAGACACTTCCGCCCGGGCGGAGAAGGCGGAAAAGTTTGGCGAATGCCGTTTCCCAATCCGCGTCGTCCCGCAGGTGGTGGAGGACGGCGGCGGCCAGGATCACGTCGTACGCGTTTTCCGGCAACGCCGCGTCGCGGAAGTCCGCCTGTATGGTTTGCACTCGGTTCGCCTTGGCGGCGGAAACACGCTCGCGTGCCCGTTCCAGCATAGGCGCGCTCAGATCCAGCAGATCGCAGTCGAGGCCGGGGCGGAGTTGGAGGAGACGCAGCGTATTGTTCCCCGCGCCGCAGCCGATGTCCAGAATGCGCCGCATATCCGATGTTGCGCACGCCGCGGCATGGGTGATCAGCTCCATGGTCAAAGCCGCGTCGATGGTGGAAACCTGGCCGGTTTCAAGGTTGCTGAAGCGTTCCACATCCATGTCGAATCGCTCTCGGATCTCATCGACGGAACATTTTTTCATCGCAGATGTCCTTTCAAGGGCAAGCGGAGGACGAAAGTACAGCCGCCGCCCGGTGTGTCGTGGAGCTCCACCGTTCCGTGGTGGAGCTGGGCGATGTGTTTGACGATCGCCAGCCCCAGCCCCGTTCCGCCGCCCCGGCGGCTGCGCGCACGGTCAACGCGGTAGAAGCGTTCGAAAATACGCGCCCGGTGTTCCGGCGGGATGCCTTTCCCGTGGTCGATGACGCGGAAAAAGGCGTTGTCCGCATCCGTGTCCACCTCCAGCTCAATCGATTTTGTTCCTTCGGCGTGCAGGGCCGCGTTGACGAGGAGGTTGGTCAAGGCTTGCTCCATGAGTTCGGGATCGACGGGCAGCTCCGTATCGCGCAGATTCAGCACGTCGATGCGCAAGGCGTGATGCGCCGCTGTTTCTGCGGCGAGGAGGGCCGCCGATTCGGCGATGTCGCGCAGCGATGTCGGCGCGAGCTCCGCGCCCCAATCGCCGGACGCGGCGCGGCATTCCAGCGTGGAGAGGGAGAGGATGTCCTGGACCAACGAATTCAACCGTTCCGCATGGCGGGTGATTTCGTACATGAAGTGCCGTGCGGCTTCACGGTCTTCGATCGCGCCGTCGGCAAGGGTCTCGACGGCGGCGCGGATCACGGTCAACGGGGTTTTGATCTCATGGGATACGTTGGCCACAAAGTCGCGGCGGAAATGCTCCAGGCGGACAAGCTGCGTTCTGTCGTAAAACACCAGGAGGACCCCCGTCCGGTTGCGGCTCCAACAGATCAGGCCGCCGCGGATGTGAAGTTCGCGTTCGCCGCCGGGGAGGGGGAGCTTCAACTCCATTTCCCCTTCTTCGTTGGAACGAGCGAGGCGTTCCACAAAATTTTTCACGGCTTCCTGGCGAAGAAGTCCGAAGAAATCACTTCCCGCCACGCCGGAAATGCCGAGCATCCGGCGCGCCGATTCATTGATGGAATGAATCATTCCCGCCGGATCCAGGAGGACGACCCCTTCGGCCAAGGCCGCGAAAACAGCGTCGCGTTGGCTTTTTTCGCGCGAAATGTCTTCGATGCGGTCGGTCAGCTGCTCCGCCATTTCAGAAAGCGAAAACGCGAGGTCGCGCAGCGCGCCGCGGCGTGGAACCGGGAGCTGCGTCGTCAGTTCCCCCGCCGAAATCCGCGCGGCCGCTTGCTGCAATCCGCGTATCGCACGGGCATTGGAGAGGAGGAGGAGGTACGCGGCCAATGCCGCCGCCAACGCTGTTACGCCGAGGCTCGCCATCAATGTCCGGCGGCCGCTCCGGATCGCCTGGTCCATCGGGGCCGTGCTGATGGCCGTACGGAAGACATAGGAAGAACCGCCGGCGGAAACCGGCAGGGCGAAGTACAGCATCCGCGCCCCCAGCGTTTGGCTGAAGCGGATGGCGAACGCGGATTTTCCGTCTTGCGCCGCGTGGACTTCCGGGCGATTGTTGTGCGGATCCATCCGGCTGGGGGCTGTGGCGGAGTCGGCGAGAACCTCGCCGGAGGGGGCGACAATGGTGATGCGCGTGTCGCGTGTCCGCTCGGTGTCCTGGCAATAGGTATTCAGCGTGTTTTTGTCGCCCGCCAGGAGCAATGGACGGCTCTCCGCCGCCAGGAGGCGGGTGCGCAACTCGAGATCGCGCCGTGCCTGGTTCAGGTAAATCTGATCGAGCGATTCCGACTCAAACCAGGTAACCAACAAAAGTATCAATGCGCCGGCGCCGATGATGCCAGCCAGCAATGCCCATCCTTTTTTCATGTTTACTCCAGTGTGAAGCGGTAACCGACGCCGCGAACGGTTTCAATGAGCGGGAATTCGGCCCCGAGTTTCCGGCGTAGACTGACCATTTGCACGTCGACCGCGCGCTCCGTTACCGGATAGTCGCTGCCTTTGACCGCTTCCACAATCTGGTTGCGGGTGAAAACCCAGCCGGGACGGCGTGCCAGAAGATACAAAAGCTCGAATTCCGAAAAAGTAAGCTCCAGCGTCCGCCCGTCCAGCCACGCGCCGCGGTTGCCGCGGTTCATCACCAGGGGGCCGCGCCGCAAGGATTCGGCCTCTTCCTCCGCCATGCCTCCGACGCGGCGGAGCACCGAGCGGATGCGGGCAATCAGCACCTTGGGACTGAACGGTTTGGTTAAGTAATCGTCCGCCCCCATTTCCAGCCCGACGACAATATCGCTCTCTTCACCCTTGGCGGTGAGCATGATGACGGGAATGGACTGTGTACGCGCCTCCTGTTTGAGCTTCCGGCAGACGGCAAGGCCGTCGATTCCGGGCAGCATCAAGTCCAGAAGGATCAGGTCCGGGGCGAATTCGACGGCGGCGGCCAGTGCTTCTTCACCGCTTTCACAGCAGCGAACGCGCTCAAAACCATCCTTGACCAGGTTGTAACGAACCAGTTCGCGAATTGCGCTTTCGTCTTCAACAAGCAGAATTTTTTCTTTTGACATGCGTGGTTCTCCGTTTTCTATCCATTACTTTAACATCGTTGTGTTAGAGTATGGTTAGGCTGCTGTGAGTTGACTGCTAATTCTTTACTTGCCGCCGGATTCTTCCGCGCCTGCGCTCAGCGCAATGCCCACAACGATGCCGCAGCTGACAAGTGAACTGCCCCCGTAACTGATAAAAGGAAGGGTGAGTCCCGTGATCGGAATCAGTGTCGCATTCACCGCAAGGTGGAGCAACGACTGGAATAAGAGGAGAATCGCGCATCCCGCCACACAGTTCCGTGCGAACTCGTTTTGTACGCATTGCGCGGAAAGACGGAAGAGAAGAATGCACAAAAACGCGATGAGAAGAAGCACCGGGAGCGCCCCCAGGAAGCCGAGTGCTTCGACCATGGTGGCGTAGGCCGAATCGTTATGGGAAAGGGGAAGATAATTGTTGCTCCAGATCGCCTGCTTCATTTGCGCGCCGAACCAGTGCCCGTGCGCCATGGTGAGCTGGAACTGTTGCTCGTGCCAGCCCGCGTTCGTCGTATCGGCGCTTGCAGTGAAGAACTGGGTGATGCGCCGCGCCGCGTAGGGTTTCGTTACAATGAACAAGATCGCGGAAAAAACCATAAAAGAGAGCGGAAGAATAAGACACGACAGTTTTTTGCAGCTCAGGATAAGGAGGCCGAGAAAGAGCCCCCAGTACACGACGGTTGTACCGAAATCCGGTTGGAGGAGAATGGGAATCGTCCAGAGAATCGTCGCCAGAAGCAGGGCGACGGTCCGCCCTTGGTCCGTTCGGAAAAAGGAATTCAAATAGAGGAGCGAAAGGAGGAAAAACGGTTTGGCGATTTCCGAGGGTTGAACGGCATGGTCGGAAATGACGAACCAGCCGCTCATCCCGTTGATCTTTGTTCCGAAAAACAATAAGAGAACAAGGCTTCCATAGGCGAGCGCCGCAAGTGCCGGCGCCGTTTTCCGGTAGAACGAGAAAGGAATTTTCCACGCCAGAAGAAGCATGAAGAGTGCAAGAATAAGCCGTCCCAACTGTTGCATGGGCAGTTGCAAAGGTTCCAATGCCGAGCCTTGCGCCGTAAGAACCGTGAGAATCCCCCAGACGCCCAGAAGAAAGACAATCGCCACAATCCAATGGCCGGTCAGGCTGACGCGTTCACGGCTGCTGCGCATGATCGACCTCCTTCTGGTACTCTTCCAGCGATTTGGGGAGGCGGACATCCTGCCCGGGAACGAGCGGGGTCAGAAGCGTCCAGGTGTCCTTAATCCAATTGCGCTCCCGGTCCAGGAGAACATCGAAGACGGCGGGTTCGCCGCGAAGCGTTGCGTCGTATTGGAGTTCGAAGCCCGAAATGCCGCGCAGGCATTTATCCTCGAACGCCACGTCGCCGAGGAGGGTGCGCATGGCCGTGTCCCCGATCCGGAGCCGTTCCCGGCGCTCTTGGATTTTAAACGCCGGGCATGTTCCGAGCGCTGCGTCGGCAAGCGGGAGGGCTTCCGGCGTAAGATTGCGGCGGAGGACGCCTTCGGCAAGCTTCAGCGTCGCATCGTAGCGGTGAAGGAGAATTTCGGCGTGCTCCGGGAGAACCGCGGGGGAGGGGATATAATGGAGATCGTAAAAATGTTCGCTCCAGGCCAGCGGCACTCCGTTGCGGTCGAGGAGGCGCGCGCGGGGAGGGAAAATTTGCCGCTTGACCGTGGCCGCGCGGCGGCCTTTTCCCACATTTGCGTCGTGCCGCATTACGGCAAGCTCAAAGGTGCGCGCCGCCACCGCCAGGAGTCCGCAGAAACCGAGGGCAAGAAGGATAAAGAAACGGCGGCGGAACATGGGGATGTCAAGCACGGGACGCCCCCTGTTCTTTCCGTGGCGGAACACGGCGCGCGATGAGGGAAATCAACGGAAGCAGGAGGAGAAATAAAGCCGCGCCCACGAGGAACACGACACGGATATTCGACACACGGTGCGCAATGATACCACCGCACAGCGCTCCCACCGTCCATCCCAGCGCCTTGAAGCACGCTGCCCAGCCGAAAAAAGTCCCATGTTCTTTTTCCGATGTGGCCCCGGCAAGCCAGCTTTGAAGCAATGGTTCGATGCCGCCCGCGGCGAAAACCATGCAGAAACGCGTTACAATCAACATGCCGAGTGTGGTGGCGAGCGCCTGTGGAATCCGCCAGAGTCCTGAGATCAGCACCGCCGCGAAAAGAACCGAGTAAATGGAAAACCGCACGGCGAAGCGTCCGAGAAGGAACCCGGAGAGGATGCCCGCGAGGCTGCATATTCCTCCCAGCCAGCCGCTCCACGGTAGGGCGTCCGGGGAATTGTTCATGATTTTTTTGAGAAGGATCGGGACGAAGGGACCGTCCAAATCCCGCGCCAGGGCCATGAAGAAGAAGAGAAAGAGCAAATACCATACTTTGCCGAAACGCGGAATGCGGAAATGAAATTGATGAAGCCATGTTTTCAGCGAAAGCGTCCGTTCGAAACCTTCATTGACCCCCGCAAGAACCAGAAATCCGGAAAGACAAAGCAACGTGCCGGAAACGACAAACGTCCATGTATAGCCACAGGCCGCGACAAATGATCCACCCATAAATTGTCCCATCATCATCCCGCCGAAGAGTGCCGAAGCCATGGCGCCGAGCGCAAATGGGCGCTGTTCGCGCGGCGTGGTGCTCAGCACGAGCGTTTGGGCCGCCACCACGGTGCCGGAGAGGGCCCCCAGCACGAAGCGGTGAAAAATAAGCAGCCCCGGGTTGGTGATCAGCGCCATGAGCGGAATAAGAATTCCCGCCCCGAAATTGGCGCGGAGCAACATGATTTTCCGTCCGTAGATATCGGCGGCGACGCCCCATATCGGGGCGAAGACGGCGAAGCTCAGGTTCCCGGCCGCGGCGAACATGCCGACATAATAACTTAAAAGCTCTTCGTCCTGTACACCGATGTGCTCAAAGTAAAACGGGATGAACGAATAGGTGGAGTTGAATGCCATCATTGAGAAAAATTGGGAAACCCAAATGATCGCCAGGTTCAGGCGCCAGGAGTTGTGTTGCATGGCTCACGCACCGGGTGGACGTTCGGAGCACCACCGTCGCAGTGTGGGGATCAATTCGGCAAAATTCAACGGCTTCAGAAGGACGTGTTTTACGGCGAGTTGCTCCAACAGCCGCTGTTGTGTTTCATTGATGTACGCGCAGAGGAGGATGATTTTACGGGGACGGATGTCCTCGGGAAAGCTCTTTGCCGCCTGAATCTGCTCCAGGCGCTCATCGTGGGTGGAGCCGCCCGCGAGAATCAGTGCGTCGTAACGCGCTTGGCGAAGCGCGTCGGGGATTTCCGCCGCGTCGGCGAAGACGTCGAAGACGCATTGGTCGCGTCCGGAGAATGCTTCAAAAATGCGTTTGTTTTCCGGCTCGTTTTCCCAGAGGAGGATGCGAAGCGGGCGCCGCGCATCTTCCTCCGGCAGGGAATTTGCGGGAGGAGGATTGAATGAAGTGGTGCGGATCGTGTTGTCCTCCGGCGCCGTCATCGCCGCGGCGGGAAAGTCGAAAGAAAGGGACGTGTGCGAGCGTGCTGTGGATTCAACGCAAAGCTTTCCGCCCAAAAGAGATATCTGGTTCTCCACAAATTGCAGGCCGAGGAGGGCCACTTCGCAATTCCCCGCCTCTTCGGGTTTCATGCCGGATTCTTTGGCGCGCAGGAAGTATTCCGGAAGATTGGCGTTGGCCGGAACATGGCGCTCGTCGCATACCAGGAAGATAAGCCGGTCATCGCGCCGAAAGCAGCTCAGTGTAATCATCTCGCCGGCCGTGGCAGAGCGGGCGACGGCGCGAATCAGGATATTCAACGCTTCGAAGAGCATTTCACTGTCGGTGAAAAGTTCGTTCGGCATTGTCGCCGCATCAACACGGATGGCGAGGTGAATGTCCCGTTCCGCAAGGGAAAAAAGGTTGAAATCCAGCAAGCGTTGCAGGAGATCATGGGAGGAG
Source organism: Victivallaceae bacterium (assembly GCA_031549345.1). Lineage (GTDB taxonomy): Bacteria > Verrucomicrobiota > Lentisphaeria > Victivallales > Victivallaceae > CASFRF01. The sequence continues at coordinate 292,760 of JAVBPY010000006.1, forward strand.
AATGTTGCGAATTTCTGCTCGCTTTGGGCATCGCCAAGGCCGCCGGCTTCCAGCATTCGCTTGAGTTGGCGGTGAATGGTGTGGCAGTTGTTCCGGATGCCGTTCAAATAATATTGGCGCTCCGGCGTCGGCGCCGGTTCGAGGAGCAAGGAGTAGCCGTCGATGTTGCTTAAGGGCGCGCGCAGTTCCAACAGCCAGCGCGCCAGGAGACGGTAACGGATGGCATTGGGGCCGTGGGTATCCAGCCCGCGTGCTTCCTGTTCGCGTTTGTAGCTCAGATTCAGGCGGTTTTCCGTGTTCTGCTGACGGTTGCGAATCAATGTCAGGGCCCGAAAGAGATGCTGAATGTCGTGCAGCTGGTCGTTGCTGATAATGAGTTGTTCGCCCGCTTTGCCCGCCGCCAGATCTTCGACGAAGGCCTGTGCGCACAACAGCGGATCGAGGAGTTTACGTTTGAAGTAAAAAAACAGTGTAATTTGCAGCGCGATCAAAAGGACGCCGAGCGCGAGCAAGGAAGAGAGGGGGACGTTTCCCGGCAAGGAAAAGGCCAGAAAGACCGGCAGAAAAAGCCAAAGAACCGCCGCAAAGAGCAGGGCGTGTTTTTTTTTGATCTTCATGGTTTCCTCCGCTTCCCGCCGGATGCGTATCAATCGGTGTTCAGTTCCCGAAAATCTTTGACTCGCTGTGCTTTTCCGGTGAAACGCTCCAACGAATTCGGCTCGACCAGGAGCACTTCGAAGTGGATGCCGGTAATCGCGGCGATTTCCCGCGCAATCCGCTCGCGCAAACGCTGGAGCGTATCCATTTTATCGGAAAAGGTATTGGCGCGCAACTCCACTTTGACCGCCGCTTCATCCAGGTTGTGCGGACGCCGGAGCTCGATCTGAAAGTGCGGCGCGGTTCCGTCCACCCGCAGGAGCGCTTCCTCCACCTGCGACGGAAATACGTTCACGCCGCGGATGATCATCATATCGTCGCTCCGCCCCTTGATGCGCCCCATCCGGACGGTCGTCCGCCCGCAGGGGCAGGGGTCCGTGTACAAACGCGCAAGGTCGCGCGTCCGGTAGCGGATGATCGGGCAGGCCTCTTTGGTGAGGCTGGTTATGACAAGTTCGCCTTCTTCGCCCGGGGCCACGGGCTCCAGGGTTTCCGGGTGGATGCATTCGATCAGGAAATGATCTTCCTGAACGTGCATCCCCGTGCGCGCGGCGCACTCGCCGGAAACGCCGGGGCCGATGATTTCCGAAAGACCGTAGTTGTTGAACGCATTCACACCGAGGTCGCGCTCGATCGTGCGCCGCATGTCTTCCGTCCAGGGCTCTCCGCCGAGGTGGGCGAAACGGAGGCGCAGATCGCCGGGGCGCAGTCCCTGCGCGTGCATCTCCTCCGCAAGATTCAGTGCATAGCTCGGCGTGCAGATGAGTGTTTCGACGCCCGCGTCCTGCAGAAGCATGATTTGCCGCCGGGTATTGCCGCTGGAGGCCGGAATAATCGCCGCCCCCACCCGCTCAATGCCGCCGTGAAGGCCGAAGCCTCCCGTGAACAGGCCGTAGCCGAAGGCAATTTGTGTGATCTGGTCGCTCGTGAGGCCGCCCGCCACCAGGAAACGGGCGCAAAGTTCCGCCCACATGGCGAGATCCTTGCGGGTGTAGCCGACGAACGTCGGCTTTCCCGTTGTTCCGCTGGAGGCATGAATGCGCGCAAGGTCTTCGCGGGGAACCGCGAAGAATCCGAATGGATAATGGGCGCGCAAGTCGGCTTTGGTGGTGAACGGAAGGCGCCGCAAATCGTCCATCGTCCGGATGGAGGCGGCGGAAACATTGTGGCGGGCGAATGCGTCGCGGTAGAACCCGATCTTTTCCGCCTGGGTTATTGTTGTGCGGAGACGCCGCAGTTGAAGTGTTTCGCGCTCCGCGGGCGCCATGCATTCATGGGAAGGGTCGAAAATTCGATTTGGAATGGAAAAATCGTTCATCAGTCAAAGAGCTCCGTGTCGCTGACGACGGAAATGCCCGCCGCCTGGAGGGCCTTCATCGCCGCTTCCGGGTTTTCAAAACGGAAGACCATGACCGCCCGTCCGTCGCGGCCGAAGGTGAACGCGTACATATATTCCACGCTGATCTGCGCCCGGTCGAGGACGTCGAGGATCTCCGCGAGGCCTCCCGGCGTGTCTTTGACGGGGAGGGCCAGCACATCGGTTTCCTTCACCAGAAATCCCGCGTCTTTCAGCACTTGAAGCGCCTTGGCGTGTTCCTTGATGAGGAGGCGGAGGATGCCGAACTGCTGGGTATCCGCCAGCGACAGCGTGCGGATGCTCAGGTTGTTTTTCTTGAGGACCTGACAGACTGCGTTCAGGGTGCCGGGTTTATTTTCCACGAACAAAGACAATTGACGAATCAGCATAGGCGGCCTCCATAAAAATGCATTTAAATACCAAGGAACTATACATCTGTTTTTGCAAAAGGCAAGACCTCCGGCAAAAAAACAGCGGCCGGATTGCACTCCGGCCGCCATGAAAATCGCATGCGGGTCCGCGTCAGCCCTTGACGCCGCCGAGCATGATGCCCTTCACAAGCTGTTTCTGCATGAAGAGAAAGATCAGGATCATCGGGATCACACTCATGGCGACGGCCGCCATCAGGAGGTTCGTCTGCTGCCCCTGGGAACTGTCGAACGCGAGCATTCCGATGGGGAGGGTGTATTTGTCCGGGCTCTTCATCATCACCAAGGGCCAGAACATCGAGTTGTAATTGCCCATGAAGCTGAAAATCGTCAGGGTAACCACCGCCGGACGCGCAAGGGGCATCACCACGTCCCAATAAAGCTGCCATTTGCTTGCGCCGTCGATTTCCGCGGCTTCGTCCAGCGATTTGGGGATATTCATCATGAACTGGCGCATCAGAAATGTGCCGAACGCGGTGAATGCCGCCGGGAGAATCAGTCCGGTGTAGGTGTCCACAAGTTTGAACGCGATCATATTCTGGTAGTTCGGGATCATCATGACCAATCCGGGGAGCATCATAGTGGCCAGATACAGGAAGAACACCTGGTCGCGCCCTTTCCATTCAAGACGGGCGAAACTGAACGCCGCAAGACTGCTGGTGAATACCTGGAGAAACGTCACCCAGGCGGATACGAAAATACTGTTCCAGTACCAGCGGCCGAACATGATGCCTTTCATTTCGAAAACTTCCCGGTAGTTTTTCCATTGGAAAACACTCGGAATCCAAGACTCGTAGCCGACTTCCGTCAGGGTTTTCAAACTCGCCAGGAGCATCCATGTGAAAGGGAGAACCAGTGTTGCGGCGATCAATGCCAGGGTAATGTGCAGCACTTGCAGCTTGACGACACGGCCCCAGAAGGTTGTTTTTGTCATGACCAGATTACTCCTGAGTGTAGCGGTTGCCGAATTTCCAGTTGAACATGGTCACAACAAAGACCATTGCGAAAAGCGTCCACGAAACCGCCGAGGCGTAACCGAGCCGGCCCGTATCGAAACCCTCTTTGTAAATGTAGTAACTCAACGTGGTCGTCGCGCCCGCGGGCCCCCCGTTGCCCGTCATGGTCCGGGCCATTTCAAAGCCCCCCTGGAGGCCGCCGATGATGGACATGACAAGGATGAAGAATGTTACATTCGCCAATTGCGGCCACGTTACGTGCCAGAAACGTTGGAACGGTGTCGCGCCGTCGATGTCGGCGGCTTCGTAGAGCTCCTGCGAGATGCCCGAGAGACCCGCGAGGTAGAGGAGCATATTGTTCGAGCCGATCGCCGCCCAGAAGCCCATGATGAGGATGGCCGGTTTGGCCCAGTAGTAGTCGGCGATCCATTTCGGCGCGGTGAGCCCCGCGTTTACAGAGGCCATTTCCGGAAGGCAGATGATCACATTGGAGAGGCCGATGAAGGCAAAGCCGCCGACCATAAGGAGCCCATCCAGGATCACCGCGTCGGCCATGCCGCGATCCAGCGTCGCCGTGTACTTGCGCCCGCGGAAGAGCATGACGAACGCGGCGAGCCATGCCAGAATTCCAACGCCGCCGAGGAGGTGGTGCGCCCACTCGACCGCGCTCCAGGAGCGGACGAGGAGAAGCGGGAGGGACAAGAGGATCAGTCCGAGGAATAAGCTGATTGTGCCGAGTTCACCGTCCCGCCAGTCGCGGAACTTCCGGTATATGCCCCAAAGGAAGAGGACGAGGACCAGCAGGAGGAGCCCTTCGCCGACGAGCATCGCCGTCTCCGTGGAAAGCGCCCGCGCCATCGGCGTAATGACGTTCAGGACCGGCTGAATGGCGTGGTTGATCGGGCCGTTGTCCGGGCTGTAGAGGCGTTTCCAGAGGATGAATGTCGCCACCCCCGCGGTGAAGCAGGGGAAATAGAACAGTGTCCGGTAAATCGATTGTCCGCCGAACATTCCGGAGATCAGCACCAACCCGAAGACGGAGGAAAGGAGGATCACCATTGCGCTCGATCCCATCCCGAAGAGGGTGAGGATGCTCACGCCGACGACCATAACGACTGTCGTAAGCGCTATGGTGCGGACTTTGCGTGATCCGCCCGCCTTGAAGTCGCGGCTCAGAAGCAACGCCGCACCCAGACTCCCGGCCACGCCGAAGGGGATGCCGATCATCAAAAAGAGGGTGTTGCCGAAGTATTGACCGAAGTCGCGTTCGTTGAAAAGGCGGATGAAATTATCGAATCCGATGAATTTGAGGGGCTCATTCTGAAACATGTTGTGGAGCGCGAGGTTCCAGTCGGTGAACGCCATGAAGAAGCTGATCACCAGCGGAATCGCGCTGAACGCAAGGAACCCGATGATGTTCGGGAGGATGAATCCAACGCCGATGGCCAGCGCGCGGTAGTCTTTAGCTCTCATGCTCATTTACTTCGTGGCCTCCAGCATTCCCATGTCGCGGTAATATTTTTGATAAAACGGGTTTTTGATCCAGTGCGCGGGGAGTTTTTTCTTCTCGCGTTTGTACTCGTCGATTTTTTTCTGGAGTTCGACATCGCGCAGATAGGCTTCCTTGAGGTGCGGATCGGCGGAAATCGCCGCTTCGATGCCTTCGTTGTAACGGTCTTCCGCCTCCTGGAGCGCGGCGGCGGCGGAGGGGGCGCGGTTGTTGAAGTATTTGTCCATGCTGTAACGCACCCAGGTGTCGAAGGAGGTTCCGCGGAAGTACGGGCTTAAGGGGGCGATGATGCCGATGTCGCGCGTCCACTTGTACTCAAGCTCGTGCACGTTGCCCTCGTTCGGGTATTTCGCGGGGCGGTAGAGTTCCGGGTTGTTCTCCGCGAACTTCGGGTTCGGGGGGAGGCCGTCGGCACCCCGGATGATGTAGTCGTTGTAGTCTTTGTCGGCAAGGAACTCGAAGAAATACTTGATGAGGTCTTTGTTTTTGCTCCCCTGGTAAAGAATGGCCGAACGGGCCATGATGAGCACGTTTTTGTAAGGGCCCAAGGCAAGCTGGCTGTTGGTGAAGTTGATCGGCGTCGGCTCTTCGCGGAAGCGCACAAGGCAGTAACGTCCGAAGAGGATCATGGCGAATTTGCCCGAGATGAACTGCGAGAGGCTCACGCCGCCGTACCCCCCCGCCGTGCTCATGGAAGCGACTTCCGCGGCGTTGGGCGCAAGGTGGAGATCGTCCGTCCAACGGCGCAACGCCTCGTAGGCGCGGATGTAGGCGTCGTTGTTCATGGTGGCCGCCGTCAGCGTTTCGTTGTACATATCCACGCCTTCGGCGCGTGCCATCATCTGTGGAATGATCGCGGTCTGGGTAACGGCCGGGACGAAATACACGTCCTGGCGCGCCTTGCCCGCGTTGGCGCGTTTGACGAATTCGGTGCCGATCCGCTCGAACGTTTCGATGTCCCATGTTTCCGGCGGGGCATCCATGCCGTATTTTGCGAAGGTGTCGCGGTTGCCCCACCAGGTGCTTGTGCCGATGTTGCAGGGGTAGGCGTACTGGCGGCCGTTGGCGCAGAGCATCGGCCAGATGCCCGCGTAGGTATCTTTTTCGGAGAAGTTCAGTTCCTTCCCGTATTCGGTGATGTCCGCGCATACGCCGAGGGGCTGGAAGTTGGCCACATATGCGTCGATCGCGTCGCCGCCCACGCCGGAAACAGCCTGGATCAAGCTCGACTGGTTCCCCGCCGCGTCAAGGACGAGTTGGGCGATGGGTTTGCCGTCCTTGTCCACATACCCTTTTTTAACGAGCCATTTCTGGAAGAGTTCGATTTGCTCGATCCGCTGGGGGTTGGTGTCGCTTTTCCAATAAATGAGCGGAACGTCCGACTTCTGCGTCGGCTGCGAGAAATAGGTGTAGAGCCCCGCCAACGTCAGTGCCGTCAAGACGGCGAAAAACAATTTCTTCATTTCAATTCCTGATTAATGCGGATTTTTATGTTTATTCGGGTCTAACAATACACGCACATTTTACGAAAATCAAGGATTGAAAGGAGGAAAAAACCGCTTTTTATCATCACAGTTGTTAGCTTATGGAGAAAGGCGCGTATTTGCACGAAGATGCTGAATTGCAGCATCTTCGTGCAAATGAACCGATCAAGGCGCCGGCGGAGGAGGCGCCGCAGCGGACGAGGAGTTTCGCACGGTTTTTCACTGCATCAGGCATTGCCGGCCAGGAGCGAGTGGACGCAGTCGATGTATTGCGTGACTTCGCGCGTTTTTTCCGCCGCCTCGGCGGCCCCCGCCGGGGTCAGAGCATAGTACTTGCGCGGTTTCCCCCCGGCGGAGAGTTCCCAGTCGGACTTCAGCAACCCGCGTTCCTCCAGGCCATGCAGGCAAGGATACAAAGTTCCTTCCTGCCACTGGAAAGCACCGTCGGTTTTTTCGTTGACCACCTTGATGATCTCGTAGCCGTACATGCTTTTCCCGGTGAGGAGCCGCAGGATGATCGCTTCGGTGATGCTGTTGTTCAAATCTTTTTTCCGTGCCATGATAACCTCCGTTACGGTTGAATTTTGATCGGTTTTCCCACGAGTTCGCTGTAAACCTCGCGGTTTGTTTCTTGCATTTTCCGGACGGTCTGTGCTTCGATCCGGGTGAATCCCAGCGGTCCGACTTCGTCACCATAATTGAACTGCCGGTCCTGCCGGACCTGGTACCGTTGTTCCATCCACAACAATGGCCGCTGAACCAATACGAGGACGAACAACGTCAGCACCAGCGCGGGAAGCACGTTGGCCAGAACCTGGTTGTGCGGTATTTTTTTGCCGTGCCGGCTCCGGCGCAGACGGCGTAGAAAAACAACCGCGCTCCAGATGGGAATGCCGCCGAAGAACCAGGCGTATTGGGCAATCCAGCGCCACGGCGCGACTTGGGGCGAATAGTCGCGCCCGCCGATGAAGTCGATCCGGCTGACCAGCCAGTAAATCGCCAGCGGCAGGAGAATGCCGACGGCAAAGAACCACAGATAGTCGCCCCGTGAAAGAACAATAATCCGTGCGCCCTTTCGTTGGAGAAGCAGCAGAAAGAAAAGATGGAGGAGGATGAAGAGCGCCAGGACCGGAATGCCGATTCCAAGGGCCGTCAGGTCCATCAGATTGTATGAGAGTTTCAACTCCGGCATCAGTTCCTCTTTCGTCAACTCGCCGCCGATCGCCGGAACAAGCATTCCCGTCAGGATTCCGCCGTGGGTTGTAACCAGTTGGGAGGTGTTTGAATCGTTCTGTTTCCGGCGCTTTTCGAAATCCTGTCGCGCGGTCTTGATTTGTTCCAGCTGGCGCTCCGCTTCGGCTTTATCCGCCGGAAGTGCCGCCTCGACCAATGCCTGGGCGCCGATGTTTCCGACGGCGTCGATCACGAGCTCGTCGATAAGTGAGAAGGCATTGTCATTCATCTGGCGGGCAAGCTTTTTATAGCTGTTCAGGAAAAATGCCGCTTCTTCGTATTTCCCTTCCGCCAAAAGCTGTTTGCCGTACCATATCGTCGCCTGAATCTGGTTCCGCATTGCATGCAAATACGGGAGCCGGGCGGCGGCTGAAACAGCAATGACGTTCATGAGGTCGCCAAAGTCCTTTGGTGTTCCGCGCAGTTGGAGGCTCTGGAGGAGCAACGGTTCGGTGTACGTAATAAAGTGCGCTTTGGTCAGGCCCATTTTGAAGCATGCCATCGCCCGATCCAATTTTTCACGGTCGAGAAGCGTGATTTCGGACTGGTATTTCGGGCGGGATTGGACCGTGAGCGCCTGCCTCAGGAGCAGCCAGCCGTCCATGTAATCATAGAGCGCGTTGTCCGGTTCCATCCGCTTGGCTTCGGCCAGGTCGCGCCGAAGTTGTTCGCGTTGTTCCGCCGCCAACCGGGATTGATCCCATCCGGTTTCCTGTTCGAAAACACCCAGAAGATAGGACGCCCGGACCAGCGGCTCTTGCTTGCGCTTTTCGTAGAAGGCTCGCGATTCCGGTTCGAGCGGACGGACTGCCATATCATTCAGTGGGTCCACCGGGGCTTTTCCGGACGGCGGATTGCGGAGAAAGGACGGGACGTACAGGAGCTGTATAATTCCGCCGCCGGAAAATTCGCTCAGGGCGTACAATGGAGCCAGCGAACGTGTGTCGATGGCGAACCATGCCGCCAGCGCCAGGATGGGCAGAAACAATATTTTCACCGCCAGCCGGAAGCGGAGCCGCCGTTTCAGGCGCGGACGATTGGCATCCAGGAGTTCGCGGCCGACGGTTTCGGGGTCGCCGAAGGTCTGCACGGCCAAATCCTCCGCTTCGTCCGGTGTTTTGCCGCCGCGCTCGAAATGCTCCACACCCGCTTCCAGGTGGCTCCGCAATTCCTGCTCCAGCTCTTCCTGCAGCTCGGCATCGCCGCGAAGCGGTTCGATACATTTTTTGAGAACAGTTTCAAGTTTTTTCATAGGCCTTTCTCCCGTGTAATGGTGCCTTTGTTTGTAGTATACATATAAAATCGATGCATGTCAAGTCGAAATGCATTTTTTTGTGTGAAATAACGAAATTTGTAATCCGCAAACCGTGGAGATATAGTAGCGGACAATTACGGAGGGGTGTTTGCGATGATTATTTCCGCCTATCGAAACATACGATACTTTTTCCCGGCTGTCCTGCTTTTTTTGTCCGCAGGCTTTTCGTTGTGCGGTGCGGCGGATTCGCGGGAGATGCCCGGAACTTTCACGGGAACGTGGAAGAATATATCGGGAAAAAGGATATGCGACACGCCTCTGGGGACCCTTTACCAATTCAATTATTCCGAGCCGTACTCCACATTCCTTGAACGCCCCAAAGACGACAAGGGACGCTGGATGTTTTCTCCCCTGGAATGTGCCCTGCCTCCCGCGAAGAAGGGACAGGAAGGCCGCTTTGTCGCCATCGATTTTAAAATTCGCTGCTACCCTGTTCTTGGCAACAAAGAGGAGCTGCAACGTTTTGAGTTTACCCTGGGGCGGAGCAGTTCCACCGGGACGGGCGGCGATTTCGCGCTGCTGGACCAAACGGTGAATTTTCGGATATCCGAGCCCCCCGCGACAGAGAGCCCTCTTTGCGAACGCTTCGCACAGACTATTGAACAAAAGGGGCTTCCGCTGCGGGAGCCTTTGCAGCCGCTTGCGTACCGCGTTGTCTTCGACACGCGGACGCAACAGGTACTGATCTGGGAGAACGGCTGCCGTTACCGCCTTACGCCGCAAATGTCCGGCTCGACGGCGCGGGGAATCGGAAAATTTTCCCAGGCCCCCGCCGCGCTTGTCCTTTTCGTCGAGCAAGCCATGACGCAAAGGGCGCCGCGCCTGCTCGAGGTTTCCGCGCCGCTCATCCGCCGGTTCGACGATCCGCGTCTTCTGGACCGCCTGCCGCCTTTGGGGTACGAAGCATACCCTTACGAGCGCTACGCTGCCTTCGGCGCGGCGCGGCGGGATTTTTCGCGAAACCCGGACGCAAAGTTCGCGGAGGCCTTGACGTTTTTGCGTGGCGAGGGCGGGGGGCCGGTCGAAGGCGCTCTTGCGTTGAAGGAGCTTGCAAAAGGCAACCACCTCCTCGCCATGCGCGAGCTGGCGCTTTGCTTTCACCGCGGACTCGGTGTGGAAAAGAACGACGAAGAGGCGCTGCGATGGTTCGAGAAAGCCCGGAAGGAACAATACCATTCCCGTGGACTCGCCTCCTTGCTCCTTATGCGCCAGGCGGAGGATCCGCGTTTTCCCTCGCAGGGAGCGTTGTTGCAGATGGAAATACTCCAAAACGGATTTTCCGCCAACGAATACGAGGATGAAATCGTACGGAACGCATGGAGTATAAGCACGTTGCAGGGTGGATCAAGGGGCGATGTGCGGTCCGGGAACAAACCTTTGCTCAGTGGCCGGTGGCAGAGCGAAAAATGTGCGCTTCTCAGCAACCGCCGGATGCCTTTTTTATTCTCACGTCCGGAGCTTGCCGCTATCCTTGCGGCATACCCCAAGCCGCCATCGGACGATGTGTCGTACTCCGCCGAACAGGAGGAGATTTTAAAAAATTGGCGGGAGAGCCTTGCATGCGGCACGCCGCACGCCCGTTACCAGACTGCGGAATTGTTGTTGTTGTACGCCGCCGATCCGAAATTCCGGGATGATTTTTTGCGTAAAGCCCTTGCACTCCTCCCCGAGGCCCGGGGATATGTTCCCGCCGCCATAACGGAGCTGGAGGCGCTTTGGCAGTTGAATCAATTGAAGACGGAGCACTTCACGGAGGAGATGGATTTAAAAATGGCCGATGAGCCGCGCTATCTTCTCTTGAAAGAGGCGGTCCGTGCGCCGCGTGAAAAATGGATTGCCTCCTACAAAAAACGCGCGCTGGCGCCCCCTGTGCCGCCGGCCGGTGCGTCGCCGGAGAGCAAATTCATTGCCGGACTGTTTGTTCTGGACCGGAACCGCTCATACGAGTTTCCGTATGGACGCTCCCGCCTTTGCATGGAGAAAAATGGAGCCCAGGTCAAGGATGCGAAAAAAATACCGGGCTTTTCTTTCTGCGCGGCATTCTGGGGGGAGGATGAGCAAGCGTTCAGTCTGATCGAAGAAGCGGCGAAAGGCGGACACATCGGCGCACGGTATTTGTGGGGGCATTTGATGCTTGCATTTCCGCGCGATCCCGCGGTTCCCCATTCCTGGACGGACGATTCGCGCAAGCAGGGGCTCGGCTACATGCAAACTCTCGCCGATTCCGGTCACGTGGCGGCGCAGTACGCGCTGGCGGAATACCTTTGGAAGACCAGGAAGCTGACGCTCAAGGAGGCGCAGCTTCTTCTGGAGAAACCCTGTGCGCTCAAGTCCCCCGGCGCATGGCTCCTTATGGGGCACATCATGGAGAAATACAACGACATCCCCGGCGCGGGGAAGTGTTACGCAAAAGCCGGGGAATACGGCATTCCGGAGGGGTACAGCCGTGCGGCGCAGCTTCCCGGTGTTTCCAGAGCGAACGCTTTGTTGTTGTTCTGGCGCGAGTTCATACGCGCCGACAACGAAGCCCGCCGCTTCGACCCGGGCGATCCTTACGCGCCGGAGATTGTCGTCAATCCGGATACTGTCGGCGGCGTTGGGACGGAGTGGAATATTCTTGTTCCGTCCGGGACAACGACAAGGAAAACCCGTCCGTCCGCTCTCCCGCGCGCCCGGTAAGCTTTGTGATGAACCGCCTTATTGGGGTGGCCGCAAGAACGAAGGGTAACTTGCACACCGTTTTTTCAGCAGTCGGTATGCCGGCAGATTGCCGATTCAATTTCGAATGTGCTGTGGGCGACGCCGTGCGCCGCGGCTTCTTCGCGTAATTCATGCTTGGTTTCTTCCTGCATGGAAATGTTTTTCAGCACCACATGCGCCGTCATGGCATTTTCCGTTGTGCTTACAGGCCAGATATGCCAGTGGTGGATATCGCTGACATTGGCGTTGGAGCGCAATTGTTTCAGTAATTCATCGTGTTTTACATTGCCGGGAATGCCATCCAGCGCAAGGCGCACGCTTTCCGTCAGCAGCGCCCAGCTTGAAAGAACGATGATCAACGCAATCGCCAACCCGACAATGGGGTCGAGGATCGACCAGCCGGTAAAATAAATGACCGCGCCGGCGACGACAACGCCGACCGAAACAAGGGTGTCGGCGAACATGTGCAAATACGCGCCTTTAATGTTCACGTCGCGCTCTTTGTCGCGCAGAAACAAGGCGGCGGTCAGCCCGTTGATCAGAATGCCGATGCCGGCGGTAATCATAACGGCCACACCGCCGACGGGTGCGGGATTGCGGAATTTTTCTATGCACTCAAAGACGATGAATCCCACCGCTCCAAAGAGAATGACCGCATTCAGAAGCGAGGCGAGGATGGTCGCTTTGCGGAATCCGTACGTGAATGTCGCGCTCTGGCGTTTTTTCGCCAGATAAAAGGCCGCCATTGAAATCGCCAATCCACCGACATCGCTTAAATTATGCCCGGCATCGGCGACAAGTCCCATGGAGTTATAATATTCGCCGGCGATGAATTCCGCCGCCACAAATGCCACATTCAGAATGATCCCGATGGTGAACGCTTTGCCGATGTTGGAAGAGTAGTGTCCGTGGTTTCCGTGCTCGTGCATGGTTGTTTTTCCTTATGATTTCGATTCGTTTAGATGTGTTTTGCAAAGGTCGAAGAGCAGTTGAATGTGGTAATCATTCAGCGAATAGTATATGGATTTGCCGTCGCGCCGGTATTTCACCAGCCGCATCTGGCGCAGATGCTTCAGGTGATGCGATACGGACGGCTGCGTCATATTCATAACTTTTGTGAGGTCGCAAACGCACATTTCCGCAAGAAGGAGTACGTTGATGATTTTCAGGCGGGTCGGGTCTGAAAAACACTTGAACAAGTCCGACATCCCTAGCAGCGATGCGGTGTCCGTCATTTGTTCCATCACCTCTTCCGGTGATATCCGCTTCGCCTTCAACCCGTCGATGTGCTCGCAATGATTCATGATTAATCCATATGTATTTATATATAAGCATGCGTCTATTTGAAATATAGCGCAGGACTTTCTCTTTGTCAAGAAAGAATGAGAGAAGTAATCGCAAATTGCCGAAAAAAATCCACGGTTTGACCGCGCGGGCCTTCAAGGACCTCTAACCTTGTCGGAGCCGTATTCAGTTCTTTGGCGCGGCAAGAAGCTGGAGGAATGCCTGCATCCGGAGGCGTGCGGCAGTACGGCTTTCCGGGGTGGAATTCCGGAGGGAAGTCATCACCTGGTATGTGTGCCAGGCGTCCTCCCGGTTCCAGGCGCGCCTGAAATGAAGGAAACTGCCGGTGGAAAAGCGCTCGTTGGCATACCACACCCACAATAAAACTGTTGCATTATCCCTCTCCGCGACGATTTCATTTACATGGAATGCTTTTCCGGCGATTTCCGTGGCTGTGGTGTTCTCGAAATGAATCGTCCAGCCGGAGGTGCGCAGGCAGTGGCTGGCCGGATGGATTGAATTTACATTTTCACCGCAGGTCAGCGCCAGAATGTGGAAGCCCTCGGTATCGGAAACATAGTAATATTTTTCGATCCGGCTATCCGCGCCGAAGAACCGGATATCGTCGGCGGTCGGCTCCTGGCGCCGGCTGAGGTAGTCCCCCATCCGCCCCTCGGAAAGCGTAAGAATAACGGGGGCGTCTTTTTGCATGCCCATCCGGTTGCTCTGCCATACGAAAAGAAGCGCCACTCCCGCCGCGGCGGTAAATAGAAGCGTGCCCGGACGGATTGTTTTCGGCCGGAAATGACTCAAAACCAGCCAAAGGAGCAGGATGATCGCGGCGATTGTTTTGATCGCAAATCCGGATACGGAGAGGGGAAAACCGGAAACAAAGTAGCTGATCCAATACGTGCTGCTGGTTGTTCCCAGTGCGAGTATGCCGAAGGCGGGCAGCAGGCGGTATGCGTTCCGGCCGCCGCCGAGCAGCCAGAGAACGGCGAATGCAATAGCAATGCCGGAAGCTATCTGGGCGGCGTTGATGCGCGCATGCAAAAACAAACCATAGCCGAGCAGTGCCGGAACCAGGAGAAACAACGCGTAATAATCGGGGCGGGCAATTGGTTTGCATTTATTGTTGCGCAGGCTGACGGCGGGGAAAAGGAACGCGAACAGGAGAATGAAAATCCAATCCAGATTGTCCTGCGGCGAGCTCCGCCAGGCATGAAACATATAGGGCAGCTTGACAAGATAGGGGAGGAAGCCGATCGACAACAAGGATAAACGCAGGAGTTTCGGCATGTTTATTTCCCCTTCTCCGCATCCGGCACGGGATCATTTTTTTTCGGGAACAACGCGCCTGTCCAGTAAAAGAGCGCCGTGGCGAAAATCACGAAGAAAAATCCCAGCGCGGAGTGGTAAACGTTATCGAACGCTTTTTCGGAGATGATGTAAAAAAGGATGATCGTCAGGAACAGCCGGACCGTATTGGCGAAAATGATTATGGGCAATAAAGAAGCATAATGAAGCGCGGCATAGAAGAAATGGGCATGCCGCCGGATCACGATAATGTACCCCAGGAGCATCAGCACGGTAACTTGCGATATCCCGCTGCAGGCATCGGTAATGGCGATGCTGCTGTCCTTCAGCCGGATGGTCGTCAGGTCATTGGTGATTTCACAACCGAAAAATTGAAACGTTTCCACGGTCAGCACTGTAGATAGCAGCCGCAGGGGATAACTGAGCACCAGGAGGAGATGTTCCTGCATGGGAATGACGGCAAGCGTCAGCAGCAGCACCGGAAGAAAACGAAGAAAACCGGCAAAGCCGTTATTGAACAGGATAATGGCAAAAGCGATCAATAAACACGCGGACAATCTATCGAGTTGGAGGCTTCCGCCTTCAGGGAGTTGCAGGCACAACGGAACGAGCGCCAGCGTTATCCATGCCGTGATTTTCGCCGGAAGGGGGGATCCCGACAGCGGCTTGAGCGCGGCCATCGCCCGTGCGCCAAGCAGCATCGCCAGAAGCAGCAGGGGAATTCCACTCTCCGCCGCGCCGGCAGAGGAAATAATTTGCCAGCCGGCATATCCCAATGCAAGGAAGAGCAAAATAAGCGCACCCGGAAACATCCGGCACCACCCGAGCAGTTCGGCCCATTGTCTACGTATGCTTGCGGGAACTGTGCTCATATCCGGCTCACGGCGTCTTGGTTGTAATATCCTTGGCGGCTGCCTTTTCCGCGGCTGCCTTTTCCGCGGCTTTTTGGCGGGCCATTTCCAGGGCGTTCAGGGTGTCTTTGGCAAGTTTATTGTCCGGAAAAACCCGGAGGAGCGATCTGCATTGTGCGGAGCAAAGGAGGACGTCGCTGCCCGTGGCGAGTTCGCGGATCGTATTTTCCGTGGAGATTCTCCAGGCCTCCAGGGCGCGCGGCGAAACTTCGCCTCTCTGGGCCGCCTCGGCAAGCAGGCGTTCGGTTTCCGCATACTTCTTATTTTCAAACAACCGTATGGCATAGGACTCCCGGGCGAAGGGGGAGTTGGCGTCGATGGCATGGGCGCGGCGGGCCAGATCGAGCGCTTTGGCTGTGTTTTTTGCGTCTTTGCCGTTGCCGAGGGCGGCATAGAGCTCCGACATATTGACGAGGACCAGGACGTTATTGGGCTGCATTTTAAGGAGTCGCTCGAAAACGGCAATGGCCGGAAGCAGGTAATCGGTTTCGCCGAGCAAACTGGCTGTGCGGAAAAGCATGTCGGCGTTTTCGTTCGTGGCTTCCATCATGGCCGGGTCTTCGACGATCCGCATCAGAATTTCATGCATTTTTTCACGGTTCTTTTCGGCGTATGCCTTTTCGGCGCCGGCCAGGCGGGCCGCGGAGCGGAAATTGGCGTCGGGGCTGGCGGCGAGAAACGTTTCAAGGTTTGTCAATTCCCGTATCAATTTATGTTGCGAGCAAAATTTCAGGTACATGGTCAGCAGTTTTTGATTCGCGGGATCTTTGTGATACAGCGCGGTGAAGGCATTGGCGGCCTCCTGAACCTTCTTCCGCCCCTCCAGGGAGGCGATGATTTGGAGCTGCGCCGAAATGTTTCCGGGGGCGCCTTTCAGATGCGTCCGGGCATACTTGCCCGCGGCGGCGAAATCCCCTTTTTGCAGGTAGAAGTCCGCCGCGATAGTAAGCAGCGCGGGATCGTTCGGATACAAATCCAACGCATTGTCGATATCCAGCTGCGACATGGCATTGTTCCTGAATGAGTGCGTGATGACGGCGCGGGTGAAGATGATATCGTTTTCATTCAGTTTCAGCATCTGGCCGGAAATCCGCGCTGCCGCATCCAATTCGTTTTTCTGCAGCAAATCGAGGGTGAAAGCCTGGACCATATTCGTGCAATCGGTTTTCAACGCGGGGCTGGATTTCATGGCATGGAGTTGAGTGTAGTACAACATGACCGCGTCCGGGTTCCGCAGTTTGACGGCGTTGTACAACAGCAGCAGTTGGGCGATCGGGGTGTTGGGGTATCCGTTGCCGAGATGGGCGATCTTTTGCGCCAGGAGGGCGTCGTCTTTTTTCAGGAACGCGGCCAGGGCTTCCAGATAGTAGCCGGCTTGGACATTTTGTTTGTTTCCCTCTCTATATTTCAGGGCAAGGGCAAGAATTTCATCGGGCTGATTCGCCGCGGCCAAGGCTTCGCCATAACGCATTGCGCCGCGGGGAGCCAAGCCCTTTGAATTTGCTCTGTAAAGTTTTACGGATTCCTCCGTTTTCCCTGTCAAAAAATAGAAATGCGCGAGGTTCAGCGCTCCGGTCAGGGGGTTGAAAGAAACGGTCTTCCGCAAATATTTTTCAGCGTCCGCTATTTTTCCGGAGTAAAGATAGTAGTCGGCAAGGGTCATTTGCGCGTAAAAAGCCGCGGCATCGTCGCCTTCCACGAGCGCTTCAAATCCGGCAATTTTTTGAGGGGTCATCGCGGGACCGGGGGCGATGTAGAGGGCGGTCAACCGGCCCAAAGGTGAATTCAGGAGTTCGTTGTCTTTGATTTTTTCGAACTCGGCTTTTCCTTCGCGGGGCTTTCCTTGATGGGCGAAAGAAAATGCCAGCAGCAGCAAATGGCGGTCGGAGGTCAGAGGACGCATTTTTTCCAATTTGACCTGCAGCCAGTTCGTGTTGCCGCTTTGCAGAAACGCGGCAAGCATCGACTCGATGTATTCCGGCTTGAACGCATTGAGGCGCGCCGCGCGGGCCCACAACATGCCGGCCTCGGACCAATGGTTCAATTTTTCAGAAACAACCGCCAGTTTGACCACCGCGTCTTCGTTGTTGCTGTCGGACTGAAGGGCTTCTTTCAGGAGCTTCTCGGCGAGGTCCCAATCGTTTTTATTGAAGGCTGCTACGGCATTTCCGTATCGCTGCACTTTGCGGTGATTGCGCACGATGTGGTACGAAACGGCCAGCAGCGCGGCCACGATAAGGCAGGACAGGGCAACCAGAAGCAGGACCTTCAATCGTGAAATTTTTTGCGATTTTGCAACCATAACTGTATCCTGTATTTGTTTTTTCTTTGAAACGCATGGGGTTACGTCTTTGACTCCACATGTCGTACATCGGAATCCGCCAATGACGTTGTACTACAATAGCATCTTTATGGTGATATTGCAATTTCATTACCGCGGAGTCGTCCTGAAAAAAAAGGCGCAAAAATATTCTTTTTCGTCATTCCGATACTTGACAATAAGATAATATGTTGTATAATATGTAATGATCACTGATTCGTATGAAAATTTCAGAGAATCAGAGGATGACAATCACTGGCGTTCAGGAAGTTTGTTGCTTGTTTTTTGTTCGTTGCCTGGGGCGGCGAGCGGGAGCAGGGAGCCCCCCAGATTTATCTGAAGCGCGGATCGTCTGTTGTAATTATTAAAGTAAAAAAATCGGGGGGACTGTGATTATGAAGAAGAATTGGCTGTTTCTCGCTGTACTTGCAGTATTTTGCGGCACTGCAAACGCCGCCACAATGGTGACGTATGGTACGCCTGTCATTGCGGCGAACAAGGATTTGATCTCCTCGCAGCTCGGCTGGCTCACACACGACGTTCCTGAAAGTTGGAATACGTCCAAAATCAATTTCAGCAGCGTATTCGGCGTGGAGTTCAACTCCAGCCTTTACGACGTGAAGGTTATCCTGATCGGTTCCAATTTCGGCATGACCGGCAACACAAATCTGAATGTGGACAATGCGTACGGCGTTGCCGGAAGCATGGAGCAGGTGCACAGCGGAGTTTCGACGTACACGGGCACGGAGTCTTACATTACGTACGACGTGAACGAGCCCGTGAGTCTGCTCGCGCACTCGCACGTGTTCAACACGGACTACGATGTGTTCAACAACAACACTCCTTCGTTTTCCTGGACCACCACGGAGCTTGAAACGCAGTATTTCACCGAAATAAACGGTGAACGTGTTCTGGTTACCGATATGTTGACGACCCTGCTCGTCGGTTTTGACGACAGCCCCGGCATCTGGGACAACGATTTCAACGACCTCATTCTCGGGATACAGCTTATCCCCAAGAGCCGGAACTCGGCGCCTTCGGGGCAGCCCCTGCCGGGCGCGTTGGCCGCGTTGTTCCTCAGCGGCGGTACGTTGGCAGTGCTCCGGCGCAGGAAGAAAAATACCGCGAAGTAATCATCTTCTCACCAAGAAGAGCATGAGAGGGAAAGACCTTTTAATAAGGTTTTTCCCTCTTTCATTCTTCCCGCTTATGCAAAGTTCAAAAGATTCGCGTTGCATGGATGGCTTGTGGAGCCTTTTCCACTCTCCGGCGCCTTTAGACGGATGATCCTGTACCCGTTTAAGACATGTTCCGTTGCCGATCCCTCTGGAAAACCATACAAAGGCGTAGCCCTCGAATCGCCCCGCGGGTTCACACAATGCCGGTTCTATCATGCAGTATCTGGGTTATCCCATTATCGATATGGCTCGCATTTCTCCCAATTGGGAGAAATGCTACCCAAATAGGTTTGAAAAAGGGAGAGCGCGAGAGGGAAAAACCTTTCCTTAAAAGGTTTTTCCCTCTCGCATTTTTTCTTTTCCCATAGATTCCCCTTAGCTTTTCCGCGGCTTGGCGCGGGTGGTGGGAAGAGCGGAGGCGGGGTCTTCGGGCCATTCGTGGCGGGGGTAGCGGCTTTTCATCTCTTTACGTACCAATGCCCAGCTCCCGGCCCAGAAACCGGGGAGGTCGGCGGTGATTTGCACCGGGCGTTGGGCGGGCGAAAGGAGTTCCAGCTTCAGCGGAAAACGCCCCCCCATCCCAACGGCGGGGTGTCGCGCAAGGCCGAAGAGTTCCTGCACCCGGATTGAGAGGGAGGGAGCGTCGCCGGAGTAATCGATGCGCAGCCGGTTGCCGGTGGGGGCGGTGAAACGTTCCGGGAAATCCCGTTCCAGTTTGGCGGCGAGGGGGTGGCCGAGTTGAGTTTTCCAATCGATCGACTGTGCGTCGGCGAGGCTTTTTGCATCGATGGGGAGGGCGGCGAGGAGGTATTCCGCACCGGCGGCGGGGTATGTCTCCGGCGCATTCCTTGCGGCGAAGCGGAGGCGTTCGAGGTAACGCAAACTTTCGTCGTTCACCCATTCGTGGAGCTCGCGTTTGCGGAGCTCTGCCGCGAGGATTTTTTGCGCTTCCTCCGGTGGGGGCGCAATCCGCCGCGATGCGAGCACGAGTGCGCCGAGCTTCGTTTCCCGGAAGGCTGTCGTCCGTTGGGATTCCGCGTCCCAGCGGACATCGTCATTCTCGGTTAGTTGCTCCCCAAAGGTTTCGAGGAGTTCCTTCTCCGTCAGGGGCGCGGCCAATTGAATGCGCCCCGTCGCCCCGCCGCCGTCCAGGCGGGGGACAACCAGGAATTCCTCTGCGGCAAGGTCGTCCGCGCGGGGGAGTTCCGCGCCGCGCCCGCCGCTCAGGAGATACTGGCCGCCGTGGCGGGAACGGCTTCGCCCGATCCGGTCGGGGAAACCGAAAGCCAGAATCAGGCCCGCTTCGTTGCCGTTTTGTTCGACGTAGCGCACGCCGCCGATGAGGCGGAGAAGCTGGTCGCGCAACTGAACCGACGCGCGGTACGCTCCCGGATTGCTCCGAAGGCGCGCCAAACGGAGCCGCAGATCGACCGACGGCGCATTGAAAAGAATGTCCCGTTCCTCCAGAATAGCCGCCAATTCGGCCGCTAAGGGCGCAAAGCCGCGTTCCTGTGCTTTCAGGAGCATCGTCCCCAGCCGGGGATGAACGCCGAGGCGGGCCAGTTCGCGCCCAAGGCGTGTCAGCGAAGCATCGCGCAACGCCCCCAATTCGCACAAGAGCGCTTCGCCCGCAAAGAGCATGGCGGGGGGAGGGGGATCGACCCAGCGCAAGTTCCCGGCGGGTGTTCCCCATTCGGCGATTTCCAGCGCCAGGGGTGCGAGATCGGCGGAGAGAATTTCCGCCTCCCGCGCCGGGGGGAGCGCCTGGTATTCCCTGTGGGAACAAGCGTGGAAGACCCGCCCCGGCCCCGTGCGTCCCGCGCGCCCCGCGCGCTGCTCCGCCGAAGAGCGGGCGATGCGCCCGAGTTCGAGGCGCGAAAGCCCGGAGCATGGATCGAAGAGCATGCGCCGCTCCCAGGTGGAATCGACCACATAGTCGATTCCACGCAGTGTAAGACTTGTTTCCGCAACATTGGTCGCCAGGACGACTTTCCGTTCACCGGGAGAGGGTGGCGCGATGGCTTTGTCCTGCTCGCGCGCATCAAGTCCGCCGTGTAAGGGGTGCAAAGAAACGCCCTCCGGGAGCGTGCCCTGTAAAAAGGCTGCGGTGCGGGCGATTTCCCTCGCGCCGGGGAGGAACGCGAGGACACCCGCGGCGTTCTCCGCGAGGGCGCGGCGGACGGCGGCGGCGACGGTGCGGCACATAGCCTCCGGGCGCGTCGGTTCGCCGAAGGAGACATCCAGCGGGAACGCGCGTCCGGTGGCTGTGATGCACGGAGCATTGCCCATGGCGACGGCGATCGCGGGGACGGCCAGTGTAGCCGACATGACCAGGATTTTAAGATCGGGCCGCAATCCGTCCGCGGCGTCGAGCGTCAGAGCGAGGCCGAGATCCGCCGCGAGGCTCCGTTCGTGAAATTCGTCGAAAATGACAAGTTCCACGCCGGGAAGCTCCGGGTCGCTCTGGAGTTTTCGCGTGAGCATCCCTTCGGTTACAATTTCCAGGCGCGTGGTGGAGGAAACACAACTTTCGCCGCGAATCCGATACCCCACTTGCCCCCCCGGCGCTTCGCCGAGGAGGGTGGCGATGCGCGCGGCGATCGCCCGTGCCGCGATGCGGCGCGGTTCGAGCATCAGGATTTTGCCCGTAATTGCCGTGGATTGCAGGAAACGGAGGGGGAGCACGGTGGATTTTCCTGCTCCGGGCGGCGCCGTCAGGATGGCGCGGCGGTGGATTTTCAGGGCTTCGAGGAGCTCCGGAAACGCGGAAAGTACCGGATATTCTTCGTTCTCGCTCATGGCTTCAGTTTTGTTCCGGCGCGGTGGCGAGTTCGCGGAATTCGGTGGATTTTTCCAGTAATTCTCCGTAGGTCCCCGTGGCGAGGAGAGCGCCCCGGTGGAAGAGGAGAATGCGGTCGCAGTGCTCGACGGTGCTCAGCCGATGGGCGATCATCAACACGGTGCGGCTCTCCGGGAGCGCCCGCAGCCGTTCCACGAAACGGCGCTCGGTGAGGTTGTCCAGCGCCGCCGTCGCTTCGTCCAGAATCAGGATCGCCGGATCGCGGTAGAGGGCGCGCGCAATGCCGACACGCTGGCGTTCGCCGCCGGAGAGGAGGCCGCCGCCGTCGCCGATCCGGGTGTCGAGCCCCAGGGGAAGGCGGGAAATTACCCCGTCAAGTTCCGCAAGCTGAAGGGCGCGCATCAACGCTTTTTCGTCGATTTGTCCGTCAGGAACGCCCAGGGCGATGTTGCGGCGGATGGTGTCGTCGAAAAGGAAAATCCGCTGGGGAACCCAGCCGATCCGCCGCCGCCAGGCGCGGAGGTTTTCCGCAATCGGCCGTCCGTCGAGGGTGATCGAGCCTGCTTGCGGCTCCAGAAGTCCGAGAAGGAGATCGAGAACCGTCGACTTCCCCGCTCCCGATCCTCCTACGATTCCAATGGTTTCCCCCGGATGGAACGCGAAGGATACGTTGAGCACGGCGGGCGCGGCGGCATCCGCGTAGGAAAACGCGACATTATCGAAACGAAATTCCCGCATAAACGGGCAGGGAGGGGGCGTGCCCTCCTCCGGCGGCGGCGTGACGTTGAGGCGGAGCCAGTCGTTGTATACCAAATTGAACATCGGCAGGCATCCGCGAAGGTTCGCCACCGCCATGCTGACACGCGTTACCGCCGGCATCAGGCGGACGGCGACGAGGACAAGCGCGGTGAGCCCGGCGATCAGCTCCGCATTGGGCGTTCCGAGCCAAAGGAGAAGCATAAGCGCCCCCATCAGGAAAAATACCGCCAGCGATTCGATGACGAAACGCGGCAGCACCATCGCCAGGTCGAAAAGGATGCGCACGCGGCTGTAGTCGGCGGCGGTATGGGCGTAGCGTTTCAGGAATTCATGTTCCATGCCGAGGATGCGCGTTTCGCGGAGGCTGCCGAGTCCGCGCTGCACATCGGTGATGAGCTCGAGGTTGACCTCCGTCAGCCGCTCCCCGATGCGACGCACGGATTTCCGCTGGAGGCGTAGGAAAAGCAGGAGCGCAAAGCCGAAAAGAGAGCAGAACACGAACGCTTTAAGCGGTTCGAACCAAAAGAGCGCCGCCAGGAGAACGCCCACGGTCAGCAGCTCGGTCAGGATGTTGAAGGCGGGAATCAACACGCCGAAGAGGGCGTCGCGCGTGAACTGGATGTTGCGCAGGAGTTCCGCCTCCGGCCTGCGGCGGAATTCGGCGTAGGGTTGGTGGAGGTAATTGGCGAAAAGCGTTTCGGACAATGCCATGTATTTCCGCCGTATGAAGTGCTGGCGGAAATGGAACACCGTTGGAAGGTAGGCGTTTTTAAAGAGGAAGAAAAGCACCGTCGCTCCCGCGCCCAAAAGGAGGAATTGCTGGTCCGTAAGTTTGGGCGCAAGATCGCGCAGCATGCGGGTGTAACGGTTGGCGTTCGCCGCCTCCGGAGAGGAGAGAAATAAAATAAAAGGGACGATCACGCCGATTCCGACCAATTCCAGCAACGCGCCGAAAAAGTCGAGAATCAGGATAAGGACGACGGATGCCCGGTCGCGCCGGGAAAAAAGCGCCCACAGTTGTCGAGCCAGCGGAAATTTCATCATGGTTGTTAATGTAGCACGTTCGGGTTGCTTTTCCAGTTGCAATCCATTCCTTGATGATGTATAGTAGCGAAAAACAAGGAGATGGCGACATGCGGGAACGGCCGGATTGGGATCATTACTTCATGAACATCGCACAGGTTGCCGCCGCGCGCAGCAACTGCCGCAGACGGCAGGTCGCCGCCGTGCTCGTGCGCGATAAACGGGTGATTTCCACCGGGTACAACGGGACGCCGCGCGGTGTACGCAACTGCGACCAGGGGGGATGTCCGCGTTGCAATTCGGACGTTCCCTCCGGGCACGGCCTCCACGAGTGTTTTTGCAGCCATGCGGAAGAGAACGCCATTGTGCAGGCCGCCTGCCACGGCATCGCCGTCCTGGGGGCCACGCTGTACACCACGTTCAGCCCTTGCCTGCAATGCGCGAAAATGATTATCAACGCCGGCATCGTCGAGGTGGTGTTTCACCAAAGGTATTCCATCGACAGCTCTTCGCAGGCGCTTTTGCGCGAAGGAGGCGTGTTGCTCCGCCCACTCGACGAGGAAGAGGGGGAGGAAGCAAAATGAAGCTTGAACAACGCATCCTTACTCTGGAAAACGCCGTCGCCGAACGGGAGGCGCTCCGCCGCGCCGGAAAAAAACTGGTGATTACCAACGGCTGTTTCGACTTGTTGCACCGTGGCCACGCGACGTATCTTGCGGCGGCGCGCGAACATGGCGACGAGCTGTGGGTGCTCATTAACTCCGATGCGTCCATCCAAGAGCTCAAGGGGCCGGAACGTCCGTTGGTGGACGCGTTCAGCCGGGCGCTGCTTCTCGTTTCCTTGCGCGCGGTGGAACGCGTGGTGATTTTCGACTCCCTCCGCTGCGACGCTGAGTTGGCGGCGCTTGCGCCGGATGTGTACGTGAAGGGGGGCGACTACACCCTCGATTCTTTGAATCCGGACGAGCGCCGCGCGTTGCTCGACGCGGGGACCACGGTCGTTTTTCAACCGTTTGTCGACGGTTTTTCCACCACCAACATCATTGAGAAGATTCGGAAAACATGAGTACGCCAGGTTCATTCGGCCCCGCGCCGTACTTCAACAAGATCGTTTTCTGGGGGCTGCTCGGAATTTCTCCGGTGCTTCCCGTGCTGCTTGGAACGCAGTTCATCGGAGGGCTGTTCTTTGCCGGGCTTCTTTTCGCATGGGTTTTCGGAAATCCGTATGGCGTGCGGCCGGCATTTTTCGGTGCGCTTTTCTTCGCGTGCTCAGCGTTTTTTCTGGGATGTATGGAACAATGGATTGCCAATGTCGCAATCGGGGGACTCATCGGCTTTTTGGTGAGCGGCATCCTTCTGCTTGTGTTGTTCCTCATCGCTTCTTTTTTTGCGCGCGGAGGGCACAACGGGAAACTTTCGGCGCGTCTCCTGGCTGTGGCGTTCGGTTCCGGCGGCACGCCGGCGGTCGGCGCGTCGGCCTCCGCCGTCAAGGCGCGCACGGTGGATGTGAATACGGCGCTTGCGCTGTTGCCGCTTCTAGGCGGACTTGCGTTTTTATTTTTTCCGCTCGGCACATGTCTCGGATGGGGAAAAGCTGCCGTGGCCGGCGTTCTTTTCGTGCCCGATCCCGGCGTTGGTGTTGCCGCGGCAGCTTGGTTGGCGGAGGATGGCGGGGCGCATGGCTGGCTTTCCTATGTCTTTGCGGATGCTGTCGCTCTGAAAATGGGGCAGCTTCTCTGGCTCCTGCCGTGGAGTTTTCGTTCGTTGCGTGTGCGTCTGCAGCAGCCGCGCGACTGGCGTGAAGTTCTTCCCGCGTACTGGCCTTGTTTGTTGCCGGTTCTTTTCTTTTTCGGCGCGGCGTGCGGGGCAATGGATGTCTTTCCCCGTGGTTTTCCGGCACGTCTGGCTTTTTTGTTCCTTGCTCCGGCACTCTTTCTTGCCGGAGCGGGTTGGAACATTGCAAAATTGCGTGAAGTGCGTCGGCGGACGGTTCTTTTCGGGGTAATCCTGACCGCTTTGCTCGGCGTGTCGAGTCTAATTGTTGCCTTGTACATAGAATAAGGAAATGACCATGAGCCGTATCCGTTTTTCCGCAAAAATGCTCGAAATCGATGGTGCGCCAGGGTACTTGAACTCCGGGGAATTCCACTACTTCCGCGTCCCCTCCGCCGACTGGCAAAAACGCATGCGCCTCTTGCGTGAAGCGGGTGGGAACACGCTAGCCACCTACATCCCGTGGCTGATTCATGAGCCCGTTGAGGGGACGTTTCGTTTCGACGCGGGAGACGGTTTTACCGACATCCGCCGCTTCCTCGATACCGCCGCCGCGGAGAAACTTATGGTGATCGCCCGTCCCGGCCCCTACCAGTATTCGGAACTTGCCTATGCGGGGCTGCCCGGCTGGCTTTGCCGGAATTATCCGGAGGTGCTTTCGCTCGACCGGAACGGGAAAACCATGAATTATTTTTCCGTCTCCTATTTGCATCCTTTGTTTTTGGAGAAGGCCGAGCGGTATTTTCAACAAATTTGCCCGATTCTTGCCGAATATTCCAGCACGCGCGGCGGCCCGGTCGTGATGGTGCAGCCGGATAACGAGCTTGGCGGCATCCATACCTGGATGGGCGACTACGACTTTCACCCCGTTACCATGGGCTTCGGGCGCGAGGACGGGCGGTATGCCCGGTATTTGGCCGCGCGTTTCGGCACGGTGGAAGCGCTGAACCTTCGCTATGGGACCGCACACGGGAATTTCGGCGCCTTTGGTCCCGGCGATCGGCCGAAGGAAGGGACGGCGGCGCTCCTGTGGGCGCGCGACTACGCGGATTTTTACTGCGGGACCCTCGGCGAATATTTGGAAACATTGATCGGGATGATGACGCGTTGCGGGATCGACGTCCCCTTCTGCCACAACGCGGCGAGCCCTTACATGAACACGTGGTTCCGCGAGGCGAAAGCGCGGCTCGGGGATAAACTCCTCCTTGGTTCCGATCACTACTATTCCCTCAGCCAGACCTGGCCGCAGAACAATCCGACGCCGCAGTACGCGATGCGCTGTTTTCTTTCCAACGAAAAATTGCGCTTGATGGGCAATCCTCCGTGTGTATTCGAATTCCCCACGGGGAGTTTTTCCGATTGGCCGTCCGTCAGCGGCGTTGATTTTACCGCATGCGCGCTGATGCACCAGGCGTTCGGCACGCGCGGCCACAACGGATACATTTTCACCGGTGGGCCGAATGTCCCCGGCACAGGGACAACCTCCGACATTTACGACTACGGAGCTCCCATCGGCGCGGCGGGGGAGATTCGCCCCACATACCATGCGTTGAAAGCGTTCGGCGCGTTTGTCGCGGCCCGTCCCGAATTGGCCGATTCGGCGCCCGACGCCGATTTCCGTGTTTTGATGCCGTGGATCGGGAGCCGGTCCGACTCGCGCTGGGGAACACCGGATGCGCCGGGGGTCTGCGAACCGGGCAAATCGTGGGAAGAATTCAAACAAGGATTGATTTCGACAGCTTTCGCCGGGAGCCTTCTTCCGGATCTTGCCGATCCGGATACGGACGCGTACCTGGCGGATTTGTCCACCCCGGTCGTCCTCTGGTGCGACGGTGCGCTTTCCGCGGGCGCGCAGCGCCGCGCCGTGGAATTCCTGAAGCGCGGCGGGAGCATTCTCTGCGTGCCGATCCTCCCGCGTTACGACGAGGACTACAACGAATGTACGACTTTGACCGACTATCTCGGCGGTTGTTCCTCCGGCCCGGGGGTGAGTCCCAAGGCGGGACAGACCCGTTTCAACATAGCGGGCGTGGAGAACGTCTTCGGGAACAGTGATTATTATCCGGCCGTGCAAATTCCGGAGGGCGCGGAGATTCTCGGTGTGGAGGCGCTTGGCGGCAGTACCGTCGCATGGCAGTTTGGCCGTTTTATTTTTCTCGGCATGAGCTGGTCGCACGGAAAAACGGAACAGTCGCAAATGCTCTGCGCATTGCTGGAACGCCTCGGGATGCGTCCGCGTGTGATCGGCAGCAACGGCTGGGTGCTGACGGTTCTGCGTAAACACCGGAAGGGGGCGACGCTTTTCGTCATGAATCTCGGCAGTTCCCCGCAGACGACGACGCTGCGCGTGCGTCCGAACGGCGCGAATGATTTTCAGTCGCTTGCCGTGGAATTGCCGGCGATGACGGTTAAAACATTCGACTTCTTTGCCGGAAGATGATCCTCTCAGCTTGTATTTAGCGCGGTTTGGCGTTATAGTATCAGTTCGCGGATTTATTGGCGCCCTCCGGGGCGTCCGGGAACAATATGCGATGGGTATCTTTGAAATGAGGGTGCTACATTTTTTTCGGAAAACGGGTGTTTTTGCACTGGTTTTGCTCTTTTGGAGTGTTCTGCCGGTTAGCGTGGAAGCCGCTCCCCGGCGGGATCTGCCGGCCAAGAGGGTGCTTCTCCTGCACACCGATCAGGAGAACTTTGTGGACAGCACGCTCCGCAATTCGCGCGATGCAATCATGGCGCGTCTTTCCTATTTCCCCGATTTTGTTTATTTCAAGCTGGACCTCAACCACTCGCTGAATCCGGCGGACTGGACGGAAATTTATTCGGCGGTTCGCCCCTTGATTCAGCGTGGCGAGTTCGACATGATTCTTACGCGCGGCGACGATGCGCTGGGTTTTCTGCTGGACCGGACCGGAGACATTCCGCCGCAGACGGCGGTTGTCGCGTATGGGGTTGAAAAAGATCCCGGCCCCCTCCGGGAACGTTTCGCCAATCTTGCCATCCTGACCCAGGAAAGCGATGTCCTTAAAAATGTGGAGGCGGGAGTTCTGCTTTTCGGCAAGGGGGCCCAGGCGATTCTCGTCGCGGACGATTCCCCGGAAAGCCAGGCGCTCCTGGAAAACGCCCGCCGGAAGCTCAAAGGTTATTCCGATGCCGGGATCGAGTATCTCGACGGAAGCCGTTTTCACTCCTCGGCGGAGCTTCTGGCGCACTTGAAGAATCGCCCGCCGAAGACCTTTGTCGTATTCGTTTCCTGGCGTGGCATGAGGAACGATACCTATTTTTCGCGGCAGACCTTTTATTCCGACTTCATGCATGAAACGAACATGCCGTTTTTCGTTTGCAACGATGTGATGCTCGGCCGGGGGGCGCTCGGCGGTTATCTTTCCGATTCCGCCTGGCATGCGAAAGCGCTTATGCAGCTTATCGGGGAGGTTTTCGAGAAGGGTTCCGCCGTGGACATCGCGACGCGGAGCGGCCGTGTTTCCGCCATTTTCGATTATGCGGAAATCCAACGTTGGGGACTGGATCCGGGGCGGCTCCCCGGCGATGTTGCGTTGATTCGGCGCCCGGCGGCCTACGGCGGACTGGATCTCCGGCTTGTCTACGGGACGCTCGGCTTCATCGGCGTGGTCGTTGCCTGCCTGACGTTTTCCTTGATCATGTTCGTCCGCCTCAAACGCTCCACGCGGCGAAACAATGCAATCCTTGCGGCGGTTCCGGCCACGTTGTTCGCCTGCGATGCGCAGGGGAAATTTCTCTTTAAGCATTTTTCACGCTACACAACGCGCCTTGCCACGCTGCTGGGGGATGCGCTTTCCGTGGATGCTTCCAGTGCCCCGGACTCCTTCAAGGGGCGGATTCTCTCCTCGATCCGGGAGGTTCTGGAGCGGGGTAACGAGGCCGTCGCGGATTGCGACTTGAAGACGGAACACCACAGTTGCCACTTTGTGCGCCTGGACGAGGAACTTTTCGGAACAGGG
Source organism: Victivallaceae bacterium (assembly GCA_031549345.1). Taxonomy (GTDB): domain Bacteria; phylum Verrucomicrobiota; class Lentisphaeria; order Victivallales; family Victivallaceae; genus CASFRF01. The sequence continues at coordinate 321,748 of JAVBPY010000006.1, forward strand.
GCGGTACTCGGCGTCGCGCTGGATACCACGGCACTGGAAAAGTTGCGCCGCGAATCCAATGCGCGCTCGGAGGAATACCGCCTGACATTGCACTCCATCGGCGACGCGGTTATCGTAACCGACGGAGAGGGGCGCATTACGCTGATGAACTTCACCGCCGAACAGCTGACCGGATACGCGTTTCACGAGGTGCGGGGGCGCGAGCTGGACGATATTTTCAAAATCGTCAATTACCAGACCCAGCAGCCCGTCGAATCCCTGGTGGAAAAAGTGCTGACCACCGGACAGACCGTCGAACTTGCGAACCACACCGATTTGATCAACAAGAATGGTTCGCGCTACCATATTTCCGACAGCGCCGCTCCGGTGCGGAATACGGATGGCGAAATCGTGGGCGCGGTGCTTGTTTTCCGCGATGTAACGCAGGAGTACCAGCTCAAGGAGCAGATTCGGCGCGATTATATTTTGATGAACAAAGCCTCCGGGATCGCCAAAATCGGCTATTTCGCCGGGGAACGCCTTTCCGACCGTCTTCTGCGCAATGTTGCAAATGAAAAACTCTGGGGCTGGCGCGACGGCAACCCGCTCTCGCCGGAGGAATGGGTTTTCCGCGATGACCAGGAGGCGTTCCTGACGCAGTGGAATCAAATCCGCGCGGGAAAGATCTCCGAAATGGATGTGGAATACCGTTCCAACTTTGAAGGACGGATGCGTTATTTTACCATGCACATCCTCCAGGATGACGAGTCGCCGAACAGCAGCATGGTGCACGGTTTCGTTCAGGAGATCACCGAACGGCGGGAACGGGATATCGCGGTGCAGAACTCGCTCCGGCTCAAGGAAAGCGTGTTCGACACAGTCTTCGTCTCCTTCTTTGCCAAGGATTTGACCGACGGCGGGCGCTTTATGGACGTGAACGACAACTTCTGCCGTTATGTGAATTTTCCGCGGGAGAAAATCATCGGGCACACGGCGCTCGAGCTCTTTCCCCGCGCCATTGCCGAAACAATGGATATGGAGGACAGAAGTGTTGCGCAACTTGGCGAAAGCCGGGAGTTCATTCGTGAGTTCTTTCCGGGGACGGACGGCAAACCGCGGTATGTGCGGACCAGCAAGAACGTCTACACCAATGCGAACGGACATCGCATCATGATGGGTGTAATGCTCGATGTTTCCGAAATGTTCCAAAAACAGCATGAATTGGAAGAAGCGATGCAGGCGGCGGAGGCCGCGTCCCGCGCCAAGAGCACATTCCTGGCCACGATGAGCCACGAAATCCGGACGCCGTTGAATGCCGTGATCGGTTTCAGCGAGCTTCTCAAGGGGCGCGATCTTTCACAGGAAGACCGCGAAGAATACGTCCGGAACATCAATCACGGCGGGAATGCGCTTTTGCGCCTGATCAACGATATTCTGGATCTTTCGAAGCTGGAGGCCGACCAGATGGCGATTGCTCCGGTCAAGTGTGATTTCAGCGCGTTCCTGCGCGAGATGCATTCGATTTTCATCAGCCTTGCCAAGAGCAAGTGCATCGATTTTTCGATCGAGATTCCGGACGATCTGCCGTTGATGCTGCTGGATGAGTCGCGTTTGCGGCAGGTGCTCTTGAACATTATCGGCAACGCAATCAAGTTTACCGATCACGGCTTTGTCCGTGTCCTGGTGGAGTTTACGCCGGAATCCGCAGAAAAGGGGGTGCTGGAAGTGCGAGTGATGGACAGCGGCGTCGGCATTTCGCCGGAGTTCAAGGAGAAGATTTTCAACCCCTTCATGCAGGACAGCCGCATTCGCGGTGTCCGTGCTTATTCCGGTACGGGATTGGGGCTTTCCATCGCCAAGCGCCTGATCGGTTGTATGGGTGGAGAACTCTCCTACGAAAGCGAGCTCCTGCGGGGGACCACATTCCTTATCCGGCTCCCCTCCGTCGCCTGCGAGGCGCGCACGGCAAAGCCGGTGCTCTCGGAAGCAAAAAATTTCAGCGGCGGAGCCTTCCGCCGGGCACTTCTGGTGGATGATGTCGGCATTAACCTCAAGGTTCTCGGCGCGCATCCGCGCAAGTTCAATATGGAATGCTTCTGTGCCTCCTCCGGGGCGGAAGCGCTGGAGATTCTGGAACGCGAAACGCCGGACATCATTTTTTCGGACGTTTGGATGCCGGAGATGAACGGCGCGGAACTTGCGGCGGCTATACGGCAGATTCCGCGTTTCAAAGATATTCCGATTGTGGCCCTGACGGCCGACTCGGAGTCCAGGACGAAATTCGACGTATCCTTTTTTACTGAAATTCTTCTCAAACCATTGACTTCGGAAGCCCTTGAGGCTGTGCTGAACAAATTGAGTTAAGCATTTATTTCCCCCTATTTCCCTCAAAAGAAGGGAAAACTTTAAAAAAAACGTATTTTTTGGGGAAAATGCGGAAAAAATGCTTGGAATTTGCAAAAAGGTGCGTTATACTATCCCCAGGTTCAACATTACAACCTCAACTCGAACGCAAGGGGAGAAAAAGATGAAACACAGTTTTTATGATGTGAAGGCCAAGGCGAAGGTTGATGCCGAAGTTACCGACTTTGTCACGTTCGGAGAAGGCGGCCGTAAACGCTATGCGTTCAAAGGCAAGACCAAGGACGGCCGCGCACTCACCGCGCTGGTTTCCAAAGAAGTGTGGGAAAAGGCCAAGAAGTAATTCGCCTCTGTCCCTTTTCTGAAGCGGTCCGCGCCGGAATCCGGTTGCGGGCCGTTTTTTTAATCCGGAGCGTATATGTCAAAAATATTTCCAATTTTATTATTCATTGCGCTTTGGGGGCTCATGGGCGGATGTTGCCGCGGCGGAGCGCCGATTCTATTCGGTTGATTTTATACCAATTCGCAATCATAAAGCCAATGAGCGCTTTGGTTTTGCGGGCGGGTTGCTAACCTTTGGATTACTTATTGGTATTAGAAGAAAAGAGAACGGAATATGTTGAGCAGTTTGGCGTATGTTTTTTTGTTCGGGCTTGCTGCTTCCTTTCTCTTCACGCGCTTAAGGCTGCCGAGTTTATTGGGGATGTTGCTGATCGGCATCCTGCTTGGTCCGCATGTTCTGAATCTGCTGGACGGTTCGATTTTATCCATCTCCGGCGATCTGCGGCAGGCGGCGCTGGTGATTATCCTGGCCCGCGTCGGGTTGTCGCTGGACATTGCCGATTTAAAGAAAGTGGGGCGTCCGGCGCTGCTGATGTGCTGGGTCCCGGCGACATTTGAAATCGCGGGCGTGATGCTTTTCGGCACGATGCTTTTGAATATTTCATTGCTGGAAGCCGCCATCATGGGCAGTGTTCTGGCCGCTGTTTCCCCGGCGGTCGTCGTACCGCGCATGCTCGGTTTGATGGAGCGCGGTTACGGGAAGAAGAAGAGCATTCCCCAGCTTGTTATGGCTGGCGCTTCGGTCGATGATGTATACGTGATCGTTCTTTTCACTTCGTTTCTCTCCATGGCGACCGGAAAAGGCGTCTCCCCGGCGGCGATCATGCATCTTCCCCTTGCTATTTTTTCCGGCGTTGTTTCGGGCATTGCTGCGGGCTGGGCGATGGTTTGGTACTTCAAGAAATACCACATCCGCGACTCGGTAAAGGTAATTGTTTTGTTGAGTGTCGCATTTTTATTTCTCGCTTTCGAACAACGCAATATTGTGCCGTTTTCCGGTCTTCTCGGCATTATGTGCATTGGGTTGGTCATTCTGAAGCGTCATGAAGAATTGGCGAAACGACTGGCGGGAAAATTTTCCAAGCTTTGGATCGGCGCGGAGATTCTCCTTTTCGTTCTGGTGGGGGCGGCTGTGGACATCAAGTACGCCGCCGCCGCGGGCGGGGCGATTCTTGCGGTTATTCTTCTGGCATTGTCGCTGCGGATGGCCGGGGTTTATTGCTCTTTGCTGAAAACCGCTTTGTCGCAACGGGAGCGCCTTTTTTGCATGCTCGCTTATATTCCCAAGGCCACGGTTCAGGCGGCGATCGGCGCTATTCCTCTGGGAATGGGGTTGCCGTGCGGAAAAATGGTTTTAACAATGGCGGTCCTCTCCATCCTCCTGACCGCTCCGCTCGGCGCGCTGGCCGTTGACCTGACATACAAAAAATTGCTTTCGCGCTAATTGGAAGGGCGCGTCTGAGCAATGGGAATGTTTCGCACTGATTTTCCCGTGGGCGGATTCACACACCGGTTGCAGCGCTTTTCTTTTTTTCCGGGTGCAGAAACAGGAAGGCAAATGCCGCTACGGCAGCTCCGGTAAAGTTCGCCAGAATAGTCAGCCAGGAGTTGCCCCACGGGGTCAGCCGCATGCCGGCCAGCCCGACCTCCACTGCCGGATTGAACGCACCGGAACAAACCGCCCCGCCGACTGCGAATGCTCCGGCCATAACTGTGCCGCCGATGGCCAGCCCGAAATAGGCATTTCCGGCGGTAGACTCCAGCGTCGCCACGGAAAGAACAACGAAAGCCAGCGCGAACGTGAACAAAAATTCAGCCAGTAAAAGATCGTGAATCCGGAAATTGAAGGGCGGCACCGGGGGCGACGCCACATGCCGGAACTCCATGACCGCCAGTGCCGCGACTGCGCCTCCCGCCACCTGGGCGATCATGTAGGGAAAGACGTCGCGTTTCGGCATTGCGCCCCGGATGAAAACCGCCAGTGTGACGGCCGGATTGTAGTGCGCGCCGGAAACCGCCCCGCCTGCATAGATCATCACCATCAGGATTGTGCCGATAGCCAGCGGCGCGATAGTACCGGGATTTCCAAGCGTGAGTGTGGAACCGATGGTCAAAACCAGGAAAAAAGAACCGATAAACTCAACCAAATACTTGCGCAAGCCGTTCATAATAATCCCCCTTCTGTATTGGGGAGAGAGCACATTATGCACCCATCTTCCCGTGTTCGGATTAATACTGATCCGCACTCATAAAGCCGATACCCGCGGCGGGTTACTAACCTTTGGATTGCTCATTGGTATAAATGGCCAGGGAACCGATTTTCCGACACGTTCCCGATAATATCGCGGAGTATGTATAAGCGTTCATTGCGTAAACAAGAGAAATTTGATTGTGCCTGCAAGATAAAAGTATACAACAAAAAAATTTTAAAATCAAGCAAGGAAAGACGAAAATTGCAAAAAATTCTCACAGGCAGCTCAAAAAAACATGCTTTGCATAGCTGCGGAATCCAGATCGCATGCCAGCATGCATCCATTGATCGCCCGGACGGATGCTTCTTGCGATGAACAGCTTTGGCTCGCCGTATGATGGGCAATTCCGGCAAACAATGTTCCAAGGAGCGATTTTTCATGAGTTACCCTTGACAACAGCGTGGTTTGATGTTATAATTGTTCTATAACACAAGACAAGGGAGCTGCTATGTTCATTGCACTGTCAGGGCGGGAGGGAGTGCCGGTGTACGAGGAAATTGCCGGAGAAATCAAGCGTCAGCTTTTTGTCGGGGAACTGCAGTATGGCGAAGAGTTGCCATCGGTACGGGTACTGGCAGAGCTTTTGCAGGTAAATATGCACACCGTGCGGCATGCGTACTTGCTGCTGGAACAACAAGGGCTGGTGACCATGCGGGTGGGGCGCGGTACCCGGATCGCGCCGCGGCCGGCAAAACCGACGCCGGAGGTGAAAGCAAGGCTGCTGAATTATTGGCGGCAGTTGGAGCAAGAGGCGTTTCTGCAGGGCATGGATGCCGAACAACTGTTGCAGTTTATTCGAGAGGAGGGGTGTCATGCGTAAGAGTATTCATTGGGACAAGTGGGGACTGATTCCTGCGGCGCTTCTGATCGCCGGGATGGTGGCGATTCTTCTGCGGATGGACCCGACGGCCGCTTGGGCGGTTCATTTCAATTGGGACGGGACACCCAACCGGTTCGCCAATGTCGGCGAGCTGTTTTATCTGGCGGTAATCGCCTTCGTGGTTTTTTTCGCCATGGCGGCGATGGACGAAGGTCTGGTGCAGCTGGGCATTGGGAAGTGGAATGTGGCCGGTGCTATCGGAACTTTTTCTTCCGCCATCCTGTTCGGTGCGATTTTCATGATTTTCCGGGCCGGACCGGAACCAGGATCGCATCTGCCGGGAGGGCACGCGTTCCTGCTTTTAGGATTCGCCTTGTTTTGCGGCGGGCTGGCCCTGGCGCTGGATATGCTTCGCCGTTATCCGGAACCGGAAATAGAAAGTCCGCCGTTCACCCTGCCGGATTTAACCCGTAAAAACTGGGCGTATTGGGAGCGGTTCCGCCTGCCGTGGGTTGATGTGCTCCTGGCCACGACGTTCCTGCCGATAGCGGCCGGCGTCTGGCTTTTTTCCCCATCCAAACCGCTTGTTTTTCAATGGATGACGACGGCGTTTCTGGTGTTGCCGCTCTTGTTCCTGGGCGGTATGACCCTGGTGGTGAACCGTGAACGGCTGGTGGTGCGCTTCGGCTTGTTCCGGATTCCACTGTTTCGCGTTCGGCTGGCCCGGATCCATGCGGTGCGCGAGGAACGGATCAACCCGATTCGTGATTTCGGCGGTCTCGGCATCCGGTATTCGTTCTGGCGCGGGTGGGGTGTCATCTTCGGCCGCGACTGCGTGGCCTTCACCAGCAGCAGCGGCCGGAAGATTACCGTCAGTTCCCGGCGGCCCGCTTTGCTGGCGGCGCTGCTGGATCGACTGGCGAAAGACGCGGATTAATCGCAAAATCCAGGGGATTAGGTTTGCTCGTAGCTTGTCGCTCTGGTACGACATCCTTCGCAGGTGTAAAAATAGTAGATGCCCTCGTCGCCGAAATCGGCGCAATCCAGTTGTCCGGCAAAACACATCAGCTTCCGACAGTCGGGACAGCGCGGGTAATGGGCGTCGTTGATCGGCGTCGGCATACCGCCGAGCTGGGTACGCGTTATTTCGGTGAATTGGTTGGCCGTGTAGGTTGGCCGCCGCCGCTCGGCCGTGGGTTTCATGTGGTAGTTTGCGAAAAGATTCGGCATTTCGGAAGGATTGCCCATCCGGTCCGGCTTCTCCCGGAGCAGGTTGCTCATCCGATTGCCCGGATGCCAGTAAATCCGCCCCCTTTGTTCCCTGGTGAAAAGAGTGCCGTAGCATGTGCAAATCGGGCAGGTCGCCAGCATTTCATTGGTATGAAACACCAAAATCAGCGATCGTCCACAGAAACCGCAGCGTTCTTCCAGTGAGCGGCAAGGGGCGTTTTCGCTGCTTTCTGCGGCATCGCATGGTTCAAAAGGCACGATCGCATCGGGGCAGAGTGAAATTAGCTGGTTGGTGCGCGCATCCACGGTCCAGCCGCCGCACTGTGTAAAATCCAACGGGGGCAGGAGCAACAGTTTTGTCCAGTCCGGCTTTTGGCGGCTGCTTTGAAGGAGAAAATCCTTGGCGCACTCCAATCCGGTCGCCGCGATTGCGGCGGTCAAGCCGGACGCCTCGTGGCTGTTTGCGGCCCGCGACAACCGTTTCATCAGTATGCGGGCAATCTTTTCCCCGGCGCGCAGATACAAGCTTCCGTCGTTGCCGTATAGGTTGTGCCGCAGTAAAAATTCGAACAGGCGGTCCGGAAGCCGGTCGCCGCATCCATACGAATACAGAGACAAATACAACGCGGTTTCTTTCTTTGGCGCGATATCGAATTCCGAATCGTCGATCATCCAATCGATCATCTCATCGATTTCGGCAGCACCGAGCGCGGCAAACCGGCGGTAGACGCCGGCGGTCCTCCCGGTATTGCAATCATGGTAAAGTTGAAGCGTTGCCTCGCTGATTTTTCGGGGCTTTTTAAGGAAACTTCGGCCGATTTTCCAGAATATCATTGCCTTATCCCTGCTTTATTTTTTCTCCAGCTCGGTGAGAAGCTTCAGGAAATGGGGGACGATGTTGCGTGCGGTAATCGGGCCGATGCCTTTGATCTCCTGCGCCTCTTCCGGGGTTGTCGGGCGGCGCTCGGCGAGGCCGCGCAGGGCTGCGTCGGAGAGGATGCAGTACGGCGGGACGTTGCGTTTCCGCGCAAGCTCGCTCCGCAGAAGGCGCAATTGCTCGAAGACGTCGCCCTCCGGGACCTCCGTCGTCTGCGTGCGCGTTGTTTTCCGTATGGGAGCACGCGTGGAGAAATTGAGGCGCGCGGGCAATTCGCCGCGCAAAACGCGTTTGCCGGTCGGCGTGAGCTCCAGACAAGGATACTCCGGACTTCCGCAACGCCCCAGGAAGCCTTGTTCTTCCAGCGCTTTGAAATACAAGAGGAGTTCGTTTTGTTTACAATGGCGCAACGCGCCGAAACGCGGATGCTTGTCCAAGTTCCAATCGACGATCTCCGTGCGCCTGGCGCCGGTCAGGATCAAACTAAGCCGTCCGCGCCCCAGGCGGCCGCGGAATTCCCCGGCGGTTTCCAGAATGACGCGGATTACAGGAGCGTCGTCCGCGTCCGCCTCGCGCCAGGCGTTCGGTACGGATGCGGACGTTGCATTGCAGCGGTCGCAGTTGCCGCATTTCCAGGATTCGGCGTCCTCGCCGAAATAACCGATTAAATATTCCTGGCGGCAACGGGTGTGCCGCACATAGCCGATCACCTCGTCCAAACGGGCGATCTCGAAATCCCTTTTTTTTGCCAGCTCGACAAAGGGGATGTCCAACTCCGTTGCATCGGGACGCAAAAGCTCGGTGGAGCTTCCGGCAAATGGGGGGCGGTACTCGATGAATTCGCCGTCCAGTGCGTGGAGGACACGCAAAAGCTGCTCGCGGTTTAAACCGGAAACCCCCAGCATTTGCTCAAATGTGCATTGTATGCCGCTGCGCCAGGCATCCTCTCCATGGGCGTGCATCATGCGTTGCAGGAAAAGGGAGCGTTGCGTTGTCCGGCCTCCAAGCATGACGTTCAGGTCGTTTGCCTGTGCCGTCAAGCGCAAGTACCCCGCATTCCTTCCGCGTCCTCCGCGCGCGACGTACTGAAATTGCTCCAGAATCCGCATCGCATTGCCGATTTGCGTTTCCGACTTCGCCCCTTCGACCCGTTCGGCCAATTCCTCCAGCGTAACTTCCAATACCGCCGCGTTGTGCACTTTTCCCATGCGGAGCAGCGCGCGGTACAATCCGCGCACAATTTCCTCCGGCGGATTGCCAAGGTCGATCAAAAATTCCTGTGTGAAACGGTCGCTGTAGCTGAAAAGAAGGATGCATTCGGCGGGTTCGCCATCGCGTCCGGCGCGTCCGGCTTCCTGGTAATACGCCTCCAGCGAACCGGTTAGATTGTAGTGAACCACCCGCCGCACGTCCGGACGGTCGATCCCCATGCCGAAGGCGTTGGTCGCCACAAGAACAGGGCAGGGGTCTTTCATAAAGCGCTCCTGCGCCATGTTCCGTTCTTCGTCGCCCAGCCCCGCGTGGTAGGCGATGGCGCCGAACTCGGCGGCGATTTCCTCCACAAATTTGCGGGTCGAGGCGTAAATGATGGTCGGCACGTTTTCGCGCAGAAGGGCACGGAGCGCTTTCTTTTTCTCTTCGCCGCCGGGGCATTCGCGCACGGAAAAGGAGAGATTCGGGCGTTTGAAGCCGGAAACGCGGAACTCCATGCCGGGGCGCCGGAGTTGTTCGCGGATATCCTCCCGCACCTGCGTCGTCGCCGTGGCGGTGAACGCGCAGACCTGGCGCGCACCGCATTCGGCCGCCGTCCGGCCGAGCATCAGGTAGTGCGGGCGGAAGTCGTGCCCCCACTGGCTGATGCAATGCGCTTCGTCGACTACGAACAACGTCGGCGGGTTTTCCGCGAGGAGCCGCCGGAAGGAGGGGGCCTGGAAACGTTCCGGCGCGACATAAAGGAGTTTCACCATCCCTTGCCTTGTATCCTCCAGAATCGCGCGCTGGTCGGCAATAGACACCGTGCTGTTCAAATATTGCGCCGCGATGCCGCGCTTCCGCAACGCATCCACCTGGTCTTTCATGAGGGAAATCAGTGGGGAAACCACCAGCCCGTATCCCGGCAGCATCAGGATGGGAAGTTGGTAGCAAAGGGATTTGCCCGCGCCGGTCGGCATGACTACCCCGAGTTCCCGTCCGGCGACAATTTCCGCAACAATGCGCTCCTGAAAGTCGAGGAACGAATCGAACTGAAAGTATTTTTTCAGCGCGGTGCGCGGATCCAATTGTTGCGGTGCATTCTCCATAGTCAGGCAATATAGGTTGAAAATGAATAAAAACAATGCTTTTTCATTGAAAAAGACTGTAAAAAAGCATATTTTCTGTTATATTACCTTATTATGGCAAAACCCCAGGACAATCGCGGAAGCGCCTCTTCCGCCGCAAACGGGAACGCCGGACGCCGTCGCAGAATCCTGCTCGGCGCGCTGGTGTTTTTCTTCGGCGTCGCCGTTCTCGCGGGGGGAGCTTTTTTCCTTTTCCGGCAGTGGTTCACGGGCAATCCGCGCTTCGCGCTTCGCCGGATTGAACTGCATGCGCACGGATATTTCCAGAATAACGCGGAAGAACTCCGGAAGATTCTTCAGCTTGAGTACCGGCGCGACAACCTTTTCTCCCTCGACCTCGCTAAACTTCGCGGCAAGGTGCAGGCCATCCCCTGCGTGCGCAACTGCGAGCTTGTCCGCATTCTCCCGGATACCCTCCGCGTCCGCATCAGCGAACGCATTCCGCGCGCGCTGCTCGGCAATCCCGCCTCCACGTGGATGGTGGATGAAGAGGGGATCATCCTGAACCGCCACCAGGCGATGCCGATTTCCGGCACGCTCCCCGTGATCGCCGGTGTTCGTCCGGAAACAGGGTTCGTCGCAGGGAAAAAGCTCCCGGAGCTTGCATCGGCGTTGGATCTTCTTATGCGGAGCATCCGCAATTTTCCCGATCTCGCCCCGGTTTTGTTCGATGTGAAGAACCCGGATGAACTCCAGGTTACGTTCCGCTTCCAGGGGCGGCGCGCATACCGCGTCAAATTTCCCGCCGCGGCGAAAAATTACGATTATTTACTTCTCCATCTCCAGCAGGCGCTCATCAATGCCGAAGCCACGGGGGAGACACGGACGAATATCAACCTCCTTTTCGAGGGAACTCTCGTTTTTCAATGATCAATTCAAGGAGTGCTTTATGCGTTGTTCATGGCTGACCGGATGTATGGTTCTTCTCCTCTTCACAGGATTTTCCACGCTTCGCGCGGACGAAAGCGCGCCGGAGGATACGCCGCCGGCTGCTCCAGCCGCTCCGCCCGCGCCCCCGGCGTTCACGCCGCCTCCGGCAAAGCCGTATACTCCGCCCACGCCGCAGGAAGCCGCGGAACTCCGTGTCCTTACCGCCGAACTTCTCAAAAACAAAAACACGCCGAAGGCCAAGCTCTTGGATGTGTTTGAGGAAAAGATCGCGGGCAAACTCCCGGAAAAGCAACAGCCGATTGCCGCCGAAGCCGTTCTCATAGGGCGCGTATTGCTCACCCCCGAGAAGCCTCCGGCGGTGGGCGAGCTTCCTTCCGACTGCTACGTAACGCGCGTTTGCAAATCCTGCAACAACGCTTGCGAGGTAAAATGCCGCCGCTGCAACGGCAAGGGACAGGAGCGCGTGGGGGATAAAAAAGGCGGATGGAAACTGACCCCTTGCACGAATTGCAATAAAACCGGTTTTCTCCCCTGTCCTAAAAAATGCGTTAAAGAAGCCATTCTTCCGGAATACCGGCGCGACAAAACCCTTTCCGCTTATGAACAGCGTTTGACCGCTGTTTATAAACTCCTCGCTACGCTGCGATGAAGAAACTCCGCTCGTTCCTGCGCTACTATCGGCCGCATTTGCATTTGGTGTTTCTCGATGCGGGGGCGGCGCTGGGCCGCTCCGGGCTGACGGTTCTCCTCCCGCTTGTAATCTACCGGATTTTCAACACCACACTGCCCGCGGGGGCGTGGAATGAGCTGTGTGTTCTTCTGGCCCTTCTCCTTTTGCTGATGACGCTGGAGGCGTTGGCGGAATTCATCGGCCTCCGCTGGGGGCATGTCCTCGGCGTGCGGATGGAAGCGGACATGCGCTCCGATCTTTTCCGGCATCTGCAAAAACTCTCGTTCGGGTATTTCGACCGGACGAAGACCGGGCACCTTATGTCGCGCATTTCCAACGATCTCACGCAGATTGCCGAGTCGGCGCACCACGGGCCGGAGGATTTGCTTATTTCATTGACCACGCTTGCCGGGGCGTTCGGCGCGATGTTCTGGATCAACTGGAAATTGGCCCTTATTACGCTGATTCCCCTTCCGTTCGTGGTTCTCTGGGGCGCGTTGCATCGCGGTAAATTGCACCGTGGTTTCCTTAAGGTGCGTGCCGAAGTGGCTGAAATCAACAGCCAGGTGGAGAATTCCATCCAGGGAATCCGCGAGGTGAAGTCCTTTACAAACGAAGACCACGAAATGCGCCGCTTTGAAAACGTTAACCTCAATTTCCGGCAGGCGCGGGAAGCGGTTTACCGCACGATGGCCTCCTTCCATACAGGTGTTTCGTTTCTGACCCACTCCTACAGCCTTCTTTTTGTGAGTGCGGGCGCGGTGTTGGTGTACTACAAGAGCGCGGATTTGCCGCAGGTGATTACCTTTTTTATGTATTCACGTTATATTACCATGCCGATTCTCCGGCTGGTTTCGTTTGTCGAGCAATTCATGCAGGGGCTTACCGCCTTCGATCGGTTCCTGGATGTGATGAAGGAAAGTCCGGAAACGGAGGACCGCCCGGGCGCGACGCCCCTTTTGTCCCCCCGGGGCGAAGTGGTGTTTCGCGACGTGTATTTCCATTACCCCCAGGCGGAGGAACACGATGTTAATTGGTGTTTGCGCAACATCAATTTAATTGCGCCGGCGGGAAAACTCGTGGCACTCGTCGGAGAATCCGGGGCTGGAAAAAGCACGATCGCCGCGCTGATTCCGCGTTTTTATGAAATAGAAAGCGGTTCGCTGACTCTCGACGGTCGCGAAATCTCCACCCTGACCCGGCAATCGCTGCGCGAAAACATCGGCATTGTCCAGCAATCGGCTTTTCTTTTCGATGGAACCATCGGCGAAAACATCCGCTTCGGCCGCCCGGAGGCCACGGACGAAGAAGTCGCCGCCGCCGCGCGCGCCGCGAACATCCTTGACTTTATCGCCGCTCTTCCGGAGGGATTCGACACGCCCGTCGGCGAACGGGGCGTCCGCCTCTCCGGCGGCCAACGCCAGCGTATCTCCATCGCGCGGGTGTTCCTGAAAAATCCGCCCATCCTCATTTTTGACGAAGCGACAAGTTCGCTGGACAACCATTCCGAGGCCCAGATTCAGCAATCGATGCTGGCCCTTTGCCGGAACCGTACCACACTGTTGATCGCCCATCGCCTCTCCACAGTGCGCAACGCCGATCTGATTTACGCGCTCCGCAACGGTGAAGTTGTGGAATCGGGGACCTACGAAGAACTCCTGGCGAAAAAGGGCTATTTTTATGAGCTCCATTCCCTCCACGCGCGCTGAACGCCCCATTACACTGGTGCTCGATCGCCTGCGGAGCGCGCACAATACCGGGAATATTTTCCGGCTGGCCGAAGCGTTGGGGAATTGTTCGATCATCGGCTGCGGTTACACGCCGCTCCCGCCCCATCCTAAATTGGCCAAAACGGCGATGGGGACCGATTTGACCGTTCCGTTCCGCGCGGCGGCGACGTCGCTGGAGGCCGTTATGCTTTTACGGAGCGAAGGGGTCCGGCAGATTCTGGCCGTGGATGCTCTGCCCGGCGCGGTGGAGGTGTGGGATCAGGCGTACGATTTTCCCCTGGCGTTGGTGTTCGGCAATGAGGCGCTCGGGATACTCCCGGAGACGCTGGAAGTGTGCGACGGCGTGGTGATGCTGCCGATGTTCGGCGCCAAAGCCTCCATCAACGTGGGGAATGCGGCGGCGGCGATGCTTTACGCCATCGAGCACTTGACGGCACGGCGTTTCGCATCGAGTGCGCGGAGCAACGCGTAACACGCCTTCATGCGTGGAACGGCGACATTCCGCGTTTCCGCCAAGCGGCAGGCGTTGCCCAGAATTGCTTCTACCTCCAGGGGGCGCCCCGCTTCGTAATCGACAAGCATGCTGGTTTTGTACGGCGGGAAGTTTCGGGTGAATTCAAGTTGCCGCGCAACAATGTCTTCCGGCAATACGGAGCCGCAGGCGGCGGCGAGATCGATCACCTCGCGCATCAAATCGCAACAAAGCGTCTCGACGGGCCCCCGATCGCACATCTCGTTGGTCAGCAGGCCGCCGCCCAGTACGGAAAGGGGGTTGTAAGGGAGGTTCCATGTCAGTTTTTCCCAACGGAAAAACGCGATATCCTCCACGCAGCGCGCCTGTACGCCGGCTGTGGCGAACAATTTTTCGAGGTGTTCCCCCGCCTCCGAGCGTCCTCCGCCGTAGCGTCCGAAAACGAGGCGGGCCGCTCCCTTTTGCATAACTTTTCCCGGCGCGACGCGGGTGGCGCCGATGTAGGCGATGGTGCTCAGAAGTTCGTTTTGCGGGAACGCCTCCGCCACTTCATGCTCGATATCGATGCCGTTCTGAATCAGGACGATCACGGTTTTGGGCGAACGCACAGCATCGCGGAGCAAGGCCGCGCGGTCAATTTCCGGAAGCACTTTGGAGGTAAGAATGATGTAGTCGGCGACGCCGGGGTACTCCGCCGCCGCGCGGTATACTCCCGAGGGGCGGAAATGGAAATCGCCGAACGAACTCTCCACGCCAACCCCGTTTTGCCGGATGGTTTCGTAATCGGAGCGCACGGTCAACGAAGCCTCGACCTCCTTCAACGCGGCGAGTCTTCCTGTGAAATACGATCCGACGGCGCCCGCGCCGACCGTGAGAATCCTGGTGCACGACATGATGTGTTCTCCCCTTTTGATGTACTATAGCGGTGAAAGGGGAATTTGCAAGTCTTCGCTCAAACGTCCCGAAGTAAGTTCTTCGTCCAACTCCGCAAGGAGGCGTGCGCGATCTTGCGGGAAACGCCCGGCAAGGGGGAGAACGTTGGAAACGTGGTCTGCGCGAAACACCGTCTGTTCCAGCGACAGGAGAGCGATGATCCCCCGCAGTTCGGCGACCGCCGCATAATCTCCGGGGGGCGCGTAGCCCGCCGGAAACGGCAAGCCTGGAACCGGAATAAAACGGAGAGCGGAAAGAAGGCGCGGCCGCATCCGGTTCAGCGCGGCGGCCGTTCCGGCGACGTGTTTTTCGCGCAAATCTTTTCCGCCCAGGCCGATAAGAATCATCACGGAACAGCGGAATCCGAGCTCCTGCGCCTGTTGCACCGCGGCAATCATCGTTTCGGCCTGTTCGGTTTTTCCGAACCTGTCCAGAACATCCTGGCTTCCGCTCTCCAACCCCACGTACAACGTGTTGAGCTTTAATTGGTGCAGAAGCGTGAGCTCTTTTGTCGATTTTCCGAGGATTGAACTCCCGTTCGCGTAGACATTTACCCGCGACAGGCGGGGAAACGCGGCGGAAAGGGCCTCCAGATACAGGACCAGGCGCTCTGCGGGGAGCGCCATGGCGTCGCCGTCGGCCAGGAAAACGCGGCGCGTATCCGGGAACGCATGTCCGGCCGCGGCGATTTCCGCAAGAATTTCCATTTCCGGACGAAGGCGGTACTTCTTCGTCTTGTATATGCCGCAAAAACGGCATTGGTTGTGCGGGCACCCGATGGCCACTTGGAAGATCAGGCTTTCGGCTTCCGCCGGAGGCCGGAACAACGGTTCTTCGTAGTGCATCAATTGGCGGGGGCCCCGTACTGAATCAGAAGATCCCGCGTTTCCTGCCCGTAATCTTTAAGATCGCGCCGGGCGATTCCCTTGGTCGAAGCGCCCGCGGCGAGGAGCTGGCGGATTATTTCAAGCCGCCCGGATTCCAGGGCGATCTGGAGCACCGTGCGCCCCTGGGCATCGTGACTTTCCAGCGGCGGCTTGAATTTTAAGAGGATGGGCAGTGTATTTTGCGCCCCCGCCGAAACGGCGTGGTGCAGCGCCCCCGGCGGCAACGTGCCGTTCAAGCGGAACAACAATGCCTTGACCATCCCCGGCTCATCCGCGCGCAGGGCAAGCGTAAGGACGTCGCGCCCTTCCGCGTCGCGCGCCGACGGGTTCGCGCCGCGGTCCAACAGGAGCCGGAGAATCGGCATATTGCCACTTTGCACCGCCCACATCAGTGCGGTGCGGCCACCGTCTGAACGTGTCTCGCACGAAGCGCCGGCGCTCAGAAGGCGCGCCACCGTTTCCACATCCTCTGCGCCGATAGCGGCCATGAGCGGTGTCTGGCCGAAGATATTTTTCGCGTCTTTCTCCGCGCCCGCTTTCAGAAGAAGTTCCAGCACGTCGATCCTTCCGCAGGCGGCGGCCCAGTGGAACGCGGTATCGCCATACGAATTGACCGCGCGTACGTCGCAGCCCGCCTCCAGGAGGCGCTGCACGTTTTCCGCATTTCCGCTGCGCGCTGCGAGCATCAGAAGCGTGGAGCCGTCCACATCCACAGTTTGGGCGTCGGCGCCGTCGCGGAGAGCCTTCGCAAGTTTTTTCATGGAACCCTCTTCGGCGGCGGCGCGGGCGTTGGCGGCCAGCCGTTCCGGGGTGAGTTTCCGGCGTCCGCAACCGTCGAGCGGCAGCAGTGCGAGAAGCAGCAAAATCAGGAGAATGGAAGTTCTTTTCATCATGCGCGTACTATAGCATGCCTCAACGGCAAATCAAGGATATTTATGAAAATTGACTTGTATGGGGAATGGGCTGATCTACGCGGCGTCGGCGCGACTCCGCGGGTTGTGAGGTTTGTATATTCATTGCTTCCTGCGTGATTTGTGTGCATTTATTTAATTATTCCAGATCATTGTTTTATGCTTGCAATGTTTATTTTGAACATGTTTACTGCAATTGCACACTGAAATGGCATTTTAAATAAATTATAATTCAATAAAAATGATGAAGACAACTTGATTTTTTTATAAATGGTCTTATAATTAGTGAAGGGGATTATTGATTCTGAAATCCGTCGGCAAAATGTCGATGTAATACTTTTGGAGTCTGGTTGCGTCCGGGAGCAGGTGGCCCAAGCCAATAGCTGCCTGTTCCCACATTACCCAGCGTAACCAGACTCCTTTTTTATTCCCCCAAAGAGGGGCGAAATCAACGACAGGCAACCTCCTATAACGCATGGCTGCGGAAGCACGGCGTTCAAACATCGGAGGTAAAAGCGCCATCGGCATTGACAAGATTCTCTTTGGGTGGTATAGTATTCGGATATGCGCTGTTCATGGTGAATGGCGGGAACCGATTGGGAAAAAGTATGGGCATCTATCAGGAACTCAAAGATCGCGGCTTCTGCTACCAGGAGACCGACGCGGCGGCCATTGAAAAACTCTTGACCACCGAGAGCGTCCGATATTATGTGGGCTTCGACCCGACCGGGAACAGCCTCCACGTGGGGCACCTCCTGCCGGTCATGGCGATGCGTTTCCTGCAAAAGGCGGGGCACGTTCCCATCGTTCTGGTGGGCGGCGCGACCGCGCAGATCGGCGACCCCTCCGGGCGGATCACGTTGCGCCCGATCATGACCAAGGAAACCATTGCGGAAAACGCCGAATGTCTTCGCCGCCAGTTGGCGCGGTTCATCCGCCTGGAAAACGGCGAAGCGTATTTTGTGAACAACCTCGACTGGTTCAAAGACATTAATTACATCGATTTTCTGCGCGAAGTCGGCAGCAAATTCAGTGTGAACCGGATGTTGGCGCAGGAGTCGGTGCGGGCGCGGTTGGAAAACGGCCTTTCTTTTTTGGAGTTCAATTACTCGCTTCTCCAGGCGTACGATTTCCTGGTTCTTCACGACAAACTCGGGGCGAAACTCGAGTTCGGCGGGCAGGACCAGTGGGGCAACATCGTTGCGGGAGTCGAACTTGTCCGGCGGATGCGCGGCGGCGCGGAAGTCGACGGGATGACCTTTCCCCTGTTGCTCGACTCCAATGGGCAGAAGTTCGGGAAGACCGCCGGAGGGAACAATGTCTGGCTCGATCCGGAGCGGACGCCGGTGTTCGAGTATTATCAATTCTGGCGGAACGCGGAAGACGCGGTTGTCCGCAAACTTTTGTGTTACTTCAGCACCTTGCCGGTGCCGGAGATTCACCGCCTGACCGCCGAAGGGAGCAACATCAACCGCGCCAAGGAGATCCTCGCCTACGAGGCGACGACGCTCGCCCACGGGGCCGACGAAGCCGCCAAGGCGTACCTTGCCGCGGGCGGACGTTTCGGTTTTGCCGATCCGGAGCATAAGGTGGAAACGTCGAGCGCCATCAACGGCGTCCGTGAAAGCGCCGCCACCGCCGAGCTCCCTTCCGCGACGGTTTCCCGCGCGGCGGTTGAAAGTGCCGAAGGGCTTTGGATTTGCCGCGCGATGGTCGAGGCGGGCTTCTGCAATTCCACCAGCGACGCGAAGCGTCTGGTGCTTGGCGGTGCGGTCAGCCTGAACGAAGAGAAGGTCGCCGATCCGGCGCGGGTGCTCCGCGTCGCGGATTTCGCTTCCGGCGAAGCGCTGCTGCGTTCCGGGAAAAAGAACTTCAAGCGTCTTCTGCTCGCATAAGTGCCATATGTGCCATTTTGTCCCGCCCGTGCGACACTGGGCGGGACATTTTTTTGAATAGCTATGAAAAACACCCGAAAATCGAACGAAAATCGGAGTTGGCACGCGAACTGCTTCAATACCCTGCGTATTCAAAATAATTCACACAAAGGAGATTGAACTATGGCTAAAATTCTTGGTATTGACCTCGGGACCACCAACAGCTGCATGGCGATCATGGAGCACGGCGAGTCCAAAGTAATCCCGAACGCGGAAGGCGCGCGCACCACGCCTTCGATTGTCGCTTTCGCCAAAAACGGCGACCGTCTGGTGGGCCAGACCGCGAAGCGTCAGGCGGTAACCAATCCGAAGAGCACGATTTTCTCGATCAAGCGCTTCATGGGACGCAAGTTCAGTGAAATCGAAAAAGACCGCGAACACATCCCTTACGAAATTTGCGCCGCCGCCAACGGCGACGTGGCGGTGAAAATCGGCGACAAGCAGTATTCCCCGCCGGAAATTTCCGCGATGATCCTGCAGAAGCTCAAGGCCGATGCGGAAGCGTACCTGGGCGAAAAGATCACCCAGGCGGTCATCACCGTCCCGGCGTACTTCAACGACACACAGCGCCAGGCGACCAAAGACGCGGGTAAAATCGCGGGACTTGAAGTCTTGCGCATCATCAACGAACCTACGGCCGCGGCCCTCGCCTACGGCCTCGATAAGAAGGCGGAAGAAACCGTGGCGGTGTACGACCTCGGCGGCGGAACGTTCGATATTTCCGTGTTGGAAATCGGCGACGGCGTGTTTGAAGTGAAAGCCACCAACGGCGATACGCACCTTGGCGGCGACGACTTCGACCTGGCCGTGATCAATCGTCTGGCGGACGATTTCCAGAAGGAAAGCGGTGTGGATCTGCGCAAGGACGCGCAGGCCCTCCAGCGCCTCAAGGAAGCGGCGGAAAAAGCCAAGATCGAACTCTCGTCGAGCATGAACACCGACATCAACCTCCCGTTCATCACCATGAACGCCGATGGCCCGGTGCACATGAACCAGCCCATCTCCCGCGCTCAGTTGGAAAAGCTCTGCGATCCCTTGCTGGAACGCACCCGCAAGCCCTGCAACAACTGCATGAAGGATGCGGAAGTTTCCGACTCGGCGATCAAGGAAGTCATCATGGTCGGCGGTATGACCCGCATGCCCAAGGTGGTCGAAACCGCCAAGGCGATCTTCAATAAGGAACCGCACAAGGGCGTGAACCCGGATGAAGTCGTGGCCATGGGCGCGGCGATCCAGGGCGGCGTCCTCGGCGGACAGGTCGAAGACGTGCTGTTGTTGGATGTAACGCCCCTTTCGCTCGGCATCGAAACGATGGGCGGCGTGGCGACCAAGCTGATTACCCGGAACACCACGATCCCGACGAAGAAGAGCGAAATCTTCTCCACGGCTTCGGACAACCAGCCCTCGGTGGAAATCCATGTCCTCCAGGGGGAACGGGAACTGGCGCGCGACAACAAGTCGATCGGCCGCTTCCGCCTCGACGGCATCGCCCCGGCTCCGCGCGGCATGCCCCAGATCGAAGTAACCTTCGACATCGACGCCAACGGCATCCTGCACGTGGCCGCCAAGGACATGGGGACCGGCAAGGTGCAGCAGATCACGATCACCGCCTCCAGCGGTCTTTCGGACCAGGAGATCGAGCGTATGGTCAACGAAGCGACCGCCCATGCGGACGAGGACCGTGCGGCCAAAGAGAAGATCGAAGTGCGCAACCAGGCCGATTCGATGGTCTACCAGACCGAGAAGCAGCTCAAAGAGTTCGCGGACAAGGTCCCGGCCGACGTGAAGGCTCCGGTGGAAGCCGGCATCGAAAAGCTCAAGAAGAACCTGGAAGCCGACGACGCCGACGCGATGAAAGCGACCATGCAGGAGCTCGAACAGCACCTGATGAAGTTCGGCGAAATCATCTACGCCCAGCAGCAGCCGGGCGCGGAAGGCCAGGGGCAGGAACCGCCGAAATCCCCGAAGAACGACGACGGCGTTGTCGATGCCGAAGTTGTGGACTAAGAGTCAAACCGGAACCCGGATCGGAAACGACCTGGGTTCCACAATGTTTCCGTAATGCCAACCCAAACAAAGGAGAATGAAGAAATGGCAAAAGTCAAAATCAAGCCGCTCGGCGACCGGGTCCTGTTGGAAATCTGCGAAAACAACGAGCAGATGAAGGGGGGCATTCTGATCCCCGATTCGGCCAAGGAAAAGCCGCAGGAGTACAAAGTCGTCGCTCTCGGCACCGGGAAGAACGATGAACACGGCAAGAAGATCGCGTTTGACGTGGCCGTCGGCGACATCGTCCTGACCAGCCGCTACGGCGGGACCGAAGTCAAAGTGGATGGCAAAGAATACAAGATCGTTGGCCAGGATGATATCCTTGCGGTCATCGGCTGAACAATCACGAACACAGTTTTAAGGAGTTTTGAATTATGGCGAAGCAGTTGATTTTTTCCGATGAGGCGCGTCGCAGCGTCCTCGAAGGTGTTTCCATTCTCAGCAAGGCCGTTAAGACCACCCTCGGCCCCAAAGGCCGCGTGGTCGCGATCGACAAGAAGTTCGGCGCCCCCACGGTAACCAAGGACGGCGTGAGCGTCGCCAAGGAAATCGAACTCAAGGACCCGTACGCCAACATGGGCGCGCAGATGGTCCGTGAAGTCGCCAGCAAGACCAGCGACATCGCCGGAGACGGCACCACCACCGCGACCGTTCTGGCCGAAGCGATTTACCGCGAAGGCCTCAAGAACGTAACCGCGGGCGCGAACCCGATGGAACTGAAGCGCGGCATCGACAAGGCGGTCGCCGCCATCGTCGCCGAGCTCAAGAAGATGAGCAAGTCCGTGAGCGACCAGATCGCCCAGGTCGCCTCCATCTCCGCGAACAGCGACGAGGAAATCGGCCGCATCATCGCCGAAGCAATGGCCAAGGTCGGCAAAGAAGGCACGATCACCGTGGAAGAGGCCAAGGGGATCGAAACCTCCCTCGACGTGGTCGAAGGCATGCAGTTCGACAAGGGTTATCTTTCGCCCTATTTTGTGACCGACGCCGAAGCGATGGAAGCGATCCTCGACGATTGCTACATTCTCATCCACGAGAAGAAAATCAGCAACCTGAACGACATGCTCCCCTTGCTCCAGGGTGTCGCCAAGGAAAGCAAGCCGCTTTTGATCATCGCGGAAGATGTCGAGGGCGAAGCCCTTGCCACGCTGGTGATCAACAAGATGCGCGGCATCCTGAATATCTGTGCCGTCAAGGCCCCCGGCTTCGGCGACCGCCGCAAGGCGATGCTCCAGGATATCGCAATCCTGACCGGCGGAACGTGCATCACCGAAGACTTGGGCATTAAGCTCGAAAGCGTAACCGTCAGCCAGCTCGGCCGCGCGAAGCGCGTGAGCGTTACCAAGGAAAACACCACCGTCATCGACGGCGCGGGCACCCAGGCCGCGATCATGGGCCGTGTGGCGCAGATCCGCCGCGAGATCGAGGAAACCAGCAGCGATTACGACCGCGAGAAACTCCAGGAACGCCTGGCCAAGCTCGCCGGCGGCGTGGCGGTCATCAAGATCGGTGCGGCGACCGAAGTTGAAATGAAGGAAAAGAAGGACCGCGTGGACGACGCGCTCCACGCCACGCGCGCCGCGGTGGAAGAGGGCATTGTCCCGGGCGGCGGCGTTGCGCTGCTCCGCGCGGCCAAGGCGATTTCCGCCCTGAAGCTTGCCGGCGACGAGGCGACGGGTGCGCGCATCATTGAGCGCGCGATCGAAGAACCCATCCGTCAGCTCGCCATCAACGGCGGCTACGAAGGCAGCATCGTCGTCGAGCACGTCAAGGCGGCGAAGGGTGCCGAAGGTTTCAACGTTGCGACGGGCGAATACGTCGACATGCTGAAGAACGGCATCCTGGACCCGACGAAGGTTACCCGCTCCGCGTTGCAGAACGCCGCGAGCATCGCCTCGCTCCTGTTGACCACCGAATGCCTCATCACCGATATCAAGGAAGATAAGGAACCGGCGATGCCCGCCGGCGGCGGCATGGGCGGCATGGGCGGCATGGGCGGCATGATGTAATACCAATTCGCAATCATAAAGCTTGTAACTCGCTTGCTCTTGCTTGTTAAAATTCAGCTTGCTTCGTTGCCGTTAACTCTGTTAGCGGCAATCTCTTCAAGTTAAATTTGAATGGCGCAATAGCGGCGCGAGTTACTAACCTTTAGATCGCTCATTGGTATAATTCATACCGTCTGTCAAAGACGCAAAAGGGGACTCCGAAACGGGGTCCCCTTTTTTTATCGATTCGGGCTTGACAATTTAAAAATGCGGGATATTGTAAGAAGCATGAACAGAATTGTGGAAAATCGGACCAACTTTGCACGATGGCAGTGGCGGGACTTCCCGCCGACGGCCTGAGGGTGTATTCCATTGCCGATTTCTGTGGCGGGTTGACGTAATACGTTGATCCGTTTTTTATTTGTGGAAGAACCATGCGGCCCGACCGGCGGAAACCCGGTCGGGCCGTTTTTTTGTGTAAAAATTCCTAACGATGGAGAAGATCATGACATTTGAAGAGTTTGAAAAATTGTGCGACGAAGGGAACCTTGTTCCCGTGATGCGCGAACAGATCGCCGACTTGGACACTCCGGTTTCCGTCCTGGCACGGTTTGTGGACAATCATGAGGTGTTCCTGCTTGAAAGCGTAGAGGGGGCGGAGCGCTTCGGACGCTACTCTTTCCTGGGGGTCAACCCGCGCGGCGTGCTGTTGGCCGACCGCGAAAAGACCGTTTATTTATCCGGCGGCGAGGAGAAAATTCTGCCGCACGGCGCCGATATTTTCGGCGCGTTGCGCGAGCTTTTGATCGGTATACGCCCGGCGAAACCGAAGGGGTGCCCCGGGTTTTTCGGCGGCGCGGTGGGGTATCTTGGCTACGAGGCGGTGAATGCCGTCGAGAAACTCCCGGAACCGAAAGATCTCCCTCCCGGGCCGGTTTCCGCCTTTATGATCGCCGACGAAACGGTGATCTTCGACAACGTCCGCCACACCGTCGGATGCTGTGTTTCTGTCCGCCCGGTCGAGTATCCCAGTCGCCGCGCCGCGTACGACGACGCGCTTCGCCGCATCGAAAAACTCTCCGCGCAGATTCGCCGCCCGCTCGTTGTTCCGGAGTGCGCCGTATCGGAAGCTCCGTCCCTGCGTCCCTCGATGGGACGCGAAGATTTCTGCGAAATGGTGCGGCGCGGCCGCCGTGCAATCCGGGATGGGGAGGCGATTCAGATTGTCCTTTCACAGAAATTCACCGCGCCGTTGACTGTGCCGCCGCTCCAGCTCTACCGGGCGTTGCGGCTGATCAACCCTTCGCCGTACACCTTCTTTTTGAAGATCGGCGAAAGGACACTGATCGGGTCCTCGCCGGAAACGCTTGTCAAGCTTGACCAAGGGCGCATGATTCTTCGCCCGATCGCCGGAACCCGCAAACGCGGCGCGACGCGCAAGGTTGATCTTGAACTTGCCGATGAACTTCTTCGCGACGAAAAGGAGCGTGCCGAACATTTGATGCTTGTGGATCTTGCCCGCAACGACCTCGGGCGCGTGGCGCTCCCCGGGAGCGTTCAGGTCGGCGATTTCATGACCGTCGAGCGATACAGCCACGTGATGCACCTTGTTTCGCAAGTCGAGGCGCTGATCGCGCCGGGGCTCGACGGCTTCGACCTTGTCCGTTCGGCGTTTCCGGCGGGGACCCTCTCCGGCGCGCCGAAAGTCCGGGCAATGGAGCTGATTCACGAACTTGAGCCGGGGGCGCGCGGGACCTACGGCGGCGCGGTCGGCTATTTCAGCTACACCGGGGATCTGGATCTGGCAATCACAATCCGCACGATTCATCTGGAAAAAGGAGAACTCGCCATTCAATCCGGCGCCGGGATCGTCAGTGATTCGGAGCCGGAAACAGAGTACGAGGAAACCATAAACAAAGGCGCCGCCATGTTTCAGGCGGTCCGCCTGGCGGCGAACAATCTCGATCTGGGAGGTGTGAAATGATTTTCGTTTTGGATAATTACGACTCTTTTACCTACAACATCGTACAGCTTTTGTATTCGCTTGGCGCCACGCTTGCGGTACGCCGCAACCAGGAGTGTTCCGTTGCGGAAATCCTGGCGATGCGCCCGGAGGCGATCGTCCTTTCCCCCGGTCCGGGACGGCCGGCAACAGCCGGTATCATGGCGGAACTCATCCGGGAAACGGCGGGGACGGTTCCTCTTTTGGGGATCTGCCTCGGGCATCAGGCGATCGGCGAAGCGTTCGGGCTCGATGTGATCGCCGCCCGTCGTCCTGTACATGGAAAGCTTTCGGATATTTCCCACGATGGAAAGGGGATTTTCAGCGGAATTTCCGGCTCGTTCCGGGCGGTTCGCTACCATTCGCTGGCCGTTTCGGAGCCCCGGGAGGATTCGCCTTTGCTCGTTACCGCCCGCGCCGGGGACGGTGAAATCATGGGAATCCGCCATAAGACACTCCCGGTCGAAGGCATTCAGTACCACCCGGAGTCGATCTTAAGCAGCCACGGGAAAAAACAGCTTGCCAACTTCCTTGCCCTCGCAGCCGAGGCGCGCCTGAACAGGGGGCGCGTATGCTGACCGGGTTTTTAAACAAAATCCTTGCGCAAAAGGATCTCACTGAAACGGAGACCGGGGAGCTTTTAAGCTTGATAACCGGTACGGAGGCGATGCATTCGCAGATTGGAGGCGTCCTTACGGCGCTGCGCATGAAAGGGGAATCGGCCTCGGAACTCCTCGGCGGCGCGCGGTTCTTGCGGCGGTATGCGGCGTTCATCGACTGCGCGGGGCTCGACCCGGTGGACGTCGTCGGAACGGGGGGCGATGATTCAGGGAGTTTCAATATTTCGACCGCTTCGGCGATTGTGGCGGCGGCGGCGGGAGTCATCGTCGCCAAGCATGGCAACCGCGCGGTCTCCGGAAAATGTGGAGCGGCGGATGTATTGGCCGAACTCGGTTTCAATCTCGACGCCGCCCCGGAGGCGATGGAGCGCTCGATCCGCGACAACGGAATCGGTTTCCTGTTTGCGCCGAAGATGCATCCGATCATGGGCAAAGTCGGCGTGCTCCGGCGCGAACTGAAAATCCGTACCATTTTCAATATGCTGGGCCCCTTGTGCAACCCCGCCGGGGCCCGCCGGATTGTGCTTGGCGTCTATTCGCCGCTCTTGGTTGAGTTGTATGCGGAGGTGTTGCGCGGACTTGGCTGCCGCCGGGCAATGGTGGTTTGCGGGGCGGGGGGGCTCGACGAAATCTCCTGCGCCAAGAGCACCCGCGTCGCGGAGCTCCGCGACGGGCGGATTCTGTGTTACGAACTCCACCCGGAAATCGTCCTCGGCGAAAGTTTCCCGGAAAGCGATTTGCGCGGCGGCGACCCCAAGTGCAACGCGGAAATCCTTTGCTCCGTGCTCGAAAAACGCTCGCGCCCCGGCGCGCGGGCGGCGGTTCTCTTGAATGCCGGAGCGGCAATCTACGTCGCGGACCGGGCAAAAAATCTTGCCGACGGCGCGCGGATCGCCGCCGAAGCGATCGATTCCGGCGCGGCGCAAAAGAAACTTGCGCAACTCATTGGAGCAAGCAGGGCATGAAAAACATCCTCCATGAAATTGTGGACGCTTCCCGGCGCGACCTGGAAGAACGGAAGAAAAATGTTCCTGTTGCTATGCTCGAACGCCGTTTCGGTCAACCGGGTCCCGATTTCGCCGCTGCGCTGCGCAAGCCGGGGATACGGGTGATTGCGGAGCTCAAATGCGCTTCGCCCTCCAAAGGGGTGATTCGCGGTGATTTTCCCGTGGCGGAGCTTGCGCCAGAGCTCGAAGCGTCCGGCGCGGCGGCCCTTTCGATACTGACGGAAGAGCACTTCTTCCGGGGAAGTTTGCGCAACCTTGAAGTTGCGGCCGATACGGTTGCGATCCCCCTCCTGCGCAAGGATTTCATTCACGATGAATACCAGCTTTTCGAAGCCCGCGCCGCGGGAGCCTCGGCGGTGCTCCTCATCGCGGCGATGTTGGACGATGCGGCCTATGCGCGGCTTTATCGCCGCGCGACGGAGCTCGGCCTTTCGGTATTGACCGAAGTACACGACGCGGCGGAATTGGAACGAATGCTCGATTTCGAAGCGCCGATCCTGGGGGTGAACGCGCGGGACTTGAAGACCTTCCAAACCTCCGCCGAAGTAGCTGCAACGTTGATTGCGCGGATTCCCGCATCGCGCATCCGCGTTGCAGAAAGTGCGATTCTTTGCCGGGATGATCTCGAAAAAATGCGCACCGCCGGGGCCCATGCGTTCCTGGTCGGTGAAGCGCTGATGTGCGCCGCGCATCCCGGCGAAAAACTCAGGGAGCTGCTTGGAAATGGAAATTAAAATCTGCGGTCTTACACGCGAATGCGACGCGGAGCTTGCGCTCTCTCTGGGGGCGACATACCTTGGGTTTGTATTTTACAAGGGCTCGCGCCGTTGTGCGGATTTGGAAGTGGCGCGCCGCTGCTCCGGCTTCAAGGTCGGCGTCTTTGTGAGCCCGTCGCGCGACGAACTTCTCCGCGCCGTTGATATGGCAGGGCTCTCCGCTGTTCAGATTCACGGAGATATGGTTTCCGGCTGCGACGTTCGTATTTTCCGGGCGTTAAGTTCCGGAGAACCGGATATCGCGGCCGAACGCTACGTCGCCGACAATGCGATCCCCGGCTCGGGCGTTCCGGGAGATTGGCAATGGGCGGCGCGACTTGCCGCCCGTTTCCCGGTACTGTTGGCCGGTGGGCTCCACGCCCAGAACGTTGCGGAAGCGATAAACATGGTTCATCCGATCGGCGTGGATGTGGCGGGGGGCGTGGAGTCGGCCCCCGGGATCAAATCGAAAGAAAAAATGAAAGCCTTTTTTAAAGCAATTGAGGAAAGAATATGAAAAGTCATTACGGAATCTTCGGCGGCCAGTACGTCGCCGAAACATTGATGCCGACCCTGCATGAGGTCGAACGCGCCTACGAGGAGGCGAAGAAGGACCCGGCGTTCCCGGCGGCGTTCGCGGAGCTCCTGCGCGACTACGTGGGGCGCGAATCGGCTTTGTACTACGCCTCGCGCCTCTCCGCCTACGCCGGAGGGGCGAAAATTTATCTGAAGCGCGAGGACCTGAACCACACCGGGGCGCACAAAGTCAACAACACCATCGGCCAGGCGCTCCTTGCGCGGCGTATGGGCAAGACCCGGCTGATCGCGGAAACGGGCGCGGGGATGCATGGGGTTGCGACCGCCACCGTGGCGGCCCTCTTCGGCATGTCCTGCGACGTGTACATGGGGAAGGTGGATGTTGAACGCCAGGCGCCGAATGTGGAGCGGATGCATGTCTTAGGCGCGCGGGTGATTGCCGTCGAATCCGGCTCCGCCACGCTGAAGGACGCGATGAACGAGGCGATCCGCAACTGGGCCGCCACGTCCGCCGACACCTTTTACGTCATAGGCACCGTCGCGGGTCCCCACCCATACCCGGCGATGGTCCGCGACTTCCAGTCGGTGATCGGACGCGAAGCGCGCGCACAATTCCTTGAACGTAATGGGAAACTCCCCGACGAGGCGATCGCCTGCGTCGGCGGCGGAAGCAACGCGATGGGCCTTTTCGCCGGATTCATCGACGACCCGGGGGTGATCCTCACGGGGGTGGAGGCCGGGGGGAGGGGGATTGCTTCCGGCGAGCATGCCGCAAGTATCAACGGCGGCCGCGTCGGTGTGCTCCACGGTTGCAAGAGCATGCTTTTGCAGGACGACGATGGGCAGATCAAGGAAGCGTATTCGATCTCCGCCGGACTCGACTACCCCGGCGTGGGGCCGGAACATGCACACTTGAACGCCACGGGACGCGCGCGCTACACCGTAATCGACGACGAGGAAGCCCTGGCCGCCTTTGAGCTTCTTTCGCGGTTGGAGGGAATCATTCCGGCGCTGGAGTCGGCGCACGCCATCGCGCAGGCTGTGAAGTCGGCCCGTACGATGAAAAGCGATCAATCGATCGTGGTCTGCCTTTCGGGGCGGGGGGACAAAGATATGGGGAACATTGCCAATTATAGGAGGCATCATGAATCGGCTGGAACGACTCTTTAAGAAAAATACGCCCGCGACGGTCATCTACATCACCGCCGGAAGCCCGGATATGGTCACATGCGAAGCGGTCGCGCGGAGCGTCTTCGACGCGGGGGCGGAAATCATCGAGCTTGGCGTACCTTTTTCCGACCCGACCGCCGACGGGCTGGTGATCCAGCGGGCCGCGCAGCGGGCCCTTGCCGCCGGGGTGTCTCTCGCGGACATTCTCGCGCTCGCCGGTCGACTGCGGCGCGACTACCCGGAAAAGGGGCTTGTTCTTTTTTCCTACTACAACGTCTTGCTGAATTACGGGCTGGAACGACTCTGCGCCGATGCGGCCGCGGCGGGGATCGACGGCGTCCTTGCCGTGGACCTTCCTTACGAGGAAAAACAGGAATTCGCCCCGATTCTGGAAAAACACGGCCTCGACTGGATTACATTGATTTCACCGGCCACCCCGCCGGAACGGGCCGCGATGCTCCTTAAGGAAGCGAAGGGCTTCGTCTATTACATCACAGTCCGTGGCGTAACAGGGGAGCGGAGCATTCTCCCCGACGACCTGAGGGGAAAGCTTGACGCGGTCCGCGCCATGAGCCCGGTTCCGGTGGTTGCGGGCTTCGGAATTTCCACGCCGGAACAAGCGCACGCCGTCGGCGCGTGCGCGGACGGCGTGGTCGTCGGCAGCGCCGTGATGCGGATTCTGGAGGACTGTCCGCGCGACCCGGCGAAAGCCGCCGGGGACTTTGTGCGGGCACTTCGAGATCAAACTTGAATTGGCGGCGCCCAGCAGGAGCGCCCGGAGGCGTCCTGCAATTGCAAACGCAGCCATGAACCCGGTGGAAGGTTTCCGACATCGACGCGCAACGAGCGCAAAGATGCGTTGCCTCCCGCCGGATCGTTGGCGCCGAAACCGAAGCCGTTACAGGTGTTGGTCAATAGATTTGCGGCGGCGCATTCGCTGAATTCCGCCTGAAAGATTCCATCGTGAAAATCGATATGACGGAGTTCGGGGCCCTGGGTTGCGTAGAAATGTCCGCGACGGAGCGCGGCAATCAGGGCGGATGGTTCGCGCGAAGGCGCGGCGATGATGGTCCAGCCGCCGAAGAGACCGCTCGGACGGTGGGTGTCGTCGACGGCGATGGCCGGGAGGAGGCGTCCGGCATCGAGCATTTCGTTCCAAAGCTGGGAACTGTCCGATTTGCCGATGTAACGGGTTTCGTGGTTGTAGACTTCGATCCCGGCGAAGTGGCGTACGGAAGCGACTTCGCCGGAGGTGAGGCCGCACCAATGCGGGTGGGCGCAGAAGGCCGCGCCGCCGTCGGCGTTGCTGGCGTCGACCGCCGCCTGGGCATGGATGAATTCATCCGGGAGCATGGTGTTCTGCACCGACGTGCGGCGGTTGGCGAAATCTCCGATGAAATTTTCGCGAACACCGATTCCGATCAAGTGCCATGGAATGCCGCGGGGCCCCGGCGGGTGCAATTCGATGCCGGAAAGGAGGGTCATGCCGCATGGATCGAGTTCCGCGATGCGATGAGTATGTCGGTGATCGGTGAGCGCGAGCACATCGTATCCCGCGTCGGCATAGCGACGGATGAGTTCCGCCGGGGTGAATATGCCGTCGGACGCCGTGCTGTGCGCGTGGAGATTGGCCTTGAAGGTTTTGAGTTCTGTTCCGTAAAAGTCGATCATCGGCTTGATCCTTTATGTTGTTCCCGAAGGAGGTAGAGGACAAGGATGCGCACTTCGGCATCGCACACTTCCGGCGCATGGGGTTGTGCTCCGTCGAACCAGAGGGCGTCGCCGGGGTGGAGCTCGAAAACTTCCGTCCCGACACGGTAGCGGCAGGAGCCGGAAAGGATGTAGAAGAATTCATCCGCCTCGGTTGTAACCGGCGGGCATGCCGCTTGGGGAATTAGCGTTACAAGCATCATTTGCAGATTGACCGCCGCGAGCGGGAGTTCCATGATCATGGCGTAATCGAGCGGGCGTCCTTCCTCGCGCTCAAGTTGGCGGTGTTCGTCCGCGCGAACCAGCAACATACGGGCGGCTGGCGAGAAGCTGATGCCGGAAAACAATTCCGACAAATCGATTTCCAGCGCCCGCGCAATCTCCAGCAGGACCATGATCGATGGAATCGTGCGGAAATTTTCGATTTTAGAGAGCAGCCCCGCCGTCAGTTGTGTTATGTCCGCCAATGCCTGCAAGGTCAAACCGCGCTCCTTGCGGATCTTTTTGAGCCGCACCCCGAGTGAAATTAGTTGATCGTTCATCATTTTTCCTAAACCTCGCTTGTTTTTGTTAATATATTGACATATAGTAAAAATACAAGCAATAATTTTACAAATATTCAAAAAATGGAGTGATGATGGCCCTTGTTTTGGCGATTTGCGGATTGCTTTGCGCGGCGTTTAACGATCTTTTATTCAAGGTCTGTGCAAAGAGGACGCCTTCATACGGGCGGTTGTTGGCGCTGATCGGCACGGTCTGGATGCTGACGGCATTGTTTTTGCCGCGTACGGCGGGGTGGGCGTCGTTGCCGACGTTCTTCTGGGGGAGCGTTTCCGGAGTGTTCTCGATCGCGGCGAATCTGCTGCTGTTGGCGGCGATGAAGCACGAAAGCGCCGGTGTATGTGCGACCATCTACCGGCTGAATCTTGTTCCGGCGGCCATCGGCGCGGCGCTCTTGTTCGGCGAACACTTTCCGCCGGCGGCGCTTGCCGGACTTGTTTGCGCGGCAGCGGCGGTGCTGGCGTTCCTGCCGCGTGGCGGCAGGAACGTTCCGCGCGGATTGTTGTTGGCGGCTTTGGCGGCTCTGCTTCGCGCAAATATGGGACTTGCGTACAAGTGCGGATTGGTCTCCGGGGCGGATGCGGGCGCAATTGTTTTGGTCAACAGTTTTTTCTGGATCGGCGGCGGGTTGCTGTACGGCAATTTGCGTGAGCGGAACATGGCGCGATTTCAGCCCCGGCTTGCTGGACTTGGCTTTGTGTCGGGGCTGTTGGTCTGCGGAATTTGCTTTTTCACCACCGCGGCGCTGGAACGGGGCGCGGCGGGGGTGATTCTCCCTATTATGCAGATGAGTTTCCTGGGCACCTTCGGCCTGAGCGCGCTCTTTCTGGGCGAACGCTGCACTCCGCGCAAAATAATAGCGGCCGTTTTCGGCGCGCTGGCGATCCTCCTTCTGGCACGGGGGACATAAAAAGATCATTTTTCCATGGAAAGCCCTTGACATTCAAAAAGAAATACTGTATAATTCTGTAAGCAGTATAATGCAGTATAACTTTTTGGATAAGGGCGCATATGGTCAAGACACTGATTCGGCGGGACGATGCGTTGTACCGGCAGATCGTCCTTCATTTCGAAGAGCAGATCATGCAGGGGCAATTGAAGGCGGGGGATAAATTGCCGCCCACCACTCGCCTTGCGGAGATGTTCGGTGTTACCACCGACACGATCCAGCAGAGTTTGAAGCTCCTTGCGAGCCGGGGATTCATCAGCCGCACGCCGGGGCGCGGAACGTTTGTCCGCAAGGGGGTTCATTCGCAAGCGCTGGCGCTCATATTCAAGCGCGATGTTTTCACGAACGAGGATGTGAGTTTCTACGTCGGCTTCTTCAACGACCTTGTTACGCTGGCGGAGTCGGAATCGTGGAACTGCCGGTATTTCCTCGTCTCCGAAAACCTTTTCCCGGAGAGCGCGGCGAACGAGAAGGGGCTTTTGGACCTCAAAAAAGCGCTGAACAACGGGGAGATTCGCGCCGTCGTCGAATTCTGCTCCAACCCCACGGTGCGGTCATACCTTTCCGGCGAATGCCCGGTGCCGATTTCTTTTTCCGAGGTTTCGGTTGATCTACGCGATTTTCTGTTCCAAGGGCTGGATTATCTCCGGGGACGCGGGTTCCGGCGGATCGGCGTCCTGGGGTTTGAAATGCTTCGCTTCGATCTGGGGGAGACTTTGAACGAGTACGAGTTTTCCAAAGATATGACCCTCTCCTTCCGGGAAGCCGGCCACCCCAAGAAACAGGAGGGGTATCGCCTTGCGGCGGAAATGTTCGCGCAAGCGAATCCCCCGGAGGCGCTCCTTATTGCCAACGATCGCCTTTTTGCGGGCGCGTGGTATTATTTGCTGGAAAAAGGAATCCGCGTCCCCGAAGACGTTGCGGTGCTCACCCACACCAACAAGGGACGGGAGCCGATGTCGCACATCCCCCTTACGCGCCTGGAGGTTGATCCCTTTTCGCTCGCCCGCGAGGTATACAAGGAAATCACCGCGAAAATCGACGGTGTGAAATATGCAATCCAACCCGTCCGCGCCACATTGGTCGCCGGGAAAAGCTGTGGAGAATGAAAATGAAGTTTACCGCCTCCGGCATCGAATGGCAAGGCCGCCTTGTCCCCTACACCGAACTGCTCGCCTGCGAAATGTATTTGCGTCCGGAAAAACGGCGTTTGCGCTTTGCGGAATTCCGCGCCGTGATTCACTCGTTTTGTGCATGGCGCGTTGAATTGATGATGGTGGACGATCTCCGCGGCTTCCTGATTCCCGTGGAATTGCGCGCGGAAGGTGCGCGCCTCACGGTCCGGATCTCAGGCGCGGGGATCGTCGAAAGCGCGGGGAACAGCTGGCGGCTGATGGAAATTTCCGTCCTGCCGAAGCTGCTGGAAACGAGTACGGAGGAGGAAGGCGCGTATCTTCTTCCCGTCCTCTCCGGGTACGAAGTTCCATTCCGTGGGCAGGAGCCCGTTCGCAATCGCGACCGTGTTTATGTGGACCAGGGCGAATGGGAAAAATTTGGACAGCCGGACGCGTTCGGCATGACGACGCCGAAGGGGGGCGTACTGGCCGTCGTCCGTTCCGGCGCGTTCTTCGCGTGGGTGGATTCTTCGTTCAACCAGGATGGACGCAACCAAATCTGCGCGACCTTCGGCGTGCGCCACACCCCCGGTGAGGAATGCCGCTTTTCCGACAAAGAAGTGTTCTTTGAGTACCTGGAGGAGGGGACAAACTATTCCGCCCTTGCTATCCGTTACCGCAAACACCTGATCGAAGAACGGGGTATCGTACCATTGCGCGAGCGCGTCTGGCTCAACCCCGTCCTCGATTATTCCGTCCATGCGCTGCGGGTTAAAATTTTTATGGGGCAGAAGCAGCCCTTTGTCGCCGACGGCGCTTCACCATATGTCTGCTGCACAACGTTCGCCGAGGCAGGGGAAATCCTCGACGCCATGCACAATGCCGGACTCTCCCGCGCCGTCATCACTCTTGTGGGCTGGAACCGCGGCGGACACGACGGCGCGTACCCCACCCGCTTCCCCGTCAATGAATCAGCCGGCGGCGAGGCGGGGCTCGCGGAGGTGATCGCCAAGGCGCTTTCGTACGGCTACCAGATTGTTCCGCACGATAATGTTACGGATGTGTACCTGGCCGCCCCCGATTACGATCCGGCGCTTGTGTCGCATGACGAAGAGGGCGAACGGCAGGCCGCCGGACTCTGGGCGGGCGGATTGTCGTACAAGAATTGTCCGCTTGTAACGCTCCGGCGTTTTGGCGGGGAGTTCAAGCGCATCCACAACCTCGGCTTTCGCGGATCGTATTACCTTGACGCGCAGTCCACGGGGCTTTTCCGCTGTTCGCACCCGGATCACCCGGCGGACGAGGAAACGTTCGCTTTGGCGCTGGCGCGGATCGCCCTCTGGCCCCGCGCGATGTTCGGCGCGGTCTCGACGGAATGCGCCCCCGCCTACATGCTCCCCTATCTGGACGAGGTGGCGCGTCTTTCCGGGGAGCGGGAGCTGAAACATTTTCACAAGCGTTTTCCGGAGAGCTTCCGGAAACTTCGCGGACGGTGCGTCCCTTTTTACATGATCGCGGTCCACGGATTGATCGTCTACCAGGCGAACTGGGTGCATGCGTACGGGAAGACGGCGGGGGAACGGCTGCGCGGACTCCTCCGGGAATTCGGCGAGGGCGCGCGTCCTTCGATGGAAGTATCCATGCGTCCCTTGTGCAACGGGGGCGACCACAAGGAGTCCATCGCGTCGCTCCAGGAAGCGTACCATATTCACTTCGAGCTTTGCCCCGAGCTCCAGACCGCATTGATGACATCCTACGAGGAAACCTCCGCCTCAAGTTCGCGCATCACCTACGATACGGGGCTGGTGGTGGAGGCTGCCTGGGGCGAAAAGGCGGAATTGAAGATTCTTCGTTCCCAAGAAACGTTATTTCATAAAATCTATTGAAGAAAGCGAGGAAGACGATGAAAAGAAAATTTGTTGCGGCATGCGGAATCATGATGGCTGTGTTCGGTGTTTCGGCGGAATTGGTGCTTCACTACGATTTCCAGGGGGCGGACGATGCGGCCCGCCTAGCGGGGAAGGGGAGCGACAAAACCGCCGCGAAGATCGTTGTCAAAAACAAATGTGCCGTTGAATTTGTGAACGACCAGCCTTTCGCCGGAAAATCCGCCGTTGTCTTCAAGAACGTTCCAGGCCAGAAGATGCAGGGGAGCGCCCTGGTGATCCCCGGCACAGCCGGAAAACTCGCCGCCACCGAAGCCGGGCAAAAGCTGACCATCGCACTGTGGGTCAAGGCCGACAAGCCGGATGCGGAGGGCGGCCTGATCGGCTGCGGCAATGGCGGACACTCCAGCGGCTGGATGTTCGGGACCTCCAACAAGAACGGCGGCATCGCCATGACCGGCTGCGGCACGTTCGGCACGCGTTTCAGCAAGGACGATTCGCTCAAGCCGGGCGTCTGGACACACGTGGCGCTCACATGGGACGTGGGCGCTCCGGAGGGAATCCGTTTCTATATGGATGGCGAGCGCGTGGAAAGCAGTTTGAACTTCATCAGCGCCAAGCCCTGCGGAAAAGACGCGGCGGAATTCGTCATCGGCGCGAAAACGCCGGGGCAGTGGCAGGCGTTCGGCGGGGCCGTGAGCGACGTCCGCGTGTACGACGAAATTTTGAGCGCGGATGCGATTTTGGCCCTCGCCGCACGCCCCTGATGATAAAACCCTTGGAGGTCGAATATGTTTAAGCGTTCTTTTACGTTGATCGAGCTTCTGGTTGTGATCGCCATCATTGCGATTCTTGCGTCGATGCTTTTGCCCGCACTGAACCAGGCGCGGGCGAAGGCACGGCTGATTTCGTGCACAAGTTCCACGAAACAGCAGATCACCGGCATTATTACTTACCTGGACGATTTTCGCAACACCGCGCCGCCGAAGGATTTCGGGAGCACCTACTACAGCAGCGGACACACGAATTTTCTGGGGAAGAAAACGGTCGCGTACCAGCTTGGTTCGCTGATCAACGGGAAATATCTTCCGTTCTCCATCCTCTTTTGTCCGGGGCGGAACGGGACTTCGGTTGCCAACAACTATTATAAGGTCGATAACACCAAAGGGGCGCAGAAGCTCTGGGACGACGGCAACGGTTTGTCGGTGGATGCGACGTTCATCGGGCAGTACGTGGCGGAATTCGTCCGCTCCGGGGCCAGCGTGGCGGATTATTCCGGGACGAAGTATGCGCACAATTTCAACAAGGAACCGGCCAACACCCCCATGGTCGGCGATGCATGGGGCGGAACAAACTCCACGATCAGCGGTTCGACTTTGATGTATTCGGACATCTACACGGCACACGACGGACGCGCCAACAACGTGGGTTTTTTGGATGGGAGCGCCCGTTTGTTTAATCTGACGGATTACCAGTATTCAAACTACCTGAATTTGCTGAAGGAAGGCAACACCAAGGTTGCGGGCGGCAACTCGGTCACCAAAGAGTACGTGGCGCTTTTGCGGAAAATGTACTCCAAACGCTAAGGAAAAAGATGAAATTCCGGAAAATATCGATCGCGTTGGGGCTCGGCGCCCTTGCGTTGTGTGCGACGGCGGCGGAGAAGAAGATTTACGCGCATTACATGGGGTGTTATCCCGCCGGCCGCGGGGCGCTGAACCACCATTTACGCAACATGTCCAAGGAGATGAAGCATGCCTCCGGGGATTATAACGCCGCCATCGGCGGGAGAATCGTCAACTGGCCCCTTCTGCCGCAGAACGCCGATCTTTCGGCGGAGGAGAGCGCCGAGCTGGAAGTCCGGCGAGCCATTCGCGGCGGCATTGACGGTTTCGCCATCGACGCATGGGCCGGGCAGGACGGCGCGAAAGACTCCCTTTCCGCCCTGATTCGCGCGGCGGAGAAGCTCGACGCGCCGTTTGAAGTAACCCTTTGCCTCGATCCCTCGTGCCATCCGCGTCCGGCGGGGGCGCAGGATCACATCCAGACATTCACCGACTCGATCAAATGGCTCCTGGACAACCACGGCAAGAGCCCCAAACTCGCGCGGCGCAACGGCAAAGTATTGATCGTAGGCTACAGCTCGCGCGGCATTATTTACGATCCGGAGTTCCGCGCCCTCCCGGAAACGCCGGAAAAATGGGCGCGCATTGCCGCCGCTTACCGCGAGGTGGAGAAACGCGTGGGCGTTCCATTGTTCTTCCACTTCTGTTTCGACAACATGGCAGTGAAGGACCCTGCGATCCGGAAACAGGCGGCGGCGTGGGCCGGGAAAAATTTCGACGCCGTCGGCGGATTCCTCGGCAACGGCTGGGACGACGACATGGACGCGATCCGCGCCATCAAAGAGGGCGGCGCGGAGTGGAGCCAGCCGCTCTTTTACCAGTACAACAACAAGCAGGGGAGCTTGTTTGTGGAAAAAGGGACCGACAAGCTCCGGCGCGCGTGGGAACTTGCGCGGAAGACGGATTCGACGCTTATTCAGTTCGTAACCTGGAACGACTACGGCGAGGAGACGATTCTCGCACCGGCCTATGGAACGAATTACACCATTTTAAGCCTCAACAAATACTTCGTGGATTTCTGGAAACAAGGAAAAGCGCCGAAGGTGGACAAGGAGATCATTCACCTGATCTTCCGCCGGGCGCTCGACAACGCGCCGACGTTCCCCTTCGGAACGCGCCGCACTGCGCCGGGGGTCTTGGAAGTAACGACCCTCCTGAATGCGCCGGGGAAAATCGTTGTTCCCCATTACGGCGAATACGAGGCGGAGGCGGGGTTGTTCGTGAAACAGTTCCCGCTCAAAGTCGGCAAAGTCGGCGCGCGCCTTGTGCGCGATGGAAAGACGTTGATCGATGTTACGGCACACGAGGAAGTTACCGACAAACCCTTCCGCGAAGACAATACCATGGTTTGTTTTTCCAGCGATTTTCTGGAGGAATGGCGCGCCGATTTCGGCAAGCGTCCGCCGCTCTACTACAGCGAGAACGGCGACGTGGACGGCGACGGATTGCCGAACTGGTTCGAGATGTACTACTTCGGGCGCTTCCCCTTTATGAATACCGCCACTTCCGCCAACCCCGGCGATGATCCGGACGGCGACGGGAAGACCAATTTGGAGGAATACAATGCGCGCACTTCTCCGGTGGTTGCGGATAAACCCTATTCTGTCGGTTACTGCTGGAATTTCGACGAGCAGCAGTCGCGCGGACTCAGCTTCAACCCCGACCGCGACAGCCATTGGCGCGACGTCTGGTTCTACCGCTACAAGCACGGTGAAAAAGGAAAAATTCCCCACGACGGGAACTACGATAAGATTCCATCGAGCTGGATGAACGTCCCCTACGCCGGAAAAATGGCGCACCTTACGCCCCCGACCGATCCGGCGGGGTACCGTTACCTCCACGGCTGGATCGCCCGCAAGACGCTGGCGGACGGCTCTTGGGGAATGATCGTCCGTCCCCGGGCGAACGCGGCGCTGATCCTTGAGTGGCGGAGTCCGGTGGCGGGGCGTGTGGAAGCATCCTTTGCCGTGGCGGAGGCGAACGCCGCTCTTCCGCTGCGCCTCGACCTCCAGCGCGGTAAAGAATCGTTGCTGAAAGCGGAGTTGAAACAAGGATTGGAATTCAAGTCCGAATCCATCGCGGTCAAGCCCGGCGATTCCTTGTACTTTGTGTTCGACGACAACCCGCCGGGGGACAGCGGCACGGCGCTTTTGAAGAATTTTCAAATCCGATTGGAGAAAACCGATGAATAAAATGATGTTGGCTCTCTGTTCTCTGGGCGCTCTCTCCGCTGTCGGCGCCGAAGCGCCGAAGGTGTTCGCCCACTACATGACGTGCTTTACGCAGTCGCGCGAATTTACGATGCGCGAAATCGCCCTGGCACGCTACTTCGGCATCGACGGTTTCGCCATGAATTGCGGCGAATGGAAGAAATTCGACGCCAAGGGGAAGATGTCCGAAACCCGCTATGTCCCCAAGGCCGACGCCGTCTACGCCGCGGCGGAGGCCGATGGGAAGGGGTTTCAACTCTTTTTCTCCCCCGATTTTGCCGGGGAGATGATTCGGATGCTCCCCGACTTTAACGTCGGCGACATGGTCAAACGCTATTACGGACACCCGAACTCGTTCAGGTATAACGGAAAACATTTTCTTTCCGGCTGGTCGGGGAAAATCCGCGACTACGAAAGCCCCGTGAAAAAGCTCCGCGACGAAGGGTTCGAGCTCTGCGTTGTCCCGTATCCGCAAATCCCCCCGCACCCGATGAATTGGAGCCTGGAAACCGTTCTGCGGCAGTTCCCCGCGAATGGGGTGTTCGACGGCTTGTTCCGTTTTGCCGCCGACAGTACCGCCCAAGAGAACGTCGCCTCCAACGCGAATGCCCGGCGCGGGACGATGTTCCTGGATAAAATCTTTATGGCGGGCGTTTGTCCGGCGTACAACAGCCCGAACCTGCGCGATTTCGCCGGGGTCCGCGGCTATATGGCCATGTGGGAGGGGTTGATTCGCGACGGCGCGGACCTGGTTGAAATCGTAACCTGGAACGACTACAACGAAGACAGCAATCTGATGCCCTGGGCGACCCATTCGCAGCGGGGCAAGCGCTATTTCGATCGCGACGCGTCGTATCTGGACATCACCGGCTACTACAGCTCGTATTACAAAACCAACGTCCGTCCGGAAATTACGCAGGACAAGGTATTCCTGAGCTACCGTGCCCGCCTCAAAGGAGAGAACAAAGTCTGGAATGAAGAAACGAAAAGCTGGGTGGACCTCCGTTTCGGCCCCGGCGTGAAGGACCAGCTCCACGACGACGTCCGCGACTGCGTCTATGTTACCGCCTTCCTGAGCGCCGATGCGGAGCTGGAAATCATTCAGGGGAAGAACGTGGAAAAAAGAACACTCAAGCGTGGGATCGCCCATGCTGAAGCGCCGCTTCTTTCCGGCGAAACGCCCTCCGTTCGGCTCTTTCGCGCAGGGAAAGAAGCGATTGCGTTCTCCGGCAGGCGGCAAGTCGTCGCGGAGGTAACGGAGAAAAACAGCGCGCAGGGCGGCCACCTTGCCAACCGCACCTGGACGGCGGGCGGTGTTGCCGGAAAGCCCGCTTTTGCATTCGATCTTGGCAATGCGGCGCTTGCCGCGCCCGACGGGAAGATCGAGCTCCCCTTTTCCGGCGCGACGGATGCCCCTTACGCCTTTGCCCTGACGTACTCAAACAATGGCTCGGTGGAGGCGCGTGTTACGCTTTATGCCGATGGCGCCCCCTCCGAACTCCCGGACGAACCGTATTCCATTCCCCTTTACCTGCCGCCGACAGGGGGCGAATTCCGCACCATTTCGGTCCTTTGGCCTTTGTGGGCGAAAAGCACGCGCCTCACACTTCGTTTCGACGCGAGCGACGATAAGAAATACACAAGTACCGATTTCAACGACTTCGGCGCGGCGACGTTCCGTTCGCTCACCCTCACACCCGTAGTGCCGTTCCGCTCCTCAGCGCCCGCACCGTGGATGCACCCGGAATTGGTGGATATCCCCGGCGGACGTTTCAGCATGGGCGGCCCCGGCGGCGAGGGGGACGAACTACCAGCGCGGGAAGTGACCATTTCTCCCTTCCGCATGGGCAAGTACGAAGTAACGAACGCGGAGTTCGAACGCTTTATGCCGGAGCACAGGAAGGTTCGCGACGAATACTCCTTCCGCGATCGCGAACCGGTGATCTACGTTTCGTGGGTGCAAGCCGCACGGTACTGCAACTGGCTTTCCAAACAAAACGGCCTCAATGCCGCCTACGATGAAAAAACGTGGAAACTTATTTCCGGCGCAAACGGCTTCCGGTTGCCCACCGAGGCGGAGTGGGAGTATGCCGCCTCCGGGCGCGGAGAAAACCGCCGTTATCCGTGGGGGAACGACCTGCCGACGCAAGACCGGTGCAATTTTGCGCCGGACGCGCTCAAAATCGACGCACTCCAAGCCAAGAACATGGGGAAGGGGACGCGGATTGTCGGCGACTTTCCGGCGGGTGTTTCGCGCGATGGAGTGTACGATCTTGCAGGCAACGTGGCGGAGTGGTGCACGGATACGTACTTGGATTATCCCGCAGGCCCGGTGGCCGACCCGGTTTCGGAGGGCCCATCGCCGCATCGCAGCATTCGCGGCGGTTCCTGGGGGTATTACAATGGGAGTCAGCGCGTCCGCGACCGCGAATTCAACAACCAGGGCTACGGCGGCTACATCTACATCGGCTTCCGCGTCGTCCTCCCCGTGATGCAACATAAATAGTGTATCCCCATGGAAAGAAGGGGGGACAAAATCCCCCTTCGCGTCCTGCCCCGGAAAAATATTTCCGCTGTTTGAGTTGATTTCTTTGCGGCGCTGCTGTATCTTCATTGGGTTACATCAGCCAACATAAGGATTTAATCCATGCCGGATGCCGTTTCCTTTTTTGCCGCGGCGCTTGCCGGGGCCGTGTTTGTCAGTGTTCCGCAAAATGCGGAGCAAGTTTGCGGAAGCGTTACGTCTGTGGAGTATTCCGCGGAGAGCGTGATCGAAAATCCCGGCCAAGCTCCTTTCATCGGCGTTCCGCCCTGGACAATTGTCCAGGCGGTTTTAACGCCGGCGGAGGGCTCGCGCATTCGCATCGCGGTGTGTTTGCCCAGCGCCGAAAAGTGGAACGGACGGTTCCTCGGTCTGGGCAACGGCGGCGGCGCGGGGGGAATCAACCCATATTTCTTCATAGGACCCCTTTCGCAGGGGTACGCGTGCGCCACCACCGACATGGGGACCGCCCCCGATCCGCAGACTTCCGGCGTCGGGAACAAAGAGGTTTGGAGCGATTTCGGTTTCCGCGCCACGCACCTCATGACGGTTGCCGCCAAGGGTGTTGTGAAGGCTTTTTACGGGAAACAGCCGGAATTTTCCTACTTTTCCGGCTCCTCCACGGGCGGCCAGCAAGCATTGCAGGAGGCGCAACGCTACCCGGAGGATTACGACGGGATTTTCGCCAACGTCCCCGCCCATTGCCGCGCGCCGCTGCACGCCTATTTCCTCTGGAATCAACAGATTTTGCAAAAATGTCCGTTTGCCGCCGCGGAGGAGGCCGGGGTAATCGAAGCCGCGCGCCGTGTTCTGGCCGACCGCCAACCCGCATCCGTGCGCGGCAAAGCGATCGTCGATCCGCGTGTTTCGCAAGAGGAGATCGCGCGGATTATCGCCCTGGCCCGCAAGCTGGTTCCGTCGCTGACCGACCGGCATGCCGAAGCGTTGCGGAAGATTTTCGACGGGCCGCGGCATGAAGTTACAGGAGAACGCATCTTCAACGGCGTTCCGCCGGGGGCGCGGTTCACGTCCGCCGTCGGCCATTTTTATTTGTTCAACTGGGTTTTTCCGGGCAAGCCATTGGATTCGATCCGTTTCGGGCGCGATATTGAAAAATATTGCGCGGGGCTCGGGCCGTATTTGAATGCGGAAAATCCGGACTTGCGCGCGTTCGAAAAGCGTGGAGGAAAACTGTTGATTGTTTCCGGCTGCGCCGATGAAGTTGTACCCTACACCGCGACCTTGGATTACTACGAGCGGTTGATCGAACTTTACGGCAATTCCCCGGAACGCGTCCAGGCCTTCTGCCTCTTTTACATGATTCCGGAAATGAACCACGGCGGCATCCCCGGCGGCGGCACGCCGTTCGGCATCCACACTGTGGCGGAATGGCGCGAAAAAGGCGTTGCGCCGGGAATGGGACGCATCTTCCGTGGCGGGGACGACCCGTTCGAACTGGCGGTTTTTCCGTATCCGGCGACAGCCTCGGAATACCGTGGCAAAGACTCCATTCCCGGCCCGGACCGGCGTGGCGGCGTCGAACGCATTGCGGAAAAATTCCTTAATCCTTGACGAATTTTTCCTTGAAATCAAGCCGCCCCTGCGCCGTCAGCATCGGGTAAATGGAAGCCCATGCCCGGAGGCGGAATCCCGTTTCTCCGATGCCGAGTTGGGCTTCGATTCGCCGCTGTTCGTTCCAGCGTGCCTTGATTAGGTAGAAGTTGTGAATGAAGGCGTCGTCTTGCCCTTCGAAACCTTCCAGTTCCACAACGGCCGCGTCGCGGAGCGCTTTCAACGTTTCGCGCCAAAACAGCATGTTTTGTTCGAAAACATGCCGCTGAATGTCCCGAACCGCCTGGCTGATTTGCGCCAGATATTCGAAGTCTTTGAAGTAAAAGGCGTTCTCTTCTCCGGATTTCGCGAGGAGTGTAACCCAGGCGTCCAGTTCTTCCAGGCTGCTGCACGGCAAGTTGGGCTTGTAGCGGCTGAACACGTCCAGCACAACCGCTTCCACAAGCATCTCCTTCTTGTTGAAGTGGTACGTCAGGTTGCCGACGCTGATCCCCAGAACGTTGGCAATATCCCGCATGGCGACGTCGGCATACGGCTTCTCCAAAAACATCTTTCCGGCTGTTTTTATGATCTCGTCGCGTATGTTTTTGATTCCCACGAAACTTTTCCTCCAAATTTTATAAAAGACCGTTTGCTTTTTAGTACTTGCGTGCTAATTTAGTATCGACGTACTAATATAGCCGAAAAAGGCGATCGTGTCAAATAAAAAATGGAGGCGCACCATGAAAAAAAGAAATGTATTGATCACGGGTGGGAACAAGGGATTGGGGTATGAAACGGCCAGGCGCCTGAAGGAACAGGGGTACAATGTCTACATCGGCGCCCGCGATGTTGAGCGGGGATTGGCGGCGGCGAAAGCGCTCGGTGTCGGGTATCTTCCCTTGGATGTAACGGACGACGCGTCCGTTGCGGCGGCGGCGGGGAAATTCCTTGCGCTTGAGGGCTGTTTGGATATTCTGGTGAACAACGCCGGCATTGCCGCGCCGCGCAAGAAAGTCGCCGAACTTACGGCGCTGGATGCGCAAACGGTGTTTGCGACAAACGTGATCGGTCCTGTGCGCATGATGAACGCTTTTATTCCGCTTCTGGAAAAATCGGAACATCCGGTGATTGTCAACGTGTCAAGCGGCCTTGGCTCGTTCGCTCTGGTCCACGATTCCGACCGCGCCGAGTCCAGGATTCCGACGCCGCTGTATTGCGCGTCGAAAAGCGCTTTGACCATGTTGACCGTGCAGTACGCGCGCGCTTTGCCCCGTATGCGCGTCAACGCGGCCGATCCGGGGAGCACATGCACGGATCTTAACGCGCACGAGGGACGCCAGACGCTGACGGAAGGGACCGACGCGATCGTGAA
The DNA here is from genome assembly GCA_031549345.1 of Victivallaceae bacterium. Classification (GTDB taxonomy): domain Bacteria; phylum Verrucomicrobiota; class Lentisphaeria; order Victivallales; family Victivallaceae; genus CASFRF01. The sequence continues at coordinate 366,028 of JAVBPY010000006.1, forward strand.
ATTGGCGACATTGCCGCCCGACGGCCCGACGGGTGTGTTCATAGACCGCGCCGGAGTCGTTCCCTGGTAATAATTAAGGAGGGGACCATGCGTGTGTTTTATGCAGTCATCGTTTTGATTCTTTTTGTTTTTTGCTGTGCGAACTATGCCGTGCATTGCCGCGCCCACGGACCGATTGAAAGAAAGAACTACGATGCGCTCGGTTCTCCCGGCGGCCCTTTTTCCCACGCCGTCAAGTACGGAAACGTCCTGTACCTCTCCGGAATGACGGCATATGGGACAAAGGCGCAGGGAAAAAGCATGGCGGAACAGGCCGGAGAAATCTGGAACAAAATAAGGATTGTTGCGAAAGCGGAAGGAAAAGATCTGGATTCTTTGATCAAAGTTACAATGTACATCACCGATTTCGGCCAGGCGGAAGAAGTCCGGGAAGAGCTTTCCAGGCAGTACAACGGCAAATTCCCCGCCAGTTCACTGCTGGAGGTGGGCAAACTTTTTTCGTCCGAAGTCAATATCGAGATTGAAGCCGTGTTGGGTTTATAGGAAAGGAAAATACAATGAAAAAAATGAATTCAGTTCTTTTAGCTGCCATGATAGGGCTGCTTTTCGGGCAGCCGTCCGTGAAAGCGTCCGATATCTCGAATCCGGATGCGCCCGTCGTTTCCATAGAGCTTATAGAACTTCCCGCACAGGAAGTGGATAAATTCATCACCGCGTGGAATACGCGCTCGGCAGAACAAGGTTACGCTTCCGCAACACTTTACCGGTCTTTGCTGGCGGGAGCACGGTATCAATTCATCGAAATCGCCCAGTGGCAATCGTACAACGCATGGGCGTCCGGGAAGCGGACGGGAACGCTCTATCGCCCCGCGGCATGGTCAACCAACACGTATACGGAGCCGAAAAACATTTCAGATGACGTTCCCTTGCAGCGGCTCCGGAAAGACCCGGAAATAAAATTCCCCGATCTGCCGTTCGTTTTCATCAACCTGATGGAGATGAACGCCAACGAGGTCGATTCCTTTGTTTCCGACTGGCAAGCGCGCTCCAAAACCATGGGGCAAATGCCCGCCGCCATGGGATCGACACTCTACCGTTCGCTTGCGTCCAATACCGCGTTTCAGATCGTGAACGTCAGTCAATGGCAGTCTTACAACGGCTTTATCGACGCGAACAACAATCCTTCTTACTCTGCAAAATTGGCGGCCGACCTGGGGCATATTCCCAGCATCAAACTCACGCGCGGCTTCTACCGACCCGTCGCAAGCTACACGCACACCTATCAGCCTTTGGCGAAAAAGATGAAAATCATCACCATCGAGGAACATTTCATCAATTCCGCGATGACCGACGCGACGCGCGATGAAATTGAAAAGATCGCCCCCGGACATTCCAAGGCGTTCGTCGCCGACTTCGGCTCGCGGACTACGATGCGGATCGGACAATTGTTCGACATCGGCGCGGGACGCATCGCGGATATGGATGCGAACAGCATTGATATGCAGATTCTTTCATACAACGCTCCGGCGGCCGAACTTCTTCCATCCCCCCTTGCGGTGGATTTGGCCAGACAAGCGAACGACCAGCTCGCCGCGGCGGTCAAGGCCTACCCCGGCCGGTTTCTCGGATTCGCCACGCTGCCCATGTCCGATCCCAAAGCGGCGGCGGAAGAACTCAGGCGATGTGTTCAGGTTTTGGGATTTAAGGGCGCCATGATCAACGGAACGGCCCACGGGCGTTTCATGGATCATCCGGACTTCGAAGTTTTCTTCGCCACGGCGGCGGCGTTGGATGTCCCGTTGTACTTCCACCCCTCCATCGTGAACCGGCAACTTCGCGACGCATACTACGACAACGCCGATCCGGCGTTCGCGGCGCGTTTCGCCTCGGCGGGAATCGGCTGGCATTTCGAAGTGGGCGTTCATGTGATGCGTCTGATTTTTGCCGGCGTTTTTGACCGCCATCCCAACTTGCAGGTCATCATGGGGCATTGGGGGGAACTCATCCCGTTTTATATGGACAGGATCAATACATTTTTCCCCGCCACGGCGTCGCCCCTCAAGCACGACTTCAAGTACTACATGCAAAACAACGTTTACATCACACCGAGCGGCATGTTTAACCAGGCGCAACTCCAAAACGCCCTGCAAACGATGGGCGCGGACCGGATTATTTATTCGGTCGATTACCCCTATTACCCGAACAAAGGCGCCAGGGAATTCCTGGAAAATGCTCCGATAAGCCGGGCGGACAAAGAAAAAATCGCCCATGAAAACGCTGAAAAACTCTTCAAACTAGGGAGGTAAACAATGAGTGGGGTTGTACGAAAAACAGGGCGTCTGGCCGCTTTGTCGCTTTGTTCCGTGTTTGCCGGAAGCGCCGTTGCCGCGGAGGCGGAACTTTACGCCGCAGCCGGGGAAGAACAGCGTAAGCCCGCGTTGGTCATGGTAAGCACCATCGATGCGGATGGATTTCCGCAAACACGGGTCATGTCCAATCTGCGTTTTTCCGCACACGCGGCGTCAAAACTGGATGGCGAAAATCCTTTCGCCGCCTATGCCGTTACGCGCGCGGATACGGAAAAACTCCAGCACCTCGCCCGCAATAAAAACATGTCCATGTATTACCAAAGCGGCGGGCAAGGCCTCCTGCTTATGGGACATGGCCGGATTGTTACCGATCCGGCAACGCGCCGCGCCGTCTGGGACGACGCCTTCAAGCAAATGGGTTACTCCAACGCGGACGACCCCATGCTGGTTGTTCTGCATTTTGTTCCGACGCACGGCAAGTTTTATTATCAACAAAAGCAGCATAAATTAACCTTTGTTCCAAGAAAAGGTGTAAGATAATGGAATGATCAAGGGATGATGAGGAGTTAATACGCAATGCTCCGCGCCAGGATCGCGGAGCGAATGCAAGGGCGCCGAACGTCGGCACCGGCATCTCGAATGGGGGCCTGGAGGGAAACACGCGGTTTCCCCCCAGGCTCTATCTCCCCGCGCCACCGGCATCTCGAATGAGGGTGGAAGGGTTTATTCGCTCAGGAATGACAGTGTGTGCGGAAGGGGCATTCCGGGCAGTGCGCGGAATTGATGTCGAAATCCAACTCGCAGACTTCCGGCTGGCGTGAGAGGAGGCGGCGTTGATGTTCTGTTGTCCTCTGGATTTTTTCGATGGCGGCGCTCAAGTTCAGTACGGCGGGATCGAGGCGGATCGCGTCCGACTTGCCGGGGAGGAGGAGTTCGGAAACGAGATTTTCGGGGGGTAATTTCAAGCGTGTGATCGCATAATATTTATGGAGGAGAAGGAGGAGTGCTTTTTCTTCTTCATCCGGTTCCTCCGAAAGAATTTGCCGGAACACCGCGTGTCCCGCCACGCGTGTTCCGAAGCCGGGCTGCATGTGAAGTGTAACCCCGGCAAGCTCGATGGCGATGAGCTCCGTTTCCACAAGGCGCTGATCGGGCGGGCGGCAATTCCAGAGGCGCAGTGCGGCGCTTGCGGATAAATCGTGCAGATTTTGACGTAGTTGGTTTGTGATTTCGTCGAAAAGTTTCATTGCGGGTGTTTGGCGAAAATACAGCTCGGCCAGGAGCGGCAGTCCGTGATCGGCGGAGGGCGTGCCGAGGAGCATGGCGCTTCGCTCGCGGTGGAATCGCCGGAAAATTCGTTCCGGCCAATTGGCGAGGGGCTGGGAAGGCCCCGGCTTCAGCAATTCCGAAACAAGGAGGCGGTGGATGTATTCCTTGCGGTCGAGGAGTTGCTTGAGGCGATGAAGTTTACGGCGGCGCGGATCGGCGTCCGGATCGTGTCCGCCGCGCGCGGCATAGTAATGCAGGAAGCCGCGGCGCGGACAATTGTTCCAAATTTTTTCACGGCGCAACGACCAGCTGAATGGAACGGAGGCGGCCGCAACGGTTAAAGGTATATCCATAGCACATAGTATAACGTCTTCGCCGGGCTGCGTCAAGGGCGCGGTTGACAAAAACGCCGCAAGTAATAAGCACAAGGAGGCGGAAAATGGCAGGCAGGCGAAGTGGAATTTGGTTTGACAGCATGGGGAGGCCAATCGGAAATGAATTCGGAGCGCCGATTTTGTGCGATCATTATCCATTGTGCTGCCCGTTGACGGAAGCGAATTTCCGAACATACTGCCCTTGTGTTCTTGGCGGCTCTACGGAGCCACGTGAAGAATGTTGTCCCATCAAAGCCGACAAAATTTGTTGTGGCCCTTGTTTGTATATTCCGCTCGAAGACAGCTCCGGCGGTGAGGAAAGTTCCGGCAGTGAGGAAAGTTCCGGCGGTGAAGACAGCTCCGGCGGTGAGGAGAGCTCCGGCGCTGAAGACAGCTCCGGCGGTGAAGACAGCTCTGGTGATGAGGATAGCACCGGGAGCGAGGAGAGCTCTGGCGGTGAAGATAGCTCCGGGTCGGAGGACAGCTCTGGTGGCGGGGAAAGTTCCGGCGGTGAAGACAGCTCAGGTGATGAGGAGAGCATCGGGGGCGAGGATAGCACCGGAGGCGGTGAAGTTCGCTACAGCGCTTATTTTGCCGTCTGTTATTGGCGGGAGGACGAAAAGGGGAACCGCTACCAATGCCGAATCGATCTTGTTGTCGGCAACGTATGGGCTTCGACGGGTTCGATGAGTTTCCTCGGATCGCCCGGGGGACTCAAAGTCGGGCAGGAGACGACAACCTTCGGCGGAGAAAAAATGATTGCCGTTCAAATTCCGCCCGGAGATGAATACCGCGCCTATGGATTCAACGGCTTGGACCTGACGCTCCTTATGATGGAGAAAAATGTAACGACCGATCAGCTCCTGGCAATGGTTCGGGAGCAATGCCAGTGCCCGGCCGCGATGGCCGCCGGCACGATCGAAGTTTATGCGCAAGTTCTGCAGTACCGTGCCGAGGTACAGCGGGATGAGATAATTACCGAAGAGGACGAATATTGCGTGGAATGGGACGAAGAAACAGGGGACTGCCTGCGGGTCGAACATGTTACAAAGGAATATCTGGGGCCCCTCATCGGCATTTTTTCCGAATGGCAGTGCAACAATGACCCCAATCATGAATATTGTGTTTCCCGGGAATACTGGGGCACTCCCGGTATTTGTCGTGCGTACTACAAAGCATGTGCCGAGGGAACGGCCCTCGCCAACGCGGATTTTGCCCGGTGGCGGAGCGATCAATCCGCATATGTCCTGGAAAAAACGTACACTTCGCTTGGGCTCCAAGGCGGCTGTTCGGAAAGTTCCACCTACGATTCACGTTGGGCGCGCTGGATTCTTACAACCCGCTTCGTGCGTCTTCGCATGGAACGAATGGAAGGGGGCGATCCGCACTCCGTCGGTGTTCGGATCGTCCTGAACGCGCGTCTTGTCAACACGGGAGAAGTCGGGTCGGCCGATGAAACGCCGCGTGAAATTTATCTTCACCAAAACACCGTGCTCTCTTTGCAGTACGGCGAAGTTTTTACTTTCCCTGTTGTGGACAACCTTGTAACATTCCAACCGCCGGCGAACGTGCTCGATCATTACTGCCCGGATGAACAATTTCATTGGAGCTATGCGGTTGAGCCCTACGATGTCAACTCCAGAATTCAGACGCTTGTCATGGAATACAGGGTCTTAAGCTACATTTACGATTCACTGTAAGAAAAAGAGGAAGTTATGATCGATCCAGTCAATCAACACCAATGCCGCGCCTGCGCCTTGAAGCATCTTTCCTCCGCATTGGCCATCGCGCGGGAAATCACAACCGGGTACGACACCACAGAATACCATGTGTATTTAATGGGCAATCTTGCCGAAGCCCAGGAACAACTCGCGTTGATCGATCCTGGCACGGCAAACGAAATACGCCGTGTCCGGCTGCATATCTTCGGCGACGGTGCGCGCGGGCGTTTGAACGTTGCACGCACACGCATGCTCGAAATGCTGACATATCGCTTTGCCGCCGCTTTGCCGACGGACGAACTCCCGGAATCCCCTGTGGATTTGTCGCATTTGCCGGTGCCCAAGCCCCTGGAGGCACGCCCCTGCAATTGCAGGAAAAGCAAAGAAGCACCGCAAATTTGTTTCACGCGCCCGGATGGTTCCGACGCGGGGTTGGAGCATTCTTTGCCGGAGCGCAACGCGGCGCTTTTCATGGTTTTCAGCGGACCATCGTTGTTGAGGCAGGATATTTCGCTCCTCAAGAGGACAGGAATTCGACTTTTGAGTGTCAACAACGCGCCGTCCACACTTCTGAAAAACGGGATTGCGCCGCACTACTGGATCGCGGTGGATCCCCCGTCGCGGTTTCTGGCGGAAATTTTCCAAAATCCGTCAATTACCAAGCTTCTTCCCCACGGACGGTTGCGGCAGCCCCTTTGGGATGCAGTAAAAAAACGGCGGCGCAGTGAAACACCGGAGTCGTTTCCGCACGTGTACGGTTACCGTTTGGCCGATACGTTCGATGCGGCGTCTTTTTTCAGCGCGCCTTTCCTGCAATGGGGTGATTCGCGGGAGTCCGGCGGTGCGCGGAGTGTGTTTCTCGCGGCGCTCGGCGCGGCCTGGCGATTGGGTTACAGGAGATTGTACCTCCTGGGTGCGGACTTTCGTATGACGGAGGAATCTCCGTATCACTTCGAGGAATTCCGGAGCGCCGTCGCATTGAAACACAACAATCGTACCTACGATCTCCTGCGGAACCGTTATCTTCCACAGCTGGAGGCCGCCCGCCCCGAGGGGCTGGAAATTTACAACTGTTCCCCCGGGAGCGCGTTGGATATCTACCCTTTCATGGAATTTGAAAGCGCGGTGGCGCACGAGGAAACGCCGCTCGCGATGGAAACCCGGGGACTCTACAAAAAACTTTCGGAAAAGGAGGTGAAAAATGGAACTCAACGTTGAGAACGTAAGTTTGTTCGTCACCCTCCTTGCGGCGATCTTCAGCGCGAACGCGTTCCTCTGGAACAAGCTTGATCAAATCTGGAAGGTCATCAACCAGATCCGCAGCGAAACCGTAACCCGCGACGAATGCCGCCGCCGCAGACGCTGAAGAAAAAACAAACAAAAAGGAACAATATATGGATATCGAGAACATCGTCAAATCGCTTGAAACCGCGCAAAAAGAAACGTTCGTCAAGTTTGTTTCCGACAAGGGCCCGAACAGTTGTCCGAAATGCCTGGAACACCACGGAAAGGTCTTTAAGGCGGATGATCCGGACAAGCCAGGACTTCCAATCCATCCGAATTGCCGCTGCAAATACGAAATCATTGAAGATAAAGAGATTGAAAAAGTAAACTCCAGGTTGCAGCAGATGCTTGAACAATTGCGTCGATATGCGGAAGAAGCTACGAGCAAAGCCGCCGAATTGATCGATGACGCAAAAGAACTTCTCGGAAATATAGACTCGGCCAAGTCAACAGCGGAAAGGCTGAAGTTTACAATAAAATCCGCCGCGTTGACGATTCTACTCCAGTGTGTTCTCTTTACCATGGAGAAAATAAACGACGCAGCCGATTTATTGAAGAACATCATGGCGAAATTGCACATGGAATTTGTAAATCCGTTTGTTGCGATAGGTGATTTTCACCAAAATCGTTCGGAAATCAAGCGTATTTTAAAAGAGATCCATTACATGCGCTTGAATTCCCCGGATCAAATCCGCGAGTTGCTGCCAAAATCCCCGGACGAAGCCCTGAAACGCGGATTTGTCGAAGCTCTCGATAAAGAAAACTGGTATCATCGCAACAAAGGTCAGACAGGAAATAAAAAATACTATCATCGCGTCACTGGGCAGGAGGTTATATTTGATAAAGACGGAAAATTCGTGTCTGATCCGGAAAATATAGGAACGAAGAACTATGTGCCGGATTTTAGCGATTCTATGGGCAAGGTGATGCATGGATTTTATGATGTTTTGCCGTACTGGATATGGGGGAATTCAGAAAAAGACACCACTCCAGTTTGGACGAGGATTTGGGGAACAGGAAAATAATTCACTTGTAAATTATCAATATCGATTCTATAGTAACATCGGAGGTTGTTATGGGTCTTATTTTGTGGTTAATGCTGGTCACTGGAATGGGGCTTATTTTGTTTGTTGTTCCGGCATTGACGCTCGCGACGCTCGTTGTTGCGGCGATAAGTGGAAAAATGAACGGCTTTATGCGGAGCCTCGGTCATATTATAGCCTATTTGTTTTGGTTTGGAGCAGGCGTCGCACTGCTGCTTACTTTGCCGCGCGATTTTGCATGGTTGGATTCTTTGCCATGGTGGTTTCCTTTGGTCATGCTCTGGTTGTTACTTGGGTGCATTCCACATGTTATTATTTTAATTCGGGCGCGACGGGAAAAAAACCGCTTGGAATTTTGGGTAGGCCTCCTTGGAACAATCACAACGGCGCTTGCTTCATTGGGAATTGAAATGATTTTTAATGGAACAAGACTTTATTGATAAGGCACACCTTTCAATACTATTTTACCTCGTCATTAATAGCCATCATGAATGAGCAGGTCTTTCTGGTTTGATTTTTCAGTCGGGAGTAGTTACATTACCATAGTCGCGGCATAAATTTCGGATTGCAGTTATGAATAATCTGCAGAGGTTTAGGAAGAAAAATACGTTTGGCGATGACGTTTGATTGAAATGTCGACGATACGGCGGCAAGGAGATTGGAGTATGAGTACTTATGACGATAATTTTTATCTTCGCGGAAAAAAACTCGTAAATGCAATCCTGAACGATCCCCAAATAATAACGGATTGCTCGCCGGAGCATATTTCGTCTTCGGGCTGGATCGATATTTTGCTCGCCCATCCGGAGTTGATTGAATTTTGTCCTCTTGAAAATCTTTCCTGCGGTGTTTTGATCGATATTTTTTGTGAATACCCTGAATTTGCTCGACGCTGTAACTTTCAACTGTTTTCAAAGAGTAAATTAGCCTCTCTTAAAAAGCAACTCATCGACGCCGAATTTACCGGTGATGTCTGGTGCAACATTATCATTCACAATCGCTTTTTGGCCAATTACTGCCCGTGGAGTACTTTGACGGACCGTGAGTGGGATTTTCTGTTGGAGCATTGCCCCGAGTTTGCTGAAAAACGAAAGAAGAAAAGCTCGATTTCCGATGAAGACATTTCAACGCCGGGGGCAGATATTTTAACGGAACTTATCCGCAAGTATCGGGAGCAAAAAAATACAAATCCAGAAAAAGAACACTTCAAGAACATGTTGACCAAAGCGGAGCAAGGAGATCCCGACGCTCAATGTGAAGTCGGATTGTGCTACGATCAGGGAAAAGGTGTGGGAAAAAATTACGCCTTGGCCGCGGAGTGGTACGCCAGGAGCGCCGCCCAAGATTGCACCAGGGGGCAACGCAATCTGGCGTTGATGTACTATTGCGGAGAGGGCGTGGAAAAAAATTACGAAAAAGCGTGCCCTCTTTTCAGAAAGGCGGCGGACAAAGGAGATACGGTCGCCCAATATATGCTGGGCACCTTGTATTGCGCGAAAGCAAAAATATGGCTGGCCAAAGCGGCCGACCAGAAACACGAAAAAGCCTCGGGACTTCTTCAGGCGCTCAAAGGGGCAATTGCCGGAGATGCCTGGGAAGGCGTCGAATAAAACCATCAAATCCATATTGAATAATGGTGGGCGGTGAGGGACTCGAACCCACGACATTCACGGTGTAAACGTGACGCTCTAACCAACTGAGCTAACCGCCCGCTCCCACTAAAATAACCTCCTTTTAGTGAAAAAGCAAGGGGCGCTGTATTCTTTCATTTGATTTTCTATAAAAATGATGCTACATTCTATTCTGTTGTCAAAGAAAAGGGGATTCTCCGCCATGGATTTTTACGAATTGCTGTTAAGCGCCGGCGCGGTGCTCTTTGTGATTTTTTTTATCGGCCTGTGCATCTTTGTTCATGAGCTGGGGCATTTCCTCGCCGCCAGGATGCGCGGACTCCATATCGATGCGTTTTCCATCGGATTCAAGCCTTTCCGGCGCAAGAAAATCAACGGCGTGGAGTATCGCCTCGGCTATCTGCCTTTCGGCGGTTATGTCGAGCTCCCCCAGGTGGACGCCACCGACGAGGTTCCGAAGGCCGCCGACGGAACCGAGCTGCCGCGCGCCAAACCCATGGATCGGATCGTTACCGCGTTTTGCGGACCTTTTTTCAATATCCTCTTCGGCCTCCTTCTCGGTTGTGTCGTCTGGCATTTCGGGATTCCGCAGGATTCCCCCAAAATGCGCGCCATCGAAGTGTGGAAAATCACGGAGAACGGCCCGGAATATGCCGCGGGGCTCCGCGCCGGAGACAAGATCGTTCGCCTGAACGGAGCGCCTTTTTTCGAAACATGGGTCGGTTTTGTTCAGAAACTCCAACTCCACGTCGGTGAGGCGACTCTGGAGGTGGAGCGCAATGGTAAAACGCACACGGTCCGCTATGTCCCCGCGGTGAACCCGGAGGCCCCATCCCGCCTGCGGCACGAACAGATCGCCTATCCGTTCTTCACTCCCAAAATTCCCATTATGCTCTATCCGCGCAAGGGCGGTCCCGCGGACAAGGCGGGCATCCAGCCCGGCGACCTTCTTCTTTCCGTGGACGGTACGGCGTACGATGATTTCGAGCAACTCCAAATCCACTTGGCTTACGCCGAAAAACCCTTGAAACTCGAAGTGGAACGCGCGGGGAAAAATCTTTTTTTCGATGTAAGCACCGAACCCATGGAGCGCGTGGCGCACTTGATCCCGTACCAGATCGGCGTAATGTTTTCTCCGAATACGCTCGATATCGCCGCCACAACGGAAAAGTCGCCCGCGAGGCTGGCCGGCATTCTCCCCGGCGACCGTGTCTGTAAAATCGACGGCGTCGCGGTAACCTCCGTGAAGCAGGTTCAGGACTTGACCAAGGCGCGGAAAGGCGCGGAAATGGAATTGGAATTGGAACGGGCGGGAAAACCGCTTGTTCTTCGTATTGCGGCAGTTCAGCAGATTCCCCGTGAGATCGGCGTGTCCATTTCGCTGCGCGATTATCCGACGCCGATTCAGCAATTCACCAATGTTCTCGATCTTACATGGAAATCCATGCGGGGCATGGGTGTCTGGGCGGCGAACAAGATGGGGATGACGCAGCAGCAGAGCACGATTCAGCCGCGGCATATGTCCGGAATTTTGGGGATGAGCGTGATTTTGTTCTCCATCGTCCGTTTCGCTTCGTTCATGACGGGGCTTTATTTTGTGGTTCTTATCTCCTTTGCGCTGGCGATATTCAATTTACTGCCACTGCCGGTGCTTGATGGCGGACACATTACATTTGCTTTTTACGAGATGATTTTCCGGAAGCCCTTGCCGCGTGTGTTGATCCGCCGCCTTTCCACGGCGTTTGTCGTCTTATTGATCGGCTTGATGGTGTACGTTACGTACTATGATATTTTGCGGACCTATCGTATCTTTTCTCCGATCGAGGATCCGCCGAAAGAACTGAAGCAGGAAAAACCGGAGGCGAAACCATGAGATGGACACGGCGTTTGCGGCTTGGCGCGGTTGCGGTTGGCGGCGGCGCGCCGGTATCGATTCAGTCGATGACTAACACCGATACCCGCGATGCCGCGGCGACGTTGGCGCAGATCCGCCAACTTGCCCGGCTCGGTTGTGAGCTTATCCGTGTCGCGGTTCCGGACGCTGTCGCGGCGGAGGCCCTTACGCGGATTACCGCCGAGAGCCCGATTCCCGTTATCGGGGACATTCATTTTGATTACCGTCTTGCCTTGAGCGCCATCCGCAATGGCGTCGTCTGCATTCGGATCAATCCCGGCAACATGCGCAACAGCATTGAATTACAGCAGATTGCCGAACTTGCGCAAGAGAAAGAAGTCGCCATCCGCATCGGCTCCAATTCCGGAAGTGTGCGTCCCAAGTTGTTGGACATGCTTTGCGCCAGCGGAATGACCCGCGAACAGGCGATGGTGGAGGCGCTTTGCCGCAGTGCCGAGGAGCAGTGTGCGCAGATGGAGGTTTTCGGTGTTCGCCGCCTGAAGGTTTCCCTGAAAGCTTCGAGCGTGCCGGTAACGGTTGCGGCGTACAAGAAATTTTCCGAGCTCCGCGATTATCCGTTGCACATCGGTGTTACGGAAGCCGGAACCCCGGCGCGCGGGATCATTAAGTCATCGGTGGGAATCGGCGCGCTCCTCCTGGCGGGAATCGGCGATACCATTCGTGTCAGTCTTACGGCGGATCCGGAGTTGGAAGTGCTTACAGCACAGAGAATTTTGGAAAGCTGCGGTCTTCGCCTGGCACGGCCGGAGGTTGTGTCCTGCCCGACGTGCGGCCGTACGGAGGTCAAATTGATCGAGCTTGCCGAACGCGTCGAGGCCCTTCTTGTGGAGCTTCGTGCGCAAGGACTTACGGTGGATCTCAATAAAATTGCGGTCATGGGTTGTGTTGTAAACGGTCCGGGGGAGGCGCGCGACGCGGATCTCGGGCTTGCGGGCGGTAAAGAGAAAGTGGTCCTCTTCCGCCTGGGCGAACCGATAGGGACGTATACCGAAGAAGAAGGGTTCGAGGCGCTCCGCGCGGAAATCATGAAGCGAATCGTGCCTGTTGCCAAAACGTGAGGAGAAGAATGAAAATGTGTATCCGGCTGTTCCTTTTGTTGGCCGTTTTGGGCGCGTTTGCCGCGACCGGGGCGGAGAAACCCTTCGAAATTCTGACGATCGGGAACAGTTTTTCACAAAACTCGACGCGGTACCTTTCTTTTTTGATCGCGGACGGGAAGCAGAACGCCCGTGTGGAGCGCGCCGGCGCGCTGGGCGGGCATTCCATGCAGAAGCATTTGTCGTATGCGCTGGCGTACGAAAAAGATCCGGCCGATCCGGCGGGGCGCCCGTATAGCCTCAAGGATGGCGATACAACCCGGAAAGTGGGGATGCAGGACTTGCTGAAAATGGCGAAATGGGACCGTGTGACCATTCAGCAGTTAAGCTCGGACAGCTGGCAGCCGGAAACCTATGCGGCGGCGACGGAGCTCGTGCGGATCATCAAGAAGTACGCGCCGACGGCGGAGATTGTTTTTCACGAAACATGGAGCTACCGCGCGGACGATCCCTGGCTGGTCAAGAACAACCTCACGGCGGAGAGCATGTATGAGAAGCTCCACGCCGCCTACAACGCCAAGGCCCGGGAACTCGGCCTGAAGGTTATTCCCGTCGGAAGCGCTTTTGAACGTGCCCGGAAGGCGGGCTGGGGCGATTCTTTTGCAAAGGTGGATCGCGAAACATTGGTACATCCGGCCTTGCCGGAGCAGAGCCGTTCGCTGCACGTCGGCTACCGTTGGGGCAAGGCGAAGGGCGATCCGCCGAAATGGGTCCTGGGGTATGATCCGCGTCATGCGAACAGCACGGGGGAATACCTTGGCGCGCTTGTCTGGTACGGATTTTTCTTCGGCGATCCGGAAAAATTGACCTGGAAACCGACGGGAATGTCCGACGAAACCGCGCAAACCATGCGTACAATCGCGGCCGAAACCCTTCGGGACGCCCGGGAAAAGTAAAATTCCGGATACTAACCCACCAAGAAGAATGGCGGACAATGGCGGTGTCGTGTCGGGGGCGAAATCCAGCTAAAAGAGACGAAATCGTGCTCTACATCCGCCGGAAGATCGTTTCCGGCGAATGGCCTCCCACCGGACGGTTGCCGCCGCGCAGCTGGTTTGAAACGAAATTCAATGTGGCTGCGCATACCGTTCAGAGCGCTTTCCGTATCATCATGGAGCAGGGATTCCTTGTTGCGGAACGCCGTTTGGGGACGCGGGTGCATCCGCGCCCGCCGCATCTGGCGCACTACGCGGTCTGGGCCGCGCCCGGGAGCCCGTTGGCCGCGGCTGTGCGGGTTTTGCGGGGAGTGGGGCGGCACATCCGCATATGGAACACCCTCGATGCCGTGTTGCTCGACGAACTTGCCGGACATTGCTATGCCGGTATTTTTCTGGGCGAAACGCCGCCGCCGGAATGGCGAAAATGCCTTCAGGACATGGAATCATTGCCGGTAACAGGACTTTTTCCCTCTTCGGCGCATCCGGAACGGCACGGATGGAGAGCCAGCGAGTTTTCCGGCGGTTGGCAACGGCGCGATGTGGAGAAAGCGCTGGTGCGGCAGCTTATGCAATCCGGCGTCCGCCGCGTTGCGCTCCTGCGGCTCGCGCAAGGGCACGATGCGGAGTATGAAAGCGATTGCCGCCGTCTTCTCTTGGAGGGCGGCGCAAGTTGTCCGGCGGGCTATTTCCTGGAATTCAGTCCGGACGCGCCGGAACAATGCGCCAATGTTCTGCGGGTGCTGTTTGCGCCGAGCAATCCGTTGCGGCCGGACGGTGTTGCCGTGCTGCACGAAAAACTGCTCCCTTTTCTTGCTGAAATCTTGTCCGAGGTTTACGGAAACCGTGTTTCCGGTGTTCGCGTAGCGTCTTTCGGCTATGCGCCGCAACTCCCGGAAGTGAATTGGCCGGTGCGTTTCCTGGGGGTGGATATGGTGAAAACCCTGCTGGACGGTCTCCGTTTTGTGGATGAGTGCCGGATGGGCATGAATCCCGCGCCGCCGCAAATCGTGCGTTTTGAAAAGGAAGAATGAAGCCTGTTTTTGGGGAGAGGCGCGCTTTTGTGCCACAAACACGGGCGACTGGCATGGGGTTATACCTTTATTGTACATCAGATTCTTACTTTCTCCGATAGGCAAACATAAGCAAGCAAAATTCGCTGTTTTATGCTCAAATGAGGAGCACAAAGGACCCGGCACTCGTTTGTTCCGGGCGCCACGCGGTATCGAATTCACCGGTATTACGTCTTCTTATGGAGCTTCCGGAGGAAATAAAAACCCGGAAGTAGAAGGATGAAGACGCACAAAAAGTAGATTTTATATCCCTGAAGATCGATCGGCGTTTCCGGGTCCGTTTGAAGAACGCGCAGAAGCCCCGCGCCGATCAGCATTCCCGCCGTCCCCGCGCCCGTTCCTGTGATCAGGGAATTGAAGATGGAGTATCCCACCCGGTTGTGTCCCGCCGTATGGGCGATAAAATAACTGGACATCGCCGTGGCCGTAAGCACGTTGCTCCCGCCGATCAGGATAAAGGGAACAAGGAGATAGCCCCACAGGAATGTACTTGGCGCAAGGAGCCAGACGATCGGCACGGCAAGGATGATCCCGTATGCCGCCAGCAGCACATTTCTTGCGCCATAACGCTGTTGGAGAGGCCCCGTCAGCTGGCCTCCCGCGATGGAGGCGAGGAGTTGGACGAGGGCGAAAAGAAGCGTTTGCGTGCTGCTGATTCCATAGCCCTTTTTCAATGCCAGCACCGAAATCGGGCCGATCAGAATGGGGATGAGGTTGCAGCATATCCCGGCAACCGTCATTGAGCGGAACCGTTTGTCCATAAGCGCCGCGCGCAGCACGCGGTTGATGGGCCGCCGCGCGGAGTTGCGGATGCGTTCCGTTTCGTATACTTTGCTCATGTATTGCGCGGAAAAGACACCAAGTCCCGCGCCGAAGCAGATGATTCCCGTCAGCATCCAAACCCCTTGGTTGAAGCGCAGGAGCATACTCACCAGGAGGAGCGCGAGGGTACTTGCAATGTAGAACCTTGCGAAGTTCTGGCCGATGAACCGCGCCCGCGTCGCGTGGGTCGTGATCTCGGCGATCAGCGGTTGGGACATGACCACTCCCGCCGCGCGGAATCCGTAGAAGAGGAAGGAGCCGAGGAGAAGAAGGACTCCCTTGAACACGTCGAATCCGAGGAGGTGCCAGAGAGCGCAGCTTGCCACCATCATGGTCGCCCCATTTCGAAGGTACCAGAAAATCGACTGGCTCCGCGCCGCGCCCACGCGGGCCGTTACTATTTTACCGAGGGGGAGGAGGAGGAACCCAAAATAGATCATCGAGCCGATCAGCGAAATAAAATATTCCGGGGCGCCGAGCTGAACAGCGAATAAAATGATGACGGTATCCCCCAGACACATGTAGGAGAAACCATTGAAAAGGTTGAAGATATTCCAGTTTTTTTGCGAATCAAGCCGCTGCCGTTCGCTCAATTCGCCTTGGATGATCATGTGATGCGAGAGCCTTTGTGTCTTTCGGTACTATAATACTCCGGGAGGGATATTGCAAGAAAAAAACGGATGTTCATGTCTTTTTCGGTTGCAATGTTTGCTTTAGCGTATTATAAGTAAAATGTAAAGTGTAGCCGATATTCAATTCTATGGAGGATGGGTGATGCCGAACGATATTGAAAAGGTGTACAACGCATGGTGCTTCGAGCGCACACGCCGCATGGCGGAAGCGGCACTCGTGCGTGCCGCGGAGCCGGAGGAGCGCCGGAAGCTTCTTCTTTGGCAATACCGCGCCGCGCTCCGGCTCGGCGATCCCGCGCGGGGGAGGCTGGCCGCCGCCGCGTTGCCGCAGGATACGCCGGCCGCCTGCCTGGAACGCGAGCTGCTCCTTGCCGGGGTGGATTTCCCGCGCACGCAGGGGGAACATTACCGCACCAGCGAGGAAGGCGAAGCGGGGCTGAGCATCGATGAATACATGCAGAAGTACAGGAAGATTGTCGACGCCGGATTCCGCCGCGCCGCCGCGCTGGCGACCGCGCCCGAATTGAAGGAAACGTTTGCGCGTGAGCTTCAACGTCTTAGAATCCCCCTGCATACGTATTTGCCGGGGTATGTGCTTCCCGTTCCTCCCGCGCCGCCGGAGGCAACCTTCCGCTCCGTGTCGTGGAGCGGCCGCCTGACCGACGCCTCCGGGCGCGGCGTCCCCGGCGTCCGGCTGGAGGCGCAGCATTCCGGCAGTCGTTTTAATTTGGACTACCACCATGTTTCCGTGATCCCCGATTGCGGCGGTATTTTGCAGCGCATCGTCCGGAGCGACCGTGCGCGGCGTTTCACGGCGATGACCGATGCCGAGGGAAACTTCCGTTTCGAGACCCTTCCTGCGACACGTTACGATTATCTGGCGGCCATTACGCCGAAGGGGTCTTCGTTTTATCCGGTTGTTTTCCTTGACCGTGATTTTGAAGTTACGGGTATGGATTCGGCCTCTTACGTCCTCCGCGAGTGGGTTGCCGCCCCGGTTGCTCCGGTTGCCGCGCCCCCTGTTTCCCGCCGTGTCGGTTCCGCGGCCGTGGAGGTTCTCTCTTTCCGCACGGTGAAGAATCCCTTCGACTACCGTTTTCCGCGTCAGGCGATGTCGCTTCCGATTCCGACGGGCGTGGCCCCCGCCGACCTTATGCTCCTGGACGATCGGGGGGAAACCCCCATCCCCTTCCAGATGTTCGATGGAGAGGCGTTGTTCATGGCCACGCTTGCCCCCGAAGCTTCTTCGACATGGAGCTTCTGCCGCCGTCCGGCGGGGGTGATCGATCCCGCAAGCCGCCTCCGGGCGGAAACGCACGGCGCATACATCGAAATTTCCACCGGGAACGCCGCGTACCGCATCGCCGGGCCGGAGGCCGCGCCGGGAACGCCGCCCATCCTCGCCCTCAAAGGACCGGACGGAGTCTGGCGCGGCAAGAGCCGCCTTGTTCTGGCGCCGGGGATCGGCGCGCCGAAGGTTTCCGTGCGATGCCTGGAGGCCGGCCCCGTGATGCTCCGGTATGAGGTGCGCCTTGTTTTTGACTCCGGCGCCGTCTGGCGGTACGAGCTGACGTTTTACGAGGGAGAGTGCACCGTCCTCGTGCGGGAAAATTCCGTGCGGCTGGACGAAACGACCAGCTGGGAGATCGGCTTTCCGGAATTCATCGGCGAGCGGGCGTTTCTGAACGGCTCAGCGGAGGATTCGGGCATGCATTGGTTTTCTCCCGTGGCGGAAGATCGCGAGCTTGCACGTATCCAGGAATCCGTGGCATGGTGGCTGCCGGGGCAGGTTTTCGGCTTCGGACTCTCGTTCGACGGATTGGAAAAACACGATTACATCGGCGTTTTTTCGCTGCGGCGCGGCGATTGGCGCGACGACGATTTCGCCCGCATCGCCTCCGGCCCCGGCGATGAACAGCGCGAACTGGATTGGCCTTTTCCGGAGATGGTCGGTTCGACGCTCTCCATGCTTACCGTGCACAGCCGGAAGTCGGGTGAGGTTGCGATGCGCTTCGCCGGATTCAACGGTGAGCGGCAGTGGGGGCTTTGCGCCTCCGACTTCGACCGCAACGATGGACCGTACCGCGAACTTTCGCAGGTCCAGCATAAAAATTCGTCGCCGCGCCTGGTTGATTTTGCCGCGTGGACGCTCGACGCGCCCGAAACACTTCCGCGTCCGCTCCTTCTTGCGCGGCGCGATACGATCAACCTTTTGCGCGAACGCACCGAAAACGAACCGTTCAAGAGCGAATTCGACCGCATCCGCAGCGAGCGCGGCGGCGACTATACCGGCATGGCCGCCGTTCTCGGGCAGGATGCGGAACGCCTCTGGCTGCTGGGCGAATGGGTGCTGCGCAACGCGCATTTGCGTTCCAAGGTAACATTGCAGGGGCGCGACTCGGGGGATACATACAGCCCCGTGGGCGGCCGCCCGATCACGCCGATGGCCGCCGCGTACGACATGCTCGCGCCGACGGGAGTTTTCTCCGCGGACGAGGAGCGGATGATCCGCGCGTACTTCATGCTCATGGGGCACATGTACATGGAAGCGGATTTCATGAACTGGCACTATAATTCGCGCAATGCGAATTTTGAGGCGGACCGGGTGGATATTGTCGGCAACATCGGGCTGGTTTTTCCGGAAAATCCCGATTCGAAGATTTTCGCGGAACACAGCGTCGAGCTGATGCGCCGTTCGTTGGAGGTCTATTGTACCCCCGGCAGCGGAAAGTGGTACGAAAATCCGGCCTGTTACTATCTTCATGCGTCGAGCTGCCGCTTGAATCTGGTGTACCACCTCTGGAAACAGGGGCGGTTCGATTCCAGTGAAATCGATCGCCTCAAGGATTTTCTCCGCTGGGGCATCCTCCTTCTCACGCCGAATGCTCCGACGATGTACGACAACTGGACGAAGCCCGGCAACTGGTTCGGGTTCGAACACTCCCGCTTGGTGCCGCCGGTGGGCGACCATGCGGAACTCGGCAAACGCCTCAGCGACTTCTACTGGCTTCTCGCGCCGATGTACGACAAGCGCGACCCCGCGTTCGCCGCCGAACTGCGCTGGGCATGGCAGGTTACGCACCGCGGTGAAAACGGGTTCCGCTCCCCGCACCTTTTGTTGGCGACCGACAACCCGCCTCCCGCGAAGCCCGATTATCCCGCGCCCACCCTTGCCAGCCGGCGATTGGAGGGATACGGCGCGTTGGTGCGCGGCAAATTCGGAACGCCGGACGAATCGTATCTTCTGTTCAAACTCGGGCCCGGCGGGTACCGATACCATCGGTCGGAGGGGAGCTTCCTCTACTTCGCCCACGGCCGTCCTTTGGTGTACGACGGCGGAGAGGCGGGGGAAACATGGCGGCATGCCACGCTCTCGTTCTACGATACGCACATGCCCCTTGCGCCGGGGCATATCGAGCGTTTCGCCGTTGTGAACGGCTCCACCCTTGCGCAGGGGGTGAATCCCTGTGCGGTCAAGCCGGGCGATCCGGTGTTTCTGAGCGATCGCTGCGACCACCAGCTCGTCCCGCTGGCGTTGGCGCGTTACGCCGAACCGAATCCGTTGAACGCCCGCACTATGTTGAGCGTCCGCGACGAATACGTTGTGCTGCACGACGATTTGAACGGCGATACCGACGATGTTCCGACGTTCTGGCATTTGCCCGTTGTGGGGGACTCGGTGGAGAAGACCGGGGAGAACGAGTGGCGTTTTGCCGGACGTTTCGGCGTGGATCTCCAGCTTTCGATCCCCGGCGCCCCCGTGCGCGAGGCGAAGGTCGACACGATCGTCCACGAGGAATACGGAAAACGCAGACTGCCGTTCACAATGACTCATTTGCAACTGCAGCTCGAGCGTCCGCGCGTGATCGGCGCGATCTTGCATCCCCTGACCGCCTCAAGCGGTCCTGTGCAAGTCCGGGCGCTGTGGAACGGTACGCGGCAGGTGGGGCTTGAGGTGCGCGGCGAGAACGGACGCGACTTGATTTTTCTCAACCGCGAGGAAGTGGAGTACGCCGCCGACGGTGTCCGCTTCCGCGGCCGTTACGGCTTGGTGGAAGAACGCGATGGAGTAAAAAAAATGGCGCTCTTCGACGGCGGAGAGTTGGAATTCAAAGGCAGGGTCCTTCGCTCCGAAGGTACGGCGAGCGAAGTTTTTTAAAAGAAAGCCTTGAAAAACCGCAGACCTCCGGGTATGTTACCTTGTATAATCATACAGAGCAACCCGGAGGTCTTATCATGTCTTCTTTTGCCGCATTGTCTTCGCGCCTGGAAAAAGCCGGGCAGTCCCATCTTCTGCGTTTCTGGGCCGATCTGACCGCGGAACAACAGCAGGAGCTTGCCGCGCAGTTGGATGCTCTTGATTTTTCCGAACTGAAGAAGTTGACGAAAGAGTACGTTTTACGCAAGCCGGTGGTTGCGTTGCCGGAAGATCTTGACGCCGCTCCGTTTTTCCCGCTTCATCCGCGCGATCCGGCCATGCTTGAACGTTACGCTGCCGCCGAATTGCGGGGGGCCGAACTTTTGCGAGAGGGGCGCGTTTGCTGCCTCACCGTTGCGGGAGGGCAGGGTTCGCGTCTCGGGTTCGAAGCCCCCAAAGGGACGTACCCGATCGGTCCTGTTTCCGGGAAATCGCTTTTTCAGTATTTTGCGGAATCCATCCGCCGGACGGGGGAAAAATACAGCACGCGTCTGACGTGGTACATTATGACCAGTTTGCTCAACCGCGAGGCGACGGAGGATTTTTTCCGCGAGCATGCCTTTTTCGGCTTGGAGCCGGAACAGGTGGTGTTTTTCTCCCAGGGGACGATGCCCGCGATCGGGTACGACGGCAAACTCCTCCTGACTGCTCCCGATTCGCTTTCGCTGTCGCCGGACGGACACGGCGGAACGTTGCTCGCGCTCCGCAAGGCGGGGTGCCTGGACCGCATGAAGAGCGAAGGGGTAGAATACATTTCGTATTTCCAGGTGGACAACCCCCTTGTCCCGGTGGCAAGCCCCCGTTTTATCGGAATGCACGCGTTGGAGAATGCGCAGATGAGCGCCATTATGCTCGCCAAGACGGGGCCTTACGAGAAATTGGGCAATTTCTGCGTGGCGGACGGGCGCGTCCAGATTATTGAATACAGCGATCTTCCGGCGGAACTGGCCGAAAGCGTCAATGCCGACGGGTCGCTGCATTTCATTGCCGGAAGTCCGGCCATTCACATGCTCAGCCGTTCCTTTGTGGAGTCGCTGACCATCGGCGGGAGTCTGAAACTTCCGTGGCACCGCGCGGACAAGAAAGTGCCGTTTCTCGACGCGGCGGGGCAGCTTGTTACGCCGGAGGAGCCCAACGCTGTGAAGCTCGAGTCCTTCATTTTCGACGCGATGCCCCTGGCGGAGCGCACGATGGTCTTGGAAGGCGACCGCAGCAAGGTCTTTGCCCCCACCAAGAATAAAACCGGCGTGGACTCCGTGGAAAGCTGCCGGGAAATGCTCCTTGCGCGCGATGCGGAGTGGCTCCGCGCCGCTGGCGTGGAGCTCCCGGCGGGCGCGCGCGTGGAGATCTCGCCGTTGGTTGCCGTGGACGCGGCCGACGTCGCCGCCCTTGTTGCGCGTGGGGGTGTTCCGGAAATTCTCCCGGATGCGGGAATTGTTCTCCATGGCTGATGCGCATTCGGGATTTTCCCGGGCGGATATTGCGGATCTTGCCGCGAATGAGCGGGCGCATTCGAGCATTACATACATGTGGATGCTCGCGTTTGTTACGCTCGCCCTTTCTTTATTCGGGTTGATGATGCTCTATTCGGCAACATCGGCGCCGGCGCACGGCCTCTCCTTTTTCCGGAACCAGCTGTTGTGGATGATTCTCGGCTCCCTGGCCGGCGCGGTCGTCTTTATGGTCGGTTACAGACGGATTATGAGTGCGCGATACTGGTGGATGTTTTTGTGCATGGCTCTTCTTGGCCTGGCATTGTGTTTCCCCGCCGTGAATGGAGCGCAGCGGTGGATCCGTCTTTCGCTCGGCGGGGTGGAGCTGAGTATCCAGCCTTCGGAAATCGCCAAGGTCGTCCTGGTGATTTTTGTGGCGAAGTATTGCAGCGATAATTTCCATGGAATCGGTAAATTCTGGAGTTTCAACGGATTGTTGCCGCTTTTCGGGGGGAGCATGCTGCTTCTCGGAGGGATTCTCATGGGGCGCGATTACGGGACGACTATTTTGAGCGCGTTGTCGGCCTGGATGGTGATGTTGGCCGCGGGGGTGCGGATGCGTTATCTTCTGTTGCCGATTTTCGGCATTGTCGGGCTCGGGCTGAACATTTATTTCAACGATCCCGTCCGTTGGGCGCGTTTCACGGCGTTTATGGATCCGAAAACCTATGCGGACGGAACGGCGTACCAGTTGTGGAATTCGTTGATGGCGCTCGGTTCCGGCGGCTGGTTCGGTATGGGTTTTGCGGAAAGTCGCCTCAAGGCGGATTATCTTCCGGAGGCGCACACGGATTTCATTCTGGCAATTGTGGGGGAGGAGCTCGGGCTTTGCGCGCTTCTGCTGCTGATGGGCGCTTATGCTCTTTTCGCATGGTGCGGCATAAAGATTTGTTTCAACAGCAACCGGCAGGGGGCGTTTCTTGGTTTTGGGCTGACTATGGCGATTTCCCTGCAGGTGATGATCAACATTATAACAGTTTCCGGCGCCGGGCCGACCAAAGGGATGAACGCGCCGTTCATCAGTTACGGAGGGAGCAATTTGCTGATGAGCCTCGTGGCCGTCGGTCTGTTGATGTCGATCGCCGCGGAAACGGCCTATCCGGAGTATAATAAACCGTTTTGGGCATTTTGGAGTAAAATTCATGCCAAAGCGACGGGAATTTTTCGAAAAAGCGCAAAATGTTGAAAAAAAACTATTTTGCGCGTTGCAAAATGAATGTTGCGCGGTATATTTTCCATTAATCCC
Organism: Victivallaceae bacterium; assembly: GCA_031549345.1. Lineage (GTDB taxonomy): Bacteria > Verrucomicrobiota > Lentisphaeria > Victivallales > Victivallaceae > CASFRF01. The sequence continues at coordinate 389,070 of JAVBPY010000006.1, forward strand.
GGCGGGCACGTGGGTGCTTCATCGGGTTCTGGCAGGGCGAAAGTGAGGATTTTGGATTTATGGCGGACAATCCCAAGCTGACCGTTTTATTCGAGAAATTGCGAGGCAAAACATTTGAGCTCGACAAAGAGCTGATGACGTGCGGACGTAAAGAAGAGATGGATATCTGCGTTAAGGATGGGAGTCTGAGCTCCCACCATTGCGACTTCATCCGGACCGAGGATGGGAATTACATCCTCCGCGACAACGACAGCACCAACGGCACACGGGTGAACAACGCGGTCATTACCGAGCTGCAGTTGAAGAACTCCGACATTATCCAGCTTGGCGGCGTCGAAATTCTGTACGACAGCCCGACACGCACCGGAAACTCCGGCGGCACGCTCCGCACGCACACCATTGAGATCGACGACACAAAGTCGAACCTTTCCACGGTGCGCGGAATGAGCAATTTTTCGCCTTTCGCCCAGCGCAACGAACAGAAGCAGAAACGCACCCATTTGATCGTGCTGATTTCCCTGGCGGGATTGGCGCTGGCGGTGATTGCGTTGATTATTCTTGTTCTGAAGATGCTGAAGGTATTCTGAACGAGGTGTGCGCCGCTGGAAATCTCTCCGGATGGGCGGAACATTATTTTAAAACGACGGAGTTTGATTTTCTATGGCGGATTTGAATAAATCGCGTCCGGGCGGCCGGGCGGCGTTGGTGTGGCTGTTGTTTTTTATTGTGGTTGCCTCCACATGGCTTTTTATGGGGCGCTCCACGGTAACGGAGTTTGACCAGACGCGTTTCGAGGAAAAACTGCGCGATGGCGCGATTGTCTCCGCCGAAGTAACCAGCGAGAGCGAGCGCGTGCTGAACATCCGTGGAACCTATCGCGAAACGGGCAGCGCTGCGGAGCTCAAGTACAAGACACGGGTGATGTATTCCGCGGAGTTGGATGAGGCGCTGAAGAAAAATACGAAAGTCAGCATTGAGACGAGCAGCGATACCCTGCGGCTTCTGGTTTTGAATCTTCTGCCTGTCCTGCTTATTATCGGCGTGATTGTCTTTTTCATGAATCGGCAGTCGCGGATCAACGGACGCGGCGCCATGGAGTTCGGCAAAAGCCGGGCGCGCATGATTCCCCCCGATGAACTGCATGTTTCTTTCGACGACATCGCCGGCGCCGACGAGGCCAAGGAGGAGATTGTCGAAATTGTTGACTATCTGAAAGACCCGCTCAAATTCATGCAGGTCGGCGGACGCATTCCGCGCGGGTGCCTGCTTGTCGGCGATCCGGGAACGGGTAAAACGCTGATGGCCAAGGCGGTCGCCTGCGAGGCGGGGGTTCCGTTTTTCTCGATCAGCGGCTCGGATTTTGTGGAAATGTTCGTCGGCGTGGGGGCCAGCCGTGTCCGCGATATGTTCGAGCAGGCGCGACAGAATACCCCCTGCTTGATTTTTATCGACGAAATCGACGCGGTGGGGCGTTCGCGCTTCTCCGGGCTCGGCGGAGGCCACGATGAGCGCGAGCAGACCCTCAACGCCATGCTTGTGGAAATGGACGGCTTGGAAAGCCGCGCGGGTGTGATCGTTCTCGCCGCGACGAACCGTCCGGATGTTTTGGACCCGGCGCTTCTGCGCCCCGGCCGTTTTGACCGCCAGATTGTCATGGATCTTCCGGACATCGGCGGCCGCCGCAAGATTCTTGATGTGCATATCAAGAACATCAAAGTCGGGAACAACGTGGATTTGGACGTTCTGGCGCGTACGACCCCCGGCTTCAGCGGCGCTGATTTGGGAAACCTCTGCAACGAAGCGGCTCTCCTGGCCGCCCGGCACGAAAGGCCGGAAGTTTGCCAGGCCGATCTGGAAGAGGCGCGCGATAAAGTCCGCTATGGGCGCGAGCGCCGGAGCCGGAAGATTACGGAACGGGAACGCCGCCTGACCGCCTACCACGAAGCGGGGCACGCCCTGATCGCCTTGCATCTTCCGCACTGCACGCCGGTGCACAAGGTTACGATCATACCGCGCGGCCGCGCTTATCTTGGGGCAACGTTTACCATGCCGAAAGAAGACGTTTATACGCACAGCCGTCTGGAGCTCTTGGACGAGATGGTCATGTGCATGGGCGGCCGCGTGGCCGAAGAATTGGTGATGGGCGATGTTACGACCGGCGCCACCGGCGACATCGGGCAGGTTACGCGGATCGCCCGGCAGATGGTGTGTGCGTTCGGTATGACCGATCGACTTGGAACCGTGAAATATTCCGATTCGCAGCGGAGCGTCTATATTCGTTACGATGCGCCGCAGGAAGACATGGTCAGCCCTGAAACGGCGCGGGAAATCGATCTGGAAACCCGCCGCCTTGTCGACGACGCGCTGCGCCGCGCCCGCGAGCTCCTGACCATGTACCGGGGAGAACTGGAAAAGTTGGCCAACGCGTTGCTCGAAAAAGAGACGATGGATGTAACCGAAATCGAAAAACTCCTCGGCATCAAGGCACCTTTTTCCGATGAACCCGGCAATACCGTCCTCCGCCCTGAGGTCTGACGGAGCCGGTGGGGCCGAGCTTTTTTGCCGTGTGCAGCCCGGCGCTGCGCGGACGGCGCTTGCCGGGGATTACGGCGGCCGCCTGAAGATCGCCTTGCAGGCCCCCCCGGTTGACGGCCGCGCCAACGAAGCGTTGTGCAAGTTTTTGAGCAAAGCCCTGGGGATTCCCATGGCGCGTGTTACCATAACCCACGGCCTTTCCGGGCGCGATAAGCGCGTCCGGCTTGCCGGGATCGCCCCCGAAGCCGTGCAACAATTGCTGGAGTCATTGTGAAAGCTGTTCTTTTTCTGGCCGACGGCATGGCCGACGAACCCCTGGAGGCGCTGGGCGGGAAAACCCCGCTGGAAGCCGCGAACACCCCCGCGATGGACGCGATTGCCGCGTCGGGGATCAACGGGACATTTTTAACGCTCCCGGAAGGGCTTCCCACATCCTCCGATGTGGCGAATATGTCGGTGCTCGGTTTCGAGCCGGAATTCAATTACCCGGGGCGCGGCCCGATCGAAGCGGTGAGCCAGGGGATTGTCCTTGCGCCGGACGATGTGGCCTGGCGCTGCAACCTTGTTACCGTATCTCCGGGGGGGGTGCTTCTGGATTATTCCGCCGGACACATTGCGCAGGATGTTTCGCAGCGTCTTATGCTCGATTTGCAAGCGGAGTTCGGGTCGGACAAAGTTACGTTCCACTCCGGCGTGAGCTACCGGAATTTGCTTGTGCTGCACGGCGAGGAATTTTCGGCGCACCTGGATTATTTCAAGCCCGACTCGTCGCAGGGAATTCCGGTGGCGGAACTCCCCCTCACGGTGCTGGATGACAGCGCCGAGGCGGAGCACACGGTGCGTTTCCTGAATCGCCTGATGGCACGGACGGCGGCGTTCCTCGCGGCGCATCCTTTGAACCAAGGTGTGGAGTCTCCCGCGAACTCCATCTGGCCCTGGAGCCCTGGGCGTTCGCCGAAGCTCGCGCAGTTCAGTGAAAAATACCCGGGCAAGCGCGGCGCGATCATCAGCGCGGTGGATGTCATCAAAGGGCTTGGGAAATGCACGGGCATGACCGTGATCGAGGTACCGGGCGCGACGGGATTCGTCGACACGAATTACGAAGGGAAGGTCGCGGCGGCTTTGAAGGCGCTGGAAGACCACGATTTCGTCTATTTGCATGTGGAAGCGATCGACGAATGTTCGCACATGGGGGATCTCGCGCTCAAAATGCGGGCGATCGAGGATTTTGACGCACGGATCGTCGCGCCGGTGATGAAGGCGCTGGCAGGGCAGGCGGTGAATTTCATGGTGCTCCCCGATCACCCGGTGCCGATTGCATTGCGCATGCATACGCAAACGCCGGTTCCGGTTGCGTTCTGCGGCCCCGGAATCGTTTCGGACGGGACGAAATATTACAGCGAACGCCTCGCTCCGGCGGGAAAATTGGGGCACTTGCGGGGCGATGCTTTGATGCGCCGCATTCTGAATTTAAACTGAGGATTGCCATGAACACGCAAGTACCGACGATTACCGAACGGCATTGGGATACGGATTTCGTGGTGGTCGGCGGCGGCCTTTCCGGACTCTGTGCCGCCGTGGCCGCGGCGCGCAACGGTGCGCGCGTGGTGCTGATTCAAGACCGCCCGGTGCTCGGCGGAAACGCCTCCAGTGAAATCCGGGTGTGGGTCGGCGGCGCGTACGGCGATCGCCTTCCCGATGGATCGGTGCTGGAAAATCGCGAAGGCGGTTTGATCGAAGAACTCCTCCTGCGCAATTTGTATTTCAATCCTCTCCTGCGCTGGTCGCGCTGGGACCAAACGATGTACGCTTTTGCGCGCAACGAACCCAATCTGCGCCTTCTTTTGAACGCGACGGTGCAGGATGTTTGCGTGGAAGATGGCCGCATCCGTTCGGTAACGGCGTGGCATCTCTTGGAATACTGCCGTTATATCGTGGAGGCAACATTGTTTGCCGACTGTTCCGGGGACAGTATTTTGCGCCTCTCCGGCGCCCGGTTCACCCGGGGGCGCGAAGGGCGGGATGTGTTCGGCGAATCCCACGCGCCGGAAAAATCGGACAATTGCACGATGGGCAATTCCGTTATGCTCACGGCATTGCCGGGGCAAAGGGAGCACCGCCCGTTCCGTGCGCCGGAGTGGAGTCCGCGCTACACACCGGAAACGATGCCGCTGCGGGGCGAATTGCGCTTCGCAAGCCGCAAGGTGCTGCACCCGGCTTCGCTGGAAAGCGGCGGCCTTCAGGACACCATCAAGGATGCCGACGCGATTCGCGACGAACTTTTAGGCGTAGCCGCCGGCTTCTGGGAGTGCGCCAAGAACAATACTGCGGAATACAATGCCGGGGACTGGGAGCTTTGCTGGTGCGGCAGCCTTCCGGGGAAGCGGGAGAACATCCGCTACATCGGCGATCACATCATGACGCAGAACGATATCGAATCGGGCGGCGATTTTCCCGATGCGGTCGGCCACGGCGGCTGGCCGATGGACGACCATTTCCCGGAGGGGTACAAATACCATAAGCAGACCATCTTCCACCCCGCGCCGACGGTGTACGGCATTCCGTATCGTTCGTTGTATTCGGTGAATGTGGAGAATTTGTTTTTTGCCGGACGCAATGTTTCGGTCTCGCACATGGCGCTGAGCTCCACGCGGGTGATGGCCACGTGCGCGGTGATGGGGCAGGCCGTCGGCACGGCGGCGGCGCTGGCCGTGCGTTACAAAACAACGCCGCGCGGGGTGCATGAAGCGCATCTGGAAGAACTTCAGGACACGTTGCAGCGGCAGGATCAATTTATTCCCAACCGTCCCCGCCCCATTGCCGCACCGAGCAGGGAAGGGCGTATCTCGCACGAAGTCCTCCGCGATGGCATGGATCGGACGCGGCTGGATGGCGATCATGGCGTTTGGTTTCAGCCCAACGAGGCGTGCTCCTACGAATTTTCCGCGCCGCGCCTCCTTGCGGGCGTCCGGCTGGTGATGGATACGGACCAGAAGGACAACTCCCGCTTGCGTTGGCGCTGGGAAACGGAGGACGCTTACCGGGAAATGCCCCCCATGCTGCCGCGCCGTTTCCGGATAGAGGTCCGTTCGGGCGGAAACTGGGAGGTTGTAACGGAAGTTGAAGACAATTTCCGGCGCTATTGGGAGCTCTCTTTTGCGGAGCGGGAGGCGGACGCTTTGCGCATCGTCTGGCTCGAGGCCTGGGGAGAAAGCCCCATGCACGTCTTTTCCTTTGAAGTTTTCTGAAAAGGAGCATTGACAATTCTGAACGCATGTGTTATACTATTGTTGTATATTCAACTGTAGCATAAGGAGCGCTCATGAAAATGCATTGGGGAATGGCGGCGTTGGCGTTGTGCCTGGCCGGGTGCGGAACTTCCGTTGTCGAACAGGATATGCGGATACCGATCCGTTTTTCCCTGAAGGAACCCGGATTCGTCACACTGGTGATCGAGGATTCCGAGGGTGTGCGCGTCCGCAATTTAATCAGCCAGGAAGCGTTCCCCGCGGGCGATCACGTCGTCCTATGGGACGGGATGGACGATAAAGAGCGCGATCTCGACGCCGCCCGTCATGCCATTTTTCATATTCCCGGACGACTCGTCCAGGCGGGGCGCTATACGGTGCGCGGTCTGGTTCACCCCGGGATCGACCTGATTTACGAGATGACCCCCTACACCGAGGGCAAGCCGCCGTGGCGGAGCGCCGATCCAGGGAGCCAGTGGCTTACGAATCACTCCTCGCCGAGCGACGTGATCTTCCTCCCGGCTGGCGTTTCGCCGGAGCGCGAGGGAAAACCGACTTCCGCCGGCGGACAACTCCTGGTTTGCAGCCGTGTTGCGGAAGGGGGGAGCGGCCTTGCGTGGCTGGATATGGATGGGCGCAAGCTGTGGGGACAGCACTGGCTCGGCGGCGTCTGGACGGCCGCTTCGCACTTGGCGCTGGATCGTGGGAACAATCCGGTACCGGGGACGTACGCCTACGCCGCGGCCTCCTGGCCGGGGGACAAATACAATGATTTCAAGAACGAGCTACGCTTGCACCGGATGGTGCGCGACGTAAAGGGATGGGCCAAAGCGCCGAAAGACAAACGCTTCGGCGTCGGCGAGGACCGCCCCGTCCTGACGCCGACGTGGACGATCCCCGCCGTCGACGGCGTGAAGTACGACCCCAAGGACGACAAGGCCCGCAAAGCCGCCGCCGCGCCCCTGACGGGTTTGGCCGTCTACAATGGCATCATCGTTTGCGCGTTTGAGAAATTGAACACCCTGCTCCTTGTGGATGGCCATAAGGACAAGGTGGCAAGGACGCTCGACATTGCCGCTCCGCGCGGTGTGGCTTTTGACCGTTCCGGGCGCCTTTATGTTCTCTCGGGGGATGGTGTGTTTCGTTACGGAACACTGGATGCAAAGCCGGAGCGCTTCGCGCTTGGATTGCAGGACCCGCAGAACATCCTGATTGCCGACGATGGAAAGTGGTATATTTCCGACTGGGGCAACAGCCATCAGGTGAAAATTTATTCCGAATCCGGCAAGGCGCTCGGCGCCATCGGGAACGCGGGCGCTCCGGCGCTCGGCAAATACGACACAAACCACATGAACCACCCCGCCGGCATGGCGTTGGACGACCGCGGGCGGCTCTGGGTAACGGAGAACACCCACATCCCCAAGCGTGTCAGCGTATGGGATACGCGGACGGGAGCGCTCCTCAACGGATTGTATGGGCCGATGCGTTACGGCGGCTCCGGCGCGGTGGATCCGGCCGATAAAACACGGTTCTTCTACGACGACGACCACGGCGGGACCATCGAATTCCGGCTCGATTACGAAACGGGGCGTTCCACCCCGCTGGCGATCCCCTACCTGGAACGCTACAACAAAACCGGACTGATCGGCCGTTATGTCGGCGCCGCGCCGGGGTACCCCCTGCGGAATGGAAAGTTCCTGTATCTTACCGACACCTACGGTCTGGCCACCTCAGGCCGCCGCACGGCGACGCTGTGGCGGTACGACGAAGACAGCATTCTGCGGATCGTCGCCGCGGCGGGCGGCATCCTCGATTCGGCCGGGGAGGTTCTTCCTGTTTTCCAGAACAATCCGGCGATGTTGGAACGCATGCCCCGGGGATTTGTGCCGGGCAAGGGCAAGGCGCTCCTCTTCATTTGGTCCGACCGCAACGGCGACCAGGTTGTCGACCCCGCCGAAGTGGAATTCCTCGATCCGAATACGTACGAGAAGAGCAACAACCCGACTACCGGCACGGTGAGCGTGGACAGCGACCTTGCGTTCACTTTCTCCGACGTGGGGGGTGCGGTCCTCCAGTTCCGCCCGGATTCCATTACGCCCAAAGGGGTGCCTTTTTATTCCATGGCCGCCCGCAAGGTACTGGCCACGGGGGCGCAACGTCCGGCGAGCTCCGGCGGTAACCAGGTGTTGACCGCGAAAGACGGCTGGATCGTAACGACAACGCCCCTGAAGCCGTTTGCGCGGGAAGGGGTCGCCGGGGCGCGGAACGGGAAGCCCATTTGGTATTACCCGAGTCTATGGCCGGGGCTCCACGCCTCGCACATTGCGCCGATGCCGGAAAATCCAGGGCAGTTGATCGGGACGACCCGCGTGATCGGAAACGTGATCGATGCGCCGCCGGGATCGGACGCGGGCCAGCTCTGGGCGATCAACGCGAATAAGGGGACGATTTACGTCTTCACGGTGGACGGGTTGTTCGTCACGCGCTTGTTCCAGGACAGCCGGACGATCTCCTGGAACGCGCCGGAGGCCATTCGCGGGATGAACGTCAACCACTTGAGCCTGCAGGAGGAGTGCTTCGGGCCCCTCTGGACACGGCTGGATTCGGGGGAAGTAATGCTTCAGGCGCACTTCGTCGGCAGCATTATCGAGGTGAAGAATCTCGATAAGATCCGGCGTTTGCCGAACCGGACGATCCGCGTGGATGCCGGAATGCTCGAATCGGCCCGTCAGTGGACGGTGGAGCGCGAGGCGGAGCGTCAGCGCGAAAGCGCCGTAAACACGGCTCCTTTGGCTGTGCCGTTTCTCGCCAAGGCTCCCGTGCTCGACGGCGATCCCGCCGACTGGGGCGGTGAATGGATTCTGATCGACCGCCGCACACAAAAAGTCGGGAACTGGGGGAAGAAGCCCATCGAAACCCGCGCCAAATTCGCCGTCGGTCCCGACGGGATGCTGTATGCCGCGTGGCGCGTTCAGGATAAGAACCTCCTGAACAGCTCCGGCGAGTCGCTGGAAAAGCTTTTTAAATGCGGAGGCGCGCTCGATTTGATGCTGGGCGCGGACGCCTCGGCCGATCCGGCGCGGCGTAAGCCCGTTGCGGGCGACCGCCGCCTCCTCGTTACGCGGGCGAAGGGGAAAGAATTGATGGCGGCGCTGTATTCGCCGGTGGACCCGGCAAGCGCCGGAACAAAGGTGGAATTCGGTTCCCCCCTCCGGACGCTGTACTTCGACCGCGTTGAATCGGTGGGCGACCGGATCCGGATTGCGGAAAAGACGCAAAAAGACCTTAAGGCCGACCCGGCGGGGTCCATTACAATCACCACGTACGAGCTTGCAATTCCCCTTTCGCTCTTCGGCCTTGTGCCGGAGCCGGGGATGCGTCTTAAGTTCGACGCGGGCATTTTGCGCGGCGACGGCCAGCAGACGCTGCAGCGCGTGTATTGGAACAACAAGCGCTCAGGCATGGTCAGTGACATTCCCAGCGAGGCCGAACTCATTCCGGCTTTGTGGGGAACGCTTGTTTTTGAGAAATAGATGGGAGCGAAAAACATTGCGGGCATATTTTCTGGGGCACGCAATCGTTTTTCGATAAAATAGGCTTGAAAAATGCTATTTGCGGATTATTGTATTGCAGTCAGCCCGGAGAATTCGTCGCCGGCGCTTTCCAATGTATTTTCAAAATACGAAAAAAAGGGAAGAAAAAATGAAAAAGCTTCTTATGCTTGCCGTTGCCGCCGTCTTCGTCGTTGCCCTCTCCGGTTGCGGATCTTTGCGCACCCCCCCCGCGGGCAAGAACAGCAAGAATGTGTACTACAACACGTTCTTCGGCATTTCCATTGAAAGCCTGGTCTATGGCGACGGTCTTGTTGTTAGCGCCATGGATTCGTCCAAGTAATAACATTTATAAAAAAGGTAGAAGAAAAAATGAAAAAGCTTGTTATGTTCGCCGTTGCCGCTTTGTTCGTCGTTGCGCTCTCCGGCTGCGGATCTTTGCGCACTCCCACCAGTGGAAAAAACAGCAAGAATGTGTATTACAACACGTTCTTCGGCATTTCCATTGAAAGCGCGGTGTATGGCGACGGCATCATCGTCAACAACTCCAAGTAACGCCTCCGCGTTTCTTAAGGAGCTCCCGGCAACGGGAGCTCCTTTTTTATCCATTCTGAACCGCTATTTCAACGGCAATCCATAACCATCGTACTTTCTGTAATTAACCCGAAGCCGCATTCTTTCAGATAAAATACTATGATTTTTTTGCGCTGAAATAACCGCATTTCACGATCTGTTCTTGATTTGTCTATTGCCTCGATGTATATTCCGGGCAAATGTTTCTTCCGTTTTCACAATTTGACTGGCGTGCTTTTCACGACAGAATCGGGCACGAAACCCATGCCGAAGGGGTTCGGAACATCGTGTTTGCCTGGCTGGTCGGCCTCACATATTGGGGTGTGGGCGAAAGCCACTGGCAGGGGTGGATGGATGATTATGATCTGCCCTGGCGGGCACTTTATACGTTGCTTGCGTTGATTGTATGCCCGGTTCTCCTGTGGGGATGCTCGAGATTCAGCCGGAAGTTGGGGAATTGGCCGCGCTGCCCGGCGTGCGGCGGCCAGCTGTACGCTCTTCTGCCGACAATCGCCAGCAAGCGCTGCCCCCATTGCAACACAACGATTCTCTCCGATTTCCGTTCCCTCGCGCCCGGCTATGAATTGCCTCTGACGCCAAGGGAAATCATGGAGAAGAAGCCGGGGTATCCGCCATGTAGCTTCGATGAAAACGGACTGCAATCGGCACGTACCGTCTTTGTCGTCGCCCCGCTCGTCGTCGCCGTCTTTTTTATGCTGGGCCTGAAGCGAAATATGGATGTGGATGATATGCTCTGCAAGACGATATCGGCGCTTGGCGGGGGAGTCATTGCCTTATCGGGCATTGCGCCGCTTCTCTCCATCCGGTTCATGCTCAGCTGGCTGCATCGTCTCCGTCTGATGCCGAAAAATCAGTCCGCGTATTGTCCCGCATGCGGCACAATACCGGAATACCGAACAGCGCGTCAGAGCGGCTGCTGTTCCGGATGCGGAATTCAATTACTGAATCTTCCTGACGAACCTGATACGCCGGAGATGGTAGACTGGCACAAATTTAAAGATCTGATGAATTGGCGAAAATACTACGGCATAGGGGCGACATTCGCGGCCTTTTCGATATTATTTCTTGTGAAAAAGCACACGATTTCAGCCATTTTCTTCTTCGTTTTTCTTGTAATAGTGGATCTGTTCATATCCGGGAAGTTGCGCCGCCGAGCCGGAGTAGCGACAAGATGCCCGCACTGCGCATTCCCTCTGGAACGGAGTTACTGGAGCATTCTCCGGTTCGGCCGCTGCCCGAACTGCTCTCGCAGACTCGTTCGCAGTCAAGATGAGTAGCTAGGGTATTGCGCGAAAGCACTGAATGATATGCACCCAAAAGTTTGTCCAAATTTTTGGTGCATATCACAGCGGGAGCTCTTTTTTTATCCCTCAAGCGCGGGGGAGGAAGAGAATTTTGCTGGCGTATGTGTCCAAATCCACGGCGTTTTCGACACGTTCGACCGTTTCGATGTCGGTGTAAACGCCGGGGGGAAGGGTGGCTTTATTGCTCTGTGCAAGAAAGTTGTATAAAAACAAGTAGTCGCCCGATTCCGTGCGGCGGAGCGAAGCGTGGATGCCGCGGTTTGACGAAGGAAGAACACGGACGAGGGCGGATTCCTGAATGATCCGCCGGTACGCGTCTTCCAGAAAATCCGGCGCGGTGCGGGCAGCGATGTAGTACGCCTTTCCTTTACCGAAGCGGTTGACGGTAAATGCCGGACAATCGCGGTAAAACGGATCCCCGACGAAGGTGGCAAGGCTCTCCGCGCCGCGCAAATGAAGACGCTCGAGGTAGTCCACAGCTTCGTACTCTTTGCCGGAAAATTGAACCCGGATTTTATCGAAGGGGGCAATGCCGCCGAGTTCTTCATTCCAGACTCCCGCCACCTCCATCAGCCCGTTGCCCGGCCAGCCGCCGAGAAGACTGCGGGCCGAAATATCCTCGTATCCGGCAAAATAGGTTAAAAGCAGCGTTCCGCCGTCCGCCGTAAATTTTTTAAGGCGTTCCGCCACCCCCGGCTTCAACATCCGCAGCATCGGGCAAACGAGAAGTTTGTAACCGGAATAGTCGGAGGTGCTTTCGATCACGTCCATCGGAATATTTTCGGTCCAAAGGGCGCGGTAGTGCGCCTGAACGGTTTCCAGGTATTTTCGCTGTTCGAAAAGGCCGGGGCCGCTGCTTAAGCGGAAGCTCCAGGCGATGTCCCAGTCCCAGACCACGGCGGCCTCCACCGGCGTACGGGCGCCGCAAAGTCCGGCGCATTTTTCGTACAATGCGCCGAGTGCGGCAACCTCCCGGAAATTCCGGGTTTCACCGCTGCCGGAGTGATCCACCACCGCGCCGTGAAAGCGTTCGAGATTTCCCTGGCTTTTGCGCCACTGGAAATAGAGCGTTCCATCCGCGCCGTGTCCGATGGCGAGCAACTCTTCAAAGCGGTGCTGGTTCGGGCGCTTCAATCGATAATAAGGCTGCCAATTGCTCGGTCCGGGGCTGGATTCCATAATAAGGAAGGGCTTCCCCTTCTTCATTGCACGGTGCATGTCGTGGAACATCGCGTAGTTGGAGAGCAGCAGCCGCATATCGGGCTGCATGCCCCAATTCGGGTAACAATCGTCGGAAATAAAATCGCAGACTTCGGCGACGCGCCAATAGTCGATGCCCTCGAAGACTCCCATCATGTTGGTCGTAACGGGAAGTTCGGAGTTAAAAGCCTTTACCGCCTCTTTTTCCATGCGCATGAATTCGCAGCATTGGTGGGTTGTAAAGCGTTTCCAGTCCAGCGAATTGCATTCCGAGCCGCCCCAGGGGGTGATTTCCGCCCAATCCGTATGGATGTGGCTCCAGAACGCGTTGCTCCAGGCCCGGTTCAGTTCTTCCAACGTGCCGTAGCGGGTTTTGAGGTATTCGCGGAACTTCTCCTGGCAAAGATCGCAGAAGCATTCGCCGCTGTATTCGTTGGAAATGTGCCAGGCGATGATCGCGGGATGGCCGGCGTAGCGCTCGGCAAGTTTGGAGTCGATGGCGCGTACGTGTTTCTGGTAGATTGGCGAACTCCAACAATGGTTGTGCCGCCCGGAATACGGTGCGCGCCGCCCGTCGTTGCCGATCCGGCGGATTTCCGGGTATTTCTTCGCCAGCCAGGCAGGCATGGCGCCGCTCGGCGTGGCCAGGATGACATGGAAGCCATGTTCGGCCATGCGGTCGAGGAGGGCGTCGAGCCACTCGAAACGGTATTCACCGGATCGCGGCTCGAGCGCCGTCCACGCGAAGATGCCGACGGAGAACGTGTTGCAGTTGGCCTTGCGCATCAACTCGAAGTCTTGGTCGATGATCCACGGCGTTTCCAACCATTGATCGGGGTTGTAATCGCCGCCGTGAAGGATCCGGTTCGCCTTCGGGAAGATGCCGCTCTCCATAGGTGTTATATCAGAAGCTGAAGTTGATGAACGGGAAGACCGGCAGAACGCCGTCTTTGATTACGTTGATCAGGCCGATCTGGAAGCCGGTCTTCTGCGCCACGTTCACGAAGCCGAGCTGAAAGCCGTGGCTCTCCTTGGCCACGTTCACCGCGGACGCCTGAAAGCCGTTCAATTCCTTGGCCACATTGAACAAGCCGAATTGCGCGCCGGTCATATCCCCAGCGATGTTTCCGAGCATCCCCGGTTGAAGGCCGACGAAGTCGCCCGCGTAATTGAATCCGCCCGCCTGCAATCCTGTAACTTTGTCGGCGATGTTGAGGATGCACGAGGCTTGGATGCCGTTCGTTTCCTCGGTGCTCATACAGAAAATCCAGCTTGCCTGGAGGCCCCACATCGTCGCGTTCTTATTCGCGACCCAGCTCGCCTGAATCCCCTTCATGTGCGCCGTGCCGGAGTAGAACCACGACGCTTCCAAACCGGAAACACGCCCGATCCCCGTGGTGATCGGCCAGCCGCTTTTGATCCCGTACACGTTGGAGTTGTAACTGTAGGCGGGGAGATTCGGCATAAAGCAAACCTGGAAGGGCGTCCACTCGTCTTCCGGGCGAAGCTCCTCTTGCACCGCCGGAGCGTTCTTCAATTTTGTTGAACCGGAAACCGTAACCGAAGCGGATTCGGCGGCGGAAACCCCCATTGTCAAAACACCAAGCAACGCGGCAAAAACAAAAAACTTTTTCATAATCACACCTCTCCGATTTTCCGGATTAGAAATTGAAGTTCACCAGGAAACACCACGGCAGGAACCCGTTCTCGTTGTAGTTCACCAGCCCGAGCTGGAAGGAGCTGTCCTGCGCCATGTTGATCACGCCGAACTGGAGCCCGCACACCTTCTCCGCGTCGTTGAAAAACGACACCTGCAACCCGGAAAGCTTTTTCGCCAGCGCCGCGCAGAGGCCGAACTGTATGCCTTTTACTTCATCGGACCCGGCGCCGAGAACCGCCGCCTCAATGCCGTAGACCGGCGCCGACCCGCCGCAGAACGGCGCGCCGATACGGAATCCGGCCGTCGGAACGCGACTCTGGGTGGAGGGGTAGTCAAACCAGAACCCAAGCTGGAAGAACTCCCAGGAGTCCGTCGAAGATGCCTGCGGCGCGTCCACGATTGTTATTTCCGGAACGCGATCCGCCGCTACGCCCGCGAAGGCAAAGCCAAGGAGCAGCATTCCGACCCAAAGCACTTTTTTCATTCTTCCCCTCCTTTGTGTTTAACTTGATGGCGGAGTGAAACAATCACTCCACAAATAAATATGTCATGTTTTTTTATTTTTTCAAGGGCAAATTTCAAAAGCAGCTCCGGAACGGTTCAAAAATAAATGTTTTTTACGTGCCGGATCGGTCAATGCGGAGAAGTGGACGTTGTGCTCCCGGCAAGCTGTAGCTCCGGCAGGGCGATCTGAATTTTCCGGTCATTAAGGGTTATGTCAAGATTTTTTTTGTTCTGCCCCGGATCGGCGGCGTACAGTTTTCCCTGACGCAGCATCAGCAACGCGGGTTGTTCGGAGATTAATTGCGAACCGTCCGGCAGTGTCGCGGCGCCGGATTCGTAGAAGACCGCCATAACGGCGTCGCCGATCGCCACGGCGTGAATGGCGTCCGAAGTTGTCTTCAAGAGCACGAGGCTTTCGGTGTCGCCTGTATGGTACTCGACGCTGTAGGCATACCGGGCATTGACAGGACGGGTGCCGTGATCGAGCAACAGCGTGAACAATGTCCCCTTTTCCGGTTCGCCGGAGGCCGCGGCGACCACTTGTTTCCAGCTGCCGGTTGCTTCCCGGATGTCGCATCGCACCTCCGGCACATCCAGCAGGCGGTAACGGAAGTTGCCCTGGCGCACTTGATTGCGTTCGGAATTCCATTCCAATGCTTCACTCCCTGCGTTATGCTGGGCGACGGAGGTGTAAATCGCTTCGGGGCGCTCGCTGGAAATCCGGCTGCCGACGCAGAGCATCGTTTGACCGGCGAAAAAATAACTTTTCTTCGCCTTCAGCTCGCCGTTGTCGAAATCCATAGCGCAGAATCCGACAACGCCATCCGACAATCCGCCCACCCACTCCTTGCTGTTGCGCTGTCCCGGCCCCCGGCAATCGAGCTTCGAATCATCCTGCAACGACGTTACTCCCGGAATCGTCCGCCAATTCCAGAGGGCGCCGATGTTTCGGAGTTCTCCGCGCGGAGTTTGCATTACGGTCAGCCCGTGCCCCGTCAGGCGGCCGAGGAGATTTTCAGCATTCACCGTTTCGCTGCCGTTGATCCTTTTGGAGGACATCCGGACCGAGTAGTACACATCCTTTGTTCGGTGCACGTAAAAATCGCTTTTGTAAAAATAACGGCTTCCGGAAAACGTGAAATCCTTTATCGACACCGGTGGTTTTTTGTTTTCGAGCGCCCGGTTCAGGGCGTTGACGGCACGGAGGGCGTTGTTGTACTTGGCGTCGATGTTCGTTTGCAGAATCTGGCGTCCGCTGGCGTTGAAATCGAATTGCCCATTGAACATGACCCAGCGCAATCCATTGGAATAAAAGTGCTCCAACAACACTGTTTTTTCCGGCGGCAGTGCGTATTGTGTTCCGGCAAGAATGCTTACCCACTGGGTCATGTCGGTAAAATATGCCAGTCCATAGTTGCCGAATTGGAGCTGCGCGCCATGCTGGTGGTAACTCCAGTCGCTTTGCAGCCCTTCCGCGCGGGGGGCGGCGATGCGAAGTTCCTCGGCGATCAGATCGCGCCCTTTTCGCACCCATTCCGGCTGGTTGTAAAGAATCCCTTTGTGCAAATGGATTCCCGCCAGCCATACCTTGTTCTGTCCGGTCATACCCGGCTTGGAACGATCCAGGAGCGGACGGATTTTTTCCGACAATTCCTGTGGAAGACCGTCGCCCAGCGGCAGCATTATTTTGAAAAGCCGCAGCGGCGTACCGATCTGTTGGTTCCACCAGTTTTGGCTTTGCGGGTCTTGCATGACCCAGAGCTCCAGTCCGCGGAGGACGGCGTCGCGCGCTTCCGGTTTCCGGTACAAGGAGGCGTTGGAATCGGCGTATGCGCAGGCGATCCGGCCCAGGCGTTCCAGGTGGAGGCGCGGCTTCCAATGGCTGCGTCCCTTGTCCTTGTAGTCGATGTCCGCCCAGGAGCCGTCCTGTTTCTGGGTTGCCAACTCGGCCTTCGCCGACGCATGCTCATTGAGGGCAAGGAAAAACGCGACGCTTTGTTCGCGGATTTTCAGCAACTCCGCGTCCAGGCCGCTCACCGCCGGCGGAAGAACCGCCAGCAGGAGCAGCATCAGTGCCCGGAGAGAACCCATTACTTGATTTCGCCTGAGGTGAAGGACGAGGCGGGGAGATCCGCTTCGTTGTACAGCGTCGCAACCGGATTGTCCGCCCAGAGGTAGCGCACTTGTTGCGGCGCGGCGACCTGCGGCGAATGCGCCAGTACCGTATCCTTGCCGACGATTTTCGCTTCGGCGGCATGGAATTTCCCATCGGCACCGGCGACCTCAAACCCCGCCAGGGCCGCGCCGTGCACGACAAGCGGCGAAGAGGATGGCTTGAAACGAATCAATACTTTTCCGCCGCCGAACTCCGCGCGGTCGAACAACGGGCCTTGCTCCACAACCCCGCGCCCATACGTATTTTTCAGCGCGAGCAGCGCGAGGCGGCGGCCGACTTCCTGTTTGTTCTTCGGGTGGATGTCTTTGGGATCGCCGATGTCGATGGCGATGGCCATGCCGGTGTTCGGCTCCAGCTCCAGCGTCCGGCGCTGCGCGTCGCGCAGATTCGCCCAGGAATCGACGCTCTTGCGCGCGGTGTAGTTTGCAAGCTGCACAAAGTAGAACGGAAGATTCCGGTCCCAGTTTGTGCGCCAGTCGCGGATCATGGCGGGGAATTTTTTCAGGTACGCGGGCGGATTGTTGGCGTTGGCTTCGCCCTGGTACCAGATTACCCCGGCGATCGGGAAGCGGAAGAAGGGGGCGACCATCGAATTGTAGCCGCTGCCGTGGCTCTCTGGTTCGGTGGGGACGGAGACGATCGGCTCGTACTTCCATACACATTCCAGCGAAATCGCGTCGTCGGGGAGCCCCACAGGGTTCACCTGCATCGGGGCCTTGCCCCAGAAGCCGCCTTCGCCGTGGAGGTCGCCGATGAAAATGGCGATGACGTTTTTGCCGCCGCGCACCAATTTGGCGGGGACGCGGTAATAACGCGGACGGTTCCAATAGCCGGTTTCATCCTTCACCAGCGAGCCGCGTGAATCGATCTGTACGCCGTTGAAGTATGTTATGTCCGTTTCGTCGATGGCGCCGAGCTCCAGCTCCAGTTCGCGCCCCGCCCAGGAGGCGGGGAGATCCAGAGTAAGGCGGTATTGGACGATGCCGTCGAAGCCGGGCATTCCCTGTTTTTCCCAGATGCCGGGGAGCTTCATGGTTTTCCACGCACTGTCGTCGTAATCGATGGCGGCGCGGCGGATTTGCTCCGCGGTGTTCGCTTCGAAAGCATAGCATTCGCGGATCGCAACGCGGCGGGCGAAGAGGGTTTTCAGCGCGGTCTCCGCCATAACGCGGTCTTTTTCGACAACGTCGGCCCCGGCGGGTTTCGGCGCGGGCATCCAGAATTCGACCGGCGTTCCGCCCCACGACGCGTCGATCAGTCCGATGGGGATCTGGAGCTCGCGCTCCAGCTCACGACCGAAAAAATACCCGGCGGCGGAAAAAAGCCGCACCGATTCCGGCGAACACACGGCCCAGGAATCGGCAAGAACCGGCTCGGCAAGGGGTGTGCGCGCCGCGATCTTGGGCAGTTGCAGGAGGCGGATTCGTGTGTTTTTCGCCTCCGCGACTTCCTTGTTCCCGTTCAGGGAAGAGAGGACGCCCATACGCATGTTCGACTGCCCGGAGCAGAACCAGATATCGCCCACAAGGATGTCGCGCACCTTAAGCACGCTTTTTTCTCCGTACACTTCCAACGTGTAGGGGCCTCCCGCCGGACGCGGCGGGAGGGTGCAGCTCCATTCGCCCTCGGCATTCGCTGTGGCGCCGATCGGCTCGGCGTTGTCGAAGCGGACCGCCACGCTGCCCCCCGGCGAGGCTGTTCCGAAAATACGGATGGGGATGTTGCGCTGCAAAACCATGTGGTCGCCGAAAACGCGGTTCAACCGGACAAACTCCGCCGTTCCGGCATATTGCACACTCGCGCAGCCGGAAAGGAGGAGAACAAACAACGATAGGAAGGAAAAAATTGCTTTCATTCTCTTATTTCTCCATTTTTTCATAATGTTTGGAATAATTCTCTTCGCCGGGAAGCCCGCGCGAACCGATCATCCACGGGAGCTTAAAGCTGTACACGTCGAGCCGGTCGTTCCACGGGAACGCGATCGGGTCGAACGGAACGTCGCCGGTTACGAACGGAAGCGCGTCCACCGCGATTTCGCTCGAAGCGATCATGGGGCGCGGCAGGAGGCGGCCGTTGTACGCATCGTGGTTCACGCCGAAAGGCGCGGTCGAGGTTACAAGCTCAAAATGTTCGTGTCCGCGATCGATCCGCAGGAAGCGCCGCCGCGCGAAGTAGTAGTCCAGGATTCGGACTTCGGAGTGTTTCCGGTGAAAATCCTCCAGACTTTCGTAGCGCGACGCTTCGTCGATGGTGAATAAAAATCCATTCAGCATCATGGACAACTCGTCGGTGTCGAACGTGCGCGCGGGCCCCTCGTAGTTAATCAACTCCAGCTCGCGGTAATTTCCGCTGCGCGTGAAGCGCACGGCGTGCTTCCGGGAATATCCGGTCGGCAGCAACGGCTGGATGTGCATGAACACCTCGCCGGCGTGGATCGAAACGGGGACCACCGCCGCGGACTCCGAAGCGCCTTCTTTGTCGCCCATTATCCAGCGCTTAACATCTTGATAATGAACGGGCAAAACAAAGCTCAGTTTAAGAATTTCAGATTCCTGCGGTTTCTTCGCTTCCGGCACCGTGATGACCAATGCGGTGTTCTTGTGCCCGGTCGCGTAGGTGAACGCCTGGTTTGAGACAAACGTTTCGGCGGAGGTACGGCCGTCGGCCGATTCGGAGCGGGATGTGCAATCGAGCGAGCGATCCGTCCGGTACCGGCAGAAAAACGTGGCCGCGTCCTTGAAGGAACGGGCCGGCGTCCGCAAACAATACGTCCCGAAAAAGCTCGCCGTCTGGGGGCCGCCGCCAAGGGGCGCCGTCGCGGTGCCCAGCGAAAACACCGCGTCCATGTAATTGCGCGTCCAGCACTCGGAAGCCATCCCCTCGAAACTCCCCATCATTTCCGTGCGGCCGGAGCATTCCGCGGGGTATTTGCGTCCCAGAATGAGCGAAAGGACCGAATCGGGAACCGGGTAATCGTTGTCGATTACTTCGCTGAACTCGGCGATGCTCTGTTCCACACAGCCGCCGAAGTGTAAAACCTCCACGCCGTCGGGCTCGAAATAGCTTTTTACGATGTCGCGTCCGGCGAGTTCCGGCCCGAACACAACCTCCATCACCGCCGACATGGTGTGCGTGTGCCCCGCGTAATCGACCGCGTAAGCCCGGCATTGCGGTCCGGAGTGCATGAATGTGGCGGGGTGGTAATGCAGGAGAATTTCCGCCCAGAGCCGCTCGACGATGCCGAGTGCCAGTTGACGGATTTCCCCATTCGTGGAATGGTGGTAGATTTGTACCGCACAGCAGAGCGTGATCGGCGAATAGGTTGTCGAATTGTATTCGCTCGCCCATGCGTTCCGCGCGAAATGACGGGCGAACTGACGGATTTTCCAGTACCCTTGTTCGGCGATGTCGCGGTTTCCGAGCGCTTCTCCGCCGAGGATCAGCGCGCGTGCCGACATCATGGGCATATTGTCGTTGCAGCCGTGGAAGTTATAATCCGGCTGCGCCGCGCCGCCGAAACGGAGGAAGGCGAATTCGGCGTGCCGGCGCAGCACCTTCTCCGCCTCCGGCGTGAATTTCCCCGCGAAACGGTTCAGAAGATAACAACTGGTCGTACTGTTGAAAATACAAAATTCCATGCCGACGGTTTTCCACGGCACCACACCGGTACGGTGATCGTCGCACGCATCCGGATCGGCGTAGCGGGCGATGATTTTATTGCCGAGCGCCACCTCCGACGCGTCGCCGGAAAGAAGAGTCGATACCAGCCACAACGGCTCGCGCCACGGTGGGTTAAAGGGGCGCACTTTTCCCTTGCCGTCGGCCTCGAACCACGTGGAGAGCATGGAGCGGACACGCTTCTGCCATGCTGCGCGGCGTTCCGCCTGCCCGACACTTACGATTGCGCGAAGTTCATCGAGTTTCATTGCGTTGCCTCATTTGCATTTCAATTCCAGTGTCGTTTGCGACGCGGCACGGGGGATGACGATGTAACCGCGGCAACGGCTCGGTTCGTAGGATATTTCACATGCCTTTCCGTCCAGCAGGGCGAGGGGCTGCTTCGGCGCGGTGAAGTATAGAAGGCCGCCGGCGGGCGCGTCCAGCGTCAGGCGCAAACGCGAAGGCGAACTTGACACGATCTGCGTTCCCATCGCGTCGGCGCGGCGAAGGCGCAGCACCGGTGATTTTCCCAGCATAAGCTCGATGGAATTCTCCTTCTCCAGCATCTCCCAGGGGAGTTTTGCGGAGCCGGTGATCTTTTTCCCGTTCAAACGGATCGCCTGAAGCGTACCGCGCCCGCTCACGCGGATGGAAATCGACTTCCCGCGCAAGACGAGTCCTTGCATCACCTCGCCCTGGAGGAGAGGATTGGAGTCGAACGTCAGTCCTTTGTGGTCCATTGTCATCCCCAACGCGAGCTCCAGGAAGTCGCAGTACCACGCCTTGGCGGAGAATGCCTGGCGTCCGCCGGGGTTGTCCAGCGCGGGTTCCGCATTGCCTGTTTCGTGGGTATGCCCCTCGGGATAGGTCAGTTTTTTCCAATATGCGCCGACGACGCGGCGGAAGTCGCGGAAGGCGGAGTTTTTACCGCCTTCGCGCCGCATGTTCCAGTAAAGGCGGTCCACGGGCGGATAGTAGGCCCCAAGCTGGTTGCCGTCGGCCATGAACCCGGAATCCCACGGGGGAAGCATGTACAATCCGCAGTCATAGGGGAAATTTTTCTCCATGAAACGCCCCACCGGCGTTTCGATGCCCGCGCACAACTCGTTCGCAAACGGTGTTACCCACAAAATTGCGTACACCGGGTAGTGCTTGCGCATGGAAAAGTCGGTCGCGCTTGCGGAGTCGACCCAGTAGCCTTTCTCCGCGTCGTACAGATACTTTCGGATTCCATCGGCCACCTTTACGGCGAGGGCGGAACTCCGCTCCGCGAGCGCTGCATCGCCGTACTCCGAAGCCATCGCCGCAAGGGAACGCAGCGCCTGGTAGAACAAACTGTTGTTGAAGCTGGCCAGGTCGTCCCGCAGCGTTTCACCCAAAAGCTGCGGGAAGTCGGGGAACAGCGAACGCCCCAGACCGAGCGAGCTTTTCGGCTCCAGCGTCGCGAGCGTCCGTTCCACAAGTTGACAGGCGAAATCGTAGTTCACGCGCGATTTTTTCCATTCTCCGGTCGCCGCAAGGTAGTTGTACAGTGTTGTTACATAAATGCACTGGGCGTTGCACGCCATATGCAGATAAATGGAGAAGTCGACGCCGAATGCGTGCGCCACGCCCTTTTCCGGGTCGGCCTTCTCACGGTAGAAATCAAGCATCCGCCGGACGATATCGGAACGGTTCGCGAAAAGCATTGCGTCGGCGTGTACCATGCTGTCCCAGCCCCACACCCAATAATCCTGTGAAGCGCGGATAGCGCCGGGTGCGGAGGCGACTTCCAGTGCGCTCACGCTGGGAATCACATTGCCGAGGGCATTGTCCAGCACCGTGTCCCCGGAGTGAATTTTCGGGAGGGCGCGGTATTCGGCCTCCTGGTTTTTCAGGAGCACGTCGCACTCGGCCTGCGCGGCGTTCGCCAGCACCTTCGCACGGCGGCGCGCCGCATCCATTCCGAGGGCAAAGGCGGTGAAAAAAGCTCCCGACGGCCCCGGTTCCCTATCCATATAAAACATGAAATCTTCGTTGCAGGAACGGATCTTCAGCGAAGCGTCGCCCGCGGTGCGGATGCCGACTTCCTTTTCGCCGACGGTAACCATATGCTCAAGGCCGCCGTTTGCCATCTTCGGCTTTCCCCACTCCCGTTCGGTTGTACCGTGCGCGAGATGGCGGTGGAACAGAAGCCGTCCGGCGACCTCTTTTCCGCGCGGGTTGTCCAGCACCTTGTAGCGTTGAACGAGCGCGTCTTCCAGTCCCCAAAGCTCGTACTGCAGCTCCACCCCCGCGAGGCGGCAGCACGATACCATGCCGCGCGCGAAAATTTCCGTTTTGTTGAATTCCGGGAAATACGGCGTTCCGTCGATCACAAACTGGAAGCGGAACAATTTGCCGAATGCGGAAATCGGATCGGCTTGGAAATACGGCGTTCCGCCGATGTCCTCGCCATAATACTTAATCGCCGTAATGCCGCCGTGTGGCGCAACCGAGAGGCTCATGCGTCCCGACATGAAACGCAAATAATCGGGGAGCAATCCCCGGCGGAGAACCGGGCGCGGTCCGGAAAAATCGATATTCATGGTCATGCGTCCTTCAATGATTCAAATTTTTTTCAGTTCGCCGAATCCGAAGACAATCCGGAGGCTGTCGTTGCCTATTTCCAGCAGAAGATCGGCGTCGCCGTTCAGACTCCAGCGGCATCCGGCATACTCAAGCACAAGATCCAACGGCGCGTTTTCTCCGGAAATCAGAGCCATCAAACGCGTCTCGCCGCGCCGGTAAAAACGGTACAATGCGTCGCCCCAGACCTTCACGGCGGGGGTATACGCGTCGCGGCAATAGGCTATGACATCCAAATCCGGCTCGTAACCGCTCATGTAGGCGAGGGTTTTCGCGGCGTTCTCCGTTATCCCCGGGCGTCCCTCGGCGTCGGGACGCACGCGCTCTCCCGCAAGGGGGAAGACCGCGCTGTAGCTCTCCGGGCGCACCGTCGGCATCGGCTGGGCGTTCATGACGAACCAGCGGTGGTACTCGGCGAAGGACATCGGCTTGATGCCCAAGTGCTGCGCGAAATCAGCGGCGAGGCTTCCGCCTTCCTCGGTGAATTCCGGCGGGGCGCCCGCGAAAATTACCGAGCCACCCGCATCCGCCAGCAGCATCAGGTTATCCCAGACCGCGCGGGCGAGAACCACACCGCAGGGGACGATCACAATGCGGTAACTCCCCAGCGCGCAGCACAAACGCCCGTTCTCCACCGTTCCTTCGCCGATCAGGCGGGAATCGAGGAAATCCAGCGGAAGGCTTTTTTCGATCGCCCGCGTCGCCAGGTTCATCGTCAACCCCTTGTGGATGTCGGCGAAGACTTTTTTGTTTACCGAACAGACCGCCGCGTAGTCGTGCAGCATGCCGATCTCCGTTTCCGGCGCCGCCCCCGCGAGGGCGAGCTGGAAGTCGCGGTGCCGCAGCATGGAGGCGACTTGCGTTTCCCACGTGTAGTGATCCGGAAACAAACACGTGTCGCTGGAACGGCCATACCAGATGTTGAACCATGTGATGTTCATCAAACTCATCAGCCGCGCGTTGTACTGCGTGTTGGCGATGGAGGGTTTGTAGTGCCAGGTGTTGCATTCGCACTCGCCGGAGGGCGTCAAGCGGCCGAGGCTCTGCCCCAGCGTATAGCTGTAGGCTACGGAACGCGGGTCCGCCCAGCAGCAGTCGGTGTAGCCTGCGTCCAGTCCGTCGGTCAGCCGGTAGTAATCGACGGCGCCGGAGCGGTAGTCGTTGCTTCCCCCTTCTCCCTGCCAGGTGTGGTGGGTTCCGGTGATCATTTTCTTCCCGAAGATCCGCTCGCCTTCCGCGATAAAATGCCGCTGGGCTTCGAAGAGGGCCTCGTTCAGCATGGTGTAGTAATCCAACCGGACGCCGATTGCGCCGGGGGTGAGTTCCCCTTCGAGCAAGTGCAGTCTTTCGCGCAACGAATAGCCGCAGCGTTCGTTAAAAAATTCCGCGAAACGGTCTCCGTAACGGTAGGAATCCCAGTCGTTGTGAATCGCCGGTTCGTCCCAGCCGACGCCGTCGAGATCGGCGTCGCGGTAGAGTTCGAGCATCTCCGTGCAGTATTCCTTGAAACCCGGCGCGGCGAAATCGACTTGTCCCAGATCGCGGAAGCGGACGAAACAAAGCAATGTCCCTTCTTCGTTTCCGCCGAGGCGTCCGCGCAGCACCAGATTCCGCCCGCGCGCACCGGGGCGGCCTTCCACATAGCGGTGCTCGTCCACCGTGTCGCCGCAGCCGTACACGTCGCCTGTGTTGGTCAGCTTCCACGGCGGAACGTCGATCGGTTCTTTGTTCAGGAACGCCGCCTCGATCCCATCGAAAATACCCGTGCCGCAGGCGACTTCACCGAAGTGGGGAATCCGGAGCGTCCAGAAACCGTCGCGCACGTCGCCCTCCACCCGGACGAGCTTCAGCGCCGTCGAGTCCGGATAGCTCCGCCCCATGTCGCTGGCGAAAATGACGTGCGGCTCAAAATCCATCGCGACCTTCAGACCGCGCGCATGGGCGGCGGCGGCGGCGTGAATCGCACCCCCGACAACCTCCGGCGAGCGGAATGTATAGTTGGTGTTGCGCAGGAAGATGCGCACGATGCCGAATCCGGCGTCGGCGATTTCGTTCACCGAGGCGGTGATTTCCTCCGGCTGGAGAAGCATCGGCTCGTTCAGCCACAATCCCATTGTCTGTTCGAAATTACGCATGTTTGTCCCTATTTTAATTCGGCGATCCATTGTTTCAGTTTCTGAATATCGAGTTTTCCGCTTCCCAGGAGCGGCATGGCGTCCATGGGGTGAAAATCGTCGGCCTTGGGAATCCACAGATTGGAGAGGCCGCGCGTCCGCAGCGCCTCCAGCAAAGGCGGAATCTCCAGCGCGCCGCGCAAATAAAAAACAACCAGCTTTTCTCCGCGCTTCGGATCGGCGGCGCCGCAGACGGCGACGACGCGTTCGCAGCTGTGAAGCACCTCGTTGATCTCCTGTTCCACCTTTTCGTGCGGAACCATTTCACCGGCGATTTTGCTGAAACGGCTCAGGCGGCCGGTGATGGTGATGGAGCCGTCGGTGCCCATCATGGCCACGTCGCCGGTGTTGTAGTATCCGTTTTGCAGGACGGCGGCGGTGGCTTCCGGGTCGTTCAGATACCCTTTCATCACGTTCCCGCCTTTGACGAGGAGAAGTCCGGGGGTGTCCGGCGGAAGTTCCGCATTTGTCGCCGGATCGACGATCTTCACATGCACCCCGGGGAGCGGCGCGCCGACGCTCCCCTCCTTGCCCGCTTCACGCCCGAAACGGAAGAAGGAGCTGGATAAATTGATCGCGACAATCGGCGACAACTCTGTGCAGCCGAAGCCCTCGATGAGGGCCAGGCCGCAAAAGGCGTGAAATTCTTCGGCGATGTCGCGCCGCATTTTTTCCGCTCCGGTGATGGCGAGGCGGATGGTGCGGTACTGTTCCTTTGTCGCCTTCCGGAGGTAGTTTTGGAGGAACGTCGGCGTGGCCATCATCATGGTGATTTTTTCGCGCTCGACCAATTTTGCCACCTGTCCTCCTTCCAGCGGATTGCGCAAATACACCACGCGCGTTCCCGAAACGGCGGGAAATGCGAAGTTGACCATGAAGCCGTAGGCATGGAAAAGCGGCAGATTTCCGATGACGCGGTCCGTCCTTTTCCAATCGATCACCCGCCAGAAGGACATGATGTTGCTGTTCAAGTTATGGTGGCTCAAAAGGACGCCTTTGGGAATTCCCGTGGAACCGCTGGAAAAGAGGAGAACCGCCGTTCCATGGAGGTCGCCGCCGCTTCCGCGCAGGATGCGTGAAGCAGGAAGGCAGAGCGCGCGCGTAAGGGCGCGGAATTTCATTTTTTTTGTAATTTTCGGTGCGAGATCCTCCAGAAAAACCATTTCCGGCGTCGGTTCGATCTTGAGTTTTTCGATGAATTTCCGGCTGGTGAGGATCACTTTGATTCCGGATCGTTCCACCACCGCGGCGCGTATGGCCGCCCCGGTGGTGTAATTCAGCACCGCCGGGACTTTGTTGCAGAGCATAATGGCGAAGAAGGCGACGGCCTCGATCGTTGAATTGGGGAGAAGGACGCCGATGTACGGATTCGGGTTCTCCCGATCGAGCTCCCGCACAAAGCCGGCGAAGAGCATGGCGCGCGCAAGCATTGAAACATTGCGGACGCCGGTTCCTTCGAAATCCTTATAGGCAATGCGCAGAGGATGGCGCTTGCATTGGCCGACGAACGCGGCGTGAATGGTTTTTTCCGCATAAAACGGCATCATTTCCGCCTCTGCGCCCATTTCCGAAATGTGTTGACGCAACGCAAAGCTGTTGAGGGCCGGTGAAATCGGTTTTCCCACAAGGATGGATACCAGGATGGGAAAGCGGAAAAGCGGCGTGAAGACAATGCGTTTCCCGTCGATGGAAAAGAGCCTCCCCCAAATCATGCCGAGGCGGACGGGGATCAGGGGAATGGGGCTGTCCCCCGGAAGAATTTCGCTCACGCCGTCGCGGAAGGACTGCAAATATCCGTTGTCTGAAACGCCGCCTTCAGGGAACATGCAGACGGCTTCGCCCCGTTCCAAGAGGGCCCGCACCTCCATAAAAAAAATCTGCAGTTCGCGCGGGCGGTTTGCCGCCGGAACCCGCAGAACACCCAGGTAACGGAAGAGCCAGCGCAAGGGCGCAATACGGAAAAAATCCTGGTGCACCATGAAACGGATCGGCCGCCGCGTGATGCCGAGCATCCACACCGCGTCCAGAATCGACACATGGTTCGCAATCAGCAAAACGCCGCCCTTTTGAGGCAGTGGCGCGTCAAATGTGATGCGGAGGCGGACGGACGTGTGCCGCGCAAGCCAGAGGAAACTGCGCAGGAAACCGTACGGATGCGAAACCCAATACAAAATCCCCAAGAGGAGCACTGCTCCCGCGAGGTAGTAAGGCGTCATAGTTTTTCATCTCCAAATAGAACCGACTCCAGACAATATAGGGCTGAAAACGCAATTTTCAAGCATCATCCCCGCCAAAATGCGGCGATGTGCCCGTTGGAATCGTTGAAAAATCCCATGCTTCCTTGATTTTTTGGGAAAAGAGCTTATATTCATCCTTGTGGTACAGACCCTTTAAATCCGGAAGAAAGCGCGGATTGCGATGTTGTGCGATATCTGCCATAAAAATAAAGTTGCCATACACATTGAGAAGATGGTTGACGGCGAAAAGAGAGAACTTCACCTCTGCAATCGCTGCGCCAGACTTCAGCAAAAACAGTTCTTCGATGTGCTCGACGCACATCTTCAGGAGCTCCGTTCCGCATTCGGCGGGGATTCTCCGGAAGAAAAACACCAGGAATTCGACGGACAGTGTCCCTCGTGCCATTGGACATTCGACCGTTTTGAAAAGAACGGCGGATTCCTGGGGTGCAAGGATTGTTACAGTGTGTTTTCCAAGCCCCTATCCCGATTGTTCCGTGAATGCCAACGCGGCGACATTCACGCGGGGAAACGCCCACCCGCTGCCGATTTGGGCGCGGCGCGGATGATGGAGCTTTTGTGCTGCCGGCGCGAACTCCGCGCGGCAATCCAGGGGGAAGATTACGAACGTGCCGCCACATTGCGCGACCGGATTTGCGAATTGGAGAATGCGCATGGATGACGCGGTGGAAGCCCTCCTTGCCCGGCCCCCGGCTTTTCTCGGCGCCGTGCCCGGCACTACGAACATCGCCGTCAGTACCCGCGTGCGCATGGCGCGGAACCTCGCCGCGCTTCATTTCCCGGTTGCGCTGGACGCGGACGCCTTGTGCGGCGCGCGCGAACACATTGCGCTGGCGACGGCCGATGCCGGCGTGCTGAAAAAAAACCATTTTTCATTGAAGGTCGACGAGCTCCCTTTTCATGAACAGGAGATTTTGTTCGAACGCCGCGTGGCGAGTCGCGCCCTCCTCAACCGCGGTCGCGGCGCCGGGCTGGAATTCACCGCCGACGGCGATGCTTGCGTGATGATCAACGAAGAGGATCATCTGCGTATTCAGGTGATTCTCCCCGGCCTTGGATTGGATGAGGCGTTCCGGCGCGTGAACACGATGGACGACGCGCTCGGCGCGCGCCTGGAATACGCGTTTCATCCGCAATTCGGGTTCCTGACAAGCCGTCCGGCGGATGCGGGAACCGGAATGCGCGCCTCGGTTATGCTCCATTTGCCCGGTCTTGTGTTCACGGGGGAGTTTCCGCAGGTATTAAACGCCCTCGGGAAAATGCATTTCACCATGCGCGGTCTTTGCGGGGAGGGGACGGCGGGGGGAGGGCATTTCTTCCAGCTTTCCAACCAAAGCACCCTCGGTGAAAGCGAGGGGCAAGTCCTTGAACGCCTGCGGCGTGTCGCAGCTCTCCTTATCGACCAGGAAGAGCGCGCACGGGAGGAACTTATTCAGTCGAAAAAGAATGAAATTTTCGACTGTGTGGGGCGCGCATTCGGGACGCTGCGGTATGGCTACAAACTCGATTACCCCGAGGCGCTCCAGGCATTGTCCATCCTCCGCCTCGGCGTGGGGTTCGGGATGTTCGACGAAGTGGATATTCCTTTGGTCAACGAACTTTTTATGAACATCCAACCCGCGCATCTTTCTTTTTGCCGTAATAAGAAGAAAGAGGACGAATGCGATGTTGCACGCGCCGCAATGACGCGGGAACGTCTCCGTAAAAAAGGAGACAAGCGGCATGCTTGAACAATATTACCCTTTTCTGCTCGCCCTCCTGGAGATGACATTTCTTTTTGTCGCCCTGGGCATTTTGCACAGCCAGCGCCGGAGCATCGGCATGGCGCCGTTCTATCTTTCCACCGGACTGCTTCTTTTGTTCGCACAACTCATCGGCGCGGTGGGGCTGGAGGCGGAGCTTTTTGATACGTTGCGCTTTCCCGTGGTCCACCTCGCCCTTGTCCTGCCGCTCCTGGGGGCGATGCTTGTGGTGTACGCTACGGAAGGGACGCTTGCCGCGCAGCGTTTTATCATCGGTTCGCTGGTTTCGTTCGGACTTTTCCTCTATCTCGGCGAAATCACCCGGCTGCAGTCGAGTTGGCAGGGGTTTTTTATCGCCGCGGAACTGCCGGGGGAAGCGCTCGATTATGTTTTGCGGGAAAGCCGACGCTCGATGGTCGTTATGGAACTTGCGCTCCTGCTGGACTTGTTCCTTTTGCCGATCATTTTCACCCGCCTCCGGAATACGGGGTGCCGCCTCTGGTTCTGCGTCATGGTTTCCTTGCTGGCGACACAGCTGACGGACATTGGATTTTACTGGCTCTTTTTCCGCGACATCCGTCCGGATACCGAGGTGCTTTTGGGCACGATGCTCGCCCGGGTACTCGGCGCGATCTGGCTGGGTATTTTGTTGACCACATACTTGGATAAAATCGAGCGTGAAGTCATCGGCGGGCGCAAGCGGCCTTTGGACATTGTCTTCGCCTTTCTCGGCGGTTATGGACGCACCCACGCGTTGGAGCAGAATTTGCGCGAATGGGAAGGGCGTTACCGGCTTTTGCTGGAAAACGCCAGTGAGTTCATCGTTCTCCTGACTCCCGACGGCCGGATCATCGACGCAAATCCGGCCGCGACACGTCTTTTGACCGGAGAGGAAAATTCTGAAAAGGTGCTCGGCACCCTTCTTTATTCCCGGCTGAGCCTTCCCGGCGGAGCCCCCTTCCGTCCCGAGGACCGCCGCGACGAAGCCGCCGTGCTGACGTTGGACGCGAAAACCACGGAACGCGCGCGGCAGCTTTCCTTCTCCATCGCGGAGGTGGAAACACACGGGCAGCGCCTTTTCACATTGATCGGCCGCGACGTAACGGAGGAATTGAAACTAGCGGAAGAAAAGCAGCGTTTGTCGGAGGATCTTGCCCATTCGCAGCGCCTGGAAGCTCTTGGGCAGCTTGCCGGCGGCATCGCACACGACTTCAACAACCATCTTCACGCGATCCTGGGGCATTTGGATGTAATTGAATATGTGTGCGATGTTGATGACCCAAAGGTGAGCGGGCACCTCCAGAAGATCGGGCGCATTGCCGAGCAATGCGGAAAATTGACCGCCCAGCTCCTCGGCTACGCGCGCAAGGGGAAGTATCAGGTGGCCGATCTCGACCTCCGGAAAGTGCTCGAAAGCAGCTGCGACCTTCTTCTGGCCGGCAGTCGCGGCGAAGTCAAATTTTTTCTCGAACTTCCGGCGGAAGAGCTTCCGGTTCGCGGCGATTTGGTGCAGCTTCAGCAGGTTTTCCTGAATTTGATGCTCAATGCTATCGACGCGC
Organism: Victivallaceae bacterium; assembly: GCA_031549345.1. Lineage (GTDB taxonomy): Bacteria > Verrucomicrobiota > Lentisphaeria > Victivallales > Victivallaceae > CASFRF01. The sequence continues at coordinate 419,842 of JAVBPY010000006.1, forward strand.
TCTCCGGCTCTTCCGCTTCCTCGCGGGAGCTCCACATCGGCGCGGCGGAAGCGTCCGCGTGTCCGTTTGAAGTTTTCGATCCGGCAAAGCCGCAGGAGAAGGTCCCGCGCGAAAAATACGTTTATGCCTGGGTGCGCGACAACGGCGGCGGCATCGATCCGGCAACGCTGAGTAAAATTTTCGAGCCGTTCTTCACCACAAAACCGATCGGCAAAGGGACCGGCATGGGCCTGTCCATGGTATACGGCACGGTAACGCACCATTTCGGCTGGGTGCAAGTGGAAAGCGAACTCGGGATCGGGAGCGAGTTCCGTATTTTCCTCCCGAAGCGCGAGAACACCGCCGATGCGTAATGCCGAAACGTCCGGGAGAGGGAGCTTTGCGGCGACCGTTTTCAGAACACTTATTCCGCCTTCTTTGATTGTCCTTGTCTGGCTGTTTCTTCCTGTCGATATTGCAGTAGAGTGGGTGCTTCTCGCGGCTCTTCCGCTCTGCCTTCTTCTGGGGCGCTGTTTTGATCCGGTAACGGAATTTTTATGTGTGCTTTGCACGCTCTTTTTTTTCTTTTCGGATCCCCCCCCATGCGCGCCACCGCGGGCGCAATTTGCACCGCTGAGCGTCCTGAGCGCCGCGCTCCAGGTGCAAGGTTCCCCATGCCGTGTCCTCTATGTCGGCAGCGCGCCCGAATATCCGGAGTGGCTCGATGCGCTCCCGGGCAATGCGAATGTTTTTGCAATCCTTCCGCCGGAATCATTGTCTGAAGACTGGAGATATGTGCAATGCCTCAAATCCTATTTCCCGCTTGCCGAGCTGGAGGAACTCCAGATGCCGCCCTTTCAGCTTATTTTGTTCAACCTCCCCCCCGATCTCCCCGCGCCTTTACGAAAACGTTTTTTCCGGGCGGCCGCAAAGCATCTGGACCAAGAACAACACGGCGTGATTCTGGCCGATGCGTCCTTTGTTACGCAGGGATTTTCTCCGCTGCGCCGGGAATTTCTTACTCCGAATCTGGCCGCCTTCCGGACGATTCCGCTGGAACGTTCTTCCGAGGCATTGGTCCTGCGCCTGGAGGAACTGGATTCGGATTCCCCGATTCCCCCTTGCATGTTCCCCGTTCTCAAATCCCTTGAGGTGGTTGAACCGGAACTTTCCGTCCCCCCCAACCCTTATTCGCGGACGGGCATTTTTTTCGCGGCGTACCTTGTTTTCCGCTTGTTTGCGGGCCGCTATCCGCGCGGGGCGCGATCCTGCGCGAAGTTGGAAATCGGACTGGCCGCCACACTGTTTTTCCTGGCGTGTACGCACATGATGGCGAACAGTCAGCTTCAGTTGGGTGTCGATCCCTTTTTAATTTTGCCGCTTGCCGTTTTGATTTGCCGCCCCGGACCGCGGGCGGTTGAATGGTTGTTTCCTTTGGCGGTCTTTCTTTTTCTTGGGATGTCGTTCTTTTTTTCCGTACCGGAGTGCATTTCTCTTTTGTTTTTCATGGGCATCTGGGGCGCGGGCGCGTTCTGGAGCCAAAGCGGCGGCGGCGGAAAAATCTGGGGGCTTCTGGGGGCTTTCGGCGGGATTGCCGTGGCATTTTGGTCGCCCGACCCTCTTTTTCTCGGCGCGCTGGCATTGGCGGTGATTCTTCCGCGTTTTGTTCGCCTTTGAAGCTCTTCTTTATTGACATTCCCGTGTTTTTGTGCTATAATCAATGACCATAGAAACCAGGAAACGAAATACAAGGAGGCTCCTGTGGGAAAAAGAACCGTGAACAATGCGCGTATCTGGGTCAACCGGATCGTAAAGCTTATCGTACTTCTGGCTGTTGTACTTGGCGTGTACTACATTTACGCCAACTGGGGCTACATCAAGTACCGCAACCATAAGAAGTACGAAGTTTCGCGCTACGGCGTCAACTGGCGTACCAACCTCCGCTCCGGGCGCTACTGGGCCGAAGAGAACAAGCGCAATACCATGATCGTTTTCCTGAAGTCCGGCGGCGGCGACGTCGCAAGCGACAAATTCATCGCCCAGATCATCCCCTCTAAAGAATTCACCGCCGCCGCGATGACCTATATTCCGGTTATCTGCGACCTTCAGAAAGGGCAGAACCCTTCCCCGGGCTTGAAGACCAACCAGGAAGAAATCCAGAAGGAATACGATTTGTTTTCCGGCCCCGGCGGTGTCGTCGTTCTGATCAATCCGCAGGGTAAGGAACTCGGGCGCGTCCGTTATACGGGCGCGGAAAAGGCCGCCGTGCTGATCAATCAGCTCGCGGGCGGGAAGTTCGTCGCTTTGCCGCCGGTTCCGATCCCGCAGTTGCGCAATCCGTTTGCCCCCGCCATCCGCCAGGCCAGCCGCACGGTTACGGAAATGGCCTCCGGTCCGGTCAAACCCGCCGAGAACAAGGCGGAAGAAACCGATGCCGCCGCGCCGGAAAAAACAGACGAGAACCCGGTTGAAAAGACCTCAGAAAAACCCGTGCAAAAGTGATATTTTCGTAACGGCCGCCGGAGTCCTCGATTCCGGCGGCCGTTTTTCTTTGGACGCATTGCAAAAAAAGCCGTATAAAACAACGAATGAAGCTTGAATTTCGGCCATGAAGCGATATAGTAAAGATCGTATTCTCTCGTGGTGGTAGTAGCTCAGTTGGTTAGAGCGCCTGGTTGTGGCCCAGGAGGTCGAGGGTTCAAATCCCTTCTTCCACCCCAGTTTGTCTTCACGGAGGCGCTTGCAACCTCCGATTTTTTTTGTCCGGACAACGTTGTGTCCTCCCTGAAAAATCTCCGCTCACCGCTTCGCTGACGTCGGTTCCCGCCGTCGCGCCTCCCGGGCTTGTGTGTGGTTGCCCTGCGCCCCTAAGGGGCTTGGGCACGCGAAGGCAGAGCCTTCGCGTGTGGCCCGGGAGATCGAGGGTTCGATTCCCTTCTTTGTGCAATGTTTGTGCAACCACGGCGAGAAGCAGCCACAACCGCCCCCCTCCCTGGCAATTCAACCGCTGCAATTCACGTATAAATTCCAGTGCAAGTCTTCTGAAAACGATCGAAAAAGATCCGTTAAAAATTGCAATCATACAAAATCAGTGATATATTTATTATGGTTTAATTTGAAACAGCAGTGTGGATATTTTTTGAGCAACTGATCCCCAAAGTTTTTTTCGAGTGTCCGATAAAAAATTTTGAAACCAGTTTCTCTTTGTTCTAAGGATTGGTATGCTTTTTAATTCGTTGGCTTTTTTCGTTTTCGCGTTTTTCTTCTTTCTCCTATGGCCGGTGTTCCGGGGAAAATCACAGCCAAGATGGATATTCATCGTCATCGCATCACTGATTTTTTACGGATGGTGGGATTGGCGTTTCCTTTTTCTTCTGCTCGGCGTCGCCACCTGCGATTTCCTCCTCGGCTGGTGGATGGACTCCACGAAGGGGACGCGGAACCGGAAATGGCTTCTGGCCTTCTCCATTGTGCTCAATATCGGCGCACTGGGAGTTTTCAAATATGCCAACTTTTCCGTGCACAACTTGAATTGGCTGCTTGGGGTTTTCGGCCTCAACCACAATGTTCTCCCGCCGAACATCATACTCCCCATCGGCATCAGCTTCTACATCTTCCAGGGGCTTTCGTATGTCTGGGACATCTACCGCAGGGAATTGACCCACACTCGTAATTACCTGCACTTTCTCGCCTTCCTGAGCCTTTTCCCCCAGTTGGTGGCCGGACCGATCATCCGCGGCGGCGAGCTTTTGCAGCAGTTGCGGACTCCGGGGAACCCCACCAAAGAGGCGCAATGGGAAGGATTCCGCCTGATCATCTGGGGGTTTTTCAAAAAAGTCATTATCGCCAACCATCTGGCGCCTTTCATTTCGCTGGCGTTCCGCAACCTTCAGACATCGGGGGAATCGACACTTTACTGGTGGGTGGTCGCGTTTGCGTTCGGCATCCAGATTTACGGCGACTTCTGCGGTTATTCGGACATCGCCCGCGGCCTGGCGCGCTGGATGGGATACAGCTTCCCGCTGAACTTCAACAATCCCTACCAATCGACCAGCTTCGGCGAGTTCTGGAGCCGTTGGCATATCACCCTCTCCCGCTGGATCCGGGATTATGTCTACATCTCCTTCGGCGGCAACCGTTGCGGTAAAATCCGCACGTACATCAACCTTATGGCCGCCATGCTGATCAGCGGATTCTGGCACGGCGCGGCATGGACCTATGTCATCTGGGGCGGGTTGCATGGATTCTACCTTGTGGTAGAAAAATTAACCGCCCCCTGGACCGGACGTCTGCCGGCGCCAATCCGCCGGTATTTCGGCTGGATTCTTTGTTTGCTCCTGACGATGGTGGCCTGGGTCTTCTTCCGCGCCAACGACCTGCCGCAAGCCCTGACTATTGTAAAAATGATGTTCAATTGCAATTTCAGCACTTGGCATGCGCCGATTTACGGAAAAATCATCCTCATTGAAATAATCATGCTGGGGTATGTTCTGCTTACGATGCATGGATTTACGTACCAGCGCTTAATGGAAAAGAAATTCCTTTCACGTCTGGAGCCTTGGCTGTTGGTCCTTATCGGGATCGTGTCGGTTTTTCTGCGCGGGCCGGACACATCGTTCATTTATTTTCAATTCTGACGGGAGAGACGCGTCGACATGAGAAAATTTACTTACAATCGAACATTGCTGTTTGTTCTGACGCTGGTCTTGATTCTTTCCGTGGCGCTGGCGCTGTTCCGGCCGGGGTCCCAGGACCCGCGCGGAATGTCGGAGGCCGAATTTGTCTGGCGGAAAATAAATATGACCCATTCGGCCGATGTTGTTCTGGCGGGGGATTCCCGCATGGCCAATAACGTCTCTCCCGGACATGTCGCGCAAGCTTTTCCCGATCTGAAGGTATTGAATTGCGCGTTCAAAGGGCAAAAGATGTCGGAGAAATATTTTCGGTATCTGACCGGCTGCCTGAAGCCGGACTCCCGCGAAAAAACGATTGTGATCGGTCTTTCCAACACCAATTTGTACATGGTGGATGAAAAAGTGTTCGCGTCGGATTTCGATAGTTACGCCCCCGAGGAGTTTCATTCGGCGCTCGCATTCCGCCTCACCGATATGTTCGCTCCCCTGAGCGGGCCGGAAATGAACATTATGCTGCGCCGTCCTTCCGGGGTTATCCGTTACCAGATTATGCACCCGGACGGCTGGATCGAACTGGTCGCGGAAGATAAAAAATCCTACTTTTCCGGCTGGCTCGAAAAAGTCGTTCCTAAAGACAACAGCGAAAAAATCAACGAAGGCGTCGCATTCCTTGAACGCTGGAGCGCCCATTGGAGCAAGCTCGGAATCCGGGTCATCTTTTTTCAGCAGCCCTTGGATGAGGATACCTGGAAAGTCGCCACCCTGCAAGGCTACAACAAGGAACGGATCAAAAAACAACTCACCGCCGCCGGTGCGCTGTGGTTGGAAGACGTGCCGAAAACAGATGGCGCCGTGACGCTGAACAATTATTTGGAAAGCGATTCCGCCAAATTATTCTCCACCGCTCTGGGGCAGAACCTTGCGCCCCTTTTGGGCAGATAATATGCACGCAAACCTTTTCATTTCAAGGAGATAAACAATGAAAAAGTGTACCGCCGTACTGTTGGGGATTCTGGGAATGGCCGCCACGCTGAGCGCCGGAGACATTCCGGTAAAAACCGGCGACAAGGTTGCGTTTCTCGGGGACTCGATCACCCGTTTCGGCAACGACGCCGACGGATACCTGACAATGACCATGGAGGGACTGAGCGCCATCGGCATCGAGGCGAAAAAGATCCCCGTCGGCGTGGGCGGCAACACGTCCGGCGACATGCTGAGGCGGATTGAACGGGATGTCCTCTCCAAAAAACCGCAGTTCATGGTCCTGAGCTGCGGTGTTAATGATGTATGGCACCAGTTCAAAAAACCGCCCGCGGGTATGACGAAGGCGGAATACGAGGAAGGCGTCCTGAATGGCTTCAGGAAGAATGTTACGGAAATTCTCGACAAGGCCGCCGCCACCAACATCAAGGTCATCGTCATGACCGCCACCATGATCTCCGAGAATCTTCTCGACAGCAACAACATCAAACTTGCGGACTACAACAAGTTCCTGCGCGAAACAGCTGCCGCCAGGGGGTGCATCCTGGTCGACCAGGGGCTGGCGATGCAACAAGCCGTCGCCGCCTACCAGAAACGCTTCCCAAGGCAGAAACAAAATTACCTGACCACCGACGGCGTTCATATGAACGCTTTGGGCAATAAACTCATGGCGCTTACCCTTTTGAAAGGCCTCGGCCTGGACACCGCCCAGATGACCCGGGCGACGGCCGCCATTGACGCGCTGAAAATCAACATGTCCGTTACTGTGCGCATCAGTGATTATGAGTTTTTGTCCGGCAAAGCGCTCGAGAAAAACCTCCCGCTCAACGACTACGCCGGCGAGCTGTTTAAAGAACCTTTGAATAAAATCGGGGTGAAATAAAAGCATTAAGTGAGCTTTTGCATAACCGACCGCTTCCCTCTAAAATAAAAAAATCACGAAAATTACAGGAAAAAAACGCTTGAAATCCTCCGCGATTGCGTTATCATAGAAAGAAGGACCGACTTTCATTACCAATGTTTTCTGTATTTCACGGTTTCCGACGCATATCCTGTCGGAAGCGCTGAATGATATCGCCTGTGCCAGTGAGTATGCCGCCCTTTCGGGCGGCCGGGTTCAAAGGAGTTTTGACCCGGGTCAGGATCGTTCTCAGCGGAGGGAAACATGGTTTGTACACAGAAGTCGCTCAGGTCGTCGAAGAAATTCCGGGAACTCGACGAAACCATCGCATCGGTTTTCGAAACGCTCCCTCCCGAGCGGCGGCGGGGAGGATTGATCCAATGCCTCCACCGTGCCCAGCACCTCTTCGGCTATCTTCCGGAAGAGGTACAGTCTTTCATTTCCGCGCGCCTCGGCGTTTCCCGCGCGGATATTTACGGCATTATCAGTTTCTACAGCTATTTTTCCGATAAACCGCGCGGACGCTATAAGATCAACGTCTGCATCGGAACGGCTTGCTTCGTCAAAGGAGGGCCGGAAATTCTCGACGAATTCAGGCGGCTCCTCAAAATCAACGAGGGAGAGAACTCCGCGGACGGGAAATTTTTCCTCGGTGTTCTCCGTTGCGTCGGGGCATGCAGCCTCGCCCCCGTGGTGATGGTCAACGAACGGATTTACGGCAACGTTTCCCCGGAAAAAGTCGCCGACATCCTTGCCGATTGCGGAGAATAATCATGACAAAAATCAAATCCGTCGCAGAACTTCAAAAGAAGATCAAGGCCCTCAATAAAAAAAAGACGCCTCCAATCAAGCTGCTCATCTCCATGGGGACCTGCGGCCTTGCCGCCGGCGCATCCGAAATCACCGCCGCCGCCAGAAAGTGCATCGCGGAACAGAAGCTTGAGGATTCCATCGAAATTTCCAGCGTCGGCTGCATGGGATTGTGCTATGCCGAGCCGACGGTCATTCTGATCGACCGCCGTTCCGGCGCGCAGCTGATTTACGGCGACGTTTCCGCCGGGCAGATATCCGGGATCATTGAATCCGGCCTCGCCGTCGCCCATGGGACGCGCACGATCGACCGCACCTGGCATTACCCGGAATTTGAAAAGCCGGCGGCCGGGGAAATCCAAGCGCGGATCGTCCTGCGCAATACCGGGCGCATCGACCCGGAGAACATCGACGAATACATCGCTTCCGGCGGTTACACTGCGCTGGCGAAGGTTTTGACATCCATGAAACCCGGCGAAGTTGTGGAAACAATCGAGGCGTCTGGCCTTCGCGGACGCGGCGGCGGCGGTTTCCCCACCGGAAAAAAATGGCGCTTTGCCGCCGCGCAGAAATCGCCGGAAAAATTCATCATCTGCAATGCAGACGAAGGCGACCCCGGCGCCTTCATGGACCGCGCCGTCCTCGAAGGCGATCCGCACACGGTTTTGGAAGCGATGGCGATCGGCGGCTACGCCATCGGCGCCCGTGCCGGCATCGTTTACGTCCGCGCGGAATATCCGCTTGCGGTGAAGAGGCTTGAGATCGCGATCCGACAGGCGGAGGAACGTGGGGTCCTCGGTGAAAATCTTTTCGGGAGCAGCTTCGATTTTCGTGTCGAAATCAAATTCGGCGCGGGGGCGTTCGTCTGCGGCGAGGAAACCGCGCTGATCCACTCCATCGAAGGGAAGCGCGGCGAACCGACGGTCCGGCCCCCGTATCCCGCGGTCGCCGGACTGTGGAGCAAACCGAGCGTGGTCAACAACGTCGAAACCTACGCGAGCGTCTGTGCAATTATCCGTAACGGGGCAGCGTGGTTCCGTTCGATCGGCACTTCCGGCTCTCCGGGCACAAAGGTTTTCGCACTGGCCGGAAAAGTTTCGCGTGTGGGGCTGGTCGAAGTTCCGATGGGGACGTCGCTGCGCGAGATCATCTTTGGCCTCGGCGGCGGCATACGGAACGGACGGCGCTTCAAATCTGTGCAGACCGGCGGTCCTTCCGGAGGGTGCATCACCGATGAAAATCTCGATCTTCCGATTGACTACGAAGCGCTCAAAAAGATCGGTTCGATGATGGGTTCCGGCGGTATGATCGTAATGGACGAAGGCGATTGCATGGTCAATATCGCGCGTTTCTACATCGAGTTCATGCTCGGCGAGTCGTGCGGAAAGTGCACCCCGTGCCGGATCGGAACCCAGCGCCTCTATGAGATGCTTGACGACATCACCTCCGGACGTGGAACGCTGGAAATTCTCGAGAAACTCAAAACCCTTTCGGGCGTTCTGAAGGATACCGCGCTTTGCGGCCTCGGGCAGACGGCGCCGAATCCGGTCCTTTCCACGATGAAAAACTTTGAAAGCGAATACATGGCACACGTGAACGATTCCCGTTGCCCCGCCGGTGTCTGCCGGGCACTGATCCGTTACGAAATCACCGACCGGTGCGTCGGCTGCGGCGTTTGTCTGCACCGCTGCCCGGTTCACTGCATCTCCGGCGAGCGCCGGTCGCGGCACAAGATCGATGCATCGCGCTGCATCAAGTGCGGAAGCTGTTACGCGGTCTGTAAATTTCACGCCGTCGCCAAAGTCTGAAGGAGCGCCCATCCATGAAAGTCAAGCTTACAATCAACGATCAGGCCATCGAAGTCCGCGCCGGGAGCACCATCCTCGAGGCGGCTGAAAAGCTCGATATCCGCATTCCGACGCTCTGTCACTTCAAGATGGATTGTTTCGGACTCGAACACCGTAGCGGCTCCTGCCGCGTATGTGTGGTCGAGGTCGACGGGCGCCCGAATCTTGCGCCCTCGTGCAGCACCCCCGTCGCCGAAGGAATGGTGGTGCGGACCAACTCGCTGCGGGCCATCAACGCCCGCAGGACGATCCTCGATTTGATGCTTTCCGACCACCCCAAGGACTGCCTGACCTGCCCAAAAAACCTCAACTGCCGTCTTCAGGCATTGGCGCAGGAACTTGGTTTGCACCATCTTCTTTATACCGGGGAGCAGTCCACGTACAAAAAAGACCTTTCCAGCAAAGCCATTGCGCGCGACCTCGATAAATGCATCATGTGCCGGAGGTGCGAAACAGCCTGCAACGTCATGCAGACCGTCGGCGTCCTCTCCGGTGTCGGGCGCGGTTTCCAGGCGGTGGTGGCCCCCGAGGGATTGAAACCGCTGAACGACACGGTGTGCGTCTTCTGCGGCCAGTGCGTCCAGGCCTGTCCGGTCGGCGCACTCAGCGAAATGGATTACAAATACCCCGTTTGGCGCGCGCTGAACGATCCGCAAAAAACCGTGATTGTGCAGACCGCCCCGGCGGTACGCGTGGCGATCGGCGAGTGCTTCGGCCTTCCGGCGGGGGCGATCAGCACCGGGAAGATGATTTCCGCGTTGCGGATGTTGGGGTTCGACAAGGTTTTCGACACCGATTTTTCCGCGGACCTTACGATTATGGAGGAAACCAAGGAACTTGTCGAGCGCGTGAAATCAGGGCGCGACCTCCCGATTCTGACGAGCTGCTGCCCGGGGTGGGTCAAGTTCTTCGAGCACCAGTTCCCGGATCTCCTGCACATGCCTTCGAGCGCGAAGTCGCCGCAGCAGATGTTCGGAGCGATTGCCAAAAGCTATTATGCGGAAAAGATCGGCGTGGCGCCGGAGAATCTGGTGGTCGTTTCCGTCATGCCGTGCCTGGCCAAGAAATACGAGGCGGCCCGCGATGAGTTTATTCATGATGGGGTGCGCGATGTGGACATTGTGATTTCCACCCGCGAACTCGGCGATATGATCCACGAGGCCGGAATCCGTTTTTCACAGTTGGAGGACGGAATGTACGATTCGCCGCTCGGCGAATCCACGGGTGCCGCGGCAATCTTCGGCGTTTCCGGCGGCGTGCTGGAAGCGGCGCTGCGGACCGCCGCCGACTGGCTTTCCAAGAAAGATCTTCCGGGGGTGGATTTCAACGCGGTGCGGGGTCTCGCCGGGACCAAGGAGGCGACGGTGGAGGTCGCCGGGATGAAGCTGCGCGTCGCCGTTGTTTCCGGCCTCGGCCAGGCGCGGAAGCTCCTGGAGCGCATCCGCGCGGGCGAGGCGGAGTACCACGCCATCGAGATCATGGCTTGCCCGGGCGGCTGCATCAACGGCGGCGGCCAGCCGTACCACCACGGCGACGAACGAATCCTGAAACGCCGGCTCGAAGCGATCTACCGTGTGGACCGCAAATGCGCCTTCCGGAAATCGCACCAGAATCCCTCGATCCGGAAGCTCTACGAGGAGTTCCTCGGCGAACCGGGGAGCGCCGTCGCGCACAAACTCCTGCACACAAAGTACGTGCGGCGCGATATGAAATAGAAGAACACCTTCCCGGCGAAGAGGCCCCCTCTGCGGCAATCGGAAAAAACGATTTTTTTTCGATTGCCGCTTGCATTTGTATTAAAAGAGTAGTACACTATAAGTGTATGAATAAACTAGTACATATGGGTGGATCATGAAACTTAAAATGGAAGATGGCGTACCATTTTATCTGCAAATTGCCGACTTAATCCGGCAGCAGATTCTGGCCGGGCGCTACCGGGCCGGGGAGAAACTCCCTTCGGTCCGGGATCTGGCGGTGGAGCTGCGGGTTAATCCGAACACTGTTGCGCGGGCTTATATGCTTTTGCAGACGGAGGGGACGCTCGAAGGCCGCCACGGCGGCGGCAGCTTCGTCACCCAGCCGGAGGACACGACGCGCCTTCTTGCACGGCGCACCGTCGAGGCGGAGCTTCAGAAAGCCATAGACAGCGCCCGGCGCTTTGGCCTGAAAACCTCCGACATTCGTGAAATTTTTGAAAAAAACCTGCTCTCGACTCCGGAGGACCCGCAACCATGAAAATATTCCTGAAACTGCTGAAGTTCGAGTTGTCCTTTTCTCTGCACTGGGTACAGCTTCTGCTTCTTGTCCTCATGTCGTGCAGTCTTGCGGGTTCTTTTTTCTTTTTCAAAGACTACAATCTCTCCTTGTTTCTTCTGGTTCTAAGCCCCTTCCTTGTTTCCATGTCCATATATTGCTTCAATCCGCAATATCGTAAAATCCACCACAGTCTTCCTGCCAATCCATGGATTAGTGGTTTGGTGCTCATCATTACAAGTTATCTGTGCTATTTTCTCGGCCTTCTGCCGCTCATCCTTGTTTCCATATTGCAGTCCGATGGGTTCGGCTGGCGGGTACTGCCTTTCGCTTTCTTCTGCAACGCCACGTGGTTGTACCTTCATTGTGGCATCAACGAGCTTGAGGAATCACTTTGGGCGCCCAAGCTGTTGATCTTCTATTTCAACGTTCCGGTTCTCTTTTTTTCAGTGTTCCAAGACCCCGCTTTTTTTTACCAGCCCTGCTTCTTGATTTTTGGACTTTTTCTCCTTGGTAATGCTCTACAGCAATGGTACTACAACTATGCCAGCCATAAGAAAACCCTGTTGATCGATGTACTGGAGATCCTTTTGATCATCGCCTCCTGGCTTTATGCCTGGGTGCATTATCACGTGAAACTGTAACTTGGGAATAAGCTATGCATGATTTTCTGACGATGTTGCGATTGGAGTGCTCCGCCTTCCGTTGGCCGGTCTGCCTTGTCTTTCTCTGGCCGCTAGCCTTCTATCTGCCGGGGCTAAATCCGCCGGACGATGGAGCCACCATTTACACATTGCAAATGGTGATGTTTTTTTCCGGCATGGCCTTCGTTCCGGGGGCGCCCTGGGGCAACGGAATCCAGAAACTCCGTCTGAGCCTGCCGCTCCCGGCGTGGAAAAGCGGTCTGGCCACCGCCACGGTGGCTTATCTGATGATGCTGGAGTTCGTGCTGGCGCTCGCACCGCTCTATGGGCGGCATGGGTTGGCGTATTTCTTTTTCTACACCCCGCTCCTCCTTTACTGCTGGACGCTGGCATTCGCCGAATTACCGGAACGGCGTAAGGTATTCCCGTGCCTCCTCCTTTTTCTGGCTGCCATTTTGCCTCCGTCAATCCACTTCATGATCCCTCAAACGATCTTCGATCAATGGACCTTCTTCCCATTCGGCACGTTCCTTCTCGCTAATTTCCTCTTCCTCCGGGAGCGGCTTGCCGTCGGAGGGAGGAATCTCGGAGGGACAGTCTGCCTGCAACTGCTGCTGATTGCAAGTGCCTGGCTCTGCGCCTACCTTCTCCATTGAACTTCAACAAGGAATCACTATGGAAAACAAAATTTGCCTTATCGAATTGACCGTATCGTACAATGGAAAAATCGACGCCGTCCACCAACTGACGCTGGACATTCCCAGGGGGTGCGCGTTCGCGTTGCTGGGGCGCAACGGTGCTGGAAAGACCACTGTTTTGAAATCCCTCTCCGGCATGCTTGAACCGGATGGGGGCGACGTTTCGGTCTTCGGGTACGACCCTTACCGCGACCCGGTGTCGGTCAAAGCCATGCTCGCCTATGTTTCGGACCAGAATCTCTACCCGCTCTGGATGACAGCGCATCAGGCGCTGGCGCTCCTGAAGGACTTTTTCCCCCGTTACGACGCCGTGCTTGCCGAACGGATCGCCGAAGCGTTCCGGCTCGATCTCGGAAAAAAACTCAAAACACTGTCGCTCGGGCAATTGCGGCAGTTCAATCTGTTGGCGGCGCTGGTACGGCGGCCGGAGGTGTTGGTGCTGGACGAACCGACGATCGGCCTGGACGTTCCGGCCCGGCGGCGGTTCACCGAACTGGTGATCGAGCAAATGGAGCGCGAACACTGTACGGTGATCTATTCGTCGCACCTCATTAGCGAACTGGAGGGCGTGGTTGAGAAAATTGCCGTCATCGACCAGGGGAAATTACTGCTGACCGCCGATCTCGAGCAACTGAAAGACTCCATTTTCAGCGTCACGACGGAGACGCAGTTTGTGCTTCCGCCGGGGCTGGAAATTCTCCGTGAAGAGACTGCAGGCTCCCGCCGCACCTTGCTTGTGCGCGGCGACCGCAGGCTGCTCGATAGCCACGAAACGGAAGCGCTGGATCTGGAAGAACTGTTCGTCCGCCTCACCGCGGACTAAATGTCGCGCTTGGAGACGGAGGCGATCAGGACGCCGCATTCATCGGTGTTTTCGGCGATGGATTGCAAATGCAGATAACTGATCTGCAGGGGTGTTTGCGCATGTCCGCCGCAACGGCCGGGAATCCGGAGTTCGCCGATTTCCACGACGGAGCTTGCGGCATCCAGGTCCCAGCGCAGCGTCAGTTTCAGCCATTCTCCCGGCGTTAATGCCGGAACACCGTTGATACGCCCGGCGCTGTCGAGGTTAAACACTGCCGGAGCAAACTCGCCAACGACCGGATCGACCGGGTTGAACCACCGGTCGCAGAGCGACAACTGCAATCCGGCGCTGCCGGGCGTAAGATACAGTTCGACGGTAACTTCGCCACGGCGTCCCGCCGGAAAATTCCAGACCGCCCCCTGCTTTTCGTGCATCAGCCGGGGATCGGGGTGGCGGGCGATGCGCAATACTTCGCGCGAGCCCCCGGTCGGGTCCGGCACGGGGGTGGCGCCGAACTGCCGGTTCAAGGAACAGTGCCCGCGGTAGCCGAGGGTCATGCCGTTGATTCCCTTCAAATACGTGTGCACCGACCAGTCGCGCAGCCCGTTGCGGAAATCGTTGGCGCGGCAGGACTCGTACAGCCATGTCGGATCAAAGACCACGAACTTGCGGCACAGATGGTGCTGCCCGAACGCCACGAGGATCTTCCGATCCTCCAATTCCAGCAACTGGTTCTGGTGCACGCTTTTATCGATCTCCAGCGCGGTTCCGCTCAGGCGGAAATCGGCGTCGTTGCGCCGTTCGTTCAAATGGAGTTCGCGGAAGCCGGTCCACGTGTCGCCGCCATCCTCGGAGATCGCCGCGTGGATCGCATCGCGGTTGGTGAACATGTCTTCGCCCATCCCGGCGCGTTCCCGCTCCGAAAGGTGCACCTGCAATGCGTGGTCGACCTCCGGCAACGGGGTGTTGTTGTTCCAGATGGCCAGCATCCGGCCGTCGCGAAGCGTCACCAGATTCGGCATCGTTGCCGTGCCCCAGAAACAGCTTGGGGCGGGCGTGCTCCAACTGTCGCCGCCGTCGAGCGATTCCGCACGGTAAAAGCAGTCCTGCGAGGTGCGCAAAAGCATGATGAGTTTTCCCGCCGGATTTTCCGCGACAATCGGTTCGGCCCCGGGGTTCAGCCAGCGCAGCCCCCGGTGCGGCCAGACGACTTTGTCCGGAACGGGCGTCGGCGAAAGCAGAACACGCCGCCAGTTTTCGCCGTTGTCGTCGGAGAGGAGCACGCCGGGGTGGCAGAGCTGGTTGATCGAAACTTGGAAGGGAACGAGAAAACGCCCGTTCCGGCGCAGCACCAGCGGCTGCCGCTGGACATGCAGAACCTCCGGCCAGATGCGCCGCGCCGTGAACGGCCCGTCGGGGGAGGGTGCCCGAAACAAATACACCCCCGCTTCCGGACAAAGCCCGGCCCAGAGCGCCGAATAATAATCGTCCGACCCATGGCGGTTTACGCCGCCGTGGCAGTGAAGGACCGTCCAATAATCTCCCCGTGCCGGATCGAAGACCATGCCGCCGACGGAGGGGATTGCAGCAGGATTCGTCCGCCAACTTAACCCTTCGTCGGAACTTTCCGTGTAGATTTCGTGCGAGCGGAGCATCCCGTCATCGCCGAGCGCCAGCTCACGTCCGTAGTGGCGGATGCGGCCGTCTGCCAGGCGCATCAAATCGCGGTGGGCGTCTCCGGGCGGCACCCCGGTAATCCTGGGGCCGAAAACATCGTGCAGCATAGTGTCCATGTTCAGTACTCCTGGTATTGAAATTTTCATAAAAGCATGTCGTTTTCTAATATGGCCCGCCTTCCATGGTTACGCAAGTTGCTTTTGGCATCTTCAAGGCTGAATTTCGAGGACGCCTTTGTGATAAGAGAACTGGGGAATTGGGCTATTTGGCTTGGAAAATGACGGGAATAATGAATACAGAAGTTAATATTTTTATATCTTTGCGTTGTATTTTCAGCGGTGTGTGCTAGAGTGTAGTCACGAGTCAAAATCCATTACTTTTGAAGGTGGAATGAATTACTACGCACACAGCAAGCCGGGTGAGCCGCGTGAGAACTGGCAGTCGCTTGCGGTTCATTCGTACGCGGCCGGGGAACTGGCGGGAATGTTCGCCGGGGAATTCGACTCCGGGGACTGGGGACAGTTGGCCGGGGAACTGCACGATCTCGGGAAAGCCGGGAAATTCCAGGAATACCTGGCGTCGTGCAATGGGTTTGACGATGTAAAATACGATGCGGACGGCAGCAACTCCAACCACGCCGCCGCCGGAGCGCTCTGGGCGGAAGAAACCTTCAAGCTCCCCGGCCGGATTCTCGCCTACCTGATTGCCGGGCACCACACCGGACTGCCCGACTATGGAGCGCTGGACGTCCGCCTGAAGGGCGAAGGCAAGGTCAACCTCGACTCCATTCGCCGCAACGCGGCGGATTTTATCGCACAACTGCCTGTTGACATCGGCAAGTTGCCGCCGTGGGTGCGTGTGCACAATATGGCTTTCTGGGTGCGCATGCTCTTTTCGTGTTTGGTGGACGCCGACTATTTGGATACGGAAAAATTCATGCAGCCGGAACAAAACCTCCTCCGGGGGGCATTTGCCGACATGGGGGAACTGAAGCGCCGTTTTGATGCGCACATGGCGAACTTGGCCGCCAAAGCCGCGCCGACCGAAGTCAACGCCATTCGGCAAACGGTTCTCGGGTCCTGCCGGGAGGCGGCATTCAAGGAACCCGGGCTCTTTTCCCTGACTGTGCCGACCGGCGGCGGGAAGACTTTGTCCGCGATGGCCTTCGCGTTGGACCACGCGGTAAAATACAAAAAGCGCCGGATTGTTTACGTCATCCCTTACACAAGCATCATCGAGCAGACGGCGCAGATTTTGCGCGGTATTTTCGGCGACGATCAAGTCATCGAGCACCACAGCAATCTCGATCCGGCGAAGGAAACGATGCGCTCCCGGCTGGCCGCCGAAAACTGGGACGCGCCCATCATCGTTACCACGAGCGTGCAATTTTTTGAATCGCTCCACGCCGCGCGTCCTGCTCAATGCCGCAAATTGCACCGTTTGGCCAACAGCGTAATCATTTTGGACGAGGCGCAGTTGCTCCCGCCGGATCTCCTGAAACCGTGCGTCGAGGCGATCGAGCATTTGACGACCGATTATGGTGTTTCCCTGGTTTTGGCGACCGCCACGCAACCCGCTTTGTTCGATCTCGCCCCCCGGGAAATCATTCCGGAGGGCTTCGATCTCTATGTAAAGCTGAAACGGACGCAGATTGCGATGCCGGAGGATTTGATCGCGGGCTGTTCCTGGGAGGCGATTGCCTCGGAACTCAAGGAACACGAGCAGATTTTGTGCATCGTCAACACCAGGCAAGATTGCTACGACTTGTTTCAATTGATGCCGGAAGGGACAATCCATCTTTCCGCCTCGATGTGTCCCAAGCACCGCACCAAGGTCATCGCGTCGATCAAGACGCGCCTGAAAGCCGGAGAGCCGATCCGGGTGATCAGCACGCAGCTGGTGGAGGCGGGGGTGGACATCGATTTCCCTGTGGTGTACCGGGCTTTGGCCGGGATGGACTCCATCGCCCAGGCGGCGGGGCGCTGCAACCGGGAAGGGCGTGCGGCACAGCCGGGGATGGTCAAAGTATTTGTCCCTCCCGAGCCCATCTCCAGGGGATTGCAGGTAAAGGCGACCGCCGCCACCTGCTCGCGTGCGGCGGTCGGAGGGTTGGATTTCGATTCTCCCGTGGCGTTTACCGAGTATTTTAAGAATTTTTACAGCCGGGTCAATGCGCATAAGGTGGATTTTCACAAGCTGCTTGTGCTGGATGCTCCGTATATTAAAATCAGCTTCCGCACGGTGGCGGAGAACTTCCGCATGATCGATGAGGCCGGTATTCCGGTGGTGGTCGATTACGCGGGGAGTGGTACCTGGATCGAGCGTTTGCGGAAAGAGGGTCCCACCCGGGAGATCATGCGGGCCTTGCAAAGCTACACCGTCAACTTGCGGGAATACCTTGCGAAAGATTGGCTTTTGAACGGCAACCTGGAGGATGTCGCCGGGATTCAGGTCGTAATGCGGAGCGATTTATACGACGAAGAGATTGGGTTGGATATTTTCAAGGATCGACAATTTGACGCACATGTACTATAAGGAGTCTTTATGCGAGGATTTGTTTTGGAGTTGGAGGGGGATTTTGCCTGCTTCAGCCGCCCGGAGATGAAGGTGGAGCGCGTGAGTTACGATGTAATCACCCCGTCGGCCGCGCGCAATATCTTCTGTGCGATTTTCTGGAAACCGGCCATCGAGTGGCGGATTAAGAAAATTGAGGTCCTCAAGCCGGTCCGGTGGGCGTCGATCCGGCGCAACGAGGTCTCTCAGGTCGCATCGCCGCGCAGCAAGGGCATTTTCGTCGAAGAAGACCGCCAGCAGCGGGCCGGGCTGATTTTGCGCGACGTCCGTTACCGCGTGAGCGCGGAGTTCATCTTTATCCCGGAAGGCAAACGCCCGAAGGTCTCCAACCCGGTTCCCGAATTCCTCCTTGACCAAGAGGAGGCGGTCGCCGCCGGGCGCAACGATGAAAACGAAGCCAAATACGCCGCGATCTTCGACCGCCGCGCCACCAAAGGACAATGCTTTATCCAGCCGTATCTTGGCTGCCGGGAGTTTTCCTGCCGCTTCCGGCTGGTGAAACCGGGTGAAGAACTCGCGCCGCCGATTGCCGAAAGCCGCGATTTGGGCTGGATGCTCTACGACATGGATTATTCTGACCCGAAAGACATTAAACCGATGTTTTTCCGCGCGGAAATGAAAAACGGAGTGATCGACGTTCCGGCCCCGGATGGCGAGGAGGTGCGCAAATGATTTTACATGCGTTGAAGGACTACTACGACCGCAAAGCGGCCGATCCGGCGGCGGAGATGGCGCCCCCCGGATGGGAATGGAAGGAGATTTCGTTCATTCTGGAGCTGGCCGCTGACGGCACTCCGGTAAATTTGTACTCCACCGTGGAGGGTACGGGCAAAGCCAGGCGCGCCAAACGCTATCTGTTGCCGCAGGGTGTGAAAAAAACAAGCGGGGTTTCTTCCAATTTTCTTTGGGAAACTCCAGTGTATGCGCTGGGGGTCGGCGACGGAAAGGCGAAGGAAAAACACGCTGCCTTTTGTGAAAAAATTACTTCTTTGAGCGGTGTTCCCGATCCCGGCCTTGCGGCGCTCCGTAAATTTCTCGAATTCCCGGACAAAGACGTTGTGCTGGAAAAATTCGGTGAAACATGGACGACTTGCAAGGAGGAGGGGGCCAATCTCACCTTTCAGCTCGCCGGAGAAATTGTTACAATCGCCGAAAGTCCCGCCGTTCGTGACGCAATTTCCCGTTTGAGCACGACAGGAACGGAGGAAGACGCCATTTGTCTGGTTACCGGCAACCGTGAACCGATTGCGCGGCTGCATACGGCCATCAAAGGGGTCTGGGGCGCGCAAACGTCCGGAGCCAACATCGTTTCCTTCAATGCGCCCGCGTTCTGCTCCTACGGCAAGGAGCAGAGCTTCAACGCGCCCGTGGGCGCCGGCTCGGTCTTCGCCTACACCACGGCGCTGAATACTTTGTTGCACAAGGATTCGACGCAACGCATGCAAGTGGGCGACGCCTCTACCGTTTTCTGGTCGGCCCGCCCTTCGGCGCTGGAACTGACCATGCTGGATGTTTTCGGCGAACCGCCCAAGGACGATCCGGATCGGAATACGCGCGCCGTGAAGAGTCTGTACGACTCACCAGAGCATGGCGCATTCGCATTGGATGACGCACCGAACATGTTCTATGTTTTGGGCCTTTCTCCCAACGCGTCGCGTATTTCCATCCGCTTCTGGATTGCGGAAACGGTCGAGGGAATGGCGGGGAATATCCGGCAGCATTTTGAAGACCTCCAGATTGTTCACGGGCCGAAAATGCCGGAGATTCTCCCGCTTTTCCGGCTGCTTGTTTCCACCGCGCCTTTAGGCAAATCGGAGAATATTCCGCCCAATCTGTCGGGGGACACCATGCGGGCCATCCTCTCGGGCGGACTCTATCCGCATACATTGCTGCAAAATGCAATCCTGCGGATTCGCGCCGAACGCGAGATCTCCTACCCCCGCGCGGCTTTAATCAAGGCATATCTTAATCGTTCACTGCGCATAAAAAATCCGAATAATGAAAGGATGATTACCATGGGACTGGATCTAGCCAACAAAAATCAGGGGTACCGGCTGGGGCGCTTGTTCGCCACGCTGGAACGCATTCAGGAACGTGCCAATCCGGGAATCAACGCCACGATCCGCGACCGTTTTTACGGCGCGGCGTCCAGCACGCCGGTTACGGTATTCGGGACTCTTATGCGCCTGAAAAACCACCATTTGTCCAAGTTGGACAACCGTGGCGAGGCCGTCAATTACGAAAAACTCCTCGGAGAAATCATTTTCGAGATCAAAAAGTTCCCCTCGCATCTCACGCTGGCCGACCAGGGGTTTTTCTCCATCGGTTATTATCACCAGCGCCAGGATTTTTTCACGCCCAAAGAAGATAAAAAAGAAAATACGCAGAATTGAAAGGAAGTTCCATCATGAGCACCCCACTGAAAAACCGCTACGATTTCGTCCTGATTTTCGACGTTAAAGACGGCAACCCCAACGGTGATCCAGACGCCGGCAACCTGCCGCGATTGGATGCGGAATCCGGGCAGGGATTGGTTACCGACGTTTGTTTGAAACGCAAGGTGAGGAATTTTATCCAGCTCAACGGCGACCCCGCCGCGGGATACGATATTTTCGTCAAAGAAAAAGCCATTCTGAACACGCAGATCGCCGACGCCTACAAACAGCTCGGTATTGATCTCCAAGCCGATCCCGTGGATGAAAAGGATGGCAAGAAGCGTAAAACCAAGGGAGAAGGGCAGGGGGGCGAAGTGAACAAGGCCCGGACACAGATGTGCAAGACCTTCTTCGATATCCGTACCTTCGGGGCCGTGCTCTCCACCGGTGCCAACGCCGGTCAGGTGCGTGGACCGATCCAGATGACCTTTGCCCGTTCCTCCGCGCCGGTTGTTGTACTGGAACACTCCATCACCCGCATGGCCGTGGCCACCGAGGCGGAGGCGGAAAAACAAGGCGGCGACAACCGGACCATGGGGCGCAAAAACACCGTCCCCTACGGCGTGTATATCGGCTACGGCTTCGTTTCTGCCAACCTGGCGGCGCAGACCGGCTTCAGCGAAGAGGATTTGGAGATTTTCTGGAGCGCCCTGGTGAATATGTTTGAGCACGACCGTTCGGCGGCGCGGGGCCTGATGGCGACGCGAAAACTTCTGGTGTTCAAGCATGCCTCCGCCCTTGGCAACGCACCGGCGCACCAGTTGTTCGATCTTGTGAAGGTTGAGCGAGCGACGCCGGAAGAGCAACCGGCCCGTGCGTTCAGCGATTTTAAAATCGTCATCGACCGCAACCTCCCCGCCGGGGTGGAGCTGATCGAGAAAGCGTAAACGTTTCGCACGAAGGGAAGGGGTTTATGGCGTATTCCGAAGAGGATTACATCATGCTCTCCGCGTTGCAGCATGTGCAATTTTGCCCCCGGCAGTGCTATCTAATTCATGCCGAGCAAATTTGGCAGGAGAATTCATCCACCGCCGCCGGGCGCGTTATGCACGAGCGCGTCGATCGGCGCGGGACGGAGTTTGCCCGTCCCGGCGTCCGGCTGGCGCGGGCGTTGCCGCTTCGCTGCGAGGCGCTCGGCCTTGTCGGGCGCGCCGACCTGGTGGAGTTCGACGACAATGCCGGTACAATCCATCCGGTCGAATACAAACTCGGCCAACCCAAGGAAAACGATTGCGATCTCATCCAATTGTGCGCCCAAGGCATGTCTTTGGAGGAGATGCTCGGCCGTCCGGTCGATACCGGCGCTGTGTACTACGGGAAAATCAGACGACGGTTGAAGGTGGAGTTGACGGCGGAACTCAAGCAAAAAACGCGTGAAGTGGCGGCGTATGCCCACTCCATCCTTGGCGGAAGCGCGCCTCCGGCGCCTCTTCTGAAAAAATCGCTCTGCAAAAAATGCTCGCTGGAGGAACGCTGTCTGCCCCAATTAAGGAACATGCCAGACCCGGCAAGCTATTTGGAACAAGAGTTGTTCCGGGAGGATGGTGCATTGTGAAACAACTGCTTAACACATTGTATGTTACCACGCAGGGGTTGTATTTGTCCAAGACCGGCGAAACGTTGTTCGCAACGTTGAAAGGAGAAAAAGTTTCGCAGTTGCCGTTGTTGAATTTGAGCGGCATTGTCTGCTTCGGCAATGTTTTGTGTTCTCCTTTTCTGCTGGGCGCCTGTGCGGAGCATGGCATCGGGGTGAGTTTTCTCACAGCGAACGGTCGTTTTCTCGCACGTGTGCAGGGGGCGGTTTCCGGCAATGTTTTGCTGCGGCGGGAGCAATACCGCCAGGCGGACGATCCGGAAAAATGCCTCCGATTGGCCGGTAGTTTTATAGCGGGCAAGCTGATCAATTCACGGCAAACGATCATGCGCTTTCGACGCGACCATCCGGATCGGTCCGATGCCGTACTGGAGGAAATCGCATTGTATTTTCGAAGGCAGATTGCAGGGCTGAAAAACGTTCAAGGCAATTTGGAGGCGCTGCGAGGGGTCGAGGGAGAAGCCGCTGCCCGGTATTTTGCTGTGTTCAACGCATTCATAACCACCCAGAAAGATGTGTTCCAATTTTCCGGACGCAATCGCCGCCCGCCCTTGGACCCGGTCAATGCATTGCTGTCGTTTGTGTATACATTGTTGATGCACGACATCACCGGAGCGCTGGAGTCGGTTGGTCTGGATCCGGCCGTTGGATTTTTGCACAAGGATCGTCCTGGGCGGGCCTCGCTGGCGTTGGATATGATGGAGGAATTTCGTCCCTATCTGGCCGACCGTCTGGTTCTGACGCTGATCAACCTGAAAAAAATAACCGGCAAAGGATTCAAAATCAGTGAGTCTGGGGCTGTTCTTATGGACGATACGACAAAGAAAACGGTGATTTCCGCGTACCAGGAGAGGAAGAAGGAGGAGATGATTCATCCTTATTTGCAGGAAAAAATGAAATGCGGATTGCTTCCATTTGTTCAGGCGTTGCTGTTGGCCCGGTATCTGCGGGGGGAACTGAATACGTATCCCCCTTTTATTGTGAGGTGATTGCGCAATGTTGATTTTGGTCAGTTACGACGTTTCAACGGAATCGGAGGGAGGCAAAAGGCGCCTGCGGCGAATCGCAAAATTGTGTTTGGACCACGGTTTGCGCGTTCAGTTCTCGGTATTCGAGTGTCATATCGATTCAACGCAACTGGTGCATTTTCGCAATAGTCTTCTGAAGGAAATGGATGAAAATTACGACAGTCTTCGATTTTATATTCTGGGCAATCGTTCGAGCCACCGCGTGGAGCACTATGGGCAAAAGGCCTCCATTAATCTTGCCGAAGACACCTTGTGCCTATGAGGGTGATTAATCGTCTTCCATTCTAAATTTTCCATATCAGTGCTCCGAACGCGAACCTTGAGTTCCACCTGCCATGTGCATGAGGTTCGCGCGTGATATGCAATATGTTGCAATAAAAGGCAATAGGACAATCTCATTGCCTTTTTTCGTTGTTTGACAATTAAATAAATGTCTAGAAAAATGACATTCGCGCAATCCATTGATTTGAATTCTATCAATCAACGGGTTACAGTAACAGAGTCGGGCCCCTCGCGGGCCCGCGTATTGAAACTCAAGGGGCCTGGGCATTGCATGACTTGGTACGGTGTCGGGCCCCTCGCGGGCCCGCGTATTGAAACCGCGCGCGCAAAACGTTTAATGTCGCGCAAGCCGCGTCGGGCCCCTCGCGGGCCCGCGTATTGAAACACTTACGGTTGAGGCCTTAAGCATCGAACAGTCGAGTCGGGCCCCTCGCGGGCCCGCGTATTGAAACGATAATATTCATAAAACGTATTGACTCGGCAAAGCGTCGGGCCCCTCGCGGGCCCGCGTATTGAAACGTAGCATCTCGCATCAGTACGTCGACCTCGACGCGTCGGGCCCCTCGCGGGCCCGCGTATTGAAACTTTTATCCCTTTTTTTTGTTTTTTTGCCGGGCTCGTCGGGCCCCTCGCGGGCCCGCGTATTGAAACGGCGGCGGCGCGGGTGGCGGCGGCTCTTTGGCAAGTCGGGCCCCTCGCGGGCCCGCGTATTGAAACCGCGCATACCGCGAGGAGCTGGATAGCCTGTGGGGTCGGGCCCCTCGCGGGCCCGCGTATTGAAACCCGGGCGGTTCAGGAAAGGGTACAACCCCGTGCGTCGGGCCCCTCGCGGGCCCGCGTATTGAAACCGTCCGCTTGATGTCGGCGGAACCGGATATGACTGTCGGGCCCCTCGCGGGCCCGCGTATTGAAACCGCGCCGACTTGCCGATGTTGTCAAGGTCGTCAAGTCGGGCCCCTCGCGGGCCCGCGTATTGAAACTCCGGCCTCCCAAGGCCAACGAAACAGAATCAAGTCGGGCCCCTCGCGGGCCCGCGTATTGAAACCCGGAATCGCTCTTGTGCAAGGTCTGCACGCCAAGTCGGGCCCCTCGCGGGCCCGCGTATTGAAACTTAAGTGTACGCTCAATCGTCTTAATAGCGTCAAGTCGGGCCCCT
>JAVBPY010000002.1:0-330569 GCA_031549345.1 Victivallaceae bacterium
CCGGAAATCGACGCCACTTCCCCGCGCGGCGTGTACGCGGTCCGCGTTTCAATCCCCTCCGGCGTGGTCGTGCTTGTCACACGCCCCAACGCGTCGTATGTATACCGTGTTGTCCGTTCAGTCATTGCCCACCTGCCTTGATTCCAGAACACGCCCCAGCGCGTCCAACGTTTTCCGCTCGCTCAACCCCGCGTGATCGCTCCCCACGGAACGGTTGAATTCGTCGTACACAAATGTGGTTACACCCAACACGCTGTGCTCCGAACGAAGCAACAACCCATCCTCCGAAACACTCGTAACACGCACCCCGTCGAACCCGACAACCTCCTCCGTAACTTCCCCCATCCCGACGTAATCGGTCATGCTGCTGCTCGACTGCCCGTTCTCCACGCTCCAGCTGCGCTTCCCGTCCCGCCTCGTCCGGCGCACGGAAACCTCCGTGCGCACTCCCTCGACGTAATTGTACACGCGTTGTACCCGAACCACCGACCCCTCGTACTCCGCGTACCCGGTCGCATACTCGGTTACCCGGTCGCGGGCGAAATCGATCGCATCCCCCGCCGTACGCTTCACAACCTCCAAGTGCAGTTCCCCCGTCGCGTCGTCGTATACCTGAAGATTCACCGCGCCCAGCGTGTCGGAACTCGAAACAGGCCGTCCCAACGCGTCGTACCCGGTGATCGTACTGTACCCATCCGCGTAAGTTTGTTTGTACGAACGGCCCAGAAAATCGGTGAAACCCTTCGTCCACTCGCTCTCCGAAGCACATGTTTGCGTGTACAACTCGCCATCCTCCACACCGTAGATGTACGATTGCGGCGCAGCCGCGCTCCCGGAGACGCTCCGCACCCGCCCGTCGCGGCAATATTCGGTGCGAACAATTCCGCCCAACGTGTCCTCCGTTTCCTCCCAACCCGGCCCCCGGCGATACAATGTGGCATTTCCCAACGCGTCGATGGTTTTGACCAGCAACCCGTCCGCATCGTACTCATAGTGCGTGGCAATCTCCCCGCCCTCGCTCCCCGCAATGGAAACACCGATCTCATTGTCGAAAGCATCGTAGCTGTGGAACGTCGTTACCCCCGCCATGCTCACAAACTTAAGACGGTTCAGTGAATCATACGCGTACTCCGTTTCCATACCCGTTGGATCGGTAACGAAACGCGGACCACAGCAGTTGTACGTGGTTTCCGTAATGTCGCCATCCAATGCAACCTCGCGCACCGCGCGCCCGTACTTATCTCGGGTGTAATCCGTTCCGCCGATCAAAAGCCCCGTGGCGATGTCGAACCGCAAACTCGAATACAAAAATCCACGCGCATCGGTACGCGTTATTTGCCGCGTGCCGTGGCCCGGCAAGCGGCCGCTCTCGGTTACCGCTTCCACGCCCCAAACACCGGAACGGATCTCTTTTTCCTCGTACGTCGTCCACGACTTCGTTCCGTCGGCATTCTCCGTCTTCCACGGGCGCCCCGCGAAATCCCCTTCCGAATACGTCCAGCTCTTATTCACTGAATTGCCAAGATTGTCCCACGCCGCCCCCCGTGAAGCCGCAACAACGCTCCAGCTTTCGTTCTCCCAATACAAATAGTACTCCCGCGCGACCTCCACACCCAAAGCCTGCGTAATCACCGTGCGCGCACGGTAATCCCCCGCCCAGGTCGGCTCTTCCGCCGTCAACGGCGCGTAGTCGTACATGCGGATCTTCTGCAAAGCGTCCGGGTCCTCCGGCGCGGAGTCGGCAAAGGGGCCGATCTCCCGGACAACCCGCCCGTAGGCATCGTACTCAAAACGCATCCAGCGGTTGTCGAAATCATTGGAATACAGTAATTTTCCGTAGCTTCCCGCGCCGGGGTCGTCCCCGTATTCGTACACGGCGGACTGTTCGTCCTCCGTACCGTAATTCCGATACTCGGCCACCACCACCTCGAACCCCGGGTAGAGCCGGATCAATTTGTGCCGGACGATTACCGAACGCCCCTCGATCCCGTACTTGATGCGCGTATGAATTTCAAGGACCAGCGTGAAACCCGTGTCCTCCTCTTCCTGCTCAACCTCCTCCCGGTCAAACATGGAGAGCTCCACCGGGAGCAATCCACCCCCCTCGGCATACCAATACCCGCGGTTGATGTGCCCGGATTCGTACGTCGCCTCGATGTACTTGGCGAATACGACCCCTTCGGCATTCTTGTAGTCGGTAACCGAGCTGGAAAGAATCGGCCCCCAATCCGGCACTTCCCCCGCCGGGAAAAAATCGGCAAAATCGCACCCGCCCGCCGCGTCGAGCCCGGAGGAGGTTTCCGTCTTCTCGACCTGGTTGTAAGGATCGTCCTCCGGCCCGGGCCCCGGCGGATCGTCGGGCGTATCCGGGTCGGCCGGTCCCTTGTTTTCAATCACAACGGGAATGCCCTTGGAATCGAGCGTCGCCTCCACAATCCCATACGCCGGGCTGGTGAAACGGTAGGTCGATCCCCCGATGTACTCGACAGTAACCCCGGTGCCGGGGGGCGCGTTCCGTACTCCGGGCATCCCCTGCATTTCACACTCGAACGCCGCCCACTGCGCCGCGGAGGAAACCACGCGTGCCGTGCCGCCTTGGTAGGAGAATACGTGTATGACGCCATCATCGAAGAGCAATTTGTAGTAATTCCCCACACGGGTCAGCTTATAGGTGTTGGACCTTCTGACCAGCTTAAACTCATTGAAGGAACTCTCGTAAAACCGGACCAAGGCCCCGCTGGGACGCAGGATGTCCACAAAACACCATGTGGATGTTATTCCGTTTTCATCCGCCGCCGCCCCTTCGTAAATATCTGTAATCGCCGTATCGATGTTGTACTGCCCGTAGCTTCCGCCGAGGAAATAGAACACCTTGATGCCGTGCCCGATCCGCAGCGGCGAATCCACCGCGTCGGAGAGGGCCAGCCACGCGTCCGACGTCCCCTGCGCGGAATCCATCCCCGACTGAATGGACGCATATGCGCTTGATTTACAACCGTTGGCGCCGCAGCTTCCGCAACCGTCTTCCGTTACGCCGTTTTTGTTGCTGTCCGGCACTCCCTCCGGGCACACAAGATGCGGCGGATCACACACCAGGTGCGTGGCCGGCTGGATAAGGCAAGTCCCGGTCCATTGTGCCGCCTCCGGCGTGCCGATTTCGTAAAGTCCCCTCAGGCTCCCGCCTACTTTCTGGATAACAATTTCTACTTGCCCCATATTGGATGCGGCGGCCTTCGTGCGACACCAGCTTTGATCATCATCCGGCCGGTAATAAATCCAATAGGTTTCGTTCAAAGCGCCCGATATGGCATTGTATTGCACCGCCCACGTGGCGCCCGGGAAATTCCGTTCCAGCGACTCGTCAAAATTGGATCCGTTGGTGAATCCGAGCGTAGCGCTCATCCCCGTCGGCGTAACATTCACCGCAAGATTGTAGTCGAACTGCCGGTACTGCAGAAGCCACAGCGCGGCGGCGATGTCCGTAATGTGCTCCCACAGGACCGGGACATTGTCCCCCGGCCCCTCTTCGCAGTAGATACCCGCCCCGGTACTGGTGTATCGCCCCGGAACCACCAGGAATCCCTTTCCGCCGTTGATTTGCGGAACGGCGGCCGTAAACGGGTCTTTCTTGTTCAAGTCGAGAAGATCCGGGTCGAAAAAGAGCGATTGGCGCGCATCGTTGATCGCGTAACGGATCATCCCCAGATCGCCCTGGGTAACCGGATCTCCCGCGGATTTCGCCGGGAGATCGTCACCGAAGCCGCGTATCCGGCACTGGTAGACCAATTCATTGTAAACGTCCACGTATTCGCCATTCAAGGGCGGCGGTGTAATTCCAAGCAACGACATGATTACACCCCTTTCCCTGTGGCGTTTTCCGGACAGGTGTCCAGCGCATACCACGTCCAATTCCCACCGTCGTCTACCCCCAAGACGAAGGAGCCTTCCGTGTTCCCGCATGGCAACCAGGAACCCGCGCCGTTGTTGAAGACAAGCACGGAAGGGCGCGCGGGCAACGGGAGGGGCGACAAGGCCCCGTTTCCGATGGAAACCAAACAGTCCGTTTTCGTTACCCGGAGCTTGTGGTCGCCATTTTCGAGTACAAAGTAAAAAATGTTGGAAACGGACGCGTCAGCCTCGATGGTGATGCTCAATATCGTCTCGCCGCTCCCCTCTCCGTCGCTCATCACGGCGATGGATTCGTCCTCGCAAAGCGTTGGAAAAACAAACGGGAACTCATGTGTGTAATGCATTTCTCCGCTGTTCACGAGAACTTGCATCGCTTGCCCGGAGGGCGATGGACTCTGACTCATGCTGTCCGCTCCCTGCTGTAAAGGATATTAAAAAATAACGCTGTTTCCTACGATTATAATTCGTTAAAAAATAAAAACAAGTCCAAATCCAACGAATCGCAGAAATATTTTCATGTATTTTTATCGATTTTAAAGCAAAACAGAAAAACATGGAAGATTTTAATAACGAGTGCTTGCAAAAACAAAAACAATGTATTAGAGTATTTCGAAGCCGTGAATTCTTTTTTTATCGAGGAGGAAATATGGCGCTGAAAACCAAAACGAGGGCGACTTCCACGCCAATCACGGATTACCGCAGGGTGAACATCAACATCACTTTGCCAATGCTGCTGGACATGCGCAGCACCGATGGAACCATCGGCGTAGCGCTCAAGAACGTTGACCAGGAGAAACCAAACTACACGGTGCAGGGCAGAATTGTGGAGGACGGGAGCATTGCGGCACTGCTGAAGTGGCGTTCTCCCGCCGGCGAGGCCAAACATACTCTGACCATTGCCGATGATGTGATTGCCGGGTTGGCGTGCGGCGCAAAGGATGGGTTGGGTGTTTTCAAGGCTCCAACGGCGGGCCAGGCGCTCTGCACGTCCAAAGGCACTGGCCTTGCCTGGAAGACCGGCGCATCCGCGCTGCTCTGCTGTATTGTGGAAAAGAAACAGGACCCCGAAACGGGGGCGTGGAACATTGTTTCCAAAGAGATCGGCCTGGCAGAAACGCAGGAAAGCGGCTGCGGCGCTTAACGAAAGGGAGCATCATGGCAATAACCAAGCCTGTTTTGAGCATAGGAGTACAAGATGAGGGGCTCCGGATCGACGGACGTCCTCCTTTGTACGCCCCGGTGCGGAGCCCGGACGGGTCCATCAAAGTAACCATGGCCACCGATAAAAATGGCACGGGATTTCACGATATCGCCATCTCCATTGTCCCCGACGGCGCCCCGTTCATCGTAAAAAAGCCCGGCGGCGGAACGCAGATTCTGGCGTGGAACAGCGGCGCCCAGGGCTTGCTGCAGATCGTCAACGGCAGCATGAGCGCTGTGCCGCTCGTGCCGCTTGGCGTCCTCGTGGCCGGCCCCGGCGGATGCGGCTGGTCCCAGCCCGGCGACGAGGATTCCATTTTCGGCTACACGTGCAGCGCCGACGGATCGATCAGCTTCCGCTGGTTCTCCATCACGAAACGCGAACCGATCTGTCCCACCTAAACAGGAGTACTTCAATCATGTCATTTTGGACGTGCGGCAATACAGTTATCCGGGATTCCTCTTCTGGCAATCCGCTCCAAAGTCCCGACGATCCTTGTCCGGTAATAGGCGTATTTCTTTTCCGTGTTTTGTATGTGGATTACGGATACAACTATTTTCCCTCTACGGACGGGGTTTGGCGTTGCCCGGTCAATTCGGAAAACTACGCTCACAAAGGCCGTGTCAGCCATTACAAGGCGTTTCCGATGCCTGTATACGGAAAGGGAAAGAACCGCCACATCAAAATCAAGTTGAATGAAGGCTGGTTCAGAGATGCTTTTTCCCCCATAAATCAAACGACCAATTTCATGCTCATCGGCCAGGAAGACGCCTGTATCAATGTCGGACTTTTAGACACGACGGACAAATACGGACGAATCGGCGTTTTGAATTTTCCCTTCCCCGACTACACCCCCGTTTATACCGGAACCGGCCCCGCGGCAACCCAGTGCATCACCCCGATGGTTCTGGATATTTTCCCCGGCGACGCTGCCGCCCTCGACCAACCGAATATCGATTGGACCGGCAAACTGGCGGCCGCCTACCTGCCTGAAGCTGGACAAGTCCAGTGCGACGAGTTCGGTTATACGTTTCAAATGAATTGTTCGTGGGGGGAGAATGTTGATCTTGGCCCCGTTCCGGTTGAAGGAATAGAGCAGGGATGGCTTCCCTCCGACTGCGGTTATTGGAACACCACCCGTACGGGTATAAGTTTCATTGAGGCGTCTTACGGGTATACCACCGACTGTACGAATCAGGAGGGCTTCAATTTCCCATGGATCCACAATAACAAAGACACTCCATCTTTTATGAAGAGTCTTGGGGGATACAAAGACGATAACGGTCTTTACCACATGCCGACGTGTTCGGAACTTTACGAAAAACTACAGGAACGTCATGGCGAATACAAAGCATTCCAAGCGGAAATAATTGCGAGCGAATCCACTCCATTCGACGTCAAAAATCAAAGTATGGGCGCATATACAATCAAGGATTCTCCGCCGCAAAACGGGATCGGATTTGTCGGCGCAAGATCCGAAGCCTGTTTTTCCTGGATATCGTCCTCGCGGCTTGGGTTCGGGGGACTCGGCATGTATGGTGCAAATCCGGGGTTCCTCTGTCGCATAATAAGGGCCATTTACGATTTGCCGGCCGGCTACGTCCCTGCCGGCGGCTCCGGAAAACCCGCCGGAGTAAAGTCTTTCCTGAACTCTTACTATAAAAGTGTTGCGAAACAAGACGATCCCAGGTTTGCCGGCGGAATCGAAAGCACCAACTATGGCGCAGAGAGGGCTCCTTCAGGCGAAAAGCGTAAAGAGCGCGAATTCAAGTTTGAGAAAATGTACCAATTGGGCGATGGAAGAAATAACAACAATCTGGCCGAGATCGTTGTTGGTTGGAGCTCGGCATACGACGAAGAGGAGTGCGAAAACAATCCAGGAGCACAAGCGGAGTTCTATCGCTATGCTTTTTTCACCGATCAATGCCCCGATTACAACTCGCAAAAGCCGCCTGGAACCGACAACTACTCGCAGGAGTTTTTGACCTATTACCATCGCTATTTTGTATTCAAAGACGTTGACGATTCGGAGGAATAAGCGATGGAAAGCATGAAATGTTGGGAATGCTTGTTGAAGCACCTTGCGGGGGCGTTGAGTTACGGCAAGGAGGTGATGACCGGGCATGGACGGGGGGCGGAGCTGGATCACCGGATCGATTTGATCGGGGAACTGGTCAATGGCGAGCACCACGCCGAACTTTTAGAGCATGGCTTGTTTCAGCGGCTCAGCGCGTTGCGGAAAGACTTGCAGCTCCGCCGGGGGAACGTTACGCCGAAAGATCTGGAGGTCATTCGACGATTGTACCTGGAAACTGAGCGCCGGAGCGAGGGTGCGCCAATAGAAATGCACCACGGACAACCCACGCCGATTCCCACCGAGCCGCATCGCCCCGGAAGACCGAATGCACAGCCTCCTTTGTTCCAGGCTGCCGAGCTGGCGCTTGCGGAAAAACCGTACCCGGCGTACGAGAAAAACCTCGACATCGTTTTCGGGCACGTGGACAGCCTCGAGTTCTTCCGTTACGCCATGGCGTCGATCCGGCGTTTTCTGAGCAATTACGGCAAAATTTACGTCCTCCGGAGCGAAGTGGACTTGAGCGAATTTCCCGATGTCGAAACCGTCGGCCGGACGCCGCTTGACTTTCTGCGGAACGCCGCTGTTTCCGAAGATTTCCTTTGGTGGGAACCATCGATGGCGCTCCTGCGCCCGGTCGATGCGAAACAATCGTTCCCCAGTTATTCCCCGCGCGGCATGCAAGGCATGCAGGACGCAGTGAAAACACTGCGCGAAGATCAGCAGCACCAGGGGACGATTGTCGCCTGGGACCACTGCAAACCACAGCCGGTCAACAAAGCACAGTACTTGGCTCTTATGGACGGGATCGAAACCTCTTTTCCCATGACCGTCTACTTCAGCTTGAAGAAAGAACCGCCGCGGATCAGCGACATGACTGTAACCGCCATGATCGACCGTCCCATCTGTTGTTCGATGAAGCGCCAGCTCCGGGAGTGCAGTTTCGTAACCTGGAACCAGGCCGGATTTTCCAGCCTCGAACCGCTTCTGCGGGAGCGGATTTTGAATCATGCCGATGAGCAATCTAAAGGTTAGTAACATCCGCCGCTATCGCGACGGTCGAATTTGGTTTGAAGAAGCAGCCGTTAACGGTGGCGAGGCAAGCCAAATTTTGAGCAAGCGAGAGCAAGGAGGTTGCAAGCTTTATGGTTGTGAATTGGCATTAACCACAATAACGGAGAAAACGTATGCTTGTTTACGACGATTACGGACGGAGCTCAAACAACCCGAATTTCGGCTCCAAGTCGGAAGTTCCGGAACCCTACATGGTGGATGCGGCGGCTGAAGATGTAACCTACATCTGCTTTGCCAACACCACACCGCGCTGCGTCCGCCGCATCACCCAGGCCGACGGCGTTACAACCACGGAATTTTCCATGGGCGCATGGGCCGACCGCGCGACGCTGACCTACCAGCCGGTCAACACCACCATGGAACTGCCAGGCTCCTGAGCGTAAAACAGGGGGAAAAAGTATGAATGTGAAATTCGACCCCGTCCTCGCCCGGCTCCGAACGAATGATCCGGCGGAGGACGGTTCCAGCGAGGCCATGCAAATAACCTACGACGCCATTCTCGGCAAGATGCGGGAACAGGTGTCCGTGCAAGGCGACGCCGTTCTCTATGACGCAGTGCTTGGCAAACTCCGCTCAAGGGTCGTTGCCGACGCAGAGTCGGAGCCGTTCGTATATGGTGTGCTACACGATCCGAACGCTCCGTCGCCCCTGGTGCAGCAAGTAATTTACTCACGCGGGGCCGTGTTGGCTGTGGAAGCGTTCGACGCGCTCCCGGCGCACAACTGGAAACGGTGCGTGCTGGATAATTTATCCACCAGGCACGTCAATTATTATCTTGATCCCATCGACAGTACGAAAAAATTGGACGGCTCCGCCGCCGACCTCTCCGGCGCAGACGGCGATGTGATGGTGGAAATGCCGATCGTCCATTGGCGACTGGAAACGCTCGACGACGGCCGGATTCTGTACCTCGTGTCGGAGGAACCATTCGACGGCTCTTCGATCCATCCGCTGTTTTATGTTTCCCCGGGCGGCGCGACGGCCCGGACGCAGTACGTCGGCGCCTACCGCTCGGTGGGGTGCAACGCCGCGGGAACGCCGCTGATCGCCACACAGGATGCCGGTGATACAGCCACCCTGGACGACACCTGCCGCGCGCGTTCCGTGGCCGGCGGAAAACCGTACACGTACACCGCCTCCGCGCTGAGCCGTACCATGGCCGCGAACAGCGGCGGAAGCATTGTTAATTTTCAATTCCACTGCTTTTTGCAGATGATGATGCTGATCGAAATGGGAAGTTTCAATGCGCAGGACGCTCTTTCTTCGGGATTCAGTTTTGCAAACGGTTGGAACTATGCGTACGTTCGTTTCACCGGGCGCGCCAACTTCGGCAACGGAACAGGAACAATCTACGCGGATCCCATTCAGGATTCGCTGATCCCCTGGAGAAACGGTACGACGGAGGCGCAGAAGGTTGTTCAATTCAGTTACCGGGGCATTGAAAACCCGTACGGCGAATTGAACGAATGGGCCGATGGACTGCAAAAGTACCAGGAGTCCGCCGACGGCGTCATCACCTATGGGAACTATTGGTGGACACTGGATTGCGATGCCTACACCGACTTGCAGCAGCAGGGAGCCGCCTCGCCGGTTTATTCGATGACCGAACATTTGTGGCCGCTTGCCGCCACGGGCGGATGGATCAAAAGCTGGGCCCCCGACACGTTTTTTCCGACGGCCGTCGGCGGCAGCAATTCCACCTACATGTGCGATCAAATCACCAACCCGGTTACCGCCGGGAGGCGAATTCCGATCCGCGGCGGCATAATGACCGGGACCCTCGGCAACGGCCCCGGCTTCATGAACGTCGGCGAGGGCTCGGCGCGCACGCTCTACGGAGCAACAAGACTGATGGCCTGAAGCCGCACGCCGGGCAACGTTGCCCCCGGCTTGAGGCGGGTCCAGTATCGGATATGCGGGAGCAGGCATTTGAGTTCCTGCGCCGGGAGTTCCGCGACCAGGAGCGAAATGGTGTCGTTGCTCCACAACTCCTCCCGCGAGGCGATTTCGATGACGGCGGCGCTTCCCTCGGCGCGGAGGAGAACGCTCCAGTTGACGTAATCGACCGAATTGGCGGCGGGGCGGCTTGCTGTCCCCTGCCAATCAAACGCCTGGAGCTGTTCCCGGATGGCCGGAATTTCCGGCGAATCGAGATCGGCGGAAGCGATGTGCCCCAGGAAGAGAATGCCCTCCGGATCGTTCAGCCCCCGGCATCTTTTCAGAAGCTCCAGCGTCGTGGCGGAACCAAGGTACTCCCGGATTTGAACCGGCGTACCCTGGAATGTGGTTTCTTCTGTTACTTCCAGAATGTCGCACCGTTTTTCACAGAATTGCGCAATGTTGTCGAAAATACGTTTTCTATCCCGATCATTCGGTGTTTCGTCATCGTTCCAGCGGACGATGGACTGTTCCCATGATAGGAGCTGGACACTGCGGAAGCCACGGGTATAAATTTGGGCCGGAACGTCCATGCTCTTCCCGTTCTCCCGGTATTCGATGCATTGTTTTTTGACGTTCAGGCGAATTTTAAAGCGCGGATACAGGACGATGACGACGCGCGCGTCGGTGGATAGTTGTTGAAATTCGTCCAGCATCAGCCGGAGCACCCACCCTTGGTTGCGGACGCCGGCGCCGATGACCGGAAAGGCGACGGATCGGAACCCTTCATGCCGGACAATCTCCATCGCCGAACGCACCGCTTGCCGCACGGAACGCTCCGTCGCCATCCAGAAAAGGTTGATCCCGGCGACATGGATGATCCCTTTGAACGGGAGTTCTCCGGCCTTGGTCAGTACCGCGCCGCCAAGGGGGATGATTCCGGCTTTGGCGACTTCGCGGAAGATCATTGTGCCGCCCCGCGCCTTGATCGCCCCGGACACCCCCTGCATCAGAAGCAGCCACCAGGGGATCGCGTTGCGGTTCCATGCGTTCACAATCGCCTCGACCTCCTGGTCCAGCAGATCACCCTTCACGATTTCCGGTACGATCATTTTTTCTCCATCAGTACTTTGTCCTACTGAATTGGTGATGCTATCACAAATTTAAAATATCCTCCAACACCTTGTCCCAACTGCTATCGCCGGAACCCTCGGGATGCACTTGAAATAGATGTTCCATGAATGCATCGAAATCCATATCGATCGGTTCCCAATCACCGCCTTTCCAGAAGAAGGTGTACATTTTTTCATCTACTTTGCGCCAGATCAAAGGGGCGCCTCCAGCCGTTTCATGCCCGAGAACAAGAGCGGAATGCATGTCCATGGCATCTTGGCCGTTGGGGTAATATCCTTTGAATGAATTTTCGTACCAATCGACGTTTTCCTTTAAAAGTTCCGACAACTTCAAAAAATGATAACAGCCGATCACGCCGCCATCGCAAAGTGAATAAAAAGTTTGAATCGAGGGAACAGGAATTAACTCCGCGGGCCAAGACCCTCTGCTCGGCGGCAAAAGTTTGAAGTAACTCAGTGGATATTTTGCATCGGAGGGAATGTTAACCATCTTAGGGATGTATTGGAGCCATTTTCTCATGTCAATACCAATCTTATAATGTTTCCATCAAAAGTTCGATGGCGTCGCGGTTGTCCCGTTCCTCGGCGTAGTCGAGCGGGGTTTTCCCGGCGCCGGTTTTTGCGTCGCGGTCAGCTCCATGATCGAGGAAATACTGCACATATGCCTTCGAGCCGTCCTGCGCGGCGAGGTGGAGCGGCGTTTCGCCGTTCTCGGCGCGCGCGTTGATGTCCGCGCCGAGGGCGATCAGGTGCTCCACCGCGCCCGCGTAAAGCCGGGCCTCTCCCATGAATTCGTCGTCGGCAACGCCCTGTTTGCGGAGCGTATCGAGGAGGGTTCCGAAAATCGTGGCATGGTGCAGCGCGGTTTTACCGAATCTGTCGCGCACATCAATCGGAACCCCCGCCTCCAGGAGCACGGCGAGAACCTCCGGAAATGGATAGCCTTTGTGGAGTGGCGTATCGCCTGTGAGCCCCTGTCGATGCAGCGGATCGGCTCCGTGCGCAAGCAAGAGCCGCACAATAGCGGGGTGGTTGTGTTTGGCCGCCTCCTCCAACGGCGTCGGCGCATCGTCGAGAAAATCCTCACGCATCATGGCAAAGAGGCGTTTGGGCGAAACATCCTCTCCCTGCTCGATGTCGTCGAGCTTCTTCTGCGTATTGGGTGGGGGCTCCGCCGGGACGCCATGCCGGAGCAGAAGTTCAACAACCTTCAAGTGGCCGTTGGCACACGCGCGCAACAGCGCGGAGCAGGGGTGGCACGGTTTTTTGAAGGGCCTGGCCCCCCGGTCGAGGAGGAATTGCACCGCTTCAGCGTGGCCGTTCGCGGCGGCCGAAGCGAGCGGCGTATCGACCGAGAAAGTGCCGATATCGAAGTCGCCCCCGTGGTAGTGGAGTAGCTTCGGATCGGCGTCGAGGAGGTTCCGCAACGCTTCCACATCGCCCGCTTCGGCGGCGGCGATGATGGGGGGCGGGCCCGCATCATCGGACTCATCCTCCAGCACGCCGGAGTTTTCGATGACGGCGCGCCAGCGCCCGTCGCGGTAGCGGAAGGTTCCGGAGTATTCTGCATAAAATAGCTCCGATTCACCTGGTTCCCGGAAGGAGAACGTGAGGGTTTCGGGGCATACGTCAAGTTCTTCAGGCGTGCGTTTGCGGAGGCGTTTCACCGCTTTCTTGTCCTCCCCTTCGGCGTATTTACACGCCTCCGCGACGTTCAGGGGCGGCCAGGTGGCGCGGGCGAGCGCCTGGATCGCATTGGTGCAGAGCTCCTTCAGATCGAGGATAGGCTCGTATTCTTCCTCCTCCGGGGGGCAGAAACCGTAGATGCGGAGGAGTTCATCCGCCTTGACGGGGGCGTCGAAGGATGGGTGGGAGAGGAAAAGGACCCCGTCCTCCAACTGCCAGGAAAACCCGTGCTGTTTCACCAGAAATTCCGCCGTGGTGAGCAGTGCGCCCCGCAGGAGGGAATCCGTGTCGAAACACCCGCAGAGCCCCTCGTAGCAAAACCAGCCGATCGCGTCGAGGGCGAAGTCGGGGGAATCCAGTTGGTCAAAACAGCAATGGAGGCGCCACACCCGTTTCGTTTTCCGGATTTCCCGTTCCACCTCTTCCTGCGAAGAGTAGCGCGGAAGTTCCATTTGGAGCAATTGTTGCATCCAATGCGCGTAGTAAGAGGGCGCTTCTGGGTCGGGCGGGCGCGGTGCGCAGTGGCGGCAGAGACGGATAGCCGGATCACTCGAACGCACCGGGAGCTCGCAATGTTCGCATTGGCGCGATTGGATATTCTCCGGGTTGAGGCCGATCCGTTGCAGCGCAAGCTGGACCGCCCCCCAATCGTTGTTGTAGCGTTCGCGCACGAACCAGCCGAACGCCGAGTCGCGGGGAATGACGTCGCGGTACAGCTCGTTCGGTATCTTTTCTTCCGATTCAATCACAATCAGCTCAAGCGGGAAATGCCATGGGAGATCGAGCATCGCCCGCGTCGGGCGCACGCGCGGCACGTCCCAGGAAAAATGTTCACGAAGGAGCGTGGAGGCGCGGCCTCGTTCCATATAAAAATCGAATAGATCACTGTCTTCTCCGAAAAGCTCCCGCGTTTCCGCCGATGGCGGCTTGGTAAAGTCAAGGCTGACGAGGAGCGCCTTCTTGGCGCGAACGCCGCAAATTTTCGGACCGTCGAACCAGTCCAGCCGGACGCGAAGATCGTCGGGGAGTGCGATTTTCATACAATCACCTCTTGTAAAATTCGGCGCTCGGGACGGTTGAGAGCTGTTCCTTATATTGCCCTGTGGAGAAAGGGATGGTCATAAACGGATCTTCGGGGAGGATAAAGCCGTTGAATACGCGGACAATGTCGGTGCACATTCCGCAATCGATCAGGACTAAAAGCCAATAGCCGTAGCCGCTGTTGTCCAAACAAAGCTTCACCGCAAAGGCGCGACGGATCACTTTTTGTTTCCCCAGACGTTCGCGCAACGATTCCAGAAAACGCGGCGGAACTCCCCAGGGAATTAATTTGGACTCGGCATTCAACGAACCGGGGAAAATACGGTTGATATACCGCCCCGCCGCTTCTTTGCGCTTGAGGAGCAATCCAACCCCCTTCCAATCATTGCGCCGAAGGAGGAACCGGCAGTACGGCTCCCCCTGGATCGCCAGAAGCGGATCTTTTTCCAGCGCCAGCGTCATCTGTGCCGCGCCTTGCTCCGAATCCGGATTTTCCCGGAATTCCGCAAGGGCGCCCGGGATCAAAAGACCAGCCGCTTCGGGGAAACGCTCCGTGAGGATGCGAGTGAGCTCCAGTGTTTTGTTGTTGTCGGCTACAATTTCCAAGGCGTCCACGCGGCGGATTGCCGCCGGGATATCCGCGGTCGCCGGATCGAAAGGCTCGGCAAGAACCAGTTCCGCCTCTTCCATGCGGGCGATGCGACCGGGGACGCCGGAGGCTCCGGCCGTGCGGTACTGTTCGTTCAGCTCTTTGCGAAGGACGTCGATGTTCGGCAGAAATTTCCGCAGGGCGTTTCCCGGCTTGTCTGCAAGTTCTTCCGGGTGCTGCGCCGCAATGCGCTCCCGCAAGGCGGGATGACTGTCGCAGGGGAGGGTGGGTTCCGTCATCGCCTCGTGGAGAAGGCGTTTGATCCGCTCTTTTTCCGGCGGCGTGCCAAGCGCGCCCTCGATGATGGCACAGAAATCGGCTGTTTCCCACTCGCCGTGCAGGATTACGGCGTCCAGCAGGGGGGCCATCGTTTCCGCCTGGTTTCGCTGACAGACCTCCAATTGCGAAAGGCCCTCGGCAAAAGCGCCCTGTCCAACGGCTTCGGCCGCAAACCGATCCGCTTCGCGCTCGGCGACACGGCTGAAGGGGGGGTACAAGAGTGTCATGTTCCGCAAAAACGGCCCGCGCCAAAAGTGTCCGAAAATGCCCGTAACCCAATTCTGCTGCTCCCAGAACTGAATGTAATAAATGAGAAGCATTCCGCGCCAGGTGTGCCGGCGGGAAAGATGGCCGAGTTCGTGCGCCAGAATTCCGTTCAGTCCCCTGCGGGTAAGGGCGCAGAGGAAAGGGTGCCCCAAGCTTAGGACGCAGCGGTTGAAGCCGGGCCGGAAGAGATATTTTTCCTGCACGGAGGCGTTGATGTCGCCTGTGATGTAAATGTCGTCGATACGGGGGGCGCGGAGCTGGTGCGCCAGATCGTTGACCTGCCGGTAGGCGTCGGCGAACGTCGCTCGGTCAAGGCGCACCCCATACGGTTTCGGGGCGCGCCGGAAAAAGAAACGACCGCATTCCCATGCGACGAACACGGCTGCAACGGCTCCGGCAGCCCAGTGCAGGAGAAAAAGGAACGCCAACGCAAGCACCGCCAGGACGAGCCCGGGGATTCCGCCGAGACACCAGAAGAAAAGGCGGCCGCTCAGCCGCTTTTCCGGATCGGTGCCCGGCGGATAGAGCTTGCACATCTTGCCCCACAACTCCGAAGTCATGTAATCGGGCAACATGGCAGCCTCCTTATTGTTTGTTGTTCCCTAAAAGAACTCGATTGTGCGCGTCCAGGCGTCCGATTGCCCGGGCGCAATATTGAGCGCTTTGAATATCTCCGGACAAACGGTGCGCGCCGTGGAGAAATACACCACCTTTTCGGGAACAAAATCTCCGGTGCAGCGCATTCCAAGTCCGGTGGACGTCTGGCGGACCTCCGCGAAATTATCGCTCACCGTCAGATTCTCGTTGGCGAAGGGCATGAAGACCACTTCGCCGGAAGTAGTTACCGTACCGTTCTTCCACTGTCCCCGCCCGTTTCCTTCCGAAGCGGGGCAGATGGCGAACGGAAACGTCGTCGTGTAGGCGCCCGGTGCGGCCGGGACATCGTCGATCAGGGTGAAATTGTGGCAATACTGGCGGCTCCGCAGCGGTTTTTCGCCGATGTTGGTCATGACATAGCGGATGACGAGCTTGTTGTCTTGCAGCGCAAAATGTTTCTCCATCCGGTAGCCGTAGCCGTGCCGGCAAGTTGCTTCGCTTTGCAGCGTCAGGAAGTCCGCGCCCCGGGCAAGAATTTTGTACGCGGCGCGTTTCCGCACCGGGTACGCATCGAACGAGGAGCACGGTTTCGACGAAAGACGCTCCAAAAGTCCCACACCGATTTTGATGAACTCGTCCCCCGGTTCCGCTTCGGCGTAGCCCAAAGGCGTGTTGAATTCATCGGCGGTGCCGGAAAGACTGTCGTGGATACGGTTGTCGCGCGGATCATTGAACTCCGCGAAATAACGATGACTTTTGTATTCGACGCCCGTAACAAGCGCCGCCTCGAAGCGGACCGCCCGGTAATAGGTCGTATCCGCGTCGGGCAACGCCAGTGTGGCTTTGAGAATTCCGTTATCAAGCGTGGCGAAGGGGGGGACAGCCCCCTCCGCCGTTTTCTGCTGTTCTTCCGTCCTTTACTGAACGCCGCGTCGAATTGGAGCTTGGACGAAGCGAAATCCATGCCGCGGACAAATTTGCAGGCGTCGGCCGCGCCGAATTCCCGATCCATTCCGCAATCTTCCCACTCCACGGAGAGCGGTCCCTGGTAATTGATCAAATTCAGTTCGCGGATGATTTCCTCGAAATTCACATCGCCGTGTCCGGGGCTCCGGAAATTCCAGCCGCGGCCCGGTTCGTCGAAATCCAAATGCGAGGCGAGGATGCCGGTTTTGCCGTCCAGCGTAACCTTGGCGTCCTTTACGTGGACGTGATAAATCCGGTCATTGAATTCACGGAGGAAGCGCACCGGGCAAACCATCTGCCAAACCAGGTGGCTCGGGTCGAAGTTGAACCCGAATTCCGGGCGGCGCTTGAGCACATCCAACGTACGTGCGGCGGTTACAATGTCGAAAGCGATCTCCGTCGGGTGCACTTCCAGCGCAAAACGGACGCCGTTCTCCTTAAACACGTCCAGAACCGGGTTGAAGGTGCGGGCGAAATAGTCGAACCCTTCGGCGATCATTTGCTTGGAAGTCGGCGGGAAGCTGTAAATCATGTGCCAGATCGGCGAACCGGTGAAACCGTTGACCACATCAATGCCGAGATTGCGGGCCGCTTTGGCCGCGTACTTCATTTGCTGAATGCCCCACTGACGCTTCGCTTCGGCGTTGCCGGCGAGCTCTTTGGGCGCGAAACCGTCGGAACGCGCGTCGAAGTTCGGGTCGCAGATCAACTGTCCGGCAAGGTGGTTGCTGATGGCCCATATGCCGAGACCGTGCTGAGCGAGCAATCCCTTCTTCTCGTCGCAATATGTTTTGGACTCAGCGCCGAGCTTAAGGTCGAAATGATCGCCCCAGCAGGCGAGTTCCAGTCCGTCGTAACCGAACGCGGCCATCTTTTTCGCCAGTTCCGCCAGAGGAAGATCGGCCCACTGGCCGGTGAAAAGTGTAACTTTACGCGCCATAATCAGAGTTCTCCTTATTCAAAAATCAGTTGAGTTTGGTCCACTTGTCTTTGCCTGCGGCGTTCTTCACCACGGCGGCAATAAATTTCATACCCCGGACACCGTCGGAAACATGCGGGAAGTCGCTTTCAAGCGCCGTCGGCTTGCGCCCCGATTCCAGCGCGAGGATGGTGTCCGCGAAGTTCACATAGTTGTTGGCGAACGCTTCCAAAAACGCTTCCGGATGCCCGGAGGGAAGGCGTGTGCCCCGCGCCGCCGCCGCGCTTTTGGCCGCCACATAGCCGTTACCGCGGAAATAAACTTTTTCCGGGCCGTCCAGCGAGGTAACGCGCAGCGAGTGCGGATTCTCCTGGTGCCATTCCAGGCCGCCTTTTTCGCCGTATACCCAGATCGCCAGGCCGTTTTCCTCGCCGACGGAGATCTGGCTTGCATGCAGAACGCCGCGCGCGCCGTTTTCAAAGCGGAGGAGGCAGTTCACATCGTCGTCCAGCTTCCGTCCGGCGACAAAGGTGGTCAAGTCCGCCGAAAGTTCGTCGATCGAAAGGCCCGTTACGTATTCGGCAAGGTTCTCCGCATGGGTTGCAATATCGCCGAGGCACCCGCCCGCGCCCGACTGCTTCGGGTCGGTCCGCCAGTTCGCCTGTTTGTTGTCGCAGGGGAGGGCGAGCCAGCCTTGCGGATAGATCGAAACAACTTTACGGATCGCACCGAGTTCGCCGGAGCGGACGAGGTCCCGCGCCAGCTTGACCATCGGATACCCGGTGTAGTTGTGCATAAGGCCAAATACTTTACCTGTTTTGGCCACCAATTTCTCCAGTTCAAGCGCTTCTTCCACCGTAAGCGTCATGGGTTTTTCACACATGACATGGATGCCCGCTTCCAGGAATGCCCTGGCGATCGGGAAATGGGAGTTGTTCGGCGTTGTGATGGAGACGAAGTCAATCCGCTCCCCGGCTGGCAGAGCCTTCTCCGCCGCGGCCATTTCCGAATACGAACCATAGACCCTCGCCGGATTCAGGTTCAGTTCAGCGCCCATCGCCTTGCTCTTGGCCGGATCGCCGCTGAATGCCCCGGCAACAATGGCGATGCGTCCGTCCATACGGGCCGCCTTGCGGTGCACTTCGCCGATAAATGCACCCGGGCCGCCGCCGACCATTCCCATTCTGAGTATACGAGCCATGCTTTCCTCCTGCTTGATTTTGTTCTATAATATCGTACGTAAGGGAGAATGTCAAGCCCAATGTTCGACGATCGCCCGCAAAAAGCGGTAAAAACGTGCCGCCGACGCCACATCCAAACGCTCCGAGGGCGAATGCGGGAACTCAATCGTCGGTCCGATGGAGGCCATCGGGAGCGAGGGATTCAGCCTGGAGAGTAGCCCGCACTCCAACCCGGCGTGAATAACACGGAGCTCCGGATCCTTATCAAAGAGCGTGCGGTAGACACGCCGGAGTTCATCCGGAAAAGATGAATGCGCCACGGGTTCCCATGCGCTGTAGAACGCGCCAATATCAAAACGGGGGGAAAGCCCGGCAAAATGCGCTTGCACGCGCCGCGTTGCCTCGTCCCGCTCGTAATCGGACATGCCGCGCTGGCTGGTAAGGAGCGTAAGCGTGTCTTCGGTGTTGGAAATCGCCGCAAGATTGCTCGACATGCCCGGAATGCGATAAATCGGGTCGAGGGACAAAACACCGTTCGGCATAGTGCGTACCGCGTCGAGGACACGCTTCTGTGTTTCCATTTTCCAGACGCGCGGCGGCGTTTTTACGCGACGGCAGCAGGGCAGGGCGCCGAACGTTGTTTCCGG
This sequence comes from Victivallaceae bacterium, assembly GCA_031549345.1. Taxonomy (GTDB): domain Bacteria; phylum Verrucomicrobiota; class Lentisphaeria; order Victivallales; family Victivallaceae; genus CASFRF01. Next base: position 19,502 of record JAVBPY010000002.1, read on the forward strand.
CACGGCCCCGAGGACGCATGAACGACGTGGGATCGCGTTGCCAGGCCCCTCGGTTGTTATGTGCGCGATACGGAAATCGGGCATTCGCTCCAATGTTTTGACTAATTCCAGAATCGCGTTCGGACGGTCCTTATCAATGTCGATCCCGGAGTGTCCGCCGGGAAATCCATCGAGAACGATTTCCATCCCGACAAGTCCCGGCGGCGTTTCTTCGGACGAAATCGGCAACGCAATGGACGTATGCACACCCCCCGCACAGCCGATGATGATCTCCTGTTCGTTTTCCGTGTCGAGATTGAGAAGCCGACCTCCGGCGAGCCACTCCGGCGCGAGCTTTGCCGCACCGATGAGCCCTGTTTCCTCCTCCACCGTAAAGATCGCCCGCAAGGGAGGCGCGACACCGGGCGGATCGAGCAAAATCGCCAACGCCGCCGCCACGCCGATGCCGTTGTCCGCCCCCAGGCTGGAAGCCGGCGCGGCTGTCAGCCAACCGTTTTTGACTTGGCACTGCACGCGGCGTTCAAGCCGCGGCACCTCTTCCGGCGACTGCCAAACCATGTCCAGATGCGCCTGAAAAATCAGGCAGGGACGCTCCGGCGCGCCGGAACGGTCGATGCACAAATTTCCCGCCGCGTCCGTCCGGACGGCAAGCCCGTACTCGCGGGCAATGGTACCAAGACGATTTGCCAAAGGCCCTTCCGCGCCGGATTCGTGGGGGATGGCGCAAATCTCTTTGAAAATAGCCCAGAGATCCGGCGGGTAGGGGCTCATGATTGCACCTGCGATCTTTGCTGGTGCCTCTGCGCACGCTTGGCACGGTACGAGCGGATGAGGCGAAGGACGAAAACATACGTAACCGGCGTCATCACCAAAGTCAGAAGCGCGCCGCCGAGGAAGAACGCGATCACCACTTCCCAGCCGAGATTCAGGAGATCCGCCCACTTTTCTTTCCCGAAAAGTCCGCCGATAAAATGCCAGATGTTCCCATTCTCCACCGCCGCCGCCTCTTTGGTCAGCAGCGTATGGAACGCTTCCTTCACCCGCGCATACGTGAGATCCCCCCCCATGAGCTTGTTCCCCACCCAGCATTGGGCAGGGTAGATGAAAAAGATCGTGATATGGTTGGTCAAAAGCGTCCCCAGCGCCGCGCCGATTTTGCTTCCGCGCAGGAGAAACGCCGTCGGGATGGAGCAAATCAGCTGCGCCCCGAACGGCATCAGGCAGCCGTAGAACATGCCGATGGCCCAACCGCGCGCAATATACTCCGGCGAGGCCTTCTCGCGCACGATTTTAAGATAGAGCATCCGGAAACTTTTTCGTATGCCGCGCACGATGTTCATGGGTTTCCTCGCTTGGGTTATTCCGCGGAAGCGCCGTCGGTCGCCAGATGTGCTTCGGTTGCGCTCAGGATGGCCGGTTCTGCCAGAATCATCAATCCGTCGTGTTCCTTAAGAACGGTGTTTCCGTGCGGAACCACAAATTCCCTTCCGCGGCGGATCAGGAGCACCAACGCGCCTTTGGGGAGGCCGAGTTCCGCAATTTTTTTCCCGATATACGGCGCGCCCGGAAGGATTTCGAACTCTTCGGTTTCCCCATTGATTGTCCCGGTATTTTCAAACTCCAACGGAACGCGCGGCTTGACTTTGAGCGGCTTGTCCAGTCCGAGAAAGCGCGCCAGAGGCATCAGCGTCTTCCCCTGCACAAGGACCGAAGTGAGGACCAGGAAGAAAACAAGGTTGAACATCAAATTGTAATCCTCGGTCTGGTAGAGCATCGGGAAGGTCGCGAGCATGATCGGTGCGCCGCCGCGCAGCCCGACCCACGAAACGAAAAGCCGTTCACGGTACGTGAAGCTGCTGCCGATCATGCAGACGAACGCCACCAGAGGACGCGCAATAAGCATCAGGAAAAGGGCGATGGCGAAGCCGTTGACCGCATTGCTCAAGAGCTGGCTCGGGAACACCAGGAGCCCCAGGGTGCCGAAAAGGAGCACTTGCATCAGCCAACCGATTCCGTCATGAAAACGGCGGAGACCGTGCTGGTAGATGAATTTGGTGTTTCCCATAACCAGTCCGCATACGTAGACGGCCATGAACCCGTTCCCCTGGATGAGTTCGCTCGAGCCGAACGCAAGGAGAACCGTTGCAATCCCCATGACATAATAAAGTCCGTCGTATTCAAAGTCGATCTTGTTGAATACTTTGCCCATGGCCCAACCCCAGAATGCGCCCCCGGCGATGCCGACGCCCATTTTCAGGAGAAAGGAGGGGAGGATAAGCCAGTAGCTGGCAGTTTCCGGGGCTTGGAGAACGCCGATCATGAAGATGGTAAGAAAGGCGGCCATCGGGTCGTTGCTCCCCGATTCGAACTCCAGGAGGGGCTGGAGTTTACCCTTCAAGCTCACCTTCCGCGAACGGAGGATGGCGAACACCGCCGCCGCGTCCGTGGAGGAGACGATGGAGCCGAGGAGCAGCCCCCACTGCCATGATTTTCCGAGGAGCACCGCGGCGAAAATCCCCACAACCACCGCTGTGAGCAATACGCCGAGACTCGAGAGAATACTCCCGTACACCAAAACCGGTTTCACCGATTTCCAGCTTGTGTCGTACCCCCCCGCAAAGAGGATGTACGCCATGGCCACCGTGCCGATTGCATTGGCCAAAGGAGCGTTTGTGAAGTCGATTCCGCCGATTCCCTCGCTCCCCGCGACCATTCCGACGCCGAGAAAGAGGAGAAGAACGGGTAAGTTAAGCCAACTGGAAACCTTGCTGGAACACGCGCCCGCGATAAGTAAAACGGCCGCAACGGACATGTAAAGGACAAGAGCCTGCATGCACACCTTCCTGTTGTTCGGGGTGCCTGTAAAAACTGGAAAATTTGATTAAAAACACATCTCACTCCGGTTGGGACAACATTGAAAACCATTCGGTTAAGTCAAGTCGGTCAAGCGTTTGCAACATCGTCCATTTGTGGTGCGATCCGCCGTTTTTTGTTGGAATCCAATTTTTCTGGCACTCACCATGTTGTTTATATACCTGAATATAAGCCCGCCGAACTTCTTTTTCAATCGAAAATTTTTGAATTCTCTGGAAAAAATGAAAGAATATGCTATCTTAAAAGACCATGAAAACAACCTCAAGAACCAACGCCATGCGCCTCTTGGAACAAGCGGGGCTTGACTTTATTCCCCACGGATATTCCGTGGAAGACGGCGCGATCGACGCTCTTTCCGTTGCGCAAAAGATCGGCTTGGAGCCCGGGAGGGTGTTCAAAACACTCCTGTGCGTCGCTCCCGGGAATGAGTATCTTGTATTCATTCTGCCGGGGGACGGTACGCTCGATTTCAAGAAGGCCGCGCGGATCGCGGAAAAAAAGAGCGTCGAAATGTTGCCGGGGAAACAACTTCTTCCCCTCACAGGCTACATCCATGGCGGCTGTTCACCCGTGGGGATGAAAAAACTTTTCCCCACATGGATCGATGAAAATGCCTGTTTGTACGAAACGATCTGCGTTTCCGGCGGGCGCGTGGGATTGAATCTGGAACTGAACCCGGAGGCGCTGGCGGAATTTCTCGGCGCGCGCTTTGGAGATTTGTTGGCATAATGATGACGTGGGGACAATTCGGGTGGGTCATGGGGCTTTCCTCCCTGGCTGGAATGGCGACGGGGATCGGCGGCGCCATCGCGTATTTCACCAAGCGCACCAACACGCGGCTTCTGGCGGGATCCCTGGGCTTTTCCGGCGGAGTGATGCTTTACATCTCTTTTGTCGAGCTCCTGGCGGGAGCGAACACATCGTTGCGCGCGCTTCATGGCGCGCACAAAGGGGCGCTGCTGGCACTTGGCGCGTTCTTCGGAGGCATGCTCCTGGCCGCCCTCATCGATAAAATGATCCCTTCCGAGGAAAATCCGCACGAGATTCATGGCGTGGAGGATTTGGACAACGCCAAGCTGACCGCAGCAAACCAACGGAAGCTCGGGCGCTCCGGGCTCCTTTTCGCCCTGGCCATCGGCATCCACAACTTCCCGGAGGGACTTGCGACGTTCGCCGCCGGGATGAGCAGCCCGGAGCTGGGTATTTCGATCGCCATCGCCATCGGCATGCACAACATTCCGGAAGGAATCGCCGTTTCGGTCCCTTTGTACTACGCATCCGGCAACCGGCACAAGGCGTTCGTCGCCTCCTGCCTGACGGGGTTTGCGGAACCGGCCGGGGCGTTGGTCGGTTGTCTTTTTCTTGCGCCGTTTTTGACCGAAACGCTCCTTCAGACCATTTTCGCTTTGGTGGCGGGCATTATGGTGTACATCACATTCGACGAGCTTCTCCCCACGGCCGAGCGCTATGGGGAACACCATATCGCACTGTATGGACTCATCGGCGGAATGCTGCTCATGGCAATCACGCTGGCGGTCGTTTAATCTGGGAGGCATGTACAAATGTTCAGGCCGATTCTCTTCTCCGAACTGAAGAACTACAACCGCGAAATGTTCCGGGCCGATGTGTTCGCCGGGCTGACGGTCGGCGTTCTGGCGCTGCCATTGTCGATGGCGTTTGCCATCGCTTGCGGACTGCCGCCGGAAAAAGGGTTGTACACGGCGATTGTCGCCGGATTTCTTATCGCGATGTTCGGAGGGAGCCGAACGCAGGTTTCCGGGCCGACGGGAGCGTTCGTTGTCATCATCGCCTCGATCGTCGCCCAATACGGCCTCGGCGGGTTGCTGGTAAGTACCTTGATGGCGGGTGTTTTCCTGATCCTTCTGGGAGCATTCCGCATGGGGGCACTCATCAAATTCGTCCCATTTCCTGTGGTTACGGGGTTTACGACGGGGATCGCTGTGGTGATCCTATCCTCCCAATTCGGCGATATTTTCGGTCTGCCGGAAAAGTTGGACGGTGAATTCGTACAGAAAGTTGCCGGGTGCATACACCAGCTTCCGCGCGCAAACTGGATGGCTTTTGCTCTTTGCGCGGGAACAGTTGCCGCGATTCAGCTTTGCCGCCGCTATTGTCCGCGACTTCCCGCCATGCTTGTCGGGATGCTTGCCATGACAGTCGTGGCGGTTCTCTTCAAGTTTAATGTGGAGGACATCGGGCTTCGCTTCGGCAACCTCCCGCAGACGCTTCCCATGCCGGATATTCCGGATTTTGATTGGAAGTCGCTTCCGAAACTCTTCGCGCCCGCGCTGACGATCGCTCTCCTGGCTGCCATCGAATCGCTCCTGAGCGCCACAGTCGCCGACGGCATGACCGGCGACCACCACCGTTCCGATACCGAGCTGATTGCACAGGGGATCGGCAACATCGGCTCCGTCCTTTTCGGCGGTATTCCGGCCACCGGCGCGATTGCCCGGACGGCGACCAACATCCGCGCCGGTGCGCGAACACCCGTTGCGGGAATTATTCACTCGCTCACACTGGCAACGGTGCTGCTTCTTTTCGGCACGCAGATCGGGAAAATTCCATTGGCGGCCCTGGCGGGAATCATGATCGTTGTGTGCTACAACATGAGCGAGCTCGGTGTATTCATGCGGATGTTCAAGGGGCCGAAAAGCGACTGGATCGCCATGATTATCACCTTTGGTGTTACCGTAATGGCCGACCTGGTGGCGGCGGTAGGCATTGGAATGCTCATTTCCGCATGCTTATTCATTCGGCGCATGGCGGAGGCGGCGGAAATCCATATCGTCGCCGACGAGCTCGCCTATGAGGAACTCCATCAAAACGACGCCGATCCACAGGCGACAAGCGAGAAAAATATCCCGCACGGCGTAACTGTATTCGAAGTGCAAGGACCGTTCTTCTTCGGCGCGGTCAACCGCTTTCAGGAGTTGGCGTTGAATGTGTTAAGCGGGCAGAAACCGCGTCTTCTCGTGCTCCGGATGCGCCATGTGCCGAGCATCGACGCAACCGGGTTGCACGTTCTCTCCGACTTTGCGCGGAAATGCCGTTTGCGGCAAATTCCGCTGATTCTTTCCGGGGTGCGCCCGCAGCCGTTCCGCGAACTCCGCAAGTACGGCGTTACCGCCGAAATCGGGGAAGAGAACGTCTGCGAGAACATCGATGCCGCGCTCGCGCGCGGCCAGGCGATTCTGGCTCAGCAGCCGAGAATATCCGAATAAGGGATCTTCACCATATAAAATTCCCGAACGCCGTCGATGGCCAGATAGAGCATCTGCCGTTCGTCGTCGGTGAATCCGTGCGGGTACGCCACCTGGGTTACCACGGTGTGATCGTCGTTCCAGACGTGGAGCTGGTGCTGCTTGAGCTTCGCCACCGGGAGGCTGCGGCTCCAGGTTTTGCCGTTGTCGTCGCTGATGAGGAGTTCCAGCACGTCGCGGAAGGAGTGTTCCTTGCTGCATGTGTTGTTGAACATCGCAAGTTTGTCGCCCACGCGGTAGACCACAACCTTGGTGCCGGGGTTGGAGATTCCCGTGGTGTGCGCCTCAGACCAGGTCAGGCCCGAATCGAAGCTTTCGCTTTCGTAGAGGAAGCCGCGGCTGCTGCGGATATACATCCGCAGGTGTCCGGCTTCGCACTCGATGATCTCCGGTTCCCAGAACTGAAGCGGCTCCGGGTCGATGATGTACCCGTGGAGCGAGTACGATTTTCCCTGGTTCGTCGAGCGGATCGCGCCGCAGCAGAATTGCCAGCCGCGGTCGCCGGGAACGGTGTAAAGGCGGGTCTGTTCAACCCAATAAACCGGAAAAATCCAGCTCCCGTCCTGGAGGATGCGCCCTTGGCGGATGGAGAGGTTCGGCGGAACGCCGGGGATGCCGAAGGGTTCGCTCCACGTTTTGCCCGAATCGTCGGTGTAGCTGAAGAATGCGCGGATCTCGGTGAAGAACGTTTCGTAGACGTAGGTGTGAAACGCGGCGAACGGACGGGGACCGTCGGTGAAAATTTCCGTCCCCCATGTCGGACGCGTCGGGTGTTTGCAGACAACTTCCGGCTCGCCCCAGGTTTTGCCGTCGTCGTAGCTGCGGACAATGCCCACTACGTTCTCCGGGTGCGGCTCCGAGGGGCCGCCCATATAGAGGAGCGAACACAAGGACCCATCCGCCATGCGGCGCAGAACGGGTTCGCGCGCCTGCGGCCACGCTTCGCTGGTTGTGTACATGACCGTCGGTTCGTAGGCGAATTCGATTTGTTTTTCAAAAGCCATTTGTTGCCCCCATGTTAAGGTGTTGCATTTACTTTAATGCTCTTTTTCGATTGTTCAATTGCGAAAATCACCGCTTTTATTTCGATTTCCGATGATTTTTCTTGCTTTTTCGGACGATGCGTTATATATTACGGGAAACAGGAGGACATATCCGGTGCGTGACTGACAATACATCCATGGGCAAGTCGGCGACTTGCATTTTCACACTTGAATGAAGTATTGTTTTTGTCGGGGATACCGTTATGTCTTATCATCTTTTTACCTCTCGCCTTTGTTTTGAGTACGATCGCGCCGCCGAACCTTTGTTTGAGGATCTAACCTTGTCGTTTTCAATTGGTTTTACCGGTATCGTCGGGGCCAACGGGTGCGGCAAAAGCACATTGCTGCGACTCCTGACCGGACGCTTGCGCCCGGATCGCGGCGGAGTCTCCGCCTCGGGGAGGGCGGTGCTCTGCGAACAAGAGGTGTCCGCGCCTCCTGAAGGCGCGAAGGAACTTTTCGACTCCACCCTTCCGCATGCCTTCCGCTTGCGTGAAAATATGAAGCTCACCGCCGAGATGCTCGACCGTTGGGAAACACTATCGCTCGGCGAACGCAAGAAAATGCAAATCGCCGTCGCGTTGTTTCAGGAACCGGACATCTTGTGCATCGACGAACCTACCAATCACCTGGACGCTTCCGGGCGGGAACTTCTCCTGCGCGAATTGAACTCCTTTCGCGGCATCGGTGCGATCGTCAGCCATGACCGGGAGCTCCTGGACGCACTCTGCAATCAATGTTTGTTTTTGGAGCACGGTTCGGCGACCATGCGTCCGGGCGGCGTCAGCGATGGGATTGCGGCGGAGGCGGCGGAAATCGAACAAAAGCTCGCCTTGCGGAGCCAACTGAAAAAAGAGCTGAAACGCGACAAGATGGAACTGCAGCGCCGCCGCGAAAAGGAACAGAAATCGCGCCATGATGACTGCAAAAGAAAGCTCGACCGACACGATCACGATGGAAAAGGGCGAATCGACGCCGCCCGCGTCAGCGGCCGCGACCGTACCGCCGGCGACCTGGCCTCATTGCAGAGCAAAACCGTCGAGCGCAGCGGCATGCGCCTCGCCGGCCTGGGCAAGGTAAAAATCCACGAATACGGACTGAAAATCCCTTACGGGTGCTATTCGACGCGGAATATCCTCCTGGATGTTCCGCCCCGCACCCTTGCGCTGGGGGAGGTGCGCACATTGTCTTTGCCCGCGTTGACCATCGGCAGTCGCGACCGCATTGCCTTGACCGGCGACAACGGGTGCGGCAAAAGCACCCTCCTGCGCCAACTCCTGCCGGAGCTCAAGCTGGCCCCCGAAGAGTACTTGTACATGCCGCAGGAGCTCGACAACGCCATGACCGCCCAAATCCATACCGCATTGCGCGAGTTGGGGCGCAATGACTTCAGCAAGGTGATGAATGTTGTGGCTTCGCTCGGTTCGCGTCCGGAGCGGGTGTTGGATTCGTCGCAATGCAGTCCCGGCGAGTGGCGCAAACTCTTTTTCGGGCTCGGTGTTTTGCGCCGGCTCAAGCTGATTATCCTTGATGAGCCGACCAATCACCTTGACCTCCCTTCCATCCGCTGCCTGGAAGAGGCGCTTGCATCGTGCGAAGGCGCATTGCTGCTTATCAGCCACGACCATATCTTTCTGAAAAAAACATGTTCCATCCATTGGCACATCACCGACGGCGTACTGAAAAAAACCGGAACAATCCTATGAATCAAACAAAATTCGGCATGGAGTGGAAGGATGCGCTTCCCGATCTTGCCTCGGCGGAAACGCTCGAACAATGGGAGCGCATTGTGTTGTCTTTCGAGCCGATCGCCCTGGGAATCGCCTTCTGGCATTGCCGGAGGCCGTGGGGGATTCCCACGCGGCGCATCGGCGATAATTTATTGTATTTCGTCGCTTCCGGCATGGAAACTTTTACCGTGGGGGACGAAACGAAGATCATGAAACGCGGCGATCTTGCGGTGGTGCCGGAGTTTACCCCGCACTCTTTCGGATTGGCCGATGGATGCCTCGAAGGGAGTCATTTTATGATCCATGCCCTGGCCGAGGCGCCCGTGGGCGAAAATCCGTTCGCCTCTTTTGTTACCCCTTTCCCCCGATTGGAGTTTCCGGAGGCGTGGCTGGAAACACTCGGACACATCGTCGCCTTGCGGAACCGGAGCCGGGCCGCCGCCACAAGTTGGCTGCGCCGCCAATTGCGCGCCCTTCTTCTGGAACAAGCCGCCAAGGGCGCATACCGCCTTCCCGAGAAAGGATGCCGCGACGAGCGCGTCCACGGCGCTTTGACATTCATCCGCAACAATTACGCCGGGTCGATCGCTGTTGCCGACATTGCCGAAAGCGTGCACCTGCATGAAGCCCAGCTCCGGGTTCTCTTCCGAAACGCGCTCGGACTTTCGCCCGGCGCGTGCCTCCAACGGGAACGGCTGGCCCATGCGGCACGGATGCTTGCGCGCTACGACCGCAACATGGCGGAGATCGCCTCACTTACCGGATTCGCCAATGAAAGCTACTTTTGCACCGCCTTCCGCCGTGCATTCGGCCACTCACCCGGCGAATACCGCACCCTTGTCCGGCGCGGGTAGGCGGATTATTTGCACTGCGACCAAGTCGCCGTTCCGCGGCCGAGGTTCACCGTGGAGGAGCCGTTGATCGAAAAATATCCGTCCGTCATGAGGATGACAGAATTTCCGGGAATGTAAATGTTGGCGACAGAGCCGCTCCCCGTCCAGGAACGGTAGGTCTGCGCGCGGGTGATGGCGGGAATTTCGGCCGTGTTGGTGTTCAGATTGTACCAGAAGACCGATCCGTCGCATTGAGCCACATTCCCGCCGGTGGCGATTTCCGGAATATCCGGGCGGCGGTGGTTGGTCTGCTCCCAATCCCCTTGCTGGCCGCCGCTGTACGTGTAGTAGCGGTTCGCGCGGTCGGACCAGATGGCCGGCTGCGGGTCGCGGCTCGGAAAACGTTGATGGATTTTAAGGTAACTTTCGAGTGTCAGCCGCATGGCGGGCCTGCTTGCGTCCGTGGGGTGCGCCGCCGTGGCGCCGCCGTAAAAGCTGTACATCATGTTTCCGCCGATGCTTGAACGCGAGGAACTCGGGCAGATCATGACCTTGGCGGTCGCCGGCGATGTGGATGTCGCGACGCGTGTCGTCGGAATATTGCCGGTGCTCGGGACAAGGGTACCCCCCAGGTAACTTTTATACAATGCCGGTATGCTGCCGAGCGATTGGGAGGCGCTGTACATTTGACCGAACATGCCGCGTCCGTACTGCCCGGCGATGGGGAGCGATTTAAAATCGTCCGTGTAACTTGCCGTGGCCAGCATGATTTGCTTGAGATTGCTCATACAGACAGCCCGCCGCCCCTGTTCCCGTGCTTTGTTGAGCGCCGGAAGAAGCATGCTTGCGAGGATCGCGATAATCGCGATGACAACCAAAAGCTCGATCAGTGTGAATGCCCGATTTTTCATAGACAAAACCCCCAAAGTTAACTTGCCTCAATTATACTATATTTATCAACCAAACGCAAGTGATTTCTTGATGATGCAAACAAAAAATTGTAAAAAAGTCGGATCGGGTGTATCTTAACGGAAATTATAAATGCGGGAGACGCAAATTATGAATTTTGCAGCAGAATACGACGTCGTGGTCGTCGGCGGGGGAATCGCCGGTGTCGCCGCCGCCCTCCAGGCGGCCCGTTCGGGGAAAAAAACGGCGCTTCTGGAAAAAACGGTCCTTCTGGGTGGGCTCGCCACAACCGGAATGATTTATATCTACCTTCCCCTTTGCGACGGCAATGGACGCCAGCTCACATTCGGAATTTGCGAAGAACTCATCCGCCTGAGTCTGAAATACGGCCCCGGCGAAATTCCCGCCAATTGGACGAATGGCAAAGACCTGCCCGAATCAAAGCGCTACCGTTGCATCTTTTCCCCCGCGGCCTTCATGCTCGCACTGGATGAAATCCTGGAAACAGCGGGCGTGGATCTTTGGCTGGACACCCTTGTCTGCGACGCCGTGGTCGTCAACAATAAGCTGACGGAAGTTATTGTGGAAAACAAAAGCGGACGCGGCTCTTTGCGCGCCGGGTGCTTTATCGATGCTTCCGGCGATTGCGACGTCGCGCGCCGCGCGGGCGTTCCGTGCCAAGCAACGGAGAATTACCTTTCAATGTGGGCGCTCCAGTACAACGCGGAGTCCAGGGGCGGACTCGCCGACTCCATTCACATGTTGGCCACGGGCGCATACGCCACGGGCGGGCACAATATGCCCCCGGAACTCCTGGAACGTACCGGTCTTACGCAGGAAACACTGCGGGCGGGCGAGGGGCTTTCCGGCAAAAAAGTTACCGAATTCGTCCTCGGCGGCCGACGCATTCTCCGCGAATACTACAAACTTGCGCAGGAAAACGGCGTGGACCGCAACCATCGCTTCCTCCTTAAGCTCCCCGCCATGGCGCAATTCCGTAAAACCTATTGCATCGAGGGGGAACACGTCCTTGCCGAAGGCGAAGACCATATGCGTTTCGAGGATTCCATCGGCTTGGTCGGCGACTGGCGCAAAGCCGGTCCGGCCTGGGAAATCCCCTACCGCTCGTTGTACCCGAAAAACCGCCTCGGCGGGCTCCTGGCGGCGGGACGCTGCACCGCGGCCTCCGGTGATGCGTGGGAAATTACCCGTGTGATTCCCACCGCCGCCATGACGGGTCAGGCGGCCGGCCTTGCGGCGGCGTTGGCGCTGGACGCGGATGTGGACCCGGCGGATCTGGACGTAAAGATACTTCAGGATGCGTTGCGGAAACTCGGCTTCAAACTGCATTTGGACGAGGTCGGGCTCGGCTATGCGCACAATTGAATTCAGGTATTTTCTTTGCACCTGTCGCTTGACTTTTGAAAATTCAAACGGTATAATAGTGGAATGTTGTAAAAAAATATGAATTACATTGTTTAGGGAGAACGTGGAATATGCAAAAATCGGTGTGCGGAAAGTGCGGCGAGTCAAACGCCTACGACGCCGTTGTCTGTAAAAAATGCGGGAGCCGCATTGAGAAAAGAGAAACCAAGCTGGATTCCATGCTGCGTGAAGGAACGCTTTGGGACAAAATCATGCGCGGCCCGCGCCGGCTGATGAAAAAAGCCTTCCGTTTTACACGGACGCTGATCCTCGGCACCCTTTTCACAATCATAACGGCAATCATTACACTGGTAGTGCTTCTGGTCGTCCCCATCGGCTGGGATACCCCGGTTATGCCGACCAAGGACGATGTGCAAGCCGGAGCGAAAATCGACAAAGACGGCATGCAAATTCCGGAAGGAAAAACCGGCAGCATCTCTTCCGACGAACTTCGCAGCCTGGGCTTGTATCTTCTCCTAACCGACAGCCGGGCCAAGGCACGCGATTACACCCCGCTCGGGCACGAGGATTTGCTCCTGATGACGCCGCGTCCGATCGAGCGCGGAATGCGCTACGCGGCCGCCAAACGCCTTTTTGCCGGGGCCACTTTCAGTTTGATCGCGGAACAGAAGAACGACGATTCTTTTGTCTACACGTTCTGCGGCGAATTGCAGAAACCGAAGCTTCCCTGGCGCTTTCGTGTTACCTATTTCCCCGACCGCGAAAACGGCGGAAAACTCGCCCTGACCGGGCTGATGTTCCAGAACATGCCGTTGCCGAAGTCGAAACTTCCGCAGATGCTCAAGTTGTTTGAAGCTCTGCTTGGGCCGCAACGAAAAATCAGCGATTTCATCGATCGGATCGAAGGCGCGAACATGGTGATGACGCCCGGACAGACCAGTCGCCTTACGCTGACACTGACCAAGGAGCAGAAAAAGCCATGATGGAAAAAAAGACCATTCAAACCGTTTCCCCGCTTGTGCGCGAGGCGTATGCCAAGGCGGGAAAAGTCGGACCGCACGATCCGAACTTGTGTATTCAGCTCTTCAAGGGCGTTGTAAAAATGGATCCGTGCTTCATCAAAGCACGTGAGCGTTTGCGTGATCTGGAGCAGAAAAAAACCATGGCAATGGGAATGATGAGCCGGATGATGGCGCAATTTGGATCGCTTTTCAGCGTAATCGGCATTCGCGCCGCCCTCCGGCGCGATGCAAAGGAAGCGCTCGACAAATGCGAAGACGCATTGGCGAACTGCCTGGATCTTCCCGCTGTTCTTCGCGTTCTGGCCGATGCGGCGTTGGAGTTCGACGCACCGTTCATCGCGGTGGAAGCGGCCAAACTCCTGAACGATTTTCACCCCGGCAAAGACGACAATATATATCTTCTTGTCCGTTGCATGCAGAAGAACAACCAGGCGCGCGAGGCGGTCAAGGTCTTCCAGGAGATCGCCCGCCGCCATCCCGGAAACATTAAAATACAATCCGAATTGCGTGCGGCGATGGCGCTTGCGAGCATGGAGCACGGGCGCTGGGAAGAAGAGGGGACCACCCAGGAACGGGCCGTCGGCCTGAAGGAGACGATCGCCGAACAAATCGGCGAAGGGACCATTCACGACACGGACCAGGCACAGCTCCTGATCGCCAAATACCTCAAAGACCTGGAGGAAAAAGATTCCATCGATGTGCGTCGGAAATTGGCCGAAGCCTATATGGCCGCCAAACGTTACGACGAGGCGATCACCGAACTTGAGAAAGTCGCCGCCGGAATCGGCTCACTGGATCCCCTTGTGGATAAAGCTATTGAAGCAGCCGTTCTTGCGAAGTTCGACCTCGCGCTTGCCGAACTGCGCACGAATCCCGCCGCCTACGACCGCGCGGAGGAGCAGATCGCTCAGTTCGAGGCGCAGCGCGCCGATTACCGCCAGGAGCGTGCCGAGGCGCGGGCGCGGACATACCCCAACGACGCACAGCTCCGGCACGACCTTGCGCTGGTGAAATACGAGCGCGGCGATTACGATGCCGCCATCGAGCAATTTCAGCACTCGCGCCGGAGTCCCAAGCTGAGTTTGGAAGCCGGCGGATACCTGGGCCGTTGTTTTGCCGCGAAAAAGCAGTACGACATGGCCATTGAACAGCTTGAGTCCGTCCTTGAGAGAATGGACCGCATGGATAAAGAAAAACTTGAAATGCTGTATTTCATCGCGTGCCTCTATGAAGAAACCGGTAAAACGGAGAAAGCGTTGGAGTATTTCAAGATCATTTACCAGGCGCAGGCGAATTTTCGCGATGTGGCGACGCGGATTGCCGGTTCGTACGAAAAAGCGAAAACGGACGCCTGAAAAAAAGAGGTTTTTTTTCGGAGTGCGTTTTTTATGGGTTGCATTTGCCGGATGAGCGTATTATATTCCGGTGTGTGGTACTATTACGAGCGGAAGTGAATATAGATAGGGGTGCAGCATGGCCGACAAGGAAAATGGAAGCGTTCCGCCCGATTCGGGCACGGAAACGAACACACGAAAAACTGTAAAGCTGAAGTTGCCGTCGGTTTCCACGCCGGGCGCGGACCCCATGGCCGGACGCGACACCGACACCGGGAACCTCGAGATGCTGGAGGATACCCAGACGCGCAAAACCGTCAAGCTCAAACCGCTCTCCGCCGTGCCGGAGGCGCGCCCTATCTCGATGGAGCAACTCAAGCCCGCTGCCGTCGATCCCCTGAAGGGACGCGACAGCGATACCGGAAATCTTGAGATTCTTGCGGACACCCAGACACGTAAAACCGTCAAGCTCAAACCGCTGGTTCCGCCCGCCGCCACGGGGCCTTCCATCACTCCGCCCGCTGCGTCCGCCGCCCCGGCTCCCGCTGTGCCGCCGCCTCCCGCCGCGCCGCCCGATACGACGACAACCTCGAATGCCGTACACAGCACGAATACGCGCAAAGTACTCGTGCTCAAGCCTTCCGGCACTCCGGCGAGCGCGATCAAGTTGCCCGAACCCGTTCCGGCGACGGCCCCTGCCGAGCCGATTCCCGCGGCCCCTGCCGAACCGGAACAGAATACCGACACGGTCAAGGTGCCGAAATCGGAAGCCCCGGAACCGATCAAGCCGTCGATTGCCGCGGTGAAGTTACCGCCGGTTGCACCGCCCGCGCCAATGACGGCCGATGCAACAACACAGGCGGATTCCGAAGACGCCACCGTAAAAATTGCACGTCCGGCCATCAAAACACCGCCTCCGGCGGCGCCCGCGCCTGTAAAACTGGGATTGAAAAAGGAAGCCGCGCCCGCGCAGGAAGCTCCCCCCGCGGAAGCTCCGGCATCCGCGCCAGCGCCCGCGCCTGTAAAACTGGGGCTCAAAAAAGAGGGCGCCGCCGCAAAGGAAACGCCGGCCACATCCTCCACGGAAGTGCCCCCGGCTTCTGGAGAAGCACCCGACAATGCCGAGGAATTCATGGATTCCGAGGCGGACGATTCGATCGATCCGGCTTCCATGCCGATTCCCGCGCCGTCCATGCCGAAAAGCGCATCTTCTCCCTCCATGCTTTACACCGTGCTTGCGGTTATCACGCTTCTGATCCTTCTGGCGGGAGCGACAATCACAACCGTTCATTATTTGAACATCCATGGAGGCCAGGAAATTCAACTCCCAGGACTTCCCACGCGCACCAAGTAAAAAAACGTTTTAACGGGGTGCGACGCACCCCGTTTTTTTGTATAGGAGCCCCTTTATTTTGAGAGAAGAAAAATGCATGGATTGACTGCGGAGCAAGTCCGGCAAAGCCGGGAAGAACATGGAGAAAACATCCTTACACCGCCCGTAAAAGAACCGTGGTGGAAGGAATTCCTGAAAAGTTTTGCCGATCCGATCATTATTATTCTTCTGGTTGCGCTCGGTCTTTCCGTTCTGGTTTCCTTCTATCAATTTTTCAGCGGACACGATACGTCTGTTTTCCTTGAGCCGAGCGGTATCCTCGTCGCCATTCTTCTGGCGACCGTGGTTGGATTTTGCTTCGAACAAAGCGCGAATGCGAAGTTCGAGATTCTGAATCAAGTCAACGACGATACACCGGTCAAGGCTTTCCGGGACGGCAACATCTGCCAGATTCCCAAGCGCGATGTGGTGGTCGGCGATGCGATTATCCTGGAAACAGGCGACGAAGCCCCGGCGGATGCGGAGCTCCTTGAAGCGGTTTCCTTGCAAATGGATGAGTCCTCGCTAACCGGAGAACCGACTTGCGACAAGACAACGGATCCGGCCGATTTCAAAAAAGAAGCAACATACCCGAGCAACCATGTTTTACGCGGAACAAAAGTGCTCGTCGGCCATGCGACAGCAACGGTTTTACGCGTGGGGGACAAGACCGAGGCGGGTAAAGTCTACCAGGGTGCCCAGATCGACAACAGCGTGGTTACGCCGCTGAATGAACAATTGAACCGCCTGGCAAGTTTGATTACAAAAGTCAGTTATCTCCTGGCCGGGCTGATTGTCGCCGGGCGCCTGACATGGTGGTTTGTGGATACCTCCGCTGCGACTTCGGGCGGGGTGGCGTTCGGTGGGTTTGCGCTGAACACATTGATGATCGCCGTAACAGTGATCGTCGTGGCGGTTCCGGAAGGCTTGCCGATGAGCGTTACGCTCAGTCTTGCGCTCTCGATGAAACGTATGCTCTCCACAAACAACCTCGTGCGCAAAATGCATGCCTGCGAAACAATGGGCGCCGCAACGGTTATTTGTACGGATAAAACAGGAACGCTCACCCAAAACCAGATGCGGGTGGCTGCTACGGCGTTTTATGCGACGGACATCGAAGAAGGCGCGGACGATCTGATCCGGGAAAACTTTGCAGTGAACTCGACCGCCTATCTTGACTTCTCCGACCATGGCAAAGCCGCCGTATTGGGCAATCCGACCGAGGGCGCGCTCCTTTTGTGGTTGAACGAACGGAAAGTGGATTATCTCGACTTGCGCGAAAAATGCAAAACCGTCGAACAGCTCCCTTTCTCGACCGAACGCAAATACATGGCGACACTTGTGGAATCGTCGGCCTTCGAAGGCCGGCGGATTCTGTATGTGAAGGGAGCGCCGGAGATCGTCCTCGGATTGTGTGCAAAAATTCCGGCGGAACGCGGCGAGATCGAGGCGCAGCTCCTGAAATACCAGCACCAGGCCATGCGGACACTCGGAGTCGCCTTCCAATTCCTGGATGATACGGCGGAGGAACCGATCCGGGATGGGGGGCTTGTCGGTACGAATTTGACTTTCCTCGGCGTGGTCGCCATCTCCGATCCGGTGCGCTCGGATGTGCCGGCGGCAATCGGCGACTGCATGTCCGCGGGAATCTCCGTGAAGATTGTAACCGGCGATACGCCGGGAACGGCCAGGGAAATCGGCCGGCAGATCGGCCTCTGGCAAGCCGACGAACCCGACCGCGCCCACATCAGCGGCATTGAATTTGAAAAACTCTCCGACTGTGAAGCGTCGGCGCGGGCTATCGATTTAAAAATCATGTCCCGCGCGCGCCCTATGGATAAGCAGCGCCTGGTGGAGCTGCTGCAAAAGCAAGGACAGGTTGTGGCGGTTACGGGCGATGGAACAAATGACGCGCCGGCCCTTAAGGCGGCCCAGGTGGGACTCTCCATGGGCGATGGAACCACCGTCGCCAAAGAAGCCAGCGATATGACCATTTTGGACAATTCCTTCGGCAGTATTGTGCGCGCGGTGATGTGGGGCCGTTCGCTCTACCAGAATATCCAACGGTTCATCGTCTTTCAGATGACCATCAACGTTGCGGCTTGCATCGTTGTGCTGATCGGTGCGTTTACCGGTACGGAGTCGCCCTTGACCGTTACGCAGATGCTGTGGGTGAATTTGATTATGGACACATTCGCCGCCCTGGCTTTGGCATCGCTCCCGCCGACCCATACGGTGATGCACGACAAGCCGCGCAACCGGAATGCGCACATCATCACTCCCCCGATGGCCAAACGTATTCTGGGAACGGGCGTATTCTTCATTGTCTTCCTCTTCGGATTGATGCAGTATTTCCGGCATGCGGACATCACTTCACTGACGCAGTTCAACGTAATGGATTTTTTCAGATACTTCTTTGACTTTAGCCGGGGCCACGGGTTATCTCCGTACGAGCTTTCCTTGTTCTTCACGATCTTCGTTCTCCTGCAATTCTGGAACATGTTCAATGCGAAAGCGTTTATGACAGGAAAATCATCTTTTTCAGCCATGCGTCGATGCGGAGGATTCATGCTGATTGCCGTGGTCATTCTCATTGGACAGTGGGTCATTGTAACATTTGGCGGAAAAATGTTCAGCGTTACGCCCCTGGCGCTTGTCGACTGGGGTATTGTTCTTGTCGCGACGTCGCTGGTTTTATGGGGAGGGGAGTTGGAGCGTTTCTTTTCATCGAAAAGACGAGCCATTTCGTTGATAAGTTCTTAATTTACCGAGGAAACGGGGAGGGGAGTATGCGGTATTTGACACGTGGCGTTCCGGCGTGCCGGGATGCCTTTCGCACGTGGTTTCTCTGGTTTCGCAAGCGCTTTTTTGCGTTTCGATTATCGATTCTTCTTGCGGTGTTTGTCCTTGCCGGACTTGGCGAATACGGTGCGATGTACGCTTTTCGCGGGGATATGCCCGCGCATTACACACTTATACAGCGTCTTGTCGCCGTCGCGTGCGAGGCCATTTACAATGCGAAGATTCCCGCGGAAATCAATAGATGCTACCAAACCATGCAAATTCAGGAAAGCGCCAAGCTCCGCACACGCCTTCTGCCGCGTCGCGGCGATCTTACGCCGGAAGAGTGTGCGATTCTTGACCGTCCGCGCCTTGGAAACGCCCTCCTGCTTTTGATGGCGGCGGCAAAGCGCCTTGGCATAGAAGAACGCGATCCGGTTCTTTTGCGCCGCACTCTTTGGGAGGATGCGAACACGCTTACCACCCGGGAACACGCCGCCGACTGGCAGGAGGTCCGCCGCTTGATCGACGCCGGAAACGAACGCGGGACATGGAGGGCGTGGGGCAACGGGGCATTTACCGCCTACCTTTTCATTGCCGGACCGCTTCTTACGCTCCTCCCGCTGGCGCTTTGCGCCGGAGGCGCCTGCTACATTGGCTGGAGCTTGCGTTCCGGCGCGGCGCGCGCAGCGGTTTTCGTTTTCACCGTCGGCGTTTTCTGCGGCACGGGGTTCTGGGGAATGGGGCGATCATGTTCCATGTTTTACCCGCAATTTCCTTCCACGGCAATCATGGATGGCGTGTACGTCCTCCTCATCGGGCTTGCGATGGCCTTGCTGGGAAGGCGCTCCCGGAGAAGTGGGATTGCCCCGGAAATATTCTTCGGTTGGAGCGCCGTCGCCGCCCTTTTTTACTTTGCATTGCCGGATGTGTGGACATGGTGGGTAGGGGGATTCCGGCTTTCCGCGCCGATGATGCGGACGTGCATTGCAATGCTTTGGGGCGTTTGGCTTCTCCTCCTGCTCAGCAAACGGTTCAACCCGAAACGCGCCTGGATTGAAGGCGCTCAAGGAGAACGGCGTCACAGTACACGGGGGGCACGAAATTGAACGTGATGCTTCCTCCGCCGGGATTCTCCGTCTTCATCTTGATGGAGAGGACATAATCGTCCGCGCACTCGGGGCAATGGAGCACTTCCGCAAGGAGGGATTGGGTACCGAGGCGCAACGGAAGATCCATAAGGCAATCGAATCGGCCCGCCTGCAGTTCATTCTTCAGGAACTTGATGTCGCCAGGGTGGAGGGGAGGGAGGCGGAAGAGTACCTCATACTTCTTTTGGCAGCGGACGCAGAAGGGTTTTCGCGCCGCCGCACCCCAGCAAATGGCAAGAGGCGCGAGCCCCACAAGGAGCGCTTCCGCGCTCCAAATCCACCCGAGGTTCCTGCCGGGGTTTGCTTCCGCCGACCTTATACACCCGCGGACAACCCGTTTCGGGGACAAAATAAGCGCATGCTGGGATGTTGCAACCCAGATGATGGCAACCCAACTGCAATACACTGTCCAGATGCCTATTGCAAGAGCGGCCAGCCGCATTCCTGTCCGGGAACGGCAGTCGAGTTTTTGCGCCAAAAGATAGAGAATGCCTCCATTGAGGCCGAGGTAGAGCAAAATCATGAAAAAACGCGCCATATCCCCATGCACCGTGCGGCAGGCGTAAGCATAACCGAGCGACAGGGCGGGAACAGCAAACAACGCCCAGAGAAACACGCCGATCAGCATTTTTCCGCCGAAGCGCCCGTTGATTGGCCGATAAGGCGCCCCCGGGGTATGGCTGGCGGCTTTGAATTCAAGTGCGGGCGCATCGACGGGAAGGGGCGCGGTTTCCGCCGCGATCATGCGCTCCTGCTCCACGGATTGATCCACCAGTTTTTCCCAGGCGGCGGAACGCCCCGGCGTATTCAACCCCGCACGGGAAACAAAGTAGGGAAGCAGCGTCGCAACGGGCCATAGAACGTTGGAGGTGAGGATGTTCTTCAGGAGGTTGCGGTTCAGCGCCCGCTTCACGCAGTGCGGACAGCCGACAAGACGGAGTTCCCGCCAGGAGGCCGCCGCCAGGAGAAACGTCATGTCGAGCGCGCGGCGGTGTTTGATGTTCTCGCAAAATTCGCCGCAGACAGGACAGTGGTTCAGGATATCTTCACGTTCTTCGGACGGTTCCATGACGCCTCCTTGATTAAAAGATCAATCGCTGAATAAATCGCGGCTCGCAAAATTCGGATCGCACGTAAGGTTCACACCCAGTTTCCGCAACCCCGCCTCGTCGCCCGGCGCGGGAAGGTGCGTGAGGTGCATTTCGCAGCCGGCCAGGTGCTTAAGTTGCTTCATCGCCTGCCGGACCGCGGGATTCGACGGAAGGCTTACGCTCAAGGCAATCAGTGCTTCGCCAAGATCCAGGCTGACCCGGCGGCTTTTTAACACCTCTTTGCGCAATTGGACGACAGAGGCGATGACATCCGCCGCCAGCAGGTTTTCCGTCTGCCCCGCCAGATGTTTGATCGCGTTCAACACACAGGCGGCCGCGGCGTGCATCATGGATGAATTTTTCCCTGTAACAATGGTTCCGTCGGGCAGCTCCAACGCCGCTCCGCAATGCACCTCCAGCGAGGGGCTTTTCTTTGCCGCCGCCAGGGCCGCCTGTTGCGCGGGGGCCACAACGTTGCGGTCGATTTCACTGAGCCCGGCGTTATCCATAAAGCCTTTTGTACGAACTACGGGCCCTTCGGTTCCGATGCCGAGTTCGTAATCACAGCGGTAACGGAAGTAGCGGCGGATCAATTCCTGCCCGGCGGCGTAACGCACCGCCGCGTCGTCGGTAATGGCGAAGCCGACACGGTTCACCCCCATGTCCGTCGGCGATTTGTAAAGCTGATCCGGCGGAATCATGCGGGCAAGCGCCCGCCGCGCCACCGGAAACGCGTCGATGTCCCGGTTGTAGCTCACCGCGACAACGCCATAGGCTTCCAGGTGGAAGGAATCGACCATATTGACATCGGCAAGATCGGCGGTGGCGGCCTCGTAGGCGACGTTGACCGGGTGCTGGAGGGGGAGATTCCAGACGGGGAATGTTTCAAACTTCGCGTAGCCGGCGCGGACGCCGCGCCGTTGTTCGTGGTACACCTGGGAGAGGCAAGTCGCCATTTTTCCGCTGCTCGGCCCGGGACCGGTTACAATGACGATGGGCTTGTCGCTTTCGATGTATTCGTTGGACCCGAACCCTTTTTCACTTACGATCGCATCCAGATCGGCGGGATATCCGGGAATGTTCCGGTGGGTGTACACTTTGATTTTTCGCCGTGTAAGCTTGTTCATGAAAGCGATAACCGCGGGCTGGTCGGCAAAACGCGTGATGACGACGGCGCGAACATGCAGCCCGAGATCCCGCAAATTGTCCATGGTGCGCAACGTTTCAGCGTCGTAGGCGATGCCGAAGTCGGCGCGCATTTTTCTGCGTTCGATATCGTCCGCGTACACGCAAATGACGATATCGATCTTATCCTTCAGAACCTGGAGGAGGCGCAATTTCACATTCGGGTCGAACCCGGGGAGAACCCGGGCGGCATGGTAGTCGGACGCGAGTTTGCCGCCGAATTCGATGTAGAGCTTGTTATCGAAGTTTGCCGCCCGTTCCAGGATGGCGTTGGATTGTTCAAGCAGGTATTTTTCGTTGTCAAAGCCGATCGATAGCATAGTTCCTCCGTATCTTCACGGAGGAGTACTGTATCATCCCTATGCGTCTTCGTCAACCCATAAAAAGAAAAAATCACAATAAAAGCATGCAGTCGCCGTAACTGTAAAAACGGAAACGCTCCCGAATCGCAAGCTCGTACGCCCTCAGAATTTTTTCGCGGGAGGAGAATGTGGAAACAAGCATGAGAAGCGTGCTCTGCGGCAAGTGAAAATTCGTCAGAAGCATGTCCGTCGCGCGCGGAACATACGGAGGATAAAGGAAAATACGCGTTTCACCCGATTGCGGATGTACGATGCCATGCTCATCCACACAGCTCTCCAATACCCGCACCGTCGTCGTCCCGACGGCCAGCACGCGGTCCCCCGCCGCGCGGGCGGTGTTCACCAACGCGGCCGTTTCCATCCCCAACGAATAGGCCTCCGCGTGCATCCTGTGCCGCGTGAGGTCTTCAGTGGATACAGGCAGGAATGTCCCGGGACCGACATGCAGTGTGAGCGCAGCGCGCCGAATCCCCCGCGCCGTCAAAGAATCCAGAAGGTCCGGTGTGAAGTGCAGCCCCGCCGTGGGCGCAGCCACCGCGCCGGGGGCGGCGGCGAAGACTGTCTGGTAATGCTCCGCATCGGCCGCGTCGTCGGGGCGGCGGATGTAGGGGGGCAAAGGGACATGGCCGCAGGAGGCCTGGAGATGCTCGAAGTCGTTGCCGGAAAATTCCAAGTCGAAAGTGCCGTCGTCGTTACGCGTTAAGATGCTGAAGGTTTCACCGCATGGATTTCCCCCGCGATCCAGAAGCGTTACGGAAGTTCCGGGACGTGCGCGTTTGCCGGGTTTCAGCATCGCCTGCCAGCGGCGCAAGGAGGGGTCGCGCGGCATGACCAATAAAAGCTCGAACCGCGCCCCCGCGCTTTCCCCGTTTTTACGCCCGAACATCCGGCCGCGCAGAACCCGCGTGTCGTTGAAAATCATCACGTCGGAAGGACGCAGATAACGCCCGATTTCCCCGAAAACCGTCAACTCGCAATCGCCGCTTTCGCGGTGCACAACAAGCATGCGTGCCGCCTCGCGCGGTTCGGCGGGATACTGGGCGATGAGCTCCTGCGGGAGCGTGTAATCGTACAACGACGTGGAGTGCATGAATGCTCAGCGCCCGGGGCCGCGCATTTGCTCGCGCGCCTTGCGCAAGCG
Source organism: Victivallaceae bacterium (assembly GCA_031549345.1). GTDB lineage: Bacteria > Verrucomicrobiota > Lentisphaeria > Victivallales > Victivallaceae > CASFRF01. Next base: position 43,000 of record JAVBPY010000002.1, read on the forward strand.
TTCGAGCTCCTGCGGCGAAAGACTGTTGATGCCGAAACGGGAAATTTTGTCGAGCAACCCGTCCAGCTCGCTCTGGGAAACAGGGGTATCCTTCGGCGGCGGATTGTTCCGGAGTTTGCGCGGATCGAAATCATCGCGCGCCGGGGGACGCTCGGGGCCGCGGCGGGCGGAAGGCATGAGCCAGGAGTACGGGTCCCAGTTCAGGCGCACGCCCGGCAGGAGCTTGAGAAAAAGGTAACCGCCCACGAAACCACCCAGGTGCGCCAAATGCGCAATACCGTCGCTCGGCGTCATATTCAGGCTGTAGACTTCCAGAATCGCGTAAATGACGACCAGGCTCTTCGTTTTGATGGGCCAGAAGGGAAGGAAGGCCGTAAGGAACTCCCGGTTCGGCTGGAACATCGCTCCGGCGAGGGTGATGCCGAACACCGCGCCCGATGCGCCGAGGAGGGGGATTTGGGTATGCCAGTTGCATGCCAGATAAAGGAGGTTCCCGGCCACGCCGCCGGCCACATAGAGGCCGAGAAGCGCGACCGGTCCAAGATAGGGGGTAACGAGCCTTCCAAAAAGATAAAGCCCCCACATATTCAGGAGGATATGCATGAAGTCGAAATGCGTGAATGCCGCCGAGAGGAGCTGGTAATAGTAATGCCCCCTGATGCCGGCAGGGCTCAGCATCAGGTATTGCCCAAGAGCCGGGTTGACGGTCAGCAGCAAATAGACGACAACGTTGATTCCAATGAGCGTGTAGAGCATGTTTTCACTGCCCCCGCGCCGCGCGAAAACCTGCGGGCCACGCATATAATCCCGATCGTGCAAAGCCATTCAAAACTCCATCTGCTTGTTATTGGAGTAATATAGCATTCAAAATCCTTCCTTGCAAGGGTTGCAAAAATGGAATTCGAGAACTATACTAACGTAGAAAACCATACCAGGAGAATAGTATGAGCACAGAATTGCTGTTTGCCCGCTTTGCCCCGGAAACGCTGGAGCCATCCAAATCCATCGGTCGGAAATTTGAACGGATGCTCGAAGAGTTGGATCTGGCGCGGTCCGTGAAGGGGCTTCGCGTCGGCATAAAAATGCACCTCGGCGGAGGAGGGGGATTTTCCACCATCCACCCATACTTTGTCCGCAAACTCGTCGCTGCGCTCAAAAAGGCGGGCGCGACGGGGGTATTTGTTACCGATTTGTACCGCGATACCACAGGCGCGATCGACCGGGGCTACACCGAAGAAGTGTTCGATTGCCCGATCATCCCGGTCTGCGGCGCGGATGATTCCGAATTTGTGAGTTTTCCGGTCGATCCTCCCCTTAAAACCATGAAGGAGATTCAACTTTCCAAGCCATTGTTGGACGCCGATGTGCTGTTGGACTTTTCCCACGTCAAGGCGCACGGGGTCTGCGGCTTCGGCGGAGCCTCCAAAAATCTCTCGATGGGGGCGGTTACCGATTTTCAACGCCAACAGCTTCACGCGCTGGAAGGCGGACTCGAATGGGACGAAGACCGTTGTACGCACTGCGAAAAATGCGTGGAACATTGCCCGAACAACGCCATGAAATTCGAAGACGGCAAGCTGGACGTCTTTTATCACAATTGCAAATTCTGTCAGCACTGCGTCCTGATCTGTCCGGTGGGGGCGCTTACAATGACCGAGGGAGGCTACCTGGATTTCCAGCGCGGCATGGCGATGACCTCCGCAAAGCTCCTTGAAAACTTCGCCCCCGATCGCAGGATTTTCATCAACATGATTATGGATGTAACCATTTTCTGCGATTGCTGGGGAATGACCACGCCGCGCTTGATTTCCGACATCGGCATCCTTGCCGGGCGCGATATCGTCGCCATCGAGCAAGCCACGCTGGAACTGGTGAACCAGGAATCCATCATCCCCGGTTCGCTCCCCAAAAACTGGCCGCTCGACCCGGATAAATCGAAACACCTCTTCGAGCGCATCCACTACAAGGACCCGTATGCCGTCGTCCGTTACCTGGAAGAACTCGGCTGCGGCGATCCGCGCTACACGCTCAAAGAGGTATTCTAATTACAGCAAAGATGTTCCGATTTGGCAGAAGGAGCCGATCTGGTACACCACAAGCGTGCAGACGTAGGCCAGCGCCGTAAGTCCCCCCATCTGCATGAGGGTGAGGGGCCAGGAATTCGTTTCGCGCCGCACCACGGCCACTGTCGCCAGGCACGGCATGGAGATCAGGCAGAAGAGCATTACGCAGAACCCCTGGAGCGGTGTGTAATGTTTCTGGAGCTGGGCGCGGAGCGGAATGGAATCCCCGTCCGCTTCGCCGATGGCGTACAGAATGCCGAGCTGTGAAACAAACAGCTCTTTCGCGGCGAAAGCCCCGATGAGCGATGCACTGATCTTCCAGTCGAACCCGAGGGGAGCCATGACCGTGGTGAGCGCGTTCCCGATGCGTCCGGAGGCGGAATACTCAAGAAGCTCCGCTTTCTGTCGTGTTTCAAGTGCGAGGATCTGCTCGGCCTTCGCGTCCTTGTCCAGCGTTGTCGAACCTTCGATTTGCTCGATTTTTCCGGCGTAATCCTCAGAAAAATCCTTTTTCACCGGGAGCGTATTGATGAAAAACATGATGATCGAAGCCAGGAGAATCAGCGTTCCCGCCTTGCGAAGATACATGGAAGCGCGTTCCCACATGTGGATCATAAGACTGCGGAAGGTCGGCATCCGGTAGGGCGGGAGCTCCATAACGTACACTTCGTCCCCGCCGCGGAACAGCGTCGACTTCAGCAGCCGCGCGGCGGCCAGCGCAAGGAGAATACCGATGATGTAGATCAGCCACATGACAAGGGCCTGGAATTTTTCCGGAAAAAACGCCGGAATAATCAACGCATAAATCGGCAGCCGCGCACCGCAGCTCATCAGGGGAATAATCATGATGGTTGTGAGCCGGTCGCGCTCCGACTCGATGGTACGCGTGGCCATGACCGCCGGCACCGAACAGCCGAACCCGAGAAGCATCGGGATGAAACTTTTGCCGTGGAGCCCAAATTTGTGCATCACCCCATCCATGATGTACGCGGCGCGCGACATGTAACCGGTCCCTTCCAAAAAGGCGATGGCGAGGAAAAGGAAGAGAATATTCGGCAGGAACGAAAGAACGCCCCCCACGCCGCCGATCACCCCGTCGATCACCATGGCCCGGAGGAAGGGGAGGTTTTCCGCGCTCCAGCTCTCCGCGATTCCATCGGAAATCCAGCTGAAAAAAGCTTCGAGCCAACCGGTTACCGGTTCCGCGCAAGTAAAGGTGAATAAAAAGATCAGGAACATGATCGCGAGAAAGATGGGGAGCCCCAGATAACGGTTTGCCAACACTCTGTCGATGTTTTCCGAAATCTGCGCGCGGCGGACTTGCGTGATGCGGATCGCCTCGTGGCACGCGCCGGAGATAATGCCGTAACGCTGGTCGGCCAGGAGTGTTTCCGCATCGACGCCGGCGCGGGTCGCCAGACGTTCGCGCGCCGCATCGGCGGCGGCGAGAACCGGTGCAAACGCGGGCATGGCAAGAATGGCGCGGTCCTCCTCCAAAAGCTTGATGGCAAGGTAACGGACCGGCACGGAGATGGGCAGGGGAATCTGTTTGCGCATGACGGCGTCGGCAATTTCCATAATCGCCTGGTCCGTTTCCGCCCCGTAGGTGAATTTGGGGATCGGCGGCGGGGTATTGCTTGCAAGTTTTTCGGCAATGGCCTGTTTCAGGCGGCCGATGCCGATTCCCTGCGCGCCAATGGTTTTGGCGATGGGCGCGCCGAAAAAGCCCTCGAGAATGTCGTACTGAAAACTGAATCCCCGTTTTTTGGCGTCGTCGGCCATATTGAAGACCATGATCATCGGAATCCGCAACTCCGCGAGCTGAAGGGTCAAATACAAGTTCCGCTGCGGATTGCTGGAGTCGATCACGTTTAGAATGAGGTCGATTTTTCCGGACTGGAGTTCTTCCGCCGCGATTCGCTCCTCCGGCGAGGCGGAGTTCAGGCTATACGTTCCGGGGAGGTCGATCAACTCGACATCGAATTCGTCGATACTGCAGTGGCCGCTTTTACGTTCCACCGTAACACCGGGGTAGTTGCCGACATGCTGCCGAGCACCGGTGAGATGATTGAAAATGGTTGTTTTTCCGCTGTTCGGGTTTCCGGCGAGGGCGATCTTGAAATGTCGTTTCATTCTTTTTGCAAAACTTTCCTGAAAAATAGGGTCAGCAGGGACGTACCAGAATACCGCGGGCATCGCCGAGACGCAGTGTAATGCTGCTCCCGAGCAGGCGAACACGGAGGAGGTCGCCGAAAGGCGCGTGCCCCTCCACCTCCAGCCGGACGTTTTTAATCAGCCCCATGACAGCCAGTTTTTTGATGCCGGGGAGTTGATCCTCCAGTTTTACGACCAGCGCGGGCTGCCCAACGGGAAGTTGATCGAGCGTGTAAAAAATCGGCTCTTCCGCCAGCAACGAGGGCATGTGCTCGGCAAGGTAGCCGCGGAGCCCGGCGCAGTCGGCGCGTTCCTCGATGGCCGTCGCCAACGCCGCAAGGCGCGTGAGGGAGGTTTCGTCGATGACGTGCTCGATCTTGCACGCGGCGGCGGAGGCGGTTTTCTCTTCCACTTTCAGAATATTGCGAAAAAAACTTTCCAGCAATGCGTGCCGCCGCCGGATGGCGGCCGCTTTATCCTGCCCCTCCGGCGTAAGAACGACCGGGGCATGGGATTCGTAGTGCACCAGCCCGCGCGACGCCAACTGCCGCAGGGCGTTTGTCACGGACGGCATTTTTACTTTGAGCCGTTCCGCGATATCTTTGGTATGCGCATGGCCGTTGCTGCTTTCAGTGAGCTCGGCGATGGCTTCCAGGTAGTCCTCCAGACTGCTTGAAATGTCCGCTTCCGTCATAACAATCTCCTTACTATTACAATTCACTATACTATAGAGCACGAAATGGAGATTGTCAAGAGAAAGTTAGACTTTTCTAATATTTATTTGTCCGGTGTTTTCAGGAGTCGAAGAACGAGCGTGCGCACATCCTCCTGATTGACAAGGTAAGCATGTCCGTGTGCAACAAGGTGGTGCGAGGATTCGCCGCGAAGATGGGTGGATTCCAACGGGACCATGCGATCGCACGTGGAGGCGATGACGCTGAAGGGGAGGGCGGAAAGCTCCGGCAGTTCCGCCAGCGGCGAATCGGGGTTGTCGGAGAGTTCCGACAGGGGAAGGACGAGTTTACGCGAGGGCGGAAAACACTTAAGCCAACGGCTCGCCACCGGCGATCCGTGATTCGGCGGCGCAATCAGAACGGCGCGCCCGAGGGGGAGATGAATGCCGCCGCCCGCGAACATTCTGCGGAGAACCAGGCCCCCCATGCTGTGGGTAACGAAATGGGTTTTCACGGCGGGCAGGGTGGTAAGATAACGCCGCAGGGCGTCGGCATGCCGCGCGAGCGTCCCACGCGTGCTCCTGTAGTCGAAGACATGCACCGCATACCCGGCGCCGGCCAGAAAGCGGGCAAAATCGCGCATGATCCAACTCCGGTGCAGCAGTCCGTGAATCAGGACAATCTGCTCACCGTTCGGTCCGGCTTCCGGCGGAAGAGAGGAGCATTTAATTCCCGGCCGCAGCCAATCGGCCAGGAAATAAGCCCCTGTTCTGATCGCTTTCATGCTCTTTTACAGAAGCGCCTCCAGCGCGGCCCACGACGTTTCGTCCAGTACGGGCTTCATCGCGCCATCGACCGCGTCGCGGATCTGGCCGGCCCGGCTTGCGCCGATTAAGGCCGAGGTCATGCCGGGACGGCGAAGCACCCACTCGATCGCCAGTTGCGCCAGCGTCCGGTCCCGCTCCAAAGCGAACGCGTTCAAAATGCGCACCCTTTCGAGGATTTCCGGGGTCAGCGCCTCCGGCTTCAGGAACCCGCCGCGTCCTGCGCGCGAATCCGCCGGAATCCCGTCGCCAAGATAACGGTCGGTCAAAATCCCCTGGTGCAACGGCGAGAAGGCGATGCCGCCGACTTCTTCGGCTTGCAGGAGCTTGAAGAGTCCCTGTTCCTCGTGGCGACGGTCGAACATGTTGCAGCGCATCTGGTGAATAATGAACGGCGTTTTCATGGAGCGAAGTATCTGTATCGCTTTGGCGGCATCTTCCGCGCCGTAGTTGGAAATGCCAACGTACAGCGCTTTCCCCGCGCGGACAAGGCTGTCCAACGCGCCCAGGGATTCCTCCATCGGCGTATTCGGATCGGGGCGGTGATGGTAGAAGATATCCACGTATTCCAGTCCCATGCGCTTTAAACTTTGCTCACAGCTCGCGATGATGTATTTGCGCGAACCGAAATCCCCGTAGGGTCCCGGCCACATGGTGTAACCCGCTTTGCTGGAAATAATCAGTTCGTCCCGGTACGCGGCGAAATCGTCGCGGAGCAAACGCCCCATCGTCAACTCCGCCGAGCCGGGCTGCGGACCGTAGTTGTTCGCCAGATCGAAGTGCGTGATGCCCAGATCGAAGGCCGCGCGGGCCATCTCCCGGGCGTTGTCGTAGCAATCCACCGAACCGAAATTGTGCCAGAACCCGAGCGAGATCACCGGGAGCTTCAGCCCGCTTTTCCCGCAGTGGCGGTACGGAACGTGGTTGTAGCGTTGCGGATGTGCGTCGTACATGGTTTACTCCGGAAGTTGGAAAGTTTCGATTTTCGGCGCGTCGACTTTGTCCGCTTTCCGCGCCCAGGGGAAGAGATTGAGTTCGCTCAAGAGCACGCCCTGTTCCCAGGCTTTCTGGAATCCTTCTTCGATGTTGGTGATCTGGTGCAATCCGTCGGCGGGGGCGATGGTCATTGCGTCCTTGGGGATGCTTACGATTTTGCCCGTCGTGTGCAGCGCGTTGATCGCGTAGGTGTGTTTGCCCGCCATGCGCGGCGAACACAGAAGCGCCTCCGCCTTGCCTTCAAGCTTGTCGGCGACCACGTCGAACTCGTCGAACATCGCGTCGCTTACAGGAATGTTGCTGGCGAATTCATCCGCGGCAAGCTGCACTCGGTAAAACGCCCGCAGTTGCCAGTCGATCGTCCCCTTGGTGCCTGTGATGCGTACCAAAGGCTCATGATTCTGCACCGCGCAGCAATGGGTCAGGTTGATGACCAATTCCACGTCGTTCTCCGTGATCAACCGCAAAGAACAAGTGTCGAACGTTTCGATGTCGCGGGCGCGGTAAAGTTCGGCCTGGAGTTGTTTGATTTTCGCCAGGTCCCAGAACGGTTCCGCCGCCCAGAACATGGCGTTGGCGATGTAGTGCGCGAAGGCGTTGTTCGCGGGGGAGTCCAGCACCCACGCATCGCCGCACTTGAAACGTGCCACCCAGTTGTTGCGCGTGTAGTACGAGGTCGGCCGCGGCCACATGCCGATGACGGAGATCTTGCGGACTTTGCCGATAACACCTTTCTGAATCATTTTCTTGAGTTGCCGGGTATCTTTCCCGTAAAGATTCTGAAAGCCCACGCCGACCCAATTCGGGGAGGCTTCGGCCATCGCGATCATCCCCCGCGCGCTGTCGATGGTTCCGGTGAGGGGTTTTTCCAAGAGGACATTCGCGCCGTAGGCGAGGGCGGCTTCGAGCATCGATTCGTGGGAGTCGATCCCGGTGGGGATGGAAATCATATCGTAATGGATGGATTTATCCGCATACAGCGATTCGGCATCGGGATAAATACGGATGCCGTGTCGTTTCAGTTCCTGCATCTGGCCGGGACATTTCGCCGGGGTGCGCACCACGGCGGCGGCAAAATCGATCCGTCCTTCGAAGTGAAGCCGAAGCAATTGGCGGTAAATATGCGCACCGAACCCGGTAACGCCGATCAAAGCAACTTTTTTCATCTTCATTTCCTCAACGAATGATTATGTTCTTCTTTGTGCCCGCCGAGAAGCCGGGTTGGCCCCCGCCGACGAATACTTCAAATTCCACTTCCGCCCGGTACGTTGTCCCGTCCTCGCGGTACATCAGGAGCGATTCGGAAGAAACGGCGAGCTCCACACACGTCTTTTCGCCCGCCTTCAGGTGGACGCGGCGAACCGCGGCAAGCTCGCAGCGGGGCATCGGCTCCGGCGCGTTGCGGGCGCTCAAATAGAGCTGAACGACTTCATCTCCCGCCATTTTACCGGCATTGGCGAGCTCCACGCAGACGCGAAGACCCTCGCCGTCCGGGGTTACGTCCATCTCTCCATAGTTGAACGCGGTGTAACTGAGCCCGAAGCCGAACGGATACAGCGGCGCTTTGTCGCTGTACCGGTAGGTGCGCCCCGCCATGTTGTAATCGGCGAAATCGGGGACGTCATCCAGCGATTTTGGGAAGGTTACCGGCAAACGGCCCGCCGGGTTGTAGTCGCCGAACAAGGCGTCGGCGACGGCTTCGCCGCCGGTTTCGCCGGGGTACCAGCCGAAGAGGATCGCCGCGCAATGCTCCTGTTCCCAGCTCAAATCCAAAGCGCTTCCGCCGAGGACGACAAGGACGATCGGAATCTTCTTTTCCACAAAGAATTCCAGGAGCTTGCGTTGCACCGCGGGAAGGCCGAGCGAATTGCGGTCGCCGCCGCCGTCGCTCGCGGCCACGCCCGCTTCTTCCCCTTCCAACTGGGCGGTGAGGCCCATCACGGCGATGACGTATTCCGGGTTGTGCTCGTGCACCCAACCGAGCTCGCACGTGGCGATGGGGCGCGAACCGGCAAGATCGCAGCCTGCGTGGTAATCCACTTGCGTCCCCGGGGAAACCTTGGCCATGATCCCTTCCAGAACCGTGGTCATGCGCCCGCTGAAGCCGTTGTAGTTGCCAAGAAGCGGCGTGATGCTCATGGCGTTCGGACCGCTGACCGCGATGGTGGCGGAGTCTTTTTTGAGCGGCAGAATACCGTCGTTCTTCAAAAGAACAAGCGACTGGCGCGCCGCGTCGAGCGCGAGGGCGCGGTGTTCGGCGGAACACACCACCGAAACGGGGGCGTCGGCCAAAGGAACTTTTGCGTCGCTGTCGAACATACCCAACTTCATGCGCGTCATAAAGAGGCGGCGGAGGGCGATATCGAGTTTGTCTTCCGTGATGAGTCCGCGCTCAAGTGCCTCCACCAACTTGTGGTAGGAGCAGCCGCAGTTCAAATCGCATCCGTTCTTGACAGCGAGCGCGGAGGATTGCGCCGCGTCGCCGGTAATCTTGTGCGTTTCGTGGAAATCGCGGATCGCCCAGCAGTCGGAAACGAAGTGGCCGCCGAAGCCCCATTCGCCGCGCAGCATGTTGGTGATGTATTTTTTGCTCCCGCAACAAAGGTCGCCGTTGGTGCGGTTGTACGCGCCCATGACCGACTCCACATTCGCCTCGCGCACGGCGGCTTTGAACGCCCGCGCATAGGTCTGGTGGAAGTCGCGCCCGGAAACTTTGGCGTTGAAGGTGTGGCGCAAATTTTCCGGCCCGGAGTGGACGATGAAATGCTTGGCGCACGCCGCCGACTTAAGGTACTTCGGATCGTCCCCCTGGAGCCCTTTGATGAGCTCCACGCCCATGCGGCTTGTAAGGTACGGGCATTCCCCGTAGGTTTCCTGGCCGCGCCCCCAGCGGGGATCGCGGAAAATATTAATGTTCGGCGTCCAGTATGTCAGCCCGAAGTATTGCCCCCGGTTGCCGTTGCGGATTCCCTGATGATGCTTGGCGCGGCCTTCAAGGACGATCGCTTCGCCGATTTCACGCAGGAGCGGCGGGTTGAATGTGGCCGCGCCGCCGATGCTCTGCGGGAAAATGGTCGCCTGTCCGGCGCGGGCGACGCCGTGCAACGCCTCGTTCCACCAATTGTAGGCGGGAACGCCGAGCCGCTCGACGGCGGGCGCTTCGTGCAGCATTTGGGAAACCTTTTCCTGCGGCGTCATGGCCTGGATCAGGAGTTCAACACGTTCCGCAAACGGTTTTGCGTCGTCGTACCAGGGGAAATTTTTGTTCATGTGCGCTCCATAAGTAATAATGTTGAAAATGTACACGTTTTTTCGCAAAAAGCTATTTACCGATGCAGAAACGACTGAAGATATTTTCCAGAATATCCGGATCGGCCGTTTCTCCCGTGATCCGCCCCAGTTCGGCGGCCGCGCAGCGCAAATGGATTGCGGCAAGTTCCCAGGCGCATTCCTCCAACAAAGGCGCCACCGGAAGAAGCGTTTCCAACACCGTTTGCAGGTGCGCCCGGTGCCGGGAATTGATTCCGATTTCCGGCTCCCGCGGCGAAGCATCGCCCCAGATGCGTTGGCGGAACGCGGAGCGGAGCGCCCCCAGACCGTCGCCGGTCCGCGCGGAAATATGCACCATCGCCGCGGGGAGGGGAGGGAGCGCTTCTTTGTTGGAGCAGCGATCCATTTTATTCCATACAGCGATGGTTTTTTCCGGCGGCGCGGAGTGAAATTCGGCGCATTCCGCCGCCGTGTCCGCATCGTCCGAAGCGTCGAGAACCCAGAAAATAAGCTCCGCCGTTTGCTGGGAACGGCGGCTGCGCTCGATGCCCATCACCTCGATCTCGTCGTCCGCGGCGCGAAGTCCCGCCGTATCCGTCAGGCGGACGGGAATGCCGTCGATGTTCAGCAACTCTTCCAACGTGTCGCGCGTCGTCCCCGGAATTGCGCTCACAATCGCGCGGTCGAAGCCGAGGAGGGCGTTGAGGAGGCTCGATTTACCCGCGTTCGGCCGCCCGGCGATCACCACGTTCACTCCGTTCCGCCAAAGCTGCGCCGCCGACGCCGTATCGAGCAATCCGCGCAGCTCCGTTTCCGCCGCACGGACGGGCGTTCCCGGCGACGCGTCCCAATCGAGTTCTTCATCCGGAAAATCCAAATGCGATTCGCATTCCGCGAGAACATCCAGGAGAGACGTGCGAATCCTGTGGATACAGTCGCCGAGTTTTCCCGCAAGCTGCCGTTCCGCGAGGTGCCGCGCACCTTCGCTCCGCGCATGAATCAGGTCGCAGACCGCTTCCGCCTGGGTCAGTTCCATTTTCCCATTGACGAAAGCGCGGAAGGTGAATTCCCCCGGCTCCGCCAACCGCGCCCCTTCGGTGCAACAACGCTGCAAAGCCGCGTTTACCGCCAGCGGGGAGCCGTGGAGATGAAGCTCCATCACGTCGTCCCCCGTATAACTCTGTGGCCCCGGCATGTACACGGCGAGAACCGGCTCGCCGCCGAGTTTGCCGTAACACATCCGCCGGGCGCGAACGCGCGAAAGGGGCGCCGTACCATGCCAGAGGGCGTTCCCCACGCGAAGCGCCTCCGGCCCCGCAATGCGCACAATACTGATTGCGCCGCCGACGCCGGAGGCCACCGCCGCGATCGTGTCGGACGTATTCACGCGAGCCAGGGCGCCCATTCGGGCTGTGTATACGGCCCCGGTTTGATTTCCATAAAAACCGAACTGCGTTTGGCCACGAAACGGTGAAAACAGTCGCCGGGGAGTTCCACCGCCGTTACCGCGCCGTCCGGCGAAAGCACCCAGCTTTGGACGAGAGTCCCGGCATCGTCGTAGGCGAAAATTTCAATTTCCCCGCGCAAAATAACGACCAACTCCCATTTGCCCGGGTGCCGGTGCGGCTCCACCACTGTTTCCGGTTCCGCCGCGACGCAGAAGCGGTGCACCGGATCGGTCATCTCCGTATGGAGCGTATGGTGTGCGCGTTTGCGTTCGGAAGCGACGGCTTTTTCCTGCAACGCATCCAGAAAGGCCGAATCGACGGTTTTCACGCTCACAGCGCCACCTCCGTCGCCACAGGCTCCTTGCTGGCCGCGAGCGGAACGGTAATGGATTTCCCGTTGCGCCGGATTGTCAGCGCCGCCCCTTCCGGGGAACGGTAACGGAAGGTGATCTTCCCGTTGCCCCACTGGAAGGCGTAGAATTTAACCGGCGATGTGGTTTCAAGTTCCAGAATTTTGCCGAGGTTCAGTTTCACGCCGGAAGCGTCGGCCTCGACGCTGGAAACTTCGCCGTGGAAACGGAAACGCTTCCATGCGCCGAACGCCGCGGGTTCCGCCGCGCCGAAACGGATGCCCGGCTCCGTATCTTCCACACTGAAAAGTTCTTCCAGCGCCATCATCGGCAGGAGTCCCGCCCAGATATAGTGCGGATCGCGTCCGCCGTTTCCACAGAACATCTGCGTGGACGCGGTGCGGCCGAACGGCGGATAATTTTCGTTCGCATGATGGAATTCCAGCCAGTCGTCCATGAACAACCGCCGGGACTTGGCGCAGAACTCCAACGTCGTTTCGCGCCAGTCCGCTTTGCGGAGCGCGAGGTAAGTGATGTAATTGGTCGGCGCCCAAATGTTGCCGCGCCAGTAGTTCCCCTGCCAATATTCACCGCGGAACGGTTCGTCGCCGAACGCCGGATCGTCATAGCTCACCGTCGGAATGACGTTCTCACCCCAGAACTGAGTCGGATCGCGCAGGATGGAGTGCAGCTTCGCCGCCGTCGGCGCGTCGGCGATTCCGGCGGTGATCGGGCTGAAAATATCCATCGTTTTAACCGGGGAGAAATCGCCGTTGAAGAAACGGTTCAAGTAAATGCCGCGCACCGGATCGTACAAACGCTCCTGAATGCGATTCGCGACACGCTCCGCCTCGGCACGGAGCCACCGGGCGTCCGTTTCAGCGCCAAGCTCGTCGGCAAGAACCGCCATCGAGTGGCAGCTTGCCACGTACAAAGAGTTCTGCCCCACCATCGTAAGATTCAGTGTGCTCCGGTCGAAATCGAACTCCACACCGTCGGCCAGGAGCGCGAGACGCTGGTGGCCGAACCCGGCGGAATACATGGGGCTGTCGTCGTAGCCGGTTTCGTCCATCGCGTCGGAAATAAGGCGTCCCGGGGGCGAACCGTCGGCAAGACTATGGCAGGTGCCCGATTCGATCAGCCCATCGTCGTTGCCGTCGCGCCACGGATGCCCGTCGCCGCGGTCGCCAAACCAGAAGCGCATGAATTCCATCATCAGCGGGAAGGAGTACCGGCTGAACGCCTCGTCGCCGACCGTCCGCGCCAGTTTGGAGTAGACAATCGGAATCACCAGATTCCGCTGCGGCGGCGCACCCGGAATGCCGTGCTCCGAAATCACCGAAAGGATGTGCTTCAAGGACTCCATCGCCAAATCCGGTTCGCTGAAACACCCCAAATAGGAGTCGAAAAAATTGTCCCACATGAAGATCGACGGCAGTCGGTTGGGGCCTGCCCAGTCGCGGTTGACCGGGATAAAACGCAGTTCCTTGCGCGTATCGTAGGCGGCGCTGTAGCCGACCAAACGGGCGATCGCGTCGGCGCAATCGGCGGCGCTCCCGGAGCTCTGCATCGCATTCGCTTCGAGTATTCTGTGCCCTTCAGCGAGGGCATGGTCGATCTCCGCCGGGACGGCGGGTCCTGCGGCCTCTTCGCTCATTTGCACATAGAACGGCTGCCCCGGAGCGATTTTCACGCGCACCGCGCCGAGGCTTTTCCCCCGCACGGAGGTGGCGGGGAGGAGGCCGCGAAGAACGGCTTCCAATGCATCGGCATTCTCGCCGATGCACGGCGCTTCGGCGGCATGCGACCAGGCGAAATGCACGGCAAGTTTCTGCTGTTCCGCCCACCCGCCCTCGGTTCCAAGCGCGCGGATAAGGGCTTGCTGCACACAGCCGTTCAGGAGGAGCATCGCATCGATCGCTTGATCGGCGGAAATGCGCACGCAGGCCTTCAGTCCATCGAAACACCACTCCAGTACCACTTCCGCCGCTTCGCCGGGACCGTACTCCGGGACGGGAATGCTGTTTTCCTGGTACATTTCGTACCGCATGCAGCGGCGGATGGCCGCTGTTGTTACAGGAACAAGGAAACTCACGCGGTTGTAGGTTCCCGATGGCGCATAGGGACCGAGGCGGTGCAAATGCCCGATCAGGATTTTCCCGTCGAACCTTCCGTTGCCCGGCAGGAGCGGAAGGATGCGGAAGCCGATCGCTTCGCCGCCGCGCGCCAGGGAAAGACCATTGACGCCGAGCGCGTCAACCGGCAGACAAACCAGTGTGTTACCCATTTTCGTTTACTTGCTTTCCTTTGTCGTAACCAAATCTTTGGCGAAAGAGGAGATGGTGGATACCGCGTCGGAAACGCCGCCGCCCACTTTCCCGGCTCCGTCGACGATTCCGCCGCCGACCGCCGCCGCGCCGTCGCCGATGTTTTTAAGATTGACACCCTTGGCCGCGTCGAAGACGGACTGGAGAATTTTATTGAACACAATGTAGACCGAATCCACCAATGTTACATCCTCTTTTTCACCGATGTCCTTAAGCTCGATCGTCAGAAGGGGGATGGGGATGGAGCTTTTAATCAATGAGGAGCTCAGCGTCATCTTCGCGTTGCTGACCGTCAGCTTGCGGATCACGACTTTTTTACCGCCTTCCTTTTTTTCGGCCGGCACGGAATCGACTTTTTCCGCCGGTTTATCACCGGGCTTCTTGCCGATGAATTTTTCCAGGTTGGCTTTCAAGTCCGTCAGGTTGGTGCTGCCGTTGATTTTCGGCTCGAAGTCGATGTGGAGCCCATCGATCAGAACTTCTTCAACGACTATTTTCGGAGAAAGCAACGAAGAGGGATCGAGCTTGACCAGAAATTGCTCGAAGGCAAACGCACGTTCCGACTGGTATCCCTCCGGATTGGCGATCACCATTTTGTCCAGGACGATTTTTCCGCGCAGGACACGGCTGCGGAATGTTTTGACCTCCACCTTTGTCCCGAACGCGCGCGACCCCACTTCCGTGATCGTTGTTTTGATCGCCCAATCCATCCACAAAACGGCGGCAACCACGGCGATAACCATAAAGGCAACAAACCCGATGATCGAACGGCGGATGATTTTCTTTGTTTTCGGTTTCATAAACAACTTCTCCCATTATTGTTTCAGGTTCAGTGCAACGGATAAAAACACGCCGCGGCATGGCCGTCGGCATTGGCATTCAACAAAGGACGCTCCGCACGGCACGGTGCAGCCGCACGGGGACAGCGCGGGTGAAACGGACACCCGGTTGGAACCGCCAGCGGCGAAGGAACGTCTCCCTTAAGGATGATTCTCTCGCTCCGGTCCCCCCGATCGATGCGCGGAACCGCCGAAAGGAGCGCCTGGGTGTACGGATGGCGCGGCCGGGCGCACAGTATGGCCGCGGGCCCGGATTCCACCAATTGCCCAAGGTACATCACAAGGATTCTGCGACTGATATGCTCCACAACCGCCAGGTCGTGCGCAATGAACAAGAAAGCCGTCCCCGTTTCCTGCCGGATTTTCTGCAGCAGATTGATGATTTGCGCTTGCACACTCACATCCAACGCGGAAACCGGTTCATCCGCCACAATCAGCTTCGGCTCTGCCGCCAGGGCGCGGGCGATCACGATCCGCTGGCGCTGTCCTCCGGAAAATTCGTGTGGAAAACGGTCCAGCGCCTCCTCCCGGAGGCCCACCAGCGAAAGCAATTCCCCGGCGCGGCGCTTCCGCCCGGCCATATCCAACGCGGTATGCAACGCAAGCACTTCATCGAGCGCGCGCCCGACACGCATGCGCGGATTCAACGAACCGTAAGGGTCCTGGAAGATCATCTGGAAATCCTTGCGAGACCGGCGCAACGCGGCGCCGCGCAGGGACAAAAGATTGTTGCCGTTCAGGGAGATTTCCCCTTCCACCGGCGTTTCCAGCCGCACGATTGCGCGCCCCAGGGTGCTTTTTCCACAGCCGGATTCCCCGACAAGGCCGACCGTTTCACCCGGCTCCACATCGAACGAGACGCCGTCAACGGCCCGGACGCTGCGACGCGCCTGAAACAGCCCCCCCCGTACGGGATAATGAACTTTAAGATTCCGAACCGACAGAAGAGGCATTTTCGTTCCGTGTTTTCCGGTTGATGTTCAGCCAGCGCCGCGCGGCCCAGAGCCATTGCTCCGGCTGTTCCGCAATCATTTTTTCCAACGCGGTGGTGCACATCTGTGTGATGACCTGAACGTCGTGCTCTTTATCCTCCGTCGGCGTGTAACGGATCGGGTCGCCGAGGACGAGTTCAAATTCAAAATCGCCGCAACGTCGCGTAAGCTCCGGCAAAATAGGGACGCCGGTTTTCAAATGCAGCAGGGCGGGGGTTTTGTGGGTACGGCAAGGCTGCCCGAAAAAAACGGTTTCGACCCCTTCGGCGCTCGACGCGTGTTGATCGATGAGAATCGTTACATGCCGCCCCTCACGCAACGCCTTGATGGCAGGCCGGAGCCCGACGTTCTTGTCCAGAAGTTCATGGACGTTGCTCCGACGGTTTCGCAGGATCAACTCCCCGATCTTCGGGTTCGCAAAGGGTCGCATCAAAGAGAGCATCCGAATTTGGGAATAATCGCTGAACGCCGTCCCGGCAACCTCCCAATTTCCGTAATGCGCGGTAACGACAATGGCCTGTCCCGTGCCGGGCTCGTGCGGCGGCGTCAGGAAGGCGACACCGGCGGGCGTGCCGACGACTCGGATACGTTCCGGCGAATAAAGGCGGCCCATGTGGACGATTTCCACCAGGAGTTTTGCGAATTCCTGGTAGGAACGAAGGGCCATCTTCCGCGCCTCCGCCGGGTTTTTCGCCACCTTGGCATGAAGCAAATGGCTGATGGCCCGCTTCCTGTGGCGGCCATCGAGCCAGAATACGAAGATGAACATAAATGTCGTGATCCTGTACGCGATCTTCAGGGGGATCAGGTTCAGGAGATGATACACACAGAAAAACGGGATGTATTCAAGATAAATCCGAAAGGTGGATTTCTGTTTCTTTTTTTTCTTTTCCGCGGTCATTTTCAGCTCCAGGCAATTCATTGTATGGCATATCGCGGGTAATATATCCCGTTTTCATCCGAATAGCAATTGAATTTAAAGCGGAAGATGGTATATTTTCACGGTAACGTTAAAACAACCCCCGAGGAGAAACTATGGTGAATGTCCTTCGTTTTCCGGAAAACCCGCTGATTCGTCCGCAGGATCTTAAGCCAAGCGAGTCCGATTTCGTCGTCGAATGCGTCCTGAATCCCGGTGCGTTCCAGTACAAAGGCCGCATCGGCCTGATCCTGCGCGTCGCGGAAAAACCGCAAACGGACGACAGGACCGCCGTCGCCGTCTTCCGGAATCCCGGAGAGAACGTTTACCAAAGACTCCTTGTGGACCGTGCCGACCCGGAACTCGACTTCTCCGACCCGCGCGTTTTCACCTATAAAAACCGCTCTTACTTAAGCACGATTTCCCATCTTCTCGTCGCCTGGAGCGACGATGGCGGGCGAAGCTTCAAGCCCGATTACTCGTTGCGCATTTTCCCGGAAACATCGCACGAAACGTATGGGATCGAGGATTGCCGTGTGGAGTTGATCGAAGGGGTGTACCATCTTACTTTCACCGCCGTGTCGGAATTCGGCGTCGCGGGATGCCATTGCTCCACGCGCGATTGGAAAACGTTCTCCCCGCGCGATCTGGTCATGCCGCCGCACAACAAGGACATCGCGTTTTTCCCACGCAAGATCGAAGGATTGTACCGCTGCTTTCACCGCCCGAGCGGACTCGGGTTGGGCGGAAACTACATTTGGCTGGCCGAATCGCCGGATTTGCGCCATTGGGGCAACCACCGTTGCATCGCCGCCACCCGTCCGGGGATGTGGGATTCCGAACGCATCGGCGCGGGCTGCGCCCCGATCGAAACGCCGGAGGGATGGCTTGCCATCTACCACGGCTCCGACGGCAAGACCTACCGCCTCGGCGTGTTGCTCCTCGACCTCAAGAATCCGGAGAAGGTTCTGGCGCGGAGTGAAAAGCCCATTATGGAGCCCATCACCGGCGTGGAAACCAACGGCTTCTACGGAAACTGCATTTTCACCAACGGCCATGTTGTCGAAGGCGACCGCATCCTGATGTATTACGGCGCGGCCGATACGGTGGTCTGCGGCGCGGAACTTTCCGTCTGCGATCTTTTGGCCTCTTTACGCTGAAGAATTACCCCAAATAGGAGATTTTCGTATGAATGTCTGGACGAAAAAGAGCATAGATTTGGCCAATCAGGACAAGTATCTGGATTTGTTGTCCCAAGTTTATCCTATGAGTCCGGAAGATACCAGAATGATCAATGATAATATCTGGCGAAAAATTGCTGCGGCCTTTGACGGCCGCGACGAAAATGCATTGATCGAGAATCTCCTGCGGCTTGATCTGTTCCCCGTCAAAGATTCCTATGTCGCCTATCTCAGGCGCGATCCTTCGGTCATTCCCCGAAACCCCGATACGATTCACCGGCTGGCCGAGCGCATCTTTGCAATGGGCCTCGACGAATTGCATAAATCTTGTTCGGCACCGATAGAAACAAACCGTCAGATCGGTCCTCTTTTCAAACGTTGGGTGAACAGCGGTGCCCTGGGCGTGCAGCCCACTGGGTATGACCAGTTCATACATTGTGCCGGAAACGCCATCTTGGATGGAACCGATGCGAAGATGAAGCAGTTTGCACGCGAAAAACTAGGATACACGCACGAAAAGGGCCTGGATTTTCTCGGGAAGTTCAATGGGAAATACATTATCGGCGAAGCGAAATTCCTGACCGATTTCGGAGGCCATCAAAACGCGCAATTTGCGGATGCGGTCTCCACATTGAGCGCGAATTGCCATGCGATAAAAATTGCAATTCTCGATGGGGTTTTATATATCCCTGGAAAACACAAACTCTACCAACAAATAACGCAGGGCAATTTGAATATCCTGAGCGCCTTGGTTTTAAAGGATTTTTTATACCAGGTTTAAAACGATGAAGCTTGCATACGAAAATAAAACCGGCGAAGAAGATTTCCTATCTTCCCCGATCAACTCCTCCGTGCAAGGAGAGTTCCGGTCTGCCGACAAGATGCTTATCCAAGGGGAAAACTCCGATGTCTTGAAATTTTTGCTCCGGAACGGCTATGCGGGAAAAATTGATTTGGTATACATCGATCCGCCTTTCGCCACAAACAATGTCTTTACGGCGGGAGAAAAACGCGTCAGCACAATCAGCAACAGCAAGGCCGATCGAACGGCCTATTCTGACAGTCTCTCCGGGCACGAATTTATTGAATTTATCCGTCTGCGATTGATCCTGCTCCGCGAACTGCTTTCCAATTCCGGCTCCATATACCTTCATATCGATTCCAAAATCGGGCATTATGTCAAGGTTATCATGGATGAAGTTTTTGGGGCCAAAAACTTCCGCAACGACATAACGCGGATAAAATGCAACCCCAAAAACTTTTCCAGAAGCGCTTACGGCAATATAAAAGATCTTATCCTCTTTTACAGCAAAACGGACTCTCCACTCTGGAACGACCCCCGATCTCCTTTCGAGAAAGAAGATGCCGATACCCGCTTCAGGAAGACAGATGCCAATGGACGCCGCTACACAACTGTCCCGCTTCATGCGCCGGGAGAAACAAAAAATGGCCCCACCGGCGGAGAATGGAAGGGCATGCGCCCGCCAAGCGGCAGACATTGGCGCTCTTCCCCGGCGGAACTGGATAAACTGGATGCGGAAGGCTTAATCGAATGGTCTCCGACAGGCAATCCGAGACGAATCATTTATGCGGACGAAAAAATGCGGCAAGGGAAAAAAATTCAGGACGTCTGGAGCTTCAAGGATCCTCCGTATCCTCGCTACCCGACAGAAAAAAACATGGAAATGCTTGAAAACATCGTTAAGGCATCCTCCAGGGAAGGCGGCATTGTTCTGGATTGCTTCTGCGGCAGCGGGACAACCTTGCTCGCGGCCGAAAACCTCCGCAGGCGTTGGATTGGCATCGACCAATCGGATTTAGCGATTCAAGTCTGTGAAGAGCGCATCTTTAGCGCATTGGGAATATTTTCGCAAGAATATGCGACATATCGTTTTCTTGAAGTGGACGCTACAAAATGATGGAGCCGCCGCGCACGAGGAGCTCGCGGGTGACGTTTGCATCGGTTTCCGCAATGGGTTCGCCGGAGGTGAGCGCCTGCCAGGCGGCGACGCCGGCGGCTTCTGCACACTGATTCAAGTTGACCATGACGCGCACGGCGCCGAACGCTTCGGCGTCGGCGTCGAGCATGCGTCCGGCAGCGATTAAATTTCCTGCGTTTTCCGGGATCAGGCACCCCAATGGAATTTTGTAGCAGGAAAGGATGTGCCCCTCCGGGAGCCAGCGCTCGTGCCGGATGGTCTTGTGCGACTTCATAACGCGGAGATCGCCGTTCAGGTATTTGAAAGTGATGGTGTCGTCTTCATCGCCATGAATGTCCACGGGGTAGGTACCATTGGCGATCGCGTCCGGCACGGGCTTGGGGCTTAGGAGCGCCTTTCCCGTCAGTGGCTTAATGCTCTGAATGTGGTAGCTTTCGCGCAGACCGATGGCGCTTGGAAGAGCCACAAGTGCCGGAACGTCGTCCGGTTTTTCGCGGCGGATCGCATCCATAATGGCCCGGATTTGCCGCCTTGATTCCACTTCCGCGCGTGTGATTTCTCCGGCGTCGGCACAGTTGCAGTGGAGGATGCGGGTACCTGCAAGCATGTAGGCTCCTGTCCCCGGAATGTCCATTCCCCAGCTGTAGCCGCAGGGGAGGGCGGGGAAGTGCGCGCGGTTGCGTTCGATCAACTCCTTCAATTCACCGGAGGTGTGTTTCCAATTACTGAAGCGGGCACAGCTTGTGGGCGGTTGTTGCTTAGCGGGGAGGCGCATCGCGAATCCCGCGTCGCGGCAGAGAAGACCGTCGCCGGTCGCATCGATAAACACGTTGGCTTTGATGGCTGAGCGCCCGGATTTATTTTCGATCACCACCGCCTTGATCGTTCCATCGTCGCCCATGATCGGCCGCGAATAGGCGGTCTGGAGGAAAACACGAATTCCCGAAAGCTCCACGACCATTTCATCGAGCTCCAGCGTAAGCTCCTCGCTGTTGAAGCGGATTCCGCTCACAGGAGCGCGAAAAGGTCCGATCGCGCCGCGTTTTTCCAGGCGCTCCATTGTTTCGAAAGTGAGGCCGCCAATGATTTGCCGGTCCCCCTCGGTATTAAAAAGCGAATGCCACATCCCGACAAGGCCCGTTGTGGCCACACCGCCGAAGCGGTTCTGCCGTTCTACCAGGACCACTTTCGCGCCCAGCCGCGCGGCGCGGATCGCGGCGAACACGCCGCTGCAACTGCCGCCGAGCACACAGATATCGGCCTCGGCGACGACATTCACTTTTTCAGCGGGAATCAGGGTTTCGTTCATCTTTATTCCTTTTGGATTGTGTTATAAGAATATATCCCTTCTGTTTGTAGAATCTCTTGCGATTCGCTTGAAAATTATAAGTATTATGCTATTTTCAAGTGAATACAATGAAAGATATTGAAAATATACTGCGTGAATTTGGCAAGCAACACGGCCTCCAACTTTTGTGGAAGGGAGTGGGGGCAGGGGTGTATTCGCTCGGATTTCCGCCGGATTTCCTGCGGCATGACAACGCGTTCTGCAAGGCGATCAAAAGCGATCCGGAACGGTTCAGGCTCTGCGCGAGAAACGACACCGAAAAACTCCCTTGCGAAGCGCTGGAACACGGCGGCCCCTTCACGGGCCGCTGCCACGCGGGCGTGAGTGAAGTGGTCGTCCCTGTGTTCTCATTGGAGGAAGATTGCGTGGAAGAGATGCTCATGCTCGGCATTTTCCGTGAAGCAGGGACGTCCTGCCCGTATCCTGAACTGCGCGCGCTTTTTGAGGCGCTCCCGGAACGGCGTTCGGAGGGTATTCTCCCCATGGGATCACTCCTGGCGAGCCTCGGCCGCCTGTTTCGCGAGTACCGCCACACATACGGACGACGCGCTCTCACGCGCAAGATCGCCGACCACCGCATCGCAAAAACATTGGAATACCTTAACGGGCATTTAAAGGAGCGCCTGACGGTGCGCACGCTTGCCGAAAACGTGTTCTTAAGCGAATCCCGCTTCCTGCATCTTTTCCGCGAACACGTTGGGAGTTCCTTCTCGGAATACCTTATGGAACGCCGCCTGGATCTCGCCCAAAACCTTCTCGCCCAAACCGACTCCCCCATCGGGCAGGTCGCCGAAATGTGCGGTTTCCGCACGCAAAGCTACTTCGGCGCCCAATTCCGCAAGCGTTTCTCCCTTTCTCCCTTCACGTTCCGACAACGCTTCGGCGGAACGCCCGACATCTGAGTAATATAAAAATATGAATCCTTTTGGCGAATATCTATTCTCCCAGACTTTTCAAACGCTTTGCAGCCTCCATATCGCCCTGGGCCGCGGCTTTGCGTAACCATTTTACCGCCTCAACGTTGTTTTTTCTAACGCCTCTTCCAAGGGCATAATGGGCACCGAGATTATATTGCGCCGCGACATCTTCCTGTTCTGCGGCTCTTAAATACCATTTTACCGCCTCGGTATCATTTTTTTCAATACCACGACCATCAGCATAATAGCTTCCAAGGTTATTCTGCGCCTCGGCATGCCCTTGTTCCGCGGCTCGACGGCACCACTTTACGGCCTCGGCATCACTTCTTTCAACTCCTTGTCCAAGGGCATAATGAATGCTAAGGCTGTATTGTCCTTTTGCATCACCTTGTTCCGCGGCTTTGCGGTACCATTGTACGGCTTCGACATCATTCCTTTCAACACCACGACCATCCGCGTAATGAACGCCAAGATTGTTTTGAGCTTGGCTGTTTCCTTGTTCCGCGGCTTTGCGGTACCACTTTACGGCCTCAACATCATTCGTTTCAACACCACGGCCGAAAGCATAATGAACGGCAAGGTTGTATTGCCCAAGAGCATCTCCCTGCTCCGCAGCCCTGCGGTACCACATTACGGCTTCAACATCATTTTTCTCAACACCCCGGCCATCCGCATAATGAACACCAAGGTTATTTTGACCGCCGGCATTTCCCCGCTCCGCGGCTTTACGGTACCATTTTACGGCTTCAACATCGCTTTTTTCAACACCCCGGCCATCCGCATAATGAACGCCAAGATTATTTTGAGCCCTTGCATATCCCTGTTCTGCCGCCCTCAGATACCATTTTACAGCCTCGGCGTCGTTTCTCTCAATGAATCTACCGAGCGCATACTGCCCGGCAAGGTTGTACTGCGCTTCCGCATTTCCCTGTTCCGCGGCTTTATGTAATGAAAGAATGTCATCGGCGCCCATAAAGGTACAGGAAAAAAGAAACAATATCAAAAACATACTTTTCATAAGAAAAACTCCTTTGTCGGTTGTATTTTTTTATATATCATATGCCGTTTGGACCAGCTTCATATTTTTGATATATTTCCAAATATAAAACGGCATCACACAAAAACCGATATAGAACGAGATGAGAAGTTTTACGCCGAAATAGAGCATCCATCCGCCAATCGGCATGAACAAAAACACTTGCGGCGTGATTTTGCTCAGCGTGCTCCATCCCCAAGGAATTCCTGCGAATATGATAAATACCATCAATGACATAGTCGTCATAATGCCAATGCCACTTCCGGGAGGAGCACTGACAACAGAAAAAGCAACAGCGCCAATACCGAGCAGCGCGCCCAGTGCGGCCGTCTTAAAAAACTGCTTCTTTACGGCATTGCCCCAGCCGATCATGCAATACGGACAAGTCGGCGGATTGAATTTGTCCACGCAATCCTTGCAAAGCGTACGCCCGCAATCATTGCATATCCCGACATGTTCCAAATCTTCATGTATGCTGCAACTCATTTGTTTATCTCCCTTGTTGGAATTTTTTTGTTCGCAATTTATATTCTGAGCGGTGAATTTTGCGTTCCTCCTTTCGACTTCTCCACCGCAGAACCAACTAACCGGCGGATCCACAATCTTACAGGGAAAAGGAGGATTTTGCGATAAAAAAAGGCACGTCCCGTTTCCGCTGTACGATAGGCACTTGCAAGCCCACTACTCCGCGAAAACAGAACGCGCCAAGACCATTGTGCCCGAAGCAACGGACACAATTATCCCATGACACGTTCAGTTTCGGCACCGGAGTAGTAAAAAATTGCAAGTTTTATCGCCCAGATCCGACTGAAATATGGTAAACAACCCCACCGGAACAAGACCGGTGACGCTCTAAAATAGCTTAAACTTTCAGAATATGCAAGCGGAAGAATCATTTTAGTGAAAAAATTTAATACCGGCCTTGAATAATAAAGCATTGGACTGTAACTGTAACATCCGACAACAAGGAGAAGCATGCGGCAAATCGGATCCATCTACCATAATTTAACATTGCTGCGCCATTGCGGCTGCGGAGCGTTCGGGGATGTGTATTACTGCGAAGATATCTCCGGCAAGCACGTGGCCGTCAAAATCGTTTCCAAACAACGGATCGGAGCCGCCTGGGAACGGGAATTGCGCGGCGTTTCCCAATACCGCACGATCACCGACAACGCGCCCGGACTTTTAAAGATTTTCCATGTCGGCGAGGACGACGAGAGCTTCTATTACACCATGGAAGTCGCCGATCCGCTGTTTGAGGATGGCGAGTACATCCCGGACTCCCTGGCCGAACGCCTCCGGCTCGAGCCTGTTCATGAAGACGATCTCCTGTGCCTGGTCCGGGAGGTTTTGGAGGGAATAAAATCCATCCACCGGGCCGGATTCGCCCACCGCGACATCAAGCCGGAGAATATCCTTTTCGTTAAAGGACGCCCAAAGCTTGCGGACATCGGCTTGCTCTCTTCGCTCGCCGCCGACAGAAGCTCATTGGCCGGAACGCTGTGTTTCATGCCGCCGGAACTGCAAATCGATAACCTTTCCGGCGCATCCTGCCAAAAAAGCGATCTCTATGCTTTCGGTAAAATCATCTATTGCGCCGCGACAGGGAAGGGGGCCGAGCAATTTCCATCGCTCCCGCGTGAAATACCTATGTCATTGCCATTGAAATATTTTCTGTCGCTTTCCTTCAAACTTTGCGAACGCGAAGCGGCCGAACGCATCGATGACATCGCGCAACTGGAATCCGAAATCAATGCAATCGAACAAACGCTGATGGCCGACGGAGCAACGCAGGAGTACAGTTATCCCGAACAAAAACTCACCATGGACATACCCAAGGCCTGGAGCGTTCTGTCGCCGGAAATCATTCAAGAGCTTCTTTCCGGATGCCGGAAAAATGCAATGTACAATGAAGCGTTTCTAAACGACGTTCTGTCGGCGTCTAAGGACGGCATGCAGATGATTGTCTGCCGTTTTTCCCAAAACCATATGGACAACGTAACGATCTCCCCTCTTTCGGAACAGGAGAGGGCGTTCTTTGAGGGAGCATCGGACGAAACTCTTTCGCTGTGGCTGTCGGGGACGCTTCAGGGGAGGTACGCCCTCGGCGCCGAAGTTTATGCAATAAAGCGCCTTTCTCTGGCGGAATATCCCTGTACGTTCATCGACCTGACACACGATAAAAATAGAAATCGAATCAATAATTACATTTTTCAATTGCCGGACCGGAGCATTGCCATCGCGCTCACCGCTTCGCCTGAATCGTTTCCCGGATTGCGCGGACAATTCGAGTCTGCGCTCGCCACGCTGAAATTTGAGGAGTAATCATGGCGTATACCACAAGAAAATCGCTTTTGGAACGGGCGCGCAACGGGGACGCGGCGGCATGGGACGAATTTTATAGAACCTATGAAAAACTCATTTGCAAAGTGGGCCGCCAATGTGGCATGACGCACACGGAGGAAGGCGAACTTGTCCAGATGGTTATGCTCGAGTTTGTCCGGAAGGATATCCTTAAAAAATACAGAATCGACCAGGTTCCTGAAAACGTCGCCTTCGAATGCCATCCGGAATATGGAAGGTTTCGCCCTTTCCTGCGTGCCGTAGTTCGCAACCAGGCGCGGAAGATTTATCACAAGCGTCCACACCACGAACCGTTGGAGGTGATCGAAAAATACCTCTCCGACACGGCATGGGATACGGTTTGGCTCCCCAAAGAGAAGCTCCATTGTCTGTACATTGCGCTGAAGGATCTGCCGGACCGCATGTCCGCAAAAAATTACGCTGTGTTCGAGATGCATGTGCTGCACGGGCGTTCCGCTGAGAAAACGGCGGAATTTTTTGATATCTCCATTTCCAATCTCTACACCATCAAAAGCCGTTCCATCGCATTGCTGCGAAAGATACTCGCGGATGAATTGGAACTGCCCGGCGAAACGGCGTTCGATGAGGATGCGTTCTTGGACGAACTTCGCGCCGGACTCGAACTCTACGAAGACGGAAAGTAATACGAATTCGTGTAAAATAAAATGAGCGGGGATTTCGACGTTTGGCCCCGAATGAGCAGTGAAAATTCTGCAAGTTTTACCGTACCCCCGGCGCCAAACGTCTACATCCCTTACTAATGACTACGCGCCGGAAGCGTAATCTTACATGTTTTTCCGTATTTATAGCAATTTTTACATAAAAAAACCCTCCCGGAAGGGGAGGGTGCTTGCATACGCTGATTTCCAGAGAGAAATTAGCGCGCGTAGTATTCGATCACGCTCATGATCTTCGCCGGAACCTGGATTTCATCCAGGAGCGGGATACGCGTCAGGGTCGCCTTGAGGGTCTCAAGATCGACTTCCATATACGGCGGGAACGTGGTGTTGCTCTTCTTCGCCGCTTCGGCAATCGCCGGGGACTTCTCGGCGTTGATGCTGATGACCTGACCTTCCTTCAGAAGGCAGCTCGCGCGGTCGACACGCTTGCCGTCGATCAGGATGTGGCCATGGTTTACCGCCTGCTTCGCAGCGAAAATGGTCGGCGCGAAACCGGCGCGGTACACCAGCGCGTCGAGGCGCGTTTCCAGATTGCGAATCAAGCGCTCGTTGGTCGGGCCGATCCCCGCCTTCGCCTTGTGGTACGCGATCTGGAGCTGCTTTTCGCTGATGGCGTAGTAATTTTTGAGCTTCTGCTTCTCGAGCAGGAGTTCGCAATACGTCGAGAGCTTCTGACGACGACCCTTGCCGTGCGGACCCGCCGGATACGGACGTTTCACGCTCGGGCACTTGGGATCATTCCAGAGACACTGGCCGATCCTACGACAAAATTTGTGCTTTGCTTGACTTGCGGTTGCCATAACCATCCCTTTCTGTTATGCTGTTTTCTTACCGTCGAACAAGGTGTCAAGCCATTAAAATATGGGGCCTGTTCACGGATGCATCTTCTACTATAGCACGACTCGCCGTCATTGCAAGGATTTTATTGATTTTTTGACGCCGTATTTGCAAAAATCCTTCCGCGACTGTATAGTAGTGGCCGGTATCAAACAAAAATAAGGAACGCGTACAAGATGACTGACTTGAAATATTTGTCCCCGCTGATGCGGCGCGGCGCCGACTTCCTCCAGGTGGACTATCCTATTATCTGCGGAGCCATGACCTGGGTTTCGGAACCGAAACTCGTCGCGGCCGTCGCCAACGCGGGCGGCTTCGGCTGCCTCGCGGGAGGAAACGCCCCGACGGAAATCCTCAAAGCGCAGATCGCCGATCTCCGCTCCCGTACGGACCGCCCGTTCGCCGTCAATTTGATCACCATCGCCCCGGCGTACCGCGAACACCTCAAAATGCTCGGCGACATCAAGGCGCCCTACATCGTTTTCGCGGGGAGCTTCCCCAAGGAAAAGGAAATTGAGGTGGCCAAAGCCACCGGAGCCAAAGTCCTCTGCTTTGCCTCCACCGTTTCCATCGCCGAACGCATGATCCGTTTCGGCGCGGACGCCATCGTCCTGGAAGGAAGCGAAGCGGGCGGACACATCGGCCATGTTTCGGCCACCGTGTTGATGCAGCAGGTGCTTTTCCGCTTCGGCAAGCAAATACCGGTTTTTATGGCCGGGGGTATGGCCACGGGCAAAATGATGGCGCACGTCCTTTTGATGGGCGCGGCGGGCGTCCAGCTCGGCACACGCTTTGTTATGACCGAGGAGTGCACGGCGCACGAAAACTTCAAGGATATTTTCCGCCGTTCGAACGCCCGCGACGCGGTTTCCACCCCCCAGTACGACTCCAAGTTGCCGGTCGTCGCCGTACGCTCGATCCGCAACAAAGGGATGGATAACTTCGGCGCCCTCCAGCTCCACCTCCTCCGCGAAATGGAAGCCGGGAAAATCCATCGCCAGGAAGCCCAGGAAGAGGTTGAAAAATACTGGATGGGCGCTTTGCGCCGCGCCGTGGTCGACGGCGACATCGAGCAAGGCTCTCTGATGGCCGGACAATCGGTCGGCCTGGTCGATAAAATCGTCCCCGTCAAAGCGTTGATCGAAGAGCTCCTCACGGAAGGGGAGGGGACACTCGCCGAAATTCGCAACATCCTGACGTAAAAACAATTGTCATCAATAAGTGTCGCGTCGTATTATACATTATACAACGCGGCGCTTTTTTATGCGCCCGAGAATTTTCCACTGAATAAGCGTTACCAGCGCGATGGGGAGGGCGCCAAGGGCGAAAGGGACATCGTTGGAGAACCAAAGCGCCAAGAGCCCTGCGCAAAGCGGACTCAGAACACCCGTCAGCCCGGCGAAAAATTCGTTAATGGATAAATTGGCGGCGGAACGTGTCGGATCGAGCAGCGCATGGAAGCTCCAGTATGTGTAGAACATCCCGGAGTACAGTCCGAAGGCCACGCATCCAAGACCAAGCGGTCCAGCCGAATGCCCGAACGCGAGAAGCAGCATCCCCACGGTTCCCGCCATCCCCAAAAGAAGGACTTTTTTGGCCCGGAACATCCAATAGGAGCCAAAGGCGAGCACACAGGCGGTCCCCGCCTGTGTCAGGTTCAGGAGCGTCTGAATGGCTCCGTCCTCCACCGGGGGAATTCCAAGAAGACTCGTTTTATACGGAAGCAAGGAACGCAGAAGGGCGATTGCCGAACAGCCGACAATGCCGACAAGCCATCCGAGGCGGAGCAAATCGGGGAATCCCGCATAGGGCGCTGCGGAAGAGGCCTTCTCCTTGCCCCGCGCTTCCGGCGGATTGGAGAGGTGCTTCCAATGCGTAAGATACGCAAGGTAACCCGTCGCCCAAATGAGGAAGGCGATCCGCCAACCGCCCCCGCCGCCGAGCGGCCAGAAAAATCCGGCAAGAAGCGGTCCGGCACTGCATCCTGTACTCCATGTGCATGTTACAAATCCAGCTGTACGCAGTGGTGATGCATTTCGTGCGCCACCGCTTGCGCGTTTGATCAACGAGATCATCGGACTCATGAAAAGCGCTCCGCCAAGTCCGATAATAATCATCGCAAAATAGAGGGCGGTGAAATGGGAAAACGCGCAAAAAATGCCGATACCCAAAAGGCTGATTAAGGATCCGACAATGGCGAAAGCACCCGCATTGTCGCTCCGGATCCAGCGGCTGGCCAGGAGAGAGGAGAGGGCGTAAGGCGCCGACCATGCGGCGAAGGTCAGCGAAGCTTCCAGGGGAGTGCCGCCTTCAAAAGCGATACGCTTGGAAGCGGTATAAAACAATGCGCCGCAGCCGAGATTGTGCGTAAACACAAGAAGATAGTAAATAAATATACGCATAGAGCAATCCCGAAGGGGAGGGCCTTTCCCTTGTAAACAGAGGAACGCCCCGTTTTAAGCGGGACGTTCGTTGATATTTTCCTTTAACGCCCGATTCGTTCGGGCACATTATAGTGTAGCGTAAGAAGATGCTTTTGTCAAGCTGTAAAGCTCTCGTTGCCGCCTCGAAAAATCATTTTTTCTTAATATATGTCTTGTTGCCATTCTTATTGATATAGTATGTACCGCCACGTGGTCCCGTGTAGGTGGTCCGGGCACCGGAGCCCGTAGAGGAAACGCTGGTTGTTGATGATGGCACTGCGGACGCTTTTTTTTCAGTAACGATGGTTTCACGGCTGCTTGTTGATGGCACTGATGATGGCACTGCGGACGCTTTTTTTTCAGTTTTGAGGGAAATTTTTTCTTTAAATTCTTTGTACTCCTCCTGCATCTCATCTGGTAAATCTGCGTACGGAACTGTTGCCGCACCGGATTCGTGGGTAAAGGACAAACCAAATGCTGTCGCCCGCTTTCCGGCAATATCTCTGTAAATTTTACCTGATTTCGTGGACAAATCTTCAGCAGAGGCCACAAACGTGAATAACAGGCACGCTAAAAAAAGTATTTTCATTTGAACTCTCCGTTATTGAAAACTCAATTACGATACAGCATTACAAGACTATTTGCAAGAGAAAAAGTGTTTTTAATTGCAACGGACGTTGCCACCAGCAATTGGCCAAAATCGCCGATAACGATTCGCCGCATCCCACCGCCCTCTTTCTTTACGTTTTCGATTCCAGGCCCCTTTACGGGGCTTTTTTGTTGATTTCGATAACGTCGCATAATATATGTTATGTTAACTAAATAGTGTCCGAAAATAAGAGAAATTAAATATGCAATATATTATTGATCAACGCATTATATCGCATTAACATGGGTCCTGTTAATAACTTGATGATAAGTTTTTTACTGGAAATAGGGATTTTTGTCAATCAAAAGCAGTGAGGGTCTTTTTTTCTCATTTCGCTTGACGCGGAAAGAATCATGCTTTATCTTATAAAGATGAAAACTTATTATGACTGTATTGTAGTTGGCGGCGGACATGCGGGCTGCGAAGCCGCCTTGGCCGCGGCACGGCTTGGCGCGGAAACGCTGCTGATAACGTTTCATCTGGATCACATTGCCCAGATGAGTTGCAATCCCGCCATCGGGGGCGTCGCGAAAGGCCAGCTCGTCCGCGAAATCGATGCCTTGGGCGGCGCCCAGGGCATCGTAACGGATCGCGCGGCGATTCAATTCCGTCTTCTCAACCGGACCAAAGGCCCCGCGGTGCATTCACCGCGTTCGCAATGCGACAAATTCCAATACCAAAGGAACATGAAACTTCTTCTGGAGGGACAACCTCATTTGACGCTCCTGCAATCGGAAGTAACCGGATTTCTCCTGGAAGACGGCCGGATTACAGGAATCAAAACCCTTTTTGAAGAGGAAATACGCGCCGCAACGCTCGTGCTGACCACCGGAACCTCGCTCAACGGGCGTCTGCACTACGGCATGCGCCATTATCCGGGGGGGAGGGCCGGCGATCCCCCTTCCCTGGCGCTCGCTTCCGCGCTGACCGGACTCGGCCTCCGGATCGGCCGCCTCAAAACAGGCACGCCGCCACGGGTGTTGGCGCGTTCCATCGACTTTTCCGCGATGAAGCTTCAGGAGGCGGAACAAGAGCCGGAAGAATTCAGTTACTGGCCCCCTGCCCTTCAGCCGGATCTTCCCTCCGCGCGGCGTAAATTCCTCCCCTGCCATCAGGTTTATTCCACCGACGCAACGGCGGAAGTCGTACGCGCCAATTTGGATTACGCCCCCATGTACCAGGGAAAAATCGAAGGAATCGGCGCGCGATACTGTCCTTCGTTCGAGGACAAAGTCGTCCGCTTCCCCCAGCATCCGCACCACTTGCTTTACCTGGAGCCGGAAAACGCCGAAATGACCGAGTATTACCTAAACGGTATCTCCACAAGCCTGCCGCCGGATGTGCAAAAACAAATGCTCCGCACCGTTCCCGGCCTGGAAAACGCCGCCATTACGCGTTACGCCTACGCCATTGAATACGATTTCATTTTCCCCGACCAGATCACCCGCTCCCTCCAGCTCAAGCGTTATCCCAATGTTTTTACCGCCGGACAAATCAACGGAACGAGCGGTTACGAGGAGGCGGCGGGCCAGGGTCTTGTCGCCGGATTGAATGCGGCCCGTTACGCGGCGGGGCTTGAAACTGTTGAATTCGCGCGCGACACAAGCTACCTCGGCGTGATGATCGACGATCTCGTCACCAAGGACATCATCGAACCGTACCGTCTTTTTACCAGCCGCGCCGAATACCGGCTTCATCTCCGCCAGGACAACGCCGACTTGCGTCTCTGCGACCAGGCGGCCGCCCTCGGCCTGCTCCCTTTTGAAAAACATCAATACTTTCTCCGCTACAAGGAGGCGCGCGCCGAGGCCATGGCGTTCTGCCGTACCCAACGTCATACGGGAAAAAGCGTCTTCGAGCACCTTAAAGCGTGGCGCGGCGATGCGGCCGCTCCGCCGGCAGAGCCCCCCTTCCCTCCGGAACTTCTCCCTCCCCTCCCCGCCGGCGATCTTGGCGAACGAATTTGGCGGAGCCTCCTGATCGATGCGCATTATGAAGGATACCTGGCGCGGGAGGCGATTGAAATTCAAAAGCTTTCCCGTTTGGAAGAATGGAAAATAGCTCCAACTTTCGATTACAAAGCCATTGCAGGGCTTGCGAATGAATCGCGCCTCAAGCTTGACAAAGTGCGTCCCACCACGCTTGCCCAGGCGGCCCGCATCGATGGAGTAACACCGGCGGAGCTCGCGCTCCTCCAGGTTCATCTGGCGCGGCAACGCGCCCGGGGAGGCGCCGGGAATGCTCCTTGCTCCTCTTAAAAAAATAGCCACAAAACCCCTCGCGGCGCTTTCGCTGTTCGTCGTTCTCCTTTTCCTCGGCACGGCGTTTGCAACGGAGGTGTATTCGTTTTACTGCGAACGCTCCGGAAAAACGCCTGTCTACGAACATGAGAACCCGAAAGAACGCTTTGCACCGCCTTCCCGGCATTACTGGCTCGGAACGGACTATCAGGGACGTTCCGTGGCGTGGCGGGCCGTGGCGGGGAGCGCCACGGCGGTCAAAGTCGGGTGCATCGCCGCGGCGATTGCGGCGGTCATCGGCGTTGGCCTCGGCCTCCTCGCAGGCTATTTCGGCGGAAAGACAGACGACTGGATTGTTTGGCTTTACAGTACCTTCGCCTCGATGCCGACGCTTCTTTTCATCCTCGCATTTTCACTCCTTGTTTCGCGCGGATTCCTGCACCCCAGTTTGAATGCGGCGCTTGGCATTCTAGGTAAAATTTTGCGGGCGGAGCCGGGGATGCTCGCCATTTACCTGGCCATCGGGCTCACCAGCTGGGTAACCCTCTGCCGCGTCATCCGCGCGGAAACAATGAAATTACGCGCCCTCCCCTATGTGGCGGCGGCGCGCGTCGCGGGCATATCGCACGGGGGAATTCTATTCTTTCACTTGCTCCCCAATGTCTTTCATCTCGTCATCGTCTATTTTACGCTTACGTTCGCCGGAGCTGTGATGAGCGAAGTGATCGTAAGCTACCTCGGCGTCGGCGTCCAGCGCGCGCCAAGCTGGGGCGTGATGATTTCCGACGGCCAACTCCGCCTTTGGCGCGGCGTCTGGTGGGAGGTCGGCGCGGCCACGGGCTTCATGTTTGCCCTGGTCCTTGCGCTGAATCTCCTCGGCGACGCCTTGCGCGATGCGCTGGATCCCCGATCCCGCCGGATGTAAAATACCATTGATTTTTTCCGAAATCGACTTGCCTTTTATCTTTTTTTGATTATAATAATAAATGCACATTAAAATGCATTTATTACGGGGATCGTTTTATGGCAAGGAGCAACCAGGAAGTGGCAGGATTGCTGCGTGAACGCATCAACGACGGGAGTTATCCGCCGGGGAGCCGCCTGCCGAACCGTCTTGCCTTGATCCAGGAATTCCAGAGCAGCACGCACACGGTACAGCGGGCGCTGGACCAGCTTGTCCAGGAAGGGTATGTTACGGCCCGGAAAAAAGCGGGGAGTTTCGTTTCGGAAAACCCGCCGCACTTGTCGCGCATCTGCGTATTTCTACCCGGCGGTGCGGATTTCGCACGGCGCGGCAATCGGTTTTACAGCGCTATGCTCGACGAACTCCCGATTATGGCGAAGCGTCTGAACGTTTCCTACGAGCTCCTCGATTGCATGGACGAATGGCGGCGGCAGGACCGCGTCCAACAGCTGATTGAAGATGTGAAGTTGCAGCGTATCGCCGGAATTTTGTTTATGTCGCTCCCCTGGAGTTTTATTGGAACACCGATTTATGACGAGCCGGGCATTGCGCGAATCGCCATTTCCGCCGAATCGCGCTTCGGCATTCCGGCGGTATCCCCCGCCGGGGATCAGTTTTACATTCGGGCATTGGAGCATCTGGCCGCGCACGGATTCCGGCGTCCGGCGGTTATGGTCGACACGCAGACAGCCGGACGCGAGACAGATCCATTCATTGCGTGGTATCAACGCTTTGGATTGGAGTTTTGCACAGAACTTATCGTTCCGCCCGCGCCCGGCGTTTCGTTGAGCTTCGACCGGATTCTCCGGCTGTGGCACGGCATGCCGGAGTCGTTGCGTCCGGATTCGCTTATCATCAACAACGACAATTGCGCGGCGGCGGCGACGGCGACCTTGCGCGAACTGAACTGGCTTTGCGATTCGCCTGGAAACGTTGTGGTTCTGGCCAACTTCCCATGGACACCGGAGGTACACATCCCGGTAACATTCCTCGGCTTTGAAACCGACCGCATGCTGGAAATATGCACAAGGAACATCCTTGCACAGGGGCGGGGGGAAAACGTCCCGCGGCAAACCGCCCTCCCCGCCCGATTTGAGTACGAATTAACCCAATAAAGAAGGAGAATAGGGCATGAAGAAATCGTTATTCACGTTGATCGAGCTTTTGATTGTGATTGCCATTATTGCGATCCTCGCCTCGATGCTCCTTCCGGCGCTGAACAAAACGCGAGAGCGGGGCCGGCGCACCGTTTGCATGAGCAACGTTCGCCAGCAAACCGTCGCGACTCTGGTGTACGAGGGAGATTACAAATACTTTATGATCGAAGGCAACACCTGGGACGCGATGCAGGGAAAATTCGACTACGCCAAAAACGGGAAGTCCGTTTCCTTCTTCTACCGCGACTATCTCGGCGGGAAATTGATGGTCGGAACAGCGACGAAAGACCGCCTCCCCAACAACGTTAAAGAAAACTGGGACAAGACGGAGCCGGGAATCAGCAAGGTGATGCTTTGCCCCTCCAGCGCCCGGACCTCCCTTTCGGCATGGACATATTCAACGGCCGGCCTTTCCGCCTTCAACTTCCCGATGAATGCCGAGCGCCTTATGCGCATGAAACAGCAAGCCATAGCCAAAGCGTGGATGCAGACGCCGGATGCCCCCGCCCTTTGGCACGACCGTTGCGCTTACGAGCCATCCGTAGTGGAGCAAACAAACCACTTTCGCGGCGGCAGCGATTATTATCCGGATGGCGGCAATGTGGGCGCAACCGACGGCTCGGTCAAGTGGTACGCGTTCCGTACATCGACCGGCGGCCCCTACCGTTTTTACAACACATGCGGTCTGGGGAGCAACTACCCGGTTCCCAATAACTCCATTTTTCTGAGCACAAAGGATGGAATGCTTATCGACGGAACTGCGGAATGGCGGGTTGTTTTCGGCGGAAGCGCCAAGCGCAAGATGGATCTCTAACTTTCGCGCACGGCATGCGGCGCATGGCCGAATTTCCGCCGGAAAGCGCGGCAAAAATAACTGTGCGTGGAAAAACCGCACTCTTCGCCGATTTGACGGATGGAAAGATCGCTGGAACGCAAAAGAAGCTCTGCTTTTTCCAAGCGGAGCCGGAGGATGAACTCCGCGGGCGTTGAACCGATTTCGCGGGTGAAGCGCCGCGAAAAATGATACCGGCTGAGATCCACCGCGTCGCTGATGTCCGCCACGCTGATTGGTTCGGTAAAATGTTTCAGGCAGTAGCGTATGGCCCGTTCGATCACAGGCGTCCGCCCTGCCCCGTCGCCGACGGCGAACCCGGCTGTTGCAGCCAGCAACCGATAGCCCAGGAGCGAATGCGTGGCCGGATCGTTCCCGGTTTCGAGCATCTCCTCGAAAATGCCGAGCGCTCCGGCGCGCGCCTCGTGGCGTTCACGGTAATCCAACAAAGGCCCCGCGCGCTCGATGAGTTCGCGGCCGATCCGGACACTCTCCACCCCCGTGAGGAGGACGAAAATAAAACGCCACTCCTCCGAATCGGGAGGAAGAAAATAACGGTGATCGTGCGGAATGTGCAGCAGCATCGCCTGTCCGGGGAGCACATTCATACGCCGCCCCTCGAACTCCAGCGCGCCGCGCCCGGAAAGGGTGTATTGCCACAGAAGAATCGGCTTGTTGCCCCGCCGCAAGCCGTGCCAGTCGTATCCCTCTCGGCGGATTTCATGACCGATGAGCCCGAGCCGGACGTTGAACCGGATCGGGCTGCCGACGGAGCTGAAACTCCGCCGGAAGTCCTGTTCCGGGAGCGTCACTGGGCGCTCTTTACCTCGATGGGCATTCCGGCGGCGGCGCTGAGCTTTTCCGCCACCGTATGGCGGAGCGTCATTTGAGAAGCCGGGCATCCGGCGCAATGCCCTGTCAGGCGGACTGTTGCCACGCCGTCGCGGTAGTCCACGAGTTCGGCGCCGCCGCGGTCTTTGGCCAGGATCGGCGCAACTTCCGTGTCGATCGCCTGCTGGAGGAGCATAAGCTGCTTGACGGGCGTCAGAGAGGAGAACGCCGGCTTCTTCGCCTCATCCTGCCAGAGATCGTCCAGAATCTGCTGAATGTCGTCCAGGCATGCGCCGCACGCCCCGCCTGCTTTGCAATAATGGGTAATGTCTTCGGCGCGGTGAAGGTTGTTTTCGCGGGCGACACGGAGAATTTTGCTGTCGGTAACCCCGAAACAACGGCAGACGAGGCGCCCTTCGTGCTCCTCGGCCTCGGCGGTCGCCTCTTCCGTGGTTTCGCCCCGGTAGTTGGCGATGGCCGCCTGCAAGGCTTCCATGCCCATAACGGAACAGTGCAGCTTCTCTTCCGGCAATTCGCCCAGGAGGGCGACAATGTCGCGGTTGGTTACCTTAAGCGCCTCCTCAACGGTCATCCCCTTAATGAGTTCGGTCAATGCGGAGGAGGACGCGATCGCACTGGCACAGCCGAAGGTTTTGAACATCGCCTCGGCAATGCGTCCGTCTTTATCGAGCTTGAATGTGAGCTTCAGCGCATCGCCGCAGCTCACGTTTCCCACTTGCCCGGTACCGTCGGGATTCTGCACCTCGCCCACATTGCGCGGGTGGAGGAAATGATCCATCACTTTTTCCGTATAATTCCACATGGGAGCACCTCCTTAGTTCAAGGCCGCCAGGGCCTCCGCGATTTCACGCTTCAAACGCGCGGCGATTTCCGCAATGTCCACCATCTCCGCGTCGCGGCTTCCACGGCGCTTGAATTCCACCTTCCCCTCCGCCAGCGTCTTGGGCGAAAGCACAACACGCAGGGGAATCCCCAGCAAATCGGCGTCGCTGAACATGAAACCGGCCTTTTCGCCGCGATCGTCCAGCAACACTTCCACACCGTCATTCAGGAGCGCACCATAGAGGGCTTCCGCCGCTTCGCCCACGCCATCGCGGTCGGGAGTAAGCGGACAAATCTGCACCTGATAGGGGGCGATCGACATCGGCCAGATGGGGCCGTACTCGTCGTTGCACTGCTCCAGAACCGCCGCCATGGAACGGCCGACGCCGATTCCGTAGCAGCCCATGACCATGGGATGGGGTTTGCCATCGCGGTCGAGGTACGTGCAGTTCATCGGCTCGGAATATTTGACGCCGAGCTGAAAGATGTTGCCGACCTCGATCCCCCGCGTCATCTTCAAAGGTTCGCCGGTCAGGGGACAGGGATCCCCCTCGCGGACGGTGGCGATATCGCACACCGTGTACGCGCCCGCCGGGAGGTCGCGTTCCAAATTGAAGTTGCAATAATGATAATCCGCCTCGTTCGCGCCGACGACAAGGTTGGAGCTTTCCGCCGCCGAACGGTCCACGATTACGCGGACCTTCTTCCCGGCCGCTCCAAGGACCGACGCATAGCCGGGCACGCAGCCGATGGCCCGAATGGCCGCATCGTCGGCAAATTTGAGCTCCGGCGCGCCGGCGATGTTCGCAAGCTTGCTCTCGTTCACCTCAAAATCGCCGCGGATCAACGCGAAGATCAACTCGCCCGAAGAAGCATTCTGGTAAAAAACGGCCTTCCCCGTATTTTCCGCGGAAACGCCGAGAAACGCCGCAACATCCTCGATGGATGTTTTTCCGGGGGTATGCACCTTTTCCAGCGCAAGGGGGGTGGATTTTTTAAACGTCCACGCCGCGCACGCCACCTCGCGGTTGGCGCGATAACGGTGGTCGGAAGATACGACGATGGTGTCTTCACCGCATTCGCAGAGGGCCATGAATTCATGGGAAATCTTGCCGCCCATCATGCCGGAGTTCGCCTCGATGGAAAGGACCGCTTTCATGCCGAAACGGCGGAAAATGCGCTCGTAGGCACGATGGGCACGCTGGTAATAAATCTCCAGATCGGCCTGGTCGACATGGTAGCTGTACGCATCCTTCATGGTAAACTCGCGGACGCGGATCATCCCCGCGCGGGGACGGGCCTCGTCGCGGTACTTCGTCTGAAGCTGGTAGACCATGACCGGGAGCTGTTTGTAGCTCGAAACCTCGGTGCGCACCAAAGCGGTCGCCGCCTCTTCGTGCGTCATCCCCAGCAGCATGGGTTTGTCGTTACGGTCGCGGAAACGGAGGAGCTCCTGCCCCACGGACGCGTAGCGCCCGGATTCCTCCCACAACTCGGCGGGGAGAACGACGGGGAGAAGAACTTCCTGTCCGTCGATGGCGTCCATTTCCTCGCGGATGATGGCTTCGATTTTATCCACGATGCGTTTGCCGATCGGCAGCAAAGAATAAATACCCGCCGAAACAGGGCGGATGTAGCCGCCGCGGATTAAAAGTTTATGACTTACCGTCAAGGCGTCGCGGGGATTCTCCCGAATCCTGCGGCCGACCATTTTGCTCATTCTCATGCAATGCCGTCCTGTTCTGTGTGGTTTTTTATTAATATATATCTTGGAATGTGCTTGTGCAAATCGGAAAAACCTGCTATAGTATCGAAAATGCCACATCGAAAGGATCAACGGAGGCCATGGATCAACTCTTTGTCATAAAATTGGAGAACGGCGCATCGCTGAACGTGCGCGCGTCCGACTCTTTCGGCCTTGCCCGCGGCGATCAGTGCGTGTTCCGCAAGGATTTTTATATGGACATCGGCGAGGTGGTGAGCGATCCGCGTTCCTACACCGGCGGCGACCTCCCCATAGTGCAGCGAAAAGCGACCCTGAAGGATTTTGCGCAGGCATCCGAAACCGGAGCCCGAAGCCGTTCGGCACTCAACACCGCGGAGAATGCGGTGGAGCGTCTCGGGCTGCCGATGAACCTTCTGAACGCCCGTTTTTCGATGGACGGCGGTTTGTTGACCATCCAATTCACGGCGGACGGCCGTGTGGATTTCCGCGAACTGGTGAAAGAGCTTTCGCACGTGCTCGGCGTCCGTATCGAACTGCGCCAGATCGGCGTCCGCGACGAAACCGCCATGCTCGGCGGCATCGCCGTCTGCGGGCAGCCCCTCTGCTGCGCGCGTTATCTTAAAGAATTCAACTCCATCAACGTCCGTATGGCCAAGGATCAGGATCTTTCGTTGACGCCCGCCACCATATCCGGCGCGTGCGGCCGCCTCAAATGCTGTCTGAAATACGAGCACGAAGGGTATGTGGAACTTGCGCGCGACACCCCGCGGCGCGGAGAATACGCGGAATGCCCCTCCGGTCGTGGAAAAGTCGTGGACCGCAACCTTCTTACCGGCGACATCACCATTCATATCGATGGCGGCAACCTCGTGCATTTCCCCAAAGCGGACGTTACCGTCCTGAAGGGCGAACGCCCGCCGCGACGCGAAGAGGGCGGGCGCGACCGCAACAACGGAAAAACCGACGCCAAGCCCGGCGAAAACAAACCCGTCGAGGGCAAACCCCGGGACCGCCGCCGCGACGATCGCCGCCGCCCCGAACCTAAAGATCCCGCCAAGGAGCCGGAAAAACAGTGAGCGCAACGTCCCTTTCTCCGGAAGAACTCGAAGAACTTGCCGTCCTCGATGCGGCCGGTTACCTCGTTGGACGCGATGAAGATATCGACGCGTTCCGCGAGCGTCTCCGAAAGCTCGGCGAACAGGAGGAAGAGTTCAACCGTTCGATTCAGGAAAAAGGCGAAGCCGAGCCTTTTCCCGGATTGCGCGTGCGCGAAGCCGACCGCATTCCGCCGGAAATTATCGCCGAAGCGGCCGAAATCACGGAAAAACTGTACGCGTTCCGCGTCCAGCATGTACCGGGATTTTTCCTCTCCGGTTCCGTCGGCCCCCTTTGGGGCGGATGCATGATCAGCGATACGGAAACGCCGTTTTCCGTGTTCCTGATCCGCTCCAGCTTCCGCACCCGCCAACGCTTTTTTATCTACCGGCGGCAGGAACTCCTGGCACACGAATTGTGCCATTCGGCGCGAAGCCGGCTTGCCGACTACCGGCTGGAAGAGTTTTTCGCCTACCAGACAAGCCCGAGTGCTTTGCGGCGTTACCTTGGAAATTGTTTCATACGCCAATATGACGCGCTCCTTTTTATGCTCCCAGCCATGCTTTTGCTCATTGCGCAAACACTGCAGTCGTTTCTTTTCCCCCGGATGTGGGTCTGGCCGTTCTGGATTGCCGCGCTGGCGTATCCGGCGTTCCTTTTGCTCCGCAACCATCGGGCGCGGCGGCGGGTGGTCCGCGCGGCGGCGAAGCTGCGCGCGTTCGGTGTGCGCCACGTTTCTCCCCTGCTCTTCCGCCTGACGTGGGACGAACTCGGAACGATTGCGCGCCATGGGTCGCCCGCCGCATTGCGGGAGTGGATGGAAGCGCGCGCGCGGCACAACCTCCGGTGGCGGGTTTTGACATACCGCTTTTTCAAGCAGGAGGAAAATTGTCCATGAAACGCATTGATTTAACCGCGTTCCTCGACGCGACATTGAATTTGCACGCCTTTTCAAGCGATAATTCAAACAATGGACTTCAGGTCGAAGGAAGGCCGGATGTGTTCCGCGCCGCGTTCGCCGTGGACGCGTGTATGGCGACGTTCGAATGCGCGGCGGCCATGAAGGCGGACTTCCTTTTCGTCCACCACGGAATGAGCTGGGGAGGCGAACCGCGCCGCTTCATCGGCCTGGACGGGCAGCGACTGGAATATTTGTTCCGCCACGGCATTTCGTTGTACGCTGCGCATCTCCCGCTGGACGCGCACCCGCTTTACGGCAACAACGCGGGGCTTGCCGCCATGCTCCACCTCGAGCAACGCGAAAGCGCCATGGACTACCACGGAACGGACATCGGCTTCGTGGGGAATCTCCCCCTCCCCTGTTCCGACTCGGAACTTGCCGCCCGCCTTGAAATCGCGCTGGGAAGTCCCGTCGCCTTCGGTGGTCCGGATGCGCCCATGACATGCCGCCGCATTGCGGTTTGTTCCGGCGGCGGCGGAATGGACGCATTGCTGGATACGGCAAAAATCGGTGCGGACACCTTGCTGACCGGCGAGTACACCCACGTAATGGTTCACTACGCGCGCGAGCTCGGCATCCGTGTCCTCGCGCCGGGGCATTACGCGACGGAAACCGTCGGACCGCGCGCAGTGTTGGGACTCATCCGTTCGCAGTTCGACGTGGACTGTGCCTTCATCGACATGCCGACAGGGAGATGAAAATGAAAAAACTTTTTCCCCTATTCCTTCTTTCGCTCCTCCTCCTGGTTGGCTGCCGTTCTGCCCTGACCGAAGAAGGAAAGCCCTGCCACCCCCTTTCGGCCGACGAAGTACAAACGTTGGTCGAAGGAACCCGCCATTCGCTCCTGAATCCCAAGCTCCGCATGATTACACCGGGGGACCGGAAGAGATTGAACGACCCGAATTTCATGCCCCAGTTCGACATCCGCTACACCGGGGACAAAGCGGGAGTGGCCAAAATCCAATGGAAGCTGGAAAAAAACATCGTCATCGTTTACTACGAGGGCGATCTTACAAGCAAATCGCCGCGCGCCCGCATGACGGTCGAACCCATTTACACCGATGCGGACACTGTGTTTTTCCGATGAAATCCCCGGCAACCGCCCATTTGCGCCACAAGCTCACCCGGGAATTGCGCCGTTTTTTTGATGAACACGGCTATTTGGAAGTAACGACGCCGGTTCGAATTCACGCCCCCGCGCCGGAGGAATACATCGAATCGATCCCCGCCGCCGGAGCGTTCCTCCGCGCCAGCCCGGAGCTCGCCATGAAAGAGCTTCTGGCCGACGGCTACGAAAAACTCTATCAGCTCGGCCCCGCCTTCCGCGCGGAAGAACGAGGCACGCGCCACCGGGAAGAGTTTACCATGCTGGAATACTACCAGGTGAATTGCTCCTACCATGAATTGGCGGCGCTGACGATGGATTTCCTGCGTGAAGCGGCCATTGCGCTTTTCGGCGCGCCCCGCCTGACGTATCAGGGGGAGATCATCGCATTGGATGCACCGGAAATCCTGACGGTGGAAGAGGCCTACCTCCGCTACGCCGGATGTACCGTGGAAGAAGCGGAATCGCAAGATAAGTTCGACGAACTCATGGTTCTTCGCATCGAACCGCAACTTGGGCGCGGCCGCCCGACATTTCTGTGCGATTATCCGGCGAACCGCGCCTCGCTGGCGCGTCTTTGCCCGGGAAATCCGCTGTACGCCGAGCGCTGGGAACTGTACATCGCGGGCCTGGAGCTGGCCAACGCCTACGGCGAACTGATCGACGCGGCGGAGCAGAAACGCCGTTTCCGCGCCGCCGCGCAGTTCCGCGCACACGCCGGCATGCTCCGTTATCCGGAGCCGGAATCGTTCTATGCCGCACTGGAACGCGGCCTCCCACCCTGTTCCGGGAGCGCGCTCGGCTTCGACCGTTTGTGCATGATTTTCGCGGACACGCCGGACATCGCCGACGTGGTGTTCTGATTTATCCGTCTTCCGGATCCGGCAATCCTTCAAGAACACTCTTGAGACTCTTCAGGGTAACAGGCTTAAGGACGATTCCCGCCAAATTGCGCATATCGGTCTTGCTTTTTGCTTCGACATCGGCCGTCAGAAGAAAAATCGGCATCTTTTCGAGTTCGGGAATTGCGTGCATTTTTTCCGCTAAAACATCTCCATTCATCCCCGGCATCCAAAGATCGGTCAAAACGAAGTCGGGCTTTTCATCCAGCGCCATCCGGATTGCTTCGGCGGGCAGTGTCGTGGTTACACACTCAACATTCAGCTTGTTCAAAAGCGCTTGCAAAACCTTCACGTTGATCGGAATATCGTCCACAAGAAGCGCTTTGCGGCGGATGGCCGGACACTCCAGGTCCGTTTTCACATCGGCCTCCGCCTTAGCGTTGCACACGTTCGTTTCGTAGCGGACATCACGGATGCAAATGGTGAAGGTAGACCCGCAGTTGAGTTTGCTCTCCAAAGACAACGTCCCATTCATGCGCTCGACAAGCCGCCTGGAAATCGCCAGTCCGATGCCGGTTCCCGCGGGCGAATTGGGCGCCCGAACACGCGTTTCCTGCCAGAACGGATCGAAGACTTTCCTAAGACAGTCCTCCGCGATACCGGCGCCGCTGTCGCGGACGCGAATGGTCAATGTTCCGCACTCCTTATCGACGGGATCGAAGATTACTTCAACACGGATAAATCCTTTGGCGGTGAACTTGCAGGCGTTGCCAATAAGATTCAGGAGAATCTGGCGCAACCGCAAGTCATCCAAAAACAGCCATGGGATATCTTCGGAACACTCACAGGTGAAATCAAGATTTTTCGCACTGGTCATTCCGGTGAATATCGCAAAAATTTCCCGCAGCACGGCGGCGATATCGCATTTCACGGGAGCAATCTGCATCTGGCCTGCTTCAAGTTTCGATAAATCGAGGACATCGTTGATCAAACGGAGCAGCGTATTGCCGGCCATATTGATGCTGCCCGCGTAACTGTTTTGTTGATCCATGGACACATTCGGGAACTGCATGAGTTCGCTGAACCCGATAACCGCGTTCAAGGGCGTTCTGATCTCATGGCTCATCGTAGCCAAAAACATGCTTTTGGCGCGGGCGGCCTCTTCGGCGGCCTGCATGGCAAGCTCGAGGCGCCGCTGCTTTTCCTGAAGTTCACCAATGTCAAGCAACACGCCGAGGAGAATGAGGTGATTGTTTTCCGGATTGACGAAAACAACCTTGTGGGATTTATAGTAGTGCCGCACACCATCCCGGTCCAAAACACTGCCGACGCTTTCCGAAACGCTCCCGTCGCGCATAATCATTTTCTCTTGCGCACGAATTTCTTCGGCGTTGAAGCGAACGGGCAGCTCTTCATTGGTTTTTCCGATGATTTCCTCGCGCGATACCTTGGCGTAGGTACAGAAGTAATCATTCACTTCGATGTATTTACTGCCATCGGTCAAGTCTTTTGCAAAAAACGCAACCGAAACCAAGTCGAACACAAGTTTCTTCAGGCGGGCGGAATAATCGAGAAGCAGTTCGTTTTTCTTGTTCTCCGAGAGATCTTTCAGGCAACCGCTTATTTCATTGCTTCCGTCGTCGGAGGCGATAAGAAGAAGATCGAAGTGCTGAATATTCGTCCCGATGGCGGAGCGGAATTCAAAGTGCGCTTCCGATTTTTTCCCTTCGCGCAACAACCGCATTTGCTCTTCGAAAAGCGGGATGTCCGCGGGAACGGGCAATTCCTCAAGCGGCGCCGGAACACCATCCCTGAGCGGCCAACCGACCGTTTCCGTTACAAAGTGCAACGCATTGGCTGAATTTATTGTAAAAAAGGTTACCTTGGAGGCTTTGGTTATGTGTTGCATCATATTCAAATCACGGCGGTATTGCCGGCGCAGCATCTCCACCTCGGTAA
Organism: Victivallaceae bacterium; assembly: GCA_031549345.1. Taxonomy (GTDB): domain Bacteria; phylum Verrucomicrobiota; class Lentisphaeria; order Victivallales; family Victivallaceae; genus CASFRF01. The sequence continues at coordinate 87,786 of JAVBPY010000002.1, forward strand.
TATTGAGCGAAGCCCAAAGAGCGGCTTCCACGCCGAAGAGTTCTTTGCCGACCTTCTGGTAATTGCAGTTGAAGATTTCGTCGCCGTGCTGAAATTGCACATTTTCCACCCGTCCTTCGCTCCACAAGCGATCGAGAAGGGCTTTTTTACCGGCTTTTGCCGTTTCGTCGAACACGTCGTCAAAAACGTTGACGGCGGGGCCGAATAAAGCGCGCAATTTCTCGGAAGCATTGCCAAGGTGCTTGTACAAAAAATTGCCGCTTCGATCACAGGCAAGAATCTGCACCGGAATCATTTTCAAAATAGCCCTGCTCCGGCGCTTGGCGCGGCGGTTCTTGAGAAAGAGCCAGAAGGAAATACCCAAACTGGCAAGAAGCAGCAAGATTGTGCCGGTAACAGCAAGGAAAACATGCAACGAAACGCCGCCGAACGCCCGCGGCTGGTTGAGCAATTTCACACCGGGCAGGAGAAGATCGGGGTCGAGGCCGTTCGCCGCAAGAGCAGGATAATTGAAAACAGGCGACAAGGGCCCGCGTACATTGGGAATGTTCGCGGCGGATTCGCCCGCGAGGATCCGCCGGACAATGTCCATTGCAAGCGCCGCATGTTTGCTGGTGGCGGCAATGCTTCCACCAATACAGCCGGGGAGTTCAACAAAGTCGGTGCTGCACATATACGGCAACCCGACATAACGGTTGAAGGCGGTAAAAAATGCGGACCGCGCATTGTATGGATCGCTCCGCAACATTCGCCAGGGTGTAAAAACAACAAATGTTTTCGGCGGCTGGCGGCGCAACTCTTTAAATATCTCAAGTGAATTCGAGTATTGGCGCCCATCGATGAATTCGATGTCTATTTCGCAGTAATTTGCCAGAATTCCGCGCGCCCTCTGCATCTGGATGCGTCCTTCCGGCGAGTCATCGCTCAAGATAATCGCCTTGGAATCGGGGCCGAAGAGCTTGGCCCCGCTTTCGACCATGTACAGGATGTCGGTTTCTTGCGAAACGACAACAAGATTCGGGTAAATGGTTTTCAGTCCATCCACGTTCTTTTCGTAACCGATGGATACAATCGAAACGTTGCCGGCTCTCAGATCTTCGGCCCACATCAACAAAAAATCCAACGTTGCATCGTCGCACGTGATGATGATTTTGTAGACGCCGGAGCGAATTTGTTGACGGAGCAAGTTGTAGGCGGGAATCCAATCGCTGAGATCGCGGGAGTGGGAGATATCGAGCTTGAAAAAAGTCAGGTCGACGGCATGTTCCGCACGAAAGGACGTTTTGGTTATGTGATCGATTACTTTATGGCGCGGAAAACTGTCGTGGTATGAGTTCAATACCAAAATTCCCGTCGAGTTTTGCAGTGCCTTTTCATCGCGTTTCTCTTCGGCGGCGCCGACGGAAGCGGAAAAGAAAACGACACATACCAAAAGCCTCAACAAGGCAAATCGCAAAATGCCTACGCACATTGCATTATTTCTGCGTGTTCCACGAAACGTACACATTTCAGCCCCCCTCAGGCAACATGTTTTTCGACCCCTTCGTGTCGCGACTATCTTCGTGTCGCGCCCCCCCTTAATCCCCCGGGAAAGACCTCAACTGCACCGGATATAGGGGGCATCCGATTCATTCGGCAAACCGCGCCGTCCGCATCCGCATAAGAAAGAAGATTGCGTGCCTTCCAACCTCATACAAACGACAAGAATGCATTTATTCCATTTATTGAATAAAATCAAACGACACTGGAATAACGAAAAAAAATACACGCAGCCAATCTATGGTTCAAGAAACTTAATTCACGGATAAATAAAAGAAACGGTCTGCCAACCCCATCCGGATCGGACAAGATCATTGTATGCTCCTGAAAAAATACAACAGATTGGTATAATCTATACTGCCTTTTAAGATTTACAAGGTACTTTCGTAAAATTTCTTATTTAATAGATAAGGCGAAAGATCGACTTCGATAAAACACGAATTAAAGATGCGCGGATAAATTATAGCTCCTATAGCATCAAAAAAAATGAATAAAAAAACGCGTCCGAAAGATTTCCAGAAGCGTGGCCAAAAACCGGAACAAGCGGCCTTCCGCCCTGTTCCGGGAGTGCGCTCGGCTTCGACCGCTTCGCGGACATGCCGGACATTGCCGACATTTTGTTCGAAATATAGCTCTCAAAGCCGGTCAAGTTCTTGCAAGAGTTCCTTGAGGCTTTCCAGCGTTACCGGCTTAAGAACCACCCCCGCAAAACGTTTGGAATTAAAGTTGTCCTTTGCCTCAACGTCGGCCGTCAACATAAAAATCGGCAGATGCTCAAGCGCGGGAATGGCGTGTATTTGCTCCGCCAATTGGCCCCCGTTCATCTCCGGCATCCAAAGATCCGCCAACACAACGTCCAGCCTTTCCTCTCGTGCGATTTTAATCGCCTCGAGCGGCGACGTCGTGCTTACGCACTCGACATTCAATTTCCCCAGAAGCGCCTGCAGAACCCTTAAGTTTACCGGAATATCATCCACCAGAAGTGCCTTGCGACGGAAAACAGGGCGCTCGGAATCGCCCCTTGCCTCGGATTGCGGCTGGTCGTCGCGGGGCCCCGTTGCAAACGGAACCTTGCGGATACGGACCGTAAATACGGAACCGCAATCAAGCTTGCTTTCAACCGATAATGTTCCACCCATGCGCTCAACCAGGCGCTTGGAAATCGCCAAGCCGATTCCTGTTCCCGGCTGCGCGTCCTTGGAAAGCATGGATCGCGTCTCCTGCCAGAATGGCTCGAACACCCGGAGCAGGTTATCATCCGCGATTCCGGCTCCGCTGTCACGCACACAAATCGTCAGTGTGCCGGACTCACTGTCGAGTTTCTCGAACCGGGCCTCGACACGTACAAAGCCGTCGGCGGTAAATTTGCAGGCATTGCCGATAAGGTTCAGAAGCACTTGACGCAGCCGGAGGTCGTCAAGAAACAACCACGGAATGTCATCCGGACATTCGAGCGTGAAATCCAAATTTTTTGCACTGGTCATCCCGCCGAATATGGAGAACATTTCCTGCAACAATGCCCGGATGTCGCATCTTACCGGGGTAATCTGCATCTGATCGGCTTCGAGTTTCGACAAATCAAGTATATCGTTGATCAGGCGGAGCAACGTATTGCCAGCCAGATTGATGCAGCCGGCGTAGTTGCTCAGTTCTTCCGGCGTCAACCCCGGGAACTGCATCAATTCGCTGAATCCGATGACCGCGTTCAAAGGGGTCCTGATTTCATGGCTCATCGTAGCCAGGAACATACTTTTGACACGCGCGGCCTCTTCGGCGGCCTTCATGGCAAACTCGAGCCGGCTTTGTTTTTCCTGGAGTTCGCCAACATCGAGCAATATCCCCAGAAGAATCTTGTGGTTGTTTTCGGGATTTGTGCATATGACCTTGTGGGATTTAAAGTGGTGTACAACCCCCTCGCGGTCACAAAAACTGCCGAGATTTTCCGAAACACCGCCGTCTTGCATGATCCTCCGGTCCTGCTCATTGATCGCCTCGATATCCAATTTGACGGGCAATTCCGTGAAAACCCTGCCGATTATTTCCTCGCGGCACATTTTAGTGTAGGTGCAGAAATAATCGTTCACCTCCAGAAATTTACCCCCCTCTGTCATGTCTTTTGCCATAAAAGCGACGGAGATCAAATCAAAAACAAGCTTTTTCAAACGTGCCGAATAATCAAGGAGGAGTTCGTTTTTCTTATGTTCGGAGATGTCTTTCAGGCAGCCGCTTACCTCGTTGCTCCCATCGGCGGAGGGGAAGAGGAAAAGATCAAAATATTGAGTCCGTCCGTTTAAATTGGAGCAGAATTCAAAATCAACTTCCATCTTTTTCCTCTTCCGCAGTAAGTTCATTTCATGCAGAAGAGGCGGCACATCCTCGGGAATCGGCAATGCATCAAGCACAACCGGAACACCATCTTTTTGAGGCCAGTCGCTGGTCCGGACAACAAAATGCTGTACGCCGGGCTCCTTCAGGTTCATCGTGAAAAAGCTCACCTTGACCGCGTTGGCGATATGGGACATGATGGATAAATCCCTCCGGTATTCATCGGCCTTTGCTCTGGCCTCCCGGCGCAGCGTTTCCAATTCAGTGATGTCAATCGATATCCAAAGGACGGCCTCCGCACCGAAAACGGTTTTGTCCGCCCTTACATAGCTGCAGCTGAAAATCTCACCGCCATGCCGGAATTGCACGTTCTCCAGTCTTCCTTCCCGCCAGGAGCGCTCGATGATCTCCTTTTGAAACGCTCTGGCCGCCTCATCCGAATCATCGTCAAAGACGTTCCTAGCCTGCCCGAAAAGGGCACACAATTTTTCCGAGGCGTTTCCCAGATGCTTGTACAGGAAATTACCACTTCGATCGCAAGCCATAATCTGTACGGGGAGTAACCTTAAAATGGTGTCATTCCGGCGTTTCTCGCGGCGATTTTTTAAATACAGGAGGAAGGATGTCCAAAAACTGACGAAGAGAAGCAGGATCACCGCGCCGACCCCATAAACAGTCTGCGGAGAAACGCCGCCGAACGGACGCGGCCGATTGATTATTTCCGCATTCGGAGGAAGCAGCTTCGGATCGAGCCCGTACGACTTAAGGCGTTCGTAATCAAAAACAAGAGAAAGCGGACCTTTTTGATTTTGCATCTCGCGGGGCGATTCGCCGTGGAGAATTCGTTCCGCCAGTACGATTGCTGCGTCGACATGCATGCGGGTTGCGGAAATATTTCCTCCGATACAGCCCGGGGCTTCGATGATATCGGTGCTGCACATATACGGAAGGCCGACATGGTGGTTGAGGTCAAGAAAAAACGCCATCCTCGAAGAATATGTGTCGGCCTCAAGCATGCACCATGACACGAAAATTGCAAATGTTTCCGGCGGATAAGCGTTCAACTTCCTGAATACATCCAAAGAGCTTGCATAATGGCTGCCGTCGATGTACTCAATATCGATGCCGCGGTAGTCCGCCAGCGCATCACGGGCTTTTTTGAGTTGGACATCTCCTTCCGGCGTGTCATCGACCACAATTACGGCCCGGGCGCCGGGGCCGAAGAGCCGGGCCCCGATTTCAACCATGCTGCGCACATTGGTCTCCTGAGAAATCGCCACCAGATCTGGATAAATCAGTTTCAGGCCATCGGTATCTTTTTCGTACCCAGTGGCCACAATCGGCACATTGCCGGCTTTCAAATCATCGGTCTGGAGCAGCAAAAAATCCAATGTGCCGTCGTCCGTGGTGATGATAAGATTGTAGGTGCCGGCCCGGATTTGACGGCGAATCAAGTCGTACGCGGGCAACCAGTCATTGAAATCGCGGAAGTTCGATATATCGAGCTTAAAAAAAGTGAGATCGGCGCGGTGCGTCAAAACAAAGGGAGATCCGGTAATGTCGCCGATGAGTTTATTGCCCGGAAACGTTTCATGACGGGAATTAAGTACAAGGACTCGCGCCGGTTTCCCCTCCTTCCCGCATTCGATGGTATTGGCGGATACACGAAAAGCGGCGACTCCCAAAAGCGTCAACAAGGCAAATCGCGAAATGCCTGCATACATTGCATTATTTCTGCGTGCGCCACGAAATATACACATTTCAGCCCCCCAGGTAACATGTTTTTCGACTGTCTTCGTGTCGTGATTATCTTCGTACCGGGACAAGCGATCCATCGACGCAACCTCCCGATGCGACGGGTGTATCATGCTTAATTCGTCCCGTGAATTGCCATCCGCATCCACACAAAGGGAGGGAATTCCTGCACTCTTTTCCCATTTGCCTGCGGCAACGCGGAGGGCGCTTCCATTCAGAGTGAAAAACGATCAGGAGCACCGGTTTTCTGCCTTGGTATGGTTAAAAACATTGCGCCAATCCTGAGCGATCATCCCCCTATCCTCACTATATTATACTGTATCTTCAAATTTACAAGATACTTTCGTAAAATTTCTTATTTCACAGATAAGACGAAAAACTCGACTTCAAGAAAACACGAATTGAAGATGCGCGGATAAATTATAGATCTCATAAAATCAAAAAAATGGTTAAAAAAAACGCTTCTGAAAAATTTCCAGAAGCGCCGCAAAAAACGGGAACAACTTGCTTATTTAAGGAAACGCTTATACAACGACTCAGCTTCTTTGACTTCACCTATTGTAATTCCACCCGCCTGATAACCGGCGCGGAACATATCGAGATTCTCGCGTGCCAACTCCCGCAACTCGTCGTCCAAAGGCCGGAGAATTTCCGTATTCGCCTGTTGAAGAACCAGCATCCGGCGGCGCGTATCCAACATGTGGATTTTCTTTTTATTGACCTCGCTCAATGTTTCTGCGCCCGCCTTAAACCGGGCCTCATAGATGGCCAGTATTTCCCTGACCGTTGTTAACTCCGTTTCCAGTCGGATCAATTCATCCATGTCCTGCCGACGAAGGTGCGGATTCAATATCTTCCGCACGGTATCCGCCTGTTCTTTAGACATTTGCCGCGGAATGAGTTCGGCCGCAAGTTTGCCGTTTCCAAGGAAGAAAATATTCTCCACACGAACACCGAGATTCATGAATTTCTCCGGCACAGTGCATGCTTGATTGCTATCGACTTCAAAAATATTCAGCTGCGCGTTGCCGTACATGGGAAAAGTGTTGTAGAGTACTTTGATGTCGACTCCAAGCTTCTTGCCAATCGCCATGCGAGGATTTTCACTGATCTGCATCACCCTCGCAAAGGCGAGCCCCGATTCCGCAAGGCGATCGATTTCCTGGATAACCGGGTCCGGCACATTCTTTGCCCAGAGCTTCACCATCGCATTGGTATTCGTCCCGGTGATTGTGAAAACATCGTTGTCTTTCATCAGCACGACGCTGCCGGCATTTCGTCCTGCACTCTGGCTGTAGAATTTTAGGGCATCACCTGTTTGGGTGAAGGATTTTCGCGAAATCCACGCATCTTCCGCTTTCCGGGAGGCGGAAAGCGGATAAAATGAAAGCACCAGAAAAAAAGCGATCATTCCCGCGGCAAGACGGTTGAAACGCGTAACCGGAATAGGAGCAAGCAGGCTTTCTACGCGGGCCTTCATCGTGTTTCCGCTTTCATTCAGACAGCATACGCCGCCGTCAAGATTGGGATATTCAGCCATGTCGAGCAATGTTTGAGCATACGCAAGCGGTGCGTTTTCCTCCGGTAGAACCCGGCAAACGCTTTCGTCGCAGCGCATTTCCTGGCATTTGCGGCAATTGGCCGCCAAGCGCCCGATGAAAGGATTAAACCAATGAAGAGCTTGCGCCAAACTCCAGAATGCATTCATAAACAAATCGCCTTTTCGGATATGAATGAGTTCGTGATAGAGGATGTGCCGCAATTTTGCGGCATCCAGTTCCGCCAATGCCTCGGGAATTACAACCAGAGGACGGAGAAAACCTGCTGCCATCGCGCTGATTTTCCCGCGTGTGATCAGGAGAAAGATCGGCCGCCCGGCGACTTCGATCGTTTTCCGGGCGGCCAGGAACTCGACGGAACATGTTTCATTAAGCGCAACCTCGTTGGTAAGAGCCGCCCGGCAATTGGCCAGCGTCCTGAGGATGGCGCAAAAGAAGGAGGCAGCGACACCGATAAAATAAACCGCCGCCACATAACGCCAGAGCACGGATTCCGGAAAAATCAGGAAAATACGGGGAGCCGGAATCGGCAAAAGAAGGCGAACAAGAAGAAGACTGTGAAGAATCAACATCTGCCGCCAATGAAGAAAGCGCCAAAATACAAAGCCGACAAATGTAACGGTAACCGAGCTCCAGAAAATGGCGGGAAGAAAGTTCATCGGGAGAAAAAGATCAGTTGTCATGTTTTTTGGCCTCGGCAAGTTTGGATTCAAGGAGTGTTTTTAAGCGATTCAGCTCCTCCGGCAGGAGGTCGGACTCCTCAATAAAATACGCCGCGCCCATGGCCGGACGGCCTCCGAAGAACCGTTCGATAAACCCGAGCCCTTCGCGCCGAACCGCATCTTGGCGCTCCAGACACGGTTCAAAGATCCAAACGCCGTGCGCATCGGAACGCGCCACCGCACATTTCTTCAGCAAGCGCTCAAGCAACGTGCGCACCGTCTGAAGACTTCCGCGCTCCGCCGTCGGAAGGCGTTCATACACCTCGCGGGCACTCAATGGCGATTCTTGCCACAGAATTTCCAGCATCGCCCACTCGGCGCCGGTAATGTTGATCCGTTTTTTCATGCAGCATCCTCCTGTTGTCTTTATTATACCACACTTGTAGTGCGCTGTCAACAAAAAAACAGTGAAAAATTGTTTTTTGTTGACGGAGTTTTTTTTAGACAACGTCCCAGCCGCACCGGCCGCTGTGAAGAAGAGAAAACATATTCCGCATCTTTTTTTCCGTAACAGGCTTCAACATGATGCCGGTTAAGTGAGCGCGGGAAAAGTTTTGCGCCGCCTCGGTGTCCGCGGTTACCGCGACGACCGGAATGTGCGCGGTACGCGGATTGCCACGCAACGCGGCGGCCAAAGCCGCGCCGCTCATACCCGGCATCCACATATCCGTCATCACCGCATCGAACGCGCAATCTTCCTCGAGAATGCGCAACGCTTCCTCGCCGGACAAGGCGCCGAGCGACTCCATTCCCATCTTACGGAGAAGCGCCGCGAGCACCTTTAAATTCAATGCGATATCGTCCACCAAGAGAACACGGCCACGCAATGCTTTCACCGGTTCCTCTGCCGGAAACGTCGCGGGCGCGGCCAAAAGGTCCGCTCCCGAATAAGGAATTTTCGGAAACTCCACAATGAAGTCGCATCCCATCCCCTCGTCGCTGACAAGGCGAACCGTCCCGCCCATACAAAGAAGAAGCCGCCGGGTAATGGCAAGACCGAGTCCGGAGCCTTTGTACATGTGCGTATCGCGCAAAGCGTCCTGCTGCACAAACGGTTCGAATATTTTCTCCTGCGCTTCCTTCTTCACCCCGATTCCCGTGTCGCGCACCGAGAGGCGAAGCGTGCCGCGTCCCGCCGCCCCCGCCTGAAAATCCACAGTTACGGTAATACCTCCGGCATGCGTGAACTTCACCGCGTTTCCGATTAAATTCAGGAGAATCTGGCGCAAGCGCTGGCTGTCCAACGTAATAAGCGGAAGATTTTCCGGAACACGCAAATCAAAATAAAGCCCCTGCTCGCGCACCTTGTGTCCGAACACCGCCTTGAGTTCCTGCAAAAGTCTGCCGATATCGCTCGGTTGCGGAACAAGCTCCAACTGGTCCGCTTCCAACTTGGAGAGATCGAGAATGTCGTTGATCAGAAAAAGAAGCGAATTGCCCGCCAGGTTGATCGACTCCAAATATTCCCCGCGTTCCGCATCCTCCAAATCCCCCTTCTGCAAGAGTTCGCTGAAACCGATCACCGCGTTCAAAGGCGTACGCAACTCGTGGCTCATCGTGGCAAAGAAAAATCCCTTCGCCCGGCTTGCGGCCTCTGCGGCAACCAGGGCCGCTTCCAGTTTACGGCGGCCTTCGTTGATGTCCGTCAAATCAAGAATATTCTCCACAACGTAGAGAACTTCGCCATTGCGGCCGAGGACGGGAATCGCCATAATCCGGCACTCGCACCGATCGATCACAACGTCCATACTTTGCGTAGTTCCGGTTTGCAGCGCCAGTGCAACGGGACATTCCGCCAACCCACCCGGAACCTTGCAGATGTTCACATAACACGGCGCATTCATAAACTGCTCCGGCGAGCCGCCGAACATCGAACAAACCGCCGGATTGAGGCGCAGGAGATTGCGCTGCCCATCAAAAAGGCACGTGGCAATCGGCATGGCTTCCAGGATCAGGCGGTTCTGCTGGTCGAGAATTTCCAGCTTTTCACGCTGCATCTCCTGCTCGCGCGCCAGTCCGATGATCTGTGATACCGAACGCAGAATATTACCGTCCAGCGCGGATATCGTTTCACGCCGCCATTTGAACCCGATCCCGAGGACGCCGTAAAGAGCCTTGTTCACCCATATCGGCACACACATCAGCGTCCGGCACCCGGAAAGCCGGAAGGCCGCGGCGTAATCCGATTTTTCCACATCGCCGACGGTGATTAGTTCGTTTGCGGCAAACCGCGCCGTCCACGCATCGATCTGTGCGCGGAATCCGTCGTCCGCCAATCCCGCAAGCGGAAGCGATCCCTCGTTGCTCCATTCAAACGGAAAGTTCACGCCGCGCCCCGGCATGAATTGCCCGAGCCAGACGCGGTCGCAATCAAGCTGTGTGGCCACAAGCTTAAGCACCTCTTCCACATTCCGGTCAAAGGAACTCTCGACAACAATCTGCGTAAGGCATTCATTGACAACGCGTTCATTCTTCACGTAATCATGCAGGGAACGAATCAGGTCCTGGCGTTCATCTTCCATGAGTACACGCGCAGTGATGTCCTGCAAAACACCGATGTAAAGCTCCGGATCGTGCTTGCTGCGTATCCCGAGCAAACTGTAGTTGCGCAACTCTTCCCCGACGCGGGCACGGCAGGTCATTTCCAACATGTACTCTCCGGGTGCGACCGTCAGGCGGCGTTTGGCCTCGAATTCCTCGCGGTCTTCCGGAATCATCCAGTCCATCAGCGAAAACGATCCATCGGCGTCGAGCACTGCACCGATGCCGGAATCCCCGCCGATCAATGTTATACGCGCATCTTTGTCCCCGGAGAAATAAGTAATGTGCGCAAGGGATGCGGCACTGTTCAAAAGAACGTTCAATGTCTGCAGCTGCCGTTCCTGCGCCCGAACCTCCACCACATCCAGCGCGGTTTCCAATACATAAATCATTTTCCCGCGGGTGTCGTAAATCGGTACGGTCGTTATAATGAATTCGCGGCCGTGTCCATTGAAATCAACCTGTACCTTCCCCTTTTCCTGCACGGTTTTGCACATCGGGCACCATGGCGGCGGCGCGTCGAGGCCGCAAAGCGAACGGTAACACTTCGTTCCAATGAGCTCCTCCGAGGATCTTTGCAGCAAGCGAACCGTTTCCTGGTTCACAGAAACAATGTTGTATTCCAAATCAAACAAAAGAAGGGGAATGCCGATGGAGTCGACGATCTGGCGCTGCAAAAGCGCTCCGCGCTCAATCTCCTCGACGCGTCGTTCGCGTTCCAAACCAAGGAGATAGAGGTTTCCCATGTTCTGAACGCGACGGTAGTCATCCTCTCCACAAACATACGGTTCGCGAAACTCCAGCACCGAGGCGCCATACAACTTGCCGTCCATCCAGATTCCCTGCAGCAAAAGCGCCTGAATCGGCCCAAGACGGGCGACCTCCCGCGCGAATTCCTCAAAACCAACCGGAGGATTGGAGATATCTTGAATCTCAAGCTGAAGATGACGGCGGATGTATTCGTGAAAGTGACTGAACTCAAGAAAGGGAAGATCGATAAATTCCTCCCCGCCCGCACAATGTTCATCGCGGACCCAGACATGGCGAAGACGGAAGCGCCCGCTGCCTTCATCGAATAAAAAGATGCCACATCGGTCGGCACAGGATTTCTCCCCCAATTCGCGCAGGCAAAGCGGCATGGATTTATCCAACGCACTGGCATTGATCAATTCCAGGCAGCGGTTGAAGCTGCGCTCGTTTTGGGCGTGAATTTCCATGCCGCGCACCGTTTCCGTCAGCTTCTCCTCCTGCATGCGTTCGTGGGTAATGTCCGTTACATAACCGACGACCAGCCGGGACCCGTCCGGAGCCGTTACAGGTACTTTGATCGCACGCAGATGCACCGCCTCCCCCGAAGAACCGCGCCGGGTTTCAAATCCCTGAAAAACCTCCCCGACATGCAGAACGTGCTCATCCTGTTCGGTGTGCCACTGGGCATTCTGGATTCCGATTTCCACATCGTTGCGGCCGACAAAGTTTTCCGCGCTCTTTGTCGGGAGAAGCGTTTCGGCAAAACGTGACATGAATAAATACCGGAACCCATTTTCCGCATTTTTCGCAAAGATTATGGCGGGAATGCTGTTCAATATCGTCCGTAAAAGATCCGCTTCACTCTTATGGCGCTTCCCAATGCGGGACGCAAGAAAAAAACCAACACCGAAACAAAGACAGCAAAGAACAACGCCCAAAATCCACCAATAAGCGCCTTCCGGCGGCGCCCCGGCGGAAAAATTAGCCCAAAGGACATTATGGCGAATATTCATGTTTTATCGTTTCGTATGGAGTCCCTGGAAAAGGGCATCCAATGATTCCAGGGTAATGGGCTTGTGCAAAATGCCTGAAAATTTCTTCGCATCCGCTTCCGCCACCTGGGTGTCGGCCGTTACCACATACACCGGAATGGACGCAAAGCGCGCATCTTTCCTAATACGAACCGCCAATTCCGCCCCGCTGGTTTCCGGCATCCACATATCGGTGAGAACCGCATCGTAACAAGCGCCCGGTTCTTCCAGGGCGCCGAACGCTTCCGCCGCGGAATTCGCCAGAGTGCATTCGATTCCAAGTTTTTTAAGCATCCCCCGCAACACTTTCAGGTTGATTGGAATGTCGTCCACGATCAAAACGCGGAATGCAAACCGCGGCTCTTCGGCGCGCGGAGAAGATTCCGGAGAAATGGGCGCCGGCAGAGCAGGAACCGCGTGCTCTTCAAATCCAAGACCGCCGATACGCACGGTGAACACGCTCCCCTCCCCCGGCTCGCTTTGCAATTCGATGACGCCGCCCATTTTTTCAAGCAGTTTCTTGATGATGGAGAGCCCCAGTCCCGTCCCTTCGTACATCCTTTTTCCCGGTATGGTGCAGTCTTGCACGAAAGGATCGAAAATATTTTTCTGCCCCTCTTTGGAAATGCCGATCCCCGTATCGCTCACGCGAATCACCAGCGCGGCGCCGGAAGCACCCTCTTCGATAAATGTTTCCGCATCGATGGCGATGTATCCGGAGTGGGTGAATTTGAACGCGTTCCCCAGAAGATTGAACAATATCTGCCGCAAACGGAGATTGTCGACAAAAAGGACATGCGGCGCACGAGAAATATCGACACGTAAATCGAGCCCCTTTTCCTTGCTCTTAAGTTTGAAAACGGAAGCAACCTCCCGAACCAGCTCCGCCACGGCGGTGCGCGCCGGGACAAGCGTAACCTGGTCGGCGGCAAGCTTGGAGAGATCCAGCACGTCGTTGACCAGATTTAAAAGCGCCGTCCCCGCGAAACTGATGGAATGCAGATAATCCTTCTGCGTATCCGGATCGACACCGCCCTGCTGGAGGAGTTCGCTGAATCCGATCACCGCATTCAACGGCGTACGCAACTCGTGGCTGACGGTGGCAAGGAAATAACTCTTGGCGCGGTCCGCCGCCTGTGCTTGTTCCATGGCGATTTGCAGTTCTTTTTTCTGGCGGGTCTGCTCGGTAATGTCGATATCCACCGTTAGAATGTATTGCATCTTGCCGTTCCTGTCGAAAATCGGCTGCGAAGTGGAAATCTGGCGCTGTGTCTTGAAATCGTGCTCAACGCGACAGGGCTCCTGCGAAAGAAGCGTCCGCTGTACGGGGCAGAAATCGGGAGGCGACATGTTTTTGCAAATCGTATTGTAACACTTGGTGCCGAGCAGTTCTTCGTGCGAGCACCCCGCGTCCGCGACGGCGCTCGGATTGGCCGCAAGCACCGTGTAGTCCAAGTCCAGAATGGTGATCGGCAAAAGGATGTTGTCCACAATCTGGCGCTGGAGCGAAACACTGTCCTCCAACTGCATCCTCTGCCGCGCGCGATCGTAGGCAAGCTGGTACATACGCGCGATACCGTTGACGGTGTGCACCTCGCAATCGGAAAAATCTTTTTTATACCGTACGTGATCGACACCGATAAAGCCGTACAGCGCGCCGCCGATCCATATCCCGCAAACGAGCAGGGATTTGATGTCCTGGTGCCGCAAGTCCGAGGCTTCCTTTTCCAGTCCCTCCGGCGGAGCAAGTGTATCGGTGATGATAATCGGACGGTGCTCATGCAGCATCTTATGCCAGTTGACCATGGGGCCCATGTCCACATTCTGGAGATTGTCGATCATCGGCTCGATCCCCTCGCGGCACCACTCGAAGAGGTTGCTGGCGAGCATGTTTTCATTGAGGTAGTGGAAAACGTACACGCGGTCGGCGTCGGCGTAATCCCCGATGCTCCGCATCATTTCCCGGACCGCTGTTTCAAAATCCATTTCCAACGTGATCTTGCCTAGAAGTTGGTTGAGGACGCGCTCACCGCCGATGTATTCGTTCAGGCGGGCAATGGTGCGGCGCTGCTCTTGTTCGAGTTCGTACTGCAGTGTAATGTCGGACCCCATGCCGAGGAGGAGAACGCCCCCGTCGGCGCGCGGAACGACCTTTTTGACGGTTCGGACGACGAACGAACGGTTTTGGGGGTTGGTAATTTGCTCCAGGGAATCCATGTCGGTGTTGCCCGCGACAAGGCGGCGGTCGTCGTTCATGAACTTGCGGGATGCGGCTGCGTCCAACTCAAAAATCTCCGGATCGAAGTGGCCGACGATTTCCGAGGCCGGCTTGCCGGTAATTTCCTCAAATTTTGCGTTGCAGAGCAAATAACGAAAATTGTCGTTCGCGTCTTTGACAAAGAAAAACCCGGGCAGATGCTCGATTACGGTTTCCAGAAGACGCAGATTGTCGAGGTAACGCCGCTCGTTTTCCCGAATCCGGGTAATATCTTGAATCACGCCGCAAAATTCTATCTGCCCGGTCGTTACGTTCTTAATCCGCGAGAGGCGGAGTTCGAAATACTTCCGTTCTCCTCCGGTGAGCACCGAATAAGCGTGTTGGAAATCGGAAAGTTCGCCCGTAATCACAGCGGTCCACTTGCGTGTGAGTTCCGGAACGTCTTCCGGAACAACCCATTGATTAATCGGAATGGCGCTGCCGTTTTCCACCGGCCAATATTTGGTGGAGGAAGCGTAAATCAGCTTCATTTCCCGGTCGATGCGGAAATACGTGATCTCCGCCATGATGATAAACGTGTCGAGCAGGCTGCTGTGCACGCGCAGCTGATCCATTTTCCGGCACTCCTCGGTAACATCGCGGAAAACGTGGATGCGCCCGGAGATCGTATCGTTCGCTTCGCGGATCCAGGCCTGGCTTGTACTGATCCGCCGCCGCACTCCGTCCCGTCCGGTGAGAAGCGTATTGCCGAAGGGATTGTCCTGTTCGACGTCTTCGAGTGTTTCAAGACGGAAAATATCCTCCACGCGCATGCCCATGGCTTCCACCTGGTGGTAACCGAGGAGCTGTGCGCCGGCCGGATTGACAAGTGTGATCCGGCCATCCGTATCGGCGACGATCACGCCGTCGGCAATCGCCTCCAACGCCTGGCGGAAATGCCGCGAAAGCTGCGAAAGCTGGCGCTCCGTGGCGTCGTGCGAAATCCAGATGACTTTGTTCCAGCGGGCGCCGAAGGGCGATTCCAGCAAAGAAAACTTTACGCGCCGCGGCTGCCCTTCGATGACATAATCGAATTCGACGGAACGTCCTTTGGAAAAAACATCGTCCGCGGCCCGGACAAACATCTCCCGGATCGCCGTTGGCAAGTCAAAAAGGTGTCGGAGTTGCCGGATGACCTCCGCACTCGGAATGTCCGGCAAACTCCGGTAGACAATACGCCCCTTCCGGTTTACAATACAAACACGCTGCGGAAGGCATCCGAAAGCCACGTCCAACTGGCGGCGCTGTAAAAACAAAAACAACTTTCCGGCCCCGGCGAGAAACAGCAAAAAGAGAACGAGGACGAAAAAGATCAAAGCGGAAGCGGAAGCACCCTCGGAAGATACATCCGCCGCGCCGGCGGCGAAAACGCACTCGGAGCACAAAAACAAAACCCCAAGCATACTCCCTGTTTTGAGAGAGAAAGACATACTCATATCCGTATTGCAACCTTTTTTACACAGGCTAAAAAAACACTCCCCGAAGGTAATATGCCACATTTTCTTCTCTTTGTCAAGGAATCCGCTAATAATGTTGCATGGAAACATACGAATGCGACAAATATTTTTCAGACGCGCCAGGCATCCATGCGGCTGTTGATGAAAGCAATGACCACTTCCAGCTCCTCTTTGCCCTGCCCCTTGATTTCAAGCGGTGCGGCGAATTCAAAATAAACGTCGCGCTCGCGGCGGATGGGACCGAGATCGCGCACGATTTTTCCGTTTCCCAGAAAATCGGTCTTCAACGCGAGTGGAAGAACCGGAGCCTTCGCCGAACGCGCCAACTTGATGCCGATGGAGTTGAAGTTCTCCGGATTGAAGCTCTCCGTGCGCGTGGATTGCGGAAAAAGAATGATCGAACGCCCTTCCTCTAAAGTACGTTTCCCTTCCGTCAAAACGGTTTTAAGGTCTTCGCGCGGGTTGTTGCGTCCGACGGGGATGGCGCGGAGCGAGCGCATAATGTGGCCGAAAAAGGGAACCTTGAACAACGATTCCTTGATCACAAATGTAAAGTCGAGGTGCGGCCGGACGATCGAATGCAGCAATGCCGTTTCCAGGAGGCTCATGTGATTGCTCATAATCACCACGGGCTTTCCTTCCAGCGCGCGCAAGTGGTCCAAACCGCGCAAGTGAATTCTTCCGCCGCAATCTTCCACAAGACGAAAATTCTCATTGGAGAAGGCGATTTGGCGTTCCGCTGTCAGGGCGCCGCGCTTGGCGCAACTCCCCGTGCGGCAGAAAACACCGAAATTTTTACCGTAAAAATACCAGCGGCTCTTCAAAAGAAGGCGATCGATGCATTTGTGCGGATGATCCGTTGGCGTATCGTAGGAATCTGAGTGAAACAAATTGGGACCAATGCTCATAGCGCAATCTCCGAATTGATGTTGTGAGCCCGTATTTCCAGTGCGCCGAGAGGTCGGCCGAGCCGATCGGCGACCACCGGGCATTTTACGCGTAAAAGATAAAAAATCGGACGGTCGTACTCGTCCAGCGACTCGTAGTTCCCCTGCCCTTTGCTGATGACTAAATCCGCGCCGCGCATCGCGGCGGCAAACTCCGGCGTACACGTGCGAAGAGAAACCCCCGGCATCCGGTCCCCGGTATCCACAACGCGAAATTTCTCCAACCCGGAGTGCATAAGCTCACGCCTGGAAATGTCGTTTAAAATCGCTCCGCCGCGTACACCTATAACGACTTTATCGGCAAAACGTTCCAGAAGGAGCCGGTCGAACACCGCTTCGCCGCAATTGTCCAGCATGTAAAAAATCGACCGGGCGCGTTCCATTTCCCCCTCCAGGAGCCGGACGGAGGCTACATCCAGCGGAAGGTCGAACATCCCCCGGAGCATCGGTCCGGCGGCGGCAAGGTCAAAATCCGGCGTGGCGCCGAAATCGATGATGTTGCCGCCGATAACCAGCCGGAGCACATTGTCCAGGGAATTTCCGCGCCGCGCAAGCTCTTCGCGCAATTCCGGAAGCAGTGCAAGCGCAAGTTCGGTGGAGCGATCTTTTTCCGTAAGAAAAGGATCGTCCACTCCCGTCAGGCCGCGCATGACGCGATGAAAATAACGGGCAAAGTCGGGGGGCGTAGTCGGCGCGTCGCGCTCCACAAGTGTGCGGAGGAAGTCGCGCATCAATCCATCCCGGGTTTCATCGTCCGGCATCGTTTCCGTCAACGTCTTGGTCAATTGGTTGACGATGCACTTATAACATTCAAGTGTGATCTTCATTGCGCCGCCTCCGCCATTGCGCGGGCGTGCGCCAACGCGGCGGGGCCGCCGCCGAGCATCCGCGCAAGTTCATCCAGGTGCGACGCGCCGTCCAAAACCACCGCCTCCGATATCACCCGATGATCAACGGCGCGCTTGGACGCCAGAAAATGTTTTTCCCCCCGCGCGGCCACTTGCGCGAGGTGGGAAATGCAGAGAATCTGGCGGCGCTCCCCGAGGCGGCGGAGAAGCGCCCCCACCACATTGGCGGTTTCTCCGCCGATGTTCATGTCGATTTCATCAAAAACAACAACCGGGATGGAGTCTGCATCCGCCAGAACGGTTTTCAGCGCGAGCATCAGGCGGGAGAGTTCGCCGGAGCTGGCGATTTTGCGCAAGGGCTGCGGCGCTTCCCCGAGGTTGGCGGAAAAAAGAAGTTCCAGCTGTTCCGCTCCCGCCGCACCCGGTTCGGCCGGACTCCACTCCGCTTCCAACACCGCCTTGACAAAACCGAGCGAAGCGAGGACATGCCGCGCTTCCGCGGTAAAGCTTTCCGCCGCGCTCCGCCGCTTTTCGGAAAGTACACGGCAAAGAGTACGGAGCTCTTGCTCCAACGCCGCTTCGCGCGCGGAAAACTCGGACAAACGGGCATCCCCCGCACGGTAATCGGCCAGGCGTTCCCTGGCCCGTTCCGCCGTCGCGAAAACCTGTTCCAGCGTGGGACCGTGGCGGCGTTTGAGGGAATGAAGGGCGCTCAAACGCGCCTCCAGTTCGGCAAACGCGCTTTCATCCAATTCCACCTTTCCGCCGATTTCGGCGATCCGGCCGGAAAGATCGTCCAAAGATTCCATAAGTAAATCGCAGGCCTCCACAAGCGCCCCTCCCCCCGTTTCATCCAGTTTCCGGAGGTTCTGCAACTCGCGGTAGGCGGCGGCCAATTGGTCGCGGATGGAGTTTTCCCCATCGGTCAAAAGCGTGGAAAGTCCATTGCTCAACGCAATGATTTCCTGCGCGTTGGCGGCGAGCGCATGGCGTGCCGAAAGGGTTTTGTCTTCATCGGGGAGTGGATCCACGCTCTCGATTTCCTGAAGAATACGCTCCAGATGCTCCGCCTCCACCTCCGAGGGACGCCCGGCGGCGAAACGCGCCTTCTCCTCCGAAAGCGCACTTCGGCGCGCACAGAGGGCCGCGCACTCGGCGCGGAGGTTCAGCGCGCCGGCATAACGGTCTAGCATCAACAATTGCTCTCCGCGCCGTGTCAGCGCGCCGTGTTCATCGGCGTTGTGAATGTCCACAATAAATTCGGCGATCCGGCGGATCAGCTGCGCCCCTACGGGGGTATCGTTCAAATAAAAACGGCTCGCATTTTCGGTTACGACACGCCGGATGCGCAGAATTCCTTCCGGCTCCATCTCAAGCCCGGCGGACTCCAGAAGTGTTTCAACAGCAGGAAGCGCCGCGCCGGAAATTTTCACCCGTCCGGCAACTTCGCAACGCGCCGCGCCGGTGCGAATCACCCCTTTTTCCGCCCGTCCTCCGAAAAGGAGGGCCACCGCGCCGAGGAGCAGCGACTTTCCCGCCCCCGTTTCCCCCGTGATCACGTTAAAGCCCGGAGCGAATTCCATTTCGCTCCGTTCGATCAGCGCCAGATTCGCGATGTGGAGTTCCTGAAGCATTCGGTACTTTAGAGTGCGTCGCGTCCGGAGGCCCAGTCGCGCATTTTCTTTTCGTGCGCCGGGTAATCGGGCGCAAGCATGGTTTCGCTAAATTTTCCGAAAAAACCTTCGATGGCCGATTTGAAGATAAGAAGACTCTCCATCCGCTCGGCGAAGCGCTCGTCGGCGTTCATCTCCTCCCCTTCCGGGAGTTTGAGCGAACCGAAGACGAAGCGGTCGGCATCCACCGTACACGTCCAGAATTCGTTGGCGCGCGTAATCGTGAGCTTCGCTTTCCGGAGTTTTTTACCGACGGCCAGCGCCGCCTTCGCTTCGGCGCTCCGCAAGGGCGCGTCGCCTCCTTTGATGGAGATTTCGCCGCCGCCGCGCGCTTCCGCGCCGCTGGCGAACGTCAGGGGGCCCTCGAGCATCAGATCGAAATCGCCGTAAGGGTCGAGTTTAAGTTTTTCCTCCCCTTCGCTGAAATACCAGAGCCAGGTGAGGAAATCGCGCCCGACCACGGGCTCGTCGTCGGCGTGATCGATCAAACTAAGCGCAGGGAAGGAGCTCTCCGCTGTTTTACAGAGCTTTTCGAGCAGAAAGCCCGGTCCCACCTGAATCGGATCGAGTTTCGTCGTCTGAAAAAACTGTTCGATGAAGAAATCGATCTGCGTTGCGGAAGAGGCCCCCACGTACACCATCTTCGCATTCGGATCAATCACCACCGGAATGGAAGTAAGCGAGGGAGTAGCCCGGAGCAGGAGCTTTTCCATCGCGTCCTCTTTGATGGCCTTTTTCGCCTTGGAGGGGACAAAATCCATCTTATTGGCTTCCATGTACGCGAGTTCCTCGCGCTTGCACATTGCGTTCAGGAACGAGGAGGAAACCTTCCGTTCCGCTTTGCGAAGCTGGAGATAATAGCACCCGCCGAGCGAAGCGCTCGCTTCGTCGATCGACGTATCCAGCAAATGGCGGCCCGTCACCCAGCCGATCTGGGGTTCGTCGGTTACGCTGTCAATCGTCCCGGCCTTCTTCGCGGCGAAAAGGGCGATGAGATTTTCCGGGAGGTCGGCTTTCAATTCGAACACACCGACGGTAAATGATCCATTTTCAAACGGCATAGGACTCCTTATCTATTTTTCGATAAAACCATGAATACACTGTCATCATAAGCGTAACGCCGAACATGCCCAGCAGCATCGCCGCGGGCGTAAGTCCGCAATACGCCACCAACCCCGCGGCGGCGATCGAGCCGCCCGCCATGCAAAAAGCGTTCACCAGATTGTTCCCGGCGATCACCCGCGCCGTTTCTCCGGGGCGCGCCCGGTGCTGCATCAACGATTGCAGCGGAACCGAGTACAAGCCTCCGCCGATGGCGACAAGGAGCATATCGATCATCACGCGCCAAAAAAGAAACGTCCCCACCAACGAATACAAAGAAATATCCCCGGCGTTGGCGGCGGCGCCCGCGCTGCCGAGAAGCCACCACAAGTCAAACGTAAACACCGCCATCATCAGTCCGCCGATCCAGGAGAAGCGGCAGGAAATCTCCCCGCGCAGAAGGCGGCTGCACAAAAACGACCCCGCGCCGACACCGATGGAAAACAACGTCAGCCCCACCGTGAACACCTGACTGTTTCCCGGCCAGAATGTTCCGCAAATTGCCAGAAGCTGCGAAACATACAGTGCGCCGACCATCCAGAAAAGCGACACGGCAAGGACCGTGAACCGGATTACAGGCTGACTCCAGACAAGCCAGAGGAGATGCCCGTTTTCGGCAAAGTAATTTCTTCGTTTCGCCTCGATCCGATACGGCGGAGCAGAAGGAATTCCGCAGCTTCCGGCAAAACCGACAAGAGAAAAGGCACAGAGAACACTCCCCGCCAACAACGGCCCCGAAGATTCGTGCTTAATCAAAACACTCCCCGCGACCATTCCGACGAGGATGGCAAGATACGTCCCCCCTTCGATCCACGCGTTTCCGTCCACAAGTTCACGCTCTTTAAGGTGTTGCGGCAAAAGCGAATATTTCGCCGGGCCGAAAAACGCCGACTGCATCCCCATAAGGAACAGCAATGCAAACAAAACGTTCACCCATTGGAACACGAACGCCGGAAACGCGAACGCCATCAGCACAATTTCCCACAGCTTGACATACCGGCAATAAATCGCTTTGTCGAACCGGTCCGCGAGTCTCCCGGCAATGCCGGAGAACAAAAAATAGGGAAGAATGAACAACCCCATCGCCAGATTCGTCAGCGCGTTCGCCTTCTCCGACGGGTAGCCGAGCAGGAACGAAACCATCACCAGCAGCGCGGTCTTCATGCAATTGTCGTTGAACGCCCCGAAAAACTGGGTTACGAACAACGGCCCGAATTCCCGACGGAAGAGCAGCATTTTTCAGAACGTTTTGGCCAGATAATCCACGGCGTTCCGGAAAAACACAACCCCGTCCCCCTCCGCCGGAAGCGGCGCAAGCTGTTTCACCCGCGTCCAATCCGGCGCATTGTAGGGGGAAAGGAACGCTTCCGGGTGCGGCATCAGGCCGAAAACACGCCCCGTTTCGTCGCAGATTCCGGCGATGGAGTTCAACGAACCGTTCGGGTTGGCCGGAAATTCCGTGGCCAACGAACCGTCGTCGTTGCAATAACGAAGCGCGACAAGGTTCTTCGCCTCCAGCGCCGCCATCGTCGCCGGATCAGCAACGAATTTGCCTTCGCCGTGCCGCAGCGGCAAACGGACCTGCCCGATGTTACGCGTAAATACGCACGGGGACGCCGCGTTGGCCACAAGTCGGCACCAATCGTCGCGGAAAACACCGGAATCGTTGTGCGCCAACGCAACCTGCTGCTGGAAATACGCACCGTTCAGTGCGGGCACCATGCCCAGGCGGGTCAGCGTCTGGAATCCGTTGCAAATGCCGAGGACGAGTTTGCCGTCGGCGATGAATTTTTCGAGTTGGTCGCGCAATTTGAACATCACACGATTTGCAAAAACCGTCCCGGAACCGAGGTGGTCGCCGAAGGAGAATCCGCCGATGAATACCAGGAAATGAAATTCCTCCAGGCGGTGCGCCCCCGCGATCAGATCATTCAAATGCACTTGGACCGGCGTCGCGCCGACAAGCGAAACCGCCGCGGCGGTTTCTTTTTCGCAGTTCAGGCCGAACCCTGTGATGATAAGCGTCTTGATTGCTTTCTTTTCCATAAAAAACGATTCCTCAGGTATGATAGTCCGCGTTGATTTTCACGTATTCGTAGGAGATGTCGTTGGTCCAGACCCAATAATCGGCGGAGCCGTCGTTCAAATTCACCCGCACGGTAAACTCTTTTTGGGCGACAATGCCGGAGAGGGCCGATTCCGGCGTCCCCGCGTCCCCGCCGTTGCGCACAACCGGCATATCGTCGTAATAAATGTCGCATGTATCCGGGTTGAACTCCGCGCCGGAGTAACCGAGCGCCGCCACAACGCGCCCCCAGTTCGGATCGCCCCCGAACCAGGCGGTTTTGCAAAGGAGCGAATTGGCCACAGCCTCGGCGCAAAGCCGCGCGTCGCGCTCTGTGCGCGCATTTTCGATGCGGAGGGTTACAAATTTGGTAACCCCCTCGCCATCCAGGACCATCCGGCGCGCCAGATGCCGCATGAGAGCGAGGAGCGCCTCCTGGAACATCGCCGCTTCCGGAGAAGCGGAGCAAATTTCCACACCGGATTCGCCATTGGCCAGGAGGAGCACCGTATCGTTGGTGCTCATATCGCCGTCGACGGTGATGCGGTTGAAGGACTCTCCGGCGTTGGCGTTGAGCATGGATTGCAAAAGTGCGTTGTCGAGTTTCGCGTCGGTGGTGATCGTGCAAAGCATGGTGGCGTGCGGCGCCTTCAAATCCGGGTCGATCATCCCCGCACCCTTGGTCATCGCGCCGATGGCGACGCTTTTTCCGCCGATGTTCAGGCGGACGGCGGCGTGCTTCGGCACCGTGTCGGTGGTCATAATCGCCCGCGCCGCATCGGCGCCGCCGTCGCAAGATAGGGCCGCCGCGCCGAGGCGGACACCCTTTTCAATCAACCCCATCGAAAGCTGCACCCCGATCCGCCCCGTTGAACAGACAAGGACGCCCGCGGGATCGACGCCGAGTTCCGCGCCCGCGATCTCGCAGGAGCGCTCGGCGTTCTTCAGCCCCGCCGCGCCGGTACAGGCGTTGGCGTTCCCGCTGTTGATGACGACCGCGCGCGCAAAGGGGACGGACAAAACTTTTTTCCTGTCCAGCAGCACGGGAGCCGCGGCAAAGGTGCAGCGGGTAAAAACACCGGCAAAGTTGGCCGGCTTGTCGGAAACGACCATCGCGAAATCAAGCGCCCCCGATTTCTTGAATCCGGCGACAATGCCGGACGCGCGGAACCCGCGCGGCGTGGTAACCGAACCGAGTTCATCCAGTTCAAAACTCATCGACTTCTCCTTGATAAACAGCTTTTACATTGATCGCGATTCCGCCGCGCGGCCGGAAACGCCCGACCACCACGGCGCGGCGGGGGGCGCACGCCTTGACCACCGCGTCGAGAATGGTATTGACCGATTCCTCGTGGAAGGTGTTGGCGTTGCGGAAGGAATACAAATAAAGTTTTAGCGATTTGCTTTCGATGCACAAGTCGCCCGGAACATACCGCAGTATGATGTGCCCGAAATCGGGCTGGTTGGTTACCGGACAGAGCGAGGTGTATTCCGGACAGTCGAATTCGATCACATAGTCGCGTTCCGCGTGGAGGTTGCGGAAGGTTTCCAGTTTCGCCGCGTCCGGCGATGCCGGGTATTTTTGTTCCGACGCTTTCAGGAGCGTCAGGTCCGCGAAGCGTTCGCGCGAGTCGTTCATCACTGCCATTTCCTCTCTATTTACAAACATACGATACGTCTTTTCTTTAAAATAGCATCTTTTTCTACTTTTTTCGCCATATTTCCGGAGAAAAGAGCTTTTTTTTCTTGAATTTTCCCAATGCAAAATTATATTCCTTAAAACGAAGCTGTGATTGTCTATTTTTAACCCGGAAAATTCGAGGTATCGGGATGAAATCTGGAAAGAAATTTCTGTTGGCGGTTCTCTTGCTTGTCGCAACTTTTGGCGCTTTTGAGAGCGCCGCGTCGGAATGGCCCATGGCCCCGGTCGAAAAACTCGGCCGCGGCATCGCCAACGTCGCCTTCGGGCCGCTGGAAATTTTAATGAAGCCTTACGACGTGAACAACGATCAGGGCGCGATTCCCGCCTTGACCTTCGGCGTCCTCAAAGGGGTTTGTTACGTTGTCGCCCGTGAAATTGTCGGCGTCATCGACATCGTAACGTTCCTGGTTCCGCTGCCAGGCTGCCCGGACGACGCGTTGGATTCCGGTTGGGGCTACGGTCCGATCATGCGTCCGGCGTGGGTGGTGGATGTGGACCACAACGCGTACAACTTCTTCTACAACGAAAACACTGTGATCGAACCGCGCTGAGCGGGCGTTCGATTTTTGCATACGTCCTTGATACCCGCCGCCGATACGCGGCGGGTGTTTTATTTACTAAAGTTGAGATTAGGGTTTCATTCATGAGCTTTTCCTGCGGTTTCGTCGGTCTTCCGAATGTCGGGAAGTCCACCTTGTTCAATGCGCTCTGCAAAGGCGGCGCGGAAGCGGCCAATTTTCCCTTCTGCACCATCGAGCCGAATACCGGCATCGTACCGGTTCCGGATGAGCGGCTGCGCGTCCTCGCGGACCTGGAGCATTCGGGAAAAATCATCCCGTCCTCCCTGAAATTCATCGACATCGCGGGCCTTGTCAAAGGGGCCAGCCAGGGACAGGGATTGGGGAATCAATTCCTCGGCCATATCCGCAGCGTCGACGCGATCGTCCACGTGGTGCGCGTCTTTGAAGACGCCGACGTGGTGCATGTGGAAGGCAAGCTCGACCCTGTGGCCGATTTGGAGGTTATCCTCACCGAGTTGATGCTCGCGGACCTGGATTTGCTGGAACGCCGCCGCGACCGCGCGTCCAAACTCGCGCGCGGCAACGACCCGGATGCGAAGTTGGAGTTTGAAACCGTCCGCGACCTCGCCGCCCAGCTTGGCGAAGGGAAAATTCCGGAGTACAATCAAAACGACGCCAAGGTTGCCGCGCTTGTAAAAAGCCTCGGCCTCCTGACGCTCATGCCCGCGTTCGTGTGCGCAAACACCGACGAAAAAACCTATCGCGACTTCGCCACCCATCCCGCCGCGCAGGCCCTTGCCAAGTACGCGGCGGAACGGAATTTGGAAGTCATCCCCGTCTGCGCCAAACTGGAAGAAGAACTTTCCCAGCTCGACCCGGACGAAGCCAAACTCTTCATGGACGAACTCGGCATTTCCGAAACCGGCCTGAACCATGTGATCCGCACCGGATACCGCCTCCTGAACTACATTACGTTCTTCACCGTCGGCCCCATGGAAGCGCACGCCTGGACGGTGCAGCGCGGAACGGCCGCGCCGCAGGCGGCGGGGAAAATCCATACCGATCTTTGCCGCGGCTTCATCCGCATGGAAACGGTGTCATACAAAGACATGGTCGATTGCGGCGGCTGGAACAAAGCCAAAGAGGCGGGCAAGCTCCGCATCGAAGGCAAGGAATACATCATGCAGGACGGGGATATGATCCACGTCCGTTTCTCCGTTTAATCTTTATCTTGAGGGTGTTATCATGTTTCAGAAATCGAGCTTGGATTTTCTCCGCAATCTCCTGAACACCTCCAGCCCGAGCGGGTTCGAAACCGAGGCCGCGGCGGTCTACCGCCAGTACCTCGGCACATTCTGCGATGAAGTCCGTACGGATGTGCTGGGCAACACCATCGGCGTGCTCAACCCCGGCGCGCCCATGCGCATCATGCTGGCGGGGCATTACGATGAAATCGGTTTTCAGATCGTCTACATTTCCGAAGAGGGGCTCCTCTATTTCCGCCCCAACGGTGGAATCGACAAGCTGAACGTCCCCTCCTCGGAAGTCGACATCCTGACCGCCAAAGGCAAAGTTCCCGGCGTCATCGGCAAAAAACCGATCCATCTCCTGAAACCCGCCGAACGCGAAAATTCTCCCGATCTTTCCGACCTCTGGATCGACATCGGCGTGGACAGCCGCGAAGAGGCGCTGGCCCTCGTCGACATCGGCGATCCCGTCGCCATGCGCGCCAATTTCCGCATGCTCGGCGAACACCGCGTCATGTCCAAGGGCTTGGACGATAAAATCGGCGCGTTCACCGTTGCGGAAACCATGCGGCAGCTTGCGAAACGCAAGTTGAACGTCGCGGTCTACGGCGTGGGAACCGTGCAGGAGGAAGTAGGATTGCGCGGAGCCGCCGCAAGCGGGTTCGGGATCGATCCGGCGGTGGGGTTCGCCGTCGACGTCGGCTTCACGACCGATCTGCCGGACATTCCCAAGAAGCTCCTCGGCGACATCCGCCTCGGGCGCGGCCCGGAACTGAACCGGAGCTGCGATAACAACCCGGTCCTGGGGCGTATGCTTCGCGAAGCGGCACGCCGCAAAAAACTTGCCTGGCAGGAAACGGCCGCGCACCGCGCTTCCGGCGGAACGGATACGGCGACCATTCAGCTCACCCGCGCAGGGGTCGCCACGGCGCTCCTGAGCATCCCCAATCGCTATATGCACTCCCCGGTGGAAATTTGCGACCTCCGGGATGTGGATGGCGCGGTCAAAATTCTGACCGAAACCATCGCCTCCTTCCGCGGCGACGAGACCTTCATCCCCGGAATCGATTGATACGATTTCATGTCCGCTACCAGAGGTAACGGACATGAGGACAAGGTCGCCCAGGCACAGTAAAAATGCAGTATTTGTGATTTTTCATGATGGAAAGCGTATGATATGACTCCGGACTTCCGCAACCGGCGGCTCAGCCGCCGCAATTTGAAACGCTACGTTTACACGCGGAGCGCCGCCGCCATCGGCGGAACGGAAGGGCGCATTCACGGCCTTCTTCCTTCCGCCTGCGCGGGGCCGCGCCTTCTCTTGCGCATCGGACTGGTTCTCTTTTTCGGGACCGGGCTTTATTTCGTCTTCTTTTGAAAGGGTTTGCCATGGCGGACTGGGATTCGGCACAATATTTGAAGTTTGAACGCGAACGGACCCAACCGGCCATCGACCTTGCCGCGCGGATCGGGATTGCCGCCCCCCAAACCGTCCTCGATCTGGGTTGCGGCCCCGGCAACAGCACACAGGTGCTGCGCGAGCGTTTTCCTCATGCGGACATTCTCGGCGTGGACAGCTCCCCCGGGATGATCGAGCAGGCGAAGCGCGATTATCCAACGCTTGCATTTCAGCTTTTCGACGCCAACGATCCCATGGAAAACCTGGGCAAAAAATGGGATGTGATCTTCTCCAACGCCTGCATCCAGTGGGTGCCCGACCACGCGGCTCTCCTCCCCCGGCTCCTTGCCGCCCTGAATCTTGGCGGGGAACTTGCCGTCCAGATCCCCCTTCAGGAAAAAGCGCCGATGCACCGTGTAATTCAGGAACTATCGGCAAGCCCGGAATGGGCGGGATGCTTCCCCTCCCCGCGCGTTTTCTCCTGTCTGCACGAGGAAGAGTATTGCGCGCTCCTCGATCGCAACGCCGCCGAATTTTCCATGTGGCAGACCGATTATTTCCACATACTCCCGTCGCACCAAGCCATCCTCGAATGGTATCGCGGCACGGGGCTTCGCCCCTACCTCAATGCGCTGAACGAAATTGACAAGGCACGTTTTGAATCCGCGCTCCTCGACCGTGCCAGAGAAATTTTCCCTGTTCTGGAGAACGGTTCCGTCCTCTTCAAATTCTCCCGCCTTTTTTTCCTGGCCCAAGCGCAATAGGACTTTACATAACAAAATTCCATGCTATCTTATTCTGGGAGTGTTATTAACCACTGAAACCGGAGGGGAATACCATGGACTACACGCAAATTGTACTGCCACAGGCCTCGTCGTTCATTCTTCTGGATACACTGTGGAACCAAAGCGGCCCGATTTCAACCGGCGGAAGCATAGACTTCAATCAATATTGCCCGATCATCCCATCGACCAATTACCATGCGGTAACCGGCTGTACCGCGACGATGGCCGGCCAAATGATGTATTATTGGATGAACAAAACCGGTTTCGCGCCGCAGATCACCGTTGCATCCGCCGATGCCTATACTGTTGCAAGCACGAATATCGTCATCAACGGCACAGTCGCCGGAGCGGCCCAATACGGTTACCTTGACTTTGCCTCCCTGAATAAAATATTGAGCAATCCAACCTTATCCGGCCCAGAGAGGGATAAATATATCGCGGCACTTAACTTCGCCATCGGGGTAAAGGGAAAGGCGAATTACAGCAGCGGCGGAACATCCATCGTTTTTTCAGAGTGGCTGTTTAAAGACGTCGGCTACGATTCGGTAAAAATGGTTTATTATGATCACGCCTATTTTTATGCCAATGGCGATCTGACCAAGCTTGGTTGGGAAATCATGGTGGATAACCTTACCAGGGGACTCCCCATTGCGACATGCAACATGGACGGCGGGCATGCCGTTGTCACGGATGGCTATGACGCATCCAGCAATAAAGTACACGTGAATTTCGGCTGGGGAAACAACGCCGCGACAAATTGGTATTCGTTGGAGGACTTCAACGAAAGCATCACCCATTATCTTATCATCGATGTTTTTCCTGTTTACGATGGTTCGGCGTTCACTGTAAGCGATACCCGCGAATACGGCGTCGGCACCTTGCAGCGCGTTTTGGAACAAACCAACGCCCTGCAAAACAAAAATGCCGTCATTACTTTTTCCGCGACCACGGCAGGTGAAATCATCACCGTTACGGCAACCGGCTTATATTCCCTGAAAAACAGCACCACAATAAGCAACTGGAACGCCAATGTCTACACGACGCTTGCTTCTTACAATTATGGGCTGCGAAGCACTGGCCAGACCCTTACCATCACGAATTTTACAGGCTCGTTATCGGTGTCGGGCACATCGGCCTACGGAATCTACAGCAATGTATCGACGGCGACCATAACGATCGGTGTTCAAGGCGGGATCTTGATTGCAAATGCTTCGGCAGGATACAGCTACGGAATCCGAACATCTGCCGTTGCCACCAGCGTATCCATCGCGGGCGGCGTCGTTTTCGGAGGGACGTATTCCGTTTCCGGAAAAAACGCGCAACAAAGCACCTTGGCCTTGACGAACAGCCTTTGGGGTTATGTGAATACCGGGGCGGGTATCGCAACCGGTGTTCTCGCGGCGGCGACCGGGTATGCTTTTTACGGCGGAGCGGGGGACGACGCGATTCGTCTGGACAGCGGCGCGCTTATGCTTGGGAACATTGCGTTGTTTGCGGGCAAAAACACGATCACAATGGACAGCACCGCGAAGGTTTACGGTTCCATCACCGGCTCGAATATCGAAATGAACATGGTCATCGCCGGCCAAAGCTCCGGCGCCATACTCAACCTCACCGCGTCCGGGGGATTGTCCGGGGCGGCGTTTACAATCAATCTGGATGAGGCCAGGAATGGCATTTATACATTAATACAGTCCAGTGTCGCACTCTCGTGGCTCGCATCCACCGTGTTCAAAGTCGTCATGGACGGTGCAACCTACAGCATTAAAACCTCCGACACGTTTGCGCAATTCGAATTCGCCGATTTTACGCTTACAAACAACACGCTGCTGACCCTGGAAGTAAAAACTAAAAAATACAACGGCCGCCCCATTGCCGCGACCGACAAGTACAGCGTTACCATAAGCTGGGAACACGATGCGCAGTATGCAAGCTATACGCTGAAGGTCGACGACAAAACATACACTGTAACCGGCAATACCTATACGATCAACAACGTAAGCATAGGCAGCCACACATACCAGCTCATGGGACATTACAGTATAGGCGAAAGCAGTACATGGAGCACGTTGCAAACCTTTCAAATTCTCGATTCGACACCGCCGGTTCTGAACGGTCTGCCCGTCGCCGCCATCGTCGGCGCATACAGCGCCACCATAAGCTGGAGCGCGGCCACAGACAACGTCGCGGTGGCAGGCTACATCCTGAAGGTGGACAATCTTGAATACGACGTCAAATCCTTAAGCCACACCCTTACCGGCATGGCACTCGGCAACCATATCTATCAATTGCAAGCGTACGACGCACTGGGCAACAAAAGCGCATGGAGCGCTCTCCAGAGCTTCTCCCTATCCGCCGATTATCAATGGATCATTTCAGGCGCAAAAACACAGACGCAGACCGCCGAAAGCAACGTCCTCCTCGCCCGCGGAGCCAACATCAGCGGGCGTTATCCGGCGGCGCTGCAAGTTCTCGGCGACGGCTTTAATGTAACACTTGCCGGGGACAACGTCCTCTCCTGCGCTTCCATCCGCAACGCGGCCATCCTCTTCGGCGACGATGCGTATTGGACAAGCAGTGGACCGCATTACGATGGAACGGTAACCTTCAAGGGAAACAACATCACGCTTTTCTCTTCCGTTTCCGCGTGCATCACCGCGGCCGGAATCGTGGGGAAAAATCTCACGGTCAACTTCGCGGGGGACGCTTCGGGGGCGAAGAGCATTGTTTTTGAGTCCACCAATGGAGCAAACGCCGGAAACTACGCCTATGGGATCAAAGCCGACCAGAATCTCACCATCAACGGAGATTTCGGCGGCACCGTAAACTGCCACTTTGATTTCAGCAACGCATCCTCCAACCGCGATGCAAGTTTATACGGCTTCTCCGCCGGGGCCAACCTCGCCGTCAACGGAGATATCAGCGGGTCGATCTTCCTTTCCGGCATTGGCGCCACATCATCGTACGCGTACGGATTGCAGGCGAAGGAAAAACTTACCGTGTCCGGAGAAATTTCCGGGACAATCGCCGTTACCGCCCAGAATAAAGCATACGCCGTGTACGCGAAAAACATCGACGCCACCTTCAGCGGCAGCGTATTCGCCGGATTGTCGAGCAAAAAATACGACATGAACACGCTCCTTGGCGCGTTGGAGGATTTTTCCAACAACAAAAACGAGCTGTTGACGCTTGCGTCCGGGCATTACGCCGTCTACGCCACGGGAGCAAGCACGCTGCGCTTCAATCGTGGCGCTTTAATCATCGGCGACATCTACCTTGGAGCATCGGGCTCTTCGATCTTTGTAAACGGCAACACGCAATTCCACGGGAATATTTCAACGAATTATTCCACCGCGCTCACGATTACTCTTTCCGGCGAATCCCTCGCGGGAACGCGGCTTAACCTGGAAATATGGAATGCGCGGGTAGCCCTGACGGTGAATGCTTCGGGAGCCAATGCCAATGGCGACTATTCCCTCGCCGCCGGAACAAACCTGACGGCCCTTTCCGCGATCACCCTGACTGTCGCGTCGAAAAGCCAGTCGCTTTCCGTCGGTGGCTCCGTTGTGGTGAACAATGCGACCTACAGCCTCGTCCGGCACACCCAAAACGGCATACAGGAAATCGTTCTGTCGGTTTCCGGCATCGACCTTACTCCGCCGACGCTGAACGGAGTGCCGACTGCGGTGCAGAACGCGGCGGCGTACACCGCGACCATTACATGGAAAGCTGCAACAGACAACGTCGGCGTAGCCGGGTACGAGTTGAAAATCGGGGACAGAACCTATACGGTCAACACAACAAGCCATACAAGCGAAGCTCTTGCAATCGGTACGCACACTTATTCTTTGCGCGCGTTCGATGCAATGGGCAACTACTCTGCCTGGAGCGCGGAACAGCAATTGATCATTGTGGATGCCCTGCCGCCGGTCATCACCGTCAACGCGGACGTCAAGACGCCTACAAACAGCGATGTCATGCTTACAGTTACATTCCACGACGACGTCGCCGTGGCGACAAAACAATATAAAATTGGCCCGGGAAGTTGGTGCGATTACCTCAACGCCATTGCAATTTCCGCCAACACCACCGTTTACTTCCGGGCAACGGACACGGCGGGGAACACCACCGAAACACAATACACGGTTGCTAACATTGATAAGGAAAAGCCGACAATCACAAACATTGTGGCCAGCACGACGGCAATCACCAATCAAAATGTCATCGTATCGGCGCATTTTTCCGACAACGCCTCCCTGGCAACACAGCAGTACAGGATCGACAACGGCGCATGGCTGAATTACACCAATGGCGCGACCATGACAGCCAACGGAACCGTGTATTTCAAAGCCGTTGACGCCGCCGGAAATGAAACGGTCGCGCAATGTACGGTCGGTAATATTGACAAAGTCGCCCCCGCCATCACCAACATCGTGGCGGATAGAACGTCTTGGACCAATCAAAACGTTACCGTAACGGCACAATTCACCGACAATGTTTCCCTGGCGACGCGACAGTACAAAATCGACAGCGGTTCATGGCAGGATTATACCGGCGGCGTAACGATGACGGCCAACGGAACGATTTACTTTCGCGCGACCGATACCGCCGGGAACGAAACGAATGCGCAGCACACCATCTCCAATATCGATAAAATTGCACCGGACAAACCGGAGGTAATGTACTGGCAATTCAATGCCGAATACGGCTTGGCCAGCGCGGTATTTTCCGATGATTCCGTACGGAATGAATATTCCTTTGACAACGTTGTCTGGAACACTTACTCCGGAAGAATCGCAATCGACCGCAGCCGGACGATTTTCTTCCGCAGCACCGATGCGGCGGGGAACGCCTCGTCTACCGAATACAACGCGGTTTTCCAGGAAAATTACGGGCAGGCGAATATCCAGATTGTCCTTGCGGAAGCGCAGGCCCAAGCGGCCGGCGTAACCCTGAGCTGGACTGTAACATCGGCCTCCGCCGGCGTCGCCGGTTACCGGGTTATTTATTCCCGTTCCTCCGATTTTTCCGAATTTGTCGTCGTGGATACCCAGAGCACGTCCATCACACTCGCGCCGCTGCCAAACGGCCAATATTATTGGAAGTTGGAAACTCTGGATCTTCACGGAAACAACAACATTACGGACGGGAATAGTTTTGTCGTCTGGGAAACCGTTCTTTCGGCCCCGTCCATCACCGCATCCTCCACAAAGCCGACCAACCAGGCAATCACGCTGTCGGCCAGATTCTCGTCGGATTCGGTATTGAACGAATACTCTTTCGACCGGAAAAACTGGTACGCCTATACCAATGCAATCACCATTTCCGAAAACCGGAACGTTTATTTCCGAAGCACCGACGCAGCCGGTCAAAGCAGCAGCGCTGTGTATACGGTGGAAAACATTGACATTACCCCGCCGGAAAAACCAACGATCACCCTCAGCAACTCCGGCCCCACCCGGGAAATCGTTACGCTAAGTGTCGCATTCGCCGCCGACTCCGTCAAAAATGAGTACTCGAGTAATGGAAAAACCTTCCGGAAATATACAGGTCCCCTTCTATTCTCCTCCAACGCAACGTACACGTTCCGCAGCACGGACGCCGCCGGCAACGAAACATCCACATCCTACACGGTTTCGAACATCCAAGCGCCCGATGGAACCAGCCTCGGCGATGTTTTCCTCGACGCAACGCTCAAAAAATACAATGCTGTCCTGAAATGGAAAAAGCCCGCTGTCTTTACCGCCGACGTTGCTCCTGCTTATTATGAAATTTACTGCAACGGAGAGTATTTGAGCACCCGTGGAACCAGTCTGACGTTGAAGGATCTTGCTCTCGGCGAATACGACTTTTTTATCCGCGCAGTGGATACGCAGGGAGGGCGCGGAGCCTGGAGCCCTCAGCAGACACTCTCCGTAACAGACGTTACCGCGCCCACCGTCAAAAAACTTACAACACTCGTGCAAGGGTACGTATTGGATATTACCTGGATGGGCGAGGACAAAAAGGGCTCGATCGTTTCTTACACAATTAAGTACGACGGGAGCGTTTGCGCGGAACTTGCCGGAGATGTCGGCGCAAAACAGTTGATTCTGACTGAAACCGATGTCGGAAAGCACACCATTGAAGTCATCGCCTTCGACGGTGTGAACTACAGCAAGGCCGCGAAAAAAACGTTTACCGTCAAAGATACAACACCTCCCGAAAAAGTGATCGGCCTGAGCAATGCGGACGTGTCCGACACAAAGTATACGACGGTTCTTTCGTGGATTCCGGCGGAAGACAACTCCGGGGTCATCGCGCGTTATTGGATCGAAATCGATGGAAAACAATACAAATCAACCACCTCCAGCTTCAAAGCGACCAAGCTTTCCGTAGGCGAACATACCTACCGTGTCCGGGCCGTCGATAAAGCGGGAAACCTTGGCGCGTGGAGCGACAGTGTATCTTTTATGGTTTATGACGTTACGCCGCCCGGCAAAGTTTCACTCAAGCTGAAAGTTACCGAAAACGACGTCGCGCTTTCCTGGAAGGCCCTCAAAGACAACGTGGGCGTCGTCGCATACGAGGTGTGGACGGGAGCTTCGGCGCAGACGATGGAATTGTACGACACACTGAACGCCGATCAATTCAACATCCAGTTTGAAGACCGCCCCAAAGGAGATCACTTTTTCGGCGTGCGCGGCATCGACGCCGCCGGAAACATCGGCGATCTGAAAATTTTCAAAGCGGTGGTGAAAACCGAACTCGCCGTCGCGTCGGAACTTGTCGGCTGGCAGGATGAAAAACACCCCGCCGCAAACATGACGCTTGCATAGAATAAAGACGGCGAACCGTGCCAAGCGGCATGATCCGCTGTTTTTTTGCAGCAAAGCGATCAGGCAAATTTTTGCCCGAGGCTGTCCTGCTTGACGGTTAAAATATCCGCTATCACCAAAATCAGCGTTACAATAGCCAAAAAACCCGTACAGGAAAAAATCAGCTGAAGAACGCCGCGCCCCACATACCCGGCATAAAAATTATGAACCCCGAACATGCCGAGAAAGAGCGCCAACAAAATATAAATAAGCCGTACTTTTCTCTCCGACACGGCATGCATGTCGTTGGGTGCGCCGCAGCCGGGACACGTTGGGGCCCGGCATGAAATTTCCTTTCCGCAATCCACGCAAATCGTCATATTTCCACTCATCGCATTTTCCTCTTTAGCCGAGGATTCCGCCGCCGCCGGTGGAAACCATGATTCCTTCGAAGTTCATCTTAAGCTGCGCCGGATTGTCCGACGCGTCCAACGCGTCCTCCTCCGAAATATGCCCTTCGTTCACCAGATTGAGAAGGCATTGATTGAAGGAAGCCATCCCGTCGGCGGCGCCACCGGCGATCGCGTTGGCCAGTTTGTCCACCTGATCATCCATCAAAAGTTTGGCGATAATCGGCGTGTTGCGCATGATTTCCCACGCGGGCACGCGCCCTCCGGTCAGACGCGGAAGGAGGCGCTGTGAAATGATCGCAACAAGGTTTGTCGCCAACGATTCGCGGATCTGGTCTTGTTCCTCGAGGGTGTAGAAGTTCAAAATACGGTTGATCGATTGGCTGGCGTTCGTTGCGTGGAGTGTGGTGATGACAAGGTGTCCGGTATCGGCGGCCTGGAGGGCGGCTTCAAAGCTGGTGCGGTCGCGCATTTCGCCTACCATAATCACGTCCGGATTCTGACGCAACGAGTGTTTGAGGGCGGATTGGAAAGAGATCGTATCCAGCCCGACTTCGCGCTGTTCAAAAATACACTTTCTATCTTTGAACTCGTATTCGATCGGGTCTTCGATGGTGATGACATGCCGGTGGAAACGACGGTTCAAATGCTCCAGCATCGCGGCCAGGGTCGTGGATTTTCCCGAGCCGGTTGTCCCGGTCAGGAAAATGATGCCGCGTTGCGCTTCGATAATCGGGGCGAGCGTGGACGAAAGACCCAGTTCCTCGAATGTGCGAATCTGGTTTTTCACCCAACGGAAGTTGATCGCAATTTCGCCGCGCTGGCGGTGAATGTTGATACGGAAACGGCCGACATCGTCTTCCTGGAGCGAAATATCCAAATCCCCCGTGAGGCGGAACTGTTCGTGCTGCTCTTTCTGCGGAGCCGCCTGGCGGATGAATTCCTCCAACATCTCTGTGGTGGGGCAAAAATCGGTTTCTGTCCAGTCCCCCTGCAAACGGAGAACGGCGGGGCAATTCGCCTTGATGCCAATATCCGAAACGTCCGCCTTGACCGCGGCATCCAACAACTCGTGCAAAACAGTAATCATGCATCACCTTGTTTTATGTGTTTGGATGGAATGTACACCTTTTCTCAAAAAAATGCAAACCAAGAAGCTCAGCGTGTCGCGGCATCGCGGTATGCGCGCGGCGAAACGCCGTAATGGCGGCGGAACTGACGCGAAAAATAGTTGGAATCGGAATACCCGCAACGTTCCGCCACCTCCCCCACGCGGAGTTTTCCCGCCTCCAGAAGCACGGCGGCCCGCTTCAGACGCAACAAATTCAAATGCGCGAACGGGGTCGTCCCCGTCGCGGCGCGAAAAACACGCAGAAAATGATTGGCGGAGATACCCGCGAGGCGGGCCATTTCCGCGAGGGTCCATGCCTCTTGGCAGGAGCGTTCCAATTTTCCCGGGAGCGCCCCCAGGCGCGCCAATGCCGTGGAGCGGTCCTCCGCCGAAACGCTGGAAAAGGTGCTTAAAAAAAGGATCAATTCCAGGAGCGCCGCGAACGCGCCCGCTTCTCCCGATGGATCGGGGCGTTCAAGCTCCCGTGAAAGACGGCGGACTTTCTCCTCTGCCCGGAGAAGCTCCGGCGCGCCGAGGCGCAAACGGCGCTCCGCCGTCCCTTTAAAAAGCAAACGGTAACCGGAAATTTTCCGCAAGAGAGTTTCCGGGAGCGGAAGACGGGCCGGATCGAAAAGAACGTTGCATAAATCCAACTCGTTCCAGGCCGTGAAAAAATGCTCCGCGCCGCCGTGAAGAAAAAAAACATCGCCGGGCAGCACAGGGAGTATTTCTCCATTCACGCTTTGTTCCCCCCTCCCCCCGACTACGAGAACAAGCTCGGAAAAATCATGGCTGTGGGGAACGAGCGTGAGGTCGTAGTGGTGCTGCAACGAGGCGGATGGCCGCAACCGCCGTACCGCGATCGGGCAGTCGGCGGAGCGGAAATAATGCTCGCCCCGCGCTTGTTCCGGCGTGTTCATCGCAAGGGCGGCGTATGGACGCGAATTCCGCGGAGCGGGAGCATCCCCGTCCCTTCGGAAATAATTTCCAGCGTATGTTCCGCATTGTCGATCCCCTGAATCAGGAGCGTGGTCGACTCCACTTTCCGGTCGCCGTTGGCGGGTTCCCAGCGATCGGTGAAACGTCCGCCGATTTCCCATGTAACCTTGAAGTTTTCCGGGCATTGTTCTTTGCTCACGCGCGCGGCGTCCTTGATGCCGGTGTAGTCATCCGGGAAAATAGTGATCCGTCCGGATAGCGAGGTGAACTTTTCTCCGCCGATCCCCTCGCCGTCCTCTCCGGTAACGCTCCCGCGAAGGCGGAACTTGAATTTCGATGAGTCGGCGTTCACTTCGCGGATTTCCATCTCCCACGATTCAAAGCGCGGAAGACCGTTCAGCGTAACACGCTTCAGGGCAGGCCACCAGAGTTTGTGCGCCGTACTCGGGCGCTTGACGTAATAGGCCGCGGGGAAGGAGGAAGGGGCTTTTCCGTCGATCCGGATTTGCGCCGCGCCGAGCCCGATGGGTCCTGTCTTTTCATTCAACACAAGGTCGATCACGTCGACGCGGTTGCCGGTGAATTTCAACGTGAGCTTATCGCCTTTTTGCGTGGAAACAATGCCGCCGTCGCGGACGATCCAGCCGTCGCCCTCCAGGATGATTTCGTCGGAAGCCTCCTCGAGGAAGCGCCGCCCTTCGTAATCGCGGACACGGATGCTCCAGTCGCTCGGGTACAACGTATTGTAGCGGAAGTGGCGCATGAAGAGCTGGAACATCAGGCGGTTCCCCTCCTCGTTCAAATGCACCGAATCGCGGAGGAGGTCGGTTTGCTTGATGTTGTTCTTCCTAATGTATTCGATCCACTCGTTGCGGACGTCCACGAGTTCGCAATTGTACTTTTGCGCCAGGTACTCCGTCTGCCGGGCCGAGGCCGTGGCGCGGGAGGTTGCGACTTTCTCCAGATTCTCCTGGCGATCGATGTGGTGG
This sequence comes from Victivallaceae bacterium, assembly GCA_031549345.1. Taxonomy (GTDB): domain Bacteria; phylum Verrucomicrobiota; class Lentisphaeria; order Victivallales; family Victivallaceae; genus CASFRF01. The sequence continues at coordinate 126,256 of JAVBPY010000002.1, forward strand.
GTGTAGGTGATGATTTCCGCTGTGGTGTATTTCCGCAAATTGTAGAAAATGCGCTCCAATTCACCGTTCCATTCTCCGCCGTAAACATGAAAAATCACCAGATCGGGGTACTCCTGGTACAAATCGTATTGCGCGGTGCGAATCAGACTTGCCGCGCCGAATCCGCCGATGGCGCGGTTGGAAAACTCGATCTTCGCCTCGGGATAGCGTTCCTGCAATGCCTTGGCAATCGCACCCGTCCATTGCTGCTGGATGATCGATTGTCCGTATCCGATGATCTTCACTTTGCGTTTCCAGTCGCGCGTGCTGGTTTCCAGGAGCGTCATCGTCCGCTGGATGCGCGCGCCCAGGAGCGCTTCGTGCGCGTGCGGCGCGGGCGCGGGCAAATGTTCGGCTTCCACTTCCGCCGACGCAAGGGAGAGCGTCAGCCCGGCAAGACAAAGTATGGGAAGAATGCGCATTTTTTCCTCGTTTTTCCAGGTTATGGTGATAATGTACTTGTTTTTGTTGATATATTCAAGGAAATGCACAAAAAAAACACTATTATATCAACAAACCACAGGAGGTGATTATGCTGAGTTTCAATCAAGGCTGCGTTACGCAGCGTTCGGTTCCGTTCTGGACGGTTGGCAATCCGTTGGTGGACCCGTTTGGCGGCGCGGTACTGCCGAAAGTGAACTCCATTGAAGTTGCGCAGATTCTCGCATGGGCGGCCAAGGAAGGCTATTGCGAAGCGACCAGCGCCCACGACGACGACCTCGTTCCCTGGAACCCGGCCAAGCCGGAGGACGACCTCGATCCCGCCAGTGAAACATACAAGCTCATGCGCCAGCTCAAGGCGATCCTGGACGAAGCGGGACTTTCCTTCAACACCATCACCTGCTCCCTCCACGGAAACACCCTTTTCCGCAACGGCGGACTGACCAATCCGGACGCCAAGCTGCGCAAGCTCGCCAAGCTGAAGGTGGAGCGCACCATCCGCATCGGCCACTTCTTCGGCGCGAAATATTACACCTACTGGGTGGCGCGCGACGGATTCGAAGTCCCGGCGATTGTGAACTGGAAGAAGACCTACGACTGGCTGGCCGACGGCCTTGACCACGTGTACGACTACATCAAGGAACAAAAGTTCAGCAACTACCGCGGCGCGACCATCGAGCCGAAACCGAACGAGCCGCGCGGCCAGATGTTCCTCCCCACCAGCGGACACGCCGTCGGCTTCATCTGCGGCAAGCTCAAGAACCCCGAATTCTGGGGGGTAAACCCGGAGCTTCTCCAGCACGAAAGCATGTGCCTCCTGAACGCGGTGATGACCGTGGGCTACCTTTGCAGCATGAAGAAGCTTTTCTTCCTCCACTTCGGCAGCCAGATCAAAGCACAGTTCGACAACGACTTCCCGCCGTTGATCGGACCGGAAGGCCTGAAAGAAACGGTCATGATGTTCTACGCCCTCAAGCAGATCGGCTGGAAGGGCATTGTGGAATACGACTGCCACATGCTCCGCGCCGAAGGCGATCCGAACGATCCGATCGGTTGCCGGAAACAGTTCGTCAAGGACGCGACGCGCGCACTGGCGATCGCCATGGCGCTCGCCGACCGGATCGATCCGGAAGCGTTCGCAAGCCAGACGCAGAGCGCCGCCGACCTGACAAGCATCGAACAGCTCTGCGGGCTGTCGGCCCCCAAGCTCACACGCTAACTACAAAAGCCGGATGCGCAAATGCGCATCCGGCTTTTTCAGTCTATGAGGGATATGGATCTTGCCTGGAAAAAACTTCTGGATGCGGCGCGCGCAAAAGTGAATCCGCGACAGGTTTCGGCATTTGTTGACGTCGGCGGCGCGGCGGCGGCCATTTTGACCGAAAACGGCAATATATACACCGGAATTTGCATCGACACGGCATGCTCGCTCGGCATGTGTGCCGAGCGCAACGCCGCCGCCAACATGTTGACCAATGGCGAAAGCGGAATTGCCAAAATCGTTTGTGTCGGCAGCAACGGGAAACCCATGCCCCCCTGCGGCGTCTGCCGCGAATTTTTACTGCAACTCGCCCCGGCCCACGCCGAACTGGAATTCCTCATTTCCGGCGGACGCGTCGTCAAACTCGGCGACCTTTTGCCCGACTGGTGGGGAGAAAAAAAGGAAACAAAAGAATGAATGCTCCAATCACATCCCGTTGCGGTCTGCGGTGCGATGTTTGCGCATTCAAAGAGCCGTGCAACTGCGGCGGTTGCATCGCCACAAACGGACACCCGTTCCACGGCGAGTGCCCCGTGGCGAAATGCTGCCAGGACAAGGGCTTTCTCCATTGCGGCGAATGCCCGGAACTGCCCTGCAAGCAGCTTTACGCGTATTCGTACGAAGACAAAGAACACGGGGACAATCCCCCCGGCGCGCGGATCGAACAATGCCGCCGCTGGGCATTGCAAAGGTCTGGAAAATGAATGAACTGACACACCGCTACACCGGCGCCTTTGACCGGTTTCTCTTCGGCGCGGCCTATTACCCCGAACACTGGAGTGTCGAAGTGCGCGCCGGCGACCCGGAGAAAATGCGCGCTGCGGGCTTCAACGTCGTCCGCCTGGGTGAATTCGCCTGGGACAGGATGGAACCGCAACCAGGCGTGTTCGATTTCCGTTTTTTCGACGCAGAAATCGCCCGTCTGAAAAAAGCGGGGATCGATACCATTTTCTGTACCCCGACTGCCTCGCCCCCCCGCTGGCTCCTGGAACCGGAAATGCTCCGCGTCAACGCCGACGGGGTTGTAATGCAGCATGGTTCGCGCCAGCACGCGTGCACCACCAATGCAAAATTTCGCGCCCTTTCACGCCGGATCACCCATGCGGTCGCCGAACATTTCAAAAACACCCCGGCCGTCATCGCATTCCAGACGGACAACGAATTTCATTGCCACTTCCAGCACTGCTACTGCCCGAGCTGCCAGGAGGAGTTCCGTACCTGGCTTGCCGTCCAATACGATTCCATCGACGCGTTGAACGAAGCATGGGGATGCGCATTCTGGGCGCAGACCTACCATAGTTTTGCGGAAATCGAACTCCCGCGCGACCAGGCGCCGACATGGCCGAATCCGGGTGCGATGCTGGATATGCGCCGCTTCCATGCGGCCATGGTTACACGTTTTCAGCGCGAGCAAGTCGAAATTCTCCGCGCCGCCAACCCCGCGTGGCTCCTCTTTCACAATGGACTAATGGGGGTGGTCGATTACAGGAGCGACTTCACCCTGGATTTGGACGCCATCGGCTTCGACACCTACCCCGGATTCGTCTACAACGCAACGGAGCGCCCCTTCCGGCACGCCTATACCCTTGACCGCGCCCGTTCCATCGCCGGGAATTTCATTATTCCGGAACACCAATCGGGGTATGGCGGCCAGCCCGGTTACGTGCACTCCACGCCGGAACCAGGCGAGGTGCGCCAACAAACCTTTCGTTCCATTGCGCGCGGCGCGGACAGTCTTTTGTATTTCCGCTGGCGGAGCTGCCGCTTCGGCGCGGAGGAATACTGGGGGGGCATCCTCGACCACGACAACGTTCCGCGACGCCGTTACCGGGAAATCAAACAAGTCGGGAGCGAACTCGCGTTCCTCGCGCCGCTCCTGAAAGGGACGGAGGTTTTCTGCGACGTCGCCATCGCCGCGCCGGATTTGATCACCGAGGAAATTCACCGCATTTACCCCATGGGCTACCCCTCCCCCGGAGCCGTCGCCTACGCGCTCCACACGGCGTTTGCGCGGAAGCACTACGCTGTGGGGCTGGTGGACCCGGAAGACGATCTTAGTCTTCTCAAAGTGTTTTACCTCCCCCATTGGGAATACATTTCTCCGAAAGCGGTGAAAAACATCACCGCTTTCGTACAGCGCGGCGGAACACTCCTGATCGGCGCGCGTTCCGGCATCCGCACGTGCGACAACCGAATCATCGGAGCGCCCTTCCCCGGCATCCTCACCGAGCTTGCCGGATGCACCGTGGAGGAATACGGAAAACTGCATGAGAACGACCCCCATTCGATCCACCGCCTCACCTTCGGCGGAAACGAAATCCCCGTCCAACACCACTACGAAGTCCTGAAAAGCACGGGGGCGGATGTCGTTGCACGCTGGAGTACGCGCTTCCTCGCCGGAGAACCCGCCGTTACGCGCAACCGGGTCGGCGCGGGTTGTGTGTACTATTTCGGCACATACTTTACGCCCGAAGTGCTTGCGCCGCTCCTCCCCTCGCTCGCCGTTCCCATCCTCGCCGGACTGCCGCCGACGGCGGAGCTTTACGAGCGACGCGCCCCGGGGCGGCGTATCCTCTTCCTCCTGAACCACGGAGAAAAACCGCTGGACGGCGCCCTCCTTCCCGGAAAAACCATTGTCGGCGCGGCGGGCGAGCTCCCTCCGTACGGCGTAAAAATTACGGAGTTGTAACATGCGGAAAGACTCCACGTGGCTGAAACAGTGCTCTTGGACAAACGAAGAACGTCTGCAAGGGTCGATCCGGGCAGTGGTTCTCCAATTCCACGGCCTCGGCGGCGGGTACCGTCCCCCGGGCGGTTATTCGCTCTTCGAGCTCGAATGCGCGGCACACGGCGCGCTTGTCGTGCACCCATACTACGGTCCCTGGGCGTGGATGAACCGCGCCGCGCGGACCTTTGTGGACGACATTGTCGACACCGTGTATGCGGAATTCGGACTTGCAGCCTCGCTGCCTCTTCTTTCCACAGGCGGCAGCATGGGCGGGTGTTCCGCGTTGCTTTACTGCCGTTACGGGAAACGGAAGCCGGCGGCGGCATTGGCGCTTTACCCGGTTTGCGATACACAATTGCATTACGACGAGCGGCCGGACCTTCCGGCGAGCTTCAATCACGCCTTTCTCGGCTATCCGGAAACACTGGAAACGTGTCTGCGCGAACATTCGCCCCTGGAGCAAACACCCCTTATGCCCGACATTCCCTATCTGGTCATCCACGGCGACAGCGACCAGGCGGTGAACAAGGAAATGCATTCCGACCGCTTTGTTGCGGCGATGCGCGCCCTCGGGCGCAATGTCCGGTATATGGAAATACCCGGCATGGGACATGGCGGCAATATGCCGCTTGCGGTGCATCTTGAAAGCTTCCGTTTTGTGGAGAACCACCTAACCCAAGGAGAATAAAATGACGGACCCATTCGCAGAATTTGAAAACCTCCGCTTTATCGGGGAACTCAAGACACTGGACAGCCGGGAGATTACAACCTCCCATTTCGGCGTCGGTTTTGAATGCCTGGACCGCAATATGTGGGACACAAAGCAGGCCTGGCCGGTCCTCTCGGCACTCGGCATCAAATGGGCGCGCGTGCAAACCGGCTGGGCGCGGACGGAAACCGTCTGCGGTGAATACCAGTTCGCCTGGCTGGACGACACCGTCGATCGCCTGATCGACCACGGGGTCAATCCATGGTTGAGCCTCTCTTACGGGAACCCCCTCTACACGAAGGAACTCGACGGCGCGGTGCATGGCGCTCCGCCCAAAATCATCCAATGCGACAGCCAGGGCGTGGGCTTCCCCCCCATCGGGACGCCGGAAGCAATGGCCGGATGGCTGAACTATGTCCGTGCAACCGTGCGCCATTACAAGAATCGAGTTACCCACTTCGAGGTTTGGAACGAACCGGATCTCCTGAGTTTCTGGAAATGCCAGCCGCGCGCGGCCGATTACGCCCGTTTCGTCCGCGAAACGGCGAAGGCGATCCGCGCGGAAAATCCGAACGCACGGGTAATCGGCGGTGCCATCGCCTGGGGGATGACAGTCTGGAGCCTTAAGTTCCTCGAGGATTGTTTCCGCGCCGGAATGCACGAGGACATCGATATCCTGACCTACCACGGGTATAAATCGGTGCCGGAACGCCACAGCACGCAGGAGATCGCCGCGTTCACCCACCTGATCCGCCGCTACAAACCGTCGCTGGAATTCTGGCAGGGGGAAGCCGGTGTGCAGTCGCACGTCCCCGAAGGCGCGGCGGGAATGGGCGCTCTTTCGACGATGAAATCAAGCGAAGACATCCAGGCGCGCATGCTTCTTCGCCGTTTCCTCCTGGAGATGAACAACGGTTGCTCCATGACCAGCTATTTTCACATGGCCGACTTTACCCATTATGGGCTTAAGTGCACCAAGACCTTCCACTACGGGCTCCTCCGCCTGGAAGACGGTTCACCGAAACCGGCCTATAAGGCGCTGCAAGTCCTCGCCACCCTTCTCTGCGATCCGGTGGAGCCGGCGGAAGGGCGGAGCGCCTGCCACTTAAGCCTCCTCAAAGACACGGAGGATCCCCGCGCGACCAAGGCGCACACCTGGCACGCCAATTTCCTCCGCGGCGACGTGCCGGTTCACGCGTGGTGGATTCCCGACTCGGTGGAGGACGATCCCGTTGTCGTCCGGGGCGAGATGACTTACTACCTGGAGCACGGACTGAAGTTGGACGATCCGGTGCTCATCGATCCGCGTACCGGACGCGTCTACGCGCTTGAAATGGCGCATGACCGCCGCTGCTGCGGCGAAACGTGGATGTTCGACGATCCGCAGGCGGAAGGACTCCGCGTCTTCCGCCCGCTCCCGGTGAGCTCCTCGCCGCTTCTCCTGACCGACCGGTCGATCCTCAAACTGTGTTGATATGACCTGAAACGAAGAAGGGCCCGATCCGAAACGGTTCGGGCCCTTTCTTATGCCCTCTGTTCAATTTGAGCCGGAGAACGATAACCGGTCCCCCAAGGATAAAATACATCTAGGGCAATGGCCGGGTTGCCGATTGATTTCCGTCGGAAAACAGTCGGTTGCGGTAATTGCCGGGGTGATTTCTTTCGCAGTCTTCCAACATGGAAAACGGTGGATCGCTCATTTTCTTTTGCGCGCCGAAATAGAGATAGTCTGAAAACGTCCGGCTTCTCTTCCTGTTGCTTGGGCACCGGAGGCACTCTTCGTCCCACAGATAATTGGTCCTTTTCAAGGTTTCCAGATCCGGTGGATAAAAGCCGCTGTGATCGACTCCATATTGCTCGAGGAGCAAACGGATCTGCTTCAGATTGCTCATGCAGTGGATACGCTTGGCTTTCTCGCGGGCGGCCCCAAGGGCCGGGAGCAACATGCCAAGCGAAAACAGCCCCAAAAGCAAATAAATGAATGCCACCGCCAATTTTTTTAAAATTGGCTTCTTCCGAGCGAAGAGTGTCCAAACACCGCATGACAATGCCGCCAAAAACATAAAGAGCGCCAACAACGCCTGCCAGACATTTCCATGTTGCAGATGAAGAGCATAATATTCCTCCATGGCGAAAAAAGTTTTTTCCGGCAAAATGCCTTCCAATACCTCAAGCAACGGAAGAGCAATAATATTGAAAAGAAAAAATAAAACATCAATCAAAAGGATCCAAAACCAAGGCTGCTTCAGGAGTTTTTTCATAACAGATCTTTTTTGAGGGAGAGGGTGAGGGAGAGGGTGAGATTTCGCTTGCTTTCGCAAGCGACCAGCGTCTCGCCGCTGGACCGCGACCGGCATCGTGCCGGTGCGAAGTACAAAAAAAGCGGCGCCGGATTCCCGACGCCGCCTTTGTTTCGAAGAGAGCGGCTTACTCGCCGAGAAGTCCTTTGTTCTCTTCCACGTTCGCTTTGTTGATCAGGACATAACGCACCTTGAACGCTTCGAGCGGATCGCTCGGCGCGGGCTCTTCAGTAAAGCGGGCATTCGAACCGATGGTTACGATACCGGCGATCGCGTCGCTCTTCACCGCGGCGGCAAGACCGCGTCCTTCAATGGAGCCAAGGAGGAAGAGGAGCGGGCGCTTATCCGCGGCGGTGGTCCAGAACTTCATCTTCTGGAGGTCGCGCGGGAACCCGACCAGCGTGATAACGACCTTGGCATCCGGCTGGGCGGCAAAGAACGCGTCGTAATCTTTCGCCTTCATTACTTCGGTCAACGGCGGCTCGCTCCCGGGTTCGGACTCCGGCATATCCACCGTAATCGGAACAACTACTACTTCGGCAGAGTTGTTGCCAAGACCGGCCTTGTATTGCTCGATCAACGCAACGATGCGGGGATCATCCGCTTTGGTCGTCGGTTCGACAAGAATAACGGTTTTTCCTTCAAACTTCCCCTTCAAGTCCTGGCCTACGACAAAACCCTGGGAGGCGAAGAACTTCGTTTCGTTGGCGCGGAGACGGTCGAGCGCACCGGAGCTGCCGAAAACGCCCAACTTCCACATCAGAACGCCGCCGCAGACGACGACCAGCAAAAGAAGACCGAACGCAATGGGCTGCGCGACCGGATTGTTCTTCTGCTTGTTGCAGACCATCATTCCGATCAGAGCGGCCAGCATCACAACAATCAATAACGCAACTAACATATTGTCCCTTTCTAACTATGGTTTTCAGATTGCATTCTCAGGGCATCTAACCTTAGTTTAACCATGTTAATGGAAAAATTCAAGTGCATTTATCTACTTTTATGCTATTTTTATCGAAAAAATCACATTATTCCGTGTATTTTAGACATCTTGTGTGCGGCAAGAGGCGGTCGGCAGGCAGTAGGGAATGCCGTCCGGCGCGAAAAATACGTGCGCGGCAATGCCGAAAACCTCGCGAAGCATTGCTTCGGTGAGCACCTCGGCGGGCCGGCCCGAACAATGAATTCCTCCGTTGCGAACCGCCGCGAGCCGGTGGGAACAGCGCGCCGCAAGATTCAGATCATGCAGCACCATGATTACCGTAAGCCCCGTACGGCGATTCAACCCCACGATCAGCTCCATAAGTTCGAGCTGGTGTGAAAGATCCAGAAACGTCGTCGGTTCGTCCAATAAAAGCACTTTCGGACGCTGCGCCAATGTAAGCGCAAGCCACGCCCGCTGGCGTTCGCCGCCGGAAAGCGTCGCGAGCGAACGATGGCGCAACAAACCCAGATCCGCCAACAAAAGCGCCTCTTCCACCGCTTCGGCATCCTCCGCACGCCGCGCGATGCCACGCCGATGCGGAAAGCGGCCGAGCGCGACAAGCTCCTCCACCGTCATCGCTTCCGGGCTGTGATGGTTTTGGGGAAGAATCGCCATTTCGCGCGCCAAAGCCGTCGAATCCATGCGGCAAAGCGCTTTTCCATCGAGATAAACGCATCCGCTTTGCGGACGCAAAAGGCGGCCGATGGTTTTAAGAAGCGTGGATTTCCCCGATCCGTTCGCCCCTACCAGCGAAACGATCTCTCCGGATTGAACCGTCAGGGAAACGCCGGCAAGAACCTGTTTGCCGCCATACCCCGCCGAAATGTTTTCAAGCTCTACTTTCACCGTTCCCCCCTTCGAAGAAGATACAGGAAAAACGGGGGCCCCAGGAGCGCCATAATAAGGCCGACCGGCAACTCCGAGGGAGTCAAGCGCCCGAGGATATCGCACCCGGCCGCCAGGAATGCCCCGAAAAGCGCCGCGCCCGGAATAAGAAAACGGAAATCCGCCCCCACCATCAACCGTACCATGTGCGGCGCAATCAATCCGACAAAGCCGAGAAGCCCCGCCACGCTCACCGCCGTCGCCGCCAAAAGAGCCGCCGTCGCAAGCAGGAGCAAACGCGTACGCTCCACGCACAGGCCCAGTGAAGCCGCCGTTTCATCACCGAGCGTAAGAACATTCAATGACTTGGCAAGCAATCCGGCAAACAGCAGCCCCACAGGCGCATAACAGAGCGCCGTTCGGACGCGTTCCCAGGATGCGCCGGAAAAACTGCCGATCATAAAATCAAGGACGCCGGGCACGCGGTCCGGGAAGAAGAGGAGCAGCATGCTCGTCAACGCGCCGAGCATGCTCGCCATCGCCACGCCGGAAAGAATCAGGCGTACCGGATCGAGTCCCTGTTTCCAGGCAAGCAAGTATACCGCAAGCGCCGCCGCGAGCGCTCCCAGAAAAACCCCCGGCACGAGATAAACACCCAAGCCGGGCAGAGCCAGAAGCAGCAACACTCCCGCGAGCCCGCCCCCGGCCGAAACGCCGATAATTCCCGGCGAAGCGAGCGCGTTGCGCATAATCCCCTGCAAGATCGCGCCGGAGACCGCCAGCGACGCGCCGACCAGCGCGCCGAGAAGCACGCGGGGAAGCCGGATCTCGTGTAAAATACGGCTGTCCACGGAACCATCGGGAAAAAGGAGGAGGCGAAATACTTCGCCATGTCCAAGACGTACCGCGCCAAAGAAAAGCCCGCCAAGGAGCGTGAACGCCAGCAGGAGTGCCAATGCCGGAAGCATCCACCAACGACGCGTTCTTTTTTTTTCCTGTTCAGGCATGTTCGGACTATGTTGCGTGTTACAAAGCCGCTTTAACGGTGTCGATCCAACCCCGCGTCATCACGCCGTAACCGGCGTGGACGGGGTGGATGCCGTCGTAGTACCATACCGAGGGGTGCGCCTTTGCGCACGCTTCGTCCATGATCGACTGGAACGGAACGAAAATCGCCTTGTAATCATCCGCGATGGTGCGCACGATCTCCTGCCGGATGCGAAGGTCGCCACGCCATTCTTCGCTGGAGGCCGCGCCTTCGTAGACGGCCATGAACGGCTCGCAGAGGATAAACTTCACGTTCGGCAATTCCTGAAGCGTCCAATCCAGAAGCATGCGGTAAATCCGGTCAAAACGCTCCGGCTCGATGCCGTTGTTCCGGGAGTAATGCGCCCACATATCGTTGATGCCGATGAGGATGCTGATGTAGTCCGGCTTCAGGTTCAGTGCGTCGATCTTCCACCGTGCGTATAAATTGGCGACGTTGTCGCCGGAGAGCCCGCGGTTGAAAAACTCCAGCCCAAGCTCCGGGTGACGGGCGATCAGTTCGGCGGCGATCATCATGGGGTGCCCGGTGCCGAGCCCCCGGTTGGCCGGTTCCGCCACGCGTGCGCGTCCGTAATCGGTGATCGAATCTCCCTGGAACAGAATGCGTGATTTTGCGGGAAACATGAGAAATCCTTTCTTTTGAAATCTCTATTATTCTCGAGTCTTTTTTGCGTATGGCGTCATTTCAAACTTCTTCAATTCCATGAATCTGAAAGACCCCATAATATCGGTCAAAAGTTTCATAAAGTCCTCTTGCGTCGCGGATGGATAATTCAAATACATAACGACAAAACAAGAAGGAAACTTGTATTCGATCTGTGCAAAATAGAAATTTTTCATGCCCTTTTTTTGAAAATCACGGTATACGATGTACCCCTTGCCGATCAATTCGCCATCCGCCAATGCAATTTCACCGGATTTCAAAACGTAGACATATACTCCGCCGTCGTCTCCATCGGCCGTATAACGCATGGTTATTTCCTCCGCTCGGGATTTCCGGCTGAATCCAAAGCCAAGATGCGGCGATCCGTACCCGCGTGCGGACGTGAATGAAATGCTGCCCAGGTAGTCATGGGGTGAATCCGGATTGAACAATCCCGACGGTGGATCTGTCAAAATAGCCGGGTATCGGCAGAAAATGACGCCATTATTGAAATACGACGTTTGGGTGCCGCATTCTTTGAGCTCTTCCTCATAGGCTCTTCGTTCATTCTCTTCCTGTCGTATCGAAAAAAAGTTGGCGACAGGATAAAAAAACACGGATGTCATGAGCCCGGTCATACAGAGCGTTGTCAAAATAGCAACCCGTGCGCTTTTGCAGGCAAACAAAACAAACAATATGGGCAAGAAAAGAATGAACGAAACCACCCCGGCACCGAAAAAAGAACCACTCATCATTACCCATGGGGACATGAATTTGATGTAGCTGACCACCGCGGCGGTATCCAATGCGACAAACACACAAACAGCAACCGTGTGCCCGATGGGGCGGCGCACAACAGAAATGACGTTTCCACAGAAGGGGCACTTGCCTCCTTCTGTTTCCTTATCGCATTTCAAGCAACGGGTGGACGGCATTTTCGACACTTTTCTACCGCAGCCCGACGGCGCGGCGAACTTTTTCCATGGTGACATTGGCGACGGCGGAGGCGCGTTCGGCCCCTTCGCACAGAACTTTCGCCACGTAATCGGGGTTGGCCTCCAGTTCCGCACGGCGGGCGCGCATCGGGGCGAAATACGTCCACAAATGCTCAAACAGCGCCTGCTTCGCGTGCCCGTACCCGTAATTCCCCGCACGGTAATTGGCCTCCATCGCAGCGACCTCTTCCGGGGGCGCGACCAGCTTGAACAGCGCAACGACGTTGCAATTGGATGGATCCTTGGGCGCTTCCATCGGGGTGCAGTCGGTTACAATGTTCATCACCGTTTTACGGAAGGCTTTTTCCGCGGCGAAAATCGGAATGGTGTTGCCATAGCTTTTGCTCATCTTCTGTCCGTCGGTCCCGGGAACGACGGCGACCGTCTCGGGGATGTACTCTTCCGGAACGACGAAAATGTCGCCGTATTGGTTGTTGAAGCGTATGGCGATGTCGCGGGTGATCTCCAAATGCTGCTTCTGGTCTTTTCCCACCGGAACCAGGTTCGACTGGTACAACAAAATATCCGCCGCCATAAGAACCGGGTACGAGAACAATCCATTGTTCGGCGCGAATCCGTGCGCGATTTTGTCCTTGTAGCTGTGCGCGCGCTCGAGGAGCCCCACGGTTACGACCGGATTCAAAATCCACATAAGCTCCGTAACCTGCGGCACATCCGATTGCCGGAAAAACGTCGTTTTTTCCGGATCGAGCCCGCAGGCGAGGAAATCGAGCGCCACGCCGTACGCGTTCTTACGCAGGGCATCCGGTTCGGGGCCGGTGGTCAGCGCGTGGTAGTCGGCGATGAAAAAGAAGCTCTCACCCTTCTGCTGCATTTCCACCGCCTGGCGCATCATCCCGAAATAGTTGCCCAAATGGGGAACGCCGGAAGGTTGCATTCCGCTTAAAATACGCATCGCTTTTCCCATCAGAGCTTCTCCGCGTGCGCCCCGTCGCCGATCGCGCAGACGATCAGCTCCGGCTCCAGATTGGTCTTAAGCTTGTAAGCGGTCTGGAGGCGTTTGCCGTATTCGGCCACCGCGTCCTCGGCCACGAAGTGAATGCTGATTCCGCCGAAGCCGCCGCCGGAGAGGCGCGCCCCGAGGCAGCCGGGGATCGAATGCGCCAACTCCACAAGGTAATCGAGCTCCGCCGTGCTGTTTTCAAAATTGCTCTTGCTCGATTCGTGCGACTCGAACAAAAGGGCGCCGAAGGCGGCCGCGTCGCCTTGCTCCAGCGCTTTCACCGCCCGCATCACGCGGTCGCCTTCGCCGACGACGTGCGCGGCGCGGCGGTATTCGCGTTCGCCGAGTTTTCCCCGTGCCGCTTCAAGCTGCGCCACGGAGACGTCGCGGAGGGTTTTCACCCCCGGATAGATCGCCGCGAGCTTGGCCGCCGCCGATTCGCAGTCCTGCCGGCGGACGTTGTACTCCGAATCGACCAGGCTGTGCTTGACCATCGAATTGGCCACCAGGAGCTTGTACCCGGTGGGCACTTGAACCGTGCGCACCACTTCCACGGAGCGGAAGTCGGAGAGGATGAGCGCATCCTTCCTGCCGAACAGCGAACTGAACTGGTCAAGCAGCCCCGAATTCAACCCCATGTACAAATTTTCCACCCCCTGCCCCACGCGGGCGAGCTCCGCCCGTTCGAGGACGAAACCGAATTCCGCCTGGAACGCGCACGCCGCCGACATTTCCAGCGCCGCCGAACTCGACATCCCCGCCGCCAACGGAATGGTGCTTTTGATCGCGCCGTCGAACGCGCCGATTTCGATCCCGCGTTTGCGGAGCTCGACAATCACGCCCTTGATGTAGTTGGTCCAGTCCTTGGGCGTCGGCGTATCGATCGAGTCGAGGTCGAAGGAGCGCCCGCCGCGCGTCCGCGACGGGTCACGGAAATCGATCAGGCGGCAGGTCTTTCCGGGGACCGGGCGCAGCGCGAACGCGGTCGTCTGCCCGACAGCGCAACTGAGGACAAAGCCCTGGTTGTAGTCGGTGTGGTTGCCAAGGACCTCCAACCGTCCAGGGGCGTGGGCGATCGCGGTCGGCTTTGCGCCGTAATGCTGTTCAAACAAGGATTCGAGTTCAGACATTGTTCTTCCTTTTTATTAATTCCGTCAAAGATAAAGCCAACAACTGGCGTGTCCATTCCACATCGGCGGCGGCGCGGTGCGCAGCCATGTCCTCCCACGGATCATCCAGCGCAAAATACGCCCGAAGACGCTGCAAACTGTAGGAGGGAAGACCTGCGTGGCTCTGCTTGAGCATCCGGATGGAGTCGAGCGTGCGCCCCTCCCAGAGCTCCAGGCCGCAACGGACAAGACTCTCCTGCAAAAAACCCAGGTCGAACCGGGCGTTGTGCGCCACAAGCGTGGATCCTTCCGCCAGGGCGAGAAACGCGCGGGCGGCCACGTCGAATGCCGGCGCACCGGCGACCATGGCATCGGTGATGCGGTGTACCGCGCTTGCCCCCGGCGGAATTCTCCGCCCCGGATTGACAAGCGTCTGGTACGCCGTCGCCGTCCCGTCCAACTCGATCCGGACGGCGGCGATTTCGACGATCCGGTCGAACACCGGACTCATGCCGGTGGTTTCCAGGTCAAAAATCGTAAATGGGCCTAAGGAGTGCCACGCCTGCGTTGCCATCAATCACCGTACCCATCCGGGAATTTGAGCTGCCATTTCCAAGCCGATTCGATGATCGACCGGACATCTTCAAACTGCGGCTTCCAACCCAGCATCTTCCGCGCGCGGTCGCTGCACGCGATCAGCGTCGCAGGGTCCCCGGCGCGGCGCGGCGCAATCTCCGCTTTGATCTCGCGCCCGGTAACCTCGCGCGCGGCGTCCACAATGGTTTTCACACTCAAACCGTTGCCGGTTCCGAGGTTGTAGTGCCCCGATTCCGGCGCGGAGAGCGCCAGTTCGTGCGCCTGTGCGAGGTCGAGAATGTGGATGTAGTCGCGAATGCACGTCCCGTCCGGCGTTTCGTAATCGTCGCCGTAAATCATAATTTTTTCGCGCTTCTTGCGGGCAACCTGGAGGATGATCGGGATCAAGTGCGATTCCGGACTGTGGTCCTCGCCGAAATTCTTCGTCGCCCCCGCCGCGTTGAAATAGCGGAGCGCGGCGTATTCCACACCGTGGATTTCGCGGTACCATTTGAGGACTTTTTCAAAGCAGAGTTTGGATTCCCCGTACGGATTGATCGGAATCTGCCGGTCATTTTCGCGGATCGGCACCGACTCGGGCTGTCCGAAGGTCGCCGCCGTACTGGAAAAAACAATCCGTCCCACGTTGCCCGCCACCGCGGCGTCGGCCAGGTTCAGCCCGAACGCAAGGTTGTTGCGGAAATACTTGGAGGGGTTCTGCATCGATTCACCCACCAGCGAAAAGGCGGCAAAATGCATAATCGCATCGAATTTCCCGCGCTTGCATACATCGATAATCAAATCGCGGTTTTCCAAATTGCCTTCGACAAACTCCGCGCGCTTGTCCACGGCGGAACGGTGCCCGGTAATCAACGCGTCGAAAACCGTAACTTCATAATCGCGGTCCAGCAGATATTCCGCACAAGCGCTTCCGATATACCCCGCGCCGCCGACGACCAAAACCTTTTTTCCCATAATCCCCCTACCCTTCGCTTAATCCGGGAACCGCAGTTTCTTGCGCCTGGATTCCCAGTTGTTTGATTTTATACCGTAAAATCCGCCCGGAAAGGTTCAGAACACGCGCCGCCGCCGCCACGTTCCCCTCCGTCCGGCGCAAGGCCGCAAGGATTAAACGCCGTTCCAAACGTTCCACTTGTTCCGGAAGATCCATATTTTGAACAGGATCTTCCGATTGTTTTTCTTTCGTATCCGCAACAAAAAGCTCCGGCGCAGCGGGCAAATCGTCCAATTCCACCCAGCCGCCGCCCGCCGTAAGAACGGCCCGTTCCATACGGTTTTCCAGCTCGCGCACATTACCGGGCCAGGCGTAAGCGAGCATCGAACGCGCCGCCGCCGCCGAAATGCCGCGGACAGCCCGCCGGTAACGGACACTGAACTTTTCCAAAAAATATTCCGCCAGGGAAAGAATGTCTTCCTTCCGTTCCGCCAGAGAAGGGATGCGGATGGGGAACACATTGAGCCTGTAGTACAAATCTTCGCGGAATTTACCCTCCGCCATCAGCCGTTCCAAATCGCGGCTGGTCGCGGCGAGAATCCGCACATCGGACCGTTGCTCCGCATTGCTGCCGATACGCTGGAATGTCCTCTCCTGAATGAAACGGAGCAGTTTCACTTGCACCGACGGCGCAAGATCGCCGATTTCATCCAGAAAAATCGTCCCCGTATCGGCCGCCTCCACACGGCCGATACGCCGCGCCGCCGCGCCGGTGAACGCGCCGCGTTCGTGCCCGAAAAGCTCGCTCTCCACCAGTCCCTCGGGCAACGCCGCGCAGTTGACGACAACAAAAGGCGCATTCCGCCGCCCGCCGTGCCGCTGAATGGCACGGGCGACAAGTTCCTTGCCCGTCCCCGATTCGCCGCGAATCAAAACGGTGGCATCGCTGTCGGCCACCTGGCCGATCATTGCGTACACGCGCTGCATTGCCGGAGAATCGCCGACTATTTCCTGCGGACGCGCGACATTCTCCAGCTCTCGGCGAAGGCGGTCATTTTCACGCCGGAGCTGTTCGCGTTCCTCGTTTTCGCGGTACAGCGTGGAAACCGCCTCGGCAAGGAGTCCAGCGACAATTTCGAGCAAATGAATGTCCCGCTCCAACTCCGGCTTTTCCGATGTGTCCCGGTCGATGCTCATCGTCCCGATGACACGCCGCCGGTGGATGATCGGCACGCAAATAAAAGCGATATGCGACAAACTTTCGCGGCTCCCGGTACGGTTCAAAAAATTTTTATTCCGCGAAATATCCGGGATAATCTGCGATTTTCCACTCGCGCCAACTTGGCCTGTAACCCCTTCGCCCAAGTGGTAACGCCCCCGTTTCCGCTCCGCATCGCTAAGCCCGTGCGACGCGTGGATCACCAATTCATCGCCCTCCAAAAGCGTTACGGTTCCGCGCTGGAGGTCCATCTGCCGGTATAACGTCCCCAAAACTTCGGCAAGAAGCGCGGGAACATTTTTTTCCCGCGCCATCGCATGGCTGATCTGGTTGAGAACAGCTATTTCCAGGTTTTGATCGCGTCCCGGCATGGGGTTGCGTCCTCAGCGGCACCGCTCGACGGCGCGGCGGAAACCGGGTGTGGCCCGTTCCATCACCGAAGCATCCACACAGAATGCCAAACGGAAATACCCCGGCGCGCCGAACGCCGTCCCCGGCACTGCGAGAATCTGCTCGCCAAGGAGTGCGTCGATAAAACGCTGCTCCTCCGCAACGGGCGATTTCGGAAAAAAGTAAAAAGCGCCGGCGGGGAGTTGGTATTCGATGCCGGCGAAATTGAGCATCTTTTGCATCGCATCGCGGCGGGCACGGTAAATGGCAAGATCGACCTGCGCTCCGAGGCAGCTCCGCAAAAGCTGCTGCGCAACCGCCGGCGCGTTCACAAAACCGAGCGTCCGGTTGCAGAGAATCAGCGCGTTCATCAAGGGTGCGGCTTCTTCCTCCAGGATCGGATTCACCGCAAGGTAGCCGATGCGCTCCCCGGCGAGCGAAAGGCTCTTGGAATACGAACCGATGACCACCGAATGCCGAAAAAAAGCAAACATGGAGGGAATTTCCAACCCTTCAAAGTTCAAAAAACGGTACGGCTCGTCGGCGACGACGAAAATCGGACGCTTGAACATGGCTTCCGCCTTGCGGACAACCTCGCCAAGAGCCTTGAGCTCCGCACGCGTATAGATGCGCCCGGTGGGGTTGTTCGGCGAATTCAGGATGATCGCCCTGGTACGCTCCGTAATGGCTTCGGCAAAGGCCGCCGGATCAAGCTCGAACGTGCCGGGCTTTGTCGGAACGCGGCGCAATGAGGCCCCGGCGTTGGCGGCGTAAAAATCGTATTCCACAAAATAAGGCGCGGGCGCCAGCACTTCATCGCCCGGCGTGAGGATGGAACGGAACAACACGTTGATTCCGCCCGCCGCGCCGCAAGTCAGCATCACATTGGCGGCGGGGATCGCGCACTCTTGCTCACGCGAAAGATGCGCTGCAAGCTCCGTGCGCAACTCCGGGTATCCGGCGTTCGGCATGTAGCCGAGCGCAAAGGGAGTCCCGGCTCGTTCCGCCACGGCGCGCAACGCCGCGGCCACCTCCGGCGGCGGCGGCAAATCGGGATTCCCCAGGCTGAAGTCGTACACACGGTCGGCGCCGTACTGCTTGCGGAGCTCGATCCCCGCCTCGAACATTTTACGGATCGCCGATCCCCGGGAAAGATACCCGGCCACCTGGTCGCTGATTAGCTGCATGCATTCACCCCGTTCTTTTTCTGTAAGATACCATGTATAAGGTTTTTTTCAAGTTCAAGTTGACAAATTTGTCATGAAATAAACACGGGAGAAACAATGCGAAAATCAAAAAAATTGCCGCCCGACTTACAGCCGGAGGATGAGGTGGAGGCGGCGCTTTTGAAGCGGGCGCTCGGCTTCGACCACGAAGAAGTTCACCAGGAGGCCGTGATCGACAAAAAAAGCGGTGAAGTCCTCGAAGCCCTTAAAACACGCAAGGTGCTGAAAGTAATCCCGCCGGATGTGCGAGCCTTGCTCTTCTGGTTGAAAAACCGCCGCCCGGACCGTTGGCGCGAACGCGTCGAGCCGGCGGCGGAAGAACCCGAATACGAATTTGACGAAAATGAACGAAACCTCTAAAATGGAGTCTGTTATGGAAAACACATTCATGTACCCCGGATTATCGACCGACGTTTCGGCACGCGAACGCCGCAAAGAAGCGACCGCGGGCGGCCTGGAGGCCGGCATCACGCAAATGCTTCGTCAGCTCTGGACGGGATCGATCCGCATGCATTCCCTGCCGCCAGGCGAAGAAGGATTGATCTTGAAACCGCTCTCGTCGGAATTCCCCGAAGACCACACAAACTGGTGGGTCGCGGAAGCGGTCCTTCGCGCGGAATCGACGGAATATGCAACCCTCCGGGAGTCGCTGACGCGCCTGGCCCTCGTATTCCCGCTCCTCCCGGATACGGTGGAAACGTTGGGCGGTTCGAAACTTGTCTTCGGCAAAGCCCTCCTCAAAGATGGAATCGTTTGGAGCGAAACGGTTGCTTGGGGGCGGCAGCGCCTCGTCGGCGAAATGACGCTGCGTGTGGAAATCAACCTGGCGATGTCGACGTTCGCCGCGGAAGATACGCTGAAAACCTCCCCCTCGGACGAAAACGCAAGCGTCGACATGAAGATTACGGATGTGGAGGAAATATTGCGTTCCAAGCTTGGATCGGCGGCGGGACTGCGGCTGGTGCCGGAACGGCTTCCATTGTTTCTGGACGAGGGAATCGGCGTCTGGGTCACCGGCGCCGCGCTGCCTGTCGATTTCGCTTACCGCACATTCAAATTCGAGGTATGGATGCAATCACTGAACTTTGAGGGCCTTCCCGACGCAGCCTCGCAATTGTACGCACAACTCGCCCTTGGCGGCGGAGGCGTCGTGCTTGAGAGCGAATTGGAGTTTACCGAAGCGCGCGAATCCGGCAGGCGCTATTTGCGCGGAAAATTCCATGGAAGCATTACGCTGCCCGCAAGCGTCCAATCGTATTGAAACATAACACACGTATCCCATAAAAGGAATTTTGTCAATACGTAAAACAAAGAAAAATCGTTCTTTTTTTCCTCTTTTTTTCTCCGTTTCCGGTTGCATTATTCCTTTCTCCATGTACATTGGATATTGTCGGCCCCGAAAAAGAGGCCCGGGTTGTTAATAAGCTGTTAATAAGCTGTCAATGTCATGGGTGTTCCATGTGTAACTTACACAAAAGCGCTCTCTTACGACAACTTATACGCCGATGGGCGGCGAAGATGTAAAATATACGTCGACGTAGCACATTCAAGCTCAAAAGCTCTAACTGCTTGACAACGCGAATGATGGGGAAAGCCCCCCGCGAAGAGTCTGTTTTCGGGGGGTGCCGGGGTCGTATGCGCCGTAATGGCTGCAAGGCGCCGGAAGCACCGGATTGTTAATAACTTCTGTTGCAAAACAGTAAAATATGTAAGTATATAGGTAGAAAATGGCCGGGGAAGATATGGCAAACCGCATCTGGGCAATGGCTTCGGATCGGCTGAAAAGGAATGAACCCGCGTTGTTCGATCAATGGCTGAAGCCGCTGCTTCCGCTCGGTCTGGACGATGAGCAGGAACTCGTTCTCGGCGCGGCCAATGATTTTGTAGTCGATTTCATCAACCGCCACTATTCCCGCGCGCTCCTCAACGCGCTCACGGAACTGGACGGCAACGATTACGTTTACCGTCTGGAACCGGGGCATTCTCCGCCCGACGCCGCCGTTTCCGTTGCGCCGTCCCCGGAACCGAAGGCCAAGACCGGCGGCGCCGCCGCCGCGTGGAGCACGCCTTTGTTCGACAATTTTGTCGTCAGCGAGGAAAATCGTTACGCGTTTCTGGCTTCCCGCTCCGCGGTGGAGGAACCGGGGTTGTACAACCCGTTGTACCTTTATGGCGTAAGCGGAATCGGCAAAACGCACCTTCTGCGCGCGGCGGAAACGGAGGCGCGCCGCCGGAATTTATCGGTGCGTTATACAACGTGCGAAGCGTTGTTGACGGAATTTTACGATCTCCTGACATCGCACCGGAGTTTGACGGAATTCCGTGCCTCTGTACGCGGCGTGGACATGCTGCTTATCGACGATGTGCACATGCTCGCGGGGAAACCGCAGATTCAGGAAGAGTTCTTCAATCTCTTCAACGCGTTGCATTTGCAACGGAAGCAAATTATCCTTACAAGCGATAAGGAGCCTTGCGAAATCAAGGGGTTGGAGCCGCGACTTGTAACTCGCTTTGAATCCGGCGTTACAACGGAGATTTCGCCCCCGGGTGTGGAGGCGCGCCTGGCGATTCTCCGCATGATTTCCAAGGACCCGGATATTAAAGTGAAGCTGGAGCCGCGGCTGCTGGAATTTCTTGCGGAGCACATCGCTTCGAGCGTGCGCCGCCTGAAAGGTGCGTTTCTTCGTTTGGCGACACTTGCGACGATGAGCGGCCAATCCCCGACGATCGCCATGGCGGAAGAGCTTCTGCAAAAGCAACTTGTTCACGAAGCGAGGACGAAAATCGTCGGAATGGACCGCATTCAACAGGTCGTTGCGGAGCATTTCGGCATTTCGCTTGGGGATATTTTGAGTTCCAAGCGTCCGCGCAACATTGCGGAACCGCGCATGGTGGCGATGTATCTTTGCCGGACGCACACGGAGCATTCGTTGCCGGAAATCGGGAAGGCATTCGGAAAAAACCACGCCACGATTCTCAACGCAATGAAAAAAATTCCGGAACTTTGCTCGCGCGACGAAGCGTTGCGCCGTTCTCTTTCGCAATTGGAGCGCAAGCTCAAATAATTTTCCGGATCCGTAGCTCAGCGGTTAGAGCAGGGGACTCATAATCCCTTGGTCCTGGGTTCAAACCCCAGCGGATCCACCATCCTTCAAGCTCAAAACACGTACAACGGAATCCACTATGATGTTGATGGTGAGCACTCTGGGTATTCTGGCAATCCTTTTGTCTTGTTATTTTATATCGGAGAGAAAAAAAATTGCCGCCGGAGAACCGCCCCGGGTATTCGCGACCGAAAACGTCAATCACGGTCGGCAATTCGAGATCGACATGGCCAAGGTAATCTCCATCGTCTGGATGATCCTTGTACATGTCGATGAAGAATGTTACAAAAACATCGAATTCGCTCCGGGGCTGCAAACGTGGATCCATGTATTCATTGAATTCGTCGGCGGCCCCCTCGCCGCGCCCATTTTCATGCTTGCAATGGGGATCGGAATTGCCTACAGCAAAAACCAGGACCCCAAAGTCAATACGGTGCGCGGAATAAAACTCGTCGGCCAGGGATACATCCTGAACGTGGTGCGCGGCGTCCTCCCCTGCCTTTTCTTTTTCCTGTTATATCAGTCGAAAAGCCTTCAAAGTCAAAGCATTGAAGAACTTCTATGCCTGGATATCCTGCACTTTGCCGGACTCGCATTCCTCTTTTTTTCGCTGGCGAAGTATTTCCGATGGAACGATCTTATTATCCTTATCTCGGCCATCGGATTGCTTTTTGGGGGCTCGATTGCATCGCCGATTTATCCGAATGGCGAATTAACTTCAGTCTGGATCGGTTACTTTACCTACCAGAATGCCCTGACCCCCTTCCCGCTGTTTGTGTGGCTGATCTATCCGGTTACAGGATACTTGTTCGGAAAAGTTCTGTTGTGCGTTGCGGATAAAGCGAAGTTTTACACCCGTCTTCTTTTTGGCGGAACGATCCTCTTCGGCGCTTTTACGGCGATGCTGTCCGCATGCGAATACAACCTGTCTGAATTATTCATCGGCGAAAATATGTACGCGCAAAATACCGTCAAAGTTTTCTGGATATTCGGTATTGCGATGATCTGGTGCAGTCTACTGTATTTCCTATCCCGCGCGCTCGAATGCCTGAAGACGGTAAAAAATCTTGTGGCGTTCATGAGCAAAAAAATCAACGCCATCTTCATTACGCAATGGATTTTGATCGGCTGGATGACATGGGGCGGATTTTTCAAATGCGGCGTATACGACGGAATTTTTCTGCTTTTCTTCGTGTCGATTGCAATCCTCACCGTCGTCCTGGTCTATTTCGCGGATCGTCTGACGGCCCCCAAAACCGTCAGCGGAGCACCGCGCCAATAAAATCACGAAGATCCAGCCCGGTACGCGACAATGCTTCCTTTGGAAAGTTGTATTTCCCGTAAGAAGCCATCATCACGATATTTTCC
The DNA here is from genome assembly GCA_031549345.1 of Victivallaceae bacterium. Taxonomy (GTDB): domain Bacteria; phylum Verrucomicrobiota; class Lentisphaeria; order Victivallales; family Victivallaceae; genus CASFRF01. Next base: position 149,140 of record JAVBPY010000002.1, read on the forward strand.
GGGAGAAGGAGCGAAACATCTTCCTTTTCCTCCGCATTGGGGGAAAGACGGAGGCGAAACTCAGGTTTGGCGATGCAAAATTCCCGCAATTTTTGAAGTTCTCCCCGATTGAGAACAGCCCGCGTCAGCGGCTGGAAACGGACGGGAAGAAGTGCCAGGAGGGAGGAGCGCCCGAGGGAGCCCATGCTGTTTTGCATCGCCCACGGCTCGTTGTAAGAACCATACAACATGCCATCGGTCCCGGCCTTTTTCCAGGCCGCCAGCATCAACGCTTCCTGAAGTCCGTTGGCCGAACGATATTGCTCCTGTAAGATCGGCTCCGCGCCACGCTCCGCCCAAATCCAGTCGTTGCCGAAGTTCCCCGCGGCCAGCAGGACCGAATCAGCGCCGCTTACGTCGTGCGCCATCAAATCGGGCAGCCGGTCGCGCCAGGCCCATCCGCCGATAGCCCCCCAGGCAGGAAAGGACTTTTCGGTCTGGTTGTAGAGCCAGAGGGTACGGAAGCGCGGATTTTCCGGATGACGGAACACCAACGCCAGCGCGGTCGTCTTTTTCGGGAAACGGCCGATATGGCGAATCACCAGCGAATCTTCCTCAAAACGGACCGGCCAGTGCGGCAGGAACGCCGCGACCGCCGGATTGTCCTCCGGGCCGCCTACCAGGATCAAATGCGCATCGGGGGCGGCCGCGCCGATTTCGGAGGCAAGCCGAACCGGAAATTGTCCATACGGCATACGCCGCCGGTCGCCGGAACGAAGGTCGGCGGAACGGCTCCATGCCCCGACCGCGGCGTTCTGCCCATAGGAATCGGACACAACAAAACGGATCGGCGCGCCGTCGAAGAGCGAGAACATACCGCCGCAGGAGTACTCCGTCCCGCCGGAAGCGCCCAAATGCCACACGCCGTCGCGCCGCGCCAACGTAACGCCGGTACGCCCGGCTGGAACAGTCAATTCCTGATTGTCCAGCGCAACAGTTTGAATCGGCCATGGAGCACTGAGAGTCAGGCGTTCAATGTTCTTGGTTGTCCCGGAAATCTGTCCGGCGCGCCGCTCCAGCTTCACGCTTCCGTAACAATGCGGATCGAGAAGGCGTTCAATGCTCAGCCCTTCCCGAAAACCGGGAAAAGTCAGGTCGGTTTCAAAAAACAAATGTTCCGGAAAGGGATTGCGTTTCTGCCGCAAAAGAAAATCGATGGGGGAATGCGCGCCCGACGCAGGGAGGACGTTGTGGCCGACGCCGGGGTATTCGTAAAAATGCCCGTTGGAGGCTCCGGCAAAATCCTGTTCGATCAATCGCTGGTTGCCGATTCCCACTGCCCAGTCGGCGTCGCCGTGATGGAACTGTACAGGAAGATCGACAAAATTTTTCACTGGCAGCCCATAGGCCCATCCGCAATACGAAACCACACCCGACCACAGCCCCGGATAACGCGCCGCCATCCGGTTGACGCCCCAGCCGCCCATGCTCATGCCGCCGATGCCGATCCGGTCGGGATCGACCGGGTACATCGCACGGACGAATTCCAGCGCCTCCAGAACATCGCGCTCGCCGGAGGCGCGGTAAAAGGGATTGCCGCGCCCGAGTACGTACAACTTAAGGTGCATCGTTGCCGCTTTGTCGGGCAGCCACGAACGGTGCGTTCCACCGAGCCCGTGCAGGCCTATAACAAGCGGAAGCGGCGTCTTTCGGTCCCACTCCGCGGGAACTTCCAGCATGATCGGCTGACCGGAGCCATCCATCCGGGAACGGAACGCCCATTCGAAACGTCCCGTCTGCGCATCCAGAGGATTCCGCTTTTCCGCCAGTGCGGCGTGGAGCTCCTTCCAGCGCGCGAGCGTCTGCTCAAACTCCGCCTTCTTCTTTTCGTCGCCGGAGAGCTTCCGGGCCTCCTCGTTCAGGAAAAGAAGCATCCCTTCGCTGTGCGCCGGCGTTCCCGGAAGAATCGCCTGGTTGCGCTGCTCCAAGCGCTCAATCTCCGCCTCCGAAGCGACGCCCCCAAGAGCGCATGCCAACATGATCCCAAGGATCAAACGTTTCAAGCTCATGCCAAAAAACCTTCCTGTGTTTTCAAGCCATCCGGAACAGAAAAATCAACATGAATCCCATAGGCGGTGTTCTTTGTCCCTTTTCCATTGTCCGACGAGGCGACCTTGACGGCATATTCGCCTTCGCCAAGCGCGTACAATCCGTCTTTGCCGGACTTCACCGCCGTGAGCACCGTTTTTCCCTTTTTATTCTGCATAACCGTATAAAGGGTCATGGTTGCAAATTTTGGAATTTCAAGATCAAGGGTAATCCCATACCGCCCCGACTGGTTCGAACCGAGGGCGAATTGGAAGAAGTCGACAGCATCGCCGAACCCGACCCATTCGCCGGAGACTCCGGCGGCCAAATCCAAAATCCCCACGCCGGAATCGCCCCAGTTGTTGTTCGCGAGACGGTTGTTGACATTGTCGAATTGCGTTCCGGCAAACGCCAGTTCGTACGCGGTGTTAAGCCCCTTGGCCGCGCCGGAGGCCGCGACCGCAACGCAATAAGTCTTCGATGAATCGAGCAAAATTCCTGAAAGGACATTGCCGCCGGATTTCACCGTCAAACTCTTGAGCGACTTGAGTTTTCCGTTGACAACCTCGTACACCGTGAGCTTCGCCGTATTTTCGATCCCGGAAAGGTAAAAGTTGTATTTCCCGGCGCAGTCAAGCGCAAGCATCCGATAGTCAAGCGCGTCGCCAAACCCCACCCATTCACTCAATGATTCACCGTAAGCGATCGCGGGCGCGGAATTCCAAACGTCGTCCGCCGCCTCATTGGCGCGCGTGAACAACAAACGGGAGAGAAGATCGAACGAGAAATCGCCGCCATTCTTTCCAGCGGAAAGACGGATGGTGTAATTTCCCTCCGCCAGAAGGACGTCGGATGCTTTCATTTTTCCCTTGGCGATGCTGCAGGAATAAATCTTTTTTCCCTTATCATTCAGAATCGAAACCGTGCCGGAAAAAGTCGCCGGAATCGCGGAAGACGCAAAGCAGTACTTTCCGGCTGTAACCGTACCTGGAGAAAAATCCTGCGTCTTGTCCGTCAAGGTTCCTTCCATGGTCATCTGGATCATCGCCGTTTCGCCGATGTACAGATCAATCCCCACGCCGTTGTTCCGTAACGTATATGCAACACCGTTATGATACACCACATCAAGGATGCCCCTGAAGGTTCCGAATACGGAAACATCGTCGCCGATGGTGATATTCGAATTTCCGGAAGTCTTACCCGCGACCAGGCGATAATTGCCGAAGGCCTGATTCGCGCCGACGGTGATCCGGCAGGAATCGTTCAAGAGCCATCCGGAAACACTCACGACAGCCTCCGCCGGCACGGTGGAAAAGGAGGAGAGTGAAAAATGAATGCTTCCTTCGTTCCGCATATTGATATCGCCGGAGGCGTTGATCGAACCGCCGTTCAAAAGCGTCGTGCCGGACAAAACCGCCCCCGCGTCCATGAAGATGCATCCTCCCATGTTCACCACGGTATCGGCGGCTCTGCCTCCGTCGGCGATCCGCAGGATCGAACCGTCGTTGACTATGGTGCCGGAAACGTCGGCGCCGCCGGAAATATGCTGGATGGAACAATCGTTCAGCACCGTGTTTCGCGCCGCCTCGCCGGCGGAAAGGAACATGGCGCCGTACGATATGCTTAATTGATCGTACATCGGCGCCCCCGCTATCGAGGCATTGATGTAAAGCGATAATGCATTATCCTTCAGCACAAGGGAATACGACTTCGTTCCGACATTGAGCGCACCGCCGACGCCGACAAGTCCGTAAACCGCTCCCGACGCATCGCAAACAGAAATTGTCTGGTTGAAACCGGAGGCATTCCCGGCAAGGCGGTACACGCCCAGGCTTTGCCCGGAGGACACGCTGACCGTGTAATTGAAGCCGGAGAGGAACGAAAGATTGTCGATAACAACCGCGTCGGCGCTTGTGCGTTGATCGATCCGGAAATCGATCACCGGCCCCGTGTCGACCCCGTCCCTGAACATCCCGGTGGCGCGCCCGGCTACGGAACACCTTCCGCCCAGGACAATGTCCCCGCCGAGAACCGCCCCGGCGCCCACAAGAAGAACGCCGCCGGAGGATACCGTGATGTCGAAAGCCGATCCAACCGAACCGTCGCTTCCGACCATCAGCATCGCATTGGCGGCGACAAAGGTCCGGAGCAACGTGCCGCCGGCGTACGCAACGGCGACGCAGCCCGCGCCGATTTGCGTATTCCGCGCGACGCCGCCGTTCACAATTTGCTGCGTGGAACTTCCCCACAGCCAGGTTTCGTCGGCCGTGGCCCGGTCGATGATCTGCTCGCCCTTATAGAGAAAAATACTCTTGCTAACAACCGCGCCGTCGGCGGCATATTGGATGCCGGAGTCGGAGAAAATATTGTTGGACGCCACGGCGCCAACGCCGACGACTTGCTGCAAACCGCTTTTCTGAAACGAATTATCGCCGGCGTATCCATCGCTCCATACGTTTTGCGTTCCGTCGCCGTAAAAAATGTTCGTTCCGGCACGGCCGTTTTCACTGACAATCTGCGTTCCGCCATCGAGTATCGTTGTATTCGACGCGCTGCCGCCTTCGGTAACAAACATCTCCGCGCCTTCATACACGGAGGTATTTTCAGCCTTTCCATCTTCGCACGCGAACATGACGCCGAAGAGCGCGGTATCCACAACGCGGCCGCCTTTTTCCGCAATGATCCAGCCATCCGGCCCCACGGCGGTCCCGACGGCCCGCCCCTGCCCTTCGGCAAACAACGCGCCGCCGGAAAGGACGACCGCGTCGCGGATTTCCCCTTCCGCATCGGCAAATCCGCCGGAATAAACAACCGTCCCCGACGCGCTCCCGCCGGAAAGAACCCGTTGAAGACCATTCCCGCCTATTTGAGTGCCGGAGGCGACACCGCCGTTGTAAACATATTCCTCAGCATAACTTCCGAGAACAGTGTTGACCGATTTTCCCCTTGCGAGCACCGCCAGCCTCTGACCGGCGAGGACGATCTTGCCGTTTGCGGACGCGCCGTCTTTGAGCTCGTAAACCGTCGCAGCAGCGGCATGAACCATGATATTTTTAATGCTGTACGTCTTCCCCGAGGCGGCATTGTTGCCGACCTCGCCCGCCGGATCGATGTGGATAAGCACGCTGTGGTTGCCGTATTCGAGTTCGCCCAGCGAAAGGGTGATCTTCCGGCTCTCGCCGGCAAGGAGGCCGTCCACCGTAGCGTAAATGGTTTTCCCGCCGTCGATCTCGGCCGCAATTGTAAAAACACCGGCGTTGCCGAACCCGGAGTTGACAACGGAAAGAATAATGTAGACCGAATCACCCTCTTTGATCTCCGTCGCGCCGGTTCCGGCATTGGGGTCGGTTACGACAATGTAAGGGATGTTGTCATTTCCAACGTAACTTGCAAAACTGAGGTTCGACACGGCGGACGCGCTCGCCCCTCCCGCGACCGCCGCCGATTTGGGGGTAAGAACCTGGAACGATTCAATCCGCCCGAAAGAATAATCCGAACCGGTGGTATAATACGACGCGGTCGCCGCGTGCCATTCGACACTGATGACGTGCATGCGGTTCGGAGCTTTGCTTGGATCGCCGAGGTTTTTGTCGTCGTCGGAGTCCGACACGATCAAGCCCGCGTAATAGCGCGGATCCGTCTTGGCGTACCGGGTATCGTAAATAATTCCTACGACGGTGATGGCGTGGCCGCCGTTCCGCCCCGTTATGGAGTAGTCGCTTACATAACTTTTATACCAACCGATCCCCACACCGACGGTTTTTCCATCCCGCAGCGCCTCTTCCACCATCTTGAAGCCGGAAAGATCGCTCACAGTCTGGTATCCGTACGCACCGTACGCGCCGCAAATGGCGAATTCCGTGATGTAATTGTTTGCGGAAACACTTTGGAACAATCCGCCGCCGCCGATGCGGGCGCCGTTGTAATTGCCGTTGAAAAACCATGTAAGTCCGCAGGCGGTGTACCCGCCATTGTTGTTCAAAAAATATTTGCGGAAGTAATCGAAAACGGCATTTTCATTGTTCATGCCGCCAATGGTCCATCCGCCGTACACAAGCATGTTCGAAGCGGTAGCGGCCCAGCACAAATTGGCGTCGCCCGCTTTTGTGCCCTTCTCCGCGTCGATGATGTTCAAAGCGGTGTAGAAGTACGCTTTGGTCAGCGAAGAAAATCCGGTCGCCGTATAAATGTAGGAGAAATTATTCCAGGAAATATTGTCGTATCCGGCGACGAAGGCGGTCAACGTGGAACTTCCCTTGATCTTGAATTCAGAGGAGGCCGAGGAATTGTTCGCCGAAACGGCGATATTCTTTATCGCGACGTTGTTGCTCCGGTCGCCGTCCTTTACCGTTCCGGCTTCGTCGATGACAAGCTTGAACTGGTACTCCCCGGCGGCGCCGAACTTCGAGGCGGAAACCGCGTAATCGGTATACGTATAACTTGCCCCGACGCCAAGGGACTTCACACTGAAGGTATTCAAAAGCTCGTTGCCAAGGTAGAGCGATACCTTAAATGCGCCGGACGCCACGGTTCCGTCGTTCCGTACCGCCCAGTCCAGGTAAACGGCGTCGCCCACGCAAATCGCCGAATCGGTGTTGGTTTTCTTGACGTTGGAAACAACCATCGAAGAACTCCACCCCGCCGGCGTTGTGAACAATAAGTCCGGGTTGGAGGGCGCGTAATTGCCTACGGTCAGCAGCAATTCGCCGTTCTTCTGCGTCAAGCGGTAGCTTGTGTTCCCGTTGTTGAGCACAGCCCCGTTGACGGTCAATGTCCCGTAATCGAACGATTCGTCGCCGACGGTGATGGACTGTTTGAAGCTGGCGGCGCCGCTCGCAAGCTTGTATGTCCCCCGCGCCTGGTCGGCGGATACGGTGATGGTGTACGTGGGCGTTCCAACGATCGAACCGATGTTTTTAATAAGATATGTGTCGACGGTCTTCCTTCCCTCCAGCGCGAAATCGACGATGCCCCCCGCGTACGCGGAAACCACCGCCCCCGCACCGATGTCCAATTCCCCTGTGTGCATTCCCCCGCTGGAAATATACATATAAGAATTTTCCATGGTGGTGTTTCGGGCAAGGCATTCCGACTCGATCCGCATTGTGCCACCATCGGCTATGATGGTGTTGTGAGCCGTTCCGCCGCCCTCCTGATCGCCGTGCCGGAGAAGCTGAAGATAGCCATTTGAGGCAACCATTGTGCTGTTGACCACGCCGTAAACAAGCAAGGCTCCGCGGCTGGCGACGGTTATCGCTTCGGCAAAAGAACCGGACAACACCAGAAAGTTGGCGTTGCTTTCCACAAGCCCGCGGTAGGCCGCTCCGCCATTCATTACAACGCACCTTCCATAGGGGCGAAGCAATGTGTCGTACGCGACGCCGCCGGATTGGATGTACAAAGAACCGCCGGAATAAACCGTGGTTCCGCTGGCGACGCCGCCATGGTGCACATCCATGAACGCGCCGCCTGAGCTGATTACACTGGAGGGGCCTTCGCTGACGATCGTATCGATGGCGACGCCGTGAACGTCGAAAACGCCTTTGCTTACAACCGTGTTGTTCCGCCCGGTCTGTCCTTTCAGCAATGTCATCGCCATAACGTCGCCGCCAAGGCCGATGGTGAAACCGTCCATCAGCGCTAAGGGAGAAAATACGGTCAGCACCAATCCCGTGCTGGTCACGCCGGCGCCAACGATAAGATTTCCGGTCGCGGCATAGGCGTCAAGCCCATCGCCCTCGTGTTCCAAGCCGAAAACGATGTGTTCCGTTTCGTGCGCGATCGTCGCGATGATCCCTTCCAAGGTTTCCGCGCCGGAAAGAATCACAAACGCATTGTCGCTCCCAATTTGGTTTCCTTTGTCGATGGTCTCCGCCAATCCCCGGTAATCGCCCAGGTCGCCGGTATACCCAATGAAGACCGTCGAATATTCAATCCCGACCGGGCGCTCGGTCACGAATAGAACGCCACGACGGGCATACTGCGTGTTAAGCTGTGCGGCAATCAGCGCAATATCCGATGCCGAAAGCCTGGAGTTCGTCATCGTTACGCTCTCAACGGCACAGTATTCACCCTTGTAGGAGGTGCTTTCGCCGTCAAAATCCAAGTAGACATACTGGATATCCGCCAATGTCTGGACGCCGCCGGATTGAATTACTTCCGCATTCATGGCGCTGTATGCGGGCAAGGACGTTTTCACGGTTGTTTTCTTTATCGCGGCCTTGCTTCGGTTCCCCGCGGCGTCCACGGCGAAAATTCTGTACTGAAATGTCCCCTGCGCCAGATTGGTGAACTGATGACTCAATTGATCTGCGGACAAATGGATTGTCTGCTCCAAATCAACGCCGTATTGCAGAACATACCCCGTAACGCCAACATTATCCTTCGGGGTTTTCCAGGTCAAATAAACCGCGTTGCCGGAGGTTTTCGCCCGGACGGACACTGTGCTTGGCGCGGTAACATCCAATATCGTAATTTGCCGGGCATCGCTTGCCGCGCCGTGATTTTTCGAGGAATCGATGGCGGTAACCGTATAGTAATATGTCCCCGGTTTGAGGTTTTTGATCGTAAAGGAGGTCTTCGACGCGGTAACCGTTTTGTACGATCCGTACGTCTGGTAATATACAACCTGGTATTTGGCGACTTTTACATTGTCCGTCGCGGCACTCCATGTTAAAACGGCATTGTATTTTTCCTGGTATGAAGTCGCCAAGGCGACCTTGCCCGGCGGAGTTGTGTCTTTGACGGTAATGTTTTTGTGCAGTGTATTGTTCTTGATGTTGCTTTCCTTGACAGCTCCGGCGGGATCAATCGTAACGGCAATCTTGTGTTTTCCCGCGGAAAGAATTCCCAGATCGAGGTTGGTTTTTACAACATATCTGCCGCTCTCCAACGCGGCCAGAGAGAATTCCATATGGTACCTGTCGTCGATGTATACGTACACATCGGTGCCGGCGGCGGCGCCTTTGCCTTTGTTCTGGATGGAAACATCAAGGTACGACTTGGCCGTCGAAGTAAGCACGGTGTATTTCGGTCCGGCCGCCTGGTGAACGGTCGATGTTTTATAAAAAGCCAGATCGGCCGGAGAGGCGGAAACGCCGCCGGAAAATGAACCCGTTACACGGTATGTAAATCCATACGCGGCCGTCCGGCTTGCCACCTCAAAATAATAGGTTGCCCCTTTGCTTACATTCACTGTGAGCGGCTGCGTGCTGTAACAATAGTAATACTTACCATCCGCAGAATATGTAACCTTCGCTTGGGCGGCATCGATATTCAACGTAACTTTTCCCGTGGAACCGGCGGAAAAGGAGAACCAGTCGCGGTCGCCGGTGTTTATCCCGGCGCCGTACGCGCCGATGTTGCCGTTGTACGTGAATCCCGAGCTCAACGTGCCAAAAAAATCCGCGCTGAACCTGTAATCGTTAAAGAGGTCGTTTTCATAAAAGGTCGTACTCATACTTGGTGCTCCTTTGTACTCTTTTCGATTCAACGACGTTGCGACGATCCTCCGGCGAGGTCGAAAACAAGCTGCTCCATCACCCAACGGGAGTCGCCGCCGCCGGAAACAAGGGCCCGGTTGGCCGCGAGAATCTTATTCAAGGCCTCCGCCAGCGACGGTTCACTCCAGCGTCCCGCGCCTTCGCACATCTTGAATGCGCGGTATGGGTGGATGCCCAGGAGGACATTCTCCGGGAAACGCTCCTTGGCGTCCGCCGGAATCTCGTCGAATGTGCGCGGCGAAACCCGGCTCAGGCCCAGCTCCGCCATCGAAAGACGCACCTGAATCATGCGCTGAAATTCGCCGGAAAGCGCCGCAAAAATCCGAAGTTCCGCCTCCCCTTGCTCCAGAAGAAGTCCAAGAAGACGCAACGCCTCCGGCGCATTGCGCTCGGTAAGCGCCCCCGTGAAGGCCCATGTGATCGCCTCCGGCGTTCCGGAGCAGACCGCCCGGCAATCGGCCAGCGTGATTTGCGGCGCATCGCCCGTGTAACAGGCGATTTTTTCCAACTCGTTCATCAATGTGCCGGAGTCGCCACCGATGATTTCGGTCAGCCACGCGGCGGCGTCCGCATCGATCTTTTTCCCGCTGGAACGCGCCCAGTCGGTAATGGACATGCGCCGGTCCCCCGCAAAATTTTTGTCGCTCGACTTGGGCGCGTTCAATACTTCAAGGACCGCGCCGCGCGCCTTCAGATTCTTCCAATACGTTTTCCGCAGATCGACGCCCGGCCCGTCGATCAAAACCGTAAGCCCCGCCGGAAACGCCTGGAGGAGAAAATCGGCACACTCTTTGAGCGGCGTTTTTTTCTTCTCCTGCGCCGCATCCGCAAGCTCCGTCAGAAAGCGGCAATGACGCAGCCAGAGAACTTTATGCTCTGTCAGAAACGGCGGAGTGCGCAACGCGTCGAGAAAATTCCCGACCGGCGGCTCGAGTTTCGTCCCCTCCCCCGTTCCATCCACAACCTCCAGAGCCTCCGTCCCTTCCGGTGCGCCGCCGCAAAGTTCGGCGGCCAGCGCGCGGGCGCGGGCTTTGAGGGCAAAATCGTCGTCTCCGGAAATAAGAAAAAGCTCAGGCATTGTCCGAATCGTTTTTCCGGCCGGTGATCTGTTCGATGAAATACTGCGGCCGCGCGCGGACATCGTGGTAAATCCGGCCGATGTATTCGCCCAAAAGCCCCATGCCAACAAGCTGGAAGCCGGTGAAAATGAACATCACGGCGAAGGCGGTGAAAATCCCCTGCGCGTTCCAGACTTCATCGTGGTCAAAAATGCGCTTGTACATGATGAACAAGCCGAGGATAAAGCCGATAAAGCCCGCGCCGAATCCCAGGTACATCAAAAGACGCAAGGGCGCGGTAGTCATGCATGTAAGAAGATTGAACTGCAGATTAATCAGCTTAAGGAACGAATACTTCGACTCCCCCACCGCGCGTTCGCTGTGTCCCACCGGAATTTCGCACGTATTGCGGGCGAAGGAATTGCCGAGGACCGGGATAAACGTACTCCGTTCATTGCATTGCAGCATTGCATCGACGACATGCCGGCGGTAGGCACGGAGCATACAGCCGTAGTCGCTCATCTGCACCCCCGTCGCGACGCGGGCCACGCGGTTGACCATCTTGGAGGGGATGGTGCGCAACAACGAATCCTTCCGGTTCTGGCGCACGGTGCCGACGACGTCGTTGCCTTCCTCGGCGGCGGCGACAAGGCGCGGAAACTCTTCCGGCGGATTCTGCAAATCCGCATCGATGGTGATGACAAGATCGCCGCGCACCTGTGAAAAACCGGCCATGATCGCGGCGTGCTGGCCGTAATTGCGGTTCAGGATGCAGCCGATGACTTCGTCGGGGTTGGCGGCGGAGGCGCGTTCGATGATGGCGGCGGAGGCGTCGCGGCTTCCGTCATCGATCAAAATCAACTCGAAACGCCGGTTCAACGTTTTCAGGGCGGCGAGGCTGCGGTCGATCAACTCCTGAAGGCACCCTTCTTCGTTGAACACGGGGACGACCACGGAGACAAATTCAACGTGGCCTTTACTTGTCGTTTTCATGCGTAATCCTTAGTTGTTGATCAGCCAGACGGCCAGTCGGCGATCGTTTTTCTTTCCCATTAATTGCGGCTCTTCGATCCAATCGGGCCGCTCAAAATCAATTTTCAGTCCTGCTTCCGCGGCGCTTTGCCGGAGCGCTTCCGCATAACGGCTGTTTTCGTACGTGATAATCGCCCAGGGGCGGGTCCCGAAATGCTCCATTTGCTTTTGCAGTTCTTCGGTCTTGCGGATAATCGGCATGGGCGCGGCAAGATCGAGGTAGAAGTTGATTTTCGGCAGCGGTTCGCGGTACCAGAGAACCAGATTCCCGCGGGCCGCGCGCGGCATTTCCTCCCGCACCTTCAGAAGAAGCGGTTTTTCCGTCCGCAACGCTCCCCAGGCGGGGTAAAGGGCGGCAAAAAACCCGCAGCTCAGCAACGAACCGCCCACCACGATTGCGGCAACGGCGCCGGGCATGCCGGTCAGACGCGCGGAGAACGCATTCCGCCCGATTTCCTCTGAAAACATCACCAGCAAAGCGAGAATCCCGAGAACCGGCAACGCGATGGAGAACAGCAGGGGTGGCGTAAAATGAAAGATCCATTTCCACGCCGGCAAACACAATGGGCTGACGGTGGCAACCGCCGCAACGGCAATGATGGCATAGCGCATGATCTTGAGGATGACGTCGTTCCACCACGCCCTCCCCTCCATGCAAAACGCCCGTGCCGTAAGCAGTAAAACGAACGGCATAAGCGGCATGATGTAGTACCACCGCCGCGAACCGCTGGCGGAAAAAAGGATGAACATCAGCCCCGCGCCGATCATAAGGTCGCGCGTAGGGGTGTCCAGGCGCCTCCACTTGACAACCAGTCCGGCAAGACCGCCAATGACCAGCAAGGACCACGGCGCAAGGCAGCGCGGAAGCTGGTATAAATAGCAGAAAAACGGCTCGTCGTCATGATCGAACGGGCGAAAAACGCGTACGATGTTCTCGCGCCAGACAAGTCCCCACCCTCCCAACTCATGATCGGGGGCGATATACCCTTCGGCATACGCGAGCGTCTGCGCCAGGTAAAGGGGCGCGGCGTACAGCGCCAACGCCGGAAGGATGGCGAGGAAGTTGGACACCTTCAAGTGGCGTTTCCAGCGCCCGTCGCGCCAGAGAAACGGAGCAATGACGACAAAAGGCATCACCAGCGCGGGGAGCCCCTTGGCCAACGCGCCGCCAAAGCAGATCAGGTAAAAAACAAAATAAGCGCGGAATCCCCCGCGCTCCTCGTTTTTCAGGAACCACGCAACGGCGAGGACGATCGCCGCAAGGTTGGCGATGTCCGCCTGGGCAAGGCGCGCCCAGAAAATGAAGGCGTAGCTGCTCAAAAGCAACCATGCGCCCATCCGGGCAGTGCCTTCATCGTAAAGGCTCCGCCCGAGCGAGAGCGTTCCCGCAAGGGCGGCGAGTGCCAACAACACGCTCGGCAACCGGACAAGCAACTCATCCAGTGCGGCAAACGGCAGCGAAACAAGGACGATGAGCCAGTAGGTGAGCTGCGGCTTATCCAAATACACCAAATGATTGACGGCGGGGTGGATATAATCCCCGGTCAGCCGCATTTCGCGGGCGATCTCCGCCCAGCGGTCCTCGCTGGCCCAGAGCGGCTGAAGGCCGAGAAAAAGGAACATGGCGCACAATGCGACACTCCAGAAGAGGATTTCGCCCCTCCGGTTGCTCATCTCGGCAATCAGCCGTGTTTTCATCGGGAGAGGACCCGCTTAATGGCGTCGATCACCGAATCCACGTCTTCGAACGTCATATCCGGGAAGAGGGGCAACGAACAAATGTGGTCGCTGTTGTACTCCGTGGCAGGCAGCGTTCCGGGAACAAACCCCATCGCTTCGCGGTAGTATTTCTGGAGGTGCGAGCAACGGAAATGGAGCCCGGTACCGATATTCTCCGCCTTCAGGGCCGCCATGAATTCGTCGCGGCCCATTTTGGGAGAATCGACGCGGACGATGAACAAATGCCACGCATGGGTGAAATCGTACTCCGGATCGGCCAGGGGACGTATTTCCGGAATGCCGATGAATTGCGAGCGGTAATACATGGCCAGTTCCGTGCGTTTTTTGTTGATCTCCGCCAGACGTTCGAACTGGCTCAGGCAGAGGGCCATTTGAATATCAGTTACATTGTATTTGTACCCGGGGAACACCACCTCCGCCTGCGGGGCGCGGCCGCGGTTCTGCCGGTCAAACGCATCCACGGCGATTCCGTGGAATTTCCAGGAACGGAGCGAGGAAGCGAGCACCGGATCGTCGGTAACAATCATACCGCCCTCCCCCGCCGTGATGTTTTTGATGGCGTGAAACGAGTAGATCGCATGCCCCGTCGCGCCGACGTGCCGCCCCTTATAGAAGGTGCCAAGCGCGTGCGCCGCGTCTTCCACCACGGGAATGGAGCCCGCGACGGCCCTGATGCCGTCGATATCGACGGGGACGCCCGCGAAGTGGACGGGCATAATCATCCGCGTGCGCGGCGTGATGGCCGCTTTGATCGCCTCCGGCGTAACCAGGAGGGTTTCGCGGTCAATATCCACAAAAACCGGCGTCGCGCCGCGCAGAACCACCATGTTGGGCATCGAAACCCACGTCATGGAGGGGAGAATCACTTCGTCCCCCGGACCGATGTTCATGGCACACAGAAGAATGTGCATCGCACCGGTGGCGGAGGCGAGCGCCACGCCGTGTTGATTGCCGGTGTAGGCGGCGATACGTTGTTCGATTTCGGCGTTTTTGGGACCGTTGGTAATCCAGCCGGAGCGCAGGACTTCAACCACGGCGGCGATATCGGCCTCGTTGATGGCGGGCTTTGTGAACGGCAAAAAATCGTTTCTCATACGCATCCTCCGGGGTGCTTGTTGCAAAAAACAGATGTCATAGTAATTTATCTCCGAAAAGGGTTCTTTTCAAGTTGCCGAAATGGATTCTTCAGTGTATATTGGGAATTAAGACAATAAAAATTTGGAGAATTTTCATGGATCAGGACGACGCCGCACTGCGGCAGCAATTGATGCGCACATGCAACCAGATTGTGGTCAAGGCCGGAACAAGGCTCCTGACCGACCAGGAACGGATCCGGACACTCGTCGCCGGAATCGCGGAATTGCGGAAAAAATCGCGCCGCATCCTGCTTGTAACCTCCGGCGCCGTCGGCATGGGGATGAAGGAGCTCGGGTTGGCCAAGCGCCCGCGCGAATTGGCCGAAGTGCAGGCCCTCGCCTCCATCGGACAATGCAAACTTATGGCGATCTACCGTGAAGAATGCGCCAAATTCGGCTTCACCGCCGCACAGCTCCTCCTGACCGCCACCGATCTGCGTTCGCGCGGGCGTTATCTGAATTTGATGAACTGCATCAACGCCCTGTGGGACAAGGGGGTGCTGCCCATCGTCAATGAAAACGATTCCATTTCGGTGGACGAGCTCAAATTCGGCGACAACGACCAGCTTTCGGCACGGTTGGCCACACTGACCGGCTCGCAATTGACCATCATCCTCACCACGGAACAAGGGTTGCGCAAACGCAACGAAGATGGCACGCTGGGCGACCGCATCTCCGTCGTCCGTAAACTCGACGACACCATCAAAGGGATGGCCGGCGGGACCGACAACTCCGAATTTTCCATCGGCGGCATGAGCTCCAAGCTCACCGCCGCGGAATTGGCCACCACGGCGGGCGATTACCTCTGGATCGCCGACGGGCGCAACGCCGACGCATTGGAGCGCATCGCGCAAGGCGATGACATCGGGACCTTGTTCGTCCCCGGCCCGAACCGGACGCCGGGACGCAAGCGCTGGCTCCGCTTTTTCGCGCACTGTTCGGGCGGGCTTGTCGTCGACGCAGGCGCGGCCCGCGCCGTGCGCGAAGACGGAAAAAGCCTTCTCCCAAGCGGCGTGCTGAAAGTCACGGGAAACTTCAAGCGCGGCGATTCCGTCGCCATTACCGACGAAAAGGGCGTTATCCTGGCGCACGGATTGGTGAACTACTCCAGCATGGAGTGCGAGCAACTCCGGGGAATGCACACGCCGGAACTCGCCGCCAAGCTCGGCTGCGACGCCGATGCGGAATTTGTCCACCGCGATCAACTGGTTCGGATCTAAAGTCCATGGAACTTGCCGGAAAACGTGTACTGATCACCGGCGGCGGCCAAAGACTCGGCGCCATGCTCGCCCAAAGGCTTGCGGAAGCGGGGGCGAAGGTATACTTGCACGCCCGGACACGCCGCGACGAGGAGGCGTTTCCGACGTTCTACGCCGACTTCGCCCTCCCCGGCGCGGCGGCGGAACTCTGCAGGGCGCTTCCGGAGCTTGATATCCTCATCAACAACGCGAGTTCCTATGCAATGGACAGGCTCGCAACCGGGGCGGAAGGGCCCATGCGGGAACAGTTCGAAGTCAATTTCTGGGCGCCCCTGACGCTGATGCGCCATGTTGCGGCGCAGGGGAACGTTCCTTCGGTCATCCTCAATATTCTCGACCAGGAAATTGCCGGAACAACGTGTGTTTCCGGCTCCTACGGCTTATCCCGCCGGCTCCTTGCCGAGGCAACACGATCGATGGCATTGGAGCTTGCTCCCCGCACCCGCGTCTGCGGCGTGGCCCCCGGCCCGGTACTCGCGCCGCCGGGCAAAGAGCACCTCGGCATGGCGAAAACCCTCGCGGGCGTACCCCTGGCGCGCCCCGTCGGCGTGGAGGATTTCCTTGCGGGCGTGCTTTTCCTACTTCGCAACAATTCCATCACCGGGGAAATTTTATTCATCGACGGCGGACAGCACATCAAAAGGGACTAGTTTTATGGACATGCACGCAATGCGCCGCAACGTCTTTACCGATGCTTCGGAGGGATCGATTCACTACCGAACGTGCGACACGGGCGATTGGAAACAGCCGCAAAAAGCGGTCCTCCTCCTCTTCTTCCACGGCGCGGGCGAACGCGGAAACGACAATGAAAAGCAACTTGTCCACGGCGCAAGGGAAATCGTCGCATATTGCGAAAAGAACAACATCAAAGCCCGGTTGCTCTTCCCGCAGTGCCCCGAAGACAAGAAATGGGTGGATACGCCGTGGGAAGCCCTTTCCCATAAGCTCCCGCCGGAATCCGCCATGATGAAACGGGCGATGTCGCTCCTGGAAACGGAAATGCGCAGTCCGGAGATCGACCCCGCACGGATCTACATCGTCGGTATTTCCATGGGCGGTTTCGGAACATGGGATGCGCTCTCGCGCCACCCGGAACGGTTCGCTGCGGCGCTGCCGGTCTGCGGCGGGGCCGATGTGGAGATGGCCTCCAGGCTCAAGAATATTCCCATCCGCACATGCCACGGCGCCGAAGACGGCGTCGTGTTCGTCTGTCGTTCCCGCGACATCGTCGCGGCGATCCGCGCGGCGGGCGGCGACAAAATTACTTACAACGAAATTCCCGGCGCGGGGCACGACGTCTGGACGGCCACGTTCGGCGACGACGCCACCTGGAATTGGCTTTTCGCACAGAAACGATGCCGCGGTGAAACGGCAAAATCAAAAAAGGAGAACGAAAAATGAAACTTTTTACCACCTTCGCCCTCGCCGTTTGCGCGTCGGCCACGCTCATGGCGGCCGATGAACCCGCCAAGAAACCCTCGCTGGCGGAAACGTACAAAATGGAGAAAACCACCTTCACCGACAAAGACGGCGGTTCGATCAACTACTGTCGCCGCGAAATCGGCGACTGGAAACAACCGCAGAAAGCGGCCGTCCTCCTTTTCTTCCACGGCGCGGGCGAACGCGGCGCGGACAATGAAAAACAGCTCGTCCACGGTGCGCGGGAAATCACCGCGTATTGCGAAAAAAACAACGTCAAAGCCCTCCTTCTCTTCCCGCAGTGCCCGAACGGCAAACAGTGGGTGGACACCCCGTGGGGCAATCCGGAACATAAGCTTCCCCCGGAATCCGCGTCTATGAAGCTGGCCGCCGGAATGCTCGCCAAGGAAATGGCCAATCCCAACGTCGACGCGAAGCGTCTGTACGTCGTCGGCCTCTCCATGGGCGGTTTCGGCACCTGGGACTTCGCCTCGCGTTACCCGGACAAGGTCGCGGCAGCCATGCCGGTTTGCGGCGGGGCCGATGTGGAGATGGCCTCCAAGCTCAAAGACATTCCGATCCTTGTCTACCACGGCGAAAAAGACACCACCGTCCTGACGAAGCGTTCGCGCGATATCGTCGCGGCGATCAAAGCTGCGGGCGGCGACAAGATCACCTATGTGGAAGTGCCCAACGGCGGCCACGGTTCCTGGGGGCCGGCGTTCAAAGAAACCAAGAACTGGGATTGGCTATTCAGCCAGGTTAAGAAGTGAGAATTCTTTTCCTCGCCTTTTTCGCATCGGCCGCACTCATGGCGGCCGATGCACCCGCGCCAAAGCCCGCGTTGACGGAAGCGTACAAGATGACGCAATCCGTCTTTACCGACAAGGACGGCGGCACGCTCAACTACTGCCGCCGGGAAATCGGCGATTGGAAACAGCCGCAAAAAGCGGCCGTCCTCCTCTTCCTCCACGGTTCGGGCGAACGCGGCGATGACAACGAAAAGCAGCTCGTCCACGGCGCGCGGGAGATCACCGAATATTGCGAAAAAAACAACGTTAAGGCGTTGCTCCTCTTTCCGCAGTGCCCGCGCAAAGCATTCTGGACAAGCGCAATACGAAAAAATCAGGAAGACGTCTCCGATCCGGAGTCGAAAACGATGAAACTCCTTACAGACATGCTCGCCAAAGAGATGGCCAATTCGGACATCGATGCGAAGCGATTGTACGTCGTCGGCATATCCATGGGTGGATTCGGCACGTGGGACTTCGTCGCGCGCTATCCGGAGAAGGTCGCAGCGGCCATGCCGATTTGCGGCGGAGCCGATCTGAAAACAGCAGAGAAGCTCAAAGACATCCCGATCCTCGTCTACCACGGAGAAAAAGACGCCTCCGTCCCGGTCGCGTGTTCACGCAACATTGTAGCGGCGATCAAGGCGGCGGGCGGTGACAAAATCACCTACGTGGAAATCCCCGGCGGCAACCACGGCTCCTGGGGCCCGGCCTTCAAGGAAACCAAGAATTTCGATTGGCTCTTCAGTCAGGTGAAAAAGTAATATGGACCCACGCGAAGCATTGATCGCCGGAAGAGCGGAGGAATCCGCGCCGCTGTGTTTTCACGACGACGTCCTCCATACACTGGCAATGCTTTGCTACGGAAAAATCCCGCCGCGCCCGGAGGAGATCCATACGGAAATCCTCCGGGAAAAAGCGGCGGGCAACACACTGCGCCGGGAACTCCGTCTTCATTTGCACAACCGTGGAATGCGCCACAGCGTCAACGCGCTGCACTATATGCCACTGCACGAGGAAACGCGGCGCGGAACAATCGTCGGCCTTTGTTTTCACCCCCTCTGGACATGCACCGACGATGCGGATATTCCGCCGGGAGACAGCGGAACACGGGGAATGCAATCCGCCCGCTGGCAGATTCCCTTCTTGCTGGCGCACGGGTTCAGCGTCCTTCTCGCCCCCCGAAACGACTTTTTCGCCGATTGCGCCGACGGACGCGCGGGGAGCCTCTACCGATTGTTTCATCCGGAAACATCGCTCATGCCGGGAAATCGGGAATTCACCGCCATCTCCGCTTGGGCGGCAGGGTTCTCGCTCCTCCGCGAAATCGCGGAGCCGGGCGCAATCTGGGCCTGCGGCCATTCCCGACTGGGAAAAGCCGCGCTGTGGGCCGCCGCGCACGACGCGGAATTTCATGGCGTAATCAGTCTGCAATCCGGCTGTTGCGGCGCGGCGCTTCACCGCGACAAACACCGGGAATCGGAGGATATCGCCACCATCACAGAACGGTTCCCGTGGTGGTTCCGCGCCGAGTTCGACCGTTTCGCCAAGCGCGATGCGGAGTTCCCCGTAGACCAGGACGCCCTCTTAGCGCACATCGGGCCGCGGCCGCGCATGGTCTTAAGCGCGAGCGAAGACATTTGGGCCGATCCCTTCAACGAATACCGCGCCCTGCGCGCCACCGGAGCACTCGGCGCGGCGGCATTCCCGGAAATCGGCCACGCGATTTACGCCGAACACGCCGCCTACGCCCTCCGCGCGGGAAAACACGAAGTAACCGCCGAGGATTGGCATCTTATCCTCCCCTTCCTCCTGCGGCACTGATGGCAATGCCGCGAACAATTCCAGTGCGATAGAGCGCCGGTGGCGCGGGGCTAGCGTTTCGGCGGATAATTCCAGTGCGATAGAGCGCCGGTGGCGCGAGGTGATAGAGTCCGGGGGGAAAACCGCGCTTTTCCCCCCAGGCCCCCCATTTGAGATGCCGGTCGGGTGGCGGGGGACTGGGTTGTTCTGTCCGCCGTCGCGGCGGCGGTTCCACCGCCTTACTTGAAGCCGCGACACGGCTTCAACCCCCTCAATCGCCGCGACTAGCGGGGCTGCGGCGGGGGGGGCCTCCGCTGCGCTACGCGCGGCTTCGGAACGAATTCGTTCCTCGTTGTTTTGCGCGGTTGCGCAAAACAATTCCCTTGCATTCGCTACGCGACTCCGCGTTCAAGGCGTTCTCTGGCGCTTTGCGTCAACCCGCCATAAGGCGGGCGCATCAAGGGCTGCGCCCTTGTGCGGGGTTCCCAGGGGGCGCATTGCCCCTTGGGCCGGAAGCAGGCGGAGTGAGCGCCTCGCTCCCCTCCAAAGGGAGCGAGTGCCGAACAAAGCGGTGTTCCGGAATCCCTTCGGGGCGGGCTCCACCACCATGCCTACCCATTCCCCCCCCCATCCCGCCCCGAATAATCACATGGGTACAGGGCCATCCGGCCCTGTTGCGCCGCAAGGCGCCGAGGGGGCGTGGGGGGCAAAGGGCCCACCACTCTCCCAGGATATTATTTCCCGAATACGCAAAAGTCCTGAATCGCTGCGGTGAATCCCTTGGCCGCGCCCAGAATTTCGAGCTTGACGTATCGTCCCCGGATCGCCGGGAACTCTACGAAAACGATGTGCTGTTCCCGCTTGTTTTCCGAAGCGTCGAAGGCGAGCTTCCATTCGCCCGGCGCTTCGGCGCACCAGAGGCGCCAACGGTAGGGGCCGGGGAGATTGCCCGTCGCGTAATCAAGCCCCGTGTCGGCGAAAATGACGCGGAGAGCCTCCAAAGAAAACACTTCCAGCAAGTCCACTTCCAGCCATTGCGGGAACGTCGCATCCGCCGCCTGGTACCAGGTGCGGACCGATGCGTCCACCGCATAACGCGCGTCGCGCCCCGGAGCAACAGAGCTTGCTTTCGCCGGAGAGCAAATGGAGAGGGGAAGGAGTCCCGCGCCGTTCCCTTGCTCGGGATGCGCATTCCGCCCCGGAGCGCATTGCGGCGTTTCGGTCGGTCCGTTCACAAAAAGCTCTCCGTTTTCGTCCAGCCCCGCCGGGTCCATGCCGATGCGGCGGTCGAAGGAGTGGTGGTTGCCGAATAAGACCGTGTAGAAGCACCATAAATCGCCGTTCGGCCCCACGATGATCGAATGGTGCGCCGTCCCGTTCACCAAACCGTGGCGGTGGATCAAAATCGGATTCCGCTTCTGGTTTGCAAAGGGGCCCAGGGGGGAATCGCCTACGGCGCACCCCACCGCGTAGTTGCGGTACTCCGTCCCGTTTACGCTGTATTGCAGATAGTAGCGCCCGGAAATTTTGTTGATGTGCGCACCCTCCATCACGGCAAAATGGCGCAGCTGGTTGGCTTCTCCGCCGCGGTGCCACGCAAGATTCGGGTCCAACCGAATCAAAGGAACCGGGTCGGCGGCGAAGCGCGAACAATCAAGGTCGTCGAGGCGCACACCATAGATCACCCCCTCGTCCGGGCGCAATGCCCAGGGGGAGTTGTCCGCGGGGACCGTCGGACGCGCAAGGTTGCAGTAACAATACATCGCGCCGTCGTCATCCACGAACAAGCACGGATCTCCCCAGCAGACGGGGTTGCCGTTTTTGTCGCGCAAACGGGTGAAGTTCCCGTCCGCGTCGCGCCCCGGCTCGCCGATGGCTTCCCATGGGCCCAGGGGGTGGCGGCTCCGCCAGATGACGCACCCATCCCAGGAGGTGGTCATATAAATGAACTCCCCCTTTTGGATGACCGTCGGCGCGTACCCCGGATCGAAGGGCTCGATGGGATGGAACGTCCAGTCGACCATATCCGACGATTCCCAGAGCATCCCGCCGGAGGGGAACAAATAATATTTATCTTCGAACGCCAACACAGCCGGGTCGGCCATCTCGCGGTACGCGGGGCCGGGACGGCCGGGGATGCCCGCGCGGCGACCCTTCTGGTAATTTTCAAGCGGAAGGGGGTTGCAGTACATCGAGTTCATTCCCTAATTTCCTTATTTACGTCCGCGCAGAAGCTGTTCCGGCTGATCTTCAATCGCGCCGAGCATCCGGGTGATCTCGACGGAGAAATTGTCCATACGCGTGAGCGTTTCCTCCATTCGGATCCGAAGCTCCGTGGCGGCGCTCCCCGCGTTTTTCATGCGTCCCTCCGTGGAGGCGAGGAAGGTGCGGGTTTCGTTCAAAAACACATTGATGTTGTCCAGTGTTTCCCGGACCTGAAGCCGGCGAAGATCGACGAGCGCTTCATCGACATTTTCGATGGAACGGTTGAGTTTGGACATATTTTCCGCCGAAAGAAGTTGCGCAAGACGCTGCGACGCCCCCTCAAGCTGCCGGCTGATTTCTCCGAAATTTTTCAGCGTTTCCGCCAGTTCTCCGTTCCCGAAAACCGTATTCACATTCTGGAGCGCAAGGTTGACCTTATCGGAAAGCTGTATCCAATCGACCTTGCTGAGGGAATCGACCACCCGGCTCGCGTTCTGAATCGCGTTGCCGATGTGCGACGGGACCGAGCGGATGTAAACCGTCCCCGCCGGCAACTTCACCGGCGAAAGCGCCGGCCCCTGCGCGTGGTCGCGTATGGTGGAAAGCTCCAGATAGGCCCCTCCCATCAATCCGGAGGCGTTGACGAAGCACTGCAAATTCCGTGAATGGAGCAAATCGGCGTCGGCGGACGCCGGATCGTCGTGCGCCTGGTCCATGGCGGCGGGAAAAATATCGAAATATACCGCAATCTGCCCATCGCCGCGCCGCATGGCAAGGCGCGTAACCCGCCCAACGGAAACGCCAAGATATTTGACCTGGGACCCGACGGAAAGCCCTTCGACGGAAGTATCCAAGGCCGTCATCGCGCGGATGCGCGGCTCCAGAATCGTCGCCACGCCAACCGCAAGAAAACTGCCGACAAGCAGAAAAACACCCAGCAGGACAAACACGCCGAGTTTGGTTCGATTCGCCGTGTTCATCGTTTAGGGTTTGTCCGTCGAAAGGCCGTCCAGCGCGCGCCAGGGGTTTTCGTCTTCCGGCATGTCTTCGGCGGAGTCTTCGCAATCGCACTGTTCGGTGTTGCGGTTCGCGCCGCAGCCGGGACAAAGTCCCCGGCAATCTTCCGAACACAAAAGATTGATCGGGAATTCCAGCAGAAGTTCTTCGCGGACATCCCCGGTAACATCGAGCATTTCGCCGGGAGGATTTTCAAAAAACAACGAAATATGGTTGTTTTCAATTTTCTGCCGCACCCCCTGAAGGCAGCGGCCGCATTCGCCGCCGACCTTCGTTGAAACACGCCCTTCGACAAGAATGCCGCCGGAAACCTTATGTCCCAGCAATTTGTACTTGATCGGCCGGTCGGCCACGATCGAAGCGTTTTCTTCCAAACCGAGCAGGGACGAAGGTTCTTCGCCCTCCAGCTCCACCGGCTCTTTGTCCAGCAACGCCAGTGAGAATTTGATCATCTGTATTCTCCTTGCACAAGTTTCTCCCGAATCGCCGCGCGGACGGGCTCGGGGACGTAGGATCCATAGTCGCCGCCGAGCATGGCCACCTCCTTGACGCCGCGTGAGCTGACGAAGGAATTTTCCACCCTCGGCATCAAAAAGACGGTTTCAAATTCCGGGCACAAACTCCGGTTCATAAACGCCATCTGGAGCTCGTATTCAAAGTCGGAGAACGCCCGTATGCCGCGCAACACCGCGTCCACCTGGTAAAAACGCACCGCCTCCACCAGGAGCCCTTGGAAATGCACCACACGCACACGCTCTATATCCCGGCAGCAGGCGCGGATCAAGTCCTTGCGTTCCTCCAAAGAAAACAACGGATGCTTGTCCGGATTTACCGCCACTGCCACAATTACTTCAGAAAACAATCCGGCACCGCGGCGGACAAGATCAAGGTGTCCGTTGGTGAACGGATCGAAACTTCCGGGATAAATAACCCGCTTCATTTTCGCTTCCTCCTCTTCATCTTCCGCAAACAAGCTCGAAAATCGGGCGTGCGGATTTGACAAATTACTCTTTTTAATATACATTACCTCCCATGCTTATGCAACCTGAAACGACTATTATTCACGGAGATTCCCTCGCCGCCCTCGGTCTTGGCCCCCTGGCCGTGGCCCTCGGTGTGTTCGACGGGGTTCACCGCGGCCACCAGCGGCTCCTGGATGCGCTCGCCGGGCTCGCCAAGCAAACCAACGCCACGCCGGTGGCGCTGACGTTCGACCCGCACCCCCGCAGTGTTTTACACCCGGACGAACCGACTCGCCTGCTTTTACCGCCGCGTGTCCGCGCGGAGTTTCTTCTCCATTACGGCGCACGCAAAGTGCTTGTGTATCCCTTTACTCCGGCGTTTTCCGCATGTACGGCGGAATCGTTTCTCGATACGCTTTTCGCCTCCGCCGAAATCACCGGAATATGCGTCGGCGCGAACTGGCGCTTCGGCGCGAAGGGCGCGGGAAACGCCGCCATGCTAAAGAGCTACACCGCCAAGCACGGAGCACGGACCATCCCGGTCCCCGAAGTGGAGTACCAAAAGGAGCCCATCAGTTCCAGCCGCATCCGCCGCCTGGTCGCCGCTGGAAGGCTCGACGACGCGGCGGAGCTTCTCGGCCGTCCCTACCGGCTTTACGGCACGGTGGAACATGGAAAAAATTTCGCGGGCCCCGGCCTGGGTTGCCCGACGGCGAATCTCGCACTCGAGCACGGCATTCTTCCGCCGGACGGGGTGTACGCGGCGCGTGTATTCCTCCCCGATGCGCGGGAATACCCCGCCGCGGTAAACCTGGGCTTTTCCCCGACCTTTCAGTGGGCGGGAGTGGGGCGCAGGCTGGAACTCCATTTGCTCGATTACTCGGGCGATTTGTACGGGAAGGAGCTGTCGGTGGAATTGATCGCGCACCTCCGTCCCGAGTGTGTTTTTTCCGGTCCGGCGGAGCTGACACGGCAAATCGAAATCGATATCCGGAATATCCGCAACCTTTTTACCGGAACACTCCATGCCTGAAGAACCCAACGTCTACTCCGTCAGCGATCTCGCCGCCGCCCTCCAACTCCCGCGCACGACCATCAACGACTGGCTGAAAATTTACGCCTCCTATCTGGATACGGAAATGCGCGGCAAACGCCGCGTCTACACGGCGAACGCCTGTGCCATCCTCCGCGAAATCGCGGAATTGCGCGCCGCCGGGCGCTCCAATTACGAGGTGGAGCAGGAGCTCGCCCGCCGTCACGGAATCCGCCCGGAACCCGCGCCGCCGGAACCGGAAACAGTGAACGAAGTTGCTCCGACAACCTCCCAACTTCCCATCCGCCAGGAACCCGCGCTCCCCGCGGTGCCGAATTTCACGGAAATTCGTGTGCATTTGGAAGAATTGGAGCAGAAACGGAAACGTTTTACGCTTCGCCTCCTGGCGGTTCTCCTTGTTTTCGTCGCGCTCCTCGCACTCCTGGCCGTCTTCGGCATCGCCCGCCTCCGCGGGGCGCTGGAACAAGCGGACGCACGTCATAAGGCAAACCTCCGGACGCAGGCGGAAGCGTTTGCTTCAGCGCGCGAAAACGCGGATATCGAACGGAAAAAAGAAGTTGCCGACGCCCTTTCCAAAGCACAAGCGGCCCATCGCGAAGAGCTGGAAAAACTTCAGCTCCAGCAAAAAGAGCAGCGCGAAGAACTCCGTGAATTCCTGAAAAACCTCGCCAAAGACGAACGCAGCGCGGCGGAAAAGCAGTGGATCGAACAAAAAGAAGCCTTCGCCCGCCGCCAGCAGGATCTCCTCCGTGAACTGGAGGAAATCCGGAAGAACGGCCAGAAAGAATGGCAGGAAACACGGAAGAATACGGAAAAAGAGCTCGAAGCAACCCGGGTGAATGCGGAGAAGAAAAACGCGCTTCTCCTCGCCGACGCGGCGGAACTCCGCAAAAATGCCGAAGCCCAGCGCAAGGCCATGCAAGCCCTTCTCGAAGAAATTGCCGCGCTTAAAGCCGCCGCCGCGCAACGCCCCGCCGAACCCAAGCAGGACGCGTCATCCATCCAGCCCCAGGAATGAAGGATCGAGAAGGTTCTCCGCCTCGATTTTTTGCAGCGAATGGAGCATTTGACTGCGGACATCGGGAATACGTTCCGCGATGCTTTCCATAAGCTGCCCCGCCCAGGCGCGGTCGCCGTTTTCGGCAAGTTCCGTACCGTACGGGCACTTGCCTTTGATCGGAAGCTCCATGGCCGAAGCGGCTTCGCGGAGGCGCTGTTCGGGGACGTATGCAAGGGGGCGGATCACACGTACCGGGCGTGTTTTCGCCGCCACGTTGGGCCCCATGGTGGTCAACCCCTGCCCCCGGAAAAGACTCATTAGAAAAGACGCCTCGATATCATCAAGATGCTGACCCAACCCAAGTTTTCCGCAACCGAGCTCCTCCGCGAGCGCATACAGCTTGCCGCGCCGGAGGCGGGAGCAAAGGACGCACGGCGTTTTCCCCTCCCCCGATTCGCGGAGCCAATCGGCCACGGGCAAAGAAACAACGCGGTGATCCCAGTTTTGCGCACGGCAATATGCGGCGATCTCCGTCGCCCCGAAATCCGGAAACCCCGGATCGAATGTGGCGCAAAAAAGTTCAAAGCGCACAGGCGCGCGGCGCTGAAGCACATAAAGAACATGCGCAAGGAGCAAACTGTCCTTTCCGCCGGAAATACCCAGCAAGATCCGGTCGCCGTCCACAATCATCCGGTAGTCGGCGATGGCGCGCCCCGCCATGCGGCACAAATCATCCAATGCATTCGCCATCGTTTACACCCCCGTGAAAAATTCAATTACGCATAACGCTCAATATATCATATCGTTATGATAAAATCAAGCGGTCAATACTCCCCTTTGGACGTCTTGCGGCGGAATCAATTTTTTTCAATAATTCTTCTTTTTTCTATTTCTTACCATTGACAATCGCAAAATTCCGACTATAATGTAAACAGTTACATAAAGGATTGGC
Source organism: Victivallaceae bacterium (assembly GCA_031549345.1). Classification (GTDB taxonomy): domain Bacteria; phylum Verrucomicrobiota; class Lentisphaeria; order Victivallales; family Victivallaceae; genus CASFRF01. Next base: position 176,137 of record JAVBPY010000002.1, read on the forward strand.
AATGTCGGACAAAACGAGAAAAGCACTTAACATCAAGGAATTTGCCAAACTGGCCGGTGTTTCCACCGCGACGGTATCCCGCGTGTTTTCGCGCGACCCCAAAGTAACCGAAGCAACCTCCACCCGCGTCCGCGAATTGGCCGAAGAACACCATTTCCGCCCCAATCAGGTGGCCAAGAGTTCCTTCAACGGCAAAACACGCAGCATCGGCGTACTGCTTTGCAGTTTGAACACATCGTACTTTGCCGATATCGCGTTGGGGATCCAGCAGGTTTTGCTGCCCAAAGACTATTTGCCGATCATTGTCAGTTTGCGCGGCGACGCCGATTTGGTGTCTTTGCGCCGCCTCGTCGATCACCGGGTCGACGGAATCATCGCGTGCATTGCCGATCAGTCTTTCACCAATGAAGAGCTGCGTGAAATTGAAATCTACCAGCTCCCCGTCGTAACGATCGACGCGTTCGCCCAGAAATTGTTCAGCGACAACATCAGTTCCGATGAAGAAAAGTGCGGCCGCCTGGCCGCGGAATATTTTTTAAAACAAGGTCACCGCAACATCGGATTCGTGTATTGCTCGGTTCACGATGTGGAGAAAATGCCGCGCTACATCAGTTTCCGGGGCGCTCTCTTCAAAGCCGGGGTCGAAATCACCCCGGACAAGTTGTACAACCACAACGCGCCCCTGGGAGAATGGCTTTCACGCCAATCCCGTCCTTTCGCCTGCTACTGTTACAACGACTTGGACGCGGTAAAACTCCGCGAAGCCGCCGCCGCCCTCGGCTGGTCCGTGCCGGAGGATCTGAGCATCATCGGCACCGCCGACTTGAATTTCGCCGCCATGATGTCGCCGCCCCTGACGACTATCCGGCAGAACGGCTGTGAAATCGGCGAGCTCGCCGCCGAACTGATCCTCAAACGCCTTGCCGGCGATACTTCAACCCATTACAAAGTAACCTCCGACGTATCACTTGTCGAACGCGGTTCCGTTAGCAGGAAAAATCAATAACTCGCAGGGTAAAAATGAAGGAATCAAGGTACTTTACACTCATTGAGCTGCTCGTTGTGATCGCGATCATCGCGATTCTCGCCTCCATGCTGCTCCCGGCGCTGAACAAGGCGCGGGAAAAAGCACAGGAAGTCCGCTGCATGAGCAACGGGAAGCAAGTCATGGTCGGCATGGCTTTCTACCAGGACGCCTATAAAGATTACTTTCCCCTTTACCGCTATAAAACCGGCCCGACGACCTTCGATAACGGAAAATCCTGGAACGTGGTAATGAGCCAGCTTGCCCCTGTGCTCCCGCCGATCGTCGTGGATGGGACAAGCCGCCATAAGGTAATGTACAACAGCATCTGGTTCTGCCCGGTCGATCTTCCCGCGCTCCAAAACTACATGGGACAGGCCAGCAGCGACGCCGACCAGAGGGTTCGGGCCGGGGAAGTCCGCAAAGGCAAAGTCAGTTACGCCTACACCGCCGGAAGCAACGGGGCGCTCGCTTTCGGCGTCGGCGGGGAATTGGGGGGGACCGATGGCCGCGACTCCTTCAAAATAACCCAGATCCGCCGTCCCTCGGAAGCCGCAGTGTTCCTGGAACGCAATGACGACACCACGTTCCTGCCGGGCAACCTGGCAAAACTGCAGGCAAATTACAGCGGAACACAAGGCCGCCACGGCGGTTACGGCGGGCGCGAGAACATCGCCTATGCCGATGGCCATATCAAACTTCACAACAACGGCGTGCTCCTGGAAACCCAGTGGCGCGGCGGCAGCGCCAAGCAGGGGCTTGCTCCGTTCGGACTTCACCTTTTAAAGTAACACAAGGATATTGTTTTGCCCATGAAAAAAATGCTTTGTTTCTCTGCTCTTCTTGCGCTTGCGCTCTCCGCGGCGGCCGCTCCCAAGTACACGTTCCGGACACAGCGCGAGCCGCAGTCCGGCTACGCCGCGCCCGGAGAGAAAATCACATTTTCCGTACAAATGCTCGCCGACGGAAAGCCCTCCGAGCTCCCGATCCGGGTCAACCTTCACGCCGAAGGCACGAAGGCCGTAACAGAAACAGGGGAAAAGGGAACACACACCATGAGCTGTGTCGCCCCCTCCCATGGCTTCGTCTATTTTTCCGCCTCCTTTACGCCGGAGGGGGAAAAACGCTCCGTCTCCAATTCCGGAATCAATTCCGTGGCGGTCAAGCCGGAACAAATCCGACAGGGGATGGCGGAACTCCCCGGTTTCGACGACTTTTGGGCCAATGCAAAAAAACAGCTCGCGGGTCCGCTTCCCAAGGCGGATTTGAAACCCGTTTCCATTCCGGCGGAATTTCAGGATAAGGTGGAGTGCTTCGAGTTCCGGATCGACGCTCCGGGCGAGCGCCGCGCCTATGGATTCCTTGCGCTCCCCAAAGAGCGCGCGAATAAAAAGCTCCCGGCGATCATCGTCTTCGCGGGGGCGGGAATTTACGAGCAGAAGCCGGAGCTCCGCTTCGCCGCCGAAGGGTTCCTTTCGCTGAATATCAGCGCCCACGGCGTGGAGCCCGGCGCGGACGCCACCGAAACACATCTCCTGGACAAACTGAAAAAAGAACACTATTACTCCGCCGTCGGCTGGGATAAACCGGAAACGTGCAACTTTTACTGGATGCTCCTGCGCGATCTCCGCGCACTGGAGTATTTGAAAAGCCGCCCGGAGTGGGATGGGAAGAATCTGGTAAGCTACGGGGCAAGCCAGGGCGGCGCACAATCGCTGGCCATTTCCGGACTCGCTCCGGAGGCGATCACCTACTGCTACGCCGGCGTCCCCGGCCTCTCCAACCATGGAGGAATCGAGGCGGATCAGGTGCGCGGCTGGCCGGGAAATTTCCCATGGAACGCGAATTCGCGGATCACCGCGTCGTTGCTGGACAACTGCAACTTCGCCAAGCGCGTGCGCTGTCCGGTGATTACCTCCGCGGCCTGGTACGATTTTCTGACCAAGCCCTCGAGCGTCTACGCAATGTACAACAATTTGAACGTCCCCAAAGAGCTTCGCCCCTACCCGAACGAGGGACACGGCGCGGCGATCCGCTTGGACCAAGCGTATGTCCTTGAAAAAATCAAAGCCAATTTGAAGTGAGAAGCGAATGAAGAAAATAGTTACGACAACCGCCGCCATGATGACGCTCCTCTGCGCCTCCGCCGCCGAAACGCCGCAATGGGCGCGGGGCGTCCCCCCCGCTCTTTCGCCGGATAACCCCTACATTCCGGCGTTGCGGAATTTCGCCAACCAGGATTTTGCCGCCATGAACAAGAACGAGAAGCATCGGCTGATCTTCCTTACATGGTCCCTCTTCGATCCGGCGAGCAAATATTTTAAGAACGCTGAATTGCGAGAAAAGCTCTTCAACGCCTTCGACGCGGTAACCGTCGAACGGGAAAAGAGTCCCTCCGGGTTCTGGACCATCCTCGAGGATTCGGAAGTATTCAACCTCTGGCGCGTTTACGGCGAACTTACGCCGGAGCAGCTCAAAACCTGGAAGGAACGCCTCCGCCCAAGTTACGAAAAGAGCCTCAAGGACATCACCGACCAGACCCAATGGATGAGCAAAGCCGCGAATACCTTGTTCCAGACCGCCATGGCCCTTGAGTTCGGCGCAATCATCTACGAGGAGCTCGATCCGCGCGACCCCGATCCAGCCCGCTGGCGTGCCCAAGCCCGCAAAAACATCGAACGCGCGCTGGAGATCCAGCTCCCCGGCGGCGCGTTCAGCTACATCAACACCTCCGGGCCCGACCCGATCTACTTTAATTTTGACACCGCGCACCTCGGGCGTTACTACCAGCTCACCGCCGACCCGAAAGCCGCCGAGGCGCTGAAAAAAATGGCGAACTGGGCCTCCGCCGCAATGATTTCCGGCCAACTCACGCCGTTTTCCTCGACGTGGTGGAAGCACGTCGTCGGTACCGGAGGGCCCTACACCGGATTCGAACACGTCGCGGCGCTGACCGACAACCCTTTGGCGTTACACCTCATGGAGCAGCGCCGGAGCTACATCCAGCCGTACATCTGGAGCTTCGGGAACATGTACGCCTATAAGAAGCGGCCCCTGCCGCCGGCGCCTTCGCGCGACCGCTGCACAATGGACCGGAACGCCAACGGACCCGCGTTGCGCATCGGCAACTACGATGTGGAGATGCCCGCGACGGGTTGGGGCGATTCGACCTTCGGAATGGCGGTTTCCGACCTCAAGGGGGCCACGTCATACTTCAACGCGATCTACGTTGCGATCCCGGGAAAAATTCCCCGTGAAGGGCATATGTCTTACATCATGCTCTCCCCCGGAGATGTCGCCAAACACGCCGGCGTCGTCGGCAAAAATTGGATTGCGGGGGCCGGGAGTTTTTACGCCCATCGCGGCATCTTCGGCCAGATGCCTCCGCCGAAGACCCCGTTCCTCCGTACCGAACTCTGGTACGCCGATGAAAACGGCGCCGCGGGTTCCGTGGAGCTGAAGTTTGAGGAGAAGGCCAAGGCCCCCTCCGTCGAGCTTTGGGTTCGTACCCGGCCGGCGGAGGATAAGCTCACGCTTGCGCCGCAAAAAATCGGGTTTCCGGATTTCACCGTGAACGTCTCCAACGCGGAATTGGATGCGCCGTTCTTCGACAAGGGTGGCGTCTACTTCCAGTTTCGCGGCGCGGACAAGCGCGAATACAAAGCCGGAGAAACATTCGGCGCGCAGATTTCCGTGACGCGTCCCGAACGCCCGGTGCTGACCGCTTCGGCGTCGGAGCGGTCAGCGAATGGAAATGTATCGATTGTAATCCGCCGGGACGGCGCATTCCGCGCCCGGCTCGTGTACAACCCGTCCGAGCGTGAAAATGACGGAATCGCCGCCTATGGAATGCGTGTTGAGGAAAAGGAATAAAATGAGCGCCGCCACTTGTGAAGTTGATATCACCATCGATCATGAAGTCGCCACCGGCGGGAACGACCCGAAGCGCCTGGAATACTTCAGCGACCTGGCGCTTGGGATGTTCATCCACTGGAGCGTCGATTCGCCGCTGGGGCTGGAGATCAGCCACCCCATGATCGGCGCTTCCGAGCGTGTTCTTGACCAATACGAACATTGGTTGCCGCGGCGCTTCAATCCGCGGCGCTTCAATCCGGAGGATTATGCGGAGCTCGCGGACATCGCCGGAATGAAGTATTGCTGCTTTACGGCCAAGCACCATTCCGGATTCTGCATGTTCGACAGCGCCACGACTCCTTACAACGTTATGAATTCAAGGTATGGGAAGGATATTACAGCGCAATTCGTCGAGGCGTTTCGCATGTACAATCTCGGCGTGGGGATTTATTTTTCTCCGCTCGATTTTTACTGGCTGCGGCGAAACGATATTCCACTCCGGTTCATAAGCCCCTCGGTCATTCCGGCCAACAATCCAGGTTTGATGGAGTACAATCGCCGCCAGCTCGGTGAGTTGCTCTCCAACTACGGAAAAATAGATATGATGTTTTTCGACGGCCCGCCCGATGGCCTCAAAGAACAAGTCTGGGAGAGCGATCCGGAAATTATTATCACCCGGGGCGAAATGCCGACGCCGGAGCAAAATTTGCCCGATGCGCCGTTGCCCATGCCCTGGGAAAGCTGCCATACCCTGGGGAGCCAATGGAACTGGCATCCGCAAATGACCACCAACAAAACGGCCCGACAGCTTGTGGAAATGCTCATTGAAACTCGCGCCAAGGGGGGAAATTTGTTGCTGAACGTTACCCCCGCCCCGGACGGGACGATTCCACCGGATCAGGAAAATGTGCTGCGCGAACTCGGGCTGTGGCTTTTCTGGCACAATCCGGCGATTTACGAGGTACGTCCCTACCGCGTTGAGAGCGAAAACACCGCCAACGGCAAAATATGGTACACCCGCGCCAAGGACAATAAATCGATCTACGCGTTTATTGTGGACAATGTCAACTTTAAACGCGGTATGCGCCGCGAAATCCTCTGCAAAAGCGTCGCTGGCGAGAACATTCGTAATGTGGAACTCCTCGGCCAGAACGGTACGATCCTGGAACATGGCGACGGCGTCGACGTCGGCACACGTTGGGAGCGGACCGGCGAAGGCCTTCTTGTCAGCGCGGTCCGCTGCCTCCGTCCGGCGGGGCAGTTTGAGTACAATTTCCCCTTCGTTCTGAAAATTTCCCTGAATTAATTTCCACCAGGATGCAACGCTTCTTCCGTAAAAATCGTTGCATCTTGGGTTCTTTTCCCTGAGAACGCCTTGAGCGACTGGCATTTTACCGATAATTGTGATACAGTATGAAGAATTCATACCAGGGGGGGTATTGCGATTATGGGTCATGGACTGGAATTTCCACTTGACGGTCATTCGTGGAGCGAGAGTATCGTCGAGCGGTTGCTTGAAACGATAAACCGAAATGATGATTTTACCCATGCGGTGAACAACATGCTGCGCGTTGTCGGCGAAGGCGCCGAAGCCGGGCGGTGTTATGTCTATCGATACTTGGACGACGATTTTTCCGGAGCCGTCAAAGAATTTGAATGGTCCCATTCGGCGACGGTTGACATCCTGCCGGATCCGGCCCATTGCGATGCGTTGGACAAACAGCAAGTGTTGTTCCTTGACTATCCGTCGGGATGGAAACGAATTCTCCTTGCCATTCAAACCTCCGACCACCGGGCGTACGGCTTTGTCGGCATGGATTTTCCGCAGAACCGGCAGGAATGCCATGCGGGGCTGACGCATGTTATGAAGAGTTTCGCCCAGCTTTTCCGGCTGGCCCACGCACGCACCCGGCAGCACGCGGAGCTTCTGGAGAGTCTCTCGCTGCAACGGCAGATTATGGACAACATTGCCCTGCCGATTCTGCTTCTCGATTTGGATTACCGGGTCATGGCCGCCAACCCCAATAAAAAAGTCAACGTCGAAATGCCGTTGGAACAACTGCTCGGCACCCACTGCTACGACAATGTCTGCAAATACGGCGCTCCGCCGGATTTCTGCGCCACCCAGGAAACGATGCGAACCCAACAACCGGCGCGGAAAGAGTTCACTTTCGGCGAAAAACGCCTGGTTTCCACCTCCCAGCCGATCTTTGACCTCAACGGGAAAATGCAGTATGTCCTGAGTCTTGATTTCGACATTACCGAAGTTACCCGCCAGAAGGAAGAACTGAAAGCGGCCATGGAGCAAGCGCAGGCCGCCAATCGCGCCAAAAGCAACTTCCTGGCGACCGTCAGCCACGAATTACGCACACCCTTGAATGTGGTGATCGGCTTTGCCGAACTTCTGCGCAACGGCGGCGTCGATGAAGAGAAACAGCAGGAATACCTCCGTTCGATCAGTTTTGCCGGCAACGCCTTGCTCGGCCTCATCAACGATGTTCTGGATATTTCCAACCTCGAAGCCGACACGACGCAAATCACGCCGACACAAAACGACGTCGCCGAACTGATTCGGCAGACCGCCGCCATCTTCGCGATGAAAGCATCGGAAAAACGAATTGAATTGTCGATTTCCACCGACAACATCGGCCATCGCATGCTGTATATGGATAACCTGCGGCTGCGGCAAATTCTCCTTAATCTTCTGGGTAACGCGATCAAATTCACCTCGGAAGGACGGGTCGCTGTGGATGCGTCGTTCACAGAGGAAGACAATGAGCGTGGCACACTGGTCGTTCGCGTCTCCGACACCGGCATCGGCATCGCACCGGAAAACCAGGAGCGCATTTTCGAACCTTTCATCCACGACTCCATCATTCGCGGCAAATGGATGTATGAGGGTTCCGGTCTGGGGCTTACAATCACCCGGAAACTCCTGGATAAAATGGGAGGCTCCATCCGCCTGGAAAGTGAACCCGGCAAGGGCAGCACCTTCATCATTCAGTTCAACCTTGTCCAATACGAAGCCGCGCCGGCCGTTCCCCCATCTTCCCATACATCGCCGGAACACGCCGGCGACGACACCCGGAAGGATCGGAAGATCCGTGTATTGCTGGTCGACGACGTACCGCTTAATTTAAAAGTTCTGAACGCCATGCTGAAATTGTTGCACGTGGACGGCATTTCAACGTATTCGGCGGAAGCCGCTCTCGATAAGCTGCGCACAGATGGCCCGTTCGACCTTGTGTTGACCGACTTGTGGATGCCCGGCCAAAGCGGCGCCGACTTGGCCAGAATCATCCGGGAAGAAAAAATTGCCGACATCCCGGTGGTAGCCGTTACCGCCGACACACAGCTTTCCGCCGAAGATCGCCAGCTCTTCACCGACATCCTTTACAAGCCGATCACGCTTGATCCTCTCCGCGAGATGCTGAAAAACCTGCTCCCCCAAAGCATGCAGTAAATCATCAACCCGATACGAAAGGCATACCGCTATTTTATCAGGGAACAACGCGTATGAGCCGGAGAATGGGGGGCCCCCTTTGCTCCCGGCGCCTTGCGGCGCAACAGGGCCGAATGGCCCTGTACCCGTGTTATTTTCGGGGCGGGCGGATGGAGATGGATAGGCATGGGGAGGAGAGCCGCCCCTTGGGAAACCCCGCACAAGGGCGCGGCCCTTGATGCGCCCGCCTTACGGCGGGTTAACGCAAGGCTCCACACAAAGGTTTGAACGTGGACGCACAGTGCACCGCTCCAGCGCCGCGGAACGAATGCAAGGGTATTGTTTTACGTTGCGGCGCAAAACAACGAGGAACAATTAGCGACGAAGCCGCGCGTAGCGCAGCCTTCCCACGGCCCAGCCCCGCTTGTCGGGGCGATTGAGGGGGTTGAAGCCGCATCACGGCTTCAAGTAAAGCAGAGGAACCGCCGCTGCGACCCCGAACAGAACAACCCATCCCCCACCCCCCGATCGGCATCTCGAATGGGGGGCCTGGGGGAAAAGCGCGGTTTTCTTCCCAGGCGCTCTATTGCATTGGAATTGTTCGTTGAAAAACCCAACGCGAAGCCACACGATCGACAACTTAAAGGAAGGATTAGAGGAAACAAACGAACCCTCCCGCTTGTGGGGAGAATTCGCATAAGAAAACAGGATGGTGGGCGTAGTAGAACTCGAATCTACGACCTCTACGATGTCAACGTAGCGCTCTAACCAACTGAGCTATACGCCCGAAAAAACAAATATGGTGGGCGATGGGGGACTCGAACCCACGACCCCTACCGTGTGAAGGTAGTGCTCTAGCCAGCTGAGCTAATCGCCCTTCTTTGCTCACCATTCCTTACTATATCACCGTTTCATGCGTTGTCAACCTCATCCTTTGCTTTTTTTCAAAAAAGCTTCGATAAATTCGTCGATTTCCCCGTCCAGAACCCCGGAGGTGTTGCTCGTTTCCACGTCCGTGCGCAAATCTTTCACCATTTGGTAAGGTTGGAGGACATAGGAACGAATTTGGCTTCCCCAGCCGTTCTCCGCCTTCTCTCCGCGAATCGCGTCCGCCTCGTTGCGGCGTTTTTCTTCTTCGTATTCATACAGCTTCGCCTTCAGCATCTTCATTGCGGTAGCGCGATTCTTGTGCTGTGAACGCTCGTTCTGGCAGGCGACCACGATTCCCGTCGGAACGTGCGTAATACGGATCGCGCTGTCCGTGGTGTTCACGTGCTGTCCCCCTGCCCCGCTCGAACGGTAGGTATCCACCCGCAAATCTTTTTCTTCGATTTCAATGTCGATATCATCGTCCAATTCCGGAAAAACGTCCGCGGACACAAACGACGTGTGACGGCGCGCATTGCTGTCGAACGGCGAAATACGGACCAGGCGGTGCACCCCTTTTTCGCCCTTCATGTAACCATAGCCGAATTCGCCCTCCACCCGTATCGTGGCACTCTTCACGCCCGCTTCTTCCCCCGGTTGAAGATCAATAACCTCGTCCTTCCAACCGCGGCGTTCAAAATAACGCCGGTACATGCGAAGAAGCATCGAGGCCCAATCGCAGGACTCCGTCCCCCCCGCCCCTGCGTGAACCGAGAAGTAGAAACCGTTCCGGTCGAATTTACCGGAGAGAAAGCTTACAATCTCGATACGGTCCAACTCCTTGCGAAGCCGGTAAAAAGTAATTTCCGCCTCGCGCAGAAGCTCGTCATCTCCTTCGGCCAGCTCAATGTTGACGGTGAAGTCTTCGATATGCGCCTGCAGTTTCCTGTAAGGCTCGATCACGTTCCGGCAGGCGCTCAGCGCGGCAACCGTTTTCTGTGCGGCTTCTTTGTGATCCCAGAAATCGGGGGCGCTCATTTTTTGTTCGATCGCGGCCATTTCTTCCAGGCGGTCGGCGATCTTCAAATATTCTTCCAGGTGCCCGACACGCGCTCCCAGCTCTTCGTTTGCCTGTTTGAGTTCTTCCAATGTCATCATTCTAATCAATTATTCCTTGTTTTCCAGGCGCTTGATGTACGCCAGATTGCTTTTGTTGTGGTACTCGGTAATGGACGGCTCCGGACTGAAGGTGATCGTATCGTCTCCCTCGGCCCGCAAGACGCCGATGTAAACACGGCCATCGGAGCGGAGTTTTATTTCGGCGTTCGCAACCCATAATTCCAGCGGAGCGGGGCGCGTTATCCGCCCTTTTTCCACCTTGACCCGAAGGCGAACACGTTCGGGAACCGCCCGCCGGTGCATCGCGACAATTTCATATTCTCCGGGTTCCAGATTGGGAATCTCCATCACTTTGCCTATAAACTCCGTTTCGCCGCGCGGCGATTCGCCGATTTTTTTCCCGTTCAGAAAAACCGTTGCACCGGGCGGATTGACCACAAGCTCAATACCCCCGGAGCTTTTTTCCAGATCAAACGAAAGATTCGCGCGGTTGCCGGGGACAATTTCCACTTCCTTTTCCTGCGCGATAAAGCCGGGATGCGATACGTTTACCATATAATGCCCGGTATCCAACTCTTCGATCTCCAGCGGCGTCGAACCGTACCCCTTGCCGTTCAGGCGGATCAACGCGCCGGCGGGAGCGGAATCCACCTTCAAACTGCCGGGCTGCAATTGAAATTTATGCGCATACGCCAAACGGCGATCGCGGACAATGGTGATCGTATCTTCCCGCGTACGGAATCCGGATTTTTCCAGGCGGAGGCGGTACGTGCCTTCTTCCAATGAGCCTTGGAACGGCGTGTCGCCCTGGAGAACATCGTTCAGGTACAGTTTGCCCGCCTCCGGTTCCGTCGTCAGGGCGAGTTGGCCCACGTTTGAATTCAAAGAAATGAGCATTTCCTGCGGGCGCATATCGCGCAATTCCTCTTCCACAACGCGCGGCGTCGTACCGGGTTTTTCCGTCCGGAAAACATATTTCCCGAACGAGAGCCCGGTCAAAACAAGCGGTGTTGTGCCGCGCAAATCATCCCCGGTGAAAATTTTCACCCCGGATGGCTCGCTGCTTATCAAAAGCGTGGCCGTCTCTTTTTTAAGCTCGACCGACGCGGTTCCGGTACGCCCTGTCTCCACGGAAACTACGCGCCACTCCGGACGGTGTCCTGGCAGGGAAAATTTAACAAGGTAACTCCCGGGAGGCACCTGGAACGAACCGGGGGCCTTGCCGAAGTCCTTTCCGTTGATCGCGAGCAACGCACCCGCCGGAGTGGATTTCAATTCCAGGCGTCCCCGGAGATCGGGAGCCGGCTTTTTGCACCCGCCGGAAAAAAGCAACGCACCCGCCAAAAGGAGGAGAAAGAAAAATCTGCTCATCAGCGCTTCCTCGATTGATTCAAATAATTATCCAGCTTGAACAAAGATCCGCGCGCACGATCGTACTCGAGCGAGTCGGGATCCGTCAGTTCCATAATTTTCACGTATACCTGCCGCAAGAGGTCGAATTCCTTCAAACTGAGAAGACGGGAACGTTCGCGATCCAGTTCCTCAAGCTGCTGCTTGCGTATCAGCTTCGCCTCTTCCAAACGTTTCCTGGCGCGATCCCAAAGTTGCGGTTTGGGCGAGAACTGCTCCAGATAGCGCACCGCGACCTGGTAACGGAGAATCGCTTTGGGCAAATTCCCCAACGAGGCTTCGCGGTTGGCAAACAAATCCTCCGCCTTCTCGAAACTTTCCTCCGCCTGCTTCCGCAGCTGCTGGGGTGTCAGCGCGATGGTTTGCAAACCGTAGCCGTCCGCGAAGGTGTTGATGGCGAACTCAATGTCCTCAAACGCCTTGGGGGCGAAATTATTCACGACTTCCACGCGGTTGTAGTCTTTCCCGTTCGCTCCGACAAGGAGGCGGCGGTTTTGTTCGTTGTTCACGGAATTGCCCGCCGGCGGCGCCGCAAGCGAGAAGAAACCGCTGCTTTGCAGGGCATTTTTAATGTCTTCCAGCGCGGCCTGCCCCACTTGCTTCACCTCGTGCCGGAAGTGCCGCTTCGACTTGAGGTCGTCGATCAAAAAGAGCGCCTGTCCGTTCTCCACCGTGAGCTGGAAGTAGAACACATTGTCCTCGGCGACAAGTTCCTTTTCATAATGCAGAAGAAAACGGGAGGGGTCGAGCACAGCGTTCGTTGGGTCCGTCGGCTCTCCCTGGGGCTTTTTTGCCTCCAAAAACTTGAATGCGAGCGCCAACGCGACAATAACCAGCGAAAAAGACAACGTATAAAAAAGTTTATTGTGGAACGAGCCGCGCCGTGAAGCGGGCGCAGTTTCCGCCGCGGCCTCTTTTTTCTTCTCGTCCTTCTTGGGACGGAAAAGACCGCCCTCCTGAAGCGCTTCGCGCAAGTCTTCGGGTGCGGAGGGGGAAACCGGCTCCGGCAGGGGAGCAATCGGCACCGTCCGATCCAGCGTTGTCGCCGGAGAAGTTTCCGGTTCCAACGGCGTAAAAACCACCGGAGAAGCCATCGCCGCCAAGTCAGACACGCGCAGCGATTGATTCCCGATAAACACCACATCGCCATCGTGCAACTCCATGGCGGCCTCGATCCGCACACCATTCAGCGCAATCCCGTTGGTGCTCCCCAAATCCTCCACCATCCAACGGCTTCCGTTGCGCCGAAAACGCCCGTGATAACGGGAAACACCCTCCGTTGGCAACACAATCTGGTTGTCCGGCTCCCGGCCGATGGTAATCAGGCTCAGAGCCAAATCCAGCTCCTCTCCCTCCCGAACACCGCTGATAAATGTTATTTTCATCCGGTCCCCTACTCTTCGATTATTCCATTTCCGCCGAGAACCGCGGAGGAGGCCGCATGGACCAATTCCTCCAACGCTTCCGTGGTTAAATTCGCATTCAAATTGATCCTATGCCCGATTTCGCAACCATTTTCCAGAATGGTTCCGCACGGGAGCTCGATGGCTGTTTTTGCGCCGCGCGCACGCAGAAGCGGTCGCCATGGAGCCGCCGCGGAAAACAGCCCGCACACAATCAAATCGTAATCCAGAAACACCACATCAATCCGCGCTGTCATAAAAAACGTGTGCACACTCCCGCAACGCGGAAAAACCATCGCGTCGAAAGGCGCATTCTTAAAATCGCGGCCGATCATCCCGCGCAGACGTTCCCACGACCGCAGGGCAAAGCGTGGATTTTGGGCAAGGTAACGCCGCGTGTCCACGTTGAAAATCATTTAAAGAACCTCGCCACCTGCATGCCGATCGGGACGCCCAAGATGATGAACACCGTCGGAAGAATAAAAATGACGATCGGGAAAATAATCTTCACCGGTGCTTCATTCGCCAGTTTTTCCGCGCGCGTAAAACGCTTATTCCGGAGGGCATCCCCCTGAATCCGGAGGAGGTGGGCAATGCTGACCCCCATCTCTTCCGCCTGAATCACAGCATTAAGCGTGGATGTAAGATCCGGTTGGCGCACACGTTGCGCCATATCGCGCAACGCGTCGGTCCGCTTCTTCCCAAGCTGAATCTCCTGGAACGTCCGTAAAAATTCTTCTCCCAGCGAATCGAGCCTGCGCCGTGCGAGGATGTCGCGCAGTGAGGAAATGAAGTCTTTCCCCGCCTCCACCGACAACGTCAGCAAGTCGAGCATGTTCGGCAGCGCCTTCAGAATCGAAAGGTGGCGTTTGTTGATCCTTCCGGTCAGCCATGCTCCCGGATAAATGGAAATCACGGTGGAAAGCAGCAGCCCGTACAGTGTGTATTTTCCAAGCATGCAGAGAAATAAGAGCAATGTCCCGGCGAGAATGGCCGCCAGACGCAAAGAAACAAAATCGGCGGCACTGAACGTATCGGCATACCCCGCCATCGCAAGCCGCACGCCGTCGGCCTGCCGCATTCCGGCGCAGAGGTTGCCGCGCGCCATCTTCCGTGTGTAGAACATGAACGGAAAGAGCAACCGGAAAAGGATCGGAATGCTCCGCCGCGCCGCTTCATCCATGTCCGCGCTCCCGCCTTGCACCGCCGTTTCGCGTAGTTGCCTGAACAGCCAGAAAAAGAACAACGCCGTTGAAATTCCGGCAAAGAGCGAGGCAAGGAGGACAACAATCCGATTTATATCCATGAATCCCCTCCCCTACACGTCGATCGTGGTGATTTTACGGATAACCAGGTAGCCGCAAAGCAGCAGCACCCCGGAGAGAACCAGTGCGACAATGCCGATGCCCGTGGAAAATGCCGACATCATCTCCGGCATAATCTTGAACATGGCAAACAGCAAAACAATCGGCATAAGAGAGATAATCAACGCCTGCATGCGCCCCATGGAGGTCATGGCGTGAAGTTTGTTTGTAATGCGCAACCGCTCACGGATCAACGAGGCCAAACGCTCCAGCGTGGCGGTCAGCTCGCCGCCGGTCTGGCGCGCGGTGATGATCGCGGTGGAAACAAGCTCGAAATCTTCCGATCCCAGGCGGCGGTTCATGTTGTCCAACGCAGTTTCCAGCGGAACGCCGAGGCGGATTTCCTGAAGAAGGAGGCGAAATTCAACGGAAATCGGGTGCCGGTTTTCCCCCGCGACCTCCTCCAGCGCCTGGTTGATGCTGAACCCGGCCTTGAGTGCGCTGGACATGGAGCCAAGGGCATCCTCCAGCTGCGCATTGAAGCGCTGAAGGCGCCGTTTACGCAACATTTTCAAGACCTGCCGGGGCAGAAAAAAAACAATGACGGCCAGAATCGCTCCGAGCACCATGCCGATTTTCCAGCCGCCGCTGTTGCCGATACTCGCAATGAGGGTGCTCCCCAGGAACGCCAGCGCGGAAAGCCCCAGGCTCAAATCGAGGATCCGGTTGGCGGGCATCTGAATCAGAACGTCGTCCAGCTCCACGGTGGCCTCCTCCAGATACCTGGAGCGGAAGCGGATCGAAACGTAGGAAACAAAATCGATCACCACATACGCCGCCATGCCGATGCTCAGCATCGCCAGAACACTGGGAAAAACAGGATGACTGAGGAAAAAATCCATCATCCCCCCCGTACCGGTTTGAAAATGGAAATATCCAGCGGCAGATTGGCCCGTTCGATCTCTTCCATAAAACTCGGAACGCCCCCTGTTGGCACATGCTCGCCGACGATTCTGTTTTCCGCGTCCCAACCGCGATGCCGGAAAACGAACAAATCCTGCATCGTGATGATGTCGCCTTCCATTTTTGTGATTTCACTGACGTGCGTGAGCTTACGGGAACCGTCGCGCTCGCGGCTGATTTGCACAACCAGGTGGACGGCCGAAGCGATCTGTTCGCGGATCGCCCGCAACGGCAGATCGAACCCGGCCATGAGAACCAGCGTTTCCAGGCGTGAAAGAGCATCGCGCGGGGTGTTGGCATGAATGGTCGTCAAACTCCCGTCGTGCCCGGTGTTCATCGCCTGGAGCATATCGAGCGCCTCGCCGCCGCGGCACTCGCCGACAACGATGCGGTCCGGACGCATACGCAAAGAGTTGCGGACAAGATCGCGGATTGTTACCTCGCCACGCCCCTCCACGTTGGGGGGACGCGACTCCAGACGCACCAGGTGTTCCTGGTTGAGCTGCAATTCCGCCGCGTCCTCGATGGTTACAATGCGCTCGCGGTTCGGCAAAAAAGAGCTCAGCACGTTCAGGAACGTCGTCTTCCCGGAGCCGGTGCCGCCCGAAATAAGAATATTTTTTCGCACCTTCACGCAGACATCCAGAAATTCCATGATTTCCCGGGAAACCGACCCGAAGCGCACCAGATCGTTGGCGACAAGGGGTTTTTTGGAAAACTTACGGATCGTGATTGTCGGCCCCACCAGCGAAAGCGGGGGAATCACCGCGTTCACGCGGGAGCCGTCCGGCAAGCGCGCATCCACCATGGGGGAACTTTCGTCGATACGCCGCCCCAGGGGTGAAACAATCCGCTCGATGGCGGCGAGGACCTGGTTGTTGTCGGCGAAAGCTGTGTCGGTCCGGTACAGGACACCTTTTTTTTCCGCGTACACGTGTTCCGGACCGTTCACCATTACTTCGGTAATCTCGTCCAGGCCAAGCATGTATTCCAGAGGACCAAGACCGATGGCCTCCTGCAAAAGTTCCCGCTCCAGAACTTCGATCTTCACCGAATTCGGCAATTGAACGGTAAGCTGCGAGAGAATTTCGCGGATCATCTCCGCCGCCTTCTTCTCCAGCTCCTTCCCCGTTATGCCTGCGACGGCGAGCTTTTTAAGGTTCAGGCGTACCAGAAGCTCCTTGTGCGCGTGCTTTTTGATCTCCTGCAAAAGGGGACGCGCCTCCGGGGGGACGTTGGAAATTTTCAGAACCGGTATCCGCTCTTTCCCCTGCCCGTCCAAACGCGGCGCAGCCGAAACCGGCGCGGACGGCGCTTTCGCCGGCGGCGCGGAAGACGCGGCGGCAACAGGACTATTCGTACCGGAAACAACCTGAAAGGTCAGAAGCGCTTT
Source organism: Victivallaceae bacterium (assembly GCA_031549345.1). Lineage (GTDB taxonomy): Bacteria > Verrucomicrobiota > Lentisphaeria > Victivallales > Victivallaceae > CASFRF01. The sequence goes on from JAVBPY010000002.1 coordinate 192,917, forward strand.
GCCTACTTGTATTTGATCGCCGGGGCGCAGTTCGCACGGCTCGTGGGCAAAGAGAAGACGCCCGTTGACCATGGTACCGTTGCTGCTGCCCAAATCCATAATCACCAACGTCCCCTGCCGCACGACAAGCTGCGCGTGGCGCCCGGAAATTTCCGGACGCTCCAGGCGTATCTGGCATTCGGCGGCGCTGCCGACGAGGTACGCCCCCGCGTTCAGCTGGGCCGCCACGCTGTTCTGGTTGGGTTGCTTGATTTGAAGCTGGATCATCGGAAAACCCTTATTGGCGCAACCGATTCTGGAGGCGGTGCGTATTGTATTCGGGAATCAGTTGATTCAAGCGCGCAAAGTCGACCTGCCGGATGGTTTTGTCGTCCAGAACAACCCGGTCGTCGTAGTTGCGCAGCGCTAGGCTCAGGCGGCCTTTCTGGCTGGCGAAAATCAGGAGTTCGGCTTCGTTCGGGTACACAAGGAGCGTTACGGTCGCGTAGTTGGCGCGCCCGGAAGCATCGGCGCTGTAATTCTCCCAACGGCTCCCGACGGCCAACACCTTCACGTTCTGCAGCATGGTCATGGTTACAGTGTCGATCGCCGAATCGCCGCGCGCTTCCGGAAAACGGAAGGTGCCGATGATGTCCACGTCGTCATTCGGCTTCACAAGGTTGTTGATGGCCGCGACCATGTCCACGGGAATCGAAACCGCGCGCATGCCTCGCTGAATTTTCCGCGTGAATCCCTGCTGTTGCGAAAGCGGCTTCAAGTCGGAATACTGAAGCGTGTGCCCCGCGCTCAACGTGGTTTCCAATTGGCGGCCCACATACATTTCGTACTGCCGCCAGGGAATTTCACGCGAAGAGACATCCCCCGCGCGGCTCCTCTTTACCTCATAACGGGCGATATGGTCGCGCTTGAGTTCTTCCCCGGCTGTAACGTTGCGCGTCAAGCGGATCAGATAGGCGGTTTCAAGGTCGCCGAGGGCCTTGCGTTTTTCCGATTCGATCTGCTGGTATGCAAGAACAAAAGCGAGGAAACCGAAAAACAACGCGCCGAGCAATAAAAATTTTTGCTTCATACCGATCCTTATTCTAAGTACCCTGCTATAAGATATCTTTCTTCAGAATATATCCCCGTTTTGATGCATTTCCACATGTTTCAGCGTTTTTTTCAGAGATTCCTCAAGCAGAGGCTTCAAAAACACCGAAAGCGTAGTTGGCGTGCTGCTTTTTCCCGCCGTCCGCCGATTCCAGGAGCACCCGGTATTCCCCAGCGGCCATGGAGTAGTTCTCCAGCGACCACCGTCCGTCGTCAAGAAGCGGCGTGGCGGAATACAGCTTGGAGAGAACCCCCTTTTCGCTGTACGAATAAAGCGTGATTTTCACGCCGGCATTGAATTCGGCAAGCTCCAGATTGAACATGCCTCCATCGCAATGAAACGCCAGGTAGTCGAGCTTGTCGCCCTGCCCGACATAGTCGTAATGAAGTTCATTGAGGAGCAGCTCCGTCGCCCCGGCGGGCTTGTCGTTGGCCGTATCTGAGCCGGCTGCCTGGACACTCCTGCCATCCACCGAAAGCGTATAGTTGGTACTTTTTTTGCTGCTGGCGGCCGACACCTCCACATAATACGTTCCGGCGTTCAGGAAAAGATCCTTCAACGCACCGGAATCCACGGTGTAATTCCCGTACTTATCTTTCTTGACCTTGATCGTCAACGATTCGATCACTTCGCCGCCCCGGTAGATACGGAGCTTCACATTTTCGGTAAGCCCGGAAACAGAGAATTGGAACAAGCCGCTTTCACTCAAATCCAACCGACGGAAATCGCTCTCATCCCCGTAACCGACGAAGTCGTTCACTGTTTCGCTCCAGGAGAGTGTCTTTGTCGTCGTCGAGCGCGTGTCGTCGGTATTGTCGCAGGGGAGATATCCGCCGCGCAGCTCCAACGTATAGTCGCTGTTTTTTCCCGACTTGTACCCCGGAGATTCAACACTTACAACATACGTTCCGGCCGCGAGAAGAAGTTCGCCTATGCTCCCGGAGTTGACTTTGATCGAACCGTCTTTATTTCGCTTCACGCTCACTGTAATGGTCTTGATCTTTTTCAGAATCTGCTTTCCGTTCGATTTTGTGACCAACTCGTACACGCCGAGTTTCGTCGTATTCTCCAGGCCGGAAAGATCCACATAAAGCGCCGCGGCGCCATCCAGGACAAGAGTTCTGTAGTCGTAACGGTCTCCGTAACCGACAAAATCGGTCAGGGGAGCATCGCCCACGCGCATGGTTTTCGGCGTGGTTGCCCAATTGTCGTCGGTGTTGTCCACGGGAAAGAGGGAACTATCCATCGTGAGGCGGTAGTAGCTCTCCTTCTTTTTGCTGAGGGAAGAAACTTCCACATAGTACGTCTCCGCTCCGAGGAGGAGCGAAAAGGATTTGCTCTTGCTGGTTGAGCTCACGGAAAGCGTCTTGATCTTCTTCACCTTGCTCCCGCTGGTGCTGTAGAGCGAAACCTTCACACCGGACCCAAGTTCGAGCAGATTCAAACCGAACATCCCCGGCGCATCCAACGAGAACGTGTAAAAATCGGTCAAAGACTTGCTGCCGCCGACGGAGCCGGAAACTTCCGTCATCGCCGCCTCGATCTCGCGCGCGGTTTCACGGGAAGCACCGCCGAGGAACGGGCAGTCGATGCGGAAAAGAAGTTCTTCGCGCCCATCCGTCCGGCGCGATGTCGTCAGCGTCAGGCGACGCCCCTCCGGCAGTGAAATGCTCGGTCCATCGACCGTGATGGAGAGATTCAAAGCGCCGGAGGAAATCGTCCAAGTCCGCCCGGAAAGCATTTCCAGGTTGTCCGCCCGAACAAGCGTGTACGTCCCGGAAATCACATTGTTCACGTCGATTGTTACCGAGGCCGCCGAATAGAAACCGGTCCCATTCACGACAATTTGCGTTTCGTCGATCGTGGAAGCGTCCAATACAAAAGAGAGGGCATCGAGTTCAAGAAGAGCGTACGCATCCTCCAGCAACAAACCGCCGGAGAGCTTCAGGCTCCCATCCAGGCGTCCGCCGGAAGCAACCTCCATGTGTCCGCCCGCTTTCAGCGTCGTGTTTACGGCCCAATCGCCCTCCTCCACCCGGAATGTCCCCCCGGAATCAACCCGGTATCCCGAAGCGACGCCTTCCAAAATCGAGAACGTCCCCCAGGAAGCCGTTCCCGCGGAAACCGTGTGTTCCGTGCTGGCGCTAGCCACAATGCCGCGCAATGTGAGCGTATCGGTTACACCGCCGGCGGCAAGGCGGATGGAGCCGCCTTCGTTGACAACCACTGTTCCGAGACGCCCCGCGTTTTCAAGCATCCCGCCGGAATGCACGGCGATTTCACGCCCGGAACCGTTTTCCGCAACGAACATCCACCCCCCGGCGCGGATCATGGCATTGAAGGAATCGCCCTCTGCCGCAACGACAAGGCTGCCGCCGCGCTCCACAATCGTATTGAGCGCGCTGCCGCCGGAAAGAACGCACTGCGTCCCGCCGGAGGAAACCGTCGTATTGCTCGCCATTCCTCCTTCGCCGGCCAACTGAAGGCCGCCGCGCGAAATCACCGCATTCAAACCCGTCCCCCCGGATTCCATGAGCATTGTCCCACCGGAAAGAACCATCGCGCCGACAGCATTCCCTCCGCAGACGACCAGACTGCCGCCGGAAGAAATCACCGTTTGCCGCGCCGTCCCGCCGGATTCCACCTGCTGCACACCGTCCGCGCGCAAAATCGTCTGCTGCGCCGTGCCGCCTTGCGAAAGAACCTCCACTCCGCCGTTGCGCGCCAACGTATTGAGCGAGCGGTGCCCCGAAGCGACGGTCAGGCGGCCCCCATGCTCCAGCAAAACATTCTGCGCGAGGCCGTCGATGATGGAAAACGAGGTGTTTGCATTGCTTCCACTCACCAACGTCGCCCCGGCATCCGCCACCAACGCGCCCCCGAAAGACTGCACGAACTGGCTTACGACGGCCCCGGATTCCAACTCCAGAACGCCGCCGGCAACAACCCGCACATTGGAAAGGAAGCTCGATTCACGGGCGAGCACCCGCCCTTTGTCGAAAATCCGCACGGAAGAAGCGCTCCCCACAAGCTCCAGAACGCCGCCGGTTGCGACCGAAACGCTGTTCAGCGTCGCCGACTCCGCCGCAAAAACGCTACCGCCGGAAAACACCTCCGAACGAATGGCGCTGCCGCCGGCCTGCAGAAACATCGCCCCCCCCGCGATCTGCGTCCCTGTGGCGCTCCCGCCGAGCTGCACTGTCAGCATCCCGCCGGAGCTCACCAGCGTATCAACGGCCTTATGGCGCGAAGAAACCAAAAGCACACCGCCGTTTTCCAGCAAAAGATGCTGCGCCGTCCCGCCGGAAATAGAGAATGATCCATTCGTATCGCGCCGCGTATTGCTCCCGGAAACCACACAGTCGGTTGCCGCATCCAAGGCGCCGCCATGCAATTGCAGCACGCCCGAAGCCGTCGCCCCTTGTTTGAGAACCAACGTTCCGCCGACGTCGATGCGCGTATTGATCGCAAAGGTCCCATTGTCCACGGTGAGGCGGCCGCCCCGCGCGAGATCCAGGTTTACGGCGGAGTTGCCGCTGATGTAAAACGAACCGCCGGAAGCGCTCCTCCCATTCCTGCCGTGCACTTCGCCGCCGCCGATTTCCGCGATCAACGCCCCCCCCGCGCTCTGCGTGATGCCGTCGATGAGCGAGCCGGAGAGAAGCTCCAGCGTTCCGCCGGAGGCGATCACCGTCCGGCTGGCCGCGCCGCCGTATTCGATGACCTGCCTTCCGCCGGAAGCAACCTGCGTATCGATCGCGATTCCACCAAACCCGACGGATTGCACGCCGTCCGGCGCGAGGATTCCGCGAACAGCCACGCCCGCTTGCCCGACAAACTGTTCACCTTCGGCGACTTCCTCGTCCCAAACGGTTGTTCCTACCACATTTTTCGTGAATGACATTTTGTGTTCCTTACTGATGATTATGCACCCGGAATATAGTTGTTTTCCATTCCGCTTTCAAGAGGACGGGAACTTTTTTTCAAAAAAAACACTGGATTTCGTCCGGGAGTCTTGATTTATATCATCTCCGGTGCTATAAATATGAAATAAGAATAATTACGCCTTCCAACCGGAGAGAGGGAGAATCCACCAATGATGTATCAACTTGAAGACCGCATTCTTTTCGATGGCGCCATGGCGACCGATCTGAACGCAATAGAACCGAACGACGACGCGCAGAACAACGCGGAAACCGCGGAACAAAAACTGCAGAACAACGCGGCCAACCAGGCGGACAGCGCCAATGAACTTACGCCGCTGACGCAATCCGGGGCGGAAACAGATTACCTGGCCGGACTTGCCGGCCACGAAACACCCGAAGAGAGCGTCGAAGTACTCGTCATTTCGGAAAAGCTCTGGAACAAGGACGCGTTGCTTGACGCGGCCAAACCCGGAACCATCATCGTCGAGTTCGATCCGCAAAAGACCACCGCGGCGGAACTCGTCAACCAGATCGCCAAGGCTCTGGACGGTAAAACCGCCGACCGCATCGGCTTTTTTTCCGGCGACCTCTCCGGCGAGCTGAATCTCTTCGCGGATGGCGCGGTGGAAGCCGACGCGGCGGAACAAGCCGTCCAGCGGAACTTCTGGGGCGCTTTGGACACGCTGCTTGCCGAAGACGGGCAGATCGATCTTTTCGCCTCCAATCTGGCGCAAGGCGCTGAAGGGAAAGCCATCGTCGACACCATCTCGAGCCTCTCCGGACACCAGGTCAACGCAAGTTGCGACACCACCGGCGACGCGGACGCCGGCGGGAACTGGGTCCTTGAATACGCTTCCGGCAACGGAGAAACCACCCCCGACGCGATCGACCGCTACTTCGACGGTTCTTTGCTGGACACCTACGATCACGTCCTTGCCGATCCGCGCGAAGTGGTTTTCGTCAACCCCTCCGTCTGGAACGCCGACCAGCTTGTCGCCCAGATCGGCAGCCATGTCGAAGTCATCCGCCTCTCCGCCGACGGCGCCTTTGAAGAGGTAACCGACTATCTGCGCGCCAATGGGGAGATTGACGCCATCCATTTCCTGACCCACGGAAACGACGGAGAGTTCCTCCTCGGCGCCGGAACGCAGATCACCAGCGAATTCCTCACCGCGCACGCGGAGGAGTTCGCCGTCTGGAAAAGCGCCTTGAACAAAGACGGCGACATCCTGATTTACGGCTGCAACGTCGCCGCGAGCGAAGAAGGTAAAAACTTCGTCGTGCAACTCGCCGAAACACTGGACTGCGACGTGGCCGCCTCCACCGACCGGACCGGATACCGCGGCAACTGGGATTTGGAATTCACGGTCGGCCACATCGATGCCGGCACGCTTTCCTTCACCGGCTACAACTATTCACTCGCGCAATGGACCATTCACAACCTCAACGACCCGGTGCTGACAAGCGACGACGCAATCTCAACCAAAAATCTCTCTTTGCGTGAGGCGATCAAGCTCGCGGAAGACGGCGACACCCTCCGTTTTTCCAATACACCGGAATTGTTAAAAAACACTACTGACCATACTACTTCCCACACCATTTTCCTGCAGGACACCCTGGTCATCAACACCAACATCACCATTATCGCGCTGACGACGGATAGCCCCAATCCCATCGAAATCACGATTGACGCTTCGAAATGCAAAGTCATCATCTACCATACCGGTGACGAACTTCCGGTCGATGTGGTTCTCCGCGAAGGCAACTCCGTCTATCTCCAAGTAGGCGGTCTTTACGGCAGCCTGAAGGCGCGGGACGGCAACCTGAAAATCACCTACGACGCCACCCTTGAACTGACCCTGAATACCGAGATCCAAGACGGCGGGGTCTACCTTGTCGGAAAAAATACGGCCTTCTGCGTCTTGGGCGGAAACTCTGTCTTCGCCCCCGGCTCCTCCTTCGAATCCGGCGAGGCCTATGCGCAACAGCTCATTGTCCTGACCGGCTACCCATCATCCGGCAACATCATCGGGTGGACACTCCCCGGCGATCTCTACGTCTCCGTCGATCCCTATCTGGACGACGCAACCGGAACCACGTACGGCGCGGTGCTCTACGGAGAGGATACGCGGTTGAATACCGTTTCGGGCATCCTCTATTCCGGCGTCTACCTCCAAGCGGGGAGTTTTCTTCCCAAAGGCACCTGGATGGCCCCGGGAACCTACATCAACAATGCCTTTGTAACGCAAGGCTATGTCCTCGCGGCGTCCATGACTGTAACAAGCACGCTCTTCGTCGGCGACGGAACACGCGTGGCCGGCGGCGGAATCATCGCAGAGGGAACAGTCCTGGCCGGCCAGGTCGTTTCCGACACATCCCGCCATACGCAAATCGGCACAGGTTCCTACCTCGGATTGCCGGCCGGCACTACACAGAACACCATCTACATCCCCGGCGGATTTGCCTTCTACGGGGAAGTCTTCGCCAGCACAAAATCGGTGCTCGGCGCCTTCACAAGCATCCGTTACGGCTACAAGGGACAGACAGGGGAAGTGAGCGATGCCACCTACATCTACATGGGGACGGAGCTCTACACTCCCGGTACCGTCCTCAAGGCCGGAACCATCCTCCAAGGCAATATTACGCTCCTTGTGCGCGCATTCTACATCGATGCGGAGGCGGACGTCATCTGGACGACATCGAAAGACACATCTGTAACCTCCCCCCCCATAGTAACGACGACCGAAGTGGAAAACACCGAAGGCCTCCCCGTGGGCGTTACGACCGAAACGCTCGAACCGGTCGTTTCCACGCAAACATCCACCGTCACAACCGAAGATGGCGACGTAACGAAAACCTCGGTCATAACCACCTCCACGACAACGATTGTAACGACGGTAACGGCGCCGTCGTTCGGAACCGGCACCGGAACCGTTACAACGGAAACCACCACGGAAACCGTAGTGCGGACACTGGTGGAAAAATCATCCACCTCCGGCGTAATAATCGCCCGCATGAACCTGAACAACGCCGCGGCCCAGGCGGGCGCCGTGAGCCGCCCCGCCCCCGGCGTCGGCGCCGGATTTTTTGTAACCAGCCGCAGCCAGCTCGAACTTCAGGGCGTGGACATCAAGACATGTGTCGCCGACAAAGACGGCGGTGGCATTTATCTGGCGGCGAACGCGCGCCTTGTAACAACCGTTTCAACGGAATACTCGCCGCAGGTATACCGGACAACGTTCACCTCCTGCGTCGCGGGCCAGACCAGTGTCGGCGGGTCCGGCGGGGCCATCTACAACGGTGGCCGATACAAGATGGACCGCACCACCTTTTCCAGCAATTTTGCCCAATACGGCGGGTCCGGCGGAGCCGTTTACAGTGCGACGAGCAACCTCTCCATTGTGGGGAGTACCTTCACCGGCAACTCCGCCAGCGCCTCCGGAGGGGCCATCTACATTAACGCGAACAACTTGCAGACCGCCACACTCTCCATCTACACGGGGGTGTTCATCAGCAATACCGCCGGAGTGGATGGCGGAGCCATCTTCTTCACCAAAGGGAATTTCACCCAAGGCGATGCGCTGCGTTTGGACTTCTGCGACTTTCTGGCCAATGGAGCGAACAACAATGGCGGAGCCATCTACATCACCGACAGCGTGGGAAAAGTTACCATCCAATCGACCCCGGATACCACCGTGGAAGTCGAGGAAGATGTAACGATCACCACAACCTACGGCGTCGCCGGTATGGCGTGGCTGGAGTGGAATTACGCCAACGGAAACGGCGGAGCCGTCGCCGTGGTGAACAACAAGGGCGACGTGCTGCTCAACTTGCTCTACTTCGGGGAAAACTTCGCAGCCAACAACGGCGGAGCCATCTATGTCAAAAACTCGGCCAACGTTTCGTTGATCGACGTGGAACTTGCCCAGAACACCGCCACGCTGGATGGCGGTGCAATGTTCATCAGCAACAACAACGCCAGTTATACTGTTTCCGTTTCGACAAGCGACATCAGCGAGAACTCGGCGAACAGGAATGGCGGCGGAATCTACCTTGATCTTGGCAAATTGACCATTGTGAACAGTACGCTTGCCTACAACGGCGACAGCGTGTATGGCGACAACGTCGGCGGCGCGATCTACATGGCGTCGGGAACGCTTTCGATCAACTTCTGCACCCTGGCGTACAACTACGGCTCGGGGGCGGCGATCTACATCGGGGTGGGCAACTCCACCCTCTCCATCTCCAATTCCATCATCTACAACGATGCCGTCTACAAAACAGGCTCCGACCCGCTGTTCACCAGCCAGATCTACGTAGACTCCAAAACGGCGCTCAAGTACACCATTTCGACGACGAACAACATCTACAGTCACTACTACGAAGACTTGAACGTGGCGCGTTCGAACACGCTCAATCTGACGAACGGAAAAACGGTCAACGGCATCAATCTGATCGCCGTCAACGGAGAGGATTCGCTGAGAATCCAGAAGACTCTCTTCCTGGACGATCAGCTTTCCTACAATGGAAGCGTTCGGACGCGCTCGCTGGCCATCCTCCACCAGGACAGCATCGCCTACAACCAGATCGCCGCCGCCGGACAAACCTACGACCAGACCGGCAACCTGCGGGTGGACGCCAAGGCCTGGACCTGGGACGGACAAAAATGGGTGCAGGGTAAAAAGACCAGGGCGAGCATCGGCGCGATGGAGCCGATCTTCTACCTCGAAGTTACCAGCAAGGGAGACGACGAAGCAATGCGTTTCTCGTACGACCTCAGCACGCGTTATCTGGACAAAGCCTACGCAAACGGCCTGACCCTGCGCGAAGCAATGTTCTGGAGTAATTCCTATGACGGCCTTAAGCGCATCGCGGAAAAGAACCGGGATCTCTACCTGGCTACCGGCTATACGGATTTCCTGAACAACGCCAACAAACTGATAGTGGCCTACACCCGGTACTACACCGACTTGAACGAAGAGTTCGTCGTCTGCGGCTTCGCGGGGGACGGAAGCGAAATCCGTATCACCTTCGACAAAATCGGCTATTTGGTGGACAGCACCGGAGAATTCATCTACCAGACCGACTCCGCAGGTAAATTCCTTGTCGATTCGTATGGAAAAAACATTAAAATTTCCACGACGGGGAATGTCAATTTCGACAAGACCGTCTTCAAAGCGGGGCAGGACAACACCATCAACCTGGCATTCGGCGATTTGTACGTGGGCCGCGACTGGTATATCGGCGGCTATCTGTACGGCGTCTACGCGGTGGGCGGCCAGCACGACATCTCCTACCGCGCCCAAAACGCTTCCGACCGGATCATTGTGGACGGAAACGCCTCCACCAATCTTCTCTCCAACCGGCAATACACAACACTGGTCGTCAACAACCTTACCTTTACAAACGGCAAGGGCAAAGGAACGTTCTATGGCATCAATGCGGGCAGCGGCGGAGGAATCTCCAATTCCGGAAACCTGACGCTGAATAACATGGTTGTTTCCTACTGCGAAACAACCGTCCACGGGGATGGCGGGGGGATATGCAACGCCGCCACGGGGAAACTCTGGCTTTACGACTCAAGCATTTCCTACAACCAAACCATCCCGACCACTGCCGTCGGCGATGGAAACGCTTTGGGCGGAGGAATCTACAACAAGGGTGAAGTCTGGATCGAGCGCTCCGAGATTGTCGGCAACATCTCCAATGGCGCCGTTATCAACCTACGCAACATATATGCGGGCGGCGGTGGCATCTGGAACGAGGGGTCGTTGCACATATTGAACTCTACGCTTACAGAGAATCAAGTCGCCGGAACCGCATCCTCCAACTACGGCGGAACCGCGATCGCCTCCGCCAAACTCTCGACCGCCGGTACTGCGCCCATTCTCGAGTGCTACAACTCGACAATTACATTAAACTCAAGAAACACAAAATCGGAAAACGGTCCCGGCACCGGAATCTGGGTTACCGCCGGAGAATTTTACCTTGCGAACAGCATCGTTGCGGAAAACATCGATATCGCCAAGGACGATACTTCACGCACTCGTAACGACGTGTATGTCGAGCTTGCCGAAATGGTCGTAACCACTGGAAACTTCGCGGGCAAATACAACATCATCGGCGGTTACAACTACACCTCCGGAGATGACGTAACCGGTTTCAACTGGGCGGCGGGCACCTTGCACAACGTAACCGGCATTCACGCGTTCGAACCCTCCACAACCGGAGGCGGCGAGCTGCTCCCCGTAAAATCCTACGGCATCGTGGATACGCTGCGCCTCGACTTCAACAGCTTCGGCTACAACGGCGCCAAGACCCGCACCTACCGCCTTCTCGGTGGAAGCGCCGCCTTCGACAGCGGCTACTACAAAAGCGATTACGCCGTCGAACTCCTGAAAGCGGGGCTCTTCTCTGTCGGAACGGACCAGCGCGGTGTAACACGTACCATTGACTCCGACGGAAATATAGCGACAACGACGAACATCGGATCCTACGAAAACATTCCCATACTCTACATCGGCAGTTCGGCGGATTCACTCACCCACCGCCAAGAATTCAATTACACCCTGGATCAACCCCTCTGGGAAGCGCCAGATCTTACATTGCGGGAAGCGCTTTACCTTGCCGACGACGGCACGCAAATCTTCTGCAAGCACGATTGGCAGATCAACGGGAGCAAGCGCAACGGCACCACCGTTAAAAACGAGCTTGATTCCCAGGGCCGCCTTATTATCCAGGCTGTGGATGAATTCCGCATCGGGCGCGACATAAAAATCAATGGCGCCTACTACACCGGCGGGAACTTCAACGAAGGCGGAAAACTCGCCGGCGTACTCGAAATCAAGCTCGCCTCCGGGGTTTCCAGCCGCATTTTCCTGGTACGCAGCTACGAAGAAGGATATGTCAACACCGCCGCGCTTATGAACATGGTGCTCACCGGTGGTAAAGCGATCAACACCGGCGTGCTCGGCAGCGGCAACGGCGGATCGATCTACGCGGTGGCGAACCTTCTCCTTGAAAACGTGTCCATCTCCAACGCGACCGCCTCGCAATACGGCGGAGGAATCTTTGCTTCAGGGGGAACGCTGACACTGATCAATTCCTCCATCACTGGCTCTTCCGCCATTTACGGCGGCGGGTTCTACGTGGAAGCCACAGCCCTTGCGAGCGAAAACTTCCGCGTTCTGGAAATGCATGGTTCCACCGTGTCGGACAACAAGGCGACCAACACCGCGCAGACGGGCGGCTCCGGCGGAGGCATTTACATTCGAAGCGGTACGGCGGTCATTTCCCTGAGCGTCATCGGCCGCAACAAAGCGGGTGGGGACGGCGGAGGAATCTACCTTGAAACCGGGTCCCTGGAAGCGGTGAACACAACTGTGGCGAACAACACCGCCGGCCAGAACGGCGGAGGCCTTTTCTTCCTCTCCGGGAAGTACATGACGCTGGACTTCATGACCATCGCCAACAACCAGTCCGGATGGACGGCGGCGGGAAAAACGAACACCGCCGGCACCTTCTATGGCGCGGGGCTGTACATGAAAGCGGGCGCACTGACGCTGACGCGTTCAATTGTAGCGCAGAACTACCGCGGTGCCGCGTTCGACGCCAACGGCTACATTGTAACCAACGCGCTGAACGACGACATTTTCCTGACCTACTGGGCAAACCAGGGACACTCGCTTACAGACAACGTAATCGGCGCGAACATCGCCGAAGGCCTGCAGGGATATCTGAGGACTGTAGCGCCGGAAAACCGTTACATCACCAGCTGGTCCACGCAATTCACGGGTGCGCTGGATACCAAGCTTACAGACAACGGCGGAATGACGCAGACCGTGCATATTTTCACCACCAAAACAACAGCCGCCACGTTGAAGTTCGCCAGCCTCGCCTACAGCACGGAAGACGTTCTCTTCGATCAGACGAACCTCCTGGACTTCATGGGGACTTCGACGGGAACGCGTCAATGGGTCGGCGCGCTGGAAGCGGCGAGCAATGTCTTTGTTTTCGCCAATGGCTTGGGTTGGACGGGCGACGGCGGGTTGAATTACCGCCAGGCCTCGGACAACATTTTCTCGCTGCAGAACACATATTTCAGCATCGCGGGGGAAGGCGTCTGCGACGTTGCGGGGAACCTGGTTCTTTCCGGCTTGGATTGGCAAACAACACGCAATTCGCAGCTGGTCATTTCCGACGAGGCGGTCATCACCGTACACGGAATTCTCGCCGGGGTCATCACCGTTCAGGACAGCGGCTCGCTTTATATTGCGACCACCAGCTACAACGGACTTCTCCTGAGCATTGAAACGGGGAACACCACCATCGGCTACACCGCGGCGGCGGCGCAGACGATCGGGAACTTTGTTTTCGACAATCTGGTCATCGGCGGCGGCGAAGGACTTTCCAAGGAATTGGTCAAAACCTACACCGGCGATCTCGAAATCCTGGGAAATCTGCAAGTGCGCGGCAACACGCTCTTCAAGGTTCTCGCCGCGACAAAAACGTATGGAACCGGCGAAGGCAACCTCACATTCAACACGGCGGCCAGCGATGACCCGACTTCGGCGGGCAAGGTGCTCACGGCGGGGAACATCACCGTGACCGGGGACAAGCTCTCCGGCATCGGGCTCGACACGGACAAAAAGCACAGCATCAAGTTCCTGAGCACGGACATAACGCTTGCCGGCTATGTAACGCTCGGCTCGGCAAACTCCCTGATCGATGTTTCCAAAATCGGAATAACCGTTACCGGCCAGGAAAACCATATCTACATCAGCGCCTTGAAGAAGTACAACTTCGATTTGCAGGCGGGAGAACTGATTCTGGACCTGGGCAAAGCGGCCATGGATGTGAAGAACACATTCTTCGACAACATCAGCGCCGACGCGTACAGCCGCCTGAAGATTATTTCGACCGGCAAGCTGACCCTCGGCGCCACGCTCAACACCGGGTTCGACGGAACGTTGGCGCTGGACGGAAAAATAACGGTTACAACGCGCCTCGATACGGACGCCGCGCTGGAACTTTCCGGCACGGTTGTCCTCCAATCCACGAGTATTTCGGCGGATAAAGGAATCACCATTTCGGGTAAAGTTTCCATTAAAAACGATCTGGTCATCACAAGCAGCGACGGGAACATCCTCCTCGGCGGAACCCTCTCCGCGGACGGAAAGTTCGTTACCGGCAGCGCAATAAGCGGCGGCAGCAAGAAACTGACGCTGAATGCAAGCGGCGATATTTACATCGGTCCTTTGAGCAGCGTCCTTTCCCTGACGGTCGAATCGGATTCCAACACATTCCTCGGCGGAGACATCAAGGCCAAGGATACGGTGGACTTCCGCAGCGAAGCCTCCATCCTCACCGTCTACGATAAAAAAGGAAACCTCGCTCCGCTGAAAATTACCACCTCGGGGATCATCAAATCCGCCGGGTTCCGTTTTGACGGCGATGCGGCCATGCAAAGCGAGCTTCAGCTTTCCGCCGGAAAAGCGACAAGCATCATTGAATCGCTGGATCTCCCGGGGCAAATTTCCTTTATGAAGGGCGTTTTCTCCTACACCGGCGACGAATTGAGCGCGGGAGCGATTTATAACAAGGCCACGCTTTCGACCGACATGCTGCTCATGCTCTCCGGCTCACTGACAAATGCCGGCATCCTGAACGTGAACAACCTCGATCTCGGCGGAGATGCCACGATGCTCAACACCAAGACGGTCAGCGTCCGTGAGACGTTCCGTGTCTTTGAGGGCGCGGTCTTCACCAATAAGTCCGGAACGGTAACATCGCAGGAATTCCACGTCCTCGACTTCGCGCAGGTTCATAACACAGCCGTCATTCAAACGACCGAAGTCGCGGTGTTCGGCAGCTCAACACTCAATTCCACCAAGGAGATTACAGCCAAATACCTCCTTATGGAAGGCGGATCGCTCAATGCCACAAAAGGCAAAGTAACCTTTGACACGGCGGAAATTTCTGAATTCGCCAACATCAGCACCTCCGCCACAATGACGGTGAAGAATCTGTACGCGGAAAATTCGAGCGTAAGCAACAATGGGACGTTGAACCTCAACGGCATCACGGAATTTTCCGGCGAAAGCAACTTCCTCAATACCAAAACGATCAAGGCGCCGAATGCGATAACCTTCTTCGACAACGCCTCTTTCAAAAGCGACAAGGGTTCCGTTACCGTCGGATCGATGGAACTTGAAGAGGGGTCGCTGATTAACCGTGGAACCTTGAAAATCACCAAGGGGATCACGAGCGCCGGCGGGCTGGAAAACAACGGGACACTCACAACCGGAACGGGAATTATTGCGGAGAACTTGCTCAACACAAAAACAATCAAAACGACCACCCTGGAACTGGAAGACTTCTTTCAGAATTCAGGAAGCATAACGTTGTCCGGAAAAACGTTCTACGTCGGCGGAGCGTTCAGCAACGCGGGAACGCTCAACGCGGTCAATGCCAATTTGGAAGTGGAGGGAGCATTCTCCAACGCGGAAAAGAAAACCGTAAAAATCGCCTCTTTGTACGTGGATGGCAGACTGGAAAACCGCGGAACGCTCACCATCTCCGGTTTGCTGGAGTTCGTTGGCGACAACGACCTGAACAACGTTTCAGGGACCCTGACGGCGGCCCGCATCACATTGGACGGATATGGAACGCTGGTAAACTCCGGAACGCTCAAGGCGACCTCCATTACACAGGATGGGATGGGGGCATTCTCCAACCACGGCAAGCTTCAATTGGATTCCCTTACCCTGAACGGCGGGGATTTGGACAACACAGGCTCGATCACCAAGCTCAAGGCACAACGTCTGGACATGCTGCTGGACAACTCGTTCCTGACGAATACGAAAACAGGAAGCATCTCCAACGCGCTCATCACATTGGAAGGAACGTCGGGGTACATCAACCTCGGGAAATTCACCAACGTACAGGTGGTGAACGCTTTCGCCCGGAACAGCGGACGGATGATGCTCCAGGCGCTGAACGATCTTTGCAAAACCGACGCGGATTCGGCGTTGGACGAACTTCTGGCACTGTAACGGAGGACTATGAAACCGGAGCTGAAAATCGACAAGGCGCTCTGCGTTCATTGCGCGGAGTGCGTCAAGGACTGCGTTTGTCATATCATTGTCCTTGGCCCGGACGGCGTGCCCTCCATCCCGAACGCGCCGGAAGAAGGGTGCCTGGAGTGCCAACACTGTCTGGCCGTCTGCCCGACGGGGGCGCTCTCTATTTTCGATCTCGACCCGAAAGAGAGTATTCCCCTGAAAAAGGAACGTCTTCCATCCGGGGAGCAAATGCACGTTCTCCTGCGTGGACGGCGCAGTGTGCGGCGTTTTCTGGATGAACCCATTTCTGCCGAAGAGCTCGCTCCGCTCCTGGCGACCGTTGCCCATGCGCCAACGGGCTGCAACGCCCGCGCGCTTATTTTCTCCGTGGTCGAGGGCCGCGCCGCCGTGGTGCGTTTGATCGAAAAGATCAATCTCCTGATCGACCGGGCGGAAAAAGAACGCGAACTCCCCGGATTTGTTAAGATGCTTCGCGACCAATACCGTAAAAACAACGTCGACGATCTTTTTCGCGGCGCGCCGTACATCCTGATCGCCGCTCCAGGTGAAAATGCGGTCTGCGGCCCGGAGGACGCGGTTATCGCCCTCTCGTATTTCGAGCTTTTGGCGCAAACAAACAACATCGGCACAACGTGGTGCGGTTATCTTCCCATGCTGCTCCGGCATCTTCCCGAAGCGCGTCCGCTCTTCGGACTCGCCCCCGATCAATATTTTTACGCCATGGTGTTCGGCCGTCCCGCGGTGCGCTATGCCCGAACAACCCAGAAGGAAACCGCAGCGGAGATCCGGAAACTTGAATTCTGAACAATTGTTTTCGGCACTTCGCCGCCAGGTACGCAAAGAGCAGGAGCACTCCAAGCTTTACCAGATATGGCAGGACTTGGTTCCGGATTACCGTTCGTTGCAGGCAAGCGAAGGGGAGCCGTCGCGGAATGTGCGTTTCGCGCGGCGTGTTCGCGATAAACTCGCGGGCCTCGAATTTTTGTACGATCCGGTGGAACCCCTCGTCGGTCGATTGCGCCGCCCGCCCGGACGCGACCCCCAAGAGGCGGAGAACGCCGAGGCGTACTGCGCCGACTTCGGCTACGGCGGCGGCCAGACCGGCCACTGCGAACCGTATTACGACGATCTTTTTTCCCTGGGAATCGATGGCATCGCCGCCCGTATCCGCGCAAAGGCGCCGAACGAAGCCCGCACGGGTTTCCTGATCGCCCTTGAAGGCTTGTCGTTGCTTTGTGAAAACGCGGCCCGCGCGGCGGAAACGGACAATCCGGGGCTCGCCGCCGACTGCCGCCATGTCGCGCACCATCCGCCGCAAACCTTCCGTCAGGCGCTGAATCTTCTCTTCCTTGTAATGACCGGCGTTCAATTCGGAGATCACGCGGCATTGGTCGGTCCCGGGCGGCTGGATCGAAGACTTTGGCCCTTCTACCGGGCGGATCTGGCGGCGGGGCGCCTCACGAAAGACGCCGCGCGGGAGATGCTTGGCGGACTTTATTTATTGATCAACGATTCCTGCCACCGGGGACTTGCGTTTGCCGTCATGGTCGGCGGCGACACGGTGAACGACCTCTCCTACCTCTCGCTCGAAGCGTTGCGCATCAGTGCACTGGTCTATCCGGGCGTCGGAGTATGTGTGAACCCCAATACGCCGGACGATCTTCTGGAGCTGGCCGCCGCAATCATCGCCGAAGGCTCCCCCTGCCCCGCGTTCTTCAACGACACGGTCATCCGCCGCGGTCTGGAGCGTTACGGCGTTCCCGCGGAGGAGTCGGGGGAATACATCAACTCGACATGTGTGGAAATCACCCCTTCCGGCGCATCCAACGTATGGGTGGCAAGCCCCTACTACAACCTTTCCCAGCTTCTTCTGGACGCGATGGACCGCGAATACGCCGACTATGCTTCTTTGGAAGCGGCATTCCATCTCCGCATTGCCGGAGCAATCCGCAATGGGGTGGAGGTGGAAAAAAAGAACCGCGCGTTCCGGCAGCTCTATGTGCGGCGTCCTCTCCAGAGCGTCTTCACACGCGACTGCGTCGCGCGCGGGCGCGACATCGAGGATGGCGGCGCGCTGTACAACTGGGTGGAGTGCAGTTTCGTCGGCCTGGCCAACTGTGTGGACGCGTTGTACGTAATACGCGAAGAAGTTTTCAATACCAAGACCTTGACGCTTCCGGCGCTTGCGGCGATTCTCCGTGACGACTTCGCCGGAAACGAGGCGTTGCGCCAGAAATTTCTCCGCCACCACCCCAAATACGGCACCGACAACGAGGTGGTGGATGCGCTGATCCCCCCTTTGCTGCAATTTCTGGAGTCGGAATGCGCCCGCTACCGGCTGCCGCCGGACGACGCGCATTACATCCCCGGTACATTCTGTTGGGAGATGCACCAACGCCTGGGGAGCAAAACCGGGGCCACCGCCGACGGACGGCGCGCGGGATTTCCCTTCGCCGACGGCGCGGGCCCGGCGCAGGGACGCGAAAAATTCGGCCCCACGCCGGCGATCCGTTCGGTTACTTCGTGGGACCACAGCAACTTGATCGGCGGCTCGGCGTTCAATGCAAAATTTCCGCGCGCGCTTCTGGCGACAAAGGATGCGCAACGCAAACTTGTGGCACTGGTCAAAACGTTCATCGAACGCGGCGGATTCCAGACCCAGATCAACGTCGCCGACAACGATCTTTTGAAGAAGGCGTTGGAACACCCGGAAGAGTACGACGATCTCGTCGTCCGCATTGGCGGCTATACCGACTATTTCACCCGTCTTCCCCCCGGAATGCAGCAGGAATTGCTGCTCCGCACCGAATACAGTTCTTTATAAGGAGGCTTCATGTTCCGTAACTATATTCCCACCAAGCTGTTTTTCGGCCCCGGCTCGCTGAATGAACTGGGGAAAATTCCCCTCCCCGGGCGCAAAGCGCTCATTGTGATAACCTCCGGGAAATCAATCCGCGCCAACGGCGTGCTGGACCGCGTTCAAAAACTCCTCGCCGCCAACAAGGCGGAAAGCGTGATTTATGATGGCATTCAGCCCAACCCGACACGCGAACAGGTGATGGCCGGAGCGGCGACGGCACGCGCGGCGAAATGCGACTTCATCCTCGGCCTCGGCGGCGGAAGCCCCATCGACGCGGCAAAATCCATTGCGCTTATGGCGACAAACCCCGGCGACTACTGGGATTACATCAACGGCGGCACCGGCAAAGGGCGTCCGCTTTCAGCGCTCCCGCTGCCGATCGTCGCGGTTACAACAACCGCCGGAACAGGGACGGAGATCGATCCCTGGACGGTGGTTACGCACGGGGACGAAAAAATCGGTTTCGGCACCGACGACACGTTCCCGCAGATCGCCATTGTGGACCCGGAACTGATGCTGACCGTGCCGGCGGACTTGACGGCATTCCAGGGGTTTGACGCTTTTTTTCATGCCGCGGAATGCTATCTTGCGAATATCGCCACGCCGATCAGTGAGCTGTATTCGCTCAAGAGCCTGGAGCTTTTGGCCCAATCACTCCCGGAAGCGGTCCGCAACGGAGCGAATCTTGCGGCGCGGAGCGACGTGGCGCTGGCCAACACCCTTTCGGGCATGGCGGAATCGACGTCGTGCAACACCTCGGAGCACTCGTTGGCACACGCGATCGGCGGAATGTTTCCGGCCATTCCGCACGGTGCGGCCCTGATCCTTGTTTCGCGCGCGTGGTTCCATTTCTACGAAGCAAAGCTCCCGGAGCGTTTTGCGCCGATTGCGCGCGCACTGAAGGCGCCGAGCGCGTGCGCCGGGTTGGAAAATCTCCTGCAGGCCTGCAACGTGGCGAATTTGACGATGAAGCAATACGGGATCCGGCGCGAAGACCTCGCAAGTTTGAATCAAAACGCCTGGGAAACAATGGGCGGATTGTTCGCCCTTGACCGCTACGTCCTCACCCGCGCCGAATCGTTGGCGATTCTGGAGGAGGCGTTCGGGCGCGCATGAGCATTCGCGGCATCGTTTTCGACATCAAAAAATTTGCGATCCACGACGGTCCGGGAATCCGCACCACGGTCTTCCTTAAAGGCTGTCCGTTGCGTTGCCTCTGGTGTCACAATCCGGAATCGCAGAGCGCCCGGCGCGAAATTTCTTTCATGCCGGAAAAGTGCATCGGATGCAACTGGTGTTTTGAGAACTGTCCGCGCCAATGCCATGTTGTTACCGATGCGGGGCACGCGTTGCTCCGCGCGGCGTGCACCCGGTGCGGACGTTGCGCAGAGCGTTGTTACGCCGAAGCATTGGAGGTAGTGGGGAAGGAACAGAGTGTCGAAGAAGTCCTTGCGGAAGTCCTGAAAGACCGCGCGTTCTACGAAAACTCGGGCGGCGGCATGACTATTTCCGGCGGGGAACCGATGAGCCAGTTCCCCTTCACCTTTGCCCTTGCCCGTCAGGCCAAACAAGCGGGCCTTCATGTCGCGTTGGACACCTGCGGACAAGCGCCCACCGGCGATTACATGACCATTCTCCCCTGGATCGATCTTTTTTTGTACGACATTAAGGCGACCGATCCGGAAAAACACCGCCAATTTACCGGTGTGGACAATCGCCTGATCCAAGAAAATTTACACCGGATCGACGAAATGGGCGGAAGCATCTCCCTCCGGTGCCCGATCGTTCCGGACCTGAACGACGACGATGGACACATCGACGGCATCGCGGAACTGGCCAACACCCTCCGGCATGTTACGGAAATCACCCTGCATCCCTACCATCCTTTGGGACAGAGCAAATGTGCCCGGCTTGGCCTCGAATGTACCTGCGACGGAAGCTTTGCCCCGCCGGAGCGGATGGCCCGCCACTTGGCACGGCTTCAGACGCAAACACACGTCCCCGTCCGCATCAACTGATTTGTTAAAATTCGGTAGCCTCCTCTTGCAATGTTTCGCGGAAAGTGTTATCTTAGGAAAACACTTGAAAGGAACGCAATGAATATACGTTTACTTCTCTGCGCCGGTCTGCTCGGTACGACAACGCTTTGGAGCGGCTGCCGCCAACTGGGCGATGAAAAACTCGCCCACGACTTCGCGGCCAGCCGGATTTTCGGCAATCATATGGTTATGCAGCGGAACGTCCCCATTTCCATCTTCGGCAATGCGGAGCCGGGCGGATCTCTGGATGTTAAGTTCGACGGCGAAACACTCCGTGTCAAAGCCGGCAGCGACGGCCAGTGGCAGGCCCTTTTCCCGGCACGCGAAGCGGGCGGCCCGTACTCGCTCACGCTGCGCGGCGCGGAACGTACCGTACATTATTCGGATATCCTCGTCGGAGACGTATGGTTCTGTTCCGGACAATCGAACATGGCGCAGATTGTGGGACACTCGAAAAACGCGGACCGGGAAATTGCTTCGGCCAATCACCCGAACATCCGCATCCTTCAGGTTATCACCGACCGTACGTCCTTTCCCCTCACCGATCTGATTCGCGTGCGCCCCTGGCAGCCGGTTCGCCCGGATACGATCCGTCTTTTCAGCGCGACGGGGTATTATTTCGGCCGTGAACTCCAAGCGAAACTCAATGTGCCGATCGGGCTGATTCAGTCCGCCTGGGGCGGCACGCCGATCGAAATGTGGCTTCCTGTGCCCGGCACGAACATGGGCGACGCGGAAAAAATTCTTTGCCAGAAGTATGTGGCCGATATCCGCCGGGCGATCACCCGTTTGTACGATCTCGAGCGCCCCGTCAATCACCCGGAACTGGTCCGGCGCGCTTCGCCCGACGCGGACATTGCCGACATGAAACCGGTGCAGATCCCCTGCCGCTGGGAAAAGACGATTCTCCCGGATTTCGACGGCATGGTTGAATTCCGCTTGGAGCTGAATTTGCCCGCCGACTGGGCCGGGCGCGAACTGGAGCTGGAGCTCGGAGCTATCGATGAAGTGGACCGCACCTACTTCAATGGGGTCGAGATCGCCCGCCGCGGCAATTCGGAAACCTCCGAAACCGGTTACTGGCGGCGCGCCCGTTATTACCGCGTACCGGCGGACAAAGTAAAAGCGGGACGGAATGTCCTCACGGTGTTCGTATCCGACCTCCTCGCGGACGCGGGGATGTGGGGCCAACAGCCCATGCGCATCAACCCTTTCGGAGCCCCTGCCGAAGCCATTTCGCTGGAGGGCGAATGGCTCTACCGTGTCGTTGTGGAAATCCCCAAAACACCGCCCTTCGGCAACTCCAAGGAGAGCTGTGCCTACAACGCGATGGTCGCCCCCTTCTTCCGCTTCCCGATCAAAGGCGCGATCTGGTACCAGGGTGAATCGAACGCCAGCCGTGCAACCCAGTACCGGAAACAGCTCCCGGCCATGATCGCCGACTGGCGCACGAACTGGGGCATTGATTTCCCGTTCTACATCGTCCAGCTTGCGAACTACACCAATAAGCGCGTGGCGGACCCTGTTTCGCACTGGGCGCAATTGCGTGAATCCCAGCGCCTGACGGCGGAAACCTTTCCGAACACCGGCCTCGCCGTCATCATCGACATCGGCGAAGCCGCCGACATCCACCCGAAAAACAAACAGGATGTCGGCCGCCGGCTGGCTTTGCAGGCATTGGCCAAGACCTACGGCTTCCGCGAGATCGTCTTTGAAGGTCCCGCATTTGAAAAGGCGGAATTTACCGGAAATAAAGCGACCGTCCGCTTCCGGACAAATAAATCCCCCATCCGCGCGGAAAAGGAATTTCTCGGCTTTGAACTCGCCGGCAAAGACAAACGTTATTTCCCCGCGCAAGCCGTCCTTGAAAACGGCGCGCTGGTTGTAACCTCCGAAAAGGTTCCGGCGCCGCAATTCGTCCGCTACGCCTGGGCGGAAAACCCCGTGTGCAACCTTTTCAATGAAGCGGGGCTTCCGGCGTCGCCCTTTACATCGGAAATCATTTTCCGGTAAAGCATGAGCAGGGAAAATCTAAAAAAGACCATCGGCCTCACGGGAATTTTCTGTATTTCCGCGGGGGCAATGATCAGCTCGGGGATTTTTATCCTCCCCGGCGTAGCGTTCGCACATGTGGGACCGGCGGTTTTTATCGCATACGGCCTCGCGGGAATTTGCGCGCTCCTCGGCTCGCTGGCGACCATCGAACTTGCCACGGCCATGCCGTTGGCCGGAGGAATTTATTTTTTCACCGGACGCAGCCTCGGTCCTTTGGCCGGGACAGTTTCCGGGTTGCTGAACTGGGGCGC
The DNA here is from genome assembly GCA_031549345.1 of Victivallaceae bacterium. Taxonomy (GTDB): domain Bacteria; phylum Verrucomicrobiota; class Lentisphaeria; order Victivallales; family Victivallaceae; genus CASFRF01. The sequence continues at coordinate 216,222 of JAVBPY010000002.1, forward strand.
GATCGTCCTTAAAAGCGCATTCGCAATCTTTGGTATGTCGGAATTAATGTTCCTTCTTCTAGGATGGGATCCGCACCTTACGGGAATCACGCTCACGGTTCTTTTCCTTGGAATCAACCTGATCGGCGCGCGGGAAGCGGCCTGGGCGCAAATCATTATGGTCATCCTCCTCTTCGCCGCCATGGGCGCCTACATCATCCTGGGTGCGCCGAACATGGAGTTGTCGCGTTTTTCGCCATTCCTCAAGCCCGGAACGGGCCTGCGCTCGCTTTTCGCCGAAGCGGCGTTCGTCTTCGTCGCCTTCGGCGGCCTTCTCGATGTGGCGAGCGTGGCCGAAGAAGTGAAGAACCCCCGCCGGAGCCTCCCCTGGGGGATGATTACCGGCGTAATCGCCGTAACGGTAATCTACGTTCTGACACTGATCGTAACCGTTGGCGCGCTCCCGCCGGAAAAGCTTTCCGGTTCGCTGACGCCTCTGGCCGACACCGCGAAGGTATACTACGGACAAGCGGGCTTCGCCGTCATCACCCTCGGCGCCATGATGGCGTTCGTTACAACGGCAAACGCCGGACTGATGTCCGCCGCGCGTTTTCCCTTCGCGATGAGCCGCGACAAGCTGATTCCCGCCGTCTTCGCCCGCACGTTCGGTGCGCGGCAGATGCCGCTCCCCGCGCTCCTGCTTACCGGCGCGGCCATGCTCGTCGTACAATGGCTTCCTTTGGAAAAGCTTGTAACGATGGCGTCCACGGTCATCATGCTGTCGTTCATTCTCACGAATCTTTCTGTGATTATCCTGCGCGAGAGCAAAATTCAAAATTATCGTCCCTCGTTCGAAATGCCGTTTTACCCGCTGACGCCGATTCTGAGCATGGTACTTTTCGGTCTTTTGATTCTGGAGCTTGGCCTCGGCTCGGTACAGCTTTGTTTCATCACTCTTTTCGCAGGAATTATTCTATACTTCCTCTTCGGACGCAAAGTCAACCTGGAATCGGCGTTGGTCCACCTTGTGAGCCGGATCGCACGCAAGCGCCTCCGTTCGCACGGGCTGGAACGCGAATTGCGGGAAATCATCCGCGCCCGCGACGGCATTGTGGCGGACACGTTCGATCAAATTGTGGAGGAAGCGCAGGTTATCCTCGTGGAGATGCCCATGGGTTTTCCGGAACTGGTCCGCCGGGTCTGCCTCGCCCGCAAGGCACCCCTCTCCCTCTCGGACGACGAGCTTATCGAACAGCTTGTCGCCCGCGAAAAGGATTCCAGCACCACCCTCACGCCGACCATCGCCGTTCCGCATCTTACCGTTCCCGGCAAAGACCACTTCGAACTGGTTATCGTAAAAAGCGTTCCGGGCGTCTATTTCCATGCCGAGGCCGAAGCGGTGAAGACCATCATCTTCCTTTTCGGTTCCCCCAACCGGCGAAATTTGCATCTCAAAACGCTTGCGGCCATTGCGCAGATCATTCAGAGTCCATCGTTTGAAAAACGCTGGAACCAGGCAAAAAACCCGGAAAATCTCCGCGACCTTCTTCTCCTTTCCAAACGTAAACGAGCACAGGAAAAACATTGACCGCGCTATTGAAATCAACCGTTTCACGCGCTATATTATCCGCTTATGAAAAATAATTCGTCCATCGTAAAAACAAAAGCATACCCCCGTGCCGCCCTGGTCGGCAATCCTTCCGACGGCTATCACGGCAAAACAATCGCCTTCGTCTTCCGTAATTACTGCGCGGAAGTGCAGCTTTATGAGAGTCCGGAGCTGGATCTTCTCCCATCTTTGCGCGATCACAGCACATTCCGCAGTCTCAACCATCTTGCGCAGGATGTGAGCATGTACGGATACTACGGTGGCATCCGCCTCCTGAAAGCGGCGATCAAGCGCTTCCACGATTACGTGCGGGAAAACGGAATCCCATTGGATGACCGGAATTTCACTCTCCGCTACCAGACGAATATTCCGAACCGCCTCGGCCTTGCGGGTTCCTCGGCGATCATTACCGCGAGCATCCGGGCGCTATTGCAATTTTACGGACTCAAGATGGACCGTGCCGTGCTGGCGAATCTGGTTCTTTCGGTGGAAAAAGGCGAACTTGGCATCCCCGCGGGCCTCCAGGACCGCGTTGCGCAGGCGTATAACCATCCGGTCTACATGGATTTCGATCGCGGGTACATGGAAAAAAACGGCGTGGGGCGTTACCGGACGATCGACCTGCCGGCGGAGCTCCCGGTCTATATCGCCTACCGCACCGACCTGGCGGAAGGATCGGAAATCCTCCACAGCCGTCTGCGTGAAGATTTCGAACGCGGCGATCCGCGCGTATTGGACGCAATGTGCGAATGGGCGTCCTTGACGGACCGTGTGCGCGACGCGCTTGATGCGAAACGTTTTGCGGATATAGCCCCTCTCCTGAACCGCAATTTCGATTTACGCTGCGAAGTTTGCGGCGAAGCCGTGAGCCCCAAGAACCGCCGCATGGTGGAACTTGCCCGTTCGGTGGGTGCTTCGGCCAAATTCACCGGCTCCGGCGGCGCTATTATCGGTACCTATGAAGACGAAGCGATGTTTGAGAAGCTCCGCGCCATCCTCCGTCAGGAAAAAATCGATATTCTGAAGCCCGAAGTGGTCTATTCCCCCGCCGAAGGGAGTGCATCATGACGCCGCCGCGTTGCCGCAAAGCGGTGATTCCCGCCGCCGGATTCGGAACCCGTTTCCTCCCCTTCACCAAAGCGGTTCCCAAAGAGCTGATTCCTCTGGTGGACAAACCGGTGATTCAGTACGTTGTGGAGGAGGCTGTGGAAGCGGGATTGGATGAAATATTGATCATCCTCAGCGCAGGCAAGGAGGCCGTGGCGAACCACTTCACTCCGGCGTTCGAGCTGGAGGCGCGCTTGGAAAAAGACGGCAAAACAGCGCTTCTTGCGGAATTGCGGAACATCGGCGCTTCCGCGAAGATTCATTACATCTTCCAGCCGGAACTCAATGGCCTGGGCGGCGCGGTACGCCTCGCCGAAAGTTTCGTCGGCAACGAACCCTTCGCGGTTCTCCTTGGGGACACCGTGGTAACCGGCGACGGCAAACGCAGCGCCATCGGCCAACTCCTGGATGCGTATATCCGTACAGGCAATCCGGTTACGGCACTTGAACGGGTCCCCGCCGAGTTGGTGAGCCGTTACGGCGTTATCGCCGGACACAGCACGGACGACACGCTCTACACATTGACCGAGCTGGTGGAGAAGCCGTCGAAGGAAAACGCTCCGAGCGATCTTGCCATCGCGTCGCGCTACGTGTTCACGCCGGATATTTTCGCGGCGCTCGCGCGTACACCGCGCGGTAAGGGAAATGAGATCCAGCTTACCGATGCGATGAAGTTGCTGCTGGCCGAGCGCCCGATGTCGGGACTGCGTTTCGCCGGCGTCCGGTATGACGTCGGCGATAAACTCGAATTTCTTAAAAACACCGTAACATTCGGCCTGCGGCGGCCGGAGTACCGCGCCCCGTTCGCGGCGTTTCTCCGGGATATCCTGCGGGAATTGGAAGGATGACACATTGCTGAACAAGATTAAAAAAGCAATCGCCGGTTGGTTCAAACCCGCCGCGGATGCACCCGTTGGCACGACGACTGGAAAAACCGGAAAAAAAACACGCGACACAGGCAAAAGGACGGCCAAAGCCCGTCCGGAAACACCAGTACAAGCGCCGCGCATCCCCTCGGAACCCAAAAAATTCCGCGCGCCGAAGACGCCGAAACACCAACCGCCGCGCGAAGAATCCGCGCCGCGCAAACGAACAAAACCCGCCGCGCTGAAGGAAATTCCACAGCAGGAAGGAAAAGTCCGCTTTACCGATCTTGCGCTTCACGAAGACATTCAGTTCGGACTTCAAGATATTAATTTTGAATATTGCACGCCGATTCAAGCCCTGGCGCTCCCGCACTTGCTGGAAGGGCGCGATCTGGCGGGCAAGGCGCAGACGGGGACCGGCAAAACGGCGGCCTTCCTGGCGGCGGCGTTTACAACGCTCCTGAACAAACCGCTCGCGGAACGGAAGCCGGGACGTTGCCGGATGCTGGTACTCGCGCCGACGCGGGAACTGGCCATTCAGATTCACAAAGATGCGGAAGCGATCGGAGTTTTTTCCGGACTTCGCTGCGTAGTCGTTTTCGGTGGAATGGACCACGAAAAACAGCGCCGGGCGCTGGAACGCAATGTGGACGTCGTCATCGGCACACCGGGGCGGATTATCGACTACTCCACCGGCGGGTCACTGGATTTGAGCTGTACCGAAATCCTGGTGATCGACGAAGCGGACCGGATGCTCGACATGGGCTTTATTCCCGATGTTAAACGCATCGTAAGCCGCCTGCCGAAACGCGGAGAGCGCCACACCGTGCTGTTCTCCGCCACGCTGGATCCGAGCATCCTCCGCCTCGCCTCCGGCTGGCTTGTGGAGCCCGTTACGGTGGAAAGCGAACCGGAAAAACTCGTCGGCGACGGCATCGAACAAATCTTTTATTCCGTTTCGCGCGATGAAAAACTCGCCCTGATGCTCCATTTCCTCCGCCGGGAAACGTACGACCGGATGCTCGTTTTCGGCAACCGCAAAGATGTAAATCTGCGCTTGCAGCACGATCTTGCGCGCTACGGCGTCGCCGCGCCCATCCTCTCCGGGGACATCGCACAGGAAAAACGCATCAAGATTCTCGAAAAATTCCGTTCCGGCGAAGTCAAGGTCGTCATCGCCACCGACGTTGCCGCGCGCGGCATCCATGTGGACGACGTTTCACTCGTCGTCAACTACGACCTCCCGGAGCATCCGGAAGACTACGTTCACCGGATCGGCCGGACAGGGCGCGCGGGACGGCAAGGGCGCGCGGTCAGCTTCCTCTGCGAATATGGCGCGTACAATCTGGATGCGATCGAAAAATTGCTCGACACCAAATTCAAAAGTATCTTTCCCGAAGATGAAATGCTCGTCCTGCCCCCCCAGGTTCCCACTTCGGAGCGGCCGGATGTGGATCGACGCCCCGAGGGGCGTTCCGGCGGCGGCCGGCGCGGCGGACATTCATCGGGAAGACGGCGCTGATTTTTCCAAAACCGCTTGACAGCGTCGGATAAACAGGATATTTTACCATTATGAAACGCTCCCGGAGAAAATTCCGATTGATCGGCCTCGCGGCCTCGCTGGCGGCACTGGCCGGCGCGGCGCACGGGTCCGACCTTCATTTCGACCTTGCCGACGCTCCATCGCTGATGGATCTCAAGCAAATCGGTGCCGATCACTGGAATATTTCCGGCGGCAACATCATGGTTTCCGGCAATGTGCATATCCCCTTCGGTCCGCTGGAAATTTTTGCGGACCGCGCCATTGTCAACGTAGAGAACAAGGACGTTGAGGCGATAGGAAACATTCTCGTTTACCGCCGCTCCTCCTCGAAAATGCAAATTCGCGCGGATGAACTTGCCGAGTTGCACCGGGTACACCGGGTCAAAAGCACCATCACGAGCGTAAACACGGATCTCTTCGGCGAACAACGGCTCAATGTGGAATGCGAAATGGTGCTCGATTCCGTCCATGCGCAGCGCATCGTCGGCAATCTTTCGAGCGGTTACATGAGTTTGGACGATTTGCGCGGCTCGTTTGCAAACCTGGCCTTTACGGCGAAGTCGGGCGAACGCAAATCGGATGGCTCTCTGGTCATCCGCGAGGCTGTCGTGTCAAGCTGCAATTACCTGGCCGACGACAACGCGCACTACTCCGTTTCCTGCCGCGAAGCAACCCTGACGCCGAATGCCGCCACACCCATGGACGGCATCACACGGACAACGACGGACCGCGGGGAGTATGCGTTCGTCGGGTATAACTGTACGGTGGATGTGTATGGATTGCCGCTTCTCTGGCTCCCGATGTTTTATAAGCCCAAGGATGAAAGCCCGGGATTGTTCAAATTTCAAATCGGAACGGACTCGGATCTTGGATTTTTCGTCAAAACATCCAAACGTTTTGACTTGACGGATTATCCCTTCTCGAGCATCAAGCTTCATGGCGACTACTTTTCCAGCCGGGGAATCGGTTACGGCGCCGACCTGGATTTGTTGACGGAAAACAGCAAAACCTATCTTTCGGCCTACAGCATCCACGACAACCACCCGTACCGGAGCGTCGATTACTACGGGGACCGCTTCAAGATTCCATCGGACCGCTACGGGATACAGGCGAGCAACATAACGCACATCACACCGCGTCTTGACTTCCGCGGCAATTTGTTCTATACAAGCGATTACTATTTTCTGTACGATTTTGACCGCTCTTACTTCAACAGCAATCCGGAGCCGGCGACCTATGGCGCGTTGGAATACCAGGGCGACCGCTTCAGCGCCGCGCTCTATTTCCGTCCGCAGGTCAACGAATTTTACACAACGGTGGAACGCCTTCCGCAATTCCGCATCGATATCCCCCGCCAGGAGATTTTCAACACCAACATCTACTACCAGGCGGAAATGAGTATGGATTATTTGCGGATGCGCTGGCGGCGCTACGACCGCTCGATGCGGTACGGCGAAACGCGCGATGAACTTAAAGATTACGAAACATTCCGCTGGGATTTGGTGCAGTTTTTGTACTATCCGATTCGGTTTCTCGGCATTTCAGTCACCCCCCGCGCGGGACTGCGTCTGACGGAGTACTCCAGCTCATCGGATAAGCCCATATCCTCCAAGCAGTTGACGGAAATGTACGTCATGGACAATCCGGACAACTCCTACAAAGTGATGAGCGCGCCCTCCTACGACAACGACGGGGGAAATCAGTTCCGCGTCGCCGTCGAATTCGGCGTGGAGGCAAGCACGAAAATTTACAGTACCTGGCAGGATATCCGCGTCCCGTTCATCCGTCTGGATGGCTTGCGGCATGTGATCGAGCCGTACATGAACTACACCTTTCTTCTCGATCCCACGGTAAGTCGCGACCATCTGATGGCCTTCGACGACATTGACCGCATCACGGAGCAGAATTTTGTCCGTCTCGGGATGTTCAACCGGCTCCAGACACGGAATGGAAATTCCATCCGCAACTTCATTACAATGGAAAACTACTGGGACTATTACTTCAATCCGAGCGATGGATTTGAAAACATCGGCGATTTCTGCACAAAACTGTCCATGCCTCTTTTTGACGGTTTCACTTTGTCCACGGCCTTTTCCGTCGATGCCGGCGGCAACAACGAACGGTTCCGCAACCGGATCGTCCGCCGCGGGGAAGAGATCAACCAGCCCGGTTTGAATATGAACTGGCTGAATTACTGGAACGTCAGCCTTACCTACGAACCGGTCAAAGATTTCGTGTTCAACCTGAGCTATGAGTACCGGAATTGCTACGGAACGCAAGCGGCGTACTCGATGGGAAGCACCCTTTCCTCCATCCAATCGGGGACGCTTTTCGACAACTACTACCTTGATCCCGCCCAAACCATCAAATTCGGAATGCGCCTCCCCCTTACGCCGGACCGCCGGACGTTCGGCGCGTTCAACATCGCCTATGACTTCTACGAAGGCGGCATCACGGACATGACCTTTCGCCTGATTCGCCAGTTTCACTGCGTCGAAGTGGCGCTTGAACTGCAAATTCAGCGCGACAAAGACGATGACAGCGACCACTTTTACAAAACGTCTTTTTACGGAACCGCCTATCTGCGCAACCTTGCCGCGCCGATCCAGCAGGCCCAGGGGGATTTCCTGAGCGGAAGCCGTCAATACATCTTCAACGGAAACTAGGAGCGTTATGTACATTGTAACCGGAGGGGCCGGCTTGATCGGCAGTGCGCTTGTCTGGGCGTTGAACCGCCGCGGAATCGACGATATTCTGGTCGTCGATCATTTGGCTGAATCGGAAAAATGGAAAAACCTCCCTCCCCTGCGCTTCGCCGACTACTTGGAAAAGGAGGCGTTCCGGGAAAAATTCCGCGCGGGCTCCTTTCGCCAGAAAAAGGTGGAAGGGATCTTCCACCTCGGCGCTTGTTCGGCAACCACGGAGCGCAACGCCTCTTATTTGGTGGACAACAATTTTCAGTACAGCTGCGAACTCGCCGAATTCGCCGTCGGCCACCGCGTCCGCTTCCTCTACGCCTCCAGCTGCGCCACCTACGGCGACGGAGCGCAGGGGTATAAGGACGACGAAACGCGCCTGCAGGATCTCCGGCCGTTGAACATGTACGGCTACAGCAAGCAGCTTTTTGATCTCTGGGCGCGGCGTGAAGAACTCCTCGACCAGATCACCGGGTGTAAGTTTTCCAATGTATTCGGCCCCAACGAATGGCACAAGGAAGACATGCGCAGCGTCGTCTGCCGCGCGTATGAACAAATTACCGCCGAGGGCAAGATGCGCCTTTTCCGCTCCCACCGGAACGAATATGCCGACGGCGAACAGAAACGCGATTTCATCTATGTAAAAGATGCGGTGGATATGCTCCTTTTCCTTTTCGATTGCCCCAATGGCCAGGGAATTTACAACATCGGCAGCGGGCGGGCGGAAACATGGAATACACTGGCGAACGCGGCGTTCGATGCTCTGGGAAAAGAACGTAAAATCGAATACATCGATATGCCCGAATCGTTACGCGGAAAATACCAGTACTATACCTGTGCGGACATGAGCAAGCTCCGCGCACGCGGCTACACCAGTGAAGCCGCCCCGCTCACCGAAACCGTTCGCGACTACCTGGTAAATTACACGCTTCCGGGCAAGCATCTCGGCGATGAATAAAGCCGAAGCGGTACTGGAGGAGGCGTTCCGCCTCCTTACAGGGATCGACGCGGGAGAATATTCGCTGGACGACGCATTGGATTTTGAGCTGAAAATTCCAGAGCTTCGCCGCACGATTTCCGATCTTCTTTTCCACCTCTTCCGGTTTCGGCGTCCGCTGGAGAAGAGAATCGCCTCGGCGGAACGGCCGCCGCGCGGACGAGTCCGCCGCGTGCTCCTGTTGGTGCTGACCCAGACGCATTTTCAAACAGGCATTCCCGCCGCGGCGGCGGTGGATGTCGCCATCGGAATGCTGAAGCGCCGCCACGGCAACGCCGAAGCGGCATTCGCCAACGCCTTTTTGCGCAAATGGGCGGAAGTCCCCCTCCCCGACTGCGAACTTCTCCCGCCGGCTATTTTTACTCGCTGGAAAAAACGCTATCCCCACAGTGTGTTGGAGGATCTTCGAACGGCCTGGAAAACGCCGCCGGAACTCACGGCGCGCCTCTGCAACGACACGCCTTTTCCGGGAAACTGGCGTTCCTTTCAACGCCCCTGGCTCGGAAATTTCCGTTTTGCGGAAATTCCCGACCCCGCATCTTTCTGGCGAAACCCGGAGCTTCTGCGCAACGGCGGCATTTACATACAAGATCCGGCGGCGGCGGCGATTCCATCACTCATCGCGCCGCGCGGCGTACACCGCGCATTGGATCTTTGCGCCGCGCCAGGGGGAAAAGCCTTGATGTACCGCGAACTTCTGGATCAAAATGCTTTCCTTGTGGCGGCGGACCGCTCCGCGCGGCGGCAGGTGCTGACACGGGAAAATTTCGCCCGCCGGAACCTGCCGGTCGAAATCGCAGTCGGAACGCCCGACCGGTGGCGGGAAAAATTCGGGGAATTCGATCTGGTCGCCGCCGACGTCCCCTGTTCCAACACAGGCGTTTTCCGGCGGCGGCCGGATGCGCTCTGGCGTTTTTCCGAGGCGGAGCTTCCGTCGCTACTCCAACTCCAGCGCGCCATTCTTGAGGATGCGGCCCTCCTGGTCGCACGGGGCGGGCAGCTCTTGTACTCAACATGCAGCCTCGAGCCGGAGGAAAATTTTCTGCAGGCACGCGCGTTTGAGGAACGCCACCCGGAGTTCCGCTGCCTCGCGGAAATACAGCTCCTCCCCGGAACCGGGCACGACGGCACCTACGCTTGTTTGTGGAAACGCAGCGAATAAAGCATCGCCAAATACTGCCAGATCACACGCCCGGACAGCTTGCTTTTTCCGTGTTGCCGGAGGCCAAAGGTAATGCCGTATTCGGCGATTCGCCAGTTCCCCGGCGTGTGGCGCAGACGGAACAGCATCTCCAGCATGATCTTAAAGCCGCGCGGACTCATGTGCGGACGAACGGCGGCGAACGCCTCGCGCCGGACGGCGAAAAAACCGGACATCGGGTCGCGGGCGCGCACGCCGAGGACGCAGTAGGCCATCCATGTCGCCGTACGGCTGATAAACACCCGGAAAAAATTCCACTTTTCCGCAAATCCGCCGCCGGGAGCATAACGGGAACCGATCACAAAATCATTGGAATCCGCCGTGGACAAAAGACCGGCCAAATCGTCCACGCTATGCTGGAGATCGCCATCCATACAGCAGAGAATTTCCCCTTGCGCAAGAGAAAAACCGTGCACGATACTCGGACTCAGGCCGCGCGGCCCCGGGTTGGCGACGCCGCGCACATGGGGATGATTCTCGGCGTAGGCGCGTACGGCGTCCAAAGTACCGTCCGGCGAATTCTCATCCACAACGATGACCTCATAATCATGGAGCGCGCCGGAATCCAACCGTTCAAGAAGGAGCGTTATGTTCTCACGTTCATTCAACGTGGGAATGACAATGGAGTAACGCATATTCAACGTTTTCCCTGACGCGGCGCGGGCAGGACATTCTTTTCCGCTGGCGGGCGGGTTGGATCTTCAAAATCGACCCCGGGTGCGGCCTCCACGCCGCCGGTAACCCAAACACGTCCCGTCGCGGCATCCCGGTGAAGATTCGGCGACTGGCGATCCGCTTTGTAGTACTTATGCACTTCGACATCACCATCCGTGGAAATCTGAATGTAGCGGAATATTTTGGACATATACGGGAAAAGGACATGGAGGTTGCTCATGTGATCGACCTCCGAACGCAGTTCACCGAATGCCGGGCGGGAACGGCCAAGCCGCAGAACCGCGTACACCTTGGACGCATCCTCAATGGCGACGTAATAGTACGCGGCCTCGCCCTCGGTCAACCGTTTGAGCACGTAAATGCGTTCGCGGTTCGGCGATTTATGGTCTTCGGCGATAATTTCCGGTTTGCCGACCACTTTGCGCCCGCCGGGAAGAGGAACACCGGAATTGATTTCAAACTGTGTTTCGTTGGACTTGTACACATCCTTGAGCAGGGGATGGGTAATGTAGGCGTGCACGGTATAGAACCCGAGCTTGTGCATCGGATAATACTTTCCGACCGGCACAATGATTTCGCGTTTTTCGCCGGGGCCCAAGATCAAGCCCTCCAGGGGGAATTCACTCGGTGCGCCGAGGGGAATTTTCTCCCGCGCCGGACCGATAATTTCAAAATAAAGCTTCCCCTGAAGACGCTCGTCAGCGCCGAAAACCAGCGCCCGGCCACTGTCGTTCTGCAAAACAAGGCGCGCGTAAAGCGGCTCGTATTGCATGAACACCTGTCGGCTCATCTCAAGGCGCATGCCGATTTGCGCCGCACACTCGGCAGTGAAAAGAAGAAGACATGGCAGAATAAGTGCCATCCAAAGGCTTTTCCGTCTCATTTTTGCTCTCCCGGCTATTGGGTTTACTGTATCATGGTAAAGAAAAAAAGCAAACTCAGCTCTCGACTTTTGCCGCGATTCCACGTTCTTTAAGCACGCTGCACCAGTGTTCCGCCGCTTCGCGCGACGGCGCCTTCCAGTCGAAAGCCGGATATGGAAGCCCCAACGCGCGGTATTTCGGTTCCCCGAGATGATGCAGCCGTAAAAACTCCATCTTCAACACCGCCCCTTCGGGCCGAAGGGCCTGAAGTCGCGACAGAAAAACAACAAGGCGCTCCAATTCTCCCTCCAGAAAATTCTCCCCTTCGATAAGGGGCATGCGCAAACACAATGGAACAGGCAACGTAGCGGCAAATTCCAAATTTTTCAGCACCGGCGTGTTGTCCGCACCCGTCAGGCGGAGGTGCAACGCACGGTCAAGCGCTTTGATGTCGCAAATCAAATAGTCCGCGGCGGCGGCGACCATTGGAAATCCCTCCGTTCCGGCATTGCTTTCCAACGCGGTGTGCACGTTGTTTTCGCGCAAAAGTTCCAGCGTTCGCAGGAGTTCCGGCGCCTGGAGCGTGGCCTCCCCGCCGGAAAATGTGATACCGCCCTCCGCGCCCCACCCCGTCCGGCGTTCCAACGCCTCCCTCACGATTTCCTCGGGTGAAAGGGAACGCCCGCACCATACAAATGCACGGTTTCCCCAGAGTTCCACACAGTCGCGCGCCGGACAAAGACGACACGCTTCCCGGTTCAAACAACCGCCGGAAACCGCGCCGCGCGGGCAGCATTCGGCGGCAAAAGCGCTCTTCTCCGGATAAAAAAGCATCTCCGCACTGCCGCAGAGGCTTTCCGGATTTCCACACCAGCGGCAGCGGAAGTTGCACCCTTTCAGATAAAAAACGTAGCGGCGGCCGGGACCGTCGAAACGGTCGCTCCATCCTTCCGCAAAAACAATCATCGCGCGCCCCCGAACCAGATGGCCGCCAACGCCGCGCCCGCCGCCGCCTCTTCATTCCGCTCCGCAAGGATGCAGGGGAGAGCGAACTCGCGCTCGATCGCCGCGCGTGCCAGGGGACTTTTCCGCACAGCGTTCCCTCCCGCGCAAACACGACGCAACCCCGGACGGATCTCTGCGGGGAGCATGGAGGAAAGTTCGCGCACCATCCCTTCGGTAACGCCGCGCGCCAGAGCGCCCGCGCGGAAATTTTCAATGCCGATGTTGCCGATTTCCCCCCGGCGTTCCGGTTCCATGCGACTCCCGGCAAAACGGGTATCCACTCTAAGCGCCTCGGACGAAGCGGCGGCAATACGGTCCATTGTCTTATAAAGTTCTCCATCCGAAGGCATTTCTCCTGTAAAGGCATACAGAACGTCGGCAAAGAATTCCTTCAATACCGCGTACGCGCGTCCGCCGCAAAGCGAAGAACCAACCTGGATAAAACCGCCGCCGGGCAAAGGACGTGTTTCCAGCTCCGGGTTCCAGTGAAATTCTTTCATGGGAAGCGAAATTTGCCCACCGGTTCCAAGATTCAGCAGTACCGAGTCTGCGTTGCGCCCGCAAATGCCCAGATAGCCCGCCTGATTGTCCCCCACAGGCGAATGGACGCGCACCGTTTCCGGCAAACCAAGCTGCCAAGCCCGCTCCGGGAGGAGAAGACCGAGGACGCCCGCGCTCGGGCGGACAACGGGCAAGACGGAAGGCGCGATACCGAGGCGGCGGACAAGCTCTCCATCGAACACGTTGTTCCGCACATCGAAAATTCCCCAACTTGCGGCGTGGGTCGGCTCGGTCGCCACCACGCCGCAGAGGGAGGCGGCCAAATAATCGGCAATGGTGAGCGCCGTCGTCCCCGTTTCGGGGCGCAGAAACGCCAGTGTGGCGCCGCCATACCCGGCATGAAGGAAACATCCTGTACGCGCAACCGGGTATGTGGAACGATCCGCCGCGCGTACAACCGCCTCCGCCCGCTGGTCGCACCATGTAATCAGGTTGCTCCGCAATTCCAGGGAGGAGTCGACAAGCAAAACGCCGTGCATTTGTCCGGAAAATGCGATCCCCTCGACGTGCGAAATATCCACCCGGGCCGCAAGCCTTCTCAGAAGTTCCAGGCCGATCTCCCGAATGCGGAGCGGACATTGTTCGTGCCGTCCCGGAGCAAGGCTGGTAATTGTACTGTCGTTCGGCGCGGATTCCACCGCGAGATTCCCGTTGGTCGCAACATCGACGGCGACCGCCGCAAGTTTACTGGTTCCAATATCCAGAGAAAGGACAATGCCGCTCATCTTTCGCTCCGTTCCTCAATAACTTCCGATTCAACTTCAACCGCGTCCACATCGATGGTATCCTCCCCGGCGGGGCGCTCGGAAGGCGGCGGCGCGGACGGACGGCGACCGAATACGACGCGGGGCGGACGGCCGCCGCTCAGCAAAGCGCCAAGATACAGAAAAGGGGTCAGAAGAAGCAATGCAAGCACCGTGAATAAACTCAGAACAATTCCCGCCAGACAGCCGATAAAACGAAGTAGATCCCTCATCGATTCGCCTCCCAATATTCACGGTTAACCCGCAGCGCCTCGTAAAGGACGATCGCCGCGGAGTTTGCCAGGTTCAGACTGCGATGAAAATGTCCATTCATCGGAATTGTATACAGCTTGTCCGCATATAGCGCATAAAATTCAGGTGGAAATCCTTCCGATTCGCTGCCGAAAACAAGAAACGTCCCGGCCGAATACGGACAATCCCAAAAACTCCGCGTGCTTTTTGTCGTAAAAAACGCGCAATTCGCCCCCGGATTCCGCCGGAGAAACTCCTCCCAATCCTCATACAGAACAAGATCCACATGCGCCCAATAATCCATCCCGGCGCGCCGGAGAAATTTATCCTCCAGCGAAAATCCAAGCGGTTTGACCAGATGGAGGCGCGTCCCTGTTGAAACACACAAACGCCCGATCGCGCCGGAATTCTGCGGAATTTCCGGCTGCACCAGAACAATATTCAACAAAGGAACGCTCACGCCTTCTCCTCCGAAACTCTGCGCCGCAACCGCGCGGCGAACATCGAATCACAATCCCCCATCCCCGGCAAAACCGCCATCATACCGGAAAGGTTTTCACCGGTCAAAGGATGCGGGAATGAATCCAGGACAAAATCGGGGTGTCCGGCAAGAAAATCGAGGACGACACCCTGGTTTTCCGCCTCAAAAATGGAGCATGTCGCGTAGACAAGCACCCCGCCGGGGCGTACGCCGCCGGAGGCCGCGTCCAAAATTTCGCGCTGAAGCGCGGCCATTTCCGCGATCTCCCCGGGACGCATTTTCCAGCGGCCATCGGGATTGCGGCGCCAAACGCCGGAACAGCTGCATGGGGCGTCGACAAGAACGCCGTCAAACTTCCCCTGTTGGCGGCGGCGCGGCGCTTTGCCGTCCCACGCGCGAGTCATGATATTCGGAAAACCGGCGCGGCGGGCGCGCAAACGCAGATCCTCCAACTTATATTCGCGAATATCGGAGGCGACCACCGTGCCGCGCCGTTGCAGCAAATCGGCCAATTGAAGCGTTTTCCCGCCCGCCCCCGCACAGGCATCCCACCAGCGTTCGCCGGATTTCGGCGCACAAACAAGGCCGATCGCCTGCGATGCAAGATCCTGCACCTCAAACGCCCCCTTCCGGTACGCGTCGAGCGTAAACAAATTCACCGGCGAATTGCGTACCGCGAAGGCCCGCTTCAACACGGGATGCTCCTCCGCATTCAAACCGGCCCCGCGCAAATCGCGTAAAAGCGCCGCATCATCGCCTGCCTGGCTCCGGAGCCACATCGGCGGACGGTAACGCAGCGCCGTCACCAATGCCTCCACCGGAAAGGATGCGGAAAGTTCTTTCGACACCCAAGCAGGGAGCCAATCGTCCGCCACCGGCGCGGCAACGCCCAGGCGCGCCGCCCATTCTCCGGCGCGCTCCAACGGGTCGTCATGCCGGAAAGTCAAAATGAAATCGCGCCGGGAAAATTCGCGCCAAAGCACGGCGGCCTCTTCCGGGAACACGCCTTCGAGTTCCAACGCACCCGCCGCCAGGCGCGCGGCTTCATCCGCCTGAAACGCACCGCCGCGTTCGAGTTCTTCCGCGCGCACCGCTTCCAACGCGCGGCGCAAAACGCCCCAATGACGGAACACGCCGAAGACCATTTCGCTTATCAGGCGTCGGTCCCGCGCTCCACACTGCCGGTGATCGCGGAAGAATCCGCCCAGGACACGGTCCACGGGGCGCCCCGCGCCGAAAACCGCCGGAAAAACCTCCGCCAGCGCCGCGAGGGCAAAGTGAAGTTGTCCCGGACGGCGGGCCGAAGAAGCGCTCGCTTTATAATTGTTGTGACTCCTTGTCATATTCCTCTGTTTTCTGTAGCATATTGTAACTTTTCGTCAAAAAAATATTTTTTTCTAGAAAGAATGCTTGCATTTTAGGGCCGTATCAGGTATATTTATAAGTAATTTTAGCTGTCACAGGCTGTCGGGTCACCCCCCTCCCAACGGATTCGACTTCTTGTGACGGCTTTTTTATTTTTCCGCCCCTTTGTTTCCTGCCGCAACGACTTCCTTTGGAGGCTTTTCCGCTATTTTTTTCAATTCGATGACACTTTCGAACACCATTACATTGCCGACAAGCAGCACTCCGGTCAGCGCGGTGAATGCCAGAAGTTGCCGGTCCAACGCGCGTATCTCCCGAAAACGCCACAGCGCAATCACGGCCAGCGCAAGGAGAAGCGTCCCCGGCAGAAGAACCGGCATATCCGGATACCGGCTTCGTCCATAACAAAGTACCGCGACAAAAAAGGCGGCAAGCAATACCGCAACCACCCGCGCAACGTCGACAAGCAACCGCCGGAAACGGCGCTTGATCCAATGACCCGGCAAAAACAACTCCGCAAGATACAGCGCGCAAAACGGCGCCGCCGGAGTCAACGCACCGGAGAAAGAGTGAAAACCCAACGGTCCCGCCGCCCCCGCGATCGCCGCCGCCGTCAGAAGCGACGGCCCCTTCAGACGTATGCACCAACCCGCCAAAAGAAGACCGAGAGCAAGATAAAGCGCCGGAGTCGGCGTCCGCGCGGAAAAGACCAATCCACCCCCGATCACCGTAAAAAAAGCGGCAAAAAAGCCGCAACGCCAGCTCCGGCGCGCGCCGAGATTCCACACCAAAGCCACAATGGCCGCGGCGGCGGCGACATTCTGCGCCAACGCCCACCAACTGGAAAAATTCCCGCGCAGCAACTGCCAGTTCGCCCCGAGCAGAAACATCGCCCCGATCCAAACGAACGCGGTTGTTTTCAAACGTTTAAGCGCGAATTTGTCCATGTCCGGTGACCAGATACTTGTAACTTGTCAATTCATCGGCGCCCATGGGGCCGCGCGCATGCATTTTGTCGGTCGAAATACCGATTTCCGCACCCATGCCGAATTCACCGCCATCGGTGAAACGGGTCGAAGCGTTCCAGTAAAGGGCCGCCGCGTCCACGCGAGCGAAGAAACTCCGTGCCCGCTCCGCGCTTGCGGTCAGAATGCCGTCGCTGTGCTTGGAGCCGTAGCGGTTGATGTGATCGATCGCCGCATCCAGCCCGTCCACACATTTGACGTTCAGAATGAAGTCCAGATATTCGGCCCTGTAATCCGCTTCTCCCGCCGACGGAACAAGGGAGCGGAACGCGTCGTCGCCGCGAAGCTCCACTCCAAGCTCTCTCATCCGCGCTAAGAACGGAGGAAGGAATTTTTCCGCGACACGACGGTCCACCAGGAGTGTTTCCAACGCATTGCAGGCGCTCGGGCGCTGGCACTTGGCGTTTTCGATAATGCTCAGCGCCATGTCCACATCGCAGTCTTCAGCCAAATACAAGTGGCAGACGCCTTTGTAGTGTTTGATGACAGGAATCGTGGACTCCGCCATCACCGCGCGGATGAGCCCTTCGCCGCCGCGCGGAATCACAAGGTCGATGCAGTCATTCATTTTGAGCATCCGGTTGACCGCGGCGCGGTCCGTCCAGGGAAGGAGCTGTACCGCCCCGTCGGGCAGCCCCGATGCGCACGCCGCCTGGTTCAAAAGCCCGGCGATTGTCCGGTTGGACTCGAACGCTTCGCTACCGCCGCGGAGGATGCAGCAATTCCCCGCCTTGAGGCAAATCCCCGCCGCGTCGCTGGTTACATTCGGGCGCGACTCGTAAATAATCGCCACCACGCCCAACGGCACGCTGATTTTTTCGATCACCAGCCCGTTCGGACGCTCCGTCCGCGCGAGAAGCCGCCCCACAGGGTCCGCCTGCGCCGCCACTTCGCGCAATCCGCGCGCCATACCTTCGATGCGCGCATCGTCCAGACGGAGGCGGTCGAGCATCGCCGCACTCATGGCGGCCGACGCTCCGCACGCCATATCCAAAGCATTGGCGGACTTGATCGCTTCACGGTGCTCCCACAATGTCGCGGCCATCCGTTCCAAACAAGCCGACTTGGCCTCCGACGGCATCACCGCCAGCGCACGCGAAGCGATTACAGCCTTTTCACCCATTGCAAGGAGCTCGCGCTCCATGGTTTCATATTCCACGTTGTTCCCCATCTTTCTTATTCCTCCGCGGTGCGCCGCGGAATCCCCCGCGATGCAAAAATTTGTTCGTATTCTTCCGCCGACAACGCGTCCGAAAGAACAAGCGTATCCAGCCGGTGTCCGCCGCAGCATTCGGCAATCACCCGGTGCAGAGCACCTGAATCGACGGCCAGTCCCCCCAACAGAACGCCGCGCCGTAAAAGCTCACGGGCAAGTACAAGGTGCGTAACCTCGTCCACCCCCAAGGAAGACACAGGGAAAAGAACAGCATCTTCTCCCTTGCGCTTCAATGCAAGGCCCATGGAAGAAAGACGTTCGATCCATTCTTCCGTCCACGGCGCCCAGGTTCCCGACGCAACACGCAACACCGACGCTCCCAAAATAAATGTCTTTCCCGCATATTCGCTTTCCAGCGGCGATTCCGGCTTCCGCGCGGCGGAGGCCGCAATATCCGGAACAACCCCGCCCGCCCCCGCTTTCAGCGCATTAAGCGCTTCATGGGATGTTTTAGCCTCCGCCATCACCCCGTACGGATGCCGCATCCCCGCAACGAACGCCGCCCAAACCGCCGTGTTCACATCGCCGCGCAGCACAGGGAACAACCGAAATCCCTCCGAGGCGCGCAAAAATGCCTCCCGCGCCGACGCTGCTTCGGCACACAACTCCACCAGCGGCACGTCGCGCGGAAACGCCTTGGGGGCCAATCCGCCGATCAAACGCCGCAGGGTCGGAACAACGTCTTCTCCCGCGCGCGTAAGCACGCAGTAGCAGAACGGCGTTTCCGTCCATTCCCCTGTAAGCTCTTCCGGAAAAGAACGCTTATTGGGAACCTGCCATGCAAGGCGGTGCTCCGTGCCGCGCGCAACCAGCACAACCGCCCCGGCGCCGAAAGTGCGCAGGGTGGAAGCATCGATCTCCCACCCCGACAGCGCCTTATCGCCCCGTTTCCTGAAATCCTCAATTTTCATACTTTCATAAAGTAACTCTTTTTCCGTACAAATCAAGGAGACGTCGCTTGAAAATTCGAAACCTTCGCGCTATACTTCACAAAATCAAGGAAAAAATCTCATGAAAAAGAACATTCGCTGGGGAATCATCGGACCGGGCGCTATTGCCCGCCGCTTTGCCATGGCATTGCGCGGTGTGGAGAACGCGGAACTTGTCGCCGTATCCTCCCGCTCCGCCGAACGTTGCCGTCCTTTTATGGAGGAGTTCGGCGCAACGCGCTGCTTTGCCGCGCCGGAGGAACTTGCCGCTTGTCGCGATGTGGATGCCGTTTATGTTTCCACGCCGCATCCCTTCCACCACGCCGGCGCGCGCGCGGTGCTGGAAGGCGGAAAGGCGGTTCTCTGCGAAAAACCCATTACGATGAATGCCGCCGAGTTGGAGGATCTCATCGCCGTTGCCCAACGCAACAACGCGTTCCTGATGGAAGCGATGTGGACACGGTTTCTCCCCGTCAACCGCGAAGTCCTCCAATGGGTGCGCCAGGGTGAAATCGGCCCCCTCCGCATGATTTACGCCGACTTCTGCTTCAGCAACGACTTCAACCCGGCGAGCCGCCTTTTCGCGCCGGAACTCGGCGGCGGGGCTTTGCTCGACATCGGCATCTACGTCATCAGCTACGCGCAGATGCTCGCAGGCAATCCGGAAAAAATCACAGGACTCCAAACCCCCGCCCCCTCCGGCGTGGACGGTTGCAACGCCATCCTCGGGAGTTATCCCCGGGGCGTTCTCGCACTTCTTTCCAGCGCGATGCAGAGCTGCAACACCAACCAGGCCCGGATCTGCGGCGAACGCGGTGAAATCATCGTCCCGAATTTCTGGAGCGCGGAGAGCGCAACGCTGAAACGCCGCGGCGAATCCGCCCCCTCCTTGCAGAGCAAACATCCGCACAAAGTCAACGGATTTGAGTATGAAATCGAAGAAGTTCACCGGTGCTTGGCGGAAGGAAAAATCGAAAGCTCCGTAATGCCCCTTGCGGACAGTCTCAGCCTTCAACGCCAGATGGATCAACTCCGCGCGACATGGCGCTGAGCAACTCCGCCGCCGCAAAGGACGAATCGATGTTGTGGCACGCGGGGGCCGTGTAAAGCGGGCAGCGGCGGCTCATACAGGGCGCGCACGGCAATTCCAGGCGGAGAATCTTATGGCATTCGCCATAGGGGCCCGTCAATTCCGCGTTCGTCGGCCCGAAAAAACAAACGGCGGGGACGCCCAGCGCCGCGGCGGCATGCACCGGGCCGCTGTCGTTGCTGAGCACCGCGCCGCAACGCCGGATCAGTTCGACCATTTCGCCCAGGGACGTGCGCCCGATAAGATCGGTCATCCCCGGAAAATTCTCTCCGACCTCACGCCCCGCCGCCGCGTCGGAGGGCGCACCTATTAACACAAACCGGAGATCCGGCCTTTGCAGGGCCGCTTTCTGCAACACTTCACGGAAAAGACGCGGAGGGAACGCCTTGGAGATCCACCGCGCCCCCGGCATCACACCGACAAGCGGCGTACCCGGAGCAATACCCGATGCATCCAAAAGTTTCCCGACCATCGCCGCGTGGCGCTCCGACACAGGAAGACGCAGCACCGGTACCGGGGAGTCCGTCCCCAGCAACGCATTGACAAGCGCCACATTCCGCACAACCGCATGGGCGGCGCGCGGAACCGGCAATCCGGCGCGGTAGAACCAACGCGCCGCCCCTTCACGCGGATGGGCAAAGCCGACGGGGCGGGAACCCGCCGCCAACGCCGCAAAAAAAGCGCTGCGGAAAAGCCCCTGAAAATCAATGACAAGATCGTATCGCTCCTTCCGAAGCTCCCGCGTTAATCGAAAAAATTCCGGACCGAAACTCCGCAACCGCCCCAAAGCCGCGCGGTTGAAAAGAATGCGCCGCCGCACCGGAAACGGAGAATAATCCAAAACCTCCTGAAAGGCGGGATGAACCAAAAAATCAAGTTCCGCCTCCGGATACGCCCTCCGCAACAATTCCAGCGCGGGGAAAACATGAAAAATATCCCCAAGACTGCTCGGCTTGACAACCAGCAGCCGGCGAACCGCGTTCCCAGAGGTCATGCGCCCCTCCTTACGAGCCTGCGGACAGACGCGAAGCAAGGCGCTCCGGCAATCCGGCGTCGAGCACTTTTTGCTGCGTAAGGGCGACATTGTAGGGAAGCGCATAGCGCGTAACCGTCCGCGCCACGGAGTCATAGACGGCAAAGCTGCTCCGCGGATCATGGTTGCGCGGCTGACCGATGCTGCCCACGTTGAAGAGGTATTTGAATCCCGGCTTGATCTCGACGCTTCTCTCGTCGGGAACATCCGACTCCGCGCCCTGGAGAAAGCCCCACTCTTCAATCTCCTCGACACTGCGATCGTACATGCCGGTGATCGGCTTCTTGCAAAAGGCGACCGGCACGTGGGAATGCCCGCAAAAACAAAGCTGGGTAAACTGGTAGCTGAAGTTGTCCGTCGCATGGTGCGCATCGAAAATATAGCCCCAGTTGTCCGGGGAGTCGAGCGTGGCATGCACAAGCGTCATGTTGGCTCCCGCCACGGCGGTGCGGTAGGGCACGCCGGAAACAAGGTAGTTGCGCTCTTCTTCCGAAAGCTGCTCCCTTGTCCAGAGAACGGCATAGCGGGCACTCGGATTGAAGCCGAGCATTTCCTGGTCTTCGCCCCCCACGTACTCATCGTGGTTTCCCAGGACGCGGGCGACCAGAGGCAATTCGCGAATCCGGCGGAGACAGGCGACCGGATCGGCATTGTAGCCGACAATGTCCCCCAGCGAGATGTAGTGCTCCACACCGAGCTCTTCACACTTCTCCAGCACCGCCGTCAACGCCTCGATATTCGAGTGCACATCGCTCAAAACCGCATATTTCGCCATGACCGTCCTATCTCCGAAGCTCTTGCACGTTCTTCCCAATTATAGTGGCGCGGCAACGGCGATAAGCCGGATTCTGTACCCGCGAATATCTTCGCGGGCGGCAATCATCTGTCTATGCGACCAGAACCCGGGACTTCAAACGCCGCGAGCCACGGCTCGTCCCCTATTTGGTCTTGCTACGGGAGGGGTTTACCTATGCGACGCCGCTTTCGCTAAGCGCCCGGCGGGCTCTTACCCCGCCTTTTCACCCTTACCGGCAAAACTTGCGTCCCGCCGGCGGTATTTTTTCTGTTGCACTGGCCTTTCCGCGGCTTATCGTCCGCGGCATCCTTCCTTAACAAAAGGACTCCCTGCTCTCTGTAGTCCGGACTTTCCTCCCAAGGAAAACTCGCGTTCTCCAAGAGCGACTGCCTGCCGTTACCGCACCGGAAACTAATATATCGTATACGGTTGATTTTGCAAGAGGAAATCGGCGAAATAGTCAATAATTCTTACAATGCTTCGGATGCGATGCGGAGAAACAAAAACGGAGTCTCCTCCGCCTGCCGCGTCCAGGCTTCCGCGCCGGACGAAACGGGGACCAATTTCCGCGCCTCGCGGATCGCTTCGGAGGGGGCCTCCACGACGGCTCCGTGGCGGCCGGACCCCAAAAGAAACAGCGCCAATGCCGCAATCAGAACGATCGCCGCCAAACGCACCATCTTCGCTTGTATCTTCATTGCGCCCCCCCTTCATGCGGCAGGACGAGCAAATCCGCCGCAAGTTCACGTTCCCGCTTCGTAGCCAGATGACTCCGAATCGCCTCAAATTCAGCCCGGTAACGGGCGACCGACCAAATTTCCACACCGATTTCCACACCGATCACACACAGCTCGCACCCCGGTTCCAAATCCGCGTACTCCCGGAAGAGTCCCGGGAGCGTGATCCGCCCCTGACGTGTAATCGTATCCGGCGCGGCCAGCGCTCCAAAACGCCGCATGGATTGTCGGATTACAAAACTCGAAGCCGCCTTTTCAAGAATCGATTGTTCATGACGGCGCATTTCCGCGTAGACATCTTCCGGGTACAGGGCCAAGGCTCCCTCAGCAAGACCGTGCAGAACAACTTCACCGCCGCACCGGGCGATAAAGTCATCCACAAAACGCTGCGGCAATTTCAACCGGCCGTTGCCGTCGAGAATACAGCGTTCCTGTCCGCAAAAAACAAGCATTCCATCCCCTATTTTCCATTTACTTCCATTATAATCCATTTTTTTCCAAATTCAAGGGACGGAATTCTTTTTTCCCATATTTTGTTGAAAATAAAAAAAGGGGGGGGGCGGCAGCAACGAGCGATCGGATGATTCCATTTTCAGGGGCGTCATTCCGTGTGCATGAAGATACCACCCAAAAAGGAATTTTCAAGTCCGCTTATGCCAATGCGCAAGTGGACTTGAAAAATAGAACAAAACGTATTATTTTGCAGCAATACCTATACGCGGCACGTGGGTGGCATGTGCGGCTCAGCCGCCCGGAGGAACAGAAAAAAATATTGCGGCAAGAATGAAAAAACAATGAAACTATTATTCAAACAGCGGTTGTTTTCATGGCTGGACAGCTACAATGTTTACGATGAAAATGAGAGTATCGTATTCACTGTAAAGGGTGTTTTGGCCTTCAAACACTGTTTCAAAATTTTTGACGCGGGCGGCAACGAGGTCGGGATGATTCGGGAAAAAGTCCTTGTTCTTTTCAGGCCCCATTTTGATTTGATCGTCCACGGTGCCGCGATGGGGAGCATCATCAAAGAGATTGGACTTTTCAGGCCCCGATTCACGTTGCATTTTCGCAATTGGCGCGTACAAGGCGATTGGCTTGAATGGAACTATCAAATCCAGTCTCCCCGCGGCGCGGTCGCCAAGATCTCCAAGCGCTTGTTCCGCTGGACCGACACATACGAAATCGACGTGCAAGAACCAGAAGATGCTCTCGAAGTGCTTATGGTGGTTGTCGCCATTGACGCCGTCAAATGCTCCAAGGATAAATAATCCCAAAGGTCACGGTTTCCGGCGCACGGAAAACCCGAAATGGCCAAGACATGCGCCAAGACCGTAGTAGTGGCCGTGCGCGTAGGCGAGGAGATCGCACTCTTCCGTCCGGAGACGGCCGCTCTCATCCAGCAAATCGCCGGAAACCTGAACAGCCAGAACTTCCGCGATAAACAAAGTATGACTTCCAAGCTCCAGCATTTGCTTCACACGGCATTCCAGCCCGACCGGGCACTCGGCGACAAGCGGTGCGCTCACCGTGCTCCCTGTGTACGCCGTCAGTTCGCACGCGGCAAATTTATCCAGTTCCCGCCCGGATTTCACACCGCAAAAATCGACTTCCCTCGCCTGTCCGGCACGCGGAAGATTCACGGTAAACTCCCCCGTTTCGCGGATCAGCATGTGAGAATACCGTTCGGGGCGGACGGAAATCGAAATCATCGGCGGCTGCGAACAAACAATTCCCGCCCAGGCAATGGTAATCAGGTTCGGCGGCAAATTCCGCGCGCCCCCGCAGCCGATAAGCACAACAGGCACAGGAGCAAGCTGCGTGCTTCCCGGCCAGATTTGTTTTTCCGCTCCGGTATTCATCAGTAAATGCTCGATCCGAAATTGCGCTTGATCGGCGCTTTGTAATAACGCTGAATCGCGTCGGGGAGGGTCTTCTCAATCTCCGCTATGCGGTTGGAACCGCTCGGGTGCGTGGAAAGCCATTCGCTTACCCCCGCGGAGGAAGCGGCGCTGAACTTCTTCCAAAACGTAAGCGCCGCTCCCGGCTGGTACCCGGCATCGGCCAAAAGATACAGACCGATTTTGTCCGCTTCGTATTCGTCCTGCCGACTGAACGGCTTGGCCACAGCCAAGTCGGTGGTCAGTCCGTAAAGAGCGGCGACGGTGGAGGAATTGTACCCGCTCGCGGTGATAATCCCAAGCCCCAGCGTGCTCATATAATCCCAGGAAAGACGTTCCCCGCCGTGTCGGGCGAGCGCGTGCCCGATCTCGTGCCCCACAACAGCGGCCAGCTCCGCATCGTTGGTCATATAGCGGAAAATTCCGCTCATAACGGCAACTTTTCCACCGGGGAGGCAAAAAGCGTTGGCCTCATCCGACTCAAAAACAACAAACTCCCAGCTGTACTCGGGACGGTTTAAAACACCCGTGATCGCCTCCGCCACACGGGCGAGCGCCGCATTTTGCTGGCTGTTCGCGGAACGCGGGTACTTTGCCTTGTATTCGTTGAACGCCTGTATGCCAAGCTGCGACTCCGACGCCTCGCCCGAGAGCATCAACTGCGTCCGTTCGGTATACGGAACAGTACGGCAACCCGTCATAACAAAACACATCGAAAAAATTGCAAAAAGAAAAAAACAAACTTTCATCGCACATCATCTCCGGAATGTAAAATAAAAAACACGGTCTAAATGTACCCGCATCCCCCTGCCCTGTCAAGCGTGAAATTTCACAAAAGTAAAAATTCCATATCGATTTTTTTCCGCTGCATTTCGTTGGCCGACTCGGCCCGGGAGCGCTCCAGAAAAATACGCGCAGCCGCCTTATCCCCGCACTGACGGCTCGCCACGGCGCAAGAAAAGTAATACGCGCAACGCAATTCAGCCGGCAGCGCAGCCGCGTCCACCCGGCGCAACCGCTCCGCCGCCTCCGTCGGACGCAACAAAACAAGGAGCGCCGTTCCGACATAATAATCCAGCGCGGCATGGCGCAAACCCGCCCGCTCCGAACGGGCCGCCGCCTCCAGAACCTCCGCACAACGCCCCTGGGCCATAAGCGTCCGAATCAACGTCAGCGTATAATTCACATTCCCCGGAGCCGCCTGGTGCGCCAATGCAAAATAACTCGCCGCCGGTTCCTGCGGGTAATGCACTCTCCTCGGCTCCTTTTGCAAGGCCAACCCCCAGGCGAAATAATCGGCGCTCCTCCGGGGCGTATCATAGGGAACCGTAAGGATAAAGGAAAGCGTCATGGCCGCGCACACCGCCGCCACGCGCCGCCAGTCCTTCCGCCAACGGAGCAAACAGAAAAAAGGCATGGGGGCAAAAAATGCAAAATACGGATAAAGCACCAGACGATAACGCCCCAGAGGCGTGAACGCCGCCACAGGCAACGCCAACAGCAACGCCAGAACCGCCATACCCCAGAAACGCCGGCCGCGCAACGGCGCAAGGAGCCATCCGCACAACGCCAGCGGCAACAGGAGAATCGGCCCAACCGTCCAAAATCCGAAATTGCAGCGCTGCACGATGAAATGGTAATTCAAATTATCCGGCACCTCCGGGAAACGCATCAGACGCAAAAGATTGAACCCGATGTTTTTTGCGTAACGCGGCATATCCGCCAACGAAAGCGGACGGGGCTCCACATTCAACGTCTGCAAATCCGCGCTCCGGCCCACCGTTGCGATGTACTCTAGATTTCCCCCGTAAACTGGCAGCCCGTACCCCGCGACAAGCAAATTGTATCCCATCGCCGCCAACAGCACCCCGCCGCCGGAAGCCAACAAAAGCACACCGCGCTTCCGGTCCCCGCGACGCCAAAACCGCCACAAAAGCCATGCAGAACAGACCAGGGCCCAAGGCACTCCGACCGGTCGCCCGGTACAAACCAATGCGAGAAGACCGCCCGCAAGGATTACCCTCCAAATGCCGCAACGCCGTCCCGCCGCCCCCAGAACCGCCGCCAACGCCGCGCAGGCGATCAACGCAAGCGTGGATTCCTGAAGAACCATGTGTTCATACATCAGCGCGGGCGCATAGAGCGCGGCCAATCCGCCGGAAGCAAGCGCCCAGAGGCGGTTTCCCGTCAACCGCAGCGCAATAAACGCGACAAGAACCGCTACGGCGACGCCGCCCAGGCTCTGAAAGATAATAAGAGGCTTCAACTCCCCTGTCAGACCGACTAAAAAGCGGTAAGGGGTAAAAATCATTTTCCCCTGCGCAAAAAGCGCGCCGAGTTCCCGGTGCGTGAGCATATCAAGGCCGGGAATGGAATTCAAAACATGCAACGGCGACTTGACGTTGCTCCAATGCCAGTCAAGCCGGACGAAAAACGCCAGCGCCGCGACAATCGAATAGAGCACATACGGTTTTAATATGCATTTTTTCATGCTTATACTATAGCCGGAGAGTTGCAAAGTTTCAAATCAGCGCTATAGTATAATTTTGGTATGCGTCCACAGTTGGGCGCGAACAAACAAACACAGGGCGACTTGTTGCAAAGCGCCGCAAAAAGGAGAAGCCATTATGGCGAAGATTACGATCGACGATCTGTTGGAAGCCGGGTGTCACTTTGGTCACCAGACCAAGCGTTGGAACCCGAAGATGAAACCGTACGTCTACGGAGCCCGTAATGGTATTTCCATCATCGACCTGACCAAGACGATGCACCAGCTGGCGGCGAGCTGCAATTTCCTCCAGCGCGTCGTTATTTCCGGCGGCGATATCCTTTTTGTGGGCACCAAGCGCCAGGCGCGCGACATCACCAAGGCGTTGGCCGAGCGCACTGGCATGAGCCATGTTTCCGAGCGTTGGCTCGGCGGCACCCTTACCAACAACGTTACAATCCGCAAGAGCATCGCCAAGATGGGCGAGATCGACGCGCTCCTCGGCAGCGACAAAGCCAACGGCATGAAGAAAAAAGAACTTTCGATCATGAGCCGCAACGCCGAGCGTCTGCACCGCGACCTCGACGGCATCGCCTCGATGAAGAAGCTCCCCGCCGCGTTGGTTGTAATCGACGTGTGCAACGAACTGAACGCCGTGCGCGAAGCGAATAAGCTGAACATTCCGATCGTCGCGATCGTCGATACCAACGGGGATCCGACCCTGATCGATTACCCCGTCGCGGCGAACGACGATGCGGTGAAGTCGATCGAACTGATTACGAACCTTTTCGCCGATTCGATCCTCGTGGCGAAGGAAGTCTACCAGAAGAAGGTCGTCGAAGAACGCGAAGCCAAGGAAGCCGAGAAGAAAAAGGCGCAGGAAGCCCAGGAGGAAGCCGCCGCTTCCGACGAAGCGGCGAAGAAAACCGCCCCCCGTCCGCGCACCCGCAAGGCCGATGGCGAAACCGCCAAACCGCGCGCCAAGAAAGCGGATGCCGCTCCGGAAACAGCTCCGGAAGCCGCCTCCACGGAAACGGCCGAATAAGGCCTCCGGCTACGAAGAACATAAGGAATACTGACAATGATTACTGCGGAAACAGTGAAGCAGCTCCGGGACAAGACCGGAGCCGGCATGATGGATTGCAAGCGCGCCCTGACTGAAGCGGGCGGCGATATGGACAAAGCGGTGGACATCCTCCGCAAGTCCGGTGTCGCCAAGGCGGAAAAGAAGGTCGGCCGCGCGACAAACCAGGGGAAAGTACTTCCCTTGATCTCCGGCAAAGTAGCCACAATGGTGGAAATGCTCTGCGAAACGGACTTCGCGGCCAACACCGACCGCTTCAGCGCCCTGGTTCAGGGACTGGCCGCCGCGGGGCAGAAGCTCGCAACGGAAGGCGACATCGCCGACGCGTTGAACGAAGCGGAAAAAGCCGAACTCACCGAAAACATCGCGCGTATCGGTGAAAACATGCAGCTCCGCCGCGCCATCCGCTGGACAACCTCCGGCGTTTTCGCCAGCTACATTCACATGGGCGGCAAAATCGGCGTTCTGGTTGATGTGGAAGGAGAAACCGATCCGACGGTCCTGAGCGATCTTTGCATGCACATCGCCGCGTTCAGTCCGTCTTACATCCTCCCGGCGGATGTTCCGGCGGATATCCTGAACAAGGAAAAAGAAATTGCCCTTGCCGCCGATCCGAAGCTCGCCGGCAAACCCGCCGAGATGATCGCCAAGATTCTTGACGGCAAAATGAACAAGTATTATACGGAAGTTTGCCTGATGAACCAGGCGTGGATCAACGACGACAAGTCGTCGCTCTCCAAACTGAAACCGAACCTGAAGGTGAAGCGATTCGCCCGCTGGACGGTCGGCGAAGATATCTAATACCTCTTCGAATCCCAAAAGGCGCGTGAAGGATAATTTCCTTCACGCGTTTTTTTGTGCCTTAATAAAGATTCAGTGATTCGGAATGAGGCGCCTCGCTTGGCGGGGGCGGGGCGTTTCGGCGGACAATTTCAATGTGATAGAGCACAGGGGGCGAGATGATGGAGCCCGGCGCTTCCCCCCCGGCCCCCATTCGAGATGCCGGACGGTCAGCGGGGTGGGTGGAATATTCTATTCGTGATTGCGGCGACGGTTCCACCGCCGCGATGGAGCGGAGCGCTGTACTTTCGCATTCAAACCTTTATGTGGCGCTTTGCGTTAACCCGCCGCAAGGCGGGCGCATCAAGGGCCGCGCCCTTGTGCGGGATTCCCAAGGGGCGCATAGCTCCTTGGGGCGGAAGCAGGCGTAGGGAGCGAGTGCCGAGCGAAGCGGTGTTCCTGAATCCCTTCGGGGCGGTCCCCATTCCCAAGCCTACCCTCCCACCCCCATCCCGCCCCGAACAATACAACGGGTACAGGGGCCATTCGGCCCTGTTGCGCCCCAAGGCGCCGAGGGGTGTGGGGGGCGCAAAGGGCCCACCACTCTCCCGCCCACAATTTATGACTGGGGGGAATCGTCGGCGGAGCGGACGAGAATTCCGGTGATGTTGTCGCGACCGTTGGAAACAAGGGCTTGGCGCAACATAAGGCTGGCGGCACGGCGGGAGTCGGATTCGGCAATCAATTTGGCGATGCCCATGTCTTCGACGGGGCGATAAAGGCCATCGCTGCAAAGGAGATAGCGGCTTCCGGCACGTCGTGGCAAAGTCTGCATATCAAGACGCAACGAAGCGGTGGTGCCGACGGCGCGGAGGATGGCGTTCGCGTAACGCGCAAGGTCCGCATCGGAATATTCCTTGGCAGTCGGCACATGGTCGCAAGTGAGCTGGCGCAACGGAGCGCGGGGCGACCATTCGTAGAGGCGGCTGTCGCCGGCGTGACAAACGACGATTTCCTTTTCAAAAAACAATGCCGCGACGATGGTGCTCCCCATGGGACGGTGTTCCTCTTCGCCGCGATTTCGACTGTAAATCGCCTGATTGATGGCCATGATTGTGCTTTGGAGGAAAGCGCTTCCGGCCTCGGCGGAGGTTAAACTTTTGTAGTTCTTCTGGAATGCCAGAAGCATCCTGTGGCAGATAATAAAGCTGGCAAGATCCCCGCGGTGGTGTCCGCCGATGCCGTCGGCGACGACGGCGAGTGCGCAAGCCCCATCCGGCGGCGTACAGCAAATAAAATTGTCTTCGTTGCGTGGACGGACGCCGATGTTGCTTGCGCCGTAGAGGCGGATGTTGTGGCGGGGAATGCTCATGGTTTCTCCTGGAGGAGTTCTTTAAAACGGCGAAGCATCTCTTTCTCGAGGTACTTCTGGGTCGAGAGATTTTCCTTATTGGCCCGCTCGCGCAAGGCGCTGTATTCCGTGGCGCTCATGGGACATTTCACGTTCAGAAACATCGCATCGGGAAGCGTGTTCCACTCCTTGCGCGCGGCATCGACTTTTTCCTGCGGAACGCCCAGAGCGAGCAGGATACTCTCGGCCATCATCTGGTTCCCGGTTGCGTTCATATGGACGCCATCGGTGGTGAGCACGTTTCGTTCCAGCTTACGCATCGCGGGCGGATAGGTCGCAATCTCATTGCGCATTCTTGTGTTCAAATCGACGTAAAGGACATTGTTATCGGCGGCGATCTTTTTCAGTGCCGCGATGTACGGCTCCATGCGGACGTTGGGTTGGGAATTGGGCTCTTCGTAAATCAGCGTCGGCGAAAGAATAATAAGCTTGATTTTCGCGGCGAGCACTTTCTCGGCAATCGCGCGCATGCTGCGTTCGTAGTCCGGGAGTTTCACGCCGTTGTCGCCGTGCCAGACGTCGTTCACGCCGCAGCTCAGGAACATCCAATCGGGCTTTTTGGCAATCACATCCGCATCCACCCGGGCGAGCATTTGCGTGGAACGGTTTCCGCCGCGCCCCGCCGGAAGAATGTTGATCTTAATGCCTTCGCGCTGTAATCCGTCGGCGACAAGGTGGAGATAGCCGCCCGGTTTCCAATTGCCCATGTCGGTAATGGAGTCCCCCATGAACGCCACGGTTTCACCGCTCTTCATCGGAATCTCCGCCTGTAAAGCGAAGGCGAGAACCGTTGTCAGAACAAGTCCGAGGAAAAGTTTCATTGCTGCACGCTCCTATTGGTTGGTTTTATCGGTAAATTCAACGCCTGCATCACTTTTTTCAAATCGCTCCACGCGTCGCGCTTGGCCGACTCCTGGCGGAGAAGGAAAGCCGGGTGGAATGTCGGCATCACAGGAATGCCTTCCGCCGCCTGCCAGCGGCCATGCATTTGCGTGATCCCCTCGCGTCTGCCGAGGAGGAAAAAGAGGGGAATACGCCCCAATGTTATGATCACTTCCGGGGCGACAAGGGCGATCTGGCGACGCAAATACCCCATGCACCGCGCCGCTTCCTCCGGCTCCGGGTCCCGGTTGCCGGGGGGGCGGCATTTGACAATGTTGCCGATGTACACGTCCTCCCTGGCAAGCCCCATTGCGCCGATCATCTTATCCAGGAGCTGTCCGGCAGGCCCCACAAAGGGCCGCCCCTGGCGGTCTTCCTCGCCGCCGGGGCCTTCGCCGATGAACATCAAACGCGCTTTCCGGTTTCCCTCGCCGAAAACGACCCGTGTACGTTTTTCACATAAAGGACAGGCGCGGCAGGCGCGGCAGGATGCCTCCAGCGCCTCCCAATCCAGCTGCGAAACCTCCGGCGCTGGAACTTCGTTGATGAAACGAATCCGGGACGGCGCGGCGGCCGGAACCGGCGGCGGAATGAATGCGGCGCGGGGTTCGGGAGCAGGCTTGGGCGGCGGCGCGGAAGGGCGCGCGGCCTGGAACAGCGCCTCCACCGCGCGGGGATCGACGCCGCTTCGCGGGGCGCGTTCGGCCTCGCGGCGGAGCGTTTGCATCAACACGGAGTAAAAATCTTCGGCCATAAATAAGGTTACTTCAACTTTACCGTAACGGGGCCCGCGGCGGAGTCCATATCGAAGCGCGCCCCCTGCCCGTCCTCGACGACCGCAAGGGATTTTCCGTTCTGCGCGGCGGAGACGCGACGGCCGTCGGCCTTGACGCGGCAGGTCAAAGGCGACTGGAGTTTTTTAAATTCCGGTTTGGTTTCGAGCGAAAGGGTGTATTCGTCCGGCGAAACTTCCGCGACCTTCAGCGTGGAGTTCGCCTGGAGGAGCTTGTAGCGGCTGATCGTTTTGAGGGTGTCGATCCAGATTTCTTTTTCGCGCGATTTGGCATACGCGAGGTGATCGTCAAAAATCTTCGCACTGTTGAAAGGCTGGTAGGCGCGGCCTTCCGGGCTGATGCCGTGGATCATGGCGATGGTGTGCTTTCCCCCCGCAATGGCTTCGTCGATGCGTTTGTTGGCCATTTCGGTGGTGAAGTTTTTGCCGCCGTAGCTCACACGCCCTTCGGTGATGGCGATGTGGTTCACGAGGATGAGTTTGCGCACATCGGCGTTGATTCCGTTTCCGGGGCAGCAGAATGTTTCGACATCCACGCCGAGCTTCTCCTTGAAAATGGAAATCGGGTCGTCGATCTCTTTCCGCGCCTCGTCCTCGGTCAGCTTAACGAGCTGTTTGTGGGACATGGAATGATTGCCCACCTCATGCCCGGCGGCGGCGAAGGCCTTGCATTCCTCCCAATTCATCCACTTGTCTTTCTTCTCCACATCGCGCGTCCCCTGTTCGACACGGGCAATGATAAAGTAGAAGGACCCTTTGAAACCGTATTTATCCATCAGGGGCATTCCCTCGGTCAGCTGGTCGCGGCTTCCGTCGTCGAAGGTGAACGTGAAAGCGGCGGGTTTGTCGTCTTTAAATTTGCAGAGCGAAAATTCGGGTGGAGCGGCCGTGGCGGAAAGCGCCAGAATGCCGAATAAAGCGGCGCAAAAAATCATTTTTTTCATCGGCGAAAACTCTCCTCGCGTAAATTATTGTGCTTCCGGGGTTGCCGTCAGGGACTTTCCGGGTTATAGTAATATAGATGCATTCGCACGCTTGTGCAATCGAAATTGGATGGGAAGCGGCATTTTGCCTGTAAATAAACCTGAAGGAGAGAGTTTCATGAAAGTCATCGTCGCGTACTCGGGGGGACTGGATACATCGGTCATCGTCAA
The DNA here is from genome assembly GCA_031549345.1 of Victivallaceae bacterium. GTDB lineage: Bacteria > Verrucomicrobiota > Lentisphaeria > Victivallales > Victivallaceae > CASFRF01. The sequence goes on from JAVBPY010000002.1 coordinate 249,481, forward strand.
GTGGGTCAAGGACGTTTACAAAGCCGAAGTGGTCGGCTTCTGCGCCGACGTCGGCCAGGAAGAAGAACTCGACGGCGTCGAAGCCAAGGCGATCCGTACCGGCGCGACCAAGTGCTACGTTGAAGACCTGACCGAGGAATTCGCCCGCGATTTCATTTTCCCGATGATGCAGGCCAACGCGATTTACGAAGGCAACTACCTTCTGGGCACCTCGATCGCCCGCCCGCTCATCGGCAAACGCCTGATCGAACTCGCCCGCCAGGAAGGCGCCGACGCAATCTGCCACGGCGCCACCGGCAAAGGCAACGACCAGGTTCGTTTCGAGCTCACCGCCTACGCGATGGAGCCGAACATCAAAATCATCGCCCCCTGGCGCGAATGGTCGTTCGCCGGCCGTATGGACCTGATCGAGTACGCGAAAAAGCACGACATCCCCGTAACAACGACCGCCGCCAAGCCCTACAGCATGGACCGCAACCTCCTGCACATCAGTTTTGAAGGCGGCGTACTGGAAGATCCCTGGCAGGAATTTCCCGAGGAAATCGCCGTCATGACGCGCCCCCTCTCGCAGGCGGCGGACGAGGCCGAAGACGTCATCATCACCTTCGAAAAGGGGATTCCGGTCAAGGTCAACGGCGAAGCGCTCTCCCCCGCCAATCTTATGCGCAAACTGAACACCATCGGTAAAAAGCATGCCGTCGGCCGGGTGGATATTGTGGAAAACCGCTTTGTGGGCATGAAGTCGCGCGGCGTGTACGAAACCCCCGCCGGAACCATCCTCCACAACGCCCACCGCGCTCTCGAAACCCTCACGATGGACCGTGAAGTAATGCACTTGCGCGACAGCTTTATCCCCCGTTACGCGGATATGGTCTACAACGGGTTCTGGTACGCGCCGGAGCGTGAAATGCTCCAGGCGGCGATCACCGAGAGCCAGAAATTCGTCACCGGCGACGTCCGCGTCAAACTTTACAAGGGCGCCTGCCACGTAACCGGCCGCCGTTCCGAATACAGCTTGTACGACGATGCCGTCGCAAGCTTTGAAGATAACCAGGCTTACAACCACAAGGACGCGGAGGGTTTCATCCGCCTGAACGCGCTCCGTCTCCGGGTTCTCGCCCGCAGCAAGCAGCGCCGTTACTGAGGGGTGGATATGGACAAGATGAAAGACTTCACCTGGGGCGTCGCCACCGCGTCGTACCAGATTGAAGGCGCGGTGAACGAAGGCGGGCGCGGCTGGTCGGTCTGGGATGCGTTCTGCCGCGTCCCCGGACGCGTCAAAAACGGCGCGAACGGCGACGTGGGGTGCGACAGCTACCACCGCTTCGCCGAAGACGTCCGGCTGATGAAAAAACTCGGCGTAAACGCCTACCGGTTCTCCATCGCCTGGCCGCGCATTCAGCCGACCGGCCGCGGGGAGCTCAACCCGGAGGGGGTGGCGTATTACAATTCCCTGATCGATCTGCTTCTGGAGAACGGCATCACACCGTACGTAACGTTGTTCCACTGGGATCTCCCGCTGGATCTTCAGGTGGCGCACGACGGCTGGCTGAATCGTTCCATCGTCGAAGATTTCGGCAACTACGCCCAGATTTGCTTCGACGCGTTCGGCGACCGGGTTCACCACTGGATCACACTGAACGAGCCCTGGTGTACGGCGGTCCTTGGCCACGGCCTGGGCGCGTTCCCCCCGGGACGCACCGATCCGAACGAGCCCTACCTTGCCGCGCACCACCTCCTCTTGGCGCACGCCCGCGCGGTACAGGTGTTCCGCCAGGGCGGCTACACAGGCTGCATCGGCATCACCAACAACTGCGACTGGCGCGAACCTCTTACCGATTCGGCGGCCGACCGCGACGCGGCGGAACGCGCGGTGGAGTTTTTCTACGCCTGGTTCACCGATCCGGTGGTCTTCGGCGATTATCCGAAGGTGATGCGCGAACGGCTGGGCAAACGCCTGCCGGAGTTCACCGCGCCGGAAAAAGCAATGCTCAAAGGGAGCAGCGATTTCCTGGGGCTGAACCATTATTCGACGCTGTACGCTTCGGCAACGCCGGTGGATGGCAACGACATCGGCCCCTCCGGCAACGGAGGAATGAGCGATGATCAAGGTGTTTTCCTCACGGTCGACCCAACGTGGGAACAAACGGATATGCAGTGGAACATCGTCCCCTGGGGATTCCGTAAACTCCTGAATTGGATCGCCGCCCGTTATCCGGGGTATCCGATTTATGTAACGGAAAACGGTTGCGCGGTGGACGAACCGGACACCCTTGCGGCGCTGGACGACGATGTGCGCTGCCGTTTCCTTACCGGCTACATCGGCGCGATGCTGAAGGCGAAAAAAGAAGACAAGCTCGACATTCGCGGCTATTTCTGCTGGAGTTTGTTGGACAATTTCGAATGGGCGCACGGCTATACGAAGCGTTTCGGCCTGATCCGGTGCAGTCCGGACAATCTGGAACGCCTTCCCAAACGCTCGTTCCACACATATGCGGAAATCATTCGAAAGGGCAAAGCATGACAACGCTTGGAACCGCGCTCACGCCGGGGGCGACCAAAGTGATGGTGCTCGGTTCCGGCGAACTGGGCAAAGAAGTGATGATCGCCTTCCAGCGCCTCGGCGTGGAGGTGATCGCCGTGGACCGTTACGCCAACGCCCCCGGAATGCAGGTGGCACACCGCTCGATCGTGTTGAATATGCTCGACGGCGCCGCGCTTCGTCGCGCCATCGAGCAGGAAAACCCCGACCGTATCGTCCCGGAGGTGGAGGCGATCGCCACCGAAACGCTCCTGGAGCTGGAAAAAGAAGGGTACAACGTCGTCCCGACGGCACGTGCCGCCTGGCTGACGATGAACCGCGAAGGCATTCGCCGCCTGGCCGCGGAGGAGCTCGGAATCCCCACATCGTCTTACCGCTTCGCCGCAACGCGCGAAGAGTTCGCCGCAGCCGCGGCCCACATCGGTTACCCCTGTGTGGTCAAACCGATTATGAGCTCGTCCGGGCACGGGCAGAGCGTAGTGCGCGACGCCTCCGGCCTCGATGCCGCCTGGGAGGAATCCCAGCACGGCGGACGTGCCGGCACCGGAAAGGTAATTGTGGAAGGGTTTGTGGATTTCGACTTTGAAATAACCCTCCTGACGGTACGGCACATCGGCGGAACAGCGTTCCTTGAACCGGTCGGCCACCATCAGGTGGACGGCGATTACGTGGAATCCTGGCAGCCGCAGGCCATGGCGCAGAGCGCACTGGAAAAAGCCTGGGCAATCGCGGAGAAGGTAACCGGAGCACTCGGCGGATTCGGCCTTTTCGGGGTGGAGCTTTTCATCCGGGGGGACGAGGTGATTTTCAGCGAAGTGAGTCCGCGCCCGCACGACACGGGAATGGTAACGCTCATTTCGCAGGATCTTTCGGAGTTCGACATCCACGCGCGGGCGATTCTGGGGCTTCCGATTCCGAACATCGCCTTTCATGGCGCATCGGCGTCACGGGCAATCAAAGTGGCGGGCAATTCACACAACGTGCGCTTCGGCAACCTGGAAAATGTCCTTTCGGAGCCGGATACGTCGCTGCGTCTTTTCGGCAAAGCGGATCTCAACGGGCACCGCCGCCTGGGCGTGCTCCTTGCACGGGCGGACACCGTCGAAAACGCCCGTAAGAAGACAGCGCGCATGAAAGATCATCTGAAAATCGAATTATAAGTATAAAGAAGACTGGCAATTCGCGCGGCGCGGGTGTATAGTAACGTTCCTTCTTTTTCAATCGTCGGCAAAAGGCCGCGACACATGAAGGGGACGCGGCGTTGAATTCATACAGCCGTATTGCCGCGTCAAAACGAGTTGCCGGGTCTTCTAATTGCCTTCAGGATGTTGCCTGCGAGGATATGGCGGGTGCGGCGCAACGGCAGTTACAGAAAGAATCATGAACGACCTCGCCGCCTTCCGCGAACTCGGTATTTCCGAGTCGATGCTCCAGACCCTTCACCGCAAGGGTTTCGAAGAACCAACACCCATTCAACGCCTCGCCATCCCCCGCCTCCTCGGCGGAAACGGCGACCTCATCGGCCAGGCCCGCACCGGAACGGGAAAAACCGCCGCGTTCGGCATTCCGATTCTGGAACGCTGCACGGCGGAGGGAAAACTCCCCAAGGCGCTCATCCTTGCGCCGACCCGTGAACTTGCCATGCAAATTTCCGAAGAGCTCAATTCCCTCAAAGGGACTTCCAAGCTCCGTATCGCTCCGTTCTACGGCGGGCAGAACATCGAGATCCAGCTCCAGCGCCTCCGCGACGGGGTGGATGTGGTCATCGGCACGCCGGGCCGCCTCCTCGATTTGATGAGCCGCGGCAAACTGCGTTGGGACGATCTGCGCTATGCGGTTCTCGACGAGGCCGATGAAATGCTCAATCTGGGCTTCATCGAAGACATCGAAACCATCCTGGGCGCACTGCCGGAAGAACGCCAGGTCATGATGTTCTCCGCCACCATGCCCCCCGCCATCCGCGCGATCGCCGAGCGCTTCATGACCAACCCGGAGCTCCTCTCCACAGTTTCGGAAGAAGCGGACACAAGTTCGACCGAACAAGTTTATTTTGAAGTCCGCCGTGAAGACAAGACCGAAGCCCTGGTGCGTCTGCTGGAAATCGAAGAGGACTTGTACGCCATGGTCTTCTGCCGCACACGCAACGACGTGGATGAGCTCACGGAAAAACTTCAGTCGCTCGGTTACCCGGCCGAAGCGCTGCACGGCGACATCGCCCAGGCGAGCCGGACGCGCGTCATCGGCCGTTTCAAAACCCGGAAGTTCCGCATCCTCGTGGCGACCGACGTCGCGGCGCGCGGCATCGACGTGAACGATCTTACGCATGTAATCAACTACTCCATGCCGCAGGGAACGGAAGCCTACGTCCACCGGATCGGCCGCACCGGCCGCGCCGGCAAAAGCGGCATGGCGATCACGTTCGTAACCCCGGCGGAGTACCGCCATTTGCACCGTCTCCGCCAGGAACTGCGCGGCGATATCCGTGAAGAAATCCTTCCCCGCGGCGAAGACATGGTCGAACTGAAGAAAAACCGCTGCATCGAACGTCTGGAACAACTCGTCGCCGAAGGCAGGCACGAGCCGTACATGGATTTTGCCTCCGAACTTCTGCACACCCAGGAGCCGACGCCCCTTCTGGCGGCGATCCTCCGCTTGGCCTTCCGCAATGAATTCATGGCGGAAAGCTACCGGAACATCGGCCCCGGACCGCGGAGCAACGGTCCCCGGGGCAACGGCCCGCGCGGACCGCGCCCGGGGGGATCTCGCGGCCCGCGCCCGGGAGCGCCGCGCCGCGAAGGCGGATCGTTTCATTCCGGGGCAAAATTCAAAAAATCTCCAAAAAAGGCTTGACATTCGCCCTGATGTGATTATATTAGCCTGTGAATTTTAACGCGTAACCCATAGGGAACAGGTAAAGATGGCTGAAGTAATTCTGGATAAAGTCTGTAAAATTTACGACAACAAGGTCATGGCAGTCAAAGATGTCTGCCTGGAAATCCGTGATCGTGAGTTTATGGTGTTGGTCGGCCCGTCCGGTTGCGGAAAATCGACCACGCTGCGTATGATCGCCGGCTTGGAGGAAATTTCGCGCGGCACGGTGAAAATCGGGGAGCGCATCGTTAACGACGTGCCGCCGAAAGACCGCGACATCGCGATGGTTTTCCAGAATTACGCCCTCTACCCGCATATGACGGTGTACGATAACATGGCGTTCGGCCTCAAGCTCCGCCATTTCAGCAAAAGCGACATCCACGGGCGCGTGATGGAGGCGGCCCGTATCCTCGGGTTGGAGGAATACCTCCAGCGCAAGCCCAAACAGCTCTCCGGCGGCCAGCGCCAACGCGTCGCCGTCGGCCGTGCGATCGTCCGCAAACCCAAGGCGTTCCTCTTCGACGAACCGCTTTCGAACCTGGACGCGAAGATGCGCGTACAGATGCGTACGGAGATCAGCAAGCTCCACCAGCAGCTCGAGAGCACCATGATCTACGTTACGCACGACCAGACCGAAGCCATGACTATGGGCGACCGCATCTGCGTCATGAAAGACGGCCTCGTACAACAGGTTGCCGATCCGTTGAATTTGTACGATCAGCCGGTCAACAAATTTGTCGCGGGCTTTATCGGCACGCCGCCGATGAACTTTTTCGAAGGCAAAATCGTGGGACGCGGCGAAAAAGTGTTTTTTGTGGAAGACACGTTTGAAATCGAAATTCCGGAAGTCTGGCGCGAAGCCTGCGGGAAACACCTGGATCAGGCCGTTTCCTTCGGCATCCGCCCGGAAAACATGGGGTCCGACCAGGCGGAAACAACGCCTGGAATGCCGAAAATCCGCGCCCGCGTGGAAGTTGTCGAACCGATGGGTTCGGAAACATACGTTTATTTGAACACCGGCGTGAACAACTTCATTGCCCGCGTGGACGCGCACCGCCGCATCCGCGTCGGTGAAGAGGTGGAACTCGCGGTCTATCTCCCGAAGACCCACTGCTTCGACGGGAAAACAGAATTGGCGATTTTCTAAATTTTCCGGAAAAACAAGGTTAATCCACGGCGGGTCGGAGTTTTTTTCGATCCGCCGATTCTATTGAAGAACGATGAAAGAACTTCTCCGGCTCGACTACCGCAATCAGAAATCGTTTAAGACGTTCCTGAATTTTTACCAGGGGTTCATCTGGAAGCTCTGGCTCGTCGTCTTCATGTTCTTCGTAAAGGCGTGTCCGGTTCACATTATCCCGATCATCACGGCGGACATCATCAACGCCGTGAGCAAACCCGGCGGCGAAAATGTATACCACACCATCCTCGTTTCGCTGGCGATCGGCTTTGTGGCGGTCATGCAGAACATCCCCAGCCACATCTACTACGTCCATTGCCTGAGCAATGTAAGCCGCACGGTGGAGATGAATTTGCGGAGCGCGCTCTGCAACCGCCTCCAACACCTCTCCATCCCGTACTACACGGGAAGCAAAATCGGCGTCCTCCAAAACAAAGTCATGCGCGATGTGGAAAACATCGAAAACATGACCAAAATGATGGTTGAAACCCTTCCGGGAATCGCATTTTCGATCGGCGTTGCCATTGTCATGACGGCGATACGCGCACCGATTTTTATGGTCTTTTATGTGGTGGTGGTCCCCCTTGCCGTCCTGTTGTACCGCATTGTCCGCGACCAGATGGCGACGCGCAACCGGGAATTCCGCCAGAGCATCGAAGCGATGTCCGGCCGTGTTTCGGAAATGCTCCGCTTAATTCCGATCACCCGCGCGCACAATGTGGAAACAACGGAGCTGGAAAGGGTGAACACGTCGCTGGCGCGGATTCGGGACTCCGGCCTTAAGCTCGATTACCTGAACGGCATCTTCGCCTCGGTCAACTGGGTGTTGTTTATGCTGTTCAACCTCCTCACCCTGGCGGCGGTTTCGATCCTGTACTGGAAAAAATGGCTCGATATCGGCATCGGCGACATCGCGCTCCTCACCGGGTATTTCAACTCCATCTCCGGCTCGATCATGGCGCTCCTGAACGCACTTCCGGCGATGACAAAGGGGTTGGAATCGGTCAAATCGGTCGGGGAGGTTCTGGAATGCCCCGATATCGAGAAAAATGCGGGCAAGCCCACGGTGGACGCGGTGCGGGGCGACTTCGTTTTTGAGGATGTTTCCTTCAACTATCCGAACAATCCCCACCACGCGGTGGATCACATCAATTTGCATGTGCGACCCGGCGAGACGATCGCCTTCGTCGGTCCTTCCGGAGCGGGCAAGTCGACAATGGCCCAGTTGGTGATCGGTTTTATCCGTGCGACGGAGGGCCGTGTCCTCCTCGACGGGCGCGACATGAACGACATCGATTTGCGCTCCTACCGGCGTTTCATCTCCGTGGTAACGCAGGAAACAATTCTTTTTGACGGTTCCATCCGCGACAACATCGCCTACGGCATCAGTCCGACGACCGACGAAGAAATCGCCGCCGCCGTCCGGAACGCCAACTTATCCGATTTCGTCGCGGGACTTCCCGATGGAATCAATACGCAGGTGTGCGAAAACGGGAGCCGCCTCTCCGGCGGCCAGAAGCAGCGGATCGCCATCGCCCGCGCCTTGCTCCGCAACCCCCGCGTCCTGATTCTGGACGAAGCCACCAGCGCGTTGGACATCGACTCGGAAGAACAAATCAAATCCGCGCTCAACACCCTGGTGAAGGGACGGACAACGTTTATTGTGGCCCACCGTCTTTCCACGATCCGCCAGGCGGACCGCATCGCGGTGCTCGTCGGCGGCAAAATCGTCGAAATAGGAACGCACGACGAATTGCTGCAACGGGACGGCGTTTACGCCGAAATGAACCGTAAATTCAGCCAGGCTTACTAGGAGAATCTTACTATGACGCGACAGGAATTCCGCGAACTCGCCGCCAGGAAATGGCTCTGCCTCGACGGAGCCACGGGAACCGAATTGGTCAAACGCGGAATGCCTCCGGGTGTTTGCCCGGAACTCTGGGTGCTGGACAATCCGGAAGCGTTGCTCGACGTGCAGCGTGCCTACGCCGCCGCCGGAAGCGACATTGTGTATGTGCCGAGTTTCGGCGCAAACCCCCACAAGCTCTCGATGTTCGACGCGGAGGCGCAGACGTTTGAAATAAACAAACGCCTGGCGGAGCTTTCGCGCCTGGCGGTGCCGGGAAAACTCTGTTTCGGCGACATTGCACCCTCGGGGCAGATGATCGAACCGGTCGGAATGTTGGGATTTGAGGAGGCGGTTTTGGCGTACAAGCGCCAGGTGGAAGGACTCCTCGCGGGAGGTGTGGACGGTTTTGCGATCGAAACAATGATGGATTTGCAGGAAACCCGCGCCGCGCTGATCGCCGTGCGCGAACTCTCGGATCTCCCCGTCCTTGTTACCATGACGTTTGAGCCCGGCGGGCGGACGCTGACGGGCAATCACCCGGTGGCCGCGCTGGCGGCGATTCAGGCCTTGGGCGCGGACGCGTTCGGCTGCAATTGCTCCACGGGACCGGAAGCCATGGCGGCGCTGATCCGTGAACTCAAGCCGCACGCACGCATTCCCCTGATCGCCAAACCGAACGCGGGCATGCCCAAATTGGTGAATGGCGAGACGATCTTCGATCTCGATCCTGCGGGGTTTGCGCAAGGAGCGCGGGAACTCCTCGCGGCGGGTGCGGGGATTCTCGGCGGTTGTTGCGGAACGTCGCCGGAATACATTGCCGCCATCTGCGGCGCACTGGCGGGAACGCCCCCTCCCCGCGTAACGGCGGATGCGCCGGGGCTTGTGAGTTCCGGCTCCCGTTTCCGCCGGATCGCGCCACGCGAAAGCTTTGTGCTTGTGGGGGAACGGATCAATCCGACAGGGAAAAAAGCTCTCCAGGAAGGACTCCGCCGGGGCGATTTTTCGCTGGTGTGGGATTTCGCAGTGGAGCAGACCGAACAGGGGGCGGAGATACTGGACGTCAACCTCGGTCTCGCTGGCATCGATCCGGCATCGACCATGCGCTCGGCCATCGGGGAGCTGACGTTGGCCACGGATACGCCGTTGTGCATCGACTCGACGGACCCGGCGGCGGTGGAGGCGGCGCTCCGTTTCTATCCTGGCCGCGCCCTTTTGAATTCGATCTCCGCCGAACGGGAACGTTTGGAAAAAATATTGCCCATCGCCGTCCGTTACGGCGCGATGCTGGTTCTCCTTCCCTTGGACGACGCGGGCATTCCCGAAACCTTGGCGGCCCGCAAGGAAACGCTGCACACAATCATCCGTGCCGCCGAAAGCGCGGGCGTCCCCCGCGCGGACATGATCACCGACGCACTCGTGATGACGGCGGCGGCGAACCCGGAGGCGCCGGAAGTAACCCTGGGATTGATCGAACATTGCACACGCGAACTGAATATGAGCACCATTTGCGGTCTTTCAAACGTCAGTTTCGGGCTTCCCCGCCGGGAGGCGGCGAACTGCGCGTTCCTGGCCATGGCGATGGGACGCGGGTTGAATCTTGCGATTGCAAACCCGGCGACACCGGGGCTGCGGGAAACCCTCCTTGCGGCGGATGCGCTCGCAGGGCGCGATCCGGGGATGGAAAAATACCTGGCGCATTTCGGGGAAACCGCGCCGCCGAAAGCACCGTCCGCCCTTTCGCTCCCTCCCCGCGAAGCGTTGACCGATGCGGTGTTGCGGGGGAAGCGCGACATGGTTCCGGGGCTTCTTACGGCTCTTCTCGCCTCCGGTGCGGAAGCGGGAGCACTGGTGCGCGAGATCTTGATTCCGGCGATTACGGAAGTGGGCGAACGTTTCGAACGCCACGAATATTACCTCCCGCAATTGGTGCAGAGCGCGGCGGCCATGCGCGATGCGATGGAACAGCTTGAGCCCCTCCTCCTCCAAGCGCAAAACGCCTCCGGCCCGCTTTTCCTTTTGGCGACGGTGGAAGGGGATATTCACGATATCGGGAAAAACATCGTGGGGCTCATGTTGAAAAACCACAATTTTCGGGTACTGGACCTGGGCAAAGACGTATCGGCGGCGCGCATTCTCGCGGCCCTGCGTGAAACGGGGGCCCGTCTGGTCGGCCTCTCGGCTTTGATGACCACCACGATGCCGCGTATGAAGGAAGTCATTGACCTGGCGCGAAGCGCCGGATTCAACGAAGTGGAATTTCTAGTCGGCGGCGCCGCCGTCGACCCGGAATTTGCCGCAAGCATTGGCGCGCAGTACGCCGCCGACGCCATGGCGACGGTTCGCCTGGCCCAAAAATGGATGGAGAATACAAAAAAATGAAAAAACTGCTCTTGCCGATCCTTGCTTTGACCGCCTGTGCGTGCTACGCGGCGGAACCCGCCGTGCAACCGACGCCGCCGCCGGACGCCGCCGCCGAACGCCTCTGGGCCGGTGATGCCCCGGGAGCGAAAGGGACGGCCGATGTGGACATCCCCACAATGGCCGCCTACATTCCGGCCAATGCGAAAAAGCCGATGCCCGCCGTGGTCATTTTCCCCGGCGGCGGATACGGCGGACTGGCGGCCGGACATGAGGGCAAGGATTACGCGCTCTTTTTGAACCAGCGCGGCATCGCGGGCTTTGTGGTCCGCTACCGCCTCGGCAGCAAAGGGTACAAGCATCCCGTGATGCTCCACGACGCAGCCCGCGCGGTGCGTACCGTGCGCTTCAACGCGGAAAAGCTCGGCATCGATCCCGCGCAAATCGGCGTAATGGGTTCCTCCGCCGGCGGCCACCTTGCCGCCACGATCGCCACGAAATTCGACGCGGGCGATGCGAATGCCGCCGATCCGGTGGATAAAATGAGTTCGCGCCCCGACTTCGCCATCCTCTGTTATCCCGTAATCACTATGGGGGAATTCACCCACAAAGGATCGCGCAACAACCTTCTGGGTCAGAATCCGACGCCGGAACAAATCAAAGATCTTTCCGCCGAACTGAACGTAACCGCCCAGACGCCCCCCAGCTTCGTCTGGCACACATACGAGGACCGCGGCGTCGTCCCGCAGAACAGCATCGATTTCGCCCGTGCGCTGGTGATGAACAAAGTGCCGGTCGATCTGCACATCTACGAAAAAGGCGGCCACGGCATGGGACTGCGCGCGAAATACCCATATGAAAACGCGCATCCGTGGACGCGCGATCTCGAGTTCTGGTTCAAGGCCCGGAAGATTCTTCCGTAAATACGAAAGAGAAACGACAATGAAGAGTTTGCTGCTCTTTTTGCTGTTCGGGGTAATACTCGCCCATGGGGCGGAGATGCCGCCGGACGCCGTCCCGGAACGGCTTTGGGCCGCCGCCGCGCCGGGGGCGAAAGGGGACGGAAAAGACGATATCCCGACCCTCTCCGCCTATTTCCCCGCGAGCAGTCAAAAGAACATGCCGGCGGTGGTGATCTACCCCGGCGGCGGATACCATTCGTTGATGATGGGGCACGAGGGGAAGGATTTCGCACTCTTCCTGAACCAGCGCGGCATCGCCGCGTTTGTAGTGGCGTACCGCCTGTACAGCAAGGGGTATTATCACCCGGAGATGCTGCTGGATGCGGCCCGCGCCGTGCGTACGGTGCGGTACAATGCGGAAAAATGGGGGATCGACCCCGCGCGAATCGGCGTAATGGGTTCCTCCGCCGGCGGCCATCTGGCGGCCACCATCGCCACCCGGTTCGATAAAGGCGACCCGGCGGCGGCCGATCCGGTCGACCGTGTCAGCTCACGTCCCGATTTCGCCATCATCTGTTATCCGGTGATTTCCATCCGCCCGGGCAAATTCCTCACCAGCTTGCTGGGGCCGAATCCAACGGAGGAGCAGATCAAAGGACTCTCCGCCGATTTGAATGTGACGCCGAATACGTCGCCCTGCTTTATCTGGCACACCGCTGACGACCGCGGCGTGTCGCCCCGCAACAGCATCGACTTCGCCCGCGCTCTGGTGATGAACAAAGTGCCGGTCGATCTGCACATCTACGAGCAAGGCGGCCACGGCATGGGGCTCGGCACCCGCTACCCGTACAGGGACCCGCACCCCTGGACGCGCGACCTTGACTTCTGGTTCGCTGCCCGGAAGCTCCTCCCATGACGAAAACACCGCATGCAGTGGGGGTTTTCGCCCGCGGCGGGTATACCGTCGCCCGCGCGCGGCGGGAATTGCTGCCCGACGCGCTGGCGTTCCGCCCGACGCTTGCGGTCATCCTGCTTGGAACCAACGACAGGATCAACTCTCACTCACTCTCCGCGCTCGACGCGTTCGACGCGGAGTACCGCCTTCTCCTCGACGCGCTGCCGTGCCCGGCGATCCTGGTAGCGATTCCCCCCTGTTCGGAAGCGCTGCTCTACACCCGGCACGAAGCGGGCGCCTACGGCAGCGAAGCGCCGAACGCGCGGATTGAAAACGCCAACGCGCACCTCCGCCTCCTGGCGGAGGAACGCAGTTTCCCCTTCCTCCCGTTCGACTTTGTCTGGCTCTCCACCGAGGGGGACGGCGTGCACCTCTCGCCGGAGCGGAACACCGCGCTGGCGGAAAATGTATTCCGCTTGGCACGGGAGCACCACTTCAACACATCCCGTGTCGCCCTGATCGGCGACAGCAACACCGTCGGCGCGCACCTTCTGCCCCACGAACGGTATTCCTCGAAACTCTCCGCGTTATTCGCACATTCATCATAAAGGGAAAAAATGCGTTATTTGTTTGATCAATCCGAAGCGATTTTGCTTGAATTCGACTCCGAAATCACCACCCACCCTGTCCTTGCCGACGGACGGCGCGTGGCGGGCGGCAAAGCGGGCGAAAGCCTTCCGCCGCTCGCCCCCGGGCATTACATGATTTACGAGAACAACGGCGGGAGCGCGCCGCGCAGCCGCTACCTCGGCGTGGTGGGGGACTACACGACCGTCATGCAGCTCACCGTGGGAGCATTCACCTCCGACACGTTCGATCTTGCCGCACACGGAAACCGCGTCCCGGTCAACTACTACATCGGCCCCAACCTTGTGAATGACAGCACATTCCGCGGCTTCGAACAGGACTACGGCGACGCGATGTACCCCCACATGATGCCGAACCAATTCGGCGTGTTCGATCCTTCCTTCGAACAGCTTTCGGCCAACTGGGAATCGCTGGATAAGGATGCAATCATCGCCCGGCTGCGGAAAATGGATGCGTATTTTCAGCGCGCCGGTTTTGCGCCCCTCCACGGCTTCGCCACCTATACACCGAGCAATTCTTTGATCGCCGCTATGAAGGAGATGGGCTGGAACGTCTTGCACTCCATCATTCCGGAGCAGAACTGGTCCGACGGCCACTGGTCCATCAACCACTGGGGCATGCCCAATCAGCCCTTCTATGCCGCGAACGACGACTTCCGCAAGCCCATGCGCCGCGCGGAACGCAACGTGGTCGAAATGGGGATGAACTGCTACCACCTCTACATGCCGCACGTGGTGAATTTCGGGGACAATGTCCTCTCGCCATCGCACTTTTTGCGCTGGCACCGCACGGTGGATTCCGGCGCGTACCCGGAACGATTCCGCAACTTCCTCATGGACTATCTCCAGCCCGCGCGGCGGCAGCGTGCGCCGTTCTTCCTGATCGCCGGATTCGAGTTCGGCCGCACATTCGGCGTCCGCTCCATGACACAGCACAACCGCAAGGGAATGGAAATCGTCATCGAACTTTCGCGTACCATGCCGATCGTCTTCGCCACCGGGCGCGACGTGGCGGCGTATGTGGAAAAATTCAATGATGTCCACCCGGAAGCGGTCTACACCCAGCGCGACTACCTCGCCGGAACACGCATTATGGACAAACCGGTCAACTCCGGTCCCTCCATCGGTATGGAAATGGCCGACTTCAAGGCCGTTTTCGAACACCTTGAGCCCCTCCCCTATTATCATTACGATTACCTGGAGACCTGGACATTCGCCGCCGACGACAACGACGCGCCCGCCGACTACGCCAAGGCCGACCGCGATGCCGTCCGCGTGGAAAAGACACCCGATATGCTCAAACTCACCGCCAACGTCCCCCTGCAGCGGGCCGTACCGGTGGCGCTGTGGGATACGCGTCCCGCCCGCGAACTCCCCGGATTCAGCTACCAGTATCCGCCGGTTCTCGACGACGAACGCACGCACGCCGTCCTGGTTCTCCCCAAAGGTTTCCAGGGGACGGTGGAACAACCCCTTCTCCGTTGCTCCGAGCCGCCCGCCGCGGAGTTCGCCGGGCTCCGCCACCCCGCATGGCGTGTTCAGACCATCGGCGAAGGGACGCACAAACAATGCTATTTGTACTTGGAGTGCCGTTTGCTCGAGCCGCTCGCCATCGACTGGATTGTCCCCGCCGCCTGCCGGATCGACACTCTCGAAAAACCGATGGGGAGCTTCGCGGCCGGGGATACCGTGAAGCTCGAATTCACGCCGCGCCGCACATGGTTCCGTTTTTACGGCCTCGACGCCGAAGATATCCAGCCTTCACCGGAGAACATCGCCGTCCTGGAATCGGGCATCGCCCGCTCCGATAAATTTTTCAACGATGCGCCTGCGCAGTTGGCAAAAGCCCACGCCGCGCTCGACGATTGGGCCGCCAAGCAGGTCCGTTCCGGGGAAAAAGTGTTGCTGGAAGTGGATTGCTTCGGCAACCATCTCTACGGCGAACGGAGCCGGGCGCTCAGATTCGACCGCCTTGTCCGGCGCGCCAACGATAAACTCGATGCGCGCGAATACTGCGACGGCGGCATTTCCCTCGGCGAAGGGTGCTCCTTCTGGGTACACCCGCGCGGAATGCACGGCCAGATTACGGGGCTTGACTCCGTCCCCGCCCCCAAGGACGGCGTATTCCACATCTATTTGTTCAGCCGGACCATGCCGGATGCGGCCCAGGATCACCGCTACATCGTCAGCGCTATGAGCGCGGGGAAGAACATCGAACTCAACCTCCCCTCGTGGCACTGCCCGCGCGAACTCTCGCCGGAAGCGGTCTGCCGCTTCGATGTCCCCGCCTCCGCCATCGTCGACGGCACGCTGGGCTTCGCCCTCCGCGCCGACCAGCGCGGCGTCCTGGACGACTGGTACCGCGACCGCGGTTTCATCGCCGCGCTGGAACGAGTCGCAGTAACAGTATCGTAAAAAACAATGCGAGAGGGGAAACTTTTTAAGGAAAAGTTTTCCCTCTCGCGCTCTTCCTTTCCAAACCTTTTTGGTAGCGTTTATGCAATTTGCATGTAAATTGCATAAACGCGAATTGGTATTATTTTTTTTCTATCAATGATTCTTTTTCGCTTGAGATGGCTTTGAGCAAAGAATCCATCACCTCTTGAAAGATTATAATCTTTTCTTGCGGAACGTCTTTCAAGAGTTTCGTCATTAGTTTTTCAAAAACTTTGTCGCTTTGAGCGTAACAGTCGCGTCCCTCGGATGAAAGTGTCACACGCACCGAGCGGCGATCCCCCGGCACAACGCTGCGTTCCACAATGCCCGCTTGCACCATTCGTTCCACAATCTGCGATGCTGCCGCCGGAGTAATCTCCAATTCGTCCGCAATCTCTTTGATTTTGACCGACTCCCCCGGACTAAAACGAATATAACTTAAAATGCGCAACTGCGCAAAGGTCGCATGCAAAGGCGTCGTAATTCGCGTTTGCTTCTCATGCAGCATCTGCAATTCTTCGGACGCCCGAAAAAGTCTGCTCCAAACGGTTGGCCCCTCTTTTATTCCTGCCATTGTAAGATCCCCCATTGATAATGACATATATTTTTAATATCCTTACCAATGTACTCCATTACCGGGACTTTTTCAAGATTTTTAGAAATATTGAAAATATATCCCGAAACGACTTGAAAGAATGCAAACGGGATATATAGTTAATCATATTAATTATTAATGTGCATATGCAATATTTGCGGTACGCAAGTATGAAAAAAGGAGGAAACCATGAAATCATCGGTTGTATTTTTAACGTCGCTTCTCCTGGCGGGAATCGTGGCGGCGCAGGGCGAACCAATTCAGGCTAAAGGCTATGCGGCATTGAACGCGGAAGGAAAGCTCGTCCCTCACAAATTCAATCGCAGGGCCGTGGGAGATCGCGATCTACTGGTGGAAATTCTTTATTGCGGCATTTGCCACAGCGATGTGCACGAGGCGTTCAATGATTGGGGATTCACATCTTATCCTGTCGTACCGGGCCACGAAATGGTCGGCCGAGTACTGCAAACCGGCAAACAGACGACCCGTTTCAAGTCGGGCGAATACATTGGAATCGGCGCAACGCTCAACTCCTGCGGCCAATGCGCCCAGTGTAAAGCGCATAAGGAACAATACTGCGCCAATGTCCCGGTCGACGCCGACAGTACTCCGGTGGGAATCGGCGGTTACTCGGACAAAATTGTGATTCATGAGGATTACGGCGTCAAAATTCCAGCGGATGCCCCGTTGGAAAAACTCGGACCGATTATGTGCGCAGGAATCACCGTTTATTCTCCCTTGAAGGCCGCCAAGCTCACTAAGGGTGATAAGGTGGTGATTGCCGGATTTGGCGGACTCGGACATCTTGCGGTACAATATGCGGTGGCATTCGGGGCGGAGGTAACGGTTTTCGACCGTACCGAGGCGAAGCGGGAGTTGGCCGCCAAACTCGGCGCGATAAAATACATCAATACAGCCAATCCACCGGAAATGGAGGGGATGAATGGGACGTTCGATTATATCCTTACTACGATCCCGACGCATTACGACCCGGTTCAGTACTTGAACATGCTGAAAGTCGGCGGCGAGCTGATGATCGTCGGACTGCCCCCCGCGGCCGAGGCTCCGTTGATCAACATCAACGCAATTCCCTTCGGTGTAAAGATATCAAAGTGGATGATGGGTGGCATCGCCGAAACCCAGGAGGCCATGGATTTCTCGTTGCAACATAAAATTTACCCAATGGTGGAAGTAACTCCGATCCAGAAGGTGAATGAGGCGTTCCAGAATGTGAAGGAAGGAAAAGTTCATTTCCGATACACAATTGACATGAAAACGCTGAAATAACAAAGGAGGCACGGCATGAAAGTATTGCTTGTAAACGGAAGCCCCAATGAAAACGGCTGCACCTACACAGCGTTGCGGGAAGTCGCAAATGCTTTGGCGGCGGAGAACATCGGGAGCGAAATATTCTGGATCGGCCGCAAGCCGATAGCAGGGTGTACGGCGTGCCATATGTGTGAAAAACTCGGCACTTGCGTAATCAAGGACAATGTTCAGATTTTTCAGAATCTGGCCCGGGAGGCGGACGGATTTATTTTTGGTTCTCCCGTTCATTATGCGGGTGCCAGCGGCCCATTGATTTCCTTCATGAATCGCGCTTTCATCTCGGAACTTGTCGGCAACGGCAACCGCGCTTTCTACCTGAAACCGGCAGCCGCGGTTGTTTCGGCCAGAAGAGCGGGAACAACCGCGGCATTTTCACAGTTGAACAAGTTTTTTGAGTTGCATGAAATGTTTGTTGTATCCTCAAGTTATTGGAATATGGTTCATGGCGACTGCCCGGACGAGGTGAAAAAGGATTTGGAGGGGATGTTGAATATGCGTATTTTAGGACGCAATATGGCGTATCTGCTGCGCTGTCTGCAAGCGGGCAAAGCAAGTGGCGTCCAATTACCGCTCCGCGAGGAACCGGTCTTCACAAACTTTATCCGGCATGAAATGTAAACCGCGTCAGGGATTCAGTTGGGAACGCGTCCGGCGGGCGAATTCGACGGCGCGCTGCGCCCAATATTCGGCGGCGCCGGGATCGGCGGGGACGCCGTCGCCCGCGCGGTAACGGCGGACCAGCTCTTCGCAGGCGCGTATTTCGCCGGAGCGCGCGGAGAGGAGAAACCATTCGAGGGCCTTCGCCCGATCCGCCGGTATACCCCATCCCGCGTCGTAACAGCGGGCAAGCTGATAGAATGCCGTGGTGGAGCCGTCGGCCGCGGCCTGTTCGAATTGACGAAGCGCCTCAGGGACATCGCGCGGAACATAATCGCCGGCCAAAAGATATTCGCCGTACTTTACGCGCCCCTGCGGCAGTCCCCGCGCAGCCGCCTGCCGGAAACATTCCGCGGCCTTGGCGGGGTCCGGCGGCGTTCCGATCCCAAGCTCGTGGCAATAGCCAAGCTTTCCACTGGATTCGCCATCGCCTTCCCGCGCGGCCAAAGAAAGATAGTGGAACATCTTTTCTTCGTCGCGCGGAACCCCGCGACCGTAGTAGAAGCAGTCGGCCAGTGCGCGGAGGGCTTTTACATCCCCCTGGCTTGCCGCCGTTGTAAGGACGGCAACGGCGTCGGCAAGGCCCGGCGCATCCTGTTTTTCCGGCGCTTGTTCCAGATACAGGAGCGCCAAATCCACGCGGGCGGGAAAATAATCCTCCTTGGCAAGCCCGCGCAAGAAACGGCGCGCGGTCTCCGCATCGGCGGGGACACCGTTATGCCGCCCCTTTTCCGCGGGGATTCCGCGAAACAGAAGGCGCGCCAGCAAAAGGCGCGCGGGCTTGATTCCGGCGGCGGAGGCGGTTTTGAAATGCCCGTAGGCCAGCATTCCGCTGCGCTCCACGCCAAGACCGTGCTGGCGCATTACGCCGAGGTTGTACTCCGCCTCCGGGCTGCCCAGCGCCGCCGCGCGGGAGAACCAGTAGTACGCGACCGCCAGATTGCGCGGCCGTCCCGCGCCGCGAAAAAACGAATCGGCCAATTCAAGCTGTGCTGTAACCTCGCCTTTCCGGGCGCGTTCGCTCAGTGGATCGGCGGGTTCTTCGGCAGCGAACACCCCTCCGGCAAGCAAAAGCGCCGCGCCGAAAAGGAGTCCGCGGCGCATCATTTGCCTTTCGCGAGTTCGGCGAGTTCCGCTTCAAGTTTCTTGAGCTTGGCGGAAAGTTTCTCGACCTTGGAGGGGAGTGTGTGGCGCGCCATGAATTCGCGCTGGCTCTCCGCCGGTGTGCCCACCGCGATCATTCCCGCAGGCACGCTTTTGACCACGCCGGATGTTCCGGCGACCTGTACGCCGTCGCCAAGGGTGATGTGTCCGTTGATTCCCGACTTCGCGCCGAGGATTACGCCGCGACCGAGTTCCGAACTCCCGGCGATGCCGCTCTGCGCCACGAGAATGGAGCTTTCACCGATGACCACGTTGTGGGCAACCATCACCTGGTTGTCGATCTTCACGTTGCTCTTGATCCATGTTTTTCCGAAGCGGGCGCGGTCGACGGTCGTGTTCGCGCCGATTTCCACATCGTCGCCGATGACCACGATCCCCGTCTGCGGCACCTTGACCAGTCCGCGCGGGCCGGGAACAAACCCGAAACCGTCGCCGCCGATGACAACACCGGGATGCAGAATGCAGAGGCTGCCGAGAATACAGCGGTACATGACTGTAACATTCGGATAAAGGATGCATTTCGCGCCGATTTTCACATCGTGGCCGATGTAGCATCCGGCGGCGATGACGGTGCCGTCGCCGATTTCCGCGCCGCGCTCAATGACCGCGTTCGCGCCGACATGGACGCCCGCGCCGAGCTTCGCCGCCGCATCCACCACCGCCGAGGCATGGACACCCGGAGCCCATTCGACCGCCGGCGGCGCAAACACCATAATCAGTTTGGAGAACGCGTAATCGACGTGTTCGCAAACAATCAGCGTCCGGTTTTCGTGCGCCGCGCCCGCGAGGTCTTTGCAAACGATCACCACGCCCGCCTTCGAACTGTCGAGCTGCGCTTCGTATTTTTTATTGCTGACGAACGACGCTTGTTCCGGCGCGGCGTCTTTCAGCGAGGAAACGCCGCAGACCATCCGGTCCGGACAGCCGACGATTTCTCCCTGGATCAACGCGGCGATTTCTTTGGCACTGATTTGTTTCGACATGGCGTTCTCCTTTTTTTGAATGCTCTATATTATATCGTTTTTGAAAAATTTGCAAGTTTTCCCGGCGTTTTTCCGTGAACCTTACTGTAAAGGCGTCGCGCCGTCCGGTCCGCTGCAAGCCAGAACGGCGACGCGGGCGGTACGCCGTACGCGCGGACAAACGCAAGGAGATCCCCCCGGCTCAGCCCCAGGTCCATACTCGAAAACCACAGCCCCGCCACATCCTTGAGTACATAACGGCGCGATGGGTGTTTCCGCATCTGCGCCCGGTGCAAGTCCAACACGTGCAACATGGGGTGCAGAGCGTCCGAAGGAGCCAAAAGAAAATGGCAGATATAGCAATCGCGGTGGTTCACCCCCGCGCGGTGCATTTTTCCCGCAATCCGCCCCAACTCGCGGATCAGCGCCCGCTTGTGGCGGAACTCCGGGGGATTCGCCGCCCAATCGCGGCAATAATCCTCCAGGGACGTCATGTTGCAGAGTTCCTCGGTAACAATGAACGATTCCTGCGCGGCAGGGTTGAAGCCTTTACGTCCGTATGCGGCCGGCACCATGGTGGGAATACCGAGCTCCTCCAGCTTCCGGATCGCATGGTATTCGTTTTGCGCCCCCAGAACAGCGCATTTTCCCTGAAAAAAGTTTTTCAGGATTTCGCGCCAGCCGACCCCGCGATGGAGTTTGGCGAAATATCCTTGTCCATCCACCTCGAAACGGAGCGTCCGACGGTTCTTAACGCGCCGGAACTCTTCGCCGGAAAGAGCGAACGCCGCCTCGAAAGGATCGCGCCCCGCCCATTTTTTCTGAAAAACAGGATTGAGGAACAATTCGTTCATTGCAAAATCGCCTCCGCCGCCACCGAAGCGCGGCGCGAATAATCGAGCGTCCCTGCGTAGCGGATCGCCGTCTGGCGGAGGAGCTCCGGGTAGCCGGGCTCCGTAAGAAGCTCCACAAGAATCGCCTCCAGCCTCCCGCCGTCAAACGGCTCCGGCAAAACAACGCCTCCCCCCGCCGAAACAATGTCGGCATAACCGCAGCACTCCGAACAAATCGCCGGAAGGCCCGTGGCGGCCGCTTCGGCCAATACATTCCCCGCCGCCTCGCGCCGCGCCGGATGCAACAAAATGTCCGCCGACGCCATGCGTTGCGGCACATCGTCCACCGCGCCCAGAGTTGTTACACATGCGGCAAGTCCAAGTTTTTCCGCAAGACGGATGAATTCAGCGCGACGCCGATCGTCCCCTGCCAGCGTCAGATGCAATTTTGCGCGGAATTCCTCCGGCAAGCGGGCAATCGCCTCCAGCGCGCGATCCGCCCCCTTGGTATGGAAATCGGCGCCGATAAGAAGCAGTTCCAGCCGTTCATTCCGTGGCGCGGGCGCGACCTTGAACACAGCGGAAACCCCCGGCGGGAGAACAACAAAACGCTTTTCCGGCGTACGGTATACTTCTTTGTAGCTTCGAACCTGGGGGACGGTCAAAGCCAGAATCCGCGTCTTTGCTTCCGGTGCGAAAACCGCGCGTTCCAGAGCAAGCCACGCGCGGTTGCGCGGCAGCAAGCGTTTCCAGCCGAGCGGACGCGCGCCGAAACACACGTCGGCGGCGAAATACCAATCCAGTCCCGACATCCGGTTGAACCCGGCCACCCGGTCGAAACGTCCGCGCATCCGCCCGATTTGCCGGGCGATCGACTTCGCCCGCGCATGGTTGCTCCAGCCGGAGGTTTTGAGGACGACAACGTCCGCGAAAGAGGGTTTTTCCCCCTCCCACGCACCGCAGGCAATTGTTACATCGTGCCCGCGCCCGGCAAGCTCGCGCGCAATGGACAACATATCGCGTTGTGCGCCGCCGGAAGGGAAATACTTGAAAATAGCCAATAGAATTTTCATGGTTTCTTTTTGGGGAGTTTTTCAAAAATCACAAATTCGCGGTGCCCCATTTCTCCCACACACAAAATGTTGTAATGCTCCGCAAGCTCCTTGGCGTCGCGGGCGAGCGGTTCGAGCTTATCCAAGCGGGCGACAAAAATCGCATCCTCCGGCGCGGCGGCAAGGTGTTCGATCCCCCTGCGGCGATCGAACATCGGCAGAATCGGCGTACGTTCGCCGGGCAACCCGTTGATCCATGCCCGAATGCGCGTCCGCAACGCCGACTCCGGCTCTGCGGATGCCGCAGCCTTCTTCCGGGCGGAAAACAGAATGTACGTTCCCTCAAACCGCCGCGCCGCCGGCAGATTGACGAGAATTTTGTATTCGTCGCCATCCGGTCCCAGATTCACAAAGAAGACAGGACGCTCCCCGCGCAAAGCGTCGAACGACGCGGTGAAGCTCCGCGCCGTCTGAAGCTTCGCATCCAGCGGCGCAAGGACCAGGGCGATGAAAAGAAGAAAACTCGCGCCACCCACAAGAAGCAAGGGAAAAGCCCCCGCGCCACCCTCCTTCCGCCGCACTCCAAGGCTGAAAATGGCAAGCGCCAGAAATACCCCGGAAGGAATATAACGCGACAATACAAGATCCGGCTGAATAATCTTGAATGTAAAATAAATCCCCCATGTCGCCACGAACAAAAGAAGCGGCAGCACCCGGCAAAGAGAAAGGCAAACACGCCGCAGAATCAGCGCAAAACGTTCCGGCGCAGGATCGACGAAAATCCAGCCCGCCGCCAATGCCAGCGCGGGAAGAACCGGCGCCGCATAACGCAAGTGCTTCGTCCCGGGAATGCTCAGAAGCAACAAACAAAAAAGCACCCAGGCGGCGAGAATCCGCAGGAAGCGGTATGCCTCCGGCTCCTCCGGGGCAGGTTTGCGGAACCAATACGGCGCGTAGAGAGCAAGGGCAAGAAGGCCCAGAGGATAGGTAACGGCGAAAGACCCCATCGCGTTGGAAAAGTAGAAAAACGGCCCCCGCAACGCCGACACCCGGCTGAAGAATTGCGCCTCCAGAAACTGTTCGAGGAGCGAAGCCCCCCCTCCGAGGAAGATCAACCCGAGCCAACCGGCAAAAAACACGGCGCAGAGGAACGCGGCCAGCACGCCGTACCCGATCAGCCGCCGGATTTCGCCGCGCGCGGCAAAGTACCCGGAAAGCGCCGCCGCCGGAAGGATCACGCCGAGCGGCCCGCGGATCGCAAACCCCGCAAGATAGATCGCTCCAATCCACCAAAGTCTGGCGTACTTCCTATCGCAATCGGCGGAGTAAAACAATAAAATACACCCGACGGTGATCGCCGCAATGGGCATATCCAGCGATGGCGCGCGGGCGATGGAGAGAAATTCATACGAGAGAAACAGCAGCGCCGCCGAGCACCACCCATACCCGCGCATCAACCGTTCGCCGAGCTTCCACGTAAGGAAGAGGGTGAGCACCGTAGCCAACACGCTCGGCAACGAGAGGGTGAACATGTTCACCACCCTCCCCCCCAGCGTGGCCAGATGCATCAGGTAAACCATGCTTACGGTGTAATCCGTGTAGGGCTGGCCGTTGATGGTCGGGAAAAGTCCCGCGCCGTGCCGCGCGATTTCCGCGGTCATCAGCGCATAACGGCAGTTGATGCGCGTGATTTCGAGCGTCCAGAGCCCGACAAGCAGCGCGGCGGCGGCGGCGGCGAGCACAAGCGCGCCGCGCGTCCGGGCGGAATGGGGAGAAAAAAATGTCATGGCAGTTTCCCTCTAGAAATGTTCAACTATCGAGCCGGTCGTCGTCTAAAATACGTTGAAAGTCAAGATGATTGAGCTCGCGCCGCACCCGTTCACGGGCGCGCGGTGTCCCTGTTTTTCGTCCGGCGATCTCCGGATTTAAAATCATCGTCGCGTGGTCCAAGTGCCGCATGTAGCGCAAAAGCGGACGCGGCTCGATGAATTTGAAGTGAAACCCCGCCTTTTCAAGTTTGCGATGCAATGCGCGCCCCGCGCTTTCCCCGTCGAAAAAACCGCCGGTATGGAGCCGGAGCAACTCCGTCCGGTACAACGCACAATGGCTCCGCAGGTAACGGAACTCCTTCTTTCTCAGAAAAAAAGACTCAAGCCATTTGAGCAACCGTTTATGCCAGGATGGTATTTCCAGCTTCCAGCTCCCGACGCCGGCGCACTGCGGATCGTCACCGAGTTCGCCCAAAAGGAAATCCAGCCATCCCGGCTCCAGAAGAAGCGTATCCGTGTGAATGATCAATACCAGCGGCGTCGTTACACGTTCGAGCGCCATATCGAGCGCGAGCGCGTGCATTTCAAGCGGTTTCTCCCCGGGAACGGCGGGGCGTTCCATAAATTCGATCCAGTTGAGTTTTCGCAGGTATTCCGTCGAAGCGTCGCGCGAGTCGTTGTCAATGGCGATGACGTGCGTCCTTGCGAAATCCGTGTTTTTGCGCAGGAGGCGCATGCACAGTTTCGTAAGTTCCGGCGTCCTGTAATTCGGCACAATAATGGTCAAAGATTTTTTCATTGCGAAATATAGCGCCGGAATGCTTTTTTCTCAAGCGCATGTTGCAAAAAAAAGGAAACCGGAGTACATTACGTGAAAAAGATAAGGAACACCGTGACCGCACCCACACAGGCAAACCTGACGCCCATGATGCGCCAATACCGCGCGGCCAAGGAGGAAATTCCCGCCGATGCGATTCTCCTCTTCCGCCTGGGCGACTTTTACGAAATGTTTTTCGAAGACGCCCAGCGCGCGAGCGCCATCATGGAACTTACCCTGACACGCCGCCAGGGCATTCCGATGTGCGGATTTCCGCACCACGCGCTCGCGGCGCACCTTCCACGCTTGCTTGCCGCCGGAGTCAAAGTCGCCATCGCCGAGCAAATGGAGGACCCGAAATTCGCCACGGGCATCGTCAAACGCGCCGTAACGCAAATCATCACCCCCGGCACGGTGATTGACAACAACGCATTGAATCCGGCAAAAAACAACTACCTCGCTGCACTCCTGCCGGGCAAAAATATCTGGGCGCTCGCGGCGCTGGACATCAGTACGGGGGGATTTCTCGTCGCAGAACTCGCGGATGTGGAGCAAGCGCAGAGCGAGCTCAGCCGCCTCGGGGCCAGCGAATGTTTGATTCCCTGCAAACTGGAGCGCGAATTCAACGAAACAGGACAACGCCCCTCCCCCCGCCAGGCGATGCTCTGGACGGAGCTGGAGGATTACCGCTTCGGAGCCGACGCCGCCGGAGAAACGCTCCGGAAACACTTCAACGTGGCGACCCTCGACGGCATGGGGCTGCGGGATCGTCCGTGCGCGGTGGGCGCGGCGGGGGCGGTTTTATCCTACGCGGCGGAGAATCTCCGCAAAGACGTGCGGCATGTGGGAATGCCGGAGCTGTATTTCCTGGGGGACGCGATGATTATCGATGCGATTTCCCAGCGGAATCTGGAATTGGTGGAGCCGTTGTTCGGGGGGAACCGGAAGTCGACGCTCCTCGGCGTCCTGGACCAGACGAAAACGCCGATGGGCGGCAGGCTCCTGCGGAATTGGGTGTTGCGCCCGCTGTGCGATGCGGAGGCGATCTTATGGCGCCAGGACGCGGTCGATCAGCTTTTGAACGATCCCCTGACGCTCGCGGAGCTGCGCGAGGTCCTCGGCGTGGTGCGCGACATCGAGCGCATCGTCGCGCGGCTTACCATCGGGAGCGCAAACGCCCGCGATCTGGCCGCATTGGCCGCCGGGCTGGATGTTTTGCCGGGAATCCGGCTTTTACTGGGCACATTCAGCGCGCCGCTCTTGGAACAACTCCGCGCCGACGTCGCCGAATTCCCGGAGCTGACGGAAAAAATCACGAACGCCATCGCCGACGCTCCTCCTCTGACGCTGAGCGAAGGCGGCATCATCCGTGCCGGATACTCCGCCGAGCTCGACGCATTGCGAAGCGCCGCCACGGAGGGGAAAAACTGGCTCTCCGACATTCAGGCGCGCGAACAGGAACGCAGCGGCATCAAGTCGTTGAAAGTCCGCTACAACCAGGTTTTCGGCTATTACATCGAAATTTCCAAAGCGAACCTGGAACACGTCCCGGAGGACTATGTCCGGAAACAGACGCTGGTGAACGCGGAACGCTTCATCACCCCGGAGCTTAAGGAACTCGAAAGCCGCATCCTGGGGGCAGAGGAAAAAGCCAAGGCGCTGGAGCAATTGCTCTTCCAGGAATTGCGCAGCTACGCGCTCACCTTCACCGCCGATCTGCAGAAAAGCGCGCGGGAACTGGCGAACCTCGACGCGCTAAGTTCCCTCGCCGAATGCGCGCGGATCTACTCCTACACCCGCCCCCGCATCACGGTTACCGACGAATTTTCCATCACCGCGGGGCGGCATCCGGTGCTGGACGCCGCCATGGGACGGGGCGAGTTCATCCCCAACGACTGCCTCCTGGACGGCGACAAAAATCGGATGATGATCCTCACCGGCCCGAACATGGCGGGTAAATCCACTTACATCCGCCAGACCGCGCTTTTGGCGATCATGGCCCAAATGGGCTCCTTCATCCCGGCGGAAAAAGCAATCATCGGGCTGGTGGACCGCGTATTCACCCGCGTCGGCGCGGCGGACGACCTCGCGCGCGGGCAGAGCACATTCATGGTCGAAATGATCGAAACGGCCAACATCCTGAACGCCGCGACCCCCCGCAGCCTGGTCATTCTCGACGAAATCGGGCGCGGCACAAGCACCTTCGACGGGCTCTCCATCGCCTGGGCCGTGGCCGAATACCTCCACGACGATCCCCGCGCCCGCTGCCGGACGCAATTCGCCACCCACTACCACGAACTCACGGAACTCGCAGCAAACCGGCGCGGCGTGAACAACTACAACGTCGTCGTCCGGGAGTACAACAACCAGGTCATCTTCATGCGGCAGATCGTTCCGGGGACGAGCGACAGAAGCTACGGCATCCACGTCGCCCGCCTCGCGGGACTCCCCGCCGCCGTCATCGAACGCGCCAACGAAGTCCTCCGCCGCCTCGAAGCACACGACGGACCGCCGCGCGACGCCATGCAATCGCTTCCCCTCACCCCGGTGCGCCGCCGCAAACGCGCCAGCGCACCCGACGACGACATCGACGACCTTTTCGCCATGCCGCAACCACTATGAACGAATTCATCGCCAAAATAGCCGGTTCCCAGGGCGGAGCGCTCCTGGCGGTCGCGTTCCTTTTCCTGGCCGCCTACGGCTTCGGCTGCATTGCGGCGCGTCTTTTGCGCCTGCGGGAAAATTTTCTGCTGCAATTCGCCCTCGGGGTGCAATTCTCCGCCCTCGCGGCACTGGTGCTGAATAAACTTCTTCTAGGAGCAGCCATTTTTTCGGGGGTATTCCTCCTTCTTCCCGCTCTTTGGGGGGCATGGATGCTCTGGCGCGCCCGTCAAGGCATTTTGAAAAATCTGCGAGAACACGCATGGGGAGCGGGGCTTGTCGCCCTTTTCGGCGCAATCACCCTCGGCTCGGCGCTCTGTCTTCCGTACGCATGGGACGAGCAGACCTACCAGATTTCCCTCCCGCTGCGCTGGATCCAGGAGGGATCGTGCGCTGTGATGATGGACAATCCGTATTCGGCGTTTCCCCTCCTCGCGCAATTCTGGGTTCTCCCCTGCATCCGGATGAGCGGCATCCTCTGCGCACGCCTGGCGATGTGGGGAATATATCTTGTCCTCTTCCTCGCGTTGTACGCGGAACTTAAACGCGCCGGAGGACGCTGGATTGCACTGGTGTTGACAGCCCTTTTGATGGTTTCCCCCGTCGTCGGCGCGATGTGCCGCGAATTTTACGTGGAGCCCCTCCTGTGCCTCAACCTCCTGGCGGGGCTGACGCTTCTGCGCCGACCGCTCACGCGGGGGGGCATGGCGGCGCTCGGCCTCCTCGCGGGAGGGGCATTGGCAGTGAAACTCACCGGGCTCGGCATCGCGCTGGCGCTCGGACTCGGCGGCCTCCTGCGCAACGGAAAAAAACATCTCTTCCTCGGGGCGCTTGCGGGTGGTCTTTTCGCTCTTTGCTTCTACTTACGCAGTTGGGTTGCCGCCGGAAACCCGGTTTATCCTTTCGGCGAAAGCTTCCTGCACCCCGGTACGGCGAATGCGCTCGTCGATGTGTTCCACAGCGAAATGGGTTTGCATTACTACGGCTTGAATACATTCAGCGGCCTTGCGCTGAACTGGGTGTTCATCGCCTTCAACGAGAATTTGTTCGACGGCATCGTCTTCGGATGGCCGTTCGCGTGGATAATTCTCCTCGCTCTAATGGGATATTTTTTCCACAAGGGGACCGGCTCGGAAATACGGCGGAATCTTCTCCTGGCGCTCGTGGTGTATGTCTTCTGGTGCCTCAGTTCACCGCAAAGCCGCTTCCTCCTCCCCGCTTATTTCCTGTTGCTTATTCCGGCGGCGCGTACGCTAAGCCAGCTCCCCGCGGCTTGCGGGCGGAAAAACCTGCTCCCGCTTCTCTTTCTGCTCGCTGGCGGCGCTCTTGCGTGCTTCAGTATGGATATGAATTCGACCCGGCATTTTTATTATGCGTGGAAAGCCCAACGCGATTTCGCCAAGGAACCGCTCGATTACCTCCGCTTTACCATGAAAGGCGACGAACCGCTCCTCGCCGTCTTCGACTACCTTCGCACAACGCCACCGGGCAGCCGCGTACTCCTTTATCTGGAGCGCCGCGCGCTGTACATGCCGCGCCGGTACGTCCTTGGCACTCCCTTCTTTCAGGCGAAACTCCTGACGCCGATTCCGGATTCTCCGCAAAAAACCCTGGACGCGTTGCGCGCCGAAGGAATCCAGTATGTGCTCGTGTACGACTCGTACCGCAACCCCGACCGCCTGGAAGCGTACAGCGACGCTTACCGGACGCATATCGGTCATTTTTTCGCCCTGCGCGACAGCAAAGATTTGCGTGTAGTGGACATTCCCGGTTCCGGCGACGCCGTTCTGCTGGAAGTAGCCCCGGAAAAATCGTTAAAAAGTCCGAAATAAATTTGTATTTTTTTCCGGACGCTGTATTTTATATGTAGCAAAGAAACTGCAACCCGAAACAGGATACTTCCATGAGACACTTGAATTTCATGCTTGGCGCCGCCGGAGTAATGCTTCTGGCCGGCTGCGCCGCCCCGTACACGCCGCCGCCGGTCGACTTTGACAGCACAAGTTTTTCGCAACGCAAAACCACCGGCGCGGACGAGCTTCTGCGCGATGTGGAACTCCTCTCGCTGGAGCAGGCGATGAAGATCGCCATTGCGAACAATCCGAGTTACCTTTCGGCATACTATGCGGTCAACGCCGCGCGGATGCGTTACTACCAGGCAATGGGATCGTTCTCACCGACGATCGACGCGACCTTCGACATCGGCAACCAGCACGCGACCAATTCGCACCGGGTCAACACCTCCGGAGCAAACCGCACGACGAATTTCGGGACCAGCGTCGGGATCCAGGCGAATTGGTTGATTTTCAACGGATTTTCGCGTTATTTCCAATTGAAGATTTCAGAGTCGGAAGAAACCGCCACCGAACAGTTGCGCGAAGATGATTGCCGCCTCCTCCTCCGGGCCATTTCCTACGCCTACAACGAAATCCTCCTCCAGATTGAAAACAAACGCATCGCCAAAGAGGATATGGACTTCCAGAGAAAGAGCCTCCAGTACTCCGAAGCCAAGTTCAACGCGGGGGCGGTCCCCCGTTCGGACGTGCTGAACTTCCAAATCTACGTGAACACGGCCGAAGGCAACTGGATTACCGCGCAATACCAACTGGAAACCGCCGTCTATGCGCTCGCCGTCCTGATGGGGTATCCGGAAGGCGTCCTTCCGGAAAAAATCACCTTCCCCGCAATGAGCAACGATTTCCTGCACACGCTTCCCGGGGTGGATCTTTATCTGGATTCTGCGCTCCGCAACCGCCCGGACCTCAAGTCCCTGCGCGAACAAATGACCATCTCCGACTATCAGCTCAAGCAAACCTACAGCGCCTATTCGCCGTCGGTTTCCTTGTACGCCGGATTCGGCGCGAACACCAATCTCACGCGTTACCACGGCAACCAGCCCTCGTACCACCACAGCTACAGCGACGGAATTACCTTCAACTACGGCGCCCAGGCGAACTGGAACATCTTCAGCGGCTTCATCCGGTACAACCGTTCGCGTGAAGCGATGGCGCAATTGGCGCAGTCCCATTACGCGGTGGCGGACAAATGGCTGACCGTAATTGCCGAAGTGCGCAACTCCTACGCCAACTACCTCCAGAGCGTGCGCCAGACCAACCTCTATGCGAGAACACTGGATCTTACCTCCGAACAGCGCGATCTTGTGGATGCGGAATACCGCGCCGGCAACACGGAACTCACACGCCTGAACGAAGCGCAACGCGACCTTGTTTCCGCGAACTCCAACCTTGCAACGTCGCGCATCAACGTATACAACGCCAAAGCGCAGCTGGAAGCGGCTTCGGCGATCAACACCGTCGGCTACTACCACCCGGCCTACGAGAAGGCAACCGACGCAACACCGCAAGGCGAAGCGCCGACGCTCGGCAACCCCCTTCCGGGCGAACCGACCCCGACCGCCGACCCGAAGCTCCCGCAACCCATGCCGGAAATGCCCGACGCGCCTAAAATATCTGAAACGGCCGTAAAGCCCGAAACAACCGCAAAGCCCTGAGGTTTGCCGCATGTTATTTGGCGCGAGCAAGAACAAATTCGAGCTTGATACTCTCGGCAGTCCCGTTCTGCGGGAACGCGCACGCCCGGTGGCGGCTGTAACGCCGGAGATCCGGGCGCTCGGCGAAGCAATGCTCGCGGCGATGACCGCGTTCAATGGAGTCGGATTGGCCGCGCCGCAAGTGGGGCATTCTTTGCGTCTGGTTGCGCTTGGAATTCCCGCCGATGCGATGTCGGAACAGCCGACTCCGGGCGAGTTGGAGCTTATTCCCCAAATGCCCCTCGTCCTTGTAAACCCGGAAATTGCGCACTTCGACGACTCCGTTCTTTTGGAGCGCGACGAGGGTTGCCTTTCTTTGCCCGATATTTTCGCGCCGGTCGTTCGTCCGCACCGTGTCGTCCTCCAGGGCCAAACGCTGGACGGGAAAAACGTTCGCCTGGAATGCGGGGGGCTTCTCGCCCGCTGCCTTCAACACGAATTGGATCATCTTGACGGGATTCTCTTTATCGACCGCGTCGCGGAGCAACCCTTAAAGGAAATTCAGCCGGAACTTCGCCGCCTGACCCGCTTTGGAGAAAAACATGCGTTCAAACGAAAAGTCCGGCGCTGAAGCGCCGCGCTATGTAAACTTCGCGGCGGCGCTGATCGGCAGTTGCGCCGGGACGGAGATTTTCAAACGTCTCCGTTTCCAGTCCCCTTGGCGGACAGTCGGGCATCTGGTGCTGCTTTCGATGATTCTCGGCGTGTTGATCGCGGGCGGCGTCATGCTGAAGCTTGCCCCGCTCCTTTCGCGCGGCCGAACACAGGTTGCGACGGAATTCGGCGCGTTCCGGCTGGAAGAAAAAGGAGTCTTCCCCACGCGCGAACCGGAAAAATCGCGTATATTGGAACTTCCCTCGGAGGGAAAACTCTTTTATTTCACCACCCCCGCCGAACTTCCCGATCTTTCCCGGAACGGGGGGGGGCAGTACTCTTTTCTCTGGCATCCGCGCTTTCTGGCGCTCGTGCTGCCCGCCGGCGACAAGTCCGCGACCATTCTTTCGCTGCAGGCGGGGGGAAAACCGCTGTCGGAAATAGTGGAAAAAACCGTTGTCCGCGAACGCCTCGAAAAAGGAGTAACCGCCGCGACCGCCACGGATGCTCCGTGGCGTTTTCCCCAATACACCACTGTTGAGCTAAAAGATCTCCAGTTTGCCGTGCACTGTTTCGCCGTCCTCTGGCACTGGTACATGAACACGCTTTTCTTGCTTGGAATGACGCTTTTGTGCGTAACCATGTTTGTCTTCTCCTTCCGTTTGCTCGGCAATAGAAACAAAATGGAATCCGGCGCGCGGGAAATGTGGGTGGTTTCCATTTATGCCTCATTTCCGCCCATGATCGCCGGTTCGGTCTGTGCGGCGCTTCTTTTACCGATTCGTTACGATTGGATATATATATTCGGCTTCATCGGCTTCCTGCTGGTGATCCTGCATCGTTTGGAAATGCGGAGGGGAAACGATGGAAACTCTTGATTTTTTACGTCTCCCGGTCTGGTACCGGGAGTTGTCCGGCCATACATTTCCGACGTCCTTTTTGCGGCTTCCGCCGGAGACGGTCGCGGCGCTCTCCGACGGAGAAAGTGAACCGCGCCCGGACACGCCCGGCGGCGCAATGATCCGCGCGATGCGTCCCGTGATGGCGGCCATCCCCGGAAACTGTTTCGTCTGTGTGGACGGCTGCGCCCCTACGGATACGGAACGCTTTTACCTCAAGCGCGGTGCGGTTTACTCGCCGGAAAGCGCTTGGCGTTACCTTGCGTCCAGCGCCAAGGTGCGGAATGCTGCGCGAAACGGCAAGGTCGAATACATCTGCCTCAAACCATTTCGACGGATGAACCAGACGCGCGAATTCCGTCTTTTCATCCTGGACGGCGAGCTTGTCGGTATGAGCCAATACCACCTGATCCGCCACTTCCGCCGTTTGGAAGGGGTGAAACAGGATTACTGGAACCGCGCCTGCGCGTTCTTCGCGGAAATCAAACCTCTTCTGCCGATTCAAACATTTGTGATGGATATTTACTTTACCAGCGAACTGCGTCCGCTCGTGATCGATCTCAACGAATGGGCAAATTCCACCGACCCCTTGCTGTTCATGAAATGGCAACGCGATTGGAAAACGGATCCGGGAATTCGCTTGATGCCGCCGCCGACCCATCTTTCCGGCGAAGTGAGCGTTTCTTTCTAAAAAATTCTGAGGGGAACAGTATGAAAAAGTTTTTTGTCTTTCTGAGTGCGGCCTTCCTGGCGGGAACGGCCATCGCAGCGGATCCCGTTCCACGAACAATTACAACTCTGGACGGACAGACATTCAAAGATGTCATTGTGGAAGGTTCGGACGCGGGGGGGATTGACATCGGTTTTGTAAACGAAAACGGCGGCTATACCATCAAGGGAATTTCCTTCAAAAATCTCCCGGAGCCGATCCGTAAAGAGTTCGGATACGATCCGGAAAAAGCCGGAGCCTTTGAATCGCGTGTCCAAAAATTCGCCAACGCCGATCTCCAGAAAGTCGCCGAAACCGAAAAAGACCGCCTTACCCGGATCAAGAAGGAGCTGAAAGCGCGCGCGGAAGGGGACAAAGTGGACGTAACGTCCGAGGACATCGCCTTTGCCGTCTACTCCGGCCGCCGTGCCGTGGACCTGAAAACAATCGCCATCACAAAAGCGGGGACGGTTGCCGAGGTCGTTAAATTGCACAGCGGTCCAGCCATCGACTCCAAATACGTCCTCATCGACGGGGAGGATCTGCCGGAGCCGGGCCAATGGAGCGCATTCATCTACCCGACAGGCTTGCACGGCGACTACCGTGAGCACAAAAAAATCCCCGTATTCTGCGATTCCCAGGATGCGGCGGCAACCCTTTTGAGCAGTTACCTGAACGTATACAGTGAGTACGCCGCCTCCAACACGCAAACTCCGGCGGCGGCCGCGCCCGATCTTGCCGCCGATACAACAACGCCGGCGACCACAACGAACGCCACGACCGCAACGGGTACCGCGGATTCCGCCACCGACAACGGGCTTGTTGTATACTCCGATCGGAGCAGCTCCGGTTGGGGCTATTACCTCGGGCCGAGCTATTATCCCATCAACTGGTACTATGGCCGTTACCCGAACCCGCGCCCGCCGCGCCCGCGCCCGCCGCATCCTCCCCAGCCGGGACCAGGACCGAGCCCGCGCCCCAACCCCAATCCGCGTCCCAATCCCATGCCGCGTCCCTCGCCCAATCCGCGCCCCAATCCCATGCCAGGCCCTACGCCGCGCCCGACTCCGACACCGGCACCAACTCCCGCGCCGCGCCCGACTCCGACGGTACGCGTGCCGGTCGGCGACATGGAAATTCGCACACAAGGGCATTTCCGCCAAGCGGTTCCAGTAGCACCACACGGCGGTTTCCGCCGTTGAACATGGAGAAATACAATGATTTACGATTTTCTTGAGAACAGCGCTTGTTACGGCGGGATCGATCCCGTGCTCTGGGCGCGCGCCTTCGACTTCATCGCGACCGTCGGCCCGGATCACCCCGATGGACGCGTGGAACTGGAAGGGGATCGACTCTATGCGCTGATTCAGTCTTACGACACAAAGGGCGAGGAGAAGTACCGCGTGGAAACCCACCGAAATTACCTTGACATTCAGCTGTTGTTGGAGGGCGCCGAAACGATTTTCTACTCTCCGATCACGGAACTTCCCGGCCTGATCCCCTACAATCCGGAAAAGGACATTGAATTTTTCGGATTTCAAGCGCGAAGCGCAACACCGTTTCGTCTTTATCCGGGCGTATTCGCCGTCTTCTTCCCCGGCGAAGGACATCTTCCCGGTTGCGGAACACCGCCGCAGCCGGTGAAAAAAATCGTCATCAAGCTCCGCATGAACTGAAGGGTTTCACAACCACGGGAGATGTGCGATGAAATGCCGTGTTCTTATTTACGTGAACAAGGACGATCCAAGGCTTTTCATCTACAAGCATCCGAAGTGGAAATGGGTTGGGATCACGCTGAACTTTGCCCACCGGGCAAGTTTCGTGATCCTTCTTTTTACAATTTTTTCCGTCATTGTCCCCCTGCTCCCACCCCTGCTTGCACGCGGGAAAGCAGAGGCGCATATTGTATCCATCGTCCTCCTCTTCGTCTGGCTTGTCGCGTTGACGCTGTACTATTACAAGCGCGCAGCCAGCGATTTGAAAAAATACCCCGGCGATCCTTCCGCACGTTAGCCCGGGGCCTGCCCCGGTGAATCTTCGCGCTCGCAACATACTCGCCGCACGGCGGACACATACATCTCCCCTTGGAACGGAAGCCTTCCTCCAACCTCCTTCCTATAATAGATACAGAGGCCTCGGCTTTGCTTGCGCCGTAAGACGCTGAGGCCAAATCCTGAATGCGGAAAATAAAAAAGCCGGATACGCGTTAAACGCATCCGGCTCGAGAAACGCGGGAACGGTTACTTTGTTTCCACAAACACCAGAATTTCCGCGCGGTCATACTGACCGGCGCGCTTATTGAAAGTGAAATCCGGATTGTCGCCGGGGCGCGCGGGGCCGATGCCGATATCCGCCTGGGGCCCGGCGCCGTGGTTGTTGAACGCGAAGACCGTCTGCTTTTCACGGTAGTTGTGAACCTGCATCGAGCCGTATCCCAGTGTATTTCCGCTCGGTGTATCGCCGAAATCGAACTGTCCATCGCTCGCGCCCGGAATCTTCGCGCTGTTGGGAGGGCTGTAATTGCTGAAGTAAAACTCAATGTTTCCGTCTTCAAACGTACCGTTTTTCACGCCTTCGACATTGCTTTTCACAAAGAGGTTCTTGACGATATTCTGGAACTGCTCTCCGTTCGAGGGGACAGGAAGACCGATCTTTTTGACGTCCGTGGTGAACGGATCCATCGTAACGAAAGAGTAGTTCATCTTCCCCCCCGGTTCGAGGAGAAACATGAGATAGCCTACCTTGGTGATCGTTCCAGTGATTTTGGTGGAATTGTCCACGATGTAGTTCGCGTTCTGCCCATTGCGCGCCTTCGTCGGGGCGAAGCTGTACACAAGCTGCATCGATGTGGTTTCCGGCACGATGTCCTTCAAAATATCCGTTAACGCGGGAAGCTCACCCGCACGGCAGGTCCCCGCCGGGAGTTTGTTTTCGTTCACGAGATTTGTCGTGATGTCCGGATTCCACGCGTAACGCATCAGGCAGGGGTCGGCGACTTTGTCGCTGCTCAGGATCGCTTTGTTGCCTTCCAGAACGGCGGTGGCGGGATAAAACTTCCCGTCCGCTCCGGAAATTTCAAAATACTTCGCCTCTTTGCCGTCGGTGGTCGAGAGCGTTTTGGCGTTGCGGAAGGTAACGACGAGCTGCTTGCCCTTCTTTTCCATGGACTGGAAGAACGGGGAGTCGGCCACAAGATCCTTCATGCCGTAATCGCGTTTGAGCGCCATGAGCGCCAGCCGTTTTGCCACATCCAGCTTGTTTTTCGGATGAATGTCGCGGAAATTGCCGATGTCGGTGATGACTGCCATGCCCGCATTTTCATCGCTGTCGGCAAATGCCTGCTGCGCTTCCCAGAACGTCGGAAGCCGGTTCGGATCGTTGTAGTTGAAGGGGGCGAGCTGCACGAAATAGATCGGCATCTTCGGGTTGTTGAATTCCTTGCGCCATCCGGCGATCAGGGCTTTCATTTTGTCGGCATAGAGCATTCCGTCGCTCACGTTGGCGCACCCCTGGTACCAGAGCATACCGCGCAACGCGAACTTGGAAACGGGGGCCACCATGTTGTTGAACAGCACGGAGGGGTTCCCGCTGCCCTGGGCGCGGAGTTCACCGGGAAGGTCCGGACGATCCGGCAGGGGGCGGCCGTTGGCCACTTCGGACTTGGCGAAAGCGATCCATGTTTCAAGTTCGGCAACCGCCTGCTTGGCGTACGCGTCGTACTTCGGCTTCCCGGGTTGGAGCGCGGCAAGCTGGTTGGCGATTCCCTCCAGCGATTTTTGTGTGGTGAATCCATATGCGGGCGTCCAGGGCTCGATGCGTGTCCCGCCCCAGTTTGTGGAAATCATCCCCACCGGAACTTTCAACTCCCGGTTGATTTCACGGGCGAAGAAGAAGCCGACCGCGGAGAATCCCCGCGCGGTTTCGCCGGTGGATACCACCCATTTCGCGCCGGGAATCGTCGACTGCGGCGAGGTCGAAGTCAGATAGGTATTGCCCTGAAAGAGGCGGATGTCCGCAATGTTCGCCGCCGCGATGGCCTCGTTGGCGCCATCGGACTGTTGAACGCGCCACTCCATGTTGGATTGACCGGAGCAAATCCAGACTTCACCCACGGCCACGTTGGTGAACTTGAGGGTGTTTTTGCCCGCGACGGTGAGTTCTCCGGAGGAGCTCGCCGGCATCGGCTTCAGAACAACTTCCCAGACACCCTTTGCGGCGGTGGTTTTGGCGGTCTGCCCGTTCAGGGAAACGGTAACTTCCTCGTCGTTGTCCGCCCAGCCCCAGACGCGGACTTCCGTATCGCGCTGGAAGACCATGTTGTCGCTGAAAATACTCGGCAACTTCACATCGGCGGCGACTTGCGCGCCGACAAGAGCGATGGCCGCCCCAAGGAAACAGTGGATCGTTTTCATGCTTTCTTCCTTACAACGCGTTTTTATCGGTACGGAACGGGCCCGCGGGGAGCTTGTTCTCGTTCACAAGGTTGGTGGTTACGTCGGGATTCCAGGCGTAACGCGCCTGCTTCGGCTCGGCAACTTTATCGCTGGTCAGGGATGCTTTGTTCCCTTCCAGCGCCGCAACGGCGGGGAAGTATTTGCCATCCGCTCCGGCGACTTCGAAGTACTTCGCCGCTTTGCCGTCGAAAGTACCAAGGGTTTTCGCGTTGCGGAAGGTAACGACAAGGGCATTTCCTTTGGCTTCAAACGATTCGAAGAAGGGGGAATCGGCCACCAGATCCTTCTGTCCGTAGCTGTGCTTGAGCGCAAGCAAAGCGAGGCGTTTGCCGATGTCGATCTTGTTTTTCGGGTGAATGTCGCGGAAGTTGCCGATGTCGGTAATGACCGCCATGCCAGCATTTTCATCGCTGTCGGCGAACGCCTGCTGCGCTTCCCAGAAGAGGGGGAGCTTGGTGGGGTGATTGTAGTTGTACGGCGCGAGCTGCACAAAATAAATCGGCATTTTCGGATTGTTGAAGGCGATGCGCCATCCGGCGATCAGGGCTTTCATCTTGTCGGCATAGACCATTCCGTCGCCCATGTTGGAGCACCCCTGGTACCAGAGCATGCCGCGCAACGCGAATCTGGAGAGGGGGGCGACCATGTTGTTGAAAAGGATCGTCGGAATCTGGTTGTTGTTGCCCGGCCAACGGATTTCGTTCGGCAGCGGGGGGAGATCCGGAAGAGGACGACCGTTGGCCACTTCGCTTTTGATGAATTCGATGTTCGCTTCCGCGTCCGCAATGGCTTTTTTGACCGCCGCGTCGTACTTCGGCTGGCCGGGCTGGAGGGCGCCGTACTGGCGGCCGAGGGCTTCGGTCGCTTTCTGCGAAGCGAACCCGGCGGGGGACGTCCAAGGCTCGATGCGCGTTCCGCCCCAGTTGACCGAAATCAACCCGACCGGAACCTTGAGCGCTTCAAGAACATCGCGCCCGAAGAAGAAGGCGGCACCCGAAAAATTGCGCACCGTATCCGGCGAGCAAACCGTCCACTTGCAGCCGGGGATATCCGGCTGGGCGGAAAGCGAGCCGCGGAATGTGTTGGCGTAAAAAAGACGGAGATCCGGCAGCTTCGCCGCGGCGATTGCCGCGTTCCCGCCTTCGGACTGCTGCACCGTCCATTGCATATTCGACTGGCCGGAGCAAATCCAGATTTCGCCCACGGCCACGTTGGTGAACTTGAAACTGTTCTTGCCCGTTACGGTAAGTTCCCCGGAGGAGCTTGCCGACATCGGCTTCAGCGATACTTCCCACGCTCCCTTGGCGGCGGTGGCCTTGGCCGTCTGCCCGTTCAGTGTAACGGTAACTTCCTCACCGTCGGGGGCCCAGCCCCACACGCGGACTTCCGCGTCGCGCTGAAAGATCATGTTGTCGCTGAAGATGCTCGGCAACTTGACGTCGGCGGCAGCTTGCGCGCCGAAGAGGGCGCACAGTGCGCCGAATCCCAAAATTGATCGTTTCATGTATCCTCTCCAAAAGTAGGTTAAAGGGCCAAATCTAAGAATAGCCTCTGAAGTATCTTTTGTCAAGTGCGGAATCGGCGAAAAGAACGGCTTCAGGAGAATCGGAGTTGATAGACGGGTTGTTTGATATGCCCGGCGAGCTCACGGACAAAGGCTTCCGCCAAGGGTTTTCCTTCTGGCCATGGGGCGCCCAGATACTGTTCAGTGAATGCCGCGATATCGGAAAAATGAAGACAAAACGGGAGATTGGGAAACTCCAGGTTCGTCGCCCTTTCGCGAAATTTACGGTGCGCCGCCTTCCTGCAATTCTCAAGGGCCGTCCCGAGAAGCTCCCAGTGCGAAAGGAATTCCATATCCATCACCGGCGGCCGCCAAGGCTGCCGGGATGCGTAGGAAAGCAGATGACAACGAATGCGAATGCTCGGAAAAATCCGGCTGATACCGCTAAGCTCAAAAATACCCGCATGGAAAAACGCCGCCGTCGCCGGATCGAGCGCGTCGAGTATCTCCGTATTCCCGAGAATATAACCGCTTCGGGGCGGATTGGATGCGAACGGAGGAAG
Source organism: Victivallaceae bacterium (assembly GCA_031549345.1). Lineage (GTDB taxonomy): Bacteria > Verrucomicrobiota > Lentisphaeria > Victivallales > Victivallaceae > CASFRF01. The sequence goes on from JAVBPY010000002.1 coordinate 289,273, forward strand.
CGGTTGCGGCGCGGCGCCGAGAAGATGCTTGCCGAGTTCGGCGATCAACGTGGGCGTCGCCTCGGCCAGGCCAAGTTTCCGCAGAGCTCCCAGGACATGTTCCGCGGCAGCGTCGAGCCGCGCACGTTCGACCGCCTGCGCCAGAACCGGGCGAATTGCCTCCAAGCGCAGGGGAAGGCGTTCGCCGATCCCCTCCCGGGCGCGAAAAAGAGCCGCAACGGCCGGAAAACCCGTATCCGTGAGAATGCGTCCCACCACAGCAGCAAGCTCATCTTCGTTGTAACAAAGCTCGGCCCGTCCGGAGTTCCGGAGGGAATATTCAACCGCCAGGGCAATGTCTTCGGCGTATTCCTCGTGCCCTGCGTGTCCGGCATCCAGAAAACAACGAACGAGTTCTTCGCGGAGTTGCTCTTCCTCGAAGGGAAAATGGTCGCCGTTGCGCCCGACAAGGAGGATCGTTTGCCCGGCGGGCTTGATCATTTGCGGCTCCGGATCTCGTTGATGAACTCGCCGAAATCCTCGATCGCCTGAAATTTCCGGTACACGGAACCGAAACGGACGTAGGCAACCTCATCCACGGATTTAAGTTTTTCCATTACGCGGTTGCCCAGTTCGGAACTTGTTACTTCGCGGTCGAAATCGCGGAGAATGGCGGCGGAAAGCTCGGTAATCATCCGCTCGATCGCCTCTTGCTCGATGGGGCGCTTGTAACAGGCGTTCACGATGCCGCGCCGGAGCTTGTCGCGGTCGAAATCCTCGCGCTCGCCATTGCGTTTTATGACTTTAAGTTCTTCCGGTATAATGCCTTCGTACGTGGTGAAACGGTAGCCGCAACTTAAGCATTCCCGGCGGCGCCGGACACCCGCGCCATCTTTCGCAACCCGGGAATCAACGACCTTGTCATCGGGAAAACTACAGGCGGGACAACGCATGTTTATTGCTCCAATACACCGTAAAACGCATACAATGAATTAAAGAGGACGCCGCCGAACGCGGGATTCTTCTGCCAGCGCGCCATACCGTAGCGGAGCATTCCCATAAGATCGTTCCAGTCCCGGCGGCGCAAAGCATGGTTGCTTTCGTGGATGTGTCCGGCCAAAAGAAGTTCCACCATCACCGATTGCGGATGCGCGGAACGGGCGGCAAACTCTTCGTCAATGGACGAAAGCACCGCAGTCGGCTTGTCCCCGTAGGCGGAAATCACCTGCAGCGTCCCCGTTAACACCGGATCGTCCGACCGGCCAACGCTGAGCTTGCCCGCGAGAACGGCGTCGTGCACGAAAGCGGGGAGCACGGTTGTAACCGGCAGGGTAAGACGCCGACGAAGCTCCGCGACGTCGTCGAGGGTCAGGCGCATAATAAGATCGTTGTCCAACCCGACGCCGTAGAGTTTTTCATCCCACGCGAAAAGAAGGCGGCGCGGACGCTGAAGCGTTTGCTTCGTAAACCGCTGCGGTTCAAGTGCAAGCATAAGGCCTACGGGACGTTCCGCCACCGGAATCTCCCGGAGGGATTCCTCCAGCGCAAGCGCCGCGCAGAACCAGGGGAAGCGTTCCGCGTCTTTACACGCAAGGCCCATGTTGTGGTTGTAAAAATTGCCCTGCCGCAACATCAGACGAACGGGAATTTTTTTAGCGGCAAGCTCGCCCAGGAGTTCCCGGAGCTGCTTGTACTCCTCCTGATCCGGAATAAGATACTTTTCATTGACCAGGTTAAGGACGGCCTCCTGAAAACCGAGGTTGAGAAGGGCACGGGAAAGAAGTTCATAACGCGTTTCGAACGCCTGCATGGTAACGGCGTCGATCACAACCCAGCGGCGCGGCGCGTCTTTGGTTTGTTCCCGGAATTCCTTCGCCCGTTCGAGCATCTGTTCGCTCGGCTCCGGGAGCGGTGGCGGTATGGGACGCGGCGGCGCCTGGCAGCCACTCCAAAGCAACATTCCCGCTAAAAACGGAAGAAACAAAAAAAGTCTCGATTTACACACCGTTCATTCTCCCCCAGACTATAAAATAAGCTTCATTACTATACATCGAACTTTCCGAATGTCAATTGCCTCTCTTGACGAATCCGCGAATCGGGGCTATCTTAATAGGGTAAACGCTCAAACGAGCTCCAAAACACAGAGGTTTTCCCGAATGGAAAAAAATACACAGTCCGATCCGCTGAATGATCTGCGCCGCGAAATCGACCGGCTCGACCGCGAAATTGTCGTCCTCCTGAACCGGCGGCTGGAAATCGCACGCTCCGTCGGCGCGGCCAAACGCCGTGATAACCTCCCCTTCTATGTACCGGAACGCGAACGAATGCTCCTGGATAAACTCCACACCCTCAATTCCGGCCCCATGCGGCCGGAGACACTGGAAGCGGTTTACCGTGAGATTATCTCCGGCGCGCGCCTGCTGGAGGAACCGCTCCGCATCGCCTGCCTGGGTCCGGAAGGGACGTACACGCACCTTGCCGCCCAAAGCCGTTTCGGCCACGGGGCCGAGCTTTCCACCGTTCGGACCTTACCGGATGTTTTCGCCGAGGTGGAAGCCGGGCGTGCCGACTACGGCTGCGTTCCGGTGGAAAATTCCACCGAGGGCGTGGTCAACCCCACGCTCGACACCATGATCGGCGCGGATGTGCGCGTCATTGCCGAACTGGAGCAGCCCATTCATCACCAACTCCTCAGCCATAGCCCAATGCAGGAAATACGCTGCGTTTACAGCCATCCGCAGGTGATCGCCCAGTGCCGCGCGTTCCTGCGCAACGAACTTCCGGAAGCGCAAGTAATCGAAGTATCCAGCAGTGCGCGCGCCGCCGAACTCGCCGCGCGCGAAACCGGCGTCGCCGCATTGGCCGGGGAAGCCGCGGCCACCCGTTACGAACTCCCGATTCTCCGGCGGAACATCGAAGACAATCCGCGGAACATCACCCGCTTCTGGATCATCGGCAGACAGGAAACCGCCCCCTCCGGCGACGATAAAACCAGTTTATGCTTTGCGCTGCACGACCGTGCGGGCGCACTGGCCGACGCACTCCAGCCGTTCCGCCGTGAAAATATTTCCATGAGCCTGATCGAAAGCCGCCCCCTGAAATATGGGAACTGGGAGTACTGTTTCTTCGTCGATCTCCTGGGACACATCACCGACGAAAGGATCGCGCGCGCCTGTGCGGAACTTAAAGAGATGAGCGTGCTTTTCAAAATTTTCGGCAGTTATCCCCGGTTTAAGTCATGACTCTTTTTCCCGCGTCCATCCGCACTGTGGCCCTCGTTTCCCCCGCCGGACGGTGCGACGCAGCCACGCTTGCCGACGCGCTCGCGCTCCTGCGGAATTCGGGTGTGAAGGTAAAAGAAATGCCGCGTCTGAACTGTGCGGGGGGTGTTTCCTATTTGGCCGGGGCGCCGCGAAGCCGCGCGGAAGATTTGATGCGCGCCTGGCGCGATCCGGAGGTGGATTTGGTGCTTTCACTCCGCGGCGGATTCGGCTCGGCGCAGATTCTCCCGTTTCTGGATTGGGATTTGATGCGTTCGCGCAATCTCCCTTTGGGAGGATACAGCGACATCACCGCGCTCCACTGGGCCATGATCCGGCAGAAAGTGGGAACGCCCGTAGCCATGCCGATGGCTTCGGGGCTCTCCCACGAAATACCTGTGGGGCCGGAGCGCCTGACTCCCCTTTCCGGCCGCGCGTGTGCCGGGAATCCCCTGCCGGGCAACCTGACCGTCGCCGCTTCGCTGTGCGGCACTGCGTATTTCCCCGATACAACCGGGCGCATCCTGATTCTTGAAGACGTGAACGAACCGGCCTATAAGTTGGACCGCATGCTGACGCAGCTTGAGCAAGCCGGGGCTTTCGAGGCGGTTTCCGGCGTCGTCTTCGGCGCGTTCAGCGACTGCCCCGGCGCGGCGCCGCTCCTCCGCCGTTTTGCCCGGCGCGTTTCCTGCCCCGTCTGGAGCAACTTCCCCTTCGGGCACGCCCTCCCCTTTCAACCCATCTCCACCGAAAAATATCTCCAAATCGACGAAAACGGAGCGTATTCGCTGACTTGATGCGAGAGGAAAAAAACTTTTAAGGAAAGTTTTTTTCTTTGAAGTAAACGAAAAACTATGACATTGATCTATGCGAGAATTCCTTCGATGGATAACGTATAGGCGCTGTTCTGCCCTTTCGAAGCGCCGGGGGCTTCCACGGAGATCGCGTAGGAACGGTCGGCGTATAAAGTAAGGCCGGAGAATACATCGCACGCGGCGGAAACGGTTTTGGTTTTGAGCTTCTTTACTTTCCCGTTATCCAACACTTCGTATACCGTAACCTTGAGCTTGTTTTCCACCCCTTCGAGCGAAAGGTTGAACGCGCCGTCCGCGCCGACCGAGAAGCGTTGAAAATCAATCGTATCCCCGAAACCCACCCATTCATCCGCAAGAAGCGCCACACGATCCGGAGAGGCAACAAAGGTATTTTGTACCTCTTCTCCGTTCCAGGTATTGTTTTTGAACGCATTGCCCGCGTGGTTGAAAAGCATGCCATCCAGGTACACCTCGTATTTTGTACCGACGCCCTTGCTCGCGCTTGGCGCTTGTACGGCGACAAAGTAGGTATTCGATGAATCCAATAGGAGGTTGGAAAAGCCACCCTCCCCTTCGCTGACACTGATCGATTTGATTGCTTTAAGCGACTGTTTTCCGCTCTTGGAAGTAACAAGCTGATACAAGGTAAGTTTCGCCTTGCCCTCCACCCCCGTAAGAGTAAAGGAATAACTGCCCGAAGCCCCCAGTTCAAGTTGCTGGAAATCGATCGCATCGGTGAATCCCACCCATTCATCGGCAATCAACGCGACGTTGCGCAGAACATCTCCCTCGCCGGTTACGCGCGTAACCGCCACATCGGCGGCGTTCCAGGTACTGTTCTGGAGCGCGTTGCCCGCATGGTTGAAAAGTTCTCCATCCAACCGCACTTCGTATCCCGTACATCCGCCCTTTTTCGCATTCGGGGCCTCCACGGCGACAAAATAAGTGTTTGCCGCGTCCAGCAGAACGCCGGAAAAACCCGCCGAAATATCGCTGGTGGTTACAGACTTGATCTTCTTGAGCGACTGTTTTCCTTTTGCGGAAGTAACCAACTGGTATAAGGTAAGTTTCGTCTTCGCCTCCAGCTCCGAAACCGTAAAATTGTAGCGCCCCGCGGCCCCCGGCGCAATCTGCTGAAAGTCGATTGCATCGCCCAGTCCCACCCATTCGTCGGTGATAAGCACAACATTTTCCAGGAAATCGCCAACACCGGTTACATCCGTGCGGGCCACATCGGCGCCGTCCCATGTATTGTTCAGGAGGGTATTGCCCGGGTGGTTGAAAAGTTCGCCGCCATAAACGATTTCATATTTTCCCGCCGTCTTGCCTTTGTCCGTATTCTCGACCTTGAGGTAATAGGTTCCGCTTGTCAAAAGCTTGGAGGCAATTTCCGCCAGGCCGTTCGCGCCGATCGTCGCGCTCCCCAGCACGGTTTTTCCGTTTGCGCCCAGAAGCGTTACCTTGGCGTTCATCGCCGATGCCGCCATGCTTATCGTATAACGCCCCGCACAATCCAGATCAAGGCGGAAGAAGTCGAGTTTATCCTCTTCGTAGCCGATCGATTCAACATGCGGCACCTCGTAGACAAGCGGCGTCGCCGCCGTATACACATCCCCCGCATCCACGCAATTTTCGATGGACAGCGTGAGCACGTCCTGCGTGAGAACCAAACGGAAATCCCGTTTTCCTGTGGTATAAACACTCCCGCCAACGGAGAGGGAACCGATGTTCTTTCCGTCGCTGTACAGCGAAAGCAGCGTATCCGACGAAAACTCCGAAACACCGGAAGCGAGGCGATAGATCCCATTCTTCTGCTCCGCAACAACCGAAATCGCCAGGGAACAGTTTGAAAGTTTGGAGTAGTCCACAATCAATGGCGAAGCCCGTCCCGCCACGTCTTCACGGACATCGAAAAATACAGTAAAATTGCCGCAATCCAACGAGCCGTTGCCGACGAACGTCATCTCGCCGCCCAGAGTCAGATTGCTCTTCAAAGAGGACGCGGAGCTTACAATCAAACTCCCGCCGGAGGCGATGTGCGCGTCTTTGAGGGCCCCGCCCGCAAGCACCTGCGACCCGCCGGAGTACACCGTGGAGGAAGACGCAAGCCCAAGGCGGCTCACCACCTCGCGGCCGCCGGAATTGACCACGGTTTCCAGTGAGGAACCGTTCAGGATCGTCTGCGTCCCGCCGGCATTCAGTACGGTATTTTCGGCATTCCCGCCGGAAAGCACCTGAAGTTTCCCCCCGCTTTCCAATAAAAAGTTTTTCGCGTGTCCGTTGAGGAGCGTAAAGCTCCCCAGCCGGTGCGTCCCGCGTATTGTCGCTGTCGTATCGGCGGTAAATTGCGCCCCGCTCAAAAGTTGCAGCTTGCTCACATCCCCGCCGGAAGTAACCAAAATCGCCCCGCCGGAGGAAACCGTTACACCGGAAGCCTTGCCGAACACATCGAGCACACCGCCGAAACCCACCGTGCCGGAACTGGCCACGCCGCCGGAGTACACTGTGATCGTCCCCCCCTCGCCGGCATGGGAGTACGCAATGGCGCCGCCGGAGGAAACAAACAAATACGCACACGCGTCGGCGGTCCGGTCGTTGCCGACACGAGCGCTCACGCGCCGTTCCCCCGACTCCACCGTTTCACTGAAGCTCCAACTGGCCGCGAGGAGCATCACGCCGCCCGATTGCACTGTTTCCATATCCGCCGTCCCTCCTGCTATAATCGGCAATATAGCATCGCTATAATCTTCTGTCAATCGATCTTTCCAAAAAACAGGCGTTTGCATTTGCCGGAGGCGGCACTATATTACTTTCGCAATCATAAAAATAGCGAGGAGCCCCATGACGGACAACCTGGATTTGCTGATCATTGAAAACCCGGAAACCGGCCTGATCGATTCGGTCAAACTGTACGGAGAAGAACTCCTCGCCTCCGGCGGAGCGCCGGAACTGCGTGTCAACCAGGTGCCGCTGGCGGTGCGCCCCTACCCCGCCAACGACCACAGTCCCCTGAACCCGGAAGCAGGCACGCGCCTCAAAGGGGAGTGCTGGACGGACCACTTCTCCGGCTGGGGGCTGGTCATCAACCGCCACATCGGCAACCGGCCGTATATGAAATACAATTGCACCGCCGTGCGTTATTTGATCCGGCGCGAACTTGCCGATTACCGGCAGAGCCTCCCCTGCCCCGGTCCCGGCGGACCGGCGATCGAAGCGCCGTTGTGGGCAGACACCCTCGGCGTCCTCAACTGGAATTGGAAATTCTGGGGGGACAAAACCCGGATGATCTTCCCCTCCAGCCACACCCAGGGCCCCTGCGACGAATTCGGGCACGTCGGCTACGAGCACGACACGCCGGCCCGCTGCAAACAATTCATCCAGAACGTATGGCGGCGTACGTACCCGAGCACGATGGTCATTCACGGCGGAGTGTATTACAACAGCGAAACCGGCCATTGGATCGCCATCACCTGCCGCCGCCCGCACGTCGGCTACCAGCTCAATATCGCCGATGCGGGCGAGGGTGTTTCCTACGACTTCAAGCTCCACTCCCTTTTTGCCCTGGGCCAGACGCTGCGTTTGCCGGAAATCAAAATCTACCACGGAAAAACACGCGCGGAAATGTTTGATTTCATCGCCTGGTACACCACGTTTTATGTGGAGGAGGCGCCGGAATGGGTCTATAAAAAGCTCTGGATCGACGGCACCACCTGGGACAACCAGCCCACATGGACCGACCAGGCCAAGTATTGGGAGCGCGAGCACGCGCGCGGCATGTTCAGCGCCATCGCCATCAACCTTGTTACGAGCCGCCCGATCAAATCGGGAACGCTTCCGACATCCTACAGCCCCGATCCCAACCACGGAACCATTGCTGAATTCAAGAAGATGTGCCACCGGATGCGCGACAAAGGCATCCCCATGTTGATCTGGATGTCCCACTCCGGCCTGGTCCCCGGCGAACCGGAGATCGACGAAGACTGGTTCATCCGCGGCATCGACGGCGAATACGCCGCGGGCTGGGGCAGCCGCGACGGCGGCATGGTCATGTGCAACCCCGGGCACCCCGGGTACATTGAATACACAAAGAAGTGGGTGAAATTCTACATTCAGGAATGCGGCTGCAAGGGGATATTTTTCGATTGTCTGGGCTGGGTGTTCCCGCCGGACTACCGTCCGCGCAGTTTCATGCGCTTCCCCTCGGACACCAATTTGCTGACCATCAAGTTCCAGACGGAGCTTTACGAGTACATCAAAGAACTCGATCCCGATGCGGTGATGTACGGCGAAGGCGCGAGTCTGGACGCGCCGGTCGATATGTTCAGCGTGGTCGGCAACCCCGTCCGCGCCATCGACGGCATGGGGCCGCGCGATTTTTTGTTGCACCTCAATGAATACGCGCCGAAGCGCATGTGCGTTTCCGGCGGGGGGAACCTTGCTCCCGGCGGGAAATGCTCGATCCGCATCGGCGATTTCCCGGAGGAGATGCACCGTTTCCTGGTCGATTTCCTGAACCGCAGGGGCGGTTCGCGCGCGTTTGAACTCCTGAATGGGGACATTGCGATTCTGGACGGACTCCTTTTCTTCCCCAAGCAAGGGCAGATGCCGCCGAATACGCCGTTTTTTCCGACGCGTGACGCGGTGAAGCTTCCGGAAAAATACGCCTCCATCCGCCGGTTGCGCAGCAAATTCAGCGACGTCGTCCTGGAGCGCGGCGCGGACGGCTTTTTCCGCGGCTTCAAGCCCGGTATTTACAGCATGGAGAGGGCATGATGTTCTCGTCGCACCTGCGAATGAACATCGCCCTCGACTGGAGTGCGGAGGTTCTCACGTGGGGGGAAGGCGATCGAATCTACTCCTCCCCCAATGTGGTGCTTTTGAAACCCGGTTCGGAAGAGCCGGTTGTGGGGGAAAAGGTCCGTGGACTCCTTCTTGCGCACCCGGAACTCTCCCCCCTGCGTCCGCCGCCGGGACATTTGTTCGGCAACACTCTGGCGATCACCCGCCAGCTCGAAGAAATTTTCGCGGCCCTCTCCGCAAAGGCCCCTTTGGCCAAACGCATCCTCCTCCCGAAGGTGTTCGTCGCCCTCCCTGTGGATTTATCGGAATTTGAAATTCGCGGGTTTGCCGCGCTGGTTCGCCCGTTGGCCTCGCAATTTATCCTTTGCGAAGCGCCGTTCGTCGCCGCCATCGGCGCAAGAATTCCGGTGCAGGAGAAGAAGCATCATGGTATTCTTGTGTGTGATTCGGAATTCCTGCAATTCGGAATTACCTACGCCTCATCGCTCTTCCTCGCCTTTTCCTTGCGGCGCGGTACGAAGACCCATGAAGAGTCGCTCGGCGATTTCGCGGAGCTGCTGGCGCAGAAGCTTGCCAAACTCCCGGAGGACGTGCGGGAGGATCTCCTGGCTTCGCCGATTCTGATTGCGGGCCCGCATGCCTCCCGTCCGGATATCGCGGACTTTTTTGCGGAAAAGACTTCGTTCCGTTTCCGTCCGGCGCAAAATCCGGGACAGTGCGCCGTTCGCGGCCTGCTGGAAATGCTCCCGAGCATGGACCAGGCCTTCAAGGAAGTTTCCTCCTGATCCACGCTCTTTCTCGTGTTACTTCAGCAACAGCCGCCCGAATGCGGCGGCGTTCCGCGCGTTTTCGGCGTTGCCGAAGAGCATGATCTGGGTCTTCCGCATCGGCTTCCCCTCGCGGGCGAAAGCGCCGTTGAGGGCGAGGTCAAAGCCGAATGTTTCGGGGGCTTTCCCCTCCGGATTCGCCAGTTTCCAGGGAAATGCCAGCGTCATTTCGTAGCCCTCGGCGGTTCTTTTTCCTGTCGCAAGGAGGCCGGGTTCCGCGAGTGTGGCAAGCTGCGGACAATACAACTTCACCTCGCCCTCCCCTTCGCCGAGATACGGCAGCGCAAGGAATTGGTATACCCGTTTCCCGTACATCGGGTTGCCCAGGCCTTTTTCGGGCGTGCGTAAATCGAGAAACAACTCCACCGATGTCCCGTGAATCCCTGGCCACGGCGCGGGAATCCGTACTTTGTCGACCACGCGCAGCGCAACTTTAAACCCCTTTTCATCCCACGAAAGCTGCGCGTTGCCGGAAAGCTCTTCGGGCCCGTTCCAATATTTATTTCCCTCCGCCAGCGAGGCGAGCGCCGGAGCATGGCCGATGACGACTTGCTCGTCGCGGTTCAACAAAAACGCGGTATTGCCGGAGGGGGCGATGCGGTGAATCTTCAACGCCTTGAGCTCGGCCTCCAAGCGGGCGTCGAGCCTTCCATCGAGGCGGATTACGACCGGAACAGCGAGAGTTCGCCCCGTGTCGCCGCTTCGCTTGTATTTGAACGAAAGCTCCCGGAATGCGCCGGGCGCAAGCTCGGCGGTGCTGGAAGACGGTTCAAACGCCACCCCCGGAACCTTCTCAAACGCAATGTCGATTTTACGGGCGCGGTTTTCGCGATTACCAAGCGAGAGATGCACCGTCCCTTCCGTATCGCTCATCGGAGCGACCTGAAGTTTTTCCACCGGGAGCGACTCAGCCTCCAGGCGTTTCCCGGCGGAATGTAAATAACGCGGGAAACTGTCGAGCTCGATCAAATACGAATAGGTGTTTCCGTTCTTTCCGGTCGCCTTGACGGTGCTCCGCTGGCCGTGAATGCCGACTTGTTCGAGTTCCGGCACGTCGGCGTTCAGCAGCACCGCGCCGCGGTTGCCGACCGCCCAGACGACGGCGACTTTTCCTGTTTCCGCTTTATCGAAGATCGCGCCGTTGACGCCGTAGAATCCGGCGAGTTCCTTCACATTTTCCAGTGTAGCCCCTTCAAGCTGCGCGCTGCATACGGCGATGGCCAAAAGATACAAAGACGGCGTGCGCAATCCCTCCGGCGTGGAGGCAAAAAGTTTGAAATCCTGCACCTTTTCCCGCCAGTCGTCGGCCGGCTTGTTCGGATCGCGCCCAAGGGTGGGGCCGAAGAATGTGAACAACTTCGCACCGGAACAAAAATTCACAACCACGTTGCGCACAATTTTGTTGGAGGCATCCCACTCGTCCACCGATGTGGAGGGGAATCCGGAGGGAAAGGCGAAACCGAACACACGCGACTCGCGCTTGGCTTTCACCTCTTCCGGCGGAATCGCTTCATCGATCTTGTAACGCATGACGGCGTTGCAGCCGGTTTCCGTGTTCAGCGCGGGTTTACCGCCGAACTTTTTCACCGCGTCTTTGAGCATCGCGTCCAACCCGGATTCCTCCGGGAAATTTTCGATCAAATAACTGTGCCAGGAAACGCCGTCGAGGTATTTCCCCGCCCCCGCCGCCAGCGCTTTGTCCATCCAGCCGGTGAAAATCGACGTACCGCAAATGCCGTATACCGGCGTCGCGGGGGTGATCGATTTGACCACTTCGTAGACCATTTGACAAGCCTTCCAGTACTCCTGCGGATGGTTGGGCATCATCCAGGCATTCGGCTCGTTCTCCACCTCCCAGGCAAGGACGTTGTCCTTGTAGCGCTCAACCATTACGCGGAACCAATCCTGGAAAAGCGCCTTCTTCGCAAGGCCGCCGCCGCCCTCGCGGCTAACGCGGTCAAGGGGGGCTTCCTGTCCCCACGACATGCCGGGCGAGGTTTGAATGCAGAGGGCGAATTTGCGTCCTTCGGTCTTCAACCATTCGGTTTCCGGCTCGTAGTTCCAACTTTCAGGGGGAACGACGGGCATTTCCGCGGGGTTCTTACGGTAGTCCTCCAGCCAGAATGGGGCGTAAACGTAGTTCCAGTGTGAATAACGGACCGGAATGCGTACCGGAATAGGGTCCATGTAGCCGCCGAAAAGATAGCTCACACAGGAGTGCCAGCCGAATTTATCCGGTCCCGCCTTCTCCGCGCGGCGTAAGATGTGGAGGAAATGTTTTTCCGTTTTGATTTTCATTTCTTCCGAAACGATCGCGAGATGGTGGATGTCGTCCGCCAGCCCGCCGGGGAACACAATGAACTCCAGATGGTCCGACTTCGCCGGAACGACAACCTCCTGTGTCCACCGGATATTTTTCTTTGCCACTTCGCTCTTCATGGAAAAGCGGAACGCCGCCCGTTTGGGTGCGTCCGAGGTGTTGACCAGGTGAATAACAGGGCATTCCCGCTTGGTACGGTCCAACGTTATTGCGCCCGAATCAAACCCCATCACATCGGCGGAGAACCCGCCGTCGCGGGCGATGTCCAGCTTCCCCGCATAAGTCCGCTTTTCCCAGTCGAGAACAAAGGTTCCGTTGTCGCCTTTAAGGCGCATCTCGTCGACCGACCAGCCGTTTACAACCATTTTTTCCGGGGCGAAATCCGCCGGAAGCGCGATGGAAACAACGTCGTTTCCCAATGTAAAGAACGCCTTCCCTTCTTTCCATTCCACCGATGCCATAGCCCAGGATGCTCCCGGAGAAACCGGTGCGACGGCGCTTGCGCGCACCTGCGTCCCCTGCCGGAACAAGAACACGCAGCGGTTTTGTCCCACGCGCGCGGACTCCATGCGCAACACAAGCGTTCCGCGACGCGCATCCTCCAATGCCATGATCTCCACCGCGAACGGCTTCTTCAGGGCGCGAACGCCGAAATCCATGCGGCCCGCGCCGGAGAACTTCAGGTGCGGCGCAAGCATGTAATCGAATACCACATCGTTGAAGGGCATGGCGTCGCCGCGAAATCCCTTGTCGGGGGCGGCGTACAAAGGAACACGCAAATTGATGGCGCGCGTCCCCGTCGCGGGATAAAGATCCACGCCCAAGGCGGAAGCGCCGAGCAAAAGCATCGCGCCCGGAAGAATGGTTCGGATTGACATGGATTTATTCCTCGAATTCGATGATCAGCGCGGGAGAAAGAGCGCCTTCTTTGTTGAACTGATTCTCGGCGGAAACGAAACGCCATGCGGAATTTTTCGCTTCCGGCGCTTCGAGGCGGAAGCCGATCCACTCCGACTTCTTCTCCCGCGCCGCACGGAGGGCCGCGGTTACATCGGCAAATCCGGGTTTGCCCTGTGAAATTTTATCCCCGGCTTTGAAAATCGGCGTTTCGAGCCGGGTTCCGATTTTATCGTCGCCAAGTTCCACGCGCCCGTTCGCTTCGGGGGTTAGGTAATAGAAACCGATCAACTCCGGACCACCGCCCTCCTTGCGTTCGTAGCACCCGGTCTGGTCGAGGGTGCACAAACGGAGTTTCGCGCTTTTGAGCGGTTTCATATTTTCCGGCAAAGAAAATTCCAATACGCCCTTGTACTGCCCGCGCCAGATGTTGCCGGCCAGGATGGAGTGCGATTCGTTTTTCTCCGAATCGAGCATGGTCGAAACCACGCGCTCCATCACAGGCGCCCCCTCCTTGGCGTTTAAAAAACCGTCCGAGGCCGGAACGGTCAGAATCGTTACAGGGGCGGCGGCGGCGGAGAGCCCTCCGGCAAGAAGCGCCAGGACAAGTGTGTTTTTCATAGCGGTCATTCCTTTTTATTGATTACCATTTCCAGGGGAACATGTTGTCGCCGATGTAGCGGCTTTGGGTCGACTGATAAATACTGTGGTTTGTCCGGTTGTCCACGTGTCCATCCGGAAAAAGGAGATTTTTGGTTCCGTTGTGGGAAACCATGCGTCGGAAAATGTGGTCCTCGACCGCCGCCGGCGTGTTGTCGAACATATTGAGCCGCAGCCCGAGATCCGAACCGGCGAAAAACTTCGATTGGACGCCATCGCTTACCCAGAGCGTAACGGCGGGGGTCTTCAACCTGGAAATATGCCGCCAGTCCATCATCCCGCCGTCGCTGGCAAGATATGGGGCCGCCGCGATGCCGTTGCTCCCGGAAACCGAATAATTCACAGCAAATTCGCCGCCTGAATTTGTGCTCTGATCCTCCGGGCACCGCAGAATGCCCATGCCATCGGCGCGCTTGCTTTTTTTCCAGACAAAGTCATTGTAGTACGACGCGTTGGTCAGGCGCGGGAAATACCCGGAATAGTAGGCGGGAATAACCGGCCACTGCGCATTGCCCGGATTGGCCTCGTTCACCGAATGGGTGGAAGGAAAATACGCCGCCGCCCACTGTCCCTTGTAATCCTCCGTATACATCAGCATCGCAACACCCTGCTGTTTCAAATTGGCGACGCAACGCGCCTTCCGCGCCACCACCCGCGCCTGGTTCAGCGCCGGGAGCAGCATGGAGGCAAGGATTGCGATGATCGCGATAACGACCAGCAGCTCGATCAACGTAAAATGCGAACTCTTTTTCATCGTATCTCTCCTTTGCGGGTTTGCGTATAGCTTTGGGAATAGGCGACCATATCTTCCCATTCCAGTTCAAAACGACTTGGATCGTCCACCAGCATCAGAAATCCGTGGTCGAGAATGTTGCTGTAGATATAGCGCTCGACGGGATCGGCGAAATAGCCGCCGAACGCCCGCGCCGCCGCCGCGCGGAGCGCCGGCGTGTTGAAGTGTTTCCCCCTGCGGTCCACACCCACGAAATGCTGCTCCCGAAACAAATCCTGCGAATCGGACCGTTGGAGAAACGCAAAAAAGCGGGCACACTCCACGGGATTCCGTGTACGTGCGTCGATGGAACCGATCAAAGGGTCCAGGACAGCTCCGCCGTCGATCGCAATTTCCGGGTACACCAGCAAATCATCCGGGTCTTCCATGGCGTTGACCGCACACGTGTACGCCGCAAAAATAGGAAATTCACCTTTATTGAAACGCTCGATTCCTCCGACTTCCCAAAGGTCGCGCGCATGATGGAACATTCCGCAATACGAGAGAACGCGTTGAAAGTCGGCACGAAGTTCGGCCAAATCGCCTCCGCGGGCGAACGCGTGGGCACGGTTTCCAAGGAACGCCGCCGGACGGTTGATGGAAACCGGCCGCGGAATCCCGCATTCTTCACAATGCGCCACTACACGCCGCACATAGGCGATTTGTTCGTCGAACGTTTCGTATTCGGGAAGCGGGAGGTCGAGCGACTTCAAGGCTTTGCGGCTGCAAAACAAATACAGCGCATGGTACGCCAAAGGCGCGGTGTCGTCGTCCGCAACACGGAGGGTTCCGCGCGCAATTTCGTGCGCGGCGAGGCGCCGCAACGGAAGCGCCTCCGCCGGGCCGGGCAGATTGATGGTGATGTCCGGCCATACGGAGGGTTCCTCGAAATGCAGCTGAAGGGCCAGGTGTCCCAAGTGTTCGTTCCGAAAACGCTCCACAAGTTCGAGCATCATCGCGCGCCGACCCTCGTCCGACTCCCAATGAAAAATCTCCACCTTATAACGCCCGCTCTGCGAATAACTCAGCACGTCGCGCATCGGCGCGGGCGACGGCGGCGTGCGCACGAAAATACCGACGCCGCTGCGGACCATCAGCACATTTTCCGCGATCAATTCGGAAACGGCGCGCTGTACGGAAGCGGGAGCCGCCTGGAAGATTTCGCTCAACTTGCGGATCGAAGGAAAACGGTCGAGGCGGCTGCTCTCCGAAGCGAGGCGAAACAAGGCCTGTTTGATGTGCCCGGAGGTGCCCAGGTTGTTGCTCTCCTTGGACGCCTCAAAGAGTTCCCCAAGCCGTGTGGCGACGGCGATGTGTTCTTCTTCGGTCATACCCCCTCCGTGTTTCTGCGTGTGCTTTCGTGTTCTATCACACTTGATATTATAGACAAAAAAAGAACTTTGTCAAGGGATTTTCAGCGAAAACGTTTTTTTTTGTTATAATTCGTAAAAACACACAATAAAGCGCCGCTTCGCGACGTTTCACGCAGCGAGAACCTAAATAGTACAACAGGAGCTTACAGCATGAAACGACTGACGCTTTTATTTCTTTTTTGTTTCGCCGGACTTCTTTTTGCGGACGATGCGCCCCCCGCGCCTTCCGGCGGCACGGGAAATTCGCGACGCGGAAGCGGCAACGGCGGAGGAGGCGGTGAGCGCGGCGGAGGAGGCGGTGAACGCGGTGGAGGAGGCAGGGCTGCTTTTGAAACCATGCGCGAACAGCTCCGCGAAAAATTCCCCTCGGAGTACGCCGAAATTGAAAAATTGCGCGAAAGCGACCCCCGTTCCGCCATGAGCAAATCCATGGAGCTCGCGCGCCAGGCGGGAATTGAAATCCCCTCCTTCGGCGGCAGCCGCGGCGAGGGAGGAAATCGCGGCGAACGTGGCGGGCGCAACGGAGAAGCATCGGCGGCCCGTCCCGACCCGATCCAGATTTTCTTCAAAGCCCTTGACGCGGTGGAGGCGGAGGCTGTCAAGACCGTGAAGCTCACCCAGCAAACCGAGCCGGAAAAAGCCCTGGCCTCTTATAAAGAGATGGCCGAGAAACATGAAATCAAAGTACCCGCCGAACTCACCGTGGACTATCTTCGCGGCGTGGAAATTCTTCCGCGCGACGTGGTGCGCTTCACCATGGCCAAGGTGGATGCAGCCCTCGCCGAACAACAGCCGGAGGCGTTTGCGCGCATCCGCGAGCTCCGTCGTACCGACCCGATCGCCGCGCGGGATGCCTATCTGGAGCTCATCCGCAAGAGCCGGATCAAGATCGAGATGCTCAAGCCGACCACCCAGGGGCTGACCGTCCTTACCCTTCCGACATCCACCACCGGGGCGACGCGATGAACAACCCGTTCCGGCTGGGCGATTTTGCCGGAATCACGATCGGCGACGGCATCCTCCGCGCCGCGCGGGCGACGCGGCGCGGCAAGAAGCTTCTACTCCGTAAAACCATCCGTCGCGAATTCGCCCCCGAGCAGTTCGAGGAAGCATTCCGTACGCTTTTCGCGGAGCTTGCGCTCGGTTCGGAAACCGTGGTTCTGATCGCCGCGACAATTCCCGGCGACACGTGTTTTTCCTGCCGTCTTCCGAACCTTAAAGGAGCGCAACTCCATTCCGCCATCGAGTTCGAGCTTCCGCGCAACCTGCCGTTAATGCCGGAAAATCCACAAATCCAGTTCGTCGCCCGTCCGGCGGCGGAGGGATTGCTGGACGCGACAGTGCAGGTATTTCCGGCGGAGAATGCGCGTGCGCTCCTCGCGGCGCTGGATATGGCCAACTGCCGGATCGATGAAATTCTCCATCCCCTCCTCCTTCTGCCGGCGCTCTCGCCGGAAAGTCCTGTGCGCCTCCCGGAACTCCCCGGCGAATTCTGCTGGAAAAACGGCGCCTATCAATTCGCCGACGCGCCGGAAAAAGACGAAAACAAAGAGCTGAACGGCCTTCTTCTCGACACGTTCGATTTCGCCGGAGAGAATGCGCAAAACCTCCTTCGCGAATTTGTTACGCCTCTTACTGCGATTCTTTTCGCATCCACGCCGGGCTTTTCACACCGCCGCGCGGGATTGGGCATCCTGCCGGAGCATTTCCGCCCACGGCGATACAGGCGGCTCGGTTACTTGGCCGCCCTCCTGACCATCTGTTTGATCGGCACATTCGCGGTGCGCGGTTTCGGGCATCTTCACAACTTCCGCGTCCGGTATCTGGAGCTGAAACAGCGCGCCGCCGACTTGGAGGACCGCACGGCGAAAATCAAGCGTCAGCTCGCCGCAAAGGATAAGGAGTTCAAGGAAATCAAACGTGTTCTGGATCTCGATCCGGGCGACCACGAAATTCTCACACGCCTGGCGACGCTCTCGGAAAAACTTCCCCGCGAGGCGCAATTGACCAACTTCCGCGCCGCCGACGGCAACATCGACCTTACGTTGACCACAAGCCAAAGCAACCTCGACGCGGCGACACCCCTCCGGCGCGAAGCCGGGTACAAAATCAGCCGCCTCCAACAACGCCGGATGGGCGACACCATGACGGTAATCACCATGCAGGTATCCCCGCAGCCCATGGAGGTGAAAAAATGAAACTCGCGCGCCGTCATAAAATTATGATCGCCGTTCCTGTCGCGTTTTTCACGCTTCTCCTGGTCTTTTTGCTCGCCGGAGAAGTAGACAGTTGGATTCCATCCGATACAAAACTCGACGATGCCGCAAGCTCCATCGCCCGCGCCGAAAAATCCTACCGCGCACTGAAAGCCCAGTTCGACACAAGTCTGGAAAATGAAAAAACCTGGAAAGAACGCTCCACGCACTGGTTCCGCCCGGAACGCGACGGCGACCCGGAGTTGGAGCTCCGGAAGAAAATCGAACCCGCCGCCACTAAAGCGGTGCTTCCTTTGAATTCCATCGGCACCGTGCGCCGCAGCGCCATCAACACACAGCTTTATTTTGCGGAAATCGACGTGGCGGGTTCCGGAACACTGGAGCAGATCACCGCGTTCCTCGCGGAAATTCAGCAGATGGAACCGCGATTGTACTGGCGGCGGATCGAGCTTCGTCCCGAATTCCGCCGCGGTCCCGGCCCCGCGGCCGCCACGGCCGAGCCGCTTCTGCAAATCAACGGCACGCTCCGCGCCATCGCATTCAATATTCCGGAGGTGAAAAAATGAGAGCCTTCCTTCTTTTCTTGAATCTCCTTCTCGCGGGCGGTCTGGTCTGGTCCGCCGTTTCGTTGTTCGAGCCGGAAACACAGTCCGTTGCGGAAAAGAAAAAGCCGGAGGCACCGCCGCAGGCCGCCAAGCCACCTCCCGCACTCCGCACCCTCCCCCCCGATCAGGCGCAGGAACTTGTCGTGCGGAACAACATTTTCGACCCCGCCCGCAATCCGGCCGGAGCCACGGGAGGGCGCAGCGCACAGCTTTCACTCACACTGGTGGGCACGTCGGATCTCGGCGGAATGCGCGGCGCGGTAATTATTCAGAAGGAACAGCGCCGCCAGCAGGGTCCTCCCGGAATGCCCAATTTCAACCAGAATCCAAACCAGAACCAGAATCGACAGGCGCAAGCGAATTTGCAACAGTTCGTCCGCCTGGGGGAAACCCTTCCGAACGGATATACCCTTACGGAAGTAGGACAGGACTACGTTGTCCTGACACGCTCCGGCGCACGCACGGAACTGCGTATCCAGGAAGCATCAAAAAACCAACCGACAACCACCACCGCCCAGCCGCAAAACCAACGGGCACAAGCCATGCAACAGTTCCAGCAGTTCCAACAAATGCAAATGCAGCAGCAAATGAATATGATGAATATGATGCGCCAGATGCAACAGCAACAGCAACAAAACCAGCGCGGCAACCAGCGCGGCGGCAATGTCGCCGGCGGGCAGGTTGTCGGCGGGGCGACGCGCCGGAGCAGTACCTCTTCCGGCGGACTGAACTTATAACGCAAACAATCAAACCATTGAATTGAATGGAGAATAATCGATGATCACCCCCTCCCTCCGCAACCTGATGCCGGCCTTGCTCCTCTTCCTGCTGGTGTCCTGTGCCCATGTAAACGATGATTTCGGCAAAGGCCAGGACCCGGAACCGACGCCGGACGAGTATAAATTCCTCCAGGACGGCAGCAAGGTGCCGGATGTCCCGAAAGAGGAGTCCGGGAGCATTGACGACGGAGACCGCGTGACGGAGTCGAAGGAAGTACAGGAGAAACTTCAATCCATCGCGGAAAAACTTGTCGCCAAAGAGCCCCGCGCGGTGGGAAAAACCGATGCGCACCCCGCGTTGAGCAACAAACCGGCGCCGCGCTTTTATGAAGACCTGGTCCTCCTCAACGGCGACGAACAAATCAAAGTTTCCATCGCCTTCAACAGTGCGCCCTTGCTGGACGCGATTCCGGCGTTCGCCGACGCACTCGGCTTCGACTTCATTGCGGACAGCGATTTGCGCGGAACGGTTACGCTGAATTTCAACTCCCACATGACGCGCCGCGAGTTGTTTGAAGCGTTCGACCAGATGCTCTATCTGGCCGGAGCGGGAGCGGTCAAAGCGTCCGACTCGTACACCATCCGGATCATGCCCCTTTCCAAAATGCCCGCGCAACGCGATTTACGCGCCTTCAGCCGTGGAGACGGCTCGAGCGAAGTGCTCCATTTTTCGCTCCGCAATATGACCGCCGCCGAGGCGCAAACACAACTGAAGCCGTTCCTCGGTGCAAACAGCGTTATCCTCCCCCTCGCCCGGCAGAATGCGATTTTGATCAGCGACTCGAACTCCAACATCCCCAAACTCCGGCAGCTCCTTGAGGTAATGGACCAGGATGTCAAATCCCAATGGCCGCGTTCGCTGATTTACTGCCGCAACATCAAGCCGAGCAAACTGGTAACGGAACTCGGCACCATTATGCCGGTGCTTGGATTCTCCGTCGCGGCGGGGACGGCGAGCGATCTGCCCGGTTCCATCCAACTTACAGGCCTCGACCGCCTCCAGGTCCTTGTCGCGAGCGCCGCCACGCAGGAAGCGATCGACGAAATCCGCCAATGGATCGGTATTCTGGACAGTTCCGCCAACGAAGAGCAGGAACACGTGTACGTCTACAAAGTTTCCCACAGCCGCGCCGACCAGTTGATGCAGGCGCTGGCGGTGATCTTCAACATCCAGGGAACGGCGCTGACGGTCAGCACCTCCACCACCGGGGTGACCCAAACACAAACGCAGCAGATCACAGCCCAACAAACACAGGCGCAGTCGGCCAACTCGGCGACAAACCTCGCGGCGTTCTCCAATGCCATGACCAACACGCAGGTGGACCGGAACAGCACGCTCTTTGAAACGCCCGTCCGCGTCTTTTCCGACGGCGTATTCAACCGCTTGGTCATCCGTACCACACCGCGCACCTACGCCCTGGTCAAGGCATTGCTGGACAAGATCGACATCGTCCCCTCGCAAGTCCTCCTCCAGGTGCTTGTGATGGAGGTAAGTTTGACCGACTCCACCGAATTCGGCCTGGAAATGAGCTACACCACCGGCGGCGGCAGCGTAGGTTCCACCATTGGAACCACGTACGAAAATTTGAATCGCAGCAAGCTCCTCGACCCGACCGGCGTCTCCAACCAAGGGGGTATTTTTGAAATTTTCAACCCGAACGATCCCAGCGAAAAGTTTGGAAAAATCAAAGCGCTTGCGGGCAACAACAACATCAAGGTCGTTTCCAGTCCGCAAATTCTTGTAACCAGCAACACGCAGGCGGAAATCCAAGTGGGGCAAAGCGTTCCAACCGTCCAGCAGGCGGTTACGAACACATCCAGCAGCTCGGACAACGTAACGAAGAACTACATTTACGAGGACGTCGGCGTCATCCTCCAAATCATGCCCCAGGTCACGAGCACCGACCTTATCTCGCTGGATATGACCCAGACCATTTCCGAGGCGGATTTCTCACAGAATCCCGACACGCCGATTATCGACAAGCGCGTCCTCAAGACCACCATGACCATCGCCAACGGGCGCACCATGATTATCGGCGGACTGATTAAGGAACGGCGAATCGACAACCTCTCCACCCTCCCCTTCATCAGTGAAATCCCTTTCCTTCGCCGCCTGCTCGGTTCCACCGACTACTCGATGCAGCGCACCGAGCTGTTGGTCCTCATCACCGGCTACATCGTCAACGAAAAGAGCCCCCTGGACGACATGCTCAAACGCTACAACGAAGCGGTCGCGGGGTTGAACAAGTTTGAAACCCGCCTCGAAACCGTCCGTGAGGACGAACGCAAGAAAGCGGCCGACCGCGCCCGCATCCAGGCGGAAAAATTGAAGAAATCCCCGGAAGTTTCGACGGAGAAATTCTAATGACAGCCGGAGAATTCTTCCTCAGCGATCTCAAATCCCCCGCCGCCCTCCGCCAGGCGTTGGAAGAGGCGTTGCGCCTCCGCGCGCCGGAGTATCCGGCTTCCGCCGATACGGACACACGCCGTAAAGCGGACCGCGCGTTGGTGGAAGCGGGGGCATTGAACGAGGCGGAGCTGTTGGCGCTCTACGCGCAAATCCTCGGAGTGGAGGTACTCGACGAAGAACTTATCCCCGATCCGGAGCCGTTTCCGGGGCTTTCGGAAGATTTCCTGAACCATGCGCTCTGCCTTCCGGCGACGCGGGTGGACGACCGGGTGCAGATTCTTGTGTGCGACCCTTACGGACTCTCGGAAATCGCGGCCCTCTTTGCGCGCGCGCTGCAAGTCAAGTGTTCCTTTTCGCTGATCCGCAGAACGGTGCTGGAGCGGATGCTTTCGCGCCTCCGCCGCGATTCCGGGGACGAGGAGCTTGATTTTGAAGACGAGAACACCCTCCGTTCCATGGCGGGCGACGCCCGGATCGTCCGGCTGGTCAACGATATTTTCACCCGCGCCATCGAGCTTGGAGCGAGCGACATTCATGTGGAGCCGGAGCTCGACCGTGTTTCCGTCCGTTGCCGCGTGGACGGAGTTCTTACGGAAATTTTGAGCTGTCCGCCCACCGATTTCCCCGCGATTTCCTCGCGCATCAAGCTCCTCGGCGGCCTGAACATCGCGGAAAGCCGCCTGCCGCAGGACGGGCGGACAAACTTTCATCTCGGCCGGATCGAATTGGATATGCGAATCAGCACCATCCCGATCCTGACGGGGGAGAGCATCGTCCTCCGCTTGCTCACCAAAGACGCCATCAACTTCGATCTCCGCGGCATCGGCATGTCAGAAGACGTGCTGACGCGCTTTGAAAAACTCATTCAAATTCCCCACGGCATCATTTTGGTGGTGGGCCCCACCGGATCGGGCAAAACCACCACTCTTTACAGCGTCATCGCCCAACTCAATGACCAGAAACGGAAGATCATCACCATCGAAGACCCGGTCGAATACCAAACGCCCGGCCTCTGCCAGATGCAAGTCAACCATAAAATCGGCGTAACATTCGCCTCCGGATTGCGCCATATCGTACGCCAGGACCCGGATGTGATCCTTGTCGGGGAAATCCGCGACCTGGAAACCGCCGACATCGCCATCAACGCCGCCCTGACGGGCCACCTCGTTCTCAGTACCTTGCACACCAACGACGCGGTGGGGGCGATCACCCGGTTGCTGGATATGGGGGTGGAGGGCTTTCTCATTTCCTCCGCCCTCTACGGCGTTCTTTCGCAGCGACTGGTGCGCAAGGTCTGCACCGCGTGCCACGGAACGGGGGCGGCCCCCAAGGCGGGGGGGCGCTGCCGCCGATGCAACGCCAGCGGCTTCAAAGGCCGCTGCGGCATCTTTGAACTCCTGACGGTGGACGATGCGATGCGCCGTGCGGTCAACACCAATATGCCAAGCTCTGAATTGCAGAAACTCGCCATTCAATCCGGGATGCGCACATTGCTGGAAGACGGCCGCGCCAAGGTGGCCGCAGGCATCACCACACTCGGGGAACTCGGGCGTTCCACCGCGGAATTGGAGTAAAAGACCGTGCCGCTCTACAAATACCTTGCCGCCGAAGCGGGCACCCCCCCGCGCGAAATCATCATCGAGGCCGACACCCCGGCCGAAGCGATGACGCGCCTTCGCCGCAAGAATATGTTCCCCATCCGGGAACTCGGCGAGGTCAGCGCCATGGCCGGCGGAAAGTTCCAATGGCGGCGGAAAAAGATCGATGTCTTCGGCTTCACCGGACAACTTGCGCCGCTCCTTTCCAGCCACATTCCCTTGGAACGGGCGCTGATGATTATCGCGGAAAGCGCGGAACACGCCGACCAGAAAGACTTTGTAACCTCGTTGCGCCAGGGGCTGCACGAGGGGAAAAAATTCTCCCAGCTTGTCCGTTCGCACGGCGCGATTTTCCCGGGATACTATGCGAATTTGATTGAATCGGGCGAGGAGAGCGGCTGCCTGCCGGAGGTGGTGGTGGAGCTTCAGCGTTTCATGCGGGAGAACCGGGAAACACGGGAATTCATCGTTTCCAGTTCGATTTATCCGGCTGTGGTGTTGGGGGTTGTGCTGCTTGTCATCATCCTCCTTTTTGTCGTCTTCGTGCCGATGTTCACACGCATTTTCCTGGATATGGGGCGCGAGCTCCCGCCTTCGATGGTGTTCCTGAACGTTCTGAGCACCATTTTCTGCTGGGGCATACCCTCTGTGATTCTGCTGGCAATCGGCGCGTGGTTCGGTCTGCCAAAAATCTACGGCAAGGAGCGGATCACGGCGGAACGGGACCGCCTCCTCCTGAAAGCTCCTTTCCTGGGGTCGCTGATCGTTACGATGGAGATGTGCCGCTTTATCCAGACCCTCGCCATTCTGATCGCCAACCACGTGGAAATCATCCGCACAGTGAAGATCGCCACGCGCGTATTGCTGAACAGTTGCATCCGCAACGACTTCGCGGATCTGGAGCGCCATCTGAAGGGGGGCCTGAAACTCTCCGCCGGGTTGGCGCGAAGCGTATTCGTTCCACGCACGGTCATCCAGATGGTGCGCGTGGGGGAGGAGTCCGGGACCGTCGGTGAAATGCTGCGCGACATCACCGGCCAAATGGAGGAGGGTGTCCGCCGCCGCATCAAGCGTGCCTTGAGTTTGTTTGAACCGCTGGTCATTATTGTCCTGGCCCTTGTGGTTCTTGTCGTCGTCGTCGCCATTTTCCTGGCGATCATGGATCTTAACGCAATCAATGCATAACCCAAAAGGAAGCATCATGAAAAAAATCAATCCGTTCTCCCTGATCGAACTGGTGATCGCCATCACCATCCTGGCGACCATGGCCGCCGTGGCAACCCCGCTTTACCTGAAGCACCTGAAAACCGCCAAGATCACCGCGGCGAAGACCCAGATCAAACTGTTGGACCAGGCCATCACCGACTACAAGCTCGATGTGGGCGACTACCCCGATTCCTCGGCGGGCCTCCAGGCACTGGTGGAAAACCTCGCACAGAATGAAAAATGGGCCGGCCCCTATCTCAAGCCCGCCGTCGTCCCCAAAGATCCGTGGAACCGCGACTACATCTATAAAGCCCCCGGCGACCACGGCGACTTCGACTTGTACAGCTACGGCGCCGACGGGCAACCGGGCGGCTCGGGCGAAAACGCCGACTTCAACAACTGGGAGTAATGCGCTCGAATGACGCACCGCCGTCAATCGTTTTCGTTGATCGAGCTGGTCGCGGTCATCACCATTGCGGTGATCGTCATGGGGCTCGGCGCGCTGGCGGTACGTGCGCAAGTTTCCGATGCGCGCCGCGCCGACCAGCTTGCGCATGATCTTCTTTTGTTCTGTGCCCGTGTCCGGGCGCAGGCGATGAGCACGGGCACGGAGCGCGTCATCCACCTGAATTCCGCCGAACGCCGCCTGGAAAGCGTGCCGCCAAGCAAGGAAGAAGAGGGGGATGTCCGCGTCGCCGAACTCAAGTGGAACATCCCGGAAAATATCGATATGGAACTCCCGCAGGATGCGGAAAATCCGTCCTCCTTGGAGATTTTTCGCTTTTTCCCCGATGGCGGCGGTTCCGGTACGAGCCGCTTGACCTTCAAGCTCGGTCCCATCGAGCGCACCATCGCCATTTCCCGCCTGACCGGCCTCCCCCGGGTTGAAAACACGGAGGAGAAAAAACAATGAAGCGCCCTTTTACACTTTTGGAGGTGGTGGTGGCCATCGGCGTGCTGGCGCTGAGCCTTGCCGGGTTGTTCACCCTCTCCGCGGCGGCCCAACGGCGGATGATTCAGGCGGAACAAGACTGGCGGGAAACACATCTTTTCATGCAAGCGGCGGAATTTTATCTTCTCGAATCGGATACGACGGGCACGCCGCCGCCGGAAATTTTTCCGACAGGGAGCGGTTACAGCGTCCGCGTGGACTATCCCGATGCGGAAAACCTGCCGGAAAGTCTCCTTTCCAGCAACCTTGTCACCCTCAAGAGCTGCAAGATCGAGTTGGTCCGCGATAAAGACCCAAAGGTCGTCCTTTCCGTAATTGTCGATCGCTTCCCAACGGAGGAATCCCAATGAAACGCCGTAACTCCTTCACTTTGATGGAAATGCTCGCCGCCATCGCGGTGCTGGCGATTGTGGGCGCGATTTGCGGCGTTTCATTGAACACCCTCGCCAAGAGCTGGGAACGGGCGCGCAAAGCGGCCGATCGCCTCGGCCGCAACCAGGCGATCGACCGCTTTGCCGAAAATTACCTCCGCAATATCATCCCATTCCGTTGGAAACTCGAGGAGAACGGAGAAGAAGAAATCCTCTTTCGCGGGGACGGCGTGGAGCTGTACGCCTCCTGCCAGCAACGGGTTTACGGTAAAACGGACTATCCTTTTTTATTCTTCCGCCTTTATTGCGAAGAGGAGAAGTTAAAATGCGACTACTCCTCCACCCCGCTCCTGCCGGATACGCCCCTTATAAACGGCCAGATCCTGCACACCGAAACCCTCGCCGCCAATCTCCGTTCGCTCAAATTCATGTTCGCCGACTACGACGGAGAGCAATTGACCTGGCAGGAAAGCTGGCCGGAGGACCGCGAAGCCGTCCCGCTTGCCATTCAACTGATTCTGGAATTCACCGACGGAAGCCGCGAAGCGTGGCTGCGCCGCACGGCGGGCTCCGCCGCCGGTTCCGTCTTCGGCGACAGGCCGGACTTGGAGGCGACGCAGTGAAACGGCGCGAAGAATCCGGCGTGGCTTTGATTACTGTGCTTTGTTTAATCATCAGCGCTTCGGCGCTGGTGGCGGCGCTGGTGGCCGTTTCCCAGACAAGCACGCTCAATTTGCGCACGTACAACGAATACATGCGTTCCGGTTACATCGCCGAAGGCGCACTCGCGCGGATCGCCTACTTGATTACCGCCGACCGCACGCAGAACACAACACGCACCCTCGGCGAAACCGACTACGAGGCGGCCGACGGCGAACGGTTCCTCGCCGACGGCACGGAACACGAGATCGACTATTACGGAACGCGCATCCGTTACCGGATCAACGACGCGAATTCCGGTTGGAACTTTTCCGGCAACCTCGGCGTCAACCTCCTGCGTCAACTGGCGCAATCGACATCGCTGGATGAAAACATCGACACCGACGCGCTGACCACGCTTTCGGACATTCTAAGCGACTACATCGACACCGACACCTCCGTCAGCGGCAGCGGCATGGAGTCCGGGGATTACGAGGCCTTGGAGCTTGCCCCCCTCCCCCGCGACAACGCGCTGCAATTCCGCGAGGAGCTTCTTTACCTTCCCCGTTTCCGGGAATTCTTCCCCCCCGATGCGGAGGGCCGTCTGAGCGCCATCCGCCTGATTCCCCCCGACAATCTTATCACGCTGAACGCCAACCCGACGGTATTCAATGCCACCCGTCTTCAGTTGAAAAGCACAGCCGGGCTGGACGATGCCACCGCCGAGCAAGTACTCGAAGCGTTGCGCATTTACAGGGAGAAGGGAACCTTTCTGAGCGATCAGCTCGAAGCATCCGTCCTGGCGCTTCTGCAGCAGAATTTCAGTTGGACGGAGAGCGGCGTCTACACCGTATCCATCCTGCGCCCCACGGACGCAAAACGTCCCGCAAGCCGCTTAAGCGCGACATTCGGAACGATTCCGGCCACAGGCCCAACCAATGGAGTGCTCAATTACCTGGAGTATTTCAGATACTGAACCGCCGCTTCCTCGGACACGTCCACGCGACGGAACATGCGCCGGAAAATCCACCGCACCAGCGGTCCGGCCACCACAATCTGAAGCAGCAGCGCAAACGGCATGTTCCGCGCCACCGTTTTACCCCAAACCGGCAGGAACGCTCCCTCGGCGGAGCGGAAAAAAAACGTCGCCACAGCACTCATCAGGGGGGACATACAACACGCCATGCAACATGCAAGACAAATGGTAACGCGCCACGGCGCATCCTTGCGCGGATCGACAATTCCGAAGGCGACTTTCCGCGCCAACGGTCCCGCCAAAAAACTCTGGAAGCACATCGCAATCGCACACATCAAAGGAAGCATCCGCGCAACAGCCAATACAGATTGGAAGGTCATTCCATCCCCCGTAAGGAAAAGGTTATACAACCGCATTCCGGACGTCATGGCGAGCGCCATCATAAGCGAAAAAATAAATTTCTCAAAAGCCGTCTTTGGCATCGTGCCCTCTTTTTTTAAACAAAAACGACGAGCGGCGTTTGTCAACTGGCCTTACGTGACAAACACCGCTCGTTGCAATACAATACTTCCAATTTCCGAATTTTCAAGCTCGGATAGAAGAAAATATCATAGATTCAAGTTTTACCGGGCTTTCGAGATGCCGGTCGGGATGCATGGGGCTGCGGCCGTTCTATCCGCCATCGCGGCGGCGATTCCACCGCCCCATTCGGGGCTATACCGGGGGAAGGCTTCGCTGCGCTACGCGCGGCTTCGTCGCTAATCGCTCAAAGTTGTTTTGCGCTGCGGCGCAAAACAATACCCTTGCATTCGCTCCGCGACTCTGGAGCGGAACGTTCAGCGACCGCGTTTGGCGCTTTGCGTTAACCCGCCGTAAGGCGGGCGCATAGCCCCTTCGGCCGGAAGCAGGCGTAGGGAGCGCCTTGCTCCATCCGGAAAAATCAGCCGATTACGACCAATTCAATGCCGCAGATTTCCGCAAAATCTTCCAAATAGTCGGTGGTCAGCGACTGCGTGAAGACGGAATGATGCGCGCCGCCGGCAAGAATCCACTCGCGGGCCGCAATCGGGAAATTCGGTTCCGGCAGCCAGATGGCGCGGGCGACGGGAAGCTTGGGGAGGTCGGCATCGGGCGCGACGGCCTCCAGCTCGTTCACCACAAGGCGGAAATGGTCGTCCAATTCGATCATGCTCGCATTCAACGCGGGCCCGGCGGGGACGTTGAAGACGAGGCGCGCCGGATCGGCTTTACCGCCGATGCCGAGGGGATGCACTTCCAGGCTCGGCTTCGCACTGGCGATGGAGGGGCAAACCTCCAGCATATGCGCGCCCATGACACGCTCGCGTCCCGGCTCCAGATGATAGGTGTAGTCTTCCATAAAGCTCACGCCGCCGGGAAGCCCCGCGCCCATGACTTTCATGGTACGCGTCAGGGCGGCGAGCTTCCAGTCCCCCTCCGCCCCGAAGCCGAAACCGGAGGCCATGAGGCGCTGGGAGGCGAGGCCCGGAAGCTGGTTCAAGCCGGTAAGGTCTTCGAACGTGGTGGTGAACGCCTGGCACTTCACGTCGTCCAGAAATGCGCGCATGCCGATCTCCTGCCGGGCCGCGTCGCGGATGGACTTCATGGCCGCATCCGAGCGATCGGGAATCAGATAGGTATCCAGATATTCCTTGACAAGGGCATCCGCGTCGCGATCGGCCACAGCGTTGACATAGCGGACAACGTCCGCCACGCCGTAACCGTTTACCGAGTACCCGAATTCGATCTGGGCGGAAACTTTGTTTCCTTCCGTTACAGCAACTTCGCGCATGTTATCACCGATACGGGCGACTTTCATGGCCTGCGAATCGGCCCAGGCGGCGGCGACGCGCGCCCAGACGTCGACCTGCTTCTTCACGATCGGGTCCTGCCAGTAGCCGACGACGACCTTGCGCGGCAAATTCAACCGGGTGCAGATGAAGCCGAATTCGCGGTCGCCGTGCGCCGCCTGGTTCAGGTTCATGAAGTCCATGTCGATGGTGTTCCACGGAATGTCGCGGTTCGCCTGCGTGTGAAGGTGCAGCAAGGGCTTGCAGAGGTGTTTGAGGCCATTGATCCACATCTTTGCCGGGCTGAAGGTGTGCATCCAGCAGACGACGCCGGCGCAGCGCTCATCGGCATTGGCGGCGCGGAGGAGCGCGGTCGCCTCTTCCGCCGTGGTAACGGTCGGCTTCCAGACCAATTCAAGTGCGAGGCGCGACACGTTCATGTGCGCGACGATCGTCTGCGCGTTGGCGGCGACTTGCTTGAGCGTTTCCGCCCCATAAAGGTGCTGGCTTCCGGTAATGAACCAGATCTGGTATTTCTTAAGATTCAACATATTTTCTATTCCTTTTCCGTGTGAATGATCGCTTCGACGGCTTGTGCACGACTGCAATAACGCAGATAAATTTTATCGTATACAACCGAATTCGCCGCATCGGGGGTGTAGACGCAACTGTACGCGGAGGCCATCGTTTTCATCGCCTCGTCCGCGCTGGTGAACACGCCCGCGGCGACGGCGGCGAAAATCGCCGAACCCAAAGCGCAACACTGCGTGGACGCGCTCACCCTAATGGGCCGCTTGAGGACATCGGCACAAATCTGCATCACCATCGGCGATTTGGAAGCGATGCCGCCAATGGCGACAACGCTTTTCACGGGAACGCCTTCCGACTCAAAACGCTCCAGGATTTTACGTGCTCCAAACGCGGTGCTCTCCACCAAAGCACGGTACACCATCGGCGCCGTCGAGCCGAGCGTGAGCCCGAAAATCGCGCCGGTCAAATTCTGGTCGGCGTCGGGCGTGCGCCGCCCGTTGTGCCAGTCGAGGGCAAGGAGGGCGTTGCTGCCGGGAGCGATCTTAGCCGCCTCTTCCTCCAACTTGGGGAGAAGCGCGTCCAGCGCCGCATCCCGTTCCTTCGGCGCGAACATCTCCAAGGGCCACGCGAGAAGGCGCTTGAAGTGCGCGTACACATCGCCGAATGCCGATTGCCCCGCCTCCAGCCCGATCATGCCGGGGAGAATGGAGCCATCCACCTGGCCGCAGATGCCGCGCACACAGCGGTCGATGCCGGGAGCGACAAGCACGTCGCACGTGCTTGTCCCGATGACCTTCACCAAACTATACGGCTCGATCCCCGCACCCACGGCGCCTGTGTGGCAGTCAAACGCGCCGCCGCAGACAACGACGTGGGAGCCAAGGCCGAACGCCTCCGTCCATTTTTCCGAAAGCGTCCCTACGGGAACATCGGCGGTGTATGTTTCGTTGTACAACGTACCGCGCACGCCCGCAAGCAATGGATCGATCCCGGCAAAAAACGCATCGGGGGGCAATCCGCCCCACGAGGCGTGCCACAGCGCTTTGTGCCCCGCCGCGCAACGGCTCCGCTTCAGCGTTTCCGGCGCGGTCGATCCTGTAAGTTCGGCGCTGATCCAGTCGCAGTGTTCCACCCACGATTTGGCCGCCTCGCGCACGCGCGGGTTCTTGCGGAGTGTATGGCAAACTTTGGACCAGAACCACTCGGAGGAATAAACACCCCCCTCGTACATAGTGTAATCGATTCCGCCATGGGTTTTGGCGTGCCGTGTGATCTCTTCCGCCTCGCGGAGGGCGGTATGGTCTTTCCAGAGGATGAACATCGCGTCCGGGTCATCGGCGAACGCGGGTTCCAGCGCGAGCGGCGTCCCGGCGGCGTTCACCGCGCAGGGGGTGGAACCGGTGGTGTCGATCCCGATTCCAACAACGTTGCCGCGCTGTTCCGGCGAGAGGGTTTTCAACACGTTGCGCACAACTTCGGTCATGCATTCCAGGTAATCCAACGGATGTTGGCGGAACTGGTTTTTCTCCGGTGCGCAATAACGCCCGGCCGTCCAGCGCGGGTAGGCGGAAACGGCGGAAGCTTCTTCCTTGCCGGTCCGGGTATTCACCAGGAGCGCGCGCACACTGTCGCTCCCGAAATCCAGGCCGATCGTATATTTTTCCATCATAAAAAACACCTTCTTTTTTGTTGTCGGGTTAGTATAATCCCGTGGTTCTTCTTTTGCAAATCGCAATTGACGTGCTAGCTTAAATAAAAACCATGTTGGAGAACACCGATGAAAAATTTCTGGAACGATTTCGCCACCCCCGGAGCCGAATTTCGTGGGGCCCCTTTCTGGGCCTGGAACGGAAAACTGGAAGAACAAGAGCTTCGGAAACAGATCCGTCTTTTCAAACGGATGGGGCTGGGAGGATTTTTCATGCACGCCCGGGTGGGCTTGGGCACGCCGTATTTGTCCGACACGTTTTTCGATTGCGTCCGCGCCTGCCAGGATGAAGCTCAAAAAGAAGGCACACTCGCGTATTTGTACGACGAAGACCGCTGGCCTTCCGGCGCGGCGGGGGGCATTGTAACCAAGAACCCGGATTTCCGTCAGCGGCGGCTCCTATTGTTTGAACTGAAACCCGATGAAGCCGCGCAGCATATGCCCCAGGGAAAAATTCACTTGATCGCGGCGGGGAAAGTAGACGGCCGCCGCCTGACAGGCTTGCGCGCCTTGCCGTCACTCACGGAGGCTGTGAAGCCGGGGGAATCGGTGCTTGTTTTTGAAGAACGCCCGATGAAATGCTCCACATGGTACAATTTTCAATCTTATCTGGATACCATGAACCCCGAAGCGGTGCGCGAGTTCATCCGCGTAACTTACGCGCGTTACGAAAAGGAGGTGGGCGACACGTTCAAAACGGTGAGTCCTGCGATCTTCACCGACGAGCCGAACTACGGCCACGTCTGCGAATCGTTGAACGCCGCGAATACTGAGATCGAAATTCCGTGGACCCCTGCCCTGCCGGAGGAATTCCGGAAACGTTTCGGCAGCGACCTCCTTCCACACCTTGCGGAAATTTTCTATGATGTGGAGGGAACGGACGCTTTCCCGACCCGCTGGCGGTATATGGAAACGATTACTTCGCTCTTCGTAAACTCTTTCTCGCGCCAGATCGGAGAATGGTGCGCCGGACACGGTATCGACTTCACCGGCCACGCGTTGATGGAGGATACGCTAAGCGAACAAACCCGTGCCATCGGGAGTGCCATGCGTTTTTACGAGCACATGCAGATTCCCGGCATGGATTTGTTGACCGAACATTGGCGGGTATACGACACCGCCAAACAAGTCGCCTCCGCCGCGCGCCAATTCGGACGGAACCGCCGCCTGACGGAAACCGACGGATGCACCGGCTGGGACTTCCCCTTCGCCGGCCACAAAGCATTGGGGGATTGGCAACTGGCTCTCGGCGTGAACCTGCGCTGTCCGCATTTGAGCTATTACACGATGGCGGCGGAAGCCAAGCGGGATTATCCCGCTTCCATCTTCTACCAATCGCCGTGGTTTGCGGAATACGCCGCGGTGGAGGACTACTTCGCCCGCCTGACGGCGGTCATGACCAAGGGCGAGGAGCAGCGGGAAATTCTTGTCCTGCACCCGATCGAATCGATGTGGGGCATCATCGGCAAAGATTTTAAGAAAGACGCGGCAACGCGGGAATTGGACGAATCGCTGATCGCGCTTCGCGATCAACTTCTGGAAAACCACCTCGACTTCGACTACGGGGACGAGGAACTCCTTTCACGCCACGCCCGTGTGGCAGGGAAACGCCTGCATGTGGGCAAAGCCTCCTACCGTGTCGTCCTTGTTCCTTCCATGCACACCATGCGCGGGACAACCCTCGCACTCCTTCAAAAATTTCATGCGGCGGGGGGCGTGATCGCCTTCGCCGCTCCCGCGCCGAAGCGGCTGGACGGCTTTCCAAGCATCGCCGTGCAAGAATTCGCACGGCATTTTTCCGGGGACTGGCTGCGCGCCGCCGAAGCAGGGCGCGTACTTCGTGTGAGCGATGCGGCCGGAAAAATGCCCGCACCCATCCTCAGTTCCCTCCGGCGCGGTGATACGTTCGATGCGCTGTTTCTCTGCAACACCGGACACACGCAGGACCAACTCCGGCATGGCGCGGACGACGATCCCACTCGCTGCGTCGACCGGAGAGCCGCCTTTGATCATGTGCTTATCACCTTTGACAGTCCCCTCGGCGGAGCGGCGATGGAGCTGGACGCCGAAACGGGCGCTGTTTTCGCCGCCGACGCGGAATACAACGCGGGGCGCTGGACGATCCGCACCTCCTTCCCCACGCTGGGAAGCCGCCTCTTCGTCGTCCAAAAGAAGGCGCCGGAAAAAATGCCCGCGCCGCGCCCGGCGGCGTTGCCCGCCCGCGATACAGCCGCCCTCGACAAAAATTGGAAAATTCGCCGGAGTGAACCGAACGTTCTGGTGATCGACCATTTCCGCGCGGCGGAAGCGGATGGGGCCTTCGGTATTCCGGAATACGTCATCGCATTGGACGACCGCCTGCGAAAAGCGCAAAATCTGGAAAAACGCGGGAGCAACATGCCCCAACCCTGGCTGCAAATTCCACCGTCGGGGCATTCGGTGCGCCTGCGGCTGGAGGCGGTATTTGAATGTTCGGAGCTTCCCGCTTCACCGGTCGAGCTGGGTATTGAATTTCCGGCTCTTTACCATATCCGCCTGAACGGCCTTCCCGTTTTCACGGACGACGAATCCGGATTCTACTGTGACGCCTCGCTCCGCAAACTCCCCCTCCCCCTTCACGCTTTCCGCAAGGGTGAAAATACGCTGGAACTCGAAACCGTCTTTCATGACCACCACCCGGGCCTGGAGGCGGTGTTTCTCCTGGGGGATTTCGGCGTAACAAAAAACACCCTCACCGCTCCTTGTACGTCTTTGCATGCGGGCGATTGGGTTGCGCAAGGCCTCCCCTATTACGGGGGCAATGTGATCTATTCCCAGCGCATCGCATCGCCGACAGGGCGGATGCGTCTCCGCTTCGGCGAATGGGGAGGCACGGCGCTGCGCGTCCTCGTGGATGGCGTACCGGGCAAAGTGATCGGCTGGCCGCCTTATGTGGCGGAACTCCGCGATCTCCCCGCCGAGTTCGAACTTGGAATCGAAGTACTCGGCCACCGGCGCAACGTCCTTGGCCCCTTCTATTGCGGCGAATCCTGGCCCACATGGACGGGACCGGGGTCGTTCAAAATGTACGTATCGCCGGAGAAGAATCTTGTCCCGTGCGGTCTTCTGGAAAATCCGATTCTCGAAGTTCTCTAGCGGGCCCTCAAAAAAACGCGGTTCCGGAGGCGTGCCATCCGGAACCGCGGCGGCGGACCTTATGGTTGTGATCGCATCACTCAACTTTTACCGTGAATGACGCGTCGCGCGTCCTTTCTTTCTTCGGAAGGGTGATAACAAGCACCCCATCCTTGCAGGTGGCTTTGACGTTCTTCCCGTCGATTCCGTCGGGCAACGAAAATCCCCTGCGGAACTCTCCGTATGAGCGTTCCGCATGGATGATTCTTCGCGTCCCGCCTTCGCCGGTTTCCTTCCTCGCTTCCTTGCGTTTCCCGCTGACGATCAGGACGTCGCCATCCACTTTGACTTGGAGGTTGTCCTTGTCGATGCCCGGGACGTCCATCCGAATCGTGTACACGTCTTTTTCTTCGATCAAATCCATTCGGGGGCCAAAATGAATGGGGCGCCCCAAACCGGGGTCAAAGCGAAAACGCCTGAACGAGTTGTTGAATACACTCTCCATATGTTCGTGCATCAGCCGCATTTCGGAAAATGGATCGAGCATGCGATAAGGCGGAATCGAGAGGAAACACGCCTCCGTCTCCCAGCCGGAATCCACCGGGGTCGACGCGTCGTCCCCTGTTTTTTTCCCTGGCGTGTCATTTTTCTGTTCAACAGCCCCGGGGTGTTCTTTCTTCTTTCCCTCTCCATCCTTCGCCCACAGGCTCGGACCGCACAGCAAGGCCGCTGCCAGGCAAGCCAGGCCGAGAGGAAAGACGGCGCGGCCATAGACTTTCCCAGCACGCTCCTTTCCGTTTCCAAGCTCAAACATATTTTCCTCCTCTCAGCTTTGCTTGACATTGATTTTCCGGGTTTTTTGGCGTTTCGTTTCGTCTTTCGGAAGCGTTATCGTCAATATGCCATTTTTGAAAACGGCCTCAATCTTATCGAGATCAAGTCCGTCCGGCAAAGAGAAGGCACGTTGAAACACCCCGTACGTTCTTTCCGAAAAGCAACGATTTTTGTCATCCCCTTCACAGTCGCTCCGCTTCTCGCCTTTGATGCACAGGATTCCGTCGGAAACGGAAACGTCGAGGTCTTTTTCCTCAATCCCGGGCAACTCCGCGGTGACGCTGATTTGGCCATCGGTTTCCGCGACTTCAAAACGGGGGACAAATGTTTCGCAGCCGGAGTCGATGGCAGGCCAGCGGGGGGAGTCGGTGAAGAAATTATGAAAAATCTCATTGATCTGCTGGTGAAAATCCGTAAGCGGATCCACTCTTCTTGAGACTGCCGCAAGGGTGTTCTCTTTCTTTTTCCAAGGCAACAATTCTCCGATCATAATGCGCACTCCTTCCTTTTAGTCAACAACCACCAATTCGCAATCATAAAGCCTGCAACACGCTTGCCTCGTTGCCGTAACGGCGCAACAGCACTGCGAGTTGCCAACCTTCGGATTGCTCATTGGCATAAAACAAAAACAATGAGCTATGATTGCGAAAATTCTACCTGTCCACCGGAACCACCTCCTTTCGTACTTAATCTTTTCCGCGCAGATGTTGTCGAGCAAATCACATGCCACTTTTTGATTCTGCTCCAAAAGGGGTGTGGGGTATGTTTGCATTGTGACAGAATTGCACACATTGCACGAAGGTGTGACAGAATTGCACAGTTGTGCAAGGCGGGAATCGAAGACGGCGCAACAGCACCGTGATTCAGCAGTCCTTGGATCGTTCTTTGGCATCCGTCTCGAAGCGTTAAAAAAGCCGCAGCCCCGGATACAGGAGGAATTGCCCTCCGGAGCTGCGGTAACGAATCGGTCAACCCCAATCGGCCGATCCGCAGGAGACATGGTTTCTTTGTCTGGAACCTACTATATCGCCGAAAAAAGGAATTGCAAGGAATAAGTTAGAGATTTCTAACTTATTTTTCTTCTGCTGATTCATCAGCTTGTTCTGGGATAAAAACCAGCGTGGAATTTGGATACAAATTCCGCCAGCGCCGCATGTCGCCGACGAGAATTACTGTCGGCGCGGGTGGAGGAGGGGCATCTAGGAGCCACGGACGCAAGGGGAGTTTATAATCTTGCGGCAGGATGGCGACAACTTCGCGGAGGGGGGTCCATGCGTCGTTGAGGACAAGCGTTGATTGACCATCGCCCTTATAAACGCAGTTATCGCGCACGCGCGGCGTGTCGTGCCTGAAAAAGCAGAACGTAAACAGGAGCACGCCCACCCCTGTCCCGCCCGCAATCCATACGCGTTTCAGGGCAAAGGGTGCACAGAACAGGCGCACAAAGATGGCAAGCGAAACGCCCGCCAGAAGCCATAAGGCGATGAAGTTTGCCATCCCCGTGCCGGCGAAATCGTACGGATCCTTTAAAACGCGCCAGTCGAAAACCGGCGACAGACATGCGCAGAGCAGCACGCCCGCAAGCGCGATCCGCGCGGTGCGGTTTTTCGCGGCGGAAAGGGCGTAGCCGATCAGGAAAAAATAGACAAAGCCCGCAATCATTCCGTATTCGGCAAGCAGTGTCAGGTGAGAGTTAACGAGCGTGTAACAGTCGATGCCCGGCGGAAGAAGAAATGCGCTTGCAACCGTGCCCGCGTTTCCGCTGCCGACACCGAGTGGATTGGCGGCGGCCAGCTTCAACCCGGCCGTGTAAATTAAGACTCGGTTACTCATGGCGCGATCCGGGATAAAGCGCAGCAGAGCGCCGGAGACGATGAGGGCCGTCGCCAGTGTAAGCAGGAGTGCAGCGGCGACTTTCCAGCACTTTTTCCATTCCGGCGCGAAGAACCACGCCATTTCAAGGACCAGGACAATGATTCCCGCACGCGAAAAGGTCAACGCCATCGCGCCGCAGAGGAGCGCCGAGAGGATGCCGAAAAGTATTTTCAGCCACAAACGGCGGGTTGTTTGCATGGCGCTCCAGATCAGTGGCTGGAGCACCACGATGAACGCGGCGGCGCAGTTTGGATTCTGGAACCCGAACCCGTAGCGGACGAGTCCCTGGAAGGTGAATTCCATGCAATCAGTTCTCGGTGTGGCGGCGCAGTGTTTCGAACCAGTTGATTCCCTTGCCAAGGTAAGGTTCTGCATGACGCAGGCGTATGAACTCCACATTGATCCCGGGATCCGGAGGAATAACCACGGTGTCGTCGCAAAGAATACGCAGGGGCACGGAGCGCTCCGTCCTCGTTGCTGCAATGGATATTTCCGGAAAAACAGAGGTATAATTCGTGTTTATGCACACAATGCGACGGATGCGTCCTTCTGTGCTGTTTTGCGCGGCAACGGCCGCAAGCTGCCCGCCGATTCCGGTTCCAACGATGTAAAGGGGAAACTTTTTCCATTCCTCGTTGTTCTCCGTACTGTTGATCACGCGTCTTAGGGAGGGGATTGCGTCAACAGGATCGCCTTCGATTGGAATGGAAACGGCGATGGCGTCATGTTCGGCAAGGTACCGGAGGTTGTCGGCAATGGTGGTTGAAAGATAGAACGACGGGTCGTGGAAAAAGAGTACAACACGCTCCGGCGTTCGTCCTGCGGGAGGAAAGAGGACGGCGGATTCGTTGTTTTTCAAGTTTTCAGGCATCTCGCGAGGAATGTTGTTCCAAAGGCGTTCAAATGCGGGCGATGGTTGGAAGCGTTCCTGTGGAGACGCAACGGCGGAGCGAAGGAATTCAGCCATCAGTTCAAACGCTTCGTAAGATGGGGTATGGTGGAAATTTCGTTTTCCCTTATCCTCATAAATGGGCTGTGTCTGTGCCGTAAACAATGAGGGTCGCGCTGTTTTGGGCCATGCCTCGGCGAGTTGGCGTGTGTCCTTCTCGTTCGGGCACCCATAGGTGTTCAGGACAAGAATGGGAACAGAGAAGTTTTCCGGGGGGACATCGAAGAATCGCCCGCCGGTAATGGCGGCGGCGCGAACTTTCTCCGGATTGTGGATGGCGAGCAATTCGGCCATGCTTCCCCCGGAGGAGATGCCGAGAAGCAGGATTTTCTCTTTCGGCAGAGCGAATTTTTTCTGTAAATTGTCCACGGCATTGAATATGGGCTGGTGAAATCCGGCTTCGGGGAAGATGTAGTAGCGTTCACGAACGCCGATATCCGCCGAATTGGACTGCAGGCGCATGGTGAGGAGAGTGAATCCGAATTCCGAGGAGTAGCGGACGAGTTTCGGATCGTTGAAATGTTTTGTTTCTCCAAAGCAAGGGGCGTAAAAAATGATTTGCCGCGCCGTAACGATGGGACTTCCATCCTCTCCAGTGGGGACGCGATAATCAAAAACGATGGTTTTTCCATCACGCGCATTAGGGAACTCGAAGCTCCCTTCTTCAAATTTCACGGCCCCGCAGGCGATTGCTGGCAGGCAGAGGAACAGGGTGAATGTTTTCATCGTTTGCTTCCTATTGATCCAGCATCCTGAATTCCTGGGCGATGCTCTCTTTTTGTGTGCTGGAAAGTTCCGGCAACGCGGAAACCTTCTCTAGAATGGAGTACGCTAGTATGGTTGCTTTTTCCTTGCGGCAAAATTTTGCGGCTTCAAGAAGGGTGGAGAAGCGTTTTTCCTTCGGCATATCCGCTTGCGCGGCGCGGCGCTCGCTTGCTGAGGCAAAGAGGGTTGCGTCGCGTCCGCGCGCCGCGCTTTCGAGGAGTCGTTTGTACGCCTCTTCACGTCCCGCAAAGGAAAGTCCGGTATCTTTGAGTTGTTCTTCGGCGCAGACGATGCGTTCTCCATCGCTGAAACTGTTTGGATGGGCGGTCTGGCGCAGGAGTTCAACGACAACCTCGCTGCGTTCCGCGCGGTTGAGTTTTTCTTTTTGAAGGGTATTTTCGTAAAAGTCAAACGCGTTACGGCGGGCTTTTTTTTCCAGGGGAACATCCTTGGCGTACTGCCACGCCAACGCGATTCGCGCGAGTGATCTTCCTTTGTCACGCCAGCGGGCGGGGAGTGTGGACTGTTCCTGGGAGAGTTCCGCACAGCGTCTGTATTCGCGGCGCTGGAACATCCAGCTTGCGGCGGCGTCGAGGGCATGGAAGCGTTGCTGTGGCGTGATTTCCGGAATTTCGAGGCATCGTTGCAACATCGTTTGCGCCTGATCGACGCTCAGATCCGGCGTGTAGGCCAGCAGAAGGACGGCTTGAAGGCAGGCTTGTTTGCGGATGTTTGCGGGGATGTCGGTGGCTTGCGCAAACGCATCGAGCGTCTCGTACGCCTCTTTGAATTTTTTGTTTTTTCCTGCGATGACAGCCGCCTGGAGGCGCAAGGATAGTTTTTCTTCAGTCTTAAGGTTTGCCTCGCCGGTCAATGCACCTTGAATTTGCTTCAAGGCTTCTTCGTTGTTGGAATTATCCGCGGCCAATCGCTGCAGAAGGCTTGTGCGTTCCGATTCGGAGGCTCCTTCGAGGAGTTTGCGCTGAAGTTCGGCGAGCTTCCGCGCGTATTCGGTTTGTCCGTCGCGGCCGCATGTTTTGCGGAGGCCCGCGAGGATATCGAAAATTCCCGCGTAACCGCCCTCTCGGAGGGCTGCAAGTTTTTCAGCGGCGGCGAACATTTTTTCATATTCGCGCGCTTCGAGGGCGGCGAAGGCGGCGAGTTCGAGGAACGCGCGCATGGCGCGTGGGTTCAGATTGGTGATTTTTAAGCTCTCGTCGGCGAGGACGGACGCTTCTTTGGGGGCGACCGCGATCAAGTTGCGCAGCATATGGATGCGATTGTCCGTCCAGTCTCTGGAATTGGGCGTGAGTGCCGCATCGTTTTTCTCGAGAAGGGCTTGAAAAGCGCGGCGTGTCTTCATTTCTGCTTCTCTGTCACCTTCGGCGTGCTCGAGTTCGGCGAGTTTCCGCAACTGTTCCTGGCGCAGGGCGTGATTTAGTTGAAGTGTCAATCCGCTACGGAATACCTTTGTCGCTTCCTGTTTTTCTCCGGCGGCGGAGAGTGCGTTGGCGGCGGAGGTGTAGGCGATGAAGTGGTCGCGTGGGGCGGCGTCGGGATCGTCAAGCACCCACTGTAGGGTCTCTTTGAGTTTTTTCTCGTTCATCTCCGGATCGAGCTTGTAGAGGCGCATTTTCTCGATTGCGATTTGCGTGGAGGCATTGGAGGGGAGGCCGGGTATTTCCTGGAGGGCTTCGAGGGTCTTGCGAGCGTCGGCGTACTTTTTTTGGCGGAATTGGATTCCGGCGCGTGCGAGTTCAAGCCGGAAGTGGTCGGCGGGTGCGGCGTCGGGGAGGGCGAGGATTTGCAAAGCTTGTTCTATTTTCTCGCTTTTCTCGTAGAGATTGGCGCATTCGAGGCGGAGGGGGACTTGTTCGCGCATGGAAATAATGGGTATATTTTGTTCGATCATTTGCGCGGCTTTAAGGTGTTCTCCGCGCCTGATGTGTACGTCAATGGGGATGCGTCGGGCGGAATCGCGGATGGGTGCTGGGGCGTTTGGGTCGGCGGCGATGGCTTCGGCAAGCTGGATGGCTTCCTCGAATTTACGTTTGTCGCGGAGTTCGCGTGCGTTTCGTAGTTGTGCGCCGTAATCGGCGGCGTCGAGTGAATATACGGTTAATATAGTTACGAGCAATGCGGCGGCGATATTTGTTCGTTTCATATTCTATGGCCTCACTTTGTATGGCGATTGCATTTTATTGATTTTTATTTTCGTTTACCGTTCTGTAATGGATGTTTTGAGCTCGTTTGTATTA
>JAVBPY010000016.1:0-62099 GCA_031549345.1 Victivallaceae bacterium
CCGCGTCCGTCACAACCGTAAGACCACGTTGCGGATACGCATAGTTCGACACCCCGTCGGCCAGCAATCGCCCGGTCCGCTGCGCCGGATGAAGATCCGACACGCCGAGCCCCCGAGACTGACGGCTCCGTACCTCCTCAAAAAACTTTTTCTGCACCGTTTCTGAAGCAGTTTCCACCGTAAATTTCGTCGCGCCCGCGCGCGTCAAATAACCGAACGCGTTGTACTCGAACGCGATGGGATCGAGATCCGCCTTGCGGAGCGAAACGAGCACCGGGCGTTCCGCCTCCACCTTCCCCGCCAGCGCGTCCGCGTGGCTGCGCGGCGCGGACTCCACCTTCATAACCGCATACGTCAAAACATGTTCCACGCCGGAGACGGTAATTTTCGAGGCCTGCCGCGTGTTGCCGTCGTACGCAAGCTGAATCATCGCGCGCCCCTGTTCCGCCACGGAAACAGGACGCTTGAGCACGTCATATTCAAACGCAAGAACGCGGCCCGAGGGGGCCTTCGCGCTCTCCAACACGCTCCCGCGGTAGGTGAAAACCCAGTCGCGCCGCTCGCCGGAGCCGCGCAAAATCCAATGTTCCCCCTCCTTGCCCGCCTCAAAATCCGCGTCCGAAACATAGCTCCCGCCTTCACGCCGGACAAACCCGATTTCCGCGCCCCACGGAGCCCGCCACGTCATGCGCTCCCCGGAGCCGGAAAACCGCGATTCCAGCAACGGAATCGTCCACCCATACCCCGCCACGCCGACCCTTTGCACCTCCGAATCGTACTCCAAACGAAACGACTGACAAAATTCAGCCGAAAAATTGGCCGCCCCCAAGCTCCGCACCTCGCGCCACGCACCGCTCTCGAGGCTCACCCGCCCCGCCGAAAGCCCCGCGGTTTCCCAAGAAAGAGGCCCCGCAACAACCCCAATTCCACCCAGGAAAAGGAGCGCCGCCGCCCGTTTAAGGTGCAATCTCCAATGCATAGACCGTCCTTCCGCTGTTGGTAATATTTTGAAAAAGTGTTCTCTTCAATCAATTATATTGTAATTCACAAACAAAATCAAGTTGTTTTATACTTTTTATTGAAAAATTATTTGAAAAAACAAAATAAACTCAATTTGAACTCAAATAAAAATCACCGCACCAAACAATACGATCAATATAAAATTCACAAACACACAAAAAAGCAGATCAATCCAAAGACGAATCAGTACACTCTTCTTCATGAAAGACGAGTAACGTTATTATTAATTTCAAGATATAATCCCATATCAAGAAATAGAACAGACAAACAAGAAAAAACAGCTTGCCTTTTTGGGAAGTTGAATTATTGTAGTGATAGGGAGATTCATTCCCCAAATCATATGAAAAACATCGACAAAATTCTACAATATCTCTACGCGGAAGCCGGGGCAGACGCCTGGTTCGATGCGCCGTTCTTCCGCGTCGCCAACGCGGACGATCCATGGTTCGAACGGTTTAAGACGCTGATCGGGGATTTCCACTGGACGCCGCAGGAGGCGCTCTCCCGCGTCGCGCCGGGAGCGAAGGCGCGCTCGGTCATTGTCTGGATTCTGCCCGCCACCGAGGCCGTCCGCCATGCGAACCGCTTTGAACGCGACGCGCCCGCAAGACTGTGGAGCGATATGCGCACTTTCGGCGAAATGGCCAATGAAAAAATCGCGGCAGGGCTCGCGCGGACCCTCTCCGATGCGGGATTCCCCAGCGTCGCTCCACATCTGGAGCAGCTCAAAAGCGGCTTTAAAGTAGGAACGCTGGACTACGCCTCGCACTGGTCGGAACGCCACGTTGCGTGGATGGCGGGACTGGGGACATTCGGGTTGCACGCAAGCTTGATTACCGAGCGCGGCTCCGCCATGCGCGTCGGCTCCGTGGTTACGGAACTTGCGCTTGAAGCGAACGTGCGTCCCTACGGCGACGATCCCTTCGCGTGGTGCACACGCTGCGGCGCGTGTATCGAGCGCTGTCCCGCCGGAGCCGTCGGCGAACGGTTTGAAGACCGCGACAAAGCGCGCTGCGGCGCGCTCGGCCTGGAATTCTTCCACCGTCGCCGCGCCCTCGATCCTTCGTACAACGGCGTTCCGGGTTGCGGACTCTGCCAAACCGGCGTCCCCTGCGAATTCAAACGCCCCTAAAGAAGCGCTTCGGCGGCGGAATTCCAGAAGGGAAGCGCTTCGGGGCGCAAGGCAATGCGTTCCGGAGTAATGTGCAAAAATTCCGCCGCGGATTCATGGGCGATTTTTTGCACCCAATCCCAATTGTACGCGCCGTGCGGAAGGGGAATTGCGCCCCACATCGCAGGTGTCCAGCCGCGCACAGTGCGCAAATTGACGGCGAGTATTTCGCGGAACCTCGCTTCCAGCGGGATTTCGTCGATTTCCGGCGGAACGTTTTGCAGCCAACGTTCCAGCGACTCCGGTTCGATCCGTCGAATACCTCCCTCGAACGAGGCGGCGGCGGGGCCGAACCCGCGCAGAAGTCCGCCGCACCATACGTTCAAATTGTGGTGGCATTCCCCTCCGGGCGACGCATAATTGGAGATTTCGTAGCGAAGAAGGCGCATTCCCGCAAGGTCGTACATGTCGGCGGCAAGGTCGTCGTCCACCGTCGTTCCGGCGAGACGCGTCCCCTCCTCCGGCGTTAAAGCATAGCAGGAAAAATGGTCGGCGCCGCAGGCGAGCGCGCAATCCAGCTCGCGCCCCCAGTCCGCAAGCGACTGCCCCGGAATGGCGTACATGAGGTCAATATTGAAATGCGAAAAACGCGCCGCAACAATTCCTGCGAGGGCGCGGTCCAGTGCCTCTTGGGAGCAATCGCGCCCCAGCGTCCGGCGGAAGCGGGGCTCGAACGACTGCACACCGCAACTTAAACGGGTCACGAAGGTGCGGATCAAAGCGATTTTTTCTTCATCCAGCGTTTCCGGGTTGCACTCCATGGATATTTCCGTTTCCGTACCCAGAGGAAGACGGCGCAGCATGCCGAACAAGCGCTCCAGCTCCGGAACGGTCAGGATCGAGGGGGTGCCGCCGCCGAGATACAGTGTTTCAACCTCCATCCCGTCCCAATCGGCGCGCGCCAAATCGGATTCGAGTTTGTCGAGGTACTTTTTTCGCAGCGAATCGGGCGCATCCGGCTCCGAATAAAATGCGCAATAGCCGCACTTGGAGCGGCAGAAAGGGACATGGCAGTAGACGTTCACCGCGTTAGCACATCCAACGCAAGCGCGACGAGATAACCGATCCCCGGAGCGAGCGCCTCGTCGTTGAAGTCAAAATCAGAGGTGTGCAAGGGAACACTCCCCTCTCCCAAACCGATCCAGGCGTACACACCGGGGTAACGTCGGAGGTAAAAGGAAAAATCCTCCGCCGCAAGGGCGGGGCGTTCCAGCGCGAGATACCCCGTCGCTCCCGCTTCCGCCGCCTTTT
Organism: Victivallaceae bacterium; assembly: GCA_031549345.1. Taxonomy (GTDB): domain Bacteria; phylum Verrucomicrobiota; class Lentisphaeria; order Victivallales; family Victivallaceae; genus CASFRF01. The sequence goes on from JAVBPY010000016.1 coordinate 3,443, forward strand.
TCGCCCGTTCCGCACAACGTGCGTCGTTGATCGTCGGCTCGTACAAGTTGCGAAACTCCGCCTCGATACGTGTTCCGGTGGCTCCGGCGATCCCGTCGGCGACACGCCGGACAGCGGAGCGAAGCTCCTCCCCGAGCTCCGGGCGGAAATAACGGAGCGTCCCCGACAAATCCGCCCGCTCCGGCAGCACATTCGGGTGCCCTCCCGAATGAAAGCTCCCCACGCTTAAGACCGCCGCGTCCAAAGGGGCGACGTTGCGCGAAACCACGCTCTGGAGCGCCGTTACAAGCAAACTCCCCGCGTACACCACGTCGCGGGCCTTTTCCGGCGCGCTCCCATGCCCGCCGCGCCCGGTAATTTCAATAAAAAAGTCGGTGCACGCCGCCATCATCGGCCCCGGTCCGGTCATGATGTGCCCCACAGGGAGTCCCGGCCAGCCGTGCAATGCCGCCACAAGAACCGGCGCGGGATCTTCCAACGCATCCGCATCCACAAGCGAACGCCCGAGGGCCGTCATCTCTTCCCCCGGCTGCCAGACAAAACGAACGCTGCCGTGCAACTCATCGCGCCGCGCCGCAAGCGCGCGCGCCGCGCCCGCAAGGATCGCGGCATGGCCGTCGTGCCCGCAAGCATGCATACGGCCCGGATGTGCCGAGGCATACGCCAACCCCGTCGCCTCCTCAATCGGCAACGCGTCGATGTCGGCGCGCAACGTAACGTTCGGCCCCGGATGCGCGCCGTGCAAGATGGCGACGACGTCGGTGCCGAGCTTCGCGGGGAGCCATTGGAGGGGTAAATCGGCCAGCGCGGCGCGGATCAGCCTGCCGGTTTCATACTCTTCGCCGGAGAGTTCCGGAACTTGGTGCAGGGCATGGCGCAACGCCACAGCCTGCTCCGGAATCGCATGCATTATGCGTTCTCCAGCGTGTCGAAGACAAAGCATCCTTCGACCAGGGTCGCACGCGGACGACCGTAAAGGGTCTTCCCGTGAAACGGTGTGTTGCGCCCGAGGGATTGGAATTTTTCGGCATCCACCACCCACTCGGCCTCCGGGTCGAAGACCGTGATGTCGGCCACGTTGCCGTCGGCAAGCGAATAATTGCGGAATCCAAGAACCTCCGCCGGGCCCGCGGTGAACTTGGCCACCAGATCGCTCAGAGAAAGCACCTTTTCGCGGTAAAGGGTTGTCAGCGCCACGCCGAGCGCCGTTTCCAGCCCGACGATCCCGAACGGGGCGAAGTCGAACTCCACGAGTTTCGCCGTTTGCGTATGCGGCGCGTGGTCGGTGGCGATCACGGTGATGGTCCCGTCCGCGAGGGCGGCGATGAGCGCCTGCCGGTCGGCCTCGGAACGCAGCGGGGGATTCATCTTGTAGTTGGTGTCGTAGGTTTTGACGCATTCATCGGTAAGCGCCATGTGATGGGGGGTAACTTCGCCGGTAACGTGGAGCTTTTCCCGCCGCGCCTGGCGGATCAGATCTACGCTCCCGCGGGCGCTTACATGCTGGATGTGGATCCGGCCGCCGGTCAGGCGCGCAAGCATTACGTCGCGGGCGACCATGATCTCCTCAGACATCGAAGGAATGCCCTCCATGCCCAGAAGGACCGACCACTTCCCCTCGTGCATCACCCCGACAGCCTTCAAATAATCGTCTTCGCAATGGTCCAGAATCGGGAGGCCGAAGCTCGACGCGTACTCCATTACATGCCGCATCAGCGCATGGTCCTGGATGCATTTTCCGTCGTCGCTGAGCGCCACGACGCCCGCCGCCTTCAGGGCGCCGATGCCGGTCATTTCCGTCCCCGCATACCCTTTGGTCATGCACCCGCAGGGGAGGACGCGCACCACGCCCTGCCGCGCAGCGGACTGCCGCAAATACTCGATCGCCCCCGCGGTGTCGGCCGCCGGATTGGTGTTCGGCATGGCCACGACGGAGCTGAAGCCGCCCGCCGCCGCCGCAAGCGTTCCTGTTTGAATCGTTTCCGCCCCGGTGTTCCCCGGCTGGCGCAAATGCACGTGCAGATCGATGAACCCCGGCGAAACGACCAGCCCGGCGAGATCGATCACCTTCGATGAAACAAGTTTCCCCGGATCGACGATCCGCCCGGCCCCCACGCCGATATCCATCTTTTGATCGATTCCGCGCACCGGGTCGATGACGCGGCCGCCCTTGAGAATGTATTCGTTTTTCATTTTTTCAGGCACCCCGCCACCAGGAACAGCACCGCCATGCGCACGGCAAGACCGTTCGTTACTTGTTCAAGAATCACCGACTGCGGCCCATCGGCCAGGGCCGATTGCAGTTCGACATCGCGGTTGATCGGCCCCGGATGCATAATCAGCGCGTCGGGCTTCAAATATTGGACGGTTTTTTTGTTCAAACCGAAGAACCGCGCGTACTCGCCGGTGCTCGGGAAAAAACCCGCCGTCTGCCTTTCGTGCTGAATACGCAGCAAATTCACCACATCCGCCCCCTCGAGGGCTTCACGAAGATCGTAGCAAACCCGCACACCGATGGATTCAAATTCGCGCGGAACCAGCGTGGCCGGACCGCAGATGGTAACCTCCGCCCCCAGTTTGAGGAGCCCCCAGATGCCGTCGCGGGCGACGCGGCTGTGGAGAATATCGCCGAGAATCGTAACCTTCAACCCGGCGATCTCCCCCTTCTTTTCGCGGATGGTGAATAAATCGAGAAGGGCCTGCGTGGGGTGCCCGTGGGCCCCGTCGCCCGCGTTGATGACGCCGCAGCGAACGTGCCGCGAAATAAAGTCCTGCGCGCCGGGCGCGGAATGGCGCATAACCAGCAAATCGACCTGGAGCGCTTCGATGTTGCGCACGGTGTCGAGGAGGGTTTCCCCTTTTTTCAGGCTGCTCGAATCGGCGGAGACGTTCACGATGTCGGCACTGAGGCGCTGTTCGGCAAGTTCGAAGGAAACGCGCGTCCGCGTGGAGGGTTCCACAAAGAAATTGACGACGGTCTTCCCGCGGAGGGCGGGCACCTTTTTGACACTGCGTTCGGAGACCTTCTTGAACTCCCCGGCGGTGTCCAGAATAAAAGTGATCTCCTCCGGGGTCAGGTCATAGAGGCAAAGGAGATCTTTCCGGGTCCATCCTTGTTCCATAACTACGCGTTCCTTCCGGTAAAATGATGACGCCATTCGGCGCTGTAGACGCGGTCGCGCCCTTCGGTTTCGGCAAATTCGACGATCAGTTTGCGCTCCGCGTCTTCGGAATACGCTCCACCCACGTAATCGGCGCGAATGGGGTATTCGGCATTCTCCCGGTCGATCAGCACGGCAAGGCGGATCAGCGCGGGACGGCCGTAGTCGGTCAGCGCCTCCAGCGCCGCGCGGATGGTGCGCCCGGTGGAAAGAACATCGTCCACCAGAATGACGCGCGCGTTTTCCATCACAAACGGAATGTCCGTCTCCCGGATGAGCGGCAGGGCGCTCCGGAGGCCCACATCGTCGCGGTACATCGAAATATCAAGCGTGCCAAGTTCCGGACGCAGTGGAGAAATGCGCTCGATCTCGGCAGAAATCCGCCGGGCGAGCCCCACGCCTTGCTGGTACAACCCGACCAGCGCGAACTCGCCGTCCCCCACCGTCCGCGTATCGGCGACAATGGCCCGCGCGACACGTTCAATCGCCGAACGCACTTCGGCGGCGTCCCAAATTTCGTTGCATAAACCTGTCATGAAACACCTCGCTTCCGGAGAATATAATGTACCGCGTCAAATCGACTTTTCCAGTCCCCAACGCGATTTTTCCTATGGATTATCCAAGCCGCGCTTCCAATATGGTTTTCCCGTCGCCGAGGGCGCACACACGCAACACGCCGTCGCGGTAGAATCCGAAGCTCGCCGCACTCCCCCCCTTGGGGAGCGAAATCGAGCCGGGGTTGAACGCCCACAATTCATTTTCCAACTTCTCCAGACGCGGGATATGCGTGTGCCCGGAAGCGAAAACCGTCCCGGGAGGCAACGGCGGAGGCGCCTCCGCCGTCCATGCGTGCCCGTGGGTGAGAAAAAAACGGTGCTCCCCCAGCAAAAGTGTGGAATACGCCGCCATCAACGGAAAGTCGAGCAAACATTGATCGACCTCGCTGTCGCAATTGCCGCGCACCGCGACGATTTTATCGCTCCACGCATTCAACAAAGGAACTACCTCCGGCGGCGCATAATCGCCGCGCAACGGGTTCCGGGGGCCGTGGTAAAGGACATCGCCGAGAAGAACGAGCGTATCGGGCCGCAACGCTTCCACATGGCGCGCCAGGAGTTTTACGCAGTCGAGCGCGCCGTGCACGTCGGAGAAAAACAACGCGGTCATGGGCGCCTGGCGCGCCAGAAGGCCAGTTGATTCCGCACCGCCTTGTAGCCGGTTCCGCCGACGAGTTCGCGCTTGGCCACACTGGCTTCCGGCTCGAACATCGCAACAAACTCCGGGGTCGCCTCCGGGATCGAAAGACGCATCTCTTCGAGGGTAAGTTCATCCAGCTTCCGGCCGTGTTCGCGGCAATATTTGACCAACGCCCCCACGCGGTGGTGGGCCGTCCGGAAAGGGACGCCGAGTTCGACGAGTTTTTCCGCAAGGTCGGTCGCCATCAAGGCCGGGTCGGCGGCGGCGGCGCGCATATTGTCTCTTTTGATTTTCATCGTCGCAATCATCGGCGGATAGACGCCGAGGATTTTCTTCACAGTATCGAGCGCGTCGAAAATCTGTTCCTTATCTTCCTGCAAGTCGCGGTTGTACGTCAAAGGAAGCCCCTTGCACATAGTCAGGAGCGCCATCAATGCGCCGTACACCCGCGCGGTTTTTCCGCGTGAAAGCTCGCACACATCGGGATTCTTTTTCTGGGGCATCAGGCTCGAACCGGTGCAGAACGCATCGTCGAGCTCCACAAAATCGAACTCCTGCGAACACCACAGAATCAAATCCTCCGAGAGGCGCGACACGTGCATGGAAAAAATCGACAGCGCCGACAGCAGTTCAATCGCAAAATCCCGGTCCGCCACCGCATCCATGCTGTTGCGCGTAACGCGCTCGAAACCAAGATCTTTCGCCACAAATTCACGATCAATGGGAAGCGTGCTCCCCGCCAGAGCGCCGGAACCCAAGGGCATCACGTTGATCCGTTTCCGGCAGTCGCCGAGGCGCTCCGCGTCGCGGTCAAGCATCTCCACGTACGCGAGGAGGTGATGCGCGAAAAGGACCACCTGGGCATGCTGCAAATGGGTGAATCCGGGGAGAATCGCCTCCGGCTCCGCCTCCGCCGCGCAGAGAAGCGCGTCCTGAAACGAGCGGACGCCCGCGATAAGCCCGTCGATTTCATCGCGCAGGTACAAGCGGATGTCCAACGCCACCTGGTCGTTGCGGCTGCGGGCGGAGTGGACACGCGCCCCTTCCGCGCCCAGCGCGTCGATCAACGCGCTCTCGATGTGCATGTGAATGTCCTCGAGCTCGATCTTGAACTCGAAATCGCCGCGGTCGATGCGCGCGACAATCGCATCCAAGGCTTCGACGATTGCCGAAGCCGTCGCTTCCGGAATGATTCTTTGCTTTGCAAGCATCCGCACATGCGCCTGGCTGCCGCGCGCATCCCACCGGTACAAGCGCTTGTCGTAAGAGATCGACTCGGTAAATTCCGCGACTTCGGCGCGCGTTTCCGCCCCGAATCTGCCGCCCCACATCGCCATAATTCAACGCCCTCCCTGCGACGCGCACCGTTTTTCGGCAATCACGTCGTCAATGATTCCTTCCAGCGAACACTCCGGCTCCCAGTTGATCAATGCCCGGATCGCACCCGTATTCGGAGCGCGGTTCATCATATCTTCAAACCCCTTTTCGTAGGCTTTTTCGTAAGAAACCGATGCGATGGCGGAAGTGCTCCCGGAGCGGGCGATCACCATTTCCGCGAGTTTCCGGATCGAAATACGCCGGGTGCTGCCGATGTTGTAAATTTTTCCGTACGATTCGGGTTCCACAGCAAGGGCGGTCAGCGCCCGCACCACGTCGCGCACATGGCAGAAACAACGGGTCTGGTCCCCGGAACCGTACACCTCCAACGCTTCGCCGCGCAACGCGCGCTCGACAAAACGCGGCAACACCATGCCATACCGCCCGATCTGACGCGGCCCCACCGTGTTGAAAAAACGCACCACCGTCCCCGGGAGCCCGGCGGCACGGTGGTAGGCGGTCACATAAAATTCATCAAGAAGCTTGCTTGCGGCGTACGACCAGCGCGAATGCGTCGGCGGGCCGATCAAAAGATCGTCGGACTCAGAAAAAAATTCCTTCCCCGACTTCCCGTACACTTCGCTCGTGGAGGCGACAAGGATGCGTATCTTATTTTCCACCGCGACCTTGAGCACATTTTCCGATCCGCGCACGTTGGTTGTGATGGTCCGCACAGGATCGCGCACGACCAGCTCCACGCCGACCGCCGCCGCAAGGTGGACGATTACATCCGCCGTGGCGAGGAGGCCGGAAAACGCGGACGAGGGCTCCACCACATCGTCTTCAACAATGCGGAGCTTTGGATTCTCCATCACCGCCTGGAGGTTCTCACGCCGCCCGGTGGAAAAATTGTCGATGACGACCACCTCGTGCCCTTGCTTCAACAGCGCTTCGGTCAGGTGGCTCCCGATGAATCCGGCACCGCCGGTGATTATATAACGCATGGATTCCCTTTCTTGCGCGAAAAAGTCAAACGCCAAAGCGCCGTGAACGGTCCGGAAAATACATAAGCGGTAATGACCGCCACAAGCCCCGGTCCGCGAAATATGGCCACCACAAGAACGAGTGCCAGCGCCACAAGCTGCCGTTTCCATGAACGATGCAGCGATCCCAACCATTTGCCCACATGGACATAGGGAACGCGGCTTACCATCAGGAGGCCGAGAATGGCCGCATAAATCGGGAGCGCCAGCGCCAGCGAACGCCCTTCCAGCGAGCACGTCCGGGCGAAAATCACCACGCTGCCGACCGCCGCCGCCGCACCCGGAGAGGGAAGGCCGGAAAATTTGCCGTCGCTCTTTTTCTCCTGGAGCGCATGGACGTTGTACGTGGCAAGGCGCAACGCGGCGCCGCCGAGGTAGACAGAACAGAGCGCATACACCAAAAGCTCTCCGCCCCACCCGCTGTCACGCAGCGAATGGGTCATGATTGCGATCAGCGTGGCGGGGGCCACGCCGAAAGTAACCATGTCGGCCAAAGAATCCATTTGCATGCCATGCAAACTTGCCGCATTGAAAATACGCGCGGCGTACCCGTCGAGCGCATCAAAAACCATCGCGAAAAGGATCAGCCACACGCTCCAAGTGTACACATCCATGGAGTCATAGCCCTTCTCGTACGCGCGGAGGGTGACGAGAATCGCGGCGAAACCGCACAACGAATTGCAGAGAGTGAGGCTGTTCGGCACCCACTTCAGGCACTGCCTTGATTTGCCCTTGAGCAGATCGCGCAGGCGTTTCTTCATGATTTGACCACGGCGAGCACGCTGACTCCACCCTTGACGCGGTCGCCGATTTTGACGCGGACTTCGACGCCTTCGATGGGCAAATACAATTCCGTGCGCGAGCCGAACTTGATCATCCCGTAGATTTCGCCGCGCCGCAAATTCCGCCCCGGATCCACGGGACAGACAATGCGCCGCGCGATGGCGCCGGAAATCTGGCGGATTCCCATGGGGAAAGCGACATCGCCCACGCGAGCGGTTCCGGCGATGGTCATCGCCTCGTTGCGGCGGACACAATCCTCGCTGCGCGCGTCGGCATAAGCGCCGGGGCGGTACACTTTGCTGAGGACGGCCATTTCGGCGGGGGCGCGGTTCACATGCACATCGAACACCGAGAGGAAAATACCGATCCGCAATGCTTTCCCGGTAAAGGGCGCCTGGTCGAAGTCGACCACTTCGATGTCCCGCACCACGCCGTCGGCGGGGCTGCAAAGCTCGCGCGGGTCCTCCGGGAGGACACGTTTCGGGTTGCGGAAAAATGCGGCGAGCGCCAGAAAAACAAGGACGACAAACGCGGAAAGCCCCCAGCCCCAGGCGGGACAGCACCGGAGCGCAAGATACACCGTCCCGAACAAAAGCGCCACGGAAACGAGAAGTCCAAGCCCCCACTCCCGAAGGCCAAAGCGTGTCAAAGTCATCAGCTCCTCCATAGTAGAAATTGGAGTAATATAATCCGGAATACACCCTTTTACAAGCAATTGCCTCTAAGAGAAGGTTGATTTTTTTCCCTTCGCGCGTTATCTTATGCAGGACGCATTGGAACAATACAATCAATAGGGAATTGAATTTATGCCGGAAGAATCCACCAAGAACGACTTCATCCGCGAAATCGTTTCCGCCGACTACGCGGCGGGCAAATACGGCGGCCGCATCGTCACCCGCTTTCCGCCGGAACCGAACGGCTATCTGCACATCGGCCATGCCAAGGCGATCTGCCTGGATTACGGCGTCGCGCGGGAATTCGGCGGAACATGCCATTTGCGCATGGACGACACGAACCCGACCAAAGAGAATATGGAGTATGTGGAGTCGATCATCCACGATGTGGAGTGGCTCGGCTTCAAAGTAGCCCCGGAAGACCTTTATTACGCGTCCGATTACTTCGAGCAGATGTACGACTGCGCCATCCGCCTGATCGAAAAAAAGCTCGCTTACGTCTGCAAACTTTCACCGGAGGAGTGGGAAAGTGTGCGCGGCAACTCCACGACGCCGGGAAGCGAGCCCCCCGGACGCGCACAGAGCGTGGAGGAAAACCTCGACCTTTTCCGCCGGATGCGCGCGGGGGAATTCGAGGACGGCGCCATGGTTCTCCGCGCACGCATCGACATGACTTCGCCGAACATTCATATGCGCGACCCCGCGCTGTACCGCATCCGCCGGATTCATCACTTCCGCCAGGGCGACAAGTGGTGCATCTATCCTATGTACGACTTCGCCCACTGCCTGGAGGACGCATGCGAAGGAATCACTCATTCGATCTGCACGCTGGAATTCGAAATCCACCGTCCGTTGTACGACTGGGTGTTGGACAATCTCGGTTTCGATCCGCGTCCGCACCAGTACGAATTTTCACGCTTGAACATATCGTACACGGTGATGAGCAAACGCAAGCTCCTCCAGCTCGTCAAGGAGAACCACGTCCGCAACTGGGACGATCCGCGGATGCCGACCATCGCCGGGTTCCGCCGGCGCGGCTACACGCCGGAAGCAATCCGCCGTTTCTGCGACATTCTCGGCGTGACCAAGTGCAACAGCCTGACCGACCTCGCGCTCCTGGAACACTGCATCCGCGAAGACCTCAACGTATCCGCGCCCCGCTACCTGGCGGTGCTCGATCCCTTGAAGGTTACACTCCGTAACTATCCGGAAGGGCAGATCGAACTCCTTGAGGGGATCAACAACCCGGAAAACCCGGCAGCGGGAACCCGCCAAATTCCCTTCGGGCGGACGCTCTACATCGAAAAAAGCGACTTTATGCTCCAGCCCCCCAAGGGGTATTTCCGATTGGCGCCCGGCGCGGAGGTGCGTTTGCGCTACGGTTACTTCATCCGCTGCGAGGAAGTCGTAACCGACGCCGAAGGCAATGTAACGGAAATCATCGCTTCCTACGATCCGAGCACACGCGGCGGCAGCGCCCCCGACGGGCGCAAGGTTAAAGGGACCATCCACTGGGTGGAGGCCACGCGCGCCATTTCCGCCGAAGCACGCTTGTACGAGCGCCTGTTCGCCGTCGAAACGCCCGGCGCATCCGACGCCGATTTCCTGACCGAGCTGAACCCGGATTCCATGCGCGTTATCGAAATAAAAGGGGAACCCGCACTGGGCGAACTCCCCGCCGGAACACGCGTACAGTTCGAACGCCAGGGGTATTTCTGCGTCGACCCGGATTCCACACGGGAACACCGCGTGTTCAACCGGACGGTTACGCTGAAAGACTCCTGGGCAAAACAGCAGGGCAAATAAATACATGTGGATGGAAAAGCCGCTCGCCGACGCATGGAATGCAGCGCGGATTCTTTGCATGATCCCCGCGCCGGACGGCTCCTTGCGCCTGCGCCCGGAGTTGGAGGAGGAGTCGTTGTTCGCCGATTTCCTGCGTCTCCTCCACGCCCAACCCGGCGAAGCGATGCTTCCGGACTATGCCAATGCGTTGGGCTGCCGCAGGAATGCGCCGCCCCTGGCCGAAGCACTGGAACGGGGCCTCTTCCTCGCTTTGTGCGCGGCGGGGGTCGACTTCGACGCCAAGAACTCAATGCAGTGCGAGGAACGGGATTTTCGCCTGCGCCACGCAGAAACGCTCCTTGACGCGCCGCGCCGCGTCCTTGAGGCGCTCTCCCAAAATCCCAACCTCAGCCCCGCGGCGAAGCATTGCCTTGCGGAGGCCGCCGCGCCCTGTGCGGAAGAAGTCGCCGCAAGGCTTCGCCGACGCGATCCCTTCGGCGGCGGGCGGGCGTACCGTTATTACGCGGGCACGTTCACCCTGACAACGCTCGATACGGTACGTCCCTTGGAACGTTTCTTCGGCTACAGCGGCCTCCGCCAAAGGTTTGCGGAGCATTTCCGCGACTTTTCCTCCGGTTCCCAGCATATTCCTTTATTGATCTCGAGCCTGCCGGGGCACGGAAAAACGCAGCTTACCCTTTCTCACGCGCTGGCAATCCCGAATCTCACCTTGATCCTCGCGCCGCCGGAAACGCTCAGCGGCGGGCTGGACAGTCTTTTTGCCCTTCTCGCTCTGCGCCCGGACAGGAAGTTCGTGGTGTTCTTCGACGACATCGAGCCGGATAAAACCGATTGGTACGGCTTCCGCACCCATGTCGGCGGCGTGTTTTCCCCGCCGGAACACGTGCTTGTGGTCGTGGCGTCCAACTACTTTTTCCCGCCGAGCATCCTTTCGCGGGGGCGGAGCTTCGTTTTCCCCGTGTTCGACGAAATCCGCTGCCAGGAGATGGTGGAAGACTTCCTTATTTTGAACGGGATGCGTCATCCGTCGCGTCCGCTCATCGCCATGATCGCCGCCGACTACTGCGAAGCCTTCGGCCAGAAGCAATTCAGTGAACTGAGCCCGCGCACGCTGATCCGCCACCTCGCGTCCTATGAGCGCAGCCAGGAAAAGCGCCGCCAAATGCTCGAACTTTCCGCCGCCCCCCTGACGACACGCCCGGACAGCCAACTTTTTCAGGATTTCAACCTCAGTCAAATGCGCCTCCTCTACGGACAGGAACACCTTGACGAACTCCTGAAGGAAAAACTCCGCGCGTTGGAGAACGGCCTGTGATTTTCTACATCATCAAGCGCCTTCTTCTGGCCGCGCTGACGTTGCTGGCGATTTTGCTGGCAAGTTACGTCCTCCTCCGCCTTGCGCCGGGCGACCCTACGCGCAGCACCATGATCGGCGGAGAAACAAGCTCCAGCGGAGGCGCGTCCCAGGACGCCTCGCGCGCGGCGTTCGCCCCCAACCGCTCCATGCGCGAAAAATTGCATCTGGACCGGCCGGTTTTGGTCGGCTTCTCCCTCTGGCTGGCCCAAGTCGCGCACGGCGATTTCGGCGTTTCGGCCTCGGTGGACCCCGGGCGCCCGGTAACGGATCTGATCAAAGACCGTCTCCCCATTACGATCGGTTTGAACCTCTGGGCGATTTTCCTCACATACCTCCTGGCGATCCCCTTGGGCGTCCGGTCGGCGACAAAGCCGGACGCCTGGGAAGACCGGCTGACGACGATCCTCCTCTTCGCGCTCTATTCGCTTCCGGTCATCTGGGTGGGGCTCATGCTGCAAAGTCAGTTTTGCGAAGGGGGGCGCTGGCCTATATTTCCTTTGAAGGGAACCGGAAGCGCCGATCCCTTGCGCACGGATACCTGGGAGTACCTTTCCGGCATGTTCAAAGCGTACTTCATTCCGGTCGTCTGCCTGACCTATGCCGGGTTCGCGGGGCTCTCGCGCTATGCGCGCAACAGCATGCTGGAGGTGCTGCACGAGGACTTCATCCGGACGGCGCGCGCCAAAGGTGTTTCCGAAACAAAGGTGATCTGGAAACACGCATTGCGCAATGCGCTCATCACGCTCATCACCCTCTTCGCCGGGCTCCTCCCCTCGCTGATCGCCGGGAGTCTTTTGGTGGAGTTCATCTTCAACATCCCCGGCATGGGGACGCTTTCGATGCTCGCGTTGTCCAGCCGGGATTACCCGCTGCAAATGGCCCTCTTCGCCTTCGCCGGGGCACTGACGCTGGGCGGAATCCTCCTTGCGGACCTTCTCTACCTTGCCGCCGATCCGCGCATCTCGCTCACAAAGAAGCGCCCTTAAGAGCTTATCTGCTGATAATGGAAATGCTATGTTTCCGCAGACAGTTGACAAGCTCTAAATCTCTTCCATTTTGCATCCGCCGCTTTGCAATGAGGTCCAGCGGATGGGCAAATCAACCTCAAACCGGAACACATCCCCCACTTTAATTTCCTTGGGGGGGACGATCCAGAATGCAAACGGAATATTGAAATATTGGTTTTCTCCGCCATTGGAAAAATAGGAGGCAACGTTGTAATACTTATCCAGCGGCGCAAGGACCTTGATCGAGAATTTAATTTTCAAATGCCCTTCCGTATTGCGATCCGGCAACAAACGAACTTCAAAGAACGCACTGTTTTGTGGAATTTCTATTTTATTCCCTGCTTTAAGCCACTCCTCTTCGGACATTTTGAGCAGCGGATAACTGAATTTCGAGGGAGCATTCCGTTGAAAAAGATAGAACGCATTGTTGACGGTAAATTTGAACCAGACAAGACCGACATCCTGATTTTTCAGCATTCCATCATGAAATCCGATATCAATTGAACCATATTTCCCGGCCAAATCATAAAAATAAAAATCCGCATCTTTGTTGGTTTGGTGCATAATTTTAAGCCCGCTTGCGATCATCAACGAAGCGGTATAATGATCGCAAGCAATGGAAGAAGAAGGCGGCACCATAGAAAGTATTGTATCTTTGAAATGAATTTGACTCTTTCTTGCCCAGAACGACTGGATTGCCGCATGGTTTTTCGTGTGCAATCCCTGTGCCAATTGCGAATAAGCGCAAATGGAACAGAATAACCCGCCAGCCAGCAAGGCCCAGCCGGTTCTCCCGCCATTGCTTTTCGGCATACCGATGCAGAGTAAGGCAATCCCATGGTTGCGCTTCCCCCGGAATACATACGACACGGCGGCGGCGAACGATAGAATCAACAACAGTGAAATCTCCATCGTGTGCTGAATGTATAAATTTATATGATCCAATGAATCCGCTTTGCGCAACAGCACGAAGAGAAAGGTAACCGTCCCGCATGCCACCCAAGCCGGCTTGACGACAGCCCCCATAAAAACAGGGAGAATGAGCAAAATCAGCAGCATCATTTTCTTCTGCGCCAGCAAGCCCCCCCAAAAATCGCCCGGACGCAGAATGGGGGACAACGCAATTTCTCCTATGCTTTCGCCCAAATGTCCGAAGGCCCCCATATACATATAGTTGTTGTCTGCACTGAACGAAGGGATGATTACTTTAAGACAAAGCAGCAGCCAAAACCCACCCACGAGTGCGTAAACAATGCCGCGCTTCCGATGTCCGCTGAAAAACTGGCATATTCCCCATCCGACCCAGAATGCTCCGACTGTTTCTTTGATTGTCAATGAAAAAAGAAAAACGAGAAACGCGGCGGATTCTTTTTTCCTTTCGTATAAGCAGCAGAACAATATAAATACCGGAATAAAAAAATACACGACATGAAATCCATAAAGAAACGACAAATTGTAGTTGGTGATGGTTGGATACAGCAAATAAACAAGGCTGCAACAAAAGGCAAATACAGGGGGAAGTTTCCGCAACCGCGCAAAATAAAAAACGAGCACACTGCTTCCGCTAAGAAAGAGCGCTCCCAGCACCATAACTGTGTACGGGGAGGAAAAAAGCCACATCAAAGGAATAAAAAACGCGAAAAATCCGGGTTGGAAATGCCGGCTGAAAAATATTTCTCCCGGTTTTTCATAATAGTCCATCATAAATTCTCCGCGGAGAGTATTCATGGCCGCCTCCGCAAATATCCCCCAGTCGTAGAAAAAAAGGTACTGCGTCCGCCAGGCCTTATCGTACACATACACGCTGTAAACCATCGAAAGGAGCGCCAGAAGGGAAATCGATGCAAACAAAATACAATGTTTATCCCGCCAAAAAATAAATCGGGGAGGCGGAATCAGAAGGAGAACACGGAATAAGCACAAAGAAGTGATCGCAATGACAAGAACCGTCGACTCGATCCGCATGGGAAAAAGAAACAACACCGTCAACAGAAGCCCTGGCAAAAGAGCCCGGCTTAACATTTTCACCGGACAGATTTTCAGCAACAAAAAAAATACCGTCGCCATGCCGGCCGACGCGGCAACGCCCGCCATGAGGGTTGGCTCCCTGTAAAACGTAGAGAAATACATCACTTCGGTCGAGGCGCAATTAAAGCACAGCCGGTACAAAAACCAACCGATCAAAGCGCCGGAAGTAAGTATATTAAAACAATGTATTGTTTTATTCCCGACCAACGTTACTCTTCCCCTTTTTGCCTTCCGGGGACTCCCCCTCCGACAAAAACACCGACGCCGACGGCGCCTTGAAAAACCTGCTTCAACGCGCGGTTGACCTCTTCGAGTCGCAAATGCGAAAAGACGTCGGCGCGGGAGAAAATCCGATTGGGATCATTCCCGTAGTACGCTTCGAGGGCAGCGGCGGTCAGAAGAGAGCTTCCCGACTCGATCCGCCGGCGGCAGGAGAACGCCGATGCCGCGCACGCGGCGTCGAATTCGCCTTGTTCAAGTCCGGTTTCCCCCAGGCGAAGGACCTCTTCACGCAGAAGCGTCATCACCTCCTCGCCGCGCGCCGGCTCGGTAACACCGAAGAACATGCCGATTCCCCGCTGAAATCCCATAAACTCCCGGTAGCCGGCGGAGTACGCCAGACCGTTGTCCTCTCGGACACGCTTGAACAAACGCGACGACAATCCGTTTTCCGCAAGATTCAGCACATCGAACGCCGCCTCCGCAGGGTCGTTGTGCGCAATGGTCGGCACGCCGTAAAACACCGCCATCTGCTCGCGGGGGAGGATCTTTTCCACCCGGATTTCCCGCGTTGGAAAAACAGGTTCCGGCGGGAGGGGACGCGCACCGTCCACCCAGGGAAGACCTTCCATGAGCGCCTCCGCCGCCATACGGTAGCGTTCCGGGTCGCCGGAGCCGCCCATCATAAGACGCGCTTGTTTTTTGCGCCAGGTACTGGCGTAAAAAGCGGCAATGTGCGCACGATTCATGTTGGCAAGCGATTCGCGGCCGCCGTCGAAACAACGGCCGCAGGGGTGGTCGCCATAAAGATTTCTCCGGGCAAGGAGTTCGGCGGCGACACGCGGATTCAATGCGCGGCTCTCCAACGCCTCCATCGCATTGGCGCATTCACGCGCCAGGACGCCGGAATCGAAATGCGGTTCATGCAGCATAAGGCGCAGCAATTCCAACGCGCGGTCGAGCCGCGCCGTCGGAACATTGAGCTGGATAATCAAACTGTTCACGCCGGCCGATGCCGAAAGTTCCGCGCCGCAGCGGTCGAGTGCCGCGGCGAAGTCCCCCTCGTCGTACCGCCCCGCCCCGCAGGTAAGAAGATTGGCGGTCAAGCGGGCCGCGCCCATTTCTTCGGGCGACTCGAACAACGAACCGCCGGGGAGGACGAGAACAAGATCGGTCAGAGGGCGGCGCCGGTCGGAAGCAACATAAAACGGAACATTCGAAGAGAGGGCCGCCGCATCCAGTCGCTCGGGAGCGGAGGGGGAACGCACCGGACGCGCGGAGATTTTCCCCGCGGGACACTGGCGCACGAGGTTGAAACGCTCCGGAATCAGGAATTCGGCGGCCGCGGCGCGAACATCGTCCAGGGAAACCTTCTGCAATTGGTTCAAGTATTCATCCGCCGCCGAGGAGGTTTCGTAGAGTTGGATCGCACCGATCAATGTTGCCGCCAATGCGTTGCTCGAACGGCTTTCGCGCAAATGTTCGGCAAGCTGCTGGTTTTGTTCACGCCGGACAGCGTCGGCGTCGATCTTCCCGCGCCGCATGGCGTCGAGCTCCTGGAGCATTGCCTTTTCGAGCGGGGCCATTTTCCCCGGCGTCGTGTGCGCGACAACCCCCAGAAGACCGCCGAATCCGCGCGTATAGGAGTAACTCCCCAGCGCAATGGCAAGTTCACGCTCCTGGCGCAGAACGCGCACAAGCTGCGACCCGTCGCCCAGGGCGAGCACTCCGGTCAGAATATCCACCGCCGGAACCGAAAGCTCCGCCGCGCCAGGCAAAACAATGCCGAGCGAAAGCCGCCCCAGCGGATCTTCGAACGAAGCATCCAACGCGCGGCCGCAGCGCTGTTTCGGTTCGGCGGGCAACGCGGATTCGATCAACGAACCGCGCTCCCAGTCGCTCATTCGGGCGGCGAGCAAATCGAACACCTTTTCCGGTTCCTCCGGAGAAACAACCACCCAGAAGCAGCGCCCGGGGGTGTAGCGGCTTTGATAATACCCTATCATCATCTCTCGGTCCACCCGCTCGATCTGGTCGCGGTAGCCGATGATGGGAAAACGGACCGGGTGCCGGCGGAAGGCCAGCTCCCAAAGGTGTTCTCCCAAACGCCGGTCGGGGTTGTCGCGCCCCATGTCGCGCTCGCGCAAAATCACATCGCGCTCCATGGCGAAGCGTTCGGCGGGAAACTCCGGGCGGCGCACCATGGAACAAAGAACGTCCAGCGCCGGAGCCATATGCTCTGTGGGAACTTCCGCATGGTACACGGTGTGGTCAAAACTCGTGTAGGCGTTGATATCGCCGCCGAGAGCGTCGATCCGGTCTGCCGCCGCAGTTCCCGGGAATCCATCGCACCCCTGGAAGAGCATGTGTTCCAGGAAATGCGACAGGCCGCTCCCGGGATGCTCCGTTTCATGGATGCTCCCCGTTTCAATACAGCAGTGCAGCGCCGCCGCGGGCGAATCGGGGCGTCGGAGGACGAAAATCCGCATCCCGTTATCGAGGGTGCGGCAAACGGTGGAAGTGTAAATCTTCACGCGAGCGTCCGTTGGCAGGCGCGAACGGTATTGCGCATAAGCATGGCGATCGTCAGCGGCCCCACCCCGCCCGGAACCGGGGTAATGAGCGAAGCGACTTCCGCGACTTCCGCGAAGGCCACGTCGCCGACAAGCCGCGTTCCGCTTGGCCGGGACGCGTCGGCAATGCGGTTAATCCCGACGTCGATCACCACCGCGCCGGGCTTGACCATATCACTTGTAACGAACTCCGGCTTGCCCAGTGCGGCGATCAGAATGTCCGCCTGCCGGGTGTACTGCGCCAGATCGCGCGTACCGGAATGGACGACGGTTACGGTGGCGTTCGCCCCCTTGGCCTTCTGCATCAGCAACGCCGCCAAAGGCTTGCCGACGATGTTCGAGCGGCCGATGATCACCGCGTGCTTCCCTTTCGGGTCCACCCCCGAGCGTGCGAGTATTTCCATCACCCCCCCCGGGGTGCACGGCTGGAAACCATCGGTTTTTCCGATGAGGAGCTTGCCCACGTTGCGTTCGTGGAAGCAATCCACATCCTTCTCCGGGTCGATGGCGGCGATCACTTTTTCTTCGTCGATCTGCTTCGGCGGCGGGGACTGCACCAGGATGCCGTGCACCTTCGGATCGGCGTTCAATGCGGCGATCAGGGCGAGAACCTGTTCCATGGTCGCGTCGGCGGGGAGGACGCGCTTATCGGAGTACAATCCAAGCTCGCGGCATTTCTTATCCTTGGCATTTACGTACACCTGCGAGGCGGGGTCTTCGCCGATCAAGACCACCGCGAGTCCGGGGCAAACACCCCGCGCAGCCAATTCTTCCACTTCGCGCTTTGTATCAGCGTTCACCGCTTCGCCGATCGCTTTGCCATCAATTACTTGTGCAATCATTCCATTTCTCCTTAAAATCCGTGCGGCACAGGATAACACCGCGCCGAAACCATAAATTCTTTCAATTTCTTCAACGTCGGCGCGCCGCCCGTGCTTGTAGCGCAGCGCAAATTGAAATGCGCCGCCCCCGCGCCCAGACGCATCGACTCCGCCAAAGGCAGATTCTCGTGCAGCCCGTACAATATGCCGGAGCAGAACGCGTCGCCCGCCCCCACGCTTCCTGCGATTTCGCCAGGCCTGATCGCAAAGGAGGGGACAAACGCCTCCGTCCCATCGGCGAGCACGCCGTACGCCCCTTCCGGAAAATGAATCACCACCGTGCGGCGCACACCAAGCTCCAGCAGCCGCCGCGCCGAAAATTTCACCGCGGCCGCGTCGATTTTTCCATCGTTCCGCGGTGCGACGCCGGCCACGCAGGCGGCCTCCACCTCATTCACAATCAAATGGTCGACCCAGGGAAGTGCGCAAGGAACGATACGCTGAAATTTCTCCGGCGCCTCCGAAACAATGTCCGCCACCGTTTCCATGCCCCGTTCCCGCATCAGAGCGAGCGCACGCGCCGCCGCAACGCCATATTCCGCATCGGGGGCGTCGAGTTCATCAAGCAGCAAGAGGTACGCAAGGTAAAACAATTTCGCGGGCGCGTCCATCTTTTCCAGCTGGCGCATGCCGAAACGGGCATTCGCGCCCCGGCAGTGAAAGAATGTGCGCCGCCCGGCACAGCTCATCACATCGGTGAACGACGTCGGCGCGCCGGAGTCGTCCACGGTAAGAAAAACGTCGTCGAGCCCGCGCGCGCACACCATGGAACGGAGAAAATGCCCCGCGTCGTCATCCCCCACATTCCCCACCGCGTAGAGCGGGATGCCGCACTCCAGCGCCGACAAATCGAACAACGCGTTGGCCGCACCGCCGCAGTGGTTGGCGGAATCGACGATGTTGCACAATTCCCCCTCCTCCGGCCAACGGTCGATCTGTTTGATGCGGTCCACAATCCAGTTTCCGGCGCAGACGATTCCAGCGCGCTTCATACGTTTTCCCCCCGGATGAATCCCGCACGGACGCGGGCGACGGCGCGAAGACCGTTTTCATCGATGAACGTAACGCTGTCGGCGGCGAAAAGTGCCTCCGCAACCCGCCCGAATCCATCCGGGAGCGCGGCGACCCCTTCGATCAAACGCACTTCCACGCCGCCGTCGAGCTTCAGCGCCGTCGGGAACCCCGCGCGGGTCATCAAATTTTCCTCCAGCGACGCTTCAAGGCCGAGGTCGAATGCGGCGCACACCTCCTCCACCCCGAAGCACCGTACATCGCCGTTCCACGGCGGCGCATACCGCCCGGAGTTCGCGCACCAGAGCGCCGTCGCGGGCAATTGCGCCGCGTCCTTGAGGGCGAACCAGAGATAGCCGCGCTCCGGGTATACCGCCGCCATCCAGGCCGGATCGGCCCCCGGACGCTTCATCAGACAAAACAAATCGACAAAGCCGCACGGGGTGGG
This sequence comes from Victivallaceae bacterium, assembly GCA_031549345.1. Taxonomy (GTDB): domain Bacteria; phylum Verrucomicrobiota; class Lentisphaeria; order Victivallales; family Victivallaceae; genus CASFRF01. Next base: position 22,948 of record JAVBPY010000016.1, read on the forward strand.
GAACGTGGAATAATCCTGATGCGCCGGTTCGCGGGTGTTCAAAGGAAGTTTTCGCAAATCCGTGAATAGCTCGCCCGGAGCGAGACGCTGGTATTCGCGTTTCGACGGGTCGCTGAAAATACCGGGGCGGGTCAGTCCGAGGGCAAACGGGCTGCTGCACAAAAACATTTTCTCCCCCTCCTCCGGCATCGGCAAAATAGGGTGGCTCCCCAGCGGCATGGAGCCAGTGTAGCCGATCAATTCATGCCGCAGATAGATCGCACTGTCGTTGTCGCGCACGGCAATTGTCCGCCGGATTGTTCCGGGGACAGCGCGGGTCTTCAATTCCAGCGTCAAGGAATTTGCGGTTTCTTTAACAAGCGTCCAGTCGCTCCCGGCGGCTTCGCCGTGTCCCGGGTGCCCCTTTCCCCCGCCGAAAGGGAGGCAGAAGAAGTCGCCGCGCATGGGGCGAAGCACCGGTTCGGCGATTTCCGACTGCGGAACGTATTGCCAGGGGCTCATGTAGAACGGTTCCACCGTTTTCCCCGATTCCAAACGGAACGAAGCCGGAGCCAGTTGGGCCCCCGCCGTTGTTACAAACAAATCCACCGTCTTCCCCGTCAAACGCCAACCCGGTATGGACATAGAAACCCCCTGTTATGAACATGTCATGAGAATATAGCGCCAATACCCAAACCACGCAAGCACAAATACAGCGCGGAAACGATAATCATGATTTCGACCACGCGCTCAAACGCTTTTTGCGGAATGCGGTTCACCAACAACAACCCCAGCCCCGCTCCGAGGAGCAGCATGGGGATCATCGCCAGATCCGCCCGGACGACCGTCCAGTCGATACGCCCCTCGGACACAAACACCGGCAGCTTGATCCAGTTCACCAGCATAAAGAACCACGCGGCCACGCGCATGTAGGATTTTTTATCGAGTCCGAGGGTCAAAAGATAAATCGCCATCACCGGCCCCGCCGCGTTGGCCACCTGCGTGGTGAACCCCGCAAGCAAAGCGAACGACGCGCCGAACCACCAGACGCCGGGGAGAAGCTTCAGCTGTTCGCTGTAACGCCGCCGGAGGAGGTTCAGGAGCGACATGGCCAGCACGATAACGCCGATGACAAGGCGCAACACATCGTCGTCTGTCATCAAACGGAGCGTCAGGCTTCCGACGGCGATGCCGCACACCGCCCAGGGAAGCAGGCGGCCGATGGTTTTCCAGTCCACATTCTTCCGGTAGCAATAGATCGCCACCAAATCGGCCATGGCGAGCATGACCAGCTGGAGCCCCTGCGACATGCGCGCGGGGAACGCCAGCGCCAGGAGAATAACCGGCACCGTGCCGAGCGCCGGAACGCCCGTCTTATTGATCCCGATCAAAATGGCGCTGAACGCGAGCACCGCAAGCTCGCCCCAGCCGAAGCCGGGGAAAAAATACTCCCACATCGATGCTACAAGGCCTTGATCCGGTATCCGCCGCCGGGGATGTCTTCCACGACGTAGCCGAGGGCTTTGAGCTCATCGCGGCAACGGTCGGAGGCGGCATAGTCCTTGTTCTTGCGTGCCGCCTGCCGCGCCTCGGCGATGGTTTTGACCGCTTCCGGAACAGCTTCGGCGGAAGCGTCCACCTGGAGCACGCCGAGCACACGATCGAATTCACGAAAGAGCGCAAGCGCCGCTTCCGCGCCTTCGGCGGAGAGTGTGCCGCCTTCGATTCTTTTATTGAGTTCCCGCTGGAGGTCGTACAACGCGGCCATGCCTTCGGAGATGTTCAAGTCATCGCCCAATCCGGAGGAAAAGGCATTCAGGGCGTCGGCAAGGATTTTTTTCGTTGCGTCATCCGCCGCGCCGGGGACTTGTACTTCCCGGAGGCGGCGGAAAAAGTCGTCGAATTTACGCAGGGCTTCGCGGGCCTGGTCGAGGGCCTCGAAGGTGAAGTTGAGCTTTTTCCTGTAGTGCGCCCCCAGGAGAACCATGCGTATTTCGCGCCCCTTGTACCCTTTGTCCAACAAATCCCGGAGTGTGTAGAAATTGTTGAGCGACTTGGACATCTTGTCGCCGTCCACCATCAAATGGTCGCAATGCAGCCAGTAGTTGACCCATTTCCTGCCGCTGACGCTCTCCGACTGGGCGATTTCGTCTTCGTGGTGCGGGAACATGTTGTCGATGCCGCCGGTGTGGATGTCGAAGGAATCCCCCAGGTAGCGGCGGCTCATGGCGCTGCATTCGATGTGCCAGCCGGGGCGGCCCTTACCCCAGGGGCTCTCCCAGGCGACGTCGCCATCGGCCTCGTCCCAGGCTTTCCAGAGGGCGAAATCGGCGACGGAATCCTTGGCGTACTCATCGTTCCGGATGCGCACGCCGGAGAGCTGGTTTTCGCGGTCGATCTTCGCGAGTTTTCCGTACTCGGGAAATTTGTCGATGGAGAAATAGACCGACTTATCCTCCGCCTGGTACGCGAAACCTTTTTCCATCAGGATCCGGATCATCTCAATCATCTCCGGAATATGATCGGTCGCGGCGGGGTAGAACTCGGCGGGTTCGATGTTCAGCACCTTGAGGTCCTCGAAAAACGCGCGGATGTATTTGCCCGTGAATTCCCGGAGCGGCAGCCCCGCTTTCCGCGAATCGCGGATGGTTTTGTCGTCCACGTCGGTGAGGTTCATCACCTGTGTAACATCGTAGCGGAAGAATTTCAGGGTGCGGCGCAAAAGATCCTCAAACATATACGCGCGGAAATTCCCGATGTGCGCGTAGTTGTACACCGTGGGGCCGCAGGTGTACAACCCTACTTTGCCCTCGTGAATCGGCTTGAACTCCTGCCGTCGCCGGTCCAGGGTGTTAAAAAATGTCAAAGTCATGTCGTCTTCCCGCAATTTAAGTATATTTCTTCGCAATCGTCCCGTACGAGAGCGTTCCTCCGAAAATGTCCAGCGCGGAGCCAACGGTGTAGTCGACCCGCCCCTCCCCCGCGCGCCGGATGCGCTCAATGTCCTCGAACGTCGCCACTCCCCCCGCGTACACCGCCGGAACAGGAGAGCCGGCAAGACGGCGCACCAGCGTTTCATCGATCCCCGCTTGCTTGCCCTCCACATCCACCGCATGAACCAGAAATTCGCAGCAGAAGCCGGCCAGATCGGCCATGGTCTCTTCCGTAAGTTCCAGCCGCGTGAATTTCTGCCAGCGATCCGTCACAATCCAATACCGTCCGTCGCGAATCCGGCAGCTTAAGTCCAACACAAGACGCCCGCGACCGACCGCGCGCTCCATTTCACGGAGCTTATCGTAATGGAGTTCGCCGCCGGAAAACACGTAGCTTGTAACAATCAGTTGCGCCGCGCCCGCGTCGAGGTACTCTTGCGCGTTCCCCGGGTGGATGCCTCCCCCAAGTTGCAGCCCACCCGGCCACGCCGCGAGCGCCCGCTTCGCCGCCGCTTCGTTCCCGGAACCGAGCATGATCACATGCCCCCCCGGGAGATTGTCGCGGCGATAGAGCCCGGCATAATACGCGCTGTCGTGCGCGGACTCAAAATTGGTCTTCAATCCGTCGCCGGAGTCGGACAAACTCAAGCCTACAATCTGCTTGACCTTTCCGCCGTGCAAGTCGATGCAGGGGCGAAACCTCATTTCTCCACCACCTCTCCGGGACGGGTGGAGTCTTCCGCCTCGATCCGGCGGCCGGGATAAATCGCAGTGTGAATGCCGGTGTGAACGTTCTCCCCGATGATCGCGCCGAATTTGCGCCGCGTGGTATCCACCCATCCTCCGGCGGTCCGCCAGCGATGGTTCTTCCCATCGTGCCGCAAGTTGGAGGTGATCGTCCCCGCGCCGAGGTTGGCGGCGCGGCCGATCACCGTATCGCCCACGTAACTGAGGTGCCCGGCGCTGACCTTATCCTGGAGCACCGAGTTCTTGATCTCCACCGCCTGCCCTATGTGGCAGCCGTCGCCTGTGGAGGTTGCACCGCGAATGTAGCAATTCGGGCCTATTTTGCAGTTTTTACCGAAAACGGCGTTTCCTTCCACGTACACCCCCGGGAGCATCACACTCCCCTCCCCCAGTTCCACGAATCCGTCGATCACCACGCTCGGGTGCACGGTTCCGCGCAAATCGCTCGCCTTCATGTTTGCAAGCAATCGTTCATTGAGCGTCAGGAGCTCCCACGGCCAGGCGAGAACCAGCGAATCGGCGTCAGGAACAATGTCCTCCACCGACGTCCCCGGAACGGTTAAAACCGCGAGGACACGCCCGTCGCACACAACGCGGCAGCCGCGTTCCCCGCGCAAACGCTCCCAGAGCGCCGCCGATGGCCAGAGCTCCGCCGCGATTTCGAGCACCGCCTCCGGATGTCCGCCGGAGGCATGGAACACATGCCACTCCGCCAGGGTTTTCCCGGCGACTTTCAGCATGGAAACTTCGGAAACCAATGGCCGCATCGTATCGAGCGTTGCGGGAATGACGGTGGTTTTCATTTTCCAAGCTCCTTGACCGCCTGGGCGCAAAGGACGTCCGTCCAATGCTTGACCAGCTCCGCGGACTCCGACTCCACCAGGATGCGCATCTTGTTTTCCGTCCCGGAATAGCGGACGATGATCCGCCCCGTGTCCCCCAGCGCCTCTTCGCCCGCGGCGATCAGGGAGCTCAACTCCGGCAATTCGGCAAGCGGCGCTTTGCGCGCCACAAGGACCGAACGAATCTCCTGCGGAAACACGCTCATAAACCCGGCCAATTCCGAAAGGGGGCGGTTCTTTTTCTTCATAAGCTGCAACACGTGCAACGCCGAGATGATGCCGTCGCCCGTTGTCGCATAATCCATAAAAATGATGTGCCCGGACTGCTCGCCGCCGACGTTGTAGCCTTGGGCGCGCATCCGCTCGATCACGTAGCGGTCCCCCACGTCGGTAACCTCTACCCGGATCCCCGCCTCGCGCATGGCGCGGTGAAGACCCAGATTGCTCATGGAGGTAACCACCACCGTGTTGTCGCTGAGGCGGCGGGACTGCAGGAAATCCAACGCGACCATGCCGATAATCCTGTCGCCGTTGACCTCCACCCCCTCCGCGTCGCAGAAGATAACGCGGTCGGCGTCGCCGTCCAACGCGATTCCGGCATCGGCTCCGTGCGTTCTAACCATCTCGCCGATGAATTCCGGGTGCATCGCGCCGCAACGGTCGTTGATATTCAGGCCGTTAGGGCTTACGTTGCACTCGATGACCTCGGCCCCGAGCTCGCGAAAAATCAAGGGGGCGATCGAATACGCCGCCCCATGGGCGCAGTCCAACACAATCTTCATGCCCCGGAGGCTCTGGTTGCGAATGGAGCTCTTGGCAAATTCGATGTAGCGTCCGCGCGCGTCGTCGATCCGCGCCGCCTTACCGATACGTTCGGCGGTGATGTGTTCACTGCTCATGGCAAGCTCGCCGAGGATGTACTGCTCGATCTTCAGCTCCGTTTCATCCGGGAGCTTAAAGCCATCGGCGGCGAAGATTTTGATCCCGTTGTCCGATGCCGGGTTGTGGCTGGCGGTAATCATAATTCCGCAGGCCGCGCCCATCGACCGCGTAAGATGCGCCACCGCCGGCGTGGGCATGGGGCCAACCTGGAGGACGTCCATCCCCATGGAAAGAAGTCCGCTGGTGAGCGCTGTTTCCAACATGTAGCCGGAAATGCGCGTGTCTTTGCCGAGCACCGCGCGCGGCCGTACGCCGCCTGCTTTGGCGCTGAACACCTGCGCCGTCGCCTTGCCGACAAGAAGCGCCATTTCGGCGGTGATGGGGTAGCTGTTCGCTTTGCCGCGAATGCCATCGGTTCCGAATAATTTTCTCATGATGCCTATTCCCCCTGAAGATATGGGTTGTCCTGTTTTGCCCGTCCGACGGTCGTCGTCGGGCCGTGCCCCGGATACAACAGCAGCGTGTCCGGGCGTGAAAATATCTGTGTTTGAATGGAGTGCAGCAATTGCTCCCAGCTCCCGCCGGGCAGGTCGGTACGCCCCTCGCCATCCCGGAAAAGCGTATCCCCGACAAACATCAGCGGTCCCGCCGGGAAATAGAACCCCGCCCCGCCGGGTGAATGCCCCGGCAAAGGAACGATCTCCACTTCCCCCGCGTCGGGAACGGCGGAGGGTTCGGGCAAGTCTTGCGCCGCCTCCATCAAGCCGGGGACGCAATTACCCGGACTGTGGTACAAGGGCAAATCCTCTTTCCGCAGAAACACCGGAGCGGCAAGTCCGGCGGCGACGCGTCCCACCGCATGGATGTGGTCAAAATGTGCGTGCGTCAAGAGAATCATGGCACGGCGGAATGGAAAATTCCGGGCCTCCCGAAGAATACGCTCCGCCTCGTCGCCCGGATCGATGACATACAAATTTCCCAATTCCGGGAGATACGCCAAGTAGCAATTTTCCTCTAAAAAGCCCACCGCAATCGTGCGAATTTCCAACATAAATCTCTCCTTCTAAGGTACAAAAAACATCAGCGTGCGCCACTTCGGGGCGGACAATTCCGCATACAAGTTTAAAATGGAACCGAAGTCATTCGCCTCGATCATCCCCGGCGATGTGGCAAGCGAAAGCTCCACATCCACCTGGTCGGCGCGCGTCTGCCGCCGCATCAAGAGCAGCCGGCCGGTCGGAAAATGGTCGCGGTACAGCCCCGGCGCAAGCGGGCGGAATTGCCAGGAGGCGGGGTGGATCACCCGGTAATTGAGTTCCATATTCAATTCATCGTTGCACCAGACGGGGGTTTTCCGTTCGCCGCCCTGCGCGGGAATCGCCGTGGCGGCGTCGCCGAAAAGGGGGAGTTCCAGACTGCGGTACGCGCCGCTGGCTCCCACCAAACCGGCGATCGAAAGCTTGAAGGAAAGCATTCCCGGATACACGGAAAAATCGCTTTTCAACGTGCCGACGGGCTCGGCGTTTTCGCCGAAACGGCTTGCAAGTTCCCGGAAATAACGGCTCCGCGTTTCCGGGGTAAACTCCGCGAAACGGCGATTTTCCCGCTCGTAAAGGTCGCCGGAATAGAACAACTTAACTTCCAGCTCCCCATCGCCCCGCTGATCCAAACGGAGGGTGGCGTCCATCCGCCTCCGGGTCGGCTCCAGCGCGCTGACCCGCGTGATTCCCGCGCCGGAAAGGGCACGGCGGCGGTAGGAAGGGGTCGCCCCCAGGCGGGCATACTCGGACGTGTCGTTCAAATAGACCAGACGATCGGCCAGAACAAGAACACGGTCGAACTCCCAATCCGGATAATTCTGGAACCAGCGGGATTGCTCGGCGGTGAACGCATCGGCCATGCGCCCGACGGCGACGAACTCGACGGGGATATCCAGACTCGAAAGCATCGCAAAGAGGAGGATCGCCCGGTCCGCGGAGTTGCCGTAACGCGATTCCAACGTGGTATCCGGCGTGCTGAAGCAACGCCATGGCAACTGGTTCAGCGCAGGCCCCGCGTGGCGGATGTCGCGGGCGACAAAGTCGCGGAGGCGCGTGATTTTCTCCCGCGCGGACTTCGCATCGGCGGTTAGACTGGCGGCATGCTTCACAGCGGCGGAATGCTCGCCCTGCGCGGCGGCGGTCAGGGCGGTCATAAGCGCTTTTCCCTGCGTGTTGTAGTTCCCGCCGGAAACGAAGAGGGTCGGCGCGAAGAGCCATGCCGGAGCCTGGTTCGGTTCCGGTGCGATGGCGGGCAAATTCCGTGCCGTGAAACGGATAACGCTTCCGTTGTCGGAACGCGCCACGCCGAACGGCGTGGGAGAAAATTTAAGCCCCACCCCGTCGCGGAAGACAACCGTCCGCTCAAGAACCGGCGACGACGCGCCGAAGGTGATTTTTTTGCCGAACAACGGCTGTTCGCGGAGCAAACGGACCAGGCGATAGCGGATAAGAGAGCCGGGTTCCACCCCCGGAAAGTTCACGACCAGGAGCTTGCCGCCGGGATAGCGGGGGGCGGCGGCGGCATCGGGGGCGTCGAAGCGGTTGACCTCCTTTTCGGTCAAAGGCTGCGCTTCGCCGTTGGCGCGGACGACGGCGGCGTTGGAAATCTGCAATTCCTCCCAGACCGGATTGTACGGTATTTTGAGTTCCGATTCGCGCTTGACTCCGGCATAATTCCGGATTTCGAGCTCGATATCCGTCGTTTCTTTCCAACGGTCCTGCGCGGAAACGGCGTACTCGGTGTTCCATTTCCGGCACACGGCGTCCGCGCCACGCGCGGCAAAGGCGGCATCGCGCACAAAAACCGGGACGGAACGCGAGGCGCGCTCGATTTGGCGAAGCCCGTCCTTGAACAAGCTGTACTCCGATGGTTCCAAGCGAACGCGGTCAATCACCAACTCCCTCTCTCCGGAAAACACATTGTTGTCGAACGCCATGCGGTTCGTCCAGCGCAATCCGGGGCTTTCCAGCGGACGGAAATCGGGGACGCTGACTGCGCGGATTCCCTCCGGCAAACGGAGTTTGAACGATTCGCGCACACCGCATGTCGAGTAAATTTCCAACGGGTATTTCCGCTTTTCCAATGCCAGTTTGTCCAAGACAAAGTTCACCGCGCCGAATCCGTGGCCGAGCTGGGGGAGCGCCAGCAAAAACTCCGTATTGCCACCCGGCAGGCAGCCGGGAACGCGAAAGGTCATCGTAAGTTCCAGGGGGTGCCCCATATCGCGCACATCTTCGGGGGAAACGGTCAGTTCGCTCAATTCCGCACCCGGCAGCACCGACTTCAGAACGCCGCCGAAAAACTGCCGCCGGTATTCGAGCGGCCAGCGGGAAAGGGCGTCGCGATAAATCTGGTCATTGACTCCGTCGAAAGCGATCTTCGAGCGGCCGGCAAGAACGCCCTCGGCGCTGATTTCACCGTCGGTCGCAATGCGGATAAAATTACGCTCCGCCGGAACGACCGGCGAACGCTGGAGGGTGCGCCCTTTCGGATCGGCGAGCAGATAGCTCATGTTCGACATGCTCGCGGGAAGAAATTCAGTGGTCGTCTCAAACGTAGGGTCCATCAACGTGATATTCCCCGGTTCCAGCTCCACAGCGGCGATGGCGTGGTTGAAATAGTTGTTCGGCACTTCGTCGTCCTTGGGCGTCCCCGCGTAGAACAACACCGGATATGCCTTGAATCCGGCGATTTCCAGCAACGAAACCAGAAGGGCCATTTTATCGCGGCAAACGCCGTAACGGTTGGCGAACGTAAGACTCACATCGTGCGGCTCGTACCCTGGGCCAACGTCCTCGGCGGTGATCCCCATGTAACGGATCTCCTTGGAAACGAATTGAAAGAGCGCCATCGCCCGGTCGCGCGGCGTTTTCATGCCATGGACAAGACGCGCGACTTGTTCGCGCATGGCGGGCGTTACCGCATTCAGGCGCGGACGGCAAAGGTTGTAGTACCAGCGGGAAATGGTTTCCCAGTCGGGTGCGGTGCTCAGGATGAGCCGCTGGGCGCACGTGTAGAGGGGCGGCATCTGGGGTTCCGGGAACGCCTGGGGGACGTTTTTCGCGCTCCAGCGGTAAAGGATTCGGTCGCCTGTTTTCTCCTCCGTTTCGGTTACGGTGCCGGGGATGGAATCTTTCACCATTTTCCGGGCGAGCGGCAGTGAGGCGGGAGCATCCACCGTTACATTGTACCGGAGGATCGGCGCGGTGGATTCCAGCGAAACGAAGGAGCACCAAACACCGGGGATGCGCGCCTTCTTTTCCGTCTGCACTGCATGGATGCGGACGACGTCGCCGAGTTGCAGATCGGGAATGGAGGCGATGACCAGTTTGTTGTTCGGGTCGTAAATGTTGGAATTCATCTGCCCGGGCTCGGTCATTTCACGCATGTTCGCGGCCAGATCAACGATGATGCGCTTCCCATCGCGGTAAATCTCCAGGGCGCGGAGCTCAAACTTACTGTAGAATGTGTTGTAATGGAATTCGAGCTTCCGGTACTCCTGCCGTCCTTTTTCGGTCAGGATCTTTACGCAATAATCGTCGCTTTCGCTCCCGGTTCCGTCCGGGTTGTAGCGGAAATGGTGCGTGTCGTCCAAAAGAACGGTATCGGCGTCCGGGTACGCCTTTGCGCTCACCCCCGCGCCGATGGTCGCAAAATCGGCCTCCGCCGCAAGCGCAAACGCGCCCGTCAGCATCCAAAGGCCAAATGAAAGAGCAAGGAGGCCGAAACACAGCCGGCGTTTTCCGTTTTCCGAAGTGAATTTCATCATTCCATCTCCCGTAAGTAATCAAAGCCACTCCCTATAAGATATCACATTTTTCATTTTTTTGAAGAGAAAAACTTCTTTTTTATTTGATTTTTTTCATATTTGCAGTACATTGTGTGGAAACGAATTTTTTATAACAACATATCATTCGATTTAAGGAGTGCATCATGGGTCAGCAACTGAACAAGGTCATCAAGCGCAAACGCCGCAAGGCCTATACCGAACGCTGCAAAGCGCGTGTCCGCGAAGCCATCGCCGCCGCCGCCAAAAAGCGCTGAACTCTGCTAAAGTAGCTTAAACAACAACGGGCGTTCCTTAAATACTTAAGAAATGCTCCATGCTTTGACTCGTTCGTCGCCGGATGAGCGAGTCACGAAAAAGCGCCGGGAATTTGCACCACTAGGCCTTGGGTGTAAATACTCCGGCGCTTTTTTTGTTAGAAAATAAGGAGTTGCACATGAAGGGGCTGAACGCAAGGGAATTTGCGCGTTATGTATCGCTGAATCTCTTCGGCATGGTCGGGCTTTCTCTCTACATTCTGGCGGACACGTTTTTCGTCGCGCGGGGAATCGGGAGCGACGGGCTGGCGGCGCTGAACATTGCGCTGCCGGTCTTTTCCTTAATCAGCGGCACGGGGCTAATGATCGGAATAGGCGGAGCGACACGCTACGCCATTTTGCGCGGACGCGGGAAAAAATACGCGGCAAACGCCGCGTTTACCGAAGCGCTCTTCGCAAGTGTTTTCTTCGGATTTCTCTTTGCGGCAATCGGCATCTTCGGCTCCGAAGAACTTGCCATTCAAATGGGGGCGGACGCCCGGCTCCGCCCGCTGGCGACGCCATACATCCGCACACTGCTCTTGTTCGCCCCCGCCTTCCTCGGGAACAATCTTCTCCTTGCGTTCATCCGCAACGACAACGCCCCCAAATTGGCTATGAGCGCAATGCTCGCCGGGAGCGCCCTCAACATTCTTCTGGACTACTGGTTCATCTTTCCCCTCGGCTGGGGAATGTTCGGGGCGGCGCTCGCGACCGGGCTCGCGCCGGTTTTCGGTGTGATGATCCTCGCAATCCATTTCCTGAAAAAACGCAACCATTTCCACTTGGTCGCCATAGGGCTAAAATGGAAATCCATGCGAAAAAGCCTGCTCCTCGGCATGCCGTCGTTCATCACGGAATTCTCCTCCGGCATCGTGATGCTTCTCTTCAACTGGTCGGTGCTTAAACTCGCCGGCAACATCGGCGTCGCCGCTTACGGGGTCATCGCCAACATCGCACTGATCGCCGTGGCGGCCTTCACCGGAATCGGGCAAGGAATTCAACCTCTCCTCAGCCGCGCCCATGGCGAGGGAGAATCCGGAACCATTCGCGCCATCCTGCGCGGAGGCCTCGGGCTGGCATTTCTCCTCGGAACCGGACTCTTTCTCTTCCTCTTCGCGTTTGCCGAGGCGGTTCTCTCGATTTTCAATGCCGAAGCGAATTCCGACTTGCAATCAATCGCGCTAAAGGGAATGCCCTTGTATTTCGCCGCCTTTTTTTTCATGGGACTCAACATTGTGGCCATCTCTTATTTTGCCTCGGTGGGGCGTTCTTCGCCCTCGTTGGCGCTCTCCTTTCTGCGCGGCCCGGGGAGCATTGTCCCCCTTCTTCTGTTGCTGCCCGGCCTGTGGGGACTAACCGGCGTCTGGCTGGTGATCCCTGTCGTGGAAGCGCTCACATTCATCCTCGTACTCTTCTTCCTCCTCCGACAACACACCCGCAAGGAGTCGCATGCCACCCATTGAACTTCCTGAAACGCAACGGTTGTTTTTCCGCAAAATGAAAAAAAATGACTTCCCATTGCTCTGCGGCATATTGCAAGATGCGGAAGTCATGTACGCCTGGGGGCACGCCTTTTCCGCCGAGGAGGTCCATGATTGGATTGAACGCAACATCGCACGCTATCACGATTCCGGCTGCGGATACTGGCTCGCTTTCGAGAAAAATTCCGGCGAATGCATCGGACAGCTTGGCGTTGTCCCGGAGAAAATTTACGATGTCGCTCATTCTGGCGTTGGCTGGATCCTGAGCAGAGAACATTGGCACAAAGGCTATGCCACCGAAGGCGGCGCGGCATGCATCGATTTCGCATTCCGCGCACTGAACGCGCCGCGCGTCGTCGCCGCTATTCGCCCTGAAAATGCCGCTTCAATCCGCGTCGCGGAGCGCATCGGCATGAGAGCGCAGGGCAAATTCGATAAAGCGTACAACAATCAAGTCATGCCGCACATTCTTTATGTCGCCCGCCCACCGCGCATCACGGTTTCCGACTACAACCCGCAGTGGACGGAGGATTTTGACGCACTCGCAAACCTCCTCGCACCGGTTCTCGCGCAATTCGGCGGCCGCCTCGAGCACGTGGGCAGCACTAGCGTGCCGGGTCTCGCCGCCAAACCGATTGTCGACGCCGACTACATCCTTGCCGATGTGGCATTGTGGCCGTGCGTACAAACAGCCCTTGCCGAACTCGGATTTCTCCATCGCGGCGACGGCGGATTGCCGGGACGCGAAATGTTCACCGAGAGTCTGCGCCTCGCCTTCCGGCATCACCTCTACGTCTGCCGCCCTGATTCGGTGCATCTGGCGAACCACCTGTGCCTCCGCGATTTTCTCCGTAAAAATCCGGATGCGGCAAGTCAATACGGAGCGCTCAAAAAATCCTTACCCGCAATATACAGCGAAGACATCGACGCTTATTGCGCCGGAAAATCCGATCTCCTCTCGGAATTTCTTTCCATCAGTGGCTTCGACGCCGCGGATATCGAAAAAATCAACACACTGAACAAAGCGGGAAGACCGGATCCCTCTCCCGGCCGATGAGGGAGATATTCCATCCGCGGCGCTGACTCCCCCAATTTCAGCAACAGGAAAACAATTCCAAGCAGCAGTACGATCGCCCCCATGGCCATCCTCCGTTTGCTTGGTCGATTACGCAAAGAACACGTCCGCTCATCCCCGAATCTCTTAAGCTCGGTCAGATACTGGCAACCCAATGGTATAACAAATACGTTCTTGGCTTGAACAACAAATCAGAAAGAACTCTACGCTCAGTCGACGCTGGTCCCATGCATGATCGGCTCCTATAAGCAGCACGTGCGGAACCGGGATAAGGCGGTAGTGGTGGTTGCCATGAACTTCTCCGGCAAGGCACCAGAAGTTGAGCGCAAAGTTGTCCCGGCAAAGCAGGCAAGCAAGTTCCTCGGTACGATCAAAGAGTTTTCCAATCCAGGAGTAGGGAGAACAGTTCCTTGCTACCAATAAAGCGGGGATGGATGCTCTGAAAACCGGGATCATGAATAACTCATGATCCCGGTTTTCTTTTTTGCTTATTCTTATTTTCTCACCCAAATATGGGTGATTTCCCCAAAGGCATATTTACGGTAATCGCTTGCGTTTTTGTAAGCTTCGCTCAGGTAATCTTTTGCTTCCTGCGTACAAAAATCATTCGGCTCGGGAGTGGTGAGTTGTATTAAGGTACATTCAATGATCAACTTGGCTTCTTTAAAAGATATCTCACCACTTGGAGTTTGAACAGAGGTCAATTCAACCTCCTTCATTTTCTCACTGTCTCTGCCTGACTTGCTTCCCAGGAAGAGCATTTGCGCCCTATGCTCATCCGGAAAGTAAGACATCTGGAAGCAGCAGGTCTTCCGCATGGCCGAACGCGCCCGAGCACTGAAAGACTGCCGTCTCGACGAACTTGATATCTCCGAAGCCACCGCCGCGGCGAAGTTCTGCCGGATCGAATTCGCCGATTTTCTCGCCGAGGAGGAAAGGGAAATCCCCGAACCGGCCAGCTGGCAGGATCAGGACGAAGAAAACGAGGAGGAATAAGATGGCGAAGACCGTGATCACGATCATTGATACCGACGATCCGGACGATTCATTAAAAATTTCAATCCAGTACGATGGGAAAAAGCATTTCTCTGGAGAAACGCCGATGGAGAATTGGAAGCCGTGTCGAACAGCGCCGCTGTCGGGCTCCGGATGGTACACTGGTTTTGCGAGGATATCAAAAAAGGAGATTAAAAACATACGGGAGTAAAATAAAGCGGCCGCCGGAATGGAACTCCGGCGGCCAACCCGGGCGAACAAGACAACGTTTTCACGGGCGGTAGAGGGAGCGAAGTATCCGATTCCGGCTACGGGTTTGGCGGCCGGATGGAATGTTTTTCGCCTGCAACGGATGCGACAAAATTGGATGTTCAGGATATTCACAAATATTGCCCAAAAAGTTCACAAAAGTTTTCATTTTTTGTGTTTTGCATCTTGACATTTGACTTTATATAACTATAATAAAAGTGCAGGTAAAAATAAATCAACTGAAAGGAGGCAGCTATGCATCCCACCTAAAAAAAGATTGCAATCTCGTAACGTAAAATTTTAACAAAAGGAGAGAAAATGAGTTCAATGCTGTCAATTGTAAGCGTCTTAAATCTAGGCGTTTTCACGCCCAAAGATCAAGCTTCGGATTGTCGGGAATCGGCGACAATCGCTGACGGTTGTTGCACTGCGTCTGAAGGATGGTATCTGGAAAAGAGCCAGAGAAATACCGTCCGTCTTGTTGGCCTGTGTGACGCTATAGACAGGAGGGCTGGAAAAAATCTAACATCCTGGAATTGCGCTCCGTAGGAAAGTGGCGTGAGATGTCGAAAGTAGGATTTCGCTACCCTAAATCGACTTCTTGATGCGGGTAATTGTGCAGGGGATTTCACTACATTCTCAAGGGCGATTGTCGGCAAATGATCGGCTCAAAAGGTGTTGATTCCTGCAAATCATTTTCGATTATTATAATAATTATAAATATTTAGGAGGTGCCCCATGAATAGCATAACCCAATAACCAGGAGAAGTACCATGTATTGCGTATCACTTGCGTCCGACATTGAAAAAGCGTTCCTGAGCGGTTCAGTTGTTTTCCAATCAAAACTAATCTTTTTGTGCGAGGAACTGAAAAAGTTTGGTCCGATTCGTTCGGATTGGCCCGGATTCGGTTTTAGCCCTAAAAACGAGGTTTATTTTTGCGATGTGACCGAGAATTTGACTGTGTTTTGGCGAATTGAGGGGCAGGATAGAATCAATGTTTTCGAGTTGTCGTATTAGGCCGTGTCTTTTTTATGCAATTGGGGGAACACGACGGCCCTAGGGGTGTCGTGTTCCAACCGCTTTTTTTGCGGCTGCTCGCAGAGCGTGCGCGCGAGGTAATGTTCTTCCGGAGGCAAGTCTCCGGGATAACACGACCGGAATCAAAAAAACTTTTTGATGTGCTGAAGGTTTAAATAGTAAGGAAAGGGGGCTGCTATATGTTGTATATAACAACCAATCCCCAGTGTGAAATCTACCTGAGCGGTGAGGGTGCCGCTCAGGTAGTGGAGTACCTGCGAAAGCGATTTGCGCTCCAGGAAATCTACAATAGAGACAAAAAAAACGTAATTTCTTCAACCGAAAGCACTTGGTGGGATGAAAACCGCTTTCGCCGTCTTGCTGGGGCCCGCTTGAAGGCCGACTTGACCCAAGAGCGTCTCGCGGCCCTATCTGGCCTCGCAAAAACCACAATTTGCTTGTACGAACGAGGGAAGCGGAAGATATCGAAACGTGCCGCCGAGAAACTTGGGAAAGCGCTGAAAATTTCCCCGGATCTGCTCTTGGGGTAATTAATGAGCGTTGTATTTTCACCGCATTGGATCGGCGTTGCCGATCCGTCCAGTTCCTCTTGCGATGGAATCCAGCAAAAACCGGGGAATGTTCCCCGGCTTTTTTGTTTTATGGAGTCAGGTTTCGGGGGCGAAGAGGGAGGGTTCGTCGTTGTAGGTTTGCAGGAGCTTGCGGCGGGCGGCGAGGTCCAGGTGGGCGATCTGTTCGTGCACCGAGTCCAGGAGGGTTGCTTCCGGTGGAGAGAGGGTGTAGGCGTGGAATACGCGCATGACGACGCGCGCACCGCACCTACGTTGACATGAGGGGAAAGATGGTTGCACAAAGTGAAGAAAAAAGAAGAAGATTGTTTTTGAAGGAACGCAACAAATTGGCTCACCCACAAATCATGAACACAAGTGGATTTTAATATGATATTTTGAGGGAGAAAATGGTCGGGGTGAGAGGATTCGAACCTCCGGCCTCTACGTCCCGAACGTAGCGCTCTAGCCAGACTGAGCCACACCCCGACTTGGGCTCCGGATAGTTCCGGAGCGATTTAATAATATAGCTTCGTTCCCGGGAAAAGCAAATGCGTTATTCGCTTTTTTTCAGGGAAATGATTACCTTCTTCAGCGCGCCTTCGCCTTCGCTTGTGGTTTCAAGCTCGGCATCGTCCTGCAACGTTACGTGGATAATGCGGCGGTCGCGCGCATTCATCGCGGGGAGCGTTACCGATTCGCCCCAACGCTTCACCTCTTTCGCGCGGTCAAGCGCAAGCTGCGCAAGCTCCTGCTCGCTCGCGCCATCTTCACGCTCCGGGGAACGCCGACGCGGAGGACGCTCGGAACGTTCCGCGCCTTCGCCCGCATCCGCGGAGTGTTCGCGGCGTTCACGACGCTCTCCGCGATCGCGGCGTTCGCGACGGTCGTCTTCCGGACGCGGCTCGCGGCTGCCGCGGGCATAGCTGTCGATATCAAGCGTTACACGCGGACAATTCTCTTCGCCGTGGAACATTATCCGGTTCAACAGAAGCTGAAGACTCTCCAAAGTCTGCCCCTTCCGGCCGATGATTCTACCCGCATCGTCCGAGGCGATTTTGATCAAAAGATCCGAATCCTGCTCCTCCACCTTCAACGCAGCTTCCAGCCCAAGCAGATCGAACATCCGACCCAACACGGTCAATGCCTTGTCCTTCTGCTCCTCCATGCTCATTCCTTCCGACATAAAACTTACTCCTTCAAATGAAATGGGTGGGCGTTCCCGCCCCGCTTTAAATATTATTTGGCGACCGCCGCCGGCTGTCGATCCGCTTTACGGCGCTGGATCAACAGTTGTACAATACTGAATGTTTGACTGACCGTCCAATACAGCGTGAGCCCGCTTGGCAGATCGTACAGGAAAAACAGCATCACAAGGGGCATGGCAAGCATCATCTTCTGCTGCATCGGCTCCATCGCCGTCGGCGTAAGCTGTTGCTGGAAAACCATCAACCCGGTCATGGCAAGCACAAGAGGATTCAGCGGCAAATCGAAAAAGCCGAGCGGTATCCGGCAAATCGTATCCGGCATCGCCAAGTCCGACGCCCAGAGAAATGAAACTTGACGGAGCTGCATCGCGCCTTCCAGCGTGCCGTACAGCGCGATAAAGACCGGAATTTGCAGCAGGAGCGGAAGGCAACCGCCGAAGGGATTTACTTTCTCCTCGCGATACAGTTCCATCGTTTTTGTGTTCAACATCTGGGGATTGTCGCGATAGCGCTCGCGGAGCTCCTTGATTTTCGGCTGTACCGTCTGCATCTTCTTCATGGACGCATTCGCTTTGGCCGTTGCGGGCCAGAAAAGAATCCGCACCATCAACGTCAGGAGAATAATGCTGACGCCGTAGCTGTTGCAGAACCCGTTCAGCCACACCAACACCCACAGGAGGAAGCGGGCCAGAGGGTCTAGAATCCACCAGGAAAGGTGCATCATTTTGCCCGCATCCGGCGCAAACGCGCTCAGGTCCGCCATAATCTTCGGGCCGGCGTAATAACGGAATTTGTATTCGATTTCGCCGTTGGCCGGAATCTGCACATCGGCGTAGGCCGCCGCAATGGCGGCGAGCGAATAATTCTGATTACCGCGCGTAAGATCGGCGCTGTTGCAGACCAGCAACGTAAACGGAGCGCCCTCGGAACGGAGAATCAGCGCCACGTATTTGTTGCTCAGCGCCGCCCACGATGCATTCGGAAAAAGCGCGGGCTGCTTGAAGGAAGCGCTCATGTCCTCGTATTTACCGTCGGCGGTCAGATAATCCACCCGCAAAGGATCGTTCCGCACTTTGTCGCCGGAAAGGATCGACCACGGCTGCAAATCGCCGCCGGAAATTTGAAGACGGCGGAGCACCAGGGGCGTTTCCGCGGAGTTGCGCAGAACAAGGCTGAAATCAATCGCGTTATCCTTGTTCATTTTCCACGTGGAATCGGCGATGAATTCGCGTCCATCCGCAAGGCGGAGGAGGCGGCTTACGCGGACGGAATTTTCGTCCCGCGGCTCCCCGGAAAGCACCTCCAGAACCTGCACGGGCTGCTCGCAGGAGAAAGCGAGCGCGCCTGCATGAAGCGGAACAGCAAGGGGAAGCGTGGCGGCGTTGTTGTTGTCGATCAGCACTTCTTTGGAGCGGTCCGCCGTCATACAACCGCGGAGACGGATCGAGTCGAGCGCGCCGGTAGACGGGGAAATGCTCAGGACGATCCGGTCATTCTCCAACGTAAGATTGGGCCGCGCCGGAAGGGCGGGAGCTGTGGCGGTCACCGGCACTTTGGGCGCTTCCGCCTTCGGCGTTTCCACACTAACCACAGGCTGGGGAGCTTGAACGGGCGGCTGAACAGCAACAGGGACGGGAACGGGGGCCGGAGCAATCCAGCCGAGGCGGCGGGCCAATGGTTCCCATGTGAAGAGCAACAGGATGCAGATCGCTATGACGATCGCGGTCTCTTTATCAAATTTCACGCAAATTACCTTAACTTCGTAGGTGCTTCCGGCACCGGGTCATGACCGCCGCGACAAAACGGCTGGCAACGCAACACGCGCCCCGCGGTCAACAGTCCTCCACGCCAAAAACCGTGCCGAAGCAAGGCGGCGACGCCATAATGCGAACAAGTCGGCGTAAAACGGCAACAATTCGGCAACCAGGGAGCAACGACAATCTGGTACCCCCGGATCAGCCCAATCAACATTCGGGCGGCGAGGCTGCAACTTCCCGGGAAAGAATCCCCTCCTGCGCGAAGAGCTTCGCCAACTCCCGTGTCGCCTGCTGCCGTTTCCATTCCATCATCCGCTTCCGGGGAATCAGGACGATCCATCCGGAGTTCTGAAGATGCGGCGAGAGGAGCCGGAGGCTTTCCCAAAGCAGTCGGCGGGCACGGTTCCGTTCGACCGCAAGAAGACTGTATTTCTTCCCGCAGATTACGCCGCATTTAAATTCTCCGTTCGGCGACGGTGCAACAACAGCCAGCATTCCAGTGCCGACTTGCTTGCGCCCCGTCTGACGAACCAGGTCAAATTCGGACTTCAGGCGGAGATGCGCCAATTTTCGCGCCGTCCGCCGAGTTTCCGGCATGGCAATCAGGCGGTGGTCAGGCGGGCGCGGCCCTTCTGACGGCGGCGCTTCAGGGTAGCGCGACCGTTGCGGGTCGCCATTTTGGCACGAAATCCGAGTTTGCGCTTGCGCTTGCGCACCGAGGGCTGAAAGGTTCTTTTCATTTTCTATCCTTATTGGGTTTGTTTCTTTATTTTCCACGCAAGCAATTAATATACATGCGAAGAGTAATTATGCAAGCCGCGCCGGCCCGAAAAACAGGCCGGTACGCTTTCTTTTTTACATCAACATGCCGCCGTCGACGTTGACGACCTGGCCGGTTACGTAGTCGGAGTCGGGCGAGCAAAGGAAGTACACCACGCTGGCAACGTCCGCCGGGGTCCCGCCGCGCTTCGCCGGAATCACCGAGAGGAACGCCTCGCGCGCCGCTTCGGAAACCTGGTGCGTCATGTCGGTAATGATGAAGCCCGGAGCCACGGCGTTGGCCTGGATATTCCGCGTGGCGAACTCTTTCGCCGTCGTTTTCGCCAGCGCGATCACACCCGCCTTGGAGGCCGAGTAGTTCGCCTGGCCGACATTCCCCATGCGCCCAACGACCGAAGCGATGTTCACAATCTTGCCCGCGCGCTGCTTCATCATCGGGCGGCAGGCCGCCTTGGTGAAGTTGAACGTGCCTTTGAGGTTCACGGCGATCACCGCGTCCCACTGTTCTTCGGTCATGCGCATCATCAGCGTGTCCTTGGTGATGCCCGCGTTGTTGACCAGAATATCCAGTTTGCCGAAATCGGCGACCACCTGGTCGACGGTCTTATCCGCATCGTCCGCCTTGGCGACGTTCGCGGCGTAGGCGCGCGCATTCACGCCCTTGGCCTTGAATTCATCGGCGGTGGCCTGCGCCACATCCAGGAGAATGTCCACAATCGCCAACGCGGCGCCTTCGTCCGCCAAACGTTCGCAAATCGCCTTGCCGATGCCGCGCGCGCCGCCGGTTACCAGGGCGACCTTGCCGTCCAAACGCTTCGAGAGTCCCATGATAAAATCCTTTCGTCTGAGTTATTCCGCAAATGCATTCAGCGTATCGACGCTGTTGATGTTGAAACAGGTCAATTCCGGGAGGGTGCGCCGCATGAGGCCGGTCAGGACCGTACCGGGGCCGAATTCGATCATCGTATCGCCGCCGGCGGCGGCCATGGCGCGCACGCACTCCTCCCAGCGGACGCTTCCGGCAACCTGGCAGCTCAAATTCGCTCTGAGCTCTTCGACGCTTGCGGCCGGCGCGGCGCTGAAGTTGTGGTACACCGGAATCGCGGGCACGCGAAGCGGCGCCGAAGCGAGAATGTCCTTCAGCGCTTCACCCGCGCCCGCCATCAAACAAGAGTGGTAGGCGCCGGCAACATTCAGCGGAATGACGCGCTTCATGCCGCGTTCTTTAAGGGTGTTCACGGCGGTTTCCAACTTGGATTTCTCGCCGGAGATGACAATTTGGCCGGGGCTGTTGTAGTTGGCGACGTCGACGCCGCACGCGATGCAGACTTCGCGGATTAGATCCGCATCGCCGCCGAGGACCGAGGCCATTCCCCCGTTGGTCGCGCGGCAGGCCTGGTCCATAAGCTCTCCGCGCCGCGCAAGGAGGCGGAGCCCGTCGGCGAAGCTGAACGCGTCCGCCGCGTACAACGCGCCGTACTCACCCAGGCTCAACCCCGCCGCCGCCATGGCTTTCGCCTGCGGGAAGCGTTCGCGAAAAGCGGCCAGCGCCGCGCAGCTTACCGTATAGATCGCCGGCTGGCAGTAACGGCTTTCCGTCAATTTCTCCGCGGGTCCGTCGAAGCAGATCGCACGGAGGCTGTATCCGAGAACGGAGTCGGCCTCGTCGAAAATCGCCCGCGCCGCGGCGGAAGCATCGTACAAATCGCGCCCCATGCCGACGGCTTGCGCGCCTTGTCCGGAAAATACCCAGAATACATTCATAAGTTTAATCTCCCTATCTTCGCAATATCTATTCTTATACTATGCCACAACTTACCATCCATTTCAAATCGGATTTGCATGGGAAATGTTTTTTTTGAAAAAAATTCCAGAAGGTCTTGACTTCACAAAAAAAAGGACTATACTTTAGTTAGACAGCTTAGTCAGGCCATCATGCAAACACTATGGGAAGCACAAATTTTCGCTCCGGAAGAGGGGAGCCGCAGGCAGCAAATCGCGGATTATTACCGTGAGGCGATTCTTTGCGGCGAAATCCCCCCCGGCTCGCGCCTCCCCCCCAACGGAGAGCTCGCGCGCAGCCTCGGCGTGGGCGTGGGGAGCGTGCAATGGGCAATGAATTCGCTGGTTGCGCAAGGACTTGTAACGCGCCGCTCCGGGGTGGGGACGATCGTCAACCAACACAAGACGGAGTTGGAAACGATCGGGCTCTTCTTCTACTCAAGCGGTTTTTACGGCGCGAACGCGTTCAACCGTCATTTGATTGAAGAGATCGAAAAGGAGTGTGCGGCGCGTGGATTGGAATTGAAAATTTATATCGAAAACTTGCGCGATCCCTCCGTGGAACATATTTGCGAAGGGTACCGCCGGAAGGCCTTTCAAGCGGCGATCATCCTCGGGATGCATTCCTGCATCGAAGAGCAAGTCGCCCGCCTCCCCTGCCCCTGGAGCGCGATCTCCGGCTCGAAAAAGGCGAAAAACCACTTTGAAACCATCGCCGGAGAGGCGGTGTGCCGCTTTGGACAAGGGCGCGTGGTTTACCTCGACGGAGGCCGCACCAAAGGGCGCGCCGCCCGGTATTCTTTGCTGCGCAGTGCATTGCGTGTCGGCGGGCTGGATTTCGTGCCGGAACGCGACGCCTACTATTCCAAAGAGGTGGTTCCCCCCGGTGGCGTGGACACGCATCACCGGATCGGTTACGAATTGATGTTCCGCCTTTGGAATGATCCCGGAGAACGTCCCGGTTCTTTAATCGCGTACCCGGACGATCTTGTGCCGGGGATTCTCCTGGCGCTTCCGGCGCTGGGAATTTCGGTCCCGCGCGACCTCAAACTTTTTCTGCATGCCAACGCCGAAGCGCCGATTCTCTGCCCGGTGGACTGCGTGTTCATAGAAAATCGCATCGCCGATTTCGCACGCGAAGTAATTGACGATTGCCAGGCCCAATGCGCGGGAACGGCCGCACCGAAATTTGAATTGCAATACCGTATTCGTGAACATCATTTTCAGCATCCGCAACAAGGAGAAAAACAATGAAAAGACGGAGTTTCACCCTGATTGAGCTTTTGGTTGTAATCGCGATTATCGCGATTCTCGCCTCGATGCTGCTCCCCGCGCTGAACAAGGCGCGGGCGAGAGCACACGGAATCAAGTGCGCCAGCAACCTCAAACAATGGGGCACGTTCCTGAATTTGTACATCGGCGACTACCAGGACATGACCCCTTATGGGCTGACCGGAAATAGCGATTACAGTTGGTGGAAAAATCTTGCGCGCAAATACATGGCCCCTCCCTCCGGCTACCAGTGGGATGATCCGGACCGTGGTCTTACCGGCGGAACGTATTACGACTGGTACAACGACGGCCTCCTGAAAAAAACGCACAGTTTCGGCGTCTGGCGGTGCCCGTCCAACACCAAGCAGCTCCTTCTTATGAAATGGAACAGCCCGCAGCAGAACGAGTGGACCAGTTACTGTACCGGGATGTGGGATCCGACCAAGGCGGACGCGAGCAACATGTACATTTGTTCCAAAGTGTCGCGCTTCAAATATCCCGCCCAGTTGGTGGCGCTGTTTGACGGCAACTTCGTCCGCGTCGCCCCCTGGAACGCCGATACGTCCAACGATTCACCGGAGATGATCAGCGAACGCCGCCACAACGATTCCATGAACATCCTCCACGCCGATGGGCACGTTACGGGCCGGACCGACATCCTCCGGGGACGCGGCGCGTTCAAGGGCGGCACAGGCAGCACCGCGGATGCTTACACAAACGGAAGACCCTGGTACGGGAGATAAAAAATGAAGAAACACTCGTTTGCCCTTTTAGAGCTTATTCTGGTTTGTTCGATTGTATTGACCGCGTTTGCGTTGCTCCTGCCGAAGGTCTGCGCCAAAATGCGAAGCTTCGGCGCGGAAACCGTCTGCATAGACAACCTCAAGAAATTCGGCGTCGCCCTTGCGATGTACGCCGATGAAAACGACGGATTTACCCCGGAAGCCGTCCCCGGGAGCGGCTCCAAGCGCAACTGGTACAAGCTTGTTTCCGCCAATCTTCCGCCGCTGCCGGGGATGACCGACTGGAACAACCCGGGGCTGGTGAAAGGAGAATTCGGTATTTTCCGCTGCCCGGAGAACAAGGAACAGATCTATCTCTCCAACTTTCACGGCCCGCAGAACAACAAAACCCAGTCCTACGGCGCGAACACCTATTCGGGAAAATACGAGAACCGCTACATGGCCAATAAGGTGGAAATTTTTAAAAATCCCTCGCAGCTTGTCGCCCTTTATGAGGCGAATTTTGCGCGGACCGCCATCTGGAGTGACAAACAAAACGATTCGCCTGAAAAAGTTTCCGAGCTCCGGCATGAAGGAAAAATGTCCATCCTCCTCGCCGACGGACACGTGGAGATGAACACCGGAGCCTTGAAGTTCCGCGGTGCGTTCAAAGGTGGAAAAGCCGATACGGCCGATGGATATGAAAATGGAAAGATCTGGTACGCGCAATGAAGAAAATTGTTTCGATTCTGGGGGCGTTGGCCCTCTCCGCCGTGGCGGCGGAAGTGGACGTGAAGCCGATCGCGCTTCGCGGGTACGGCAAGGTCGCTTTTGAAGGCAATTCCCTCAAAACCTCCGCCGGAAAAGCCTCGCTGGGGGTGTTCCGGTGCGAATCGCCGGAGAAGGCGAGAATCGTCGGTTCCAAGTATTTCGCCGACTTGCAAAATTATGGTGCGGTGAAGAAAATCGCTCCCGCAACCGTCGAAATCCGCCACGGCGGCTTCTGGTTCGTGGGGCTTGACGATGCGAACGTAATCGTCCTGACCGCCGCCGACTCCGCCGCGCTGGCGGCGGCCAAGTCGCCCAAGTGGATCCCTGTTCCGGAAAACGCCTACCCGCGTTTTCTCGATAACTTCGACAACGCCGCGCTGGCCATCTGGTGGATGTGCTCGACAAAATCCCCGGAGGAGATGAAATATTTCAAGGAAAATCCGGTCGTCGCCAACCTCCATTACCAGGATATGAGCATGGCGTTCGCGCCGAACGTATTCGATAACGCCGGTCCGCGCAATGCCGCCGCCCAGCTCCGCACCGCCGGGAAACCCTATCGCACCATGATGTGGACGGGCAACGGCAAGCAGACCTGGTACAGTTGGATGAACCTCCCCGGCGACGAACACGAAAGCTACGTTTCAGGTTACATGGGGAGCAATTTGCACGAAGCGGCGGGTTACTACACGAACCATGTTACAACCGATTTCCTGAACGACCTCCAGCTCAACGCCATGTACAACCTCATGGACCGCTGGAAAAACGACCCCGATTTGCTCGCCTGGATGGAGCCGCACGGGGAGTTTCAGCTCTTCACGCTGAGCCGTCCGCCGAATGCCGATGTCCGTTACCCCGCCTACTTGCGCGATGTGCGCCACTACTCGTTGGAGAGCCTCGGCAAAGCGTGGGGCGGAAAATTCAAGAGCTGGGACGCGGTGAAATTGCCCGATCCTGCCTATTTTGAGGGCCGCCGCGGCGCGTTTCTCGACTTGGACGACATCCCCTGGAAGTGGCAACGCGGAACGCTGGAGCTCGGCGAAAAGGAAGGATTCTTTCGCGGGGATTTCAACGATTCCACCTGGCTTTCTACGCTGCGCACGGACAAGCGCCTCCTCGTTTTCGTGCAGGCGACCACCCATGTCCCCGGTGGAAAGGCGGAGGACGCCGATTCGCTCTGGGCGCGTTTCAGCCACGACGTCCCGGCCGCGTTTTTGCGGAGCGGCGAAAAGATCTACCTTCACCTCATGCCGTATACGGGAAAAAACAACCGCGATCTCGCCATTTGGGTAAACGGCCAGGAAGTCGCACGCAAGCTCGTCGATAAAAACACCTGGCACACCAACGAACACAGCGAAGTGGAAATCTCAAAATTCCTCCGGCCGGGGAAAAATGAGTTTACCGTGTTTTCCCTCGGCGGGCGCATCGCCTACCGCGTGTTCCTCAGTCCGCTCCCGGGGGCGAAGTTCCCCTATGCCGATTCCGGCCTGAACAACCAATTTCTCGACTGGCGCGACTATCTGCGGCACGAGAAGTTCCAGACGCTCGAAATGTACCTGCGCGCCATGCGCACCATCGACCCGGAACGCCCCATCAAAGTGATGACTCCCCACCAGTGGCAGTCCGACGCGTTCGATCTCTTTGAAAAATACGGCGCGCACCCGCAGCTCACCGGCGAAACCACCTGGTACCGCCCGATGCACTACAAAGGCTATACCCTCCTCCGCAACCGCGTGAGCACCAGCGAACCCGGCGGCTTTGTCCGCGATGCGAAAAACGGGCAGCACATGTACGCGATGGCCTTTTACGAAGCACAGGACGGGCACGATTACGGCTTCGATTTCACCCGTGATTTCTGGCAGTTCAAGCCCGTGGTGCAGTGGTGGGCGGAGAACGCAGCGCTCCTGAAAACATTCGGAAAAACCGACCTTCTCCGCACCGACCTCGGCCTTTTGCGCGATCTCGACCAGGACAACCGCTATGCCACAGGACTCATCTGGAACTGGGATATGGCGCGCGGCCCCCTCCCCGCGCTCGGCCTTACTCCCGTATTGGTGGATGGGGCCGATCTTGTCAAGGGCTACGCCGATTCCAAAGTCAAAGTTATGCTTGATTGTGCGACGACGGTAATGGACGAAAAACTCGTCGCCGCCGTAAAACGCTACGTGGAACAAGGCGGCACATTCATCGCCCAGCATCACACAGGCCAACATACGCCGACAAGCGCCAACGCGTGGCCGCTTCCCGGTGCGTTCGGCCTTAAGGTTGATCCGCGCGGGGGCTCCGGCGAAATCGCCTTCTCCAACGAACAGACGCTTTTCCCGAGTTTACGGGGGCAGAAACGCCCCGGCTCCGGCGCGTCGATCGACCACACAGGCGACGTCCGCACCGGACAAGTCGCGATTCGCGGCGCCGCCCGCCCCGTGGCTTCGTGGAGCGACGGCACCATGGCAATCGCCGAAGTACGGCATGGGAAGGGGCGCTTCATCCTCCTCGGAACCCCCTTCTATCTTGGTTTTAAGGATGAGGGCGGCAAGTGGCTGAACGAGGAAGGCCGCCAGGCAATGGTGCAGGAGATGCTTGCAAGCTGCGGCATCGAGCGCGACACCAATGTTTCCGAACCGGCCGTCTGGCTGGAACGCCGCGCGAGCAAGAACGGCGTGTACGACGTGTATTTCGCCGGAGCGCTCGGCGTGAAAGGAAACACCTGGACGCTCGATACGCGTTACAATTCGGAGCTTTTTGCCCGCCGCGCCGCCGCGGCACCCGCGATCGACGCAACCGCCGCCGGAACGCCCGATGTGGCGACATCCCACAAAGAAGGTATGCTCTCGTTCGGGACACAGACCTTTGGCCCGTACCAGATCCGCCAGTTTGCCGTCGTCCGCGAAAATGCCGGTCTGGAAGGCCCCGCGCATTGGCTGCGCACCCAGGAAAAAGGGTGGTATGCCCTGACGGGAAAAACCGGAATCGACCGTGCGAAGGCGGAGAAAACGACCCGGGATTTCGCCGCGAAACTGGGGATGGACGGGTTGGATATCTCGCGCGACTGGCAAGTTTCGTTGGACGAACAAACGCCGGGATGGATTCGCGGAACCGTGGAGGGCTGGAAAACCGCGCACCTCGGTTCGTGGCTGGAGCAAAACTTCCCGGAAACGACACAGCGGGTGCGTTACCGGAAAACCGTCGAAATTCCCCCCGCCTGGCTGGATGGAAAATCACGGGTGTACATCGCCTTCGAGAGCCATCCTTCGGTGGGACTTTCGGACCAGGGGCGGATGTGGTTGGCAGGGCGTTCGTTCGCCACCGGCCTCGCGCACAACTTCAAAATGGAGCTCCCGGACGATCGGATCGAGAACGGCAAGCTCGCCATCGCACTGGAAGTAACGTGCGCGCGGACGCCGAACAAAACGGCCGGCCCCGTGGGCACCATGTACCTTATGAAAGTTCCGCGTCCGACGGATGTGATCGAGCTGAATGGCGAGTGGACGCGCCTCAAGTCCGTTCTGGAATCCTCCGGAACCATCACTGTTCCTTATAAGGGAAAACTTTTCGGCATGACGCGGACTTTCGATATTCCGGCAAGCTGGAAGAACAAAGTGGTGCGCCTTGTTGTCGACGAGCCCGTGGATGCACACCGCTACTATGGAAAAGTGGGCCACCTGATCCTCAACAAGGAAGGTTATTTGCAGGAAACCCTCGCCTCCCCCGGAGCGCGCGTGGATCTATTCCTCAAGCCGGGCGAAACGAACACACTCGACTTGTTCGGTGTCTTCCTGAACAGCAAGTCCCAGGAGTTCAACGCCGAAATCCGGGGCGTGCGGCTGGAAGCGTACTGATAAAAACGTTCATGGGGAAAAAACTTTTGAGGAAAGTTTTCCCCCTCTCGCATTTTCAGTTATCGCTGGACGAGTAGAATGTCGCCCCCTTCCAGGCGGTCACCAGCGCGAGGCCGCCCCAGAGGAGGCTGTGGAGATTGAAGAAGAGCACGAGGAAGGCGACGATGCCAAACGCGCTCCGCACACCGGATTCCTTGTATTCGGCGAGTTCCCGGGCGTGGCGAGCTTCGCGGACTTTCGCCTTTTCCTCGGCGGTCATTCCATTGAAGGAGGCACGCAACGTTTTGAGCGCGTCGAATGTTTCCCACTCGTGGCGGGCATCCTGGAAGCGGACGAGGGCGTCTTCCCCCTCGCCGTCGGACTCCGGCGTTACTTTGATTTCGCCGCGCTTCACGGCGTTCGCCAACAGGAAGCGCACATCGTCGTCCTCCATTTGTGCAATCTTGTAACCGTGGAGATTGTTGCCCGTTGTTTTGGCCAGCTGCGCATGGACGGTTTTCGCGTTCGATTGTTGAACTTCCTCCGCCTTGTCCAGCGCGGCGGTCATTTTCGGGTCCGCCGGAGCGACGTTTTCGGCGGCGAGCTTCCGACAGTCGGCGTACGGATCGCCCAGTTCACCTTTTTCGATTTTGAGCGTGGTGTAGATGTCCCATACGGATATTTCGCCAAGGTCGTCGGGTTTGGCGTCCTTTTTTTCCGCCGCCATTTCAGTATCGTGCCTTCCCATAAGATGAACGGCGATCATGCTTTTACCGATAACAAGCCCGGAAAGGGCCAAAAGCGCCGCGAGCATCCCCGCCCGCCATGACCGGTCCGGGATCAGGAAACGGACGGCGCCCCCCGTGATGCCGCCGATCAGCCAGGCGACCCAGCCGAGTTCAACGTCGAATTTGATCCCGAGTCCGCCCCAAATCAGACCGCCGAGAACCGCGGACCCGAGCGCGACGACAACGCCGATCCCGAACTTTCCCGCCTTTTTCACTGTCGCTTTTTCCGGCTTGTCCGCACCGATGGACTTTCCGATTTTCTGGTGGTGCCCGCAATGGATGCAAAGCACCGCCTCCGGTGAGCCGAGCTGTTTTCCGCACTTCGCACAAGGCGGCGCTTCCGTGGCGGCGGCGGACGCGGCCTCCGGCGCAACTTCCGGTTCCGCCCGGCGAACACGGATTCCACCCGTCGGCTTTGCCGCGACCTCCGGCGGCGCGGAAGAAGCTGCCGGACGAAGCGAAAGTTCGGGGTCCGGCGGGGACGCGGCAGGCGGCAATTCCGGGATGGTGATCTCCGCCTGGCAGGCGGCGCATTCCGCGGCGCACCCGGCGTATTCATCTTCCATTTCGTATGCTTGACCGCAGTGGGGGCATGAAAAAGCGATGCTCATACAAATTCCTTTCGTAAAAGAGTGCGTGTAAAATAGCATTAAGCGCGCCAAAATACAATTCATTTGATCGTTATTTTTTTGTGATGATGTTTTTTTTGATTTATTTTTTCTTTCCCCGGCATTACGGCATTGATTTTAAAAGGTTTTTATGGTACATTACCACTGCTGTAACAAGGAGGTTGCCATGGCAAAAATTTCGATTATGCCCTGTCTGGACATGCGTGCCGGACGTGTGGTGAAAGGCGTCCACTTTGTGGACATTGCGGATGCGGGCGATCCTGTCGCCTGCGCCAAAGCGTATTGCGCGGCGGGCGCGGATGAACTCGCGCTGCTGGACATCACCGCAACGGTGGAAAATCGTCCCACACTGGTCAAAGTGGTCGCCGATGTAGCGAAAGTCTGCACCGTCCCCTTCACGGTCGGCGGCGGAATCAACAGCGTGGAGGCGGCGCGCGCGGTCCTCGGCGCGGGAGCGAACCATGTTTCGCTGAGCAGCGCCGCGTTCCGACGCCCCGCGCTCGCCAAAGAATTGATGGAGGAATTCGGAACCGACGTTGTAACCATCGCCATCGATGTGGACCGCAACATCGCCCTCCCCTCCGGATACGAGGTGTACGTTGACGGCGGGCGCACGGCCACCGGACGCGACGCGTTGGACTTCGCGTGCGAAATGGACGCAATGGGTGTTCCCGTGATCCTGCCCACCAGCAAGGCCGGGGACGGCGCGCGTACCGGGTACGATCTTCCCATCATCCGCGCCATGGCCCAAGCCTGCCGCGCGAAAATCGTCGCCTCCGGCGGCGCCGGAAAAATGGAGCATTTCCTGGAAGCGGTTCAGGCCGGGGCGCAGGTCCTCCTGGCGGCGAGCGTATTCCACTTCCAAACCATCGACATTCCCGCGCTGAAAGCGTATTTGAAGGCAAACGGCGTCGATGTCAGCTAAACGCGCTCCGCGCGCGGTGATTACCGGCGGCTCGAGCGGCCTCGGACTCGCCGCCGCGCGCGAGTTCGCCCGAAGGGGCTTCGAGGTCGTAACCGTTTCGCGCCGGCCGGGAACGGAGTTTCCCTCGGTCGCCGGCGATTTGGCCGATCCCGTTGCGCGCGGACACATCGCAAAGGAAATTTGCCGGCAAGGCCCCGTGGACATCTTGATCAACAACGCCGGAATCGGCGCATACGCCACCTGGGAGTCGCTGCCGGAAGCGGAGTTGCGCCGTCTGATGGAGGTCGATTTCATGGCCCCCGTCCTTTTCACGCGCGAACTCCTCCCCGCATTGCGTGCAACGCGCGGAACGATTGTCAACATCGCCTCGGTCTCCTCGCATCTGCCAGTGGCGTGCATGGGGGCGTACGGGGCGGCAAAAGCGGCGCTTTGGATGTACTCCGAATCGTTGCGCATGGAGCTTGCGCGCGATGGGGTGCATGTTCTTTCCGTTTGCCCGGGACGGATCGACACGGGGTTTTCCAGCCGTGCGCCCGTCTGCCTGAATCCGCCGCCGGAAACGCCGGGGCGGCGCGGAGCCAACGTGGAAAAATTTGCCCGCGCGGTGTTTCATGCATGTCGGAAACGCCGCCGCCACCTGGTGTTTCCGGGTTGGTATCGTTTTGTCATCGCCTTCGCCCGACTTTTTCCGGGAGTGAACGAATGGGGAAACCGCCGAATCTGGAACTTGAATGAATCGTCGAAACAATAGCATCGTTCTGTCACTTTGCGTCTTCTTCGCGGCCTTTTCCGCCGGCGCGGAGGTGTATTGGCTGCGCCCGTTCGGCAAACAGACACGGCAAATCGGCGCGCGCATCGACGAATTGCCGGGCGCGCGCGTCCTCCTGAACGAGCCTTTGGTAGTAAACGGCTATACGCTGGACATGGCCATCGGCCTGATTCCCCGCCCGATGGACGAGGTCCTTGCGGAAGCGGCGGGAAAGGTCCGGCGCGGCCCCGATTCGGCCCGGATCGACCTGCCCCCCGTGGGGAATTGGCGGACGTGTTTCCTTCTTCTTCCGGGAAAAAACGGCGAATCCACGGTTTTTATGGAGATGCGCGTGCCGGAAAAACTTTCCGCCGCGAATGTGGAATGGCCCTCGCTCCTGCCCCTCCCCCCGGGCGCCGTTCCGGTGGAGGTGTTGTTTTTTCCCGCGCGGAACGCATATTACGGCGCGTTCTCCGGCGCGGGCTCGCCGGCAATCGCCCTCCCCCAACTCGCGGCGACCCTGACCGCGCAGGGGTGGACAATGCTGACCGGCGAAGCGGAACAAACGAACAACCTCGGACGCGGCGAAATCTTCCTCTTGGACCGTCCCCGAAGCCTGCTTTGGGTTACATTGGATGAAGACGGCGGAGGCGTCGTCTACCGCCGTCCCCTGGGGGGACGCTGATGCGGAAGTGGTACGAAACGATCTTCGGCCGCTTCCTGGACGGGCCCGACTTCTTTCCTCTCCGGATGCTGTCGCGCCGCAAGGGGCATTACCGGTCGAGCACCGCCGCGCTCTACGCCTGGACGCGCGGCTATTGCGGACGCTGGCTCTCGCAGACGACCATCGCCCTGATTCCGATCGCATTCCTTGTGCTGCTCTATGGAAGCATCGCCCTCGATTCGCCGAGCCGCGCCCTGCTTCTGGTTATCTTCTGCGTGTGGACGGTGGAAATCGGAATCGGATTCTGGTTCCGCATCCGCTGCAAGGTACGCCGTCAACTCCCCCAAAGGGTGCGCTGCGGCAGTGAATTCACGGTGGAGCACGAACTGACGAACCGTTCCCGATTCCCCGCGTTCGACCTGCGGTGCGACCCTTTTTCATACTGCGACGGGGTTCGGCTTCTGCACCCGGCCCGCCTCCCGGAACTATCAAGCGGTGCGCGCGCGCGGGTTTCGGCGCGTCATATTGCCATGCGACGCGGCGCGTACCGCATCTACCGGCCGATGATTGAAAACACCTTCCCCTTCGGACTGTTCAAATGGACGTGCCGCGGCGAACGCGCCGACCACCCGACATTGATCGTCTACCCCGCCTACTTCCCCTTGAGCCGCTTTCACCTTCCCATCGGCTCGGTCTGCCAGAAAAGCGGCATGGCCAACATCGCCCGGATCGGGGAATCGCCCGACCTCCTCGGCACCCGCGAATACCGGGACGGCGACGAAGTGCGCCACATCGATTGGGGGGGGAGTGCCCGCCGGGGAAAACTCGTGGTTAAGGAATACGAAGAAGAACGCCTGAAACGCGTGGCATTGATTGTGGACACCCAATGCGCTCCCCGGCGTTTCGATTGGCGCGGTTCCATCCCGGAAGATCCGGCCCTGGAGGCGGCCCTCTCTTTGACCGCGGCGCTGACCGATTATCTTGTTTCTTCCGAAGCGGTGGTGGACTTGTTCGCCGCCGGACCGGAGGTTTACCATTTGGCGACCGGGCGCAACACAGGCTGCCTGGAACAAGTCTGGGACATCCTCGCGGGGGTGGAGTCCTCCTCTGAACCGGCGTTGGAAAAACTCGCGCCGGAGGTTTTCCGGCAATTCGCGGAAATCGGCGGTGTGGTCCTCCTCCTCCTCGGCGACGATCCGGGACGGCGGGCGTTCGTCGAAAAACTTCACGACGCGGGGGTCGCCCTGAAAGTCCTTATCCTGACAGAGAAGACCGACGGCCTCCCGGAAACCTGGCAGGCCGTTTCCCCGCGCGCGGTCCGCGCCGGAGAGGTACGCGCACTGTGAACGCACACCGGAATACATTGTTTTGGATTGCCGGATTGCTCCTCTGTCCGGCGTTCTTTTTTTCCATAACAGGGGATTTGCCGCATATCTTCATTTTGACGGCGCTCCTGCTCGGCGTCGGCTTCACGCTGGATGCGCCATACAAGATGACGGACCGCGCATTGATTTACTCGCTTGTTACGGCGGCGGTGCTGGCGGTTTTGTTCGACTACGTGTTTCCCTTGAAGGAAGGCCGGTTCGGCTTTTTAAGTTTTCTCCTCCGCCCCGGATTGATTGTCGCCCTCTTATTGTATACGGCGGCGCTGGCGGCGAATTTTGCGGAGAACCGCTGGCGCTTCGGCCTTGCGGCGGCGGCGGCGCTGGCGACGTTGATGTTCGGCAGCGACATTCAGGCGGTACGCGCCGTGAATTTCGAGCGCATTCCCGGCGGGGCGGTCTTAATCGAAAATTTCCGTCTTTTCTACACTTTCTCAACCGCTGCGACGGTGCTGTTTTTTCTGCTCGGGCTGCGAAACGCGGAAGCGCCGCGCGGCGGGGGAAATCTCCGTTTCGGCCTTCTTCTTTTCGCCTTTCTTCTTCTTCCCGTTCTCATCGGCGGACTTTATTGGCAGTACAAAAAAAATGAACCCGCATACCGCAGGCTGGAGATCCAACTCCTGCGCAGCGGCATGCGCCGCATGGCGCACATGGCCTCCCGGGAGGGACTCACCGTGTTCTCCAACGATGTCAATTTGAACATGACCCTCACGCCGGAGGTGCGCACGCAAAGCCGGAAAATCGTCTTTCGAGTCGTGTCGAAACAACCTCCCGGATACCTGCGCGGACGCGTATTCACCCGTTACGAAAAAGGGATGTGGACGCGCCCGCCGGAGGAAACACGGCCCCTCGGCGGCTCCATCGGGACAGGGATGCGGGCGGATAAAACATTCCGCCTGAAGCCGGATGCACCGGAAAACGGCGAACGTTTCGACATTTTCGCCGATGCATCCTTGCGGACCAACCTTCTCTTTTATCCGGGCAACGCGTTGCGGTTCGAACTGCTCGCCGACCAGTTGCACCTCTCAACGGATGGAATGCTCGAAGGAACGGAACTCTTGCAGGAGGGCGGCGTAAGCGCCTTCGCACTTCCTCCCGCGGACGCGGCCGGACAAATCGCGGCACAGGACATCCGTACAGAGCGGTATCTGGCGTTCCCGACGGAATTGGACGGAGCACTGCGGAAACTCGCCACCGAAGCAGAGATCGCCGTGAACGACACGGATGCGGAACTCTTTCGCAAGTACAGCGCACACCTCCTCGGCGCGTTCCGTTACTCTTTGGAGCCAGCGGAAACGGAGGGAGATCCGGTGGAACATTTTCTTTTACGCCGCCGCGCGGGGCATTGCGAACTCTTCGCATCGGCCCTCACGCTCGCCTTGCGGCGGCACGGCGTTCCGAGCCGGTATGTAACCGGCTTCATCTGTGAAGAACGCCACCCCTTCGGCGAATATTTTCTTGCGCGCCTCGGCAACGCCCATGCCTGGGTGGAGGCATACGACCGCGGGAGCGGGATGTGGGTTCGCCTGGAACCGACACCCCCCGTGTCCCCCTTGCCGGAAGCAACCTTTGAGGACAATGCGCGGACGTGGGCCGACTATTTTTCCACCCTCTTCCGTGAATTGATGGCAAATCTGCGGCGCGGACGCGTCGCGGATGGGATCGTACATGCGGTTGCCACGATCTGGAATTTTATGTGGTGGCTTCTTGTCGATCCCTTGCGCGGCGGCGGAACAATTCTCCTCGCCGGGCTCTTCATCCGCCGCTGGCTCCGGCGGCGTAAAAAGACGGCGCACACGCGCGAAACATTGCGGAATATGCTCCGCCATTACTGCCGTTTCCGGAAACTCGATCCCGCTAAAACAGCGTGCGAACTGGCAAAAGAAGCCCCGGAAAGCGATGGCGACTTCCTTCGTTTGTACCAGAAATTACGTTACAGCGCGGGCGAACCCGCCGAAGAAGAACTCGCGGAGCTTGTCGAATTGTCGCGCCGTTTGACGCGGTAAATCCGCACAATCCGGCGTGTTTCCGCCGTAACCAACGCATGCCCGCCATGCCGTTTTCCCGGAACCCACAACACTACGCCGTTCCCCCGTAAAACCACCTCGCCGCGGCGGACGCCAAGCTGGCTTAGTCGTTCGCTCCGGACACGTCCGAAGGTGAGAAAACGTTCCCCTTCCCGGCGTTCGTCCAACTCCAACACCGCCGGAAGCGCGTCCGCATCGAAAAAAGCTTCGTCCCGGTCCGCCGTTTCCGGGAGGGATGAAGCCGCCTCCGCGCGGTACTCCCATTCGTCCAAACGCAACGGTTCCGGCCAGACCCATTGTTGAGGATTCATCTCCCAGGCCAAAACTTCATCCAGATTCCTCCACTCGTGTGCGCCGATTGGCAACGATCCGGCATCCGTTGCGAGAAACCGCGCGAAACGCTCGGCGAAACGCCGGTCCGGAATGAACGAACACGCCAAGACATCCTCCAGATAATACCGTGCGACACGCTGGCAAAGCGCCGGATGCAGTTTACGCCAGAACGCGCGTTCCGTCCGTGCTTTTCCGCGAATTTCCGCAAAAGCGCGGCGCGCCGACTGCTCGATGAACGCCGCATCCTGGAGCAATGCCTCGTTCGCACGCCGGAAACCTGCCTCGGCATGGGGCACGGCGTGGTACAACGCGGGCAAAAGCTCGTTGCGCAAAAAATTCCGCAGGAACGTCCCATCCGCGTTGGTCGCGTCCTCGCACCAATGCATCACATTGTTGCGCAAGAGAAAAGAACGCAACTCTTCCCGGCTCCAACGCAGCAAAGGGCGCAGGAGCGTAAGACCGCGAAAGCGTCGGACGGGACGCAGCGCACTCAGACCGGAAACATTGGCGCCTCGCGCCAGTCGCAACAGCATATTTTCCGCCACATCGCCCGCGTGGTGGCCCAATGCGACCGCGTCCCCCGGCGCGGCAATCCTGCGCCACGCCTCCAAGCGGAGCCGCCGCGCGGCCGCCTCCAGATTTTCCCCGGGATGGCGGAAACGCGGAACATCGAGCTCGACAACGCGACATGGTATGCTTCGCATTGCACAGAACGCGAGGACAAACGCGGCGTCGTTTCGCGACTCCGTTCCGCGCAGGCCGTGTTCAAAATGCACCGCCTCCACGGAGACAGGGGCATCGCGCATAAGAAGCATAAGGAGCGCAAGCGAATCGCTCCCTCCGGAAACCCCGGCGAGGATACGCGAATATCCGGAAAAAAGCGCCGGATCCATTTGCAATTCGTTGTTCATGCTATACTATATAACACCTTAGATCGAATCGCAAATTCCCGGAGGAAACATCGCATGGCTTATATCGTCGTCGCCACCAGCAACGCCCACAAAGTGGATGAGTACCGTCAACTGATGGGCTCGCAACCCGTTGAATTGAAGTCCCTGGCGGACTATCCCAACTTTCCGGGCGTGGAGGAAGACGGCGCAACGTTCCGCGAAAACGCCGCGAAAAAAGCCCTTGCCGCCTGCCGGTATTGCGATGTCCCGGCTTTTGCCGACGACTCCGGGCTGGAGGTGGAAGCCCTGAACGGCGCACCCGGCGTCCACTCCGCCCGCTATGCGCCGACCGACTCGGAGCGGATCGCCAAACTTCTGGATGCTCTGGAGGGGCAGCCGAACCGCCGCGCCCGCTTTGTGTGCGCGATTGCGATCGCCGTCAACGGCGAAGTGATCGAAACGTTTGAGGGCGAAGTCCGGGGCGTGATCGTCGATGCGCCACGCGGGAAAAGCGGCTTCGGCTACGACCCTGTTTTCCTGCCGGACGGTTTCACGGAAACCTTCGGCGAAATGAGTGGGGAGCAAAAAAACAACATCAGCCACCGCGCGAACGCCTTCAAAAAAGCAATGGAGTTCGTCGAAGAAGAAATGTCCATTCTGGACGACGATTTTCAATAGGCCGCCAGCTGCTGAATGTTGGGATCGTGATGGACCCTTTGCCCCCCGCTCCCCAGCCCTATGCCACCCGGCCGACATCTCGAATGGAGGGCCCCAGGGAGAAAGGTGCGGGCTCCCCCCCGGCTCTATTGCCCCCGCGCCACCGCCCCTCCAGCGCATTGTAATTAGTCTAAAATGCATGGAATAAGCCTGAAGGCATACAAAAGCAATACAATTGCAGAATAAGTCAATGATTTTCCCTTTCACATGTCATATAGTATAGGCATGTACAACCTGGAAAGGGAAATGTCATGAAAAGATTTTCGGTCGTTTGTTGCTGTTTGCTCGCCGGGGCGCTTTATGCGGAAACGCCCATCCATCGGCTGAGCGGCTTCGGGAAAACCGACACCGTCGCGGGGGCGAAAGCTGCGGTGAAACAGGCCGCCGCAACGCTTAAGGCCGGCGGAATTGTTGTGGTGGACGACGACGTCGCCGCGGACTTCGCGCCGGAAAGCCAGCCGCAGAAGGACGTGGGAACCCCCGGCGTATTCCTCCTTGATATCCGGCAGGGCAAACTCCGGCTTGTTCCGCCCGCCCTCGGCTTCCGCATCCCGCAGGATCCGATCGGCTACTCGTCCTTCTTCCTGGACCGGACAATCAACCAGGGCGCGATGAACGCGATGGGGCTGAACTCGATTGTCCGGATTTCGGACCGCATCCTCAAGGGGACGACCTCCTATTTTCAGTACGTCGTTAAAACGGAGAAAACCGACGATCCGCAGACCATCAAAATCTACGTTCCGACGATCAAAGGATTGTACGTCGGCTTGGAGCTTACCGTTCAATCGGGCGCGGAAAGCGTCGCCTACAGCGAAAAACGCTACACCGCGCAGTTCCCCGCCGTTGTGGAAAAAATCGGACTCGATAACGCGGTCGATCATTGGATCGTGGTCCGCAAGAACAACCCCAAAACACCCTGGGGCGAAGTGGTGAGCCTCTTCAACAAAGCGAGCACCAACAGCGTTACGATCAACGAAGTCACCCACGGCGACCAGGAAAACGCCGGAACGATTTCGATTGAAAAACACGCCTACGGCCAGGGGGACAACTTCGGTGTGGGCATGACCTACATCTACATGGGCAACGTCATGTCCACCCGCAGCGATGAATGCGGCAACGGATACACCGTCAACATCTGGCAGCACTTAAGCTCGTTCCTCGGCAAGGTGGAAAAGTACGACGCGGAAAACGGCGAACTCCATTACGACGCAAACGCGGTGAACTCCAGCACCCTCGGCACCTCCCGGGCGTTGATCAATTTGAACCCGAAAAAATGGATCACTGCGGGCAAAATCGCCATCGAAGCGAATTATTCGGAATACGGCGAAGTCGATCCGGCCGGTTTCGTGCGCGGCATCGGCACCAACTGGACGCCCGCGGTCGCCGGCCGCTACATCGCGGTGAATCAAGAGGACGAATACGCGGGCAACCCGCCGAAGGGATTCTGGAAAGATTCGCTGAAAGGCCGCAAAATCCGCCGCTGGTGGTACATCCGCAAATACGAAAAAATCAACGGCGAAGACCGGTTGTGGGTGGAACGCACCCGCTACACGGTATTCGACAACGCCACGCCGACCTTGATCAACCCCGAAAACTACCGCAAGGAGCTCTCCTATATTATCGCCCCCGGCGCCATGGTGGCGGATGTAAGCCAGGCGATTCCGGAAATCAACCGCCCCTACTACAAGGGCGCCGGGATTAAACCGGGCTCCTCCCGGATCATCCTCCTCGCTCCGGGGAAAGACGGCGCCGACACATTCGCCGCGGGCGACGCGGTGGAACAGGCGGTGGGTTCCGACCCCGCGCACCCCAACGGCTACCGCGTACGGCACCGGGAAACGATGCCGACGGGTACCGGAAACAGTTGCAGCTTTTACACAACCAACAACGGCGCGTACCCGATCCGCGCGGCGCTGGGCGTCTACGGCGGGCACGACCAGATGCAGCTGCCCAATCACAGCAAATTTTTCAATGTGATCGATGTGGGAACAAGCTGTGATTACGGAATCCGGTTCCGCAACACCTTGCGGAACGCGGCGTTGT
>JAVBPY010000017.1:0-33215 GCA_031549345.1 Victivallaceae bacterium
AACACGGTAGTTAAGGACTCCAGCGGCGATGGTACTGCACATTAGACTGTGGGAGAGCAGCACGGTGCCGGAAATTTTCTTACCTCCAAACGCTTCGCACACGTTTGGAGGTTTTTTTATCCCAAAATTATAAGTCCAAAAAACTACCCCCCAGAGCAAGGAGCGGCGGTGTTTTGCGCCACAGCGCAAAGCCCGGCCGAACGTCGGCACCGCCATCCCCAATGGGGGCCGAGGGGAGAAAGGCAAGGTTTCCCCTCTCAGCGCTCTACCGTATCGCGCCCCCGGCGCTCTAAAATGCATCTTCTCCTCAGGTGATGTCGCGCCGCAGTATTGTTCAAAATCAATGATGGAGGTTGCATCTCCTGTCAAATGGTTGTATACTTCCCTTGTTGACCTTAATGGCTGTTTCCGCTTGAGAGAAGAAGCCCTCCGGGGGACAATTGATCCAAATGAGTGGACGAAAAACATGAAGAGGTTTTGGGAGAGGAAATTAGAAAGTTAGAAAGTAGTGCACTTGAAATTTGAATCTATGACTAGAAGATAAAATATCATAACACATGAAAAACCAGATAACAATTCTATTCAAAATTTATGGCGGAAAACAAGGCCAAAGTGTGTTTTTAAATATAATCAAGCATGCAGGAGTATTGACAAATAAAAATTTATCCGGCAACAACGATTTCTGCACGTTAAAATTCAATTATAACCTGAATGACATCAGTACTTCCCTAGATCGTTCGTTCCGTGAAATGTGGAGTATCAAGGAGGAGATTTTTAACTGTTTGAATGAACATCATCTAAAGATTGACATATACATAATTTCCTGTGATTACAGTTGCGATTACGGCATTTTATTGTATTTAAATAAGGATGTATTGCGAAAAATTAGTTATTTTAGTTCAAATTTGTTTTTCAACTTTAGCAAGCCAAATGCCGAATTACACAAAAATACCACCCATTCTACCGAAACAAGCCAAAACAGGACTAAAGTCACTATCGATTTAGGGATTAATTCTACAGAAGATCGCTTCAAGCCGGACGAATGCTCGCTGAAAACAGGAATTCTACCAGACGAAATCAGATATAAGGGAGAAGTCAATTCTGCTGGGCACAGGATATCTTTTTCGGAATGGGGAATACAAAACAAAAGCAGATCGCAAAATTTTGATATTGCTGTGGATGAAACAATAAATCGCATCGAGTCGAATGTTGAAAAATTAACAAATTACGCTGCAGGAAATAAGTTTGACATAATGCTGAATGCGTATATTGTTTTAGAAAATGATGCTCCTGACTTTTTTGTTCTTTCAAAAAAAAGCATAAACAGAATTGTGAAATTAAATTGTGATATTGGTTTTGATCTATACGACCACAGGTAGAGGCAAAGGAAACCGTGCCAGTCATGCTAAGGAGTTCTTAAATTGATATAGCCCCAAGATTTTGGATGGTTTGTCCATGATGTCAAATTAGTTGTGTCAGAAAACGGTTTCGGCGCGCGCATTGATCATTATTGCATTTCCCGTTTCGGGTTTGGCGACTTAGAGGCAGAAGCGGGCGACTGTACGGCGTAATTCGGGGAGGCAGGGTTCCACGGTGAGCATATGGCCGCCGTTGGGAACAAGGATAAGTTCGCTGTTGCCGGGGGTAAGGCGGGCGAGTTTCCGGGACTGGGAAGAGGGGACGTTGGCGTCGAGAGTGCCGTGCAGTAACAGGATTGGGCAGGCGGGAGGGGTGTCGATGGCGTGGGAAGAGCGGACGTTGCAATCGTCGTTCCATACGCCTTGTTTCACCGTGGAGAAGGGGATGCATTCGCGGAGGGAGTCGAGGAGGAATTCGCGGTCATCCGGGGTGGATTCGAGGCGGGCGAGCTCCTGCCGGAGGGGCGTGCCGCGGAGGAGGCTCATATCATGAAGCATACTGCGCAGTACGGTGCGGGGATGGAGGCGGAGCATGAGCTGCGCGAAAGCGAATGTCGGGCTTGAGAAGACGATCCGGGAGAGGAGGCGCTTCGGAAGGGTGTGGCCGAACATTTCGAAAGGGCCGGTTACAGGGGAAAGAAGGAGCAATTTCGCGACGCGCCGGGGAGTGTGCCGGGCGAATTCGAGGGCGGCGACGCCTCCCCCGGAGAAGCCGAAGAGGATCACCGGCCCGGGGAGGTCCAGTTGGTCGAGCAAGGCGTTGAGGAGGTCGGCCTGTTCGTCCCACGAACGCCCGGATGAGAGGGGGGTGCCGCAATAGCCGGGGCGGGAAAAGGAGAGTTTCCGGCAGTTTTCGGCGGTGAGGCCGAGGCGGGACATAAGCCCGTCGGCCTGGCGGCAGGAGCCGGGAGAGCCGTGCATGCCGATCAGGAGCGGGCCGGAAGAGCCTTCGAAGATGTATTCGACCTCGCCGAATGGGGTGCGGGCCACGGAGAAGGAGGTCATGCGAAGTCCTCGTCGGTTGCGTTGGCGAGGGTGCGTTCTTCGAGTTGTTCGTAGAAGGCGCCGTCGGGCTCGAACTGGATTTGGATGTAGCGGAGCTCCGGCATTTTTTTGCGGAGTTTTTTGCGGAGAAGGTCGGCGATTTTGCAGGAATCTTTGATGGTGAGTTCCGCGGCGACTTCGGCGGTCAGCAACAGCCCGTAGCCGTCCTCGTGGGGGATGAAAAGCACGTTGTGGACGAAGTGGATCTCCTTCTCCGAATCGGCGATATTGGAGACTTTAACGTAGAGTTTCTCGGTCGCTTCGTCGAAGTGGCCGAAGAAAAAAGCGGCCTGACGCTCGATTTCCGGAGAGAGTTTCTTGAAGGAGCTGGTGATCCGGTCGAGCAAACCGGCGACGATCGGCGGGCGAAGTTCGCTCTTCTTGGCGATTTCGCCGGTGGGGACGCCGTCGATCATGGCGTCGATCACGCCGGAAACTTGTTTCGGATCGGCCTGCACTTTGGCTTCCGGACGGCTGAAGAGTTCTTTGATCACGCAGGAGCCGAAGAAGCGGATCGAGGCGAGATAGCTTTGTTCCGGCAGAATGCCGATGTAGCGGAAAACGTTCATGATCTGGTTCAAGGGCAGCGCGCCGCCGATCACGAGAAATTTCGCTTCGCGCGCACCGGCGCCGCCGTCGCAGTAGACTTTCTTGTGCGCGTCGAGCCCCTGGTAGGCGTACATGTCGTTGCCGTGTTTGTAATTGATACGGAAGATCGAGGAGACGATCGGGTTGTTCAATCCTTCCACATCCGTCTGATCCGCCAGGGGAGAGAGTCCGAAGGAGAGGGTTTCGGCCCCTTCGGCACGGAAGACGTTCATCGCTTCCAGATAAATCAAGTCGAGCGCGCCGTTGGGAGCGGAATCGAGCGAACGGACAAAGTCGGCGTAGTAGCCTGTAATCCGTTCTTCGCGGTAGATGGGTTCGAAAATCACAAAGGCTTCGGCCCTTCCTTCGCGGATGGCGCAGAAGAGGCGGGTGCCGGGTTCGTGCTCGAACTTAAGCGGACGGAGAAGCAGATGAAGTTCGGTCTGGTTGGCTTTTCCCTTAAGCCATTCGTCGGAGATGGCGCGGACGGTTTCGACGGTTTCGGAATCGAGCATCGAACGTTCTTCGACGGAGACGCCGGCGTTGCGGGCGCTGTTGATCCAGCGGCGCACTTTGGTCATCGGCTTGCCTTCGGTGGAAAAAGCGCGGATGTCGAGGTTCGTTTCCACGCCCATGTGGTTGGCGTTGAAGCCGTGGTCGGCGAACTTACGGGCGGTCGGGAGCGAGCATTGAAGCACAAGCAGAGTGCGGCGGTCGGCCTTCGTCCGGGCGAGGAACTTGCCGATCAGCGCGTCGAGGTCGCCGGGGACGCACAACGGGTCGCCGTGGGCGACGCGCTGATCGGCACGGGTGTCGACATAGGCGATAAAGCCTTCTTCCGCTTCAAAGTGGCGCATTTCGTCGTCGTGCACGGTGGAATAGGCCATCGGAAAAGAGCCGTGGAGGCGCAGGTATTGATCGAGTCTGGGATTCGGCATGATTTACTCCGTTTTTTCAGGGTGGAACATCTGATGGGATTCGTCTTTCCAGTATTCGACGTCGGCGTTCGGGTTCATGTGGGTCAGGCCGAACTCCTGCGCCGTTTCGATCGAAAGCGCGATCAGCGAAAGGAAGAGGAAGAGCCAACCCGCCGCGCGGAAACCCCGCGAATTGCCCTTTTTACGGATGGCGATCAGCGAGGGGAGCACCCCGAAAAGAAGCACTACACCGATTCCGCCGACAATATCCAGCGCCTTCAGAAAAAGGTTCGGCCAGATCATCGCGATCAACACCGGCGGAAGGAGCGCAAGCGCGCGGATCGCGCCGGTCCCCGCCCTGGGCACAAGACCGCGCAAAAAGCGCTGCAAGGCGACGCCGCTTCCGGTGAAGGCGGTTACGACCGTCATCAGCGAGAAGACCGTCGCCGACACGACGAAGAGGCGTGAACCGATGATCCTGCTCATGGGGATTGTGGCTGGCTGCGAAGCAAGGTAGGCGCTGTGGATGCTGTTGGGCCCCTCCATCGGCAATGCGCAGACGCCGGTCTGGAGCCAAATAAGACACATTGCGAACGAAATCAGAACGCCGAAGACCACGGCGAGGCGCATCCGTTTTTCCTGCCAATCGAGCACGGTCCCGGTTACGGGGATGATGTTGTGGAAGTAAAACGCCGTCAGGACAAGGGGAATCGCCGCGGGCATGCAGCTCCAGTCGATGTGCGTCATGCGGATGGGTTCCGCCTTGGTTTCGCCGATTGCGACCATCAGCGCAAAGGCGCAGAACATGATGAGCATCAACGCCATGTTGTATTTTTGGATGATCGAAAGCTTGAGCGAGGCGAGCGTTACGGGGACGGCGGCGAGCATCGCGGTGATCCAGAAGGGCGAGCCCTCCACGCCGAGCAGGCAGCCGAGGACCTTCGAGCCGCCGGTGATGTAAGCGATCATCAGTCCGTACAGCACCAGCAAATTCGCCGCCGCCGCCACCCATTTCCCGATGAAGCCGAGGTGCGATTCGAAGAGAGTCTGGAGGTTGTACCCTTCGCCCGCCTGGGCGGCGGCTTCGCGCAGGAGCACTTCGCCGGAGAAGAGCATCAGCCCCCCGTAGACGATCATGATCAGGATGGAGGGAAGCATGCCGGAAAGACCGAGACTGATCGGCATCGCGAGGATGCCCGCGCCGATTAAGTTGCCCGCGACCAGTGCGACCGCGGCGGGAAAGGCCCATTTTTTTGTGTTGTTCATTCGTTTACATTTTCTGTTGAAAATCCGACGGAGAGGATGTTCCGGTTGTTTTCGCGCCGGTACTCCAGGCGATCGGCGATTGTTCGTGTAATGAAAATGCCCATGCCGCCGACGGCGAGTTCGTCGGCACTTTCGGCGAACTTCGGCTCCGGCGCTTCCAGGGGATTGTAGGGAACGCCGCCGTCGGAGAATTCGAAAAACAACATATTTTCGACTTCCCGGCAGGCGAGGCGCATCGATCCGGCACTCCCCGGATAGGCGTAGGAGGCGATGTTCAAAAAGATCTCCTCGGTGGCGATCAACGCGTGGGTCCGCACCTCCGCTTTGCAGCCGGCGCACTGTTCCTCCACGAAGCGCTGAAGCTCCGGGAGGCGTTCGGCTTCCGCCGCAAGCTCGATTGCGTTCGCGCGCCATGCGATGGCCAGCATGGTGATGTCGTCATACTGCGCGGCGCTTCCGATGAAAGCGGCGAGGCGTTCCGAG
Source organism: Victivallaceae bacterium (assembly GCA_031549345.1). Classification (GTDB taxonomy): domain Bacteria; phylum Verrucomicrobiota; class Lentisphaeria; order Victivallales; family Victivallaceae; genus CASFRF01. The sequence goes on from JAVBPY010000017.1 coordinate 5,717, forward strand.
GTTTTTTCCACCGTCTGCCGCGGTTCAAGGCGGGGCGATTCGTTCAAGAGTTCACGCAACGTCTCCGTGCCGAAGAGCGCGCCTTCCGGGTTCTGCGCTTCCGTCACGCCGTCGGTGTACAGAAAAAGCCGGTCGCCGGGGGCAAGGAGAATTTCGCGTGCGGTGTAGTCGACATCCGGCAACGTGCCGAGCAGGAAATCCGACTCCATCCGCAAATATTCGTAGTTTCCGCCGCGGCGGCGGAGAAGCGGCGGATTGTGCCCCGCATTCACGCAGAGCAATTTCCCGGTGGAGAGCTCCAGGAGGCCGAAGAAAACGGTGATGAACATCCCCTCAGGATTGTCGACGCTGAGCATCCGGTTCGCCTCCGTGAAAACCTTTTCCGGCGGAAGTCCGGCGAGGGAGAGCCCCTTGATCCATGTTTTTCCGGTCATCATAAAGAGCGCCGCGGGGATTCCTTTCTCCGAAACGTCGGCCACGAGAAACGCGATGTGATTCCCGCCGATCGGGAAGAAGTCGTAGAAGTCGCCGCCGACCTCCCGCGCCGGGGTCATCGTGGCGTAAAGCGAGAATTCGCCGCAACCGGGCAGGGAAGAAAAATCCCGGGGCAATGCGGAACGTTGAATCGCCCGTGCGAGGGCCAGTTCGCCATCAAGCCTGCGGGCGGCTTCGGCGATGGTGTTTCTCAACGCTGTAACGGTCGAGTTGATGCCGCCGGAGAGGAATTCGAATTCACGGCAGCTATGGACGTCGACCATTTCCTCGAGGTCGCCGCCGGTGATTTTTTGCAGCGAATCGCAAACATCGTCGAGTCCGTTGAGGACGATTTTTTTCAGCAGCAGCGCGATCAATGCGTAAATCAAGGCGAAGAGCACCAGATAGACGATCACCAGCATCGACTGCGCAAGGTTGCGGCGGTAAAAGACCTCTTTTTCCGGCTGGAGCCCGATCAATGTGTACTCCCCGTGGCGCAGGAGCGCGCCGAGGTAGTGCGTCCCCTCGAGCGTTATCCTAAAGGACTCGCCCGGAGAGGGAAGCGGCATTGGGAAGCCGAGTGCGCCGAGCTTTTTTTCATGCAGATCGAGCATCCCGTCGCACAAAAGCGCGCCGTCGCGGGCGATCAGCACGCCGCCGTTCAGTCCGATACGGAACCCTTCGGAAAAATTGCGGATGTCGGCGATCGCCTCCGCCTCATGCAGGCGTTCCGGCTTATCGCCGACGACCAGCGTGCCGGGGCGGTCCGGGCGCGGCATGGCGGCGTATTGAAGGTGCTCCGTCGGCATGGTGATTACTTTGCCCTCGCGGGGGACGCTTGAGGCAGGGACCTTCTGCATCTCCTCCTGTGCGATTTCGCGCGGGAAGACGCCGCGTAACGACCCGTCCGGCGCAAAGTCGTAGAGCTCGTCCACATCGAGTTCCTGCAAGAGGCGCGCAAAGGTTTCGTCGTCGCGCGGCCAGCCGTCTTGGGCGACGGCGGCGGCGAAGAGGCGCGTACGCAACAACACCGCCTCCTCGCTCATGCGGGTGATGCGCTCAAGGTTGGAAACGGCGTTGTCAAGCTGCGCCGAGGCATCGTCGAGCTTCAGGTGAATCAACGAGAGCGCAGAGAGCCGCGCCTGCCGCGTGTTGACCGCAAAGGAGATCCCGAAGACCACCAGAAAGGTCAGCGCGACGACCGCGAAGATCCATTTCTGAAAAAGTTTTTTCACGCTTCGATCTTAAGGAATTTCACGAGGCGGGTGATTTCGAAGACCTCCATCACCGCGGGAGCGACGTGGCGCAACGTCATCGACCCCTGCGCGGTCATGACTTTCTGCGTCTGGACGATTACGCGGACTCCGGCGCTGGCGATGTAGGGAACGCCGGAAAAATCGAGGACAAGCTCGCGAACCCCCTTGAGGTCCTCGCGGAGTTTTTTGTCCAGTTCGAGGGCCGCCATTGCGTCGAAGCGCCCTTCGAGGACCAGAGTCAGGGATTCTTTTTCACGGGATGCTTTGATTTCCATAAAAGGCTGTCCTCCTCGGTGTTTTTCAGTGCCGTGAATATACAACAAAAACACCCTTTTATCAACTCTTTCCGGAAAATTCGGCCGATTTTCCCGCGGAAATTTTAGACGTGCGGTTGTATGAAGGTTCAAATAATCGGTATGTTTGCATGAAAAATCTTTGACTTAACGGAAAATTGCGTGTATCTTCCCCAAAAAGGATCAGACACATGCTATTGAATACAACGAAACGTCCTTCCGAGCGCCAGCGCAAACATTGCGCCGTACCGGTTTACGGAATCCTGCATTTCGGGCTCAACACCTTTGTCAACAAGGAATGGGGGTACGGCGACACACCGCGCGAGGTCTTCAATCCCGTGGAGTTCGACCCGCGCCAAGTGGCGGAGGCGTGTAAAAACGGCGGCCTCGGCGGTGTGATCATTGTCTGCAAGCACCACGACGGATTCTGTCTGTGGCCTACGAAAACCACGGACTACAGTGTGGCGCATACCGTTTGGAATCGCGATTTTGTGGGTGAATTGAGCACGGCGCTCCGGCAGGCCGGGCTGAAGGTCGGGTTTTACATTTCGCCGTGGGACCGTCATCAACCGACGTACGGTACGCCGGCTTATCTCGCTGTTTTCAAGGAGCAGCTCCGCGAAGTGCTGACCGCGTACGGCGAGGCGTTCGAGGTGTGGTTCGACGGGGCCAACGGCGGCGACGGCTACTACGGCGGAGCCCGCGAAAAGCGCTCCATCGATCTTGGAAGTTACTACGACTGGGAGAACATCTGGGGATTGGTCCGCGCCTTGCAGCCGAACGCCGCGATTTTCAGCGACGTGGGGCCGGACTTGCGCTGGGTCGGCAACGAGCGGGGGTTTGCGGCGATGGATTCGCGGGCGGGTTTCACGCCGGTTTCCAAAAACGGGAAAGCGCGGCCGGGGTGCCTCGATTGCACGAACAGCCCGCAGGGCGACGTCGACGGCATGTACTACCTTCCGCCGGAATGCGATTTGCCGTTGCGCCCCGGCTGGTTTTACCATGAAACTGAAAATGACCGCCTGAAGAGCGTTCCCGAACTAATCGAGATTTATGAGCATTCCGTCGGGCAGGGCGGTTTCATGAATCTCGGGATTGTATTGGACGATAAAGGCGTGATGCCGGGAGAAGACGCGCGGCGCCTGGCCGAGTTCAATGCTGCTTGCAAAGGTCTTTATCGAAATACTTTGTTTGCCGACGACGAGTCGGCGGTAAGCGATCGGGAATGCGTCATTGATTTTGAAACGGAAACGGCATTCAATTTTATCGAGCTCAAAGAGCCTCTTGAGTATGGGGAACAGGTAACAGCGTATTCGATCGAGGTGAAAAACAATACTGAATGGCGGCGGATCCATGCCGGGAAATCGATCGGCATCAACCGCATCTGCCGTTTTGCCGAAGTTACCGGCAATGCGGTCCGGATTCGAGTTGAAAGTTCCACGGGCAAGGTCGATCGCCTTTCGGTAAAAATCTGCAATGCGGATACTCCGCGGTCAACGGATTCACGGAACTTGCCCGGGAATTATCGGGCATTGCCGCAGGCAAAAATTTCCGGCATGGAGTTGAACGCCGTCCTGCCGGAAACAATGCGCGTATGCGGTGTCGTCTTTACTCCGGAAACCGGCGACACTGCCGGATTGCCACTTAATGGCCGCCTCTTTGTGCTTGCAAATGGAGAGTGGGGCATGATTGCCGAGGCGGAATTTTCCAACATCATCGCCAATCCGATTCCACAAACCATTGCGTTTCCGGATGTTGATGTTACAGCGATCAAGCTGGTGGCGGGCGCTCTGGCAAGCGGCGATTGTATCCGGTTCAAGGAGATTGGAGTGCTCGTATAGCCGCAAGGGAGATTTCCCGGTGAAAATTCAATGTTCCGCGTGCAAACGACAGTATGAACTTGAGGAATCCGCCGTTCCGCTGGAAGTGCAGTGCGAATGCGGGAATGAGTGGCGCATTGAGCCCGCCGGGCGTTTCGCTTCGCCCCCGGACCCCACATCGGCGAATCGAACAGTCTACACGGTGCTGGGGCTTTTTTTAGGCGGATTCGGCATCCATAATTTTATAGCCGGCGAAGTCTATGCCGGGCTGGGGAAAATCATCCTTTTGGGGGTGTACATCGGTTTTATGGTCGGCTGGGGAATCGATGGCCTCGTTGGCGCGTACGCGGCGGCAATGCTTAGCGCCGTCTGGATCGGTGTCGATCTGCTCCGGGGGCCCCGAAAACGATAGGGGCCCCCGCAAGAAGTCCCTATCCCTGGCGCATGTTGTATTCCGTCAAGGCGTCATAGAACGTCTGCACGTTCCGAAGCGAGGTTCCCGGGGGCACGTCGCATCCCGAGGACAGGACGTAGTTCGGGTAATTTTTTCCCTCTTCAAGGAGCGCAAGTGCCGCTGTGCGGATGGCTTCCGCGGAACCGTTTTTAAACACTCCGACGGGATCGAGGTTGCCGAGAATCAATACATTCGGCGGAATTTGCGGCCATATGTCGGTCATTTTAACCGCGTTGCCCACATGAAGCGCCGCCACGCCGGTTCGGAGCCAGTCCGGAATTTGCCGGACGGTGTTTCCGCAGTTGTGGAGCATGACAATGAATGTTTCATCCTGAAGCGCGGCGACGATTTCACGCACGTACTGTGCTGCAAATTCCGCACTCATCTCCGGCGAGAGGAGTCCCGCCGCCGGTTCCGCGATGATAATTCCCCCCACATTGGTCGCTTTGAATGCGCGACCGTAGGCGAGGAGGAAATCGGTGGTTTTACGGAGAAGCGCGTGGGCGCATTCCGGTTCGCTGCCGCAGAGCATCATCATTTCGGTCATATCGAACAGCCGTCCCGCCAGGGAGAACGGGCCGATCATCCCGGCCAGCACGGGGCGGTCCGTGATGTTTTGAGCACAGAGCCGGGCCGCACGGAGAGCTTCGCCGGTACGCGCCGCGCCGGGGGAGGGGACGATGAGGTTCCCGATATCCGCGGCATCCCGCAAGATCCGGTCCGTAACGGTCGGGTTTTCGCGGTCGGAGTAGGCGATGGGAGAGCCGAAGGCTTCGGCCTCCACGGAAAGATCCATCATGGTAACGGCCGCGGCCGATGGTGTTTGTTCCGCGAGCGCTTTGATGGAGCGGTATTGGAGTTCGCCGCTTTGGAACACTTCGCGCGGTGTGCTGCCGATCATCTCCATTCCGGGGGAGGTCATAATCGGCAACGCGGTGCGCGTTTTGGCGCGCAGAATGCTCTGAATCCAATGATGCATGTTCATGATCGTCTCCGTATTTGCTTTAACCTTCAAGGCGTTTCCGCAGGCGTTCAACGAAATATTGATAGTCCGCCCACGAAATATCGCTGGAAACCGAATGGTCGATCGCCGGGAGAAAGCCTCCTTCTTCGACGACGGGACGCAGGCGCTCAAGCTCTTGGTCGATGGCGTTCCGCCCGGCGGCTACTTCGCGTTTATCGATGCCGCCGATCAGGCGCAGTTCACGGCCGAACATTTTGCGGAGGCGGTTCGGCTGCATGTTCGCGGCCACTTCACACGGCGCAACGCCGTTGATCCCTATGGAGAGCATGTCCGGAAGAAGCAGTGAAAGATCGCCGTCGCTGTCGTACCAGCATTGTGTAACGCCGTTTGCCCGTGCCAATTCCAGGAGCCGCTTATAGCGCGGGAGGATGTGGCGGCGGAACATGTCCGGAGAGATGAGGGGGCCTGTTTTGAACGCGATATCTTCGCCGTAGCCGATTACATCCGGCGTGGCGATGGCGAACATTCGGCGCATTCCCTCGGCGATCTGGAGCTCGATTTTGTCAAACAACTCCTCCACAAGCTCCGGTGCGTCGTAAAACAGATAACTTGCGCCGTCCACGCCCGCGAGTTCGCGCAAAACCCAGTAGAAGCCGCCGCCATTGAGCATTAATACCTGATTTTCGGCGACGGCGTTGCGGAGGGCCGCGTCCGTCTTCTCTGAAAAACGCTCCGCAAGGCGCGCCGGGTCGAAGCGTTCGTCGATGATGCGCCGCAAATCTTCCGGAGAATTCACAGGGACGGAGAGCCACTCCGGCATGGAGGTGCTGTGCTTGAAATCTTTGATCGTCCGCCCTGCGCGGTCGGTTGAAACAATGAATTCTTCCGTTTCGTGCAACACTTTTGTTTCAAAAGCCGGAAACAAGCCGAAGGCGTATCCGTAATTGTGTACGCGCAACCGGTCCGGCGCCAAAAGATCGTTGGGGGCCACCCCTTCCGGGAGCCCTTCGGCGTGCCAGCGAACGAGCGTGTCTTTCCACGGGCCCGGCATATGCAGGGGCACAGGTCCCCCGGGGCGGTAATTCATTACCGCCCTGAAGCGTTCACGATGGTTCATGGGAATGTCTTAAGTTAGTTCGCGGTCAGGCGGTCCACAAGGTGGACGGCGCCATTGGCGTCGGCGCTGAATCCGGCCGCGCCGATGGAGTCGGCGTATTCCTGGGTGATCGGCGCGCCGCCGATGATGATTTTCACATCGCGTCCCTTAAAGTGGGAGACGACGTCTTTCATGTACGGCATGGTGGTGGTGAGCAACGAACTACATCCGAGGATGGTCGCGCCCTGTTCCACCGCCGATTCAAATTTGGCGATGTCGCAGTTGACGCCGAGATCGATGACGTCGTAGCCGGCTCCCTTGAGCATGATCGCGACCAGGTTCTTGCCGATGTCGTGCAAGTCGCCCTTGACCGTTCCGATCGCCACCTTCGCACGCGCTTTGCGTCCCACGTTGCCAAGGAGCGGCTCCAGGAGTCCCAGCCCGCTCTGCATGGCCCGCGCCGCGATCAGGAGTTCCGGCACGTAGGCTTCATTGCGTGAAAATTTGTCGCCGATTTCCCGCATCGCCGGGATCATTCCCTTGTCCAGCAGGGCGTTCAAGTCCTCCTTGGCGTCGATCGCGGCTTGCACCATGGCGGCGACGTCGTTGCGTTTTCCCGTCATCACGGCGGTCTTGAGTGCTGTGTAATCGGTCATTTTCTACTCCTGGTTTTTAGTCCGGCATGCCGGTGGTTTATTTCCCTTGGTTTATAGTATAGCGCGTTTTATTGGGAATACTTGCTTGTATTTATCCATTTTATGCTCTATTTTATCATTGCTATGGATTTGATGCAACAAAATACGACTTTGGTGGAATCGACGGATCTTCTTGATCCGGCGCTCGGCGCGCTTGTGGGGGGGCACGAAATACGCTGGGAGCGCAATGGCGTTTCGCGGCGGATCCGCCTTGGAGGCAATCTTTTTTTTCATACCGAACCGGAATCGGGGACATTGTCCCATGGACACGACTTTCTCGAAATCATGTTGGTTACTTCCGGGGCGCTGACGCACCGCGTCAACGGGGAGCGCCAGATTCTGGAGAGCGGCAATTTGCTTTTCATCCGCCCCGGCGATGTGCACGGTTTTTCCCCCGCGCCGGGTGCGCCGCGCTGCGAATTCATTCTGCTCGATTTTGAGCTGGAGTTGTTTTTAACACTGAGTCAGTACCTGGAAAACGATGCATTCCTTCAGCGTCTGACCGCGCCGGTGCTCCCGCCGACCTTTTTGCCGGAAACGGATTTTGCGCAGGATCTGGGCAACCGTCTTTTGCGTTTCAACTCCGGAAATGCGGGGGTGCATTTGTCCAAAATACGCCTGAAAATCCTTCTCGCGGAGCTGATGGCCCGTTTTTTTCTGGATGACCGCAACCGTTTGCGGGAATCCCAGGTTCCCGACTGGCTGGAGGTGCTGTGCCGGAAAATGCGTCAGCCGGAGAATTTTCTCGCCGGCCTGGAGCGGATGAAGACGCTCGCCTGCCGGACGCCGGAACATTTGTGCAAATCGTTCCGGCGGTACCTTGGCTGCACGCCAACGGAGTTCATCAATGAATTGAAAATCCGCCATGCGGCCCGCCTCCTGGCCGACACCGGCGAGGAGATTCCGGAGATTGCCGCGCGTCTTCAATTTGAAAGTCTGAGTTACTTCCACCGGCGTTTCCGCGAGCAGTTCCGCCTTACCCCCGCGGAGTACCGCAGGCGCTATTCCAGGCATTGACATTTTTGCCGCGCGGAGATATAGTACGTTATATGCGTACAGGAAAAGAAAAAATACACTGCCCCCATTGCGGCGAAATGACCCTCCCTCGACCGGCCTCGCGGACCGAAGGGTGGACGGTGATTCCCATTGCCGCATGCATGTTCTGCGGGGGCGAACTTACACTTCCATGCGAAGAAAAGAATCCTGCTCCCGCGGGAGGAAGCGCCCGGTTGTCGGCGCTTTTTGGTGGAGAAACGCTTGCGCGCGTGGAAATTGCGCCGGGAACGGAGTGCTTTTGCAGGACGTGTTCGCATTATCTTGTGCACCCGTTTCGCTCGTTCTGTGTCCTGAAAGAACAGGATGTCGATCCCATGGGCGACTGCCCCGAATTCCAATCCGGAGAAAAAGGAAAAAACGATGCCGTGCTTTAATATTCGTTCCGCCCGCCAGGCGGCTTTGCGTGAAGTAACGCTTTATCCGGTGATTTCCTCCGAATTTTGCCTGGGGCGTTCCCCGCTGGATGTTTTTGCGGCGGCGGCGCGCGGCGGCGCCCGGATGATTCAGGTACGCGAAAAGAATGTTTCGGACAAAGCGTTGTACGATCTTGTGCGCGCGGTCCGTCCCATCGCCGACGCATACAACGTGCTCCTGATTGTGGACGACCGCCTTGATGTCGCGCTTGCAGCGGGGGCTGACGGCGTTCATCTGGGACAGGACGATTTGCCCATCGCCGCGGCGCGGCGGATCGCCGGAGAGCTTCTTCTGGGGTGCTCGACGCACAATCGTGCTGAGGCGGAGCAGGCGCAGACGGACGGTGCCGACACCATCAACATCGGTCCGGTTTTTCCGACGGGCACCAAGCAGGTTGCCTGTGGCGCGTTGGGGATCGAAACATTGCGTGCCATCGCCGCGCACGTGCGCATTCCCTTCACGGTGATGGGGGGAATCAAGCGCCGCCATATTCCCGAGCTTGTTGCGGCGGGAGCGCGCCACATCGCCATGGTTACGGAAATTACCGAGGCCGCCGACGTGGAAGAACGCGTGCGTGAGCTCATTGCCGTATTTTCCTCCGTAAAAGAATAAAGTTCGTTTGTTATTTGTTACCTTTTGTTGTATAGTAAAGTGAGAAGCCTTTACGGAGTACCTGACAGAGGAGAGTGGGCATGAGGGAAGAGAGCAAGCGCTCGTGGCGCGTTCCGGTGCGGCGGGATGATATTGTTGGACGGATACGGAACGACATTGTAACCGGAGTGTATGCGCCGGGGCAGCGCCTCCCCCCCCGTACGTGGTTTGAGGAACATTTCCAGACCACTCCGGTAACGATCCAGCGTGCGTTTCAGGTGCTTCTGGACGAGAGCGTCATCCACTCCAATGGCCGGCATGGAACCTTCGTCAACGAACGGCCGCCGCATCTTGCGCGGTACGCGCTTCTCCTGTACGGCAATCCGGAGGCGCCGAACTACTTTTGCGCCACGCTTTTACGCGCGGCGCGCGAGGTGCAGAAAACCCGCAACATTCAGCTTGAGTGTTCCTTTGTTCTGGATTCCGGGGATGAAGGATATGCATTGCTGCAACGCCTTTGCTACGAGGTGGAGCATCATTTGTATGCCGGGCTGATCTTTGCCGCCAATCCTTTCCGTGTCGCGCACACACCGCTCATGACGCACCCGGGGATTCCGCGCATCGCCTGCATGAGCGAGCAGCGTTACGAGCAATGTATGATTTATTTTCCCGACGAAGCCGTGCTTTTTCGCGAAGCCATGCTGCATTTGGCCGGATTGGGCAAAAAAGACATCGCCGCGATTTTCCCCGGACTTGCCGAACGCCGGCGCAAGTTGGCGCATTTTCAGGAATTCGGCATCACATGCCGTCCCGAACATTTGCACTTTATAAGCTCTCCGACCAGTTCGCAGGCCGAATCGCTGGTCCGCCTCCTTTGGGCTCCCGACCGGAGCCGTCCGCCGGAGGCGATTTTCTGCGGGGATGACAATCTTCTCCCCGGCGTCATCAGCGGTCTTCGCCTGGTACTGGGGGATCGCGCGGCGGAGATCCCCATTGTTTCGCACGCCAACTTTCCCTTGGGGACGGAGCATGAATTGCCGGTGCGGTATTTCGGGTATGACCTTGTCGCGTTTCTGGAGGAGTCGCTCCGGCTGATCGATCAGCGGCGCATGGGCGGCGAAACCCTCCCGAGACCGTTCCCGGTTACAACCCTTCTGGGCTCACACTAGAGGAATTGCGTGGCGTCTATGGAATCGGAATCGCTTCTTCTTCCAGGAATTACAGGACCGGAGGACTTGCGCCTCCTGTCTCCGGACTGCCTGCCGCTGTTGGCCGCTGAAGTGCGCGAAGCGCTTCTGGAGGTTGTTTCCGCCAATGGCGGCCATCTCGCATCGGGACTTGGCGTGGTGGAACTTACGCTTGCGTTGCACTATATTTTCGATACGCCGCGCGATCAGGTTCTCTGGGATGTCGGGCATCAGGCGTATGCGCATAAGCTTTTGACGGGGCGGCAGGCATTTTTCCGTTCGCTTCGCGCGTTCGGCGGGTGTTCCGGTTTCCCGACGCCCACGGAATCCCCGGCGCACGATCCGGTGATTTGCGGGCATGCGGGCGTCGCGGTTTCGGCCGCGCTCGGCATGGCGCGGGCCGCCGAGCAGAAGGGGGAAGCGCGCCAGATTGTCGCCGTGGTGGGGGATGGTTCGCTGAATTGCGGTATTTCGTTGGAGGGATTGAACAACATTCGCGGCTCGGCGGAGAAGATGGTGGTTGTGCTCAACGACAACAAGATGTCCATCTCCAAAAATGTCGGGGCCATGGCGGGATATCTCAACAAGATCATCTCCGGGCGTTCGTACAACCGCTTCAAAGCGCTCTCCAAGGTAATGCTGCGCAAGTTGCCGCGTTCGGAAGAAGTGCACCGTTCCATTCAGCATTTGGAGAGCGCCACGAAAAGCCTTTTCCTGCCGGGGAGTTTGTTTGAAGAGCTCGGCCTGCGTTATCTCGGGCCGATCAACGGACATTCCTTCCCCGAGCTTTTGCGGGTTTTGGAGGCGGCGCGTGATTTTCCCCACCCGGTCCTCGTTCATGTGATTACGGAAAAAGGACGCGGGTACGGGCATGCGGAGCGCGAACCGTCGCGATTTCACGGCGTCGGACCGTTTTGCCGGGAAACCGGCGAGTTTCCCCTCGCCGCCGGGAGTTCTTTTTCCGCCGCGTTCGGCGCAAGCATGGTTGAGCTTGCCCGTCTGAATCCGAATATCCAGGCGGTAACCGCCGCCATGTGCGGCGGAACGGGGCTGGAGGCGTTCAATCAGGAATTTCCGGATCGTTTGCACGATGTCGGCATTGCCGAAGCGCACGGTGTTGTTTACGCCGCGGGGCTTGCGGCGGGAGGGCTTTTGCCCGTTGTTGCGATTTATTCGAGTTTCATGCAGCGGGCGTTCGACAATATTTATCACGACGTCGCGCTTGCGAACCGCCCTTTCATCCTGGCGCTCGACCGCGCGGGCGTGGTGGAGGACGGGCCGACCCATCACGGTATTTTCGATCTCTCTTTTTTGCGCGCCATGCCGAATATGACCATTCTCGCGCCGCGTTGTGAAGACGAATTGCGCGATGTGCTCCATTGGGCCGCTTCCCACTCCGGCCCTGTGGCGATCCGTTATCCGCGTGGCGGCACCCGGCGGGGATTTCACCCGGAACGTCCGGTCCGCCCGATCGAGCCGGGCAAGGCGGAGATTGTCCGCGAGGGGAAGGATCTTGCGCTGTGGGCTCTTGGCGCGGAGGTGGAAACCGCGCTGGACGCGGCGGAAATTTTACGTGAAAAGCACGGATTCGAAGCCTGTGTGGTCAATCCCCGCTTTCTCAAGCCGTTCGACGCGGCCCTGGCGCGCGCCCAGTCGGCGGCGATGCCTCTTTTTGCCTTGGAGGATCACCATTGCACAGGGGGGCTTGCTTCGGCGCTGCGCGATGTGGCGGAGGTTGCGCCGCGCTTTGCTTTCGCCTGGCCGGATGCGGTGATTCCGCATGGGAATGTTTCGGAGCTTCGCCGTACCTACGGGCTTACGGCGGAGGCGTTGGCTGAAAAAATAATTGAAATTCTTGCAAAGGAGTGAAATATGGCATTTCTTGATTCCAAGTATCTTTTGAGTAATGCGAGCGCGGAGAAGATTTTTCCGTTGATCGAGAATCTTCCGGTGGTCGATCCACACAACCATGCCGATGTGGCGGAGATTGCCGCCAACGCCAATTACGTCGATCCCTGGCGGCTCTTCGCCGCGACGGATCACTACGTCTGGGAAATGTTGCGGAAATGCGAGGTGCCGGAACCGTACATCACCGGCGACCGCGCGCCGGAAGAGAAATTCCTGAAAATGGCGGAAGTTTTCCCCCGCCTTGTCGGAAACCCGGTGTACGAGTGGGTGCATCTGGATCTTAAGCGCTACCTCGGCGTCACGAAGAACCTGAGCTCCGCGACGGGGAAAGAAATTTACGACGAGCTCGCTCGCCGCCTCTCCGGCCCCGGTTTCCGCCCGCAGCAGCTCCTGATGGGGCCGTTGAATGTGGAGGTCATGTGTTCGACCGACGACTTGATCGACACCCTGGAACACCACGAAAAAGCCAATGCCTCGTTCCGGCGGACGCTGATCCGCCCGACCTGGCGGCCGGACAAGGCCATGAAAATCGGTGCGCCGGGCTGGCGCGCGTACATGGAAAAAGTGGAAGACCGTTTTGGGACGACGCTTCACACGTTTGACGATCTTACGGAAGTTCTGAAGCTTTCGCACGATTATTTTGCCGCGCACGGCTGTGTGGCCAGCGATCACGGCGTGGAGGTCCCCCCGGATGCTGTCCCCGATTTTGAGGCGGCCAACCGGGTGTTTCAACGTGCGTTGAAAGGGGAAACGCTGACCGAGGCGGAAATTTCCGTATACCAGGTTTGTTTCTTGCTGGAGGCGGCCGCGCTGAATGCTGCGAAAAGTTGGGTTTTCCAGCTTCATATGGGTGCGGTGCGGGATGTGCGTCATTCGTTGTTCCGCGCATTGGGGCCGGATGTCGGCGGCGACGTGAGCAGCCATGCGCAGAATCCGATGCCGGGGCTCCTCACGCTCTTGAATCACTTTGACGGCCATTTGAAGGTGGTTCTGTACTGCCTGGATCCGGGGCATCAGGCGACGCTTGCCACGCTTGCGCGGGCATTCGGTTCCACTGTGCGCCTCGGTTCCGCATGGTGGTTGTGCGATACGCCGGTCGGAATGCGGCGGCAGCTCGAGTACATCGGCTCGGTGGATTTGTACGATAATTTTGCAGGAATGGTCTCCGATTCGCGCAAACTTCTTTCCTACGGATCGCGTTTTGAGATGTTCCGCCGCGTGCTTGCGGATGTTCTCGGCGCGGTGGTGGAGCGCGGACAGGCTCCGTTTGAACCGGTGGCGGAGCTGGCCGTTCGGATGGCGTATGAAAATCCCAAAAGGTTTTTCAATCTCTGACCGATATTGAAAAAACGCGGAAAAAGTTTTTTTGAAGGTTGCAAATTGGCGAACTGCCAATATAGTACCTCAAAAACGAAGCGTTCTTCCGGGAACGCTCAACTTACGGAGGAAAATTCATGGCGACAATGTGCCCTTACTGCAACATTGAAGTAAGCGAAAGTTCGATTGAGGCCGAGGACGGTTGCTGTCCGGAGTGCGGTTCGGTTATCACCGTGTCCAGTTTTATGGACGACGCGGACGCGGACGAGTACGATGACGAAGAGGGCGGTGCTTTCGATGACCTCGACGACGAGGACTTCATGGAGGATGACGATCTTGATGGCGTATTCGACGACGATTTGGATGCGGAGTTCGACGAGGACATTGACGACGACTTCTAAGCTATCCTCCGTTCGCTTGCGAAACAGGGAGGCGATCTGATGGCCCTCTGTCGCCGGCTTTACCGCCTGACACTGGTTGCCGGGTGGTTCGGGGTGATTTTCCTCCCGGCTTTCCTTGTGCAGTTCGGCGGGTGGGGCGGTGTGCGGCGGGTGGGGTTTTTCACGCGTCTTTGGGCGCGCGGGCTGTTGCGCATCCTCAATGTTCAACTCACTGTCGTCGGCGATCCGGATTTGTTCCATGGCGGGTTGATTGTATCCAATCACACAAGTTATTTGGACGCACTGACGCATGGAGCGCTGTTTCGGATTCGTTTTGCGCCGAAGGTCGAAATCCGGCGCTGGCCGTTGCTCGGCTGGTACATCGCGTTGAGTCGCCCTGTTTGGGTCGACCGGCGGAACAAACTTAAAACCAAAGAAACCATGGACGCGTTCGCCGAAACGTTGCGGCGTAATATTTCCATGCTTGTTTACCCGGAAGGAACCACGTCCGGCGGCGAAGAGGGGATTTTGCCCTTCAAATCAACCCCGTTCGAGGCCGCCTGCCAAATTCGCACAGAGATACAGCCGCTCATCACGCTTTACAGGCGCGGCGCCGACGGCCGTTCTCCGGCCTGGTACGGGGACGATGCCATGCTTCCGCATGTGTGGTGGCTTTTGGGGCAGAAAGCGACGTATGGCACGGTGCTTGTTCTACCCATCCAGCCGGCCTGCGAGGGCGAGGACCGGAAAACGCTGGCGGCCCGTGTGCGCGAGGTGATGCTCCGGGAATACGAGAAATACAAGCTCCAGTAAATGGGAGCAAAGGAGGCAACCGATGGAAAATCATCCGGGTTTGATTCCGGGGGGCGCGCGCGGCCGGATTTTGGCGGCTTGGCGCTTGGTTTTGGATTATCCTCTTCCGCGCTCCTGGCGGAAACACGTCTGGAACGGCAACGACGCCGCGTCCAATATCTACACGGCCGTTGCGGTGCTGCTTATCGGGTATTTGTACGGACTTCTTCCGGTGATACTGGCGCGTGTATTGGGTACGGTCCTCAGCGACCGCGCTTCGGCGCTTCTTTTCGCCCTCCTCGGGTTGCTGTTCTTGGAAGGGAAGGAATCGGGGCGCGGCCTTTTGCAGATTTGTTCCTGGGCGGACCGTTGGCTGCGGAAGAGCGGGCCCGATTTTTCCAACTCCGGGATCGGTCTTTTGCAAAGCCCTCTTTCGGGGGGAGTGGCGGTATTGGTGGTCCTCGCTAAATTTGCGGCGCTCTATATCTTGTTTCGCCTTCACGGCGGCGGCTGTCTGCCGATGGTTCTGGTTCTTACGTTCGCAACGCAGCTTACGCTGACCTCCCTGCCGGATATGGATACGGGTGAGCCCGTGCTGCCCCTCGCGGAAAATGGAGTATGGATTCTCTGGATCGCCGCGGGATTTTTGGTTCTCCTTGTACCGTTTCCCTTGGATCTTTTGTACATGAAATTCGTGTTGTTTCCCCTTGCGGCCGTCGGCGCCTGGGCGATGTGGCGGCATAGCCTTTTACGATATAACGCAACATCGATCGCGTTGATCACACGGAACGGAGCGTGGATGGAGCTCGGGCTCCTTCTGCTCTGTCTGCTTCTCGTGTAAGGGAATTGCGCCAAAAACACTCGAATGGGCGCAAAAAAGAGTAAAATTCTACTTTTTATACTTGCTTTTTTCGCAAAAGAGGGTATCTTAATGGAATGCGGGGGGCATTAGCTCAGTTGGCTAGAGCACCACACTGGCAGTGTGGGGGTCATCGGTTCAAGTCCGATATGCTCCACCATTTTTTTGTCGAAATTCTCATGTTTTGCCTTCCTTATTGCGGTTCTTTTTGGGCAGTAATCAATGCATTCCCGCTCCCGCTGATTCATTGAAAATAATGCATTTTATTTTTTCGCTCCCTTGACAATGGAGCGGTTATGTGTTATCCTATAAGTAATTAAGCAGACATTCAACGTCTCTTGGTTCGCCGTATCTGTTCTTGCGGATTCCTCCGAATCTGGAGCTTTGAATCGGGGGACTGTACATGCGCAATCTCAAGACGGATAAAGAAATACTGCTTCGGGAGGAGATTGTGGTTCGCTCCGGAGACCCCGATCACCACCACCTCTACACCCCGTCCGTGATCGTTTCCCACAACAGGAACATTGTTGTAACGCACGACATCGGCGGCGACATCGCCAATTTGCCCGGGTACAAAGATTTTCCCGATTCCAAGCAGAAAATGCTCAACCAGGTTTACGTTAAAAGACCTTCCGACAAAGCGTTTGTGCATGTGAAGACATTTAATATGTGCCACGCGCGGCTTTTCCGGATTAAAAACAAGATTTATCTGATGGGGCACGACGGACGCGTGCAGATCGCCTCCTCGTCCGACGGGGGCGAATCGTGGACGGAACAAAACACCCTTTTTGATGAGTTTCTCGGCTGGCACGCATCGTCCTGCAACGTCATTCTTACCGAAGCGCGTGTATACCTTTGCATGGAGCGGCGGGTCGACACAAACTACAAAGATTGGAATGTCGCCGGTCTGGCTCCGTATGTTTTAAGCGCCCCCAAAGACGCCGATTTGTCGCTGTCGGAAAACTGGAAATTGTCGAACACATTTTCTTTTTCCGAATTGTTGTCCAACGCCCGTTTTGCGTATTTCGGCATTCCTTACTTGTCCTCCGGCTACCGTTGGGCCGCCAAATATTCCGTGCGGGACAAAGAGATAAAAAGTTCTCCCATGGGGTGGCTGGAGGGGAACATGGTGCAGATTCACGACCGGACGCATGTCTGGTTCGATGAAAGGATGAAGACGTTTTACATTTTCTTGCGCTGCAACACCGCCGGTGTCGGTTATGCGGCGATCCTGAAAGTCGTCGAGGATTTGAATTGTGAATTGTCAACGGAGCTTGTCCGGGTTCCCAGCGGCGAGCCCCTTGTTTTTTTGCCGTTTCCGGGGGGACACAATAAGTTTTTCATCGTCTACGATACGATCAGCCGCCACTACTGGCTCGCCGCGTCCCAGGCGTACGATTCCATGACAAAGCTTGAGTGTCTGGAGCCTGATCGGTATGGCCTCCCCAACAACGAGCGGCACCGCCTGATTCTATACTTTTCCAAAAATTGTGTGGATTGGATTTTCGCGGGGGTCATCGCCATCGGCGAGAAACCGCTGCATGCGAGAAATTACCCGGCAATGTGCATCGACGGCGAGGACCTTTTGATCGCCGTGCGCGCCGGCGACGACGATGCGAAAGACTCGCAGTACACAAACCTGATAACACTGTACACCGTCGAGAAATTCAGGGATTTGTTGTATTAGGTGCCCCAAAGGAAGGGAGGCTGTCCATGGAAAAAGCACAAGCGGTCATCATCATTCCGGCGCGTTACAAATCGACGCGCTTTCCCGGAAAACCGTTGGCGAAAATCTGCGGAAGGGAGAATATCCTGTGGACGTACTTTGCCGCCAGGGAGGTCCCCGGCATTGCGGATGTTTTTGTCGCCACGGACGACGTCCGTATTCAATGCATTGTTGAAGCCGCCGGAGGAGACGTCATCATGACTTCGGAGTGGTGCCGGAATGGGACGGAACGCGTTGCGGAGGCCGCCTCCATTCTCGGACTTTCGGAAGAGGACATCGTTGTCAACTTTCAGGGGGATGCGCCCCTGATCCCCCCCTGGTTTGTCAACGACATCGTCGATGCAATGCAGGCCAATCCCGATGCGGATATGACCACCCCCGTTTTAAGGTGCGATTCCCATTCCTACGAACTTTTTCTGGAAGATCGGAGGAATGGAAAGGTAGGGGGGACAACCGTTGTTTTCGGGAACGACATGAAGGCGATTTATTTCTCCAAGGAGGTGATTCCGTATTTGGCGCACCCGCAAGAGTTGGGGCGCACGCCCGTGTTTCATCATGTCGGCTTGTATGCCTACAGGGTGAAAACATTGCGTCTGTATCCGTCCATGCCGATCGGCAATCTCGAACGCGCGGAACAACTTGAACAATTGCGCTTCATCGAAAACGGCAAAAATGTTTATGTCGTGGAGGTGAATGCCGAAGGCCGGGAATTTTGGGAGCTCAACAACCCCGAAGACATTGAGCGTATCGAGGCCATACTGAAATCGCGATCCGGAAGTCAGACGCGGCCGTTGTAGAGGACGCCGCCGCAAGCGCGGTAGGATGTCAAGATCGCCGTGCCCTCCTCCGGCAATACAGGGCCAACGACTTGGATGCCGCGTTCTTCGCAGCCGCGCGGCCAGTCGGCGGGTTTGTACCCTTCATGGAATCCGGCGGCTTCGGCGGCGCTCCCCGGCGCGCTGTAGACCAATCGCGCAAGACCGCTCCATAAAAGTGCGCCGTAGCACATGGCGCACGGCTCGCACGAGGCGATCATTTCGTAATCGTGCGGCGCAAAGCTGAAATGCCCGAGCTTTCGTTGCCCGGCGCCGAGCGCCATGATCTCCGCATGGGCGAACGAGAGCTTGCTCGGCACCACCACATTGACGCCGGCTGCGAACAACCGCCCTGTGGCGGCCTCGAAGATCGTCGCGGCGAACGGGCCGCCGGTTCCTTCGGCGATATTGCGCGCCGCGAGCTTCAGTGTAAAACGCACACGTTCTTCGAGTAGAGGAAGAACAACTTCCGCCAACTCGTATTCCCGCAGCCACAACGGCAATTCAGAGCATATTTTCACGTCGATTCTCTCTTTTGATGGGAAGGGTTCAATCGGGAAACAATACATCGTCCAGCCTGTTCCGTCAAGCGCCAGTGCGCCAAAAAAACAAATTCCGTCCCATGCTTTGCAGGGATTATGGATCGTTTCGCTGCAAGAAACGTTGGGGCGACATCATGAAATATTGGCATCTATAACGTGTTGCAGTTCAGTTAGCTTAAGATAGGTTGCGGCATCTTTCAGGTAATCGCTCTCCGGAAAAGAAACAGTTCCCTCAAGTTCTTTGCATAGAATTTGCTCGGCATTGTCCGCATGCCGGGCGGCCAGGGCCGCAATGGCCTGGCAGCGCATCAAGGGATCGGGGTGTTGCGCCAATTCCGTCAGGCCCCGCTGAAGTTCCGGGTAAAGCTCGCCGCCTTCATCGATCAAATTAAAGATCGCCCAATCCCAAACATATTTCCGGGCGTCATGCGCCAATTGCAGCAACGCGTCCAATTCCGCTCGATTTTCGCCATAAATCCCCCAGGCGACAATGTGCCGCAATGCATCGTTGGAAGAATCGGTAAAACGCAATAGGAATTTACGGGACGATGACGTATGCTGCCACGCAACCGCCCGCAAAACAGCCTCCCGGCCATCAGCGGTGTTCATCTCCGGCATTTTCGCGATCAGCAATGCGGAACTTTCCCCGGCAAAGGGAAGGTTGCCTTGCAAATACCCCAATTGCGCGATCAAATCCGCCCCGGCAACCGCATCCTTACCATCCGCGGAGGCCAAATAGCGTTTGGCGATTTCAAATTCCGTTTTTCCGCCTCTGGCGTGGAACTCCGCAAGCCATCGACCATCGCCCCGGCGATAACGTTCGGCGAGGGCTTCCGAAGTCATGATGCCGGCGGAGAACCGTCGCCAGCGTTTGCTTCCGAGCAGACGCTTTGCGCCGGGAAGCGCGTGCCGGGCGGCATGGCGGAGCATCCGGGTCATGCGGGCAAATTCGTCGGGGGCAAAACAACGCCGATGGTAAAGTTTCAACTTGATAATCTCGTATGCGCTCCATGGATCCTGGTCGATACCATAAAGTTTTTCAAAAATCGGCATTGCCTTGGCATGGCAGGGAAGGTTCGACTTGGCCACCCAATACAAAGCGTCGCCATCCTCCGGCCGATGCTGCAAATATTTTTCCAGATAAAGACGCCCCTGTTCTTTATTTTGCATCCACGACTTATCGCCCGACACATACAAATACCCGAGATCGAACAGGGATCTTTGATCCCCCTCTCTAGCGGCCCGCCTCAACCACAGCGCGGCTTTGTGCATATTGCGTTTTACGCCGCGTCCACGCCGGTAGCAGTCCCCGATCCATCCGGCGATATTCGCGTTTGCATGTCCGGCAAGGAAACTTTTTTTGAAACACTCGAATGCCTTGCGGTAATTCCGCCGTGTGCCGTGCCCAAGAGCATAATCTTGTCCCAACTGACACAACGCGATTTCGTCGCCGTCTTGGGCGGCCAGCTTGGAATAGTGAAAAGAGAGCTTCCAATCTTTTTTGATTCCGATACCATCGTGAAGATTGCTCGCCAGATTGGCGGCGCTCCCGGTATGTCCGGCATCGATTGCTTTCTGGTAACACTGATTGGCTTTCGCATGGTTGACGGCAATGAATTCGTTGCCGTAATCATAGAGAATACCAAGATTGTTCCAGGCGGACGGATGGTTGCTTTTTCGGTAAAAACGGATGACTTTTCGCCAATCCTCCTCCGTTTTTGCGTAATCTTCCAGCGTTCGCGCATAGTTATAGAGGCCGTCCTCATCGCCGCACTGCGCGGCGTTCCGGTAATACTGCGCGGCAAGCTCGAGATCGCGGGAAAAGCCTTCGCCGTTCAGAACCATGCATGCAAGATTGTTCCATGCACCGGGATGTCCCAGCTTTGCGGCAAGTTCATAGAAATGCCGCGCCTGCTCGAAGTCATGGTGTTCCGTGTCGAAATCACACCCTTTGGCAAACAATTCCGCCGCGTCGTTGCTCATGTGTTCCCACCTCAATCTACTTTATCTCGCGTTTTTCCAATTGGCTGTGCCAATTGGAAAAACGCTGCACAAAAAGTTTTTTCCCTCCCGCATCCCCTCTCTTTTATATTCTTATTCCCCCTCCTGCGGAGAATGGACAATAATTTTGACGGCGAGGACTTTGCGGTCGGTGGCTTCGAGGATTTCGAAGGTCAGGTTCTGGAAGTTCATGGTGTCGCCGACGCGGGGAATTTTTTCGAAGAGGTGGAGGATCCAGCCGTTCATGCTGGTGGCTTCGCAGTCGTCGCTGACCTGGAGTTTTTCCCATACGCGCTCGAGGTTCGCGCTGCCGATTACGCGGTATTCGGTGGGCGAAAGCTCTTCGATTTCGTGGACGACCTGGTCGTGTTCGTCCCAGATTTCGCCGATCAACTCTTCCAGGATGTCTTCGAGGGTGACGAGGCCGAGGGTGCCGCCGTAACCGTCTATGATGATGGCGATGTGGGCGTGTTTCTGCTGCATGAGGCGCATGAGGGCGGAGATACGCGTGGTTCCGCTGGCGTAAATAGCGGGCGTTGTGATGTCCGCGATGGTTTTTCCGCCTTCGAGGACCTGCGTGTAAAAATCTTTCTGGTTGATGACGCCGACGATGTCGTCGATGCTTTTCCGGTAAACGGGGAGGCGCGAGAAGGCTTGTTCGCGAAAGATGTGTTTGATCTCTGCCGGTGCGGCGGATTCTTCCACGGCGACCAGGGCGGTGCGGGGGGTGCAGATGTCCAATGCGTTCCGGTCTTTGAATTCAACGGCGCTCCGTATGAGTTCGCCCGCCTGCTCGTTGATGCCGCCCTCCTGGCGGGCTTCCTCGACCATCAGGAGGATTTCTTCTTCGGTATTCGACTGGATGCCCTCGATTTTAAAGAATTTGTCGAGAAGTTTTTTCCAGCAGCGGAAAAGGTAGTTGACCGGTTGCAGTGCAACGCAGAGCGCGTGGATGAGCGGCGCGGAAAAGAGGACGAATTTTTCCGGTATGTCTTTGGCGATGCTCTTGGGGGTGATTTCTCCGAAGATAAGGACGACAAGGGTGATGACCACCGTTGCGATCGTGGGGCCGAGGTTGCCCCAGAGGCGTGTGAAGAGCACGGTGGCGAACGCGGCGGCGCTGATATTGACGATGTTGTTGCCGATGAGGATCGTTGAAAGGAGGCGGTCGTAATCTTCGGAGAGGCGGAGGGCGAGCTCGGCCCGGCGGCTCCCTTTGGCCGCGAGATTCTTCAATTTTGCTTTGTTGAAAGAGGTAAATGCCGTTTCCGTTGCGGAAAAATACGCGGAGCAAAGAATCAATGCTGCCAGGATGGCGACATCGACAATGTATTCGTTCATAAAAATCCTTTCAAGCAATCTTCTATACAGTAACGCGCGGCGGTAAAAAATGCAAGTGGATATGATGAAAGCATAAAATGAAAAGTTTTCCGCAAGAAAATGCAATTGCAAAGGCTTTCGGCATGGGGTATTGTAAGTAAACGGACAGACAAACCTCAACATAGGGAGTTTTTTTATGAAGAAGTTCAAAGTGGCATTCATCGGGGCGGGGAGCATCGGGTTCACCCGTCGTTTACTGAGCGACCTCCTGGCGGTTCCGGAGTTCCGCAACGTGGAAATCGCGTTTCACGACATCAATGAGAACAATTTGCGCATGGTTACCGAACTTTGCCAGCGCGACATCGAGCACAACAAGCTCTCCATCCGCATCCAGTCCACATTGAACCGCCGCGAGGCGCTCACCGGCGCGAAGTACGTCCTGAACATGTGCCGCATCGGCGGATTGGAAGCGTTTGCCACCGACGTGGAAATTCCCCTGAAATATGGCATCGACCAGTGCGTGGGCGACACCCTTTGCGCGGGCGGCATCATGTACGGGCAGCGCGGGATTCCCGTGATCCTCGACTTCTGCGCGGAAATGCGCGAAGTGTCGCATCCGGATGTGTTGTTCCTCAACTACGGGAACCCCAACGCCATGCTCACATGGGCGGCGAACAAATACGGAAAAATCCGCACCCTCGGCCTCTGCCACGGCGTGCAGGGCGGACACGGACAGCTTGCGGAAGTCCTCGGCGTCCCCGCCAAGGAGTTGGATTACATCTGCGCGGGAATCAACCACCAGACCTGGTACATCCAGCTTCGTTATAAAGGCGAAGATATGACCGGAAAGGTCCTCGACGCCTTTGAGAAGCATCCCAAATACAGCCGCGAAGAGAAAGTGCGGATCGACATGCTCCGCCGTTTCGGCTACTACAGCACCGAGTCCAACGGGCATTTTTCCGAGTACGTCCCCTGGTACCGCAAGCGGGAGAACGAGATCATCAACTGGATCGATCTCGGCAACTGGATTCATGGCGAAACCGGCGGCTACCTCCGCGTTTGCACCGAAGGGCGCAACTGGTTCGAGCACGACTTCCCGAACTGGATGAAGGAAGCCCCCCGCGAATTCAAGGCCGAAAACCGCGGCAACGAACACGGCAGCTACATCATCGAAAGCCTTGAAACCGGACGCATTTACCGCGGGCATTTCAACGTTGAAAACAAAGGCTGCATCAGCAACCTTCCCGACGACGCGATCGTAGAAGTCCCCGGCTACATCGACGGCAACGGCATCAACATTCCGGCCGTCGGCGACCTTCCCCTCGGTTGCGCCGCCGTGTGCAACGCGAGCATCCAGGTACAGCGCCTCGCGGTCGAGGCGGCCGTTCACGGCGACGATCTGCTGCTCCGGCAGGCGATGATGATGGATCCCTTGGTCGGCGCCGTCGCAAACCCGCCGGAAATCTGGCAGATGACCGACGAAATGCTCGTCGCCCAGGCCGAGTGGCTGCCCCAATTCAAGAAGGCCATTGCCGCCGCCCGCAAGCGGATGAAGTCCAAGAACCTGCTTCCCACGCGAACCGGGTACAAAGGCGCCGCGCGCCTCCACACCCGCAGCGTCGAAGAGCAGGCGCTCGACAAGGAAAAGGCCAAGGCCAACGCGGCGGCCGCCGCCAAATAGAACCGATGAACGAAACGGTCAAACGTTTAGCGTCGATCATCCGAACCGTGGAAGCGCTCGGGCACTGCCATATTTGCTTCCACGATTTCTTCCGGCACATCCTGGAGTACGTCCCGGATGTGCCGGTTTACCACCAGAACGACTTCTGCATTTGCTTGAAAAACCTTTTCCCGGAGCAGAAGCCGACGTGCATCAAATTCGACCGCAACGCGGTCGTCCGCCATCTGGAGGGAAAACGGGAGCCGTTTTTCAAACAATGTCCCCACCATGTACTGGAACTGGTTGTCCCCATTTATAAGGACAATGTGTTGTGCGGTATTTTGTTCATGGGCCCGTACCGGGCGGGCGCGCCGCTGTCGGAGGACGGGTTACGGGGAACTCCTCCCCGCTTGAACGATAAAATTCGCCGGGAAATTCGTCCGGCGTTCGAGAAATTGCCGGTGTTGGACCAGGAGGGGATGACGCATATCCGCAATTTGGGCATTATGTTGGCGAGCCGCATCGCCGAAACGCTTGCCGGCATGGAGATTCCGCCGGACGCGGAAGAGCCGGGACGCCGTCGGCGCATCGAGCATTTTATCGCCCGGAATTTCAACCAGGGCGCCACGCTCGATATTCTGGCGGATTCGCTCGGATTGAGCACATCGCGGACAAGCCGGCTCCTGAAGGAATACTTCAACGCGGGTTTTTCGGAACTTCTCAACCAACACCGTCTCGGCGCCGCCATTCATTTTCTGCAACGTTCGGAGCTTGCGATCAACGAGGTCGCCCGCCGGGCCGGATTCGACAACATCGAATACTTCCACCGTATCTTCAAAAAACATTACGGCATAACACCGTTGGAGTACCGCCGCAAATTCCTCCAGGGAAAACATTAATCCCGCGCATTTTTTTGCAGAATATTTGTTTCGACAATTTTATACCGCGATTTTCATTGGAAAAATAGGCGAATGAGTGGTATATTCCCCGGATGTGTATTTTATGGAAGGACGAAGAGTGCGTCCGGGGGGGAAATCGACATGGCAATGAGAGGGCGGTGAATGCAAATCAAGACAAGTTCCGTGCATTACTATTGGCTTGATTGGATTCGAAGCACCGCGACATTAATGGTTTTACTCGGGCATTACAGAAATGCGCTCTTCCCCCTGCGTTTGAAGACCTTCCACAGGACAATCGCGGCATTGCGGCGATCTTGTTTTATGCCGGAACCCGCTGGGGGCATGAATCCGTGCTTATGTTTTTCGCCCTTTCCGGATTTCTGGTGGGCGGAAAATCGATACAGCGTTTGCTGAACTCATCGTTCTCCTTAACAGACTATTGCATCGATCGGGGCGTCCGCATCGGATTGCCGCTATTGGGCGCGTGCCTTGTGTACATTCCTGTCATGTACATATGCGGGCACTCCGCGGATTGGCAACGGCTGGCTGGGAATTTACTTTCCTTGCAAGGCATTATCCACGAACCGCTCCTGGGGCCCTTTTGGTCTTTGTCGTACGAGGTTTGGTTTTATATTCTGATGGGAAGCATTGCCGGTTTTTTCGTTGTCCGTAAAAAATTCCGGGTCATCTCTCTTCTTGTACTTATGCTATGTATGGCGGTATTCCTGCGGTTGCACGTCGGATCGTTGTTCATTTGGCTTTTGGGGGCGTGTTTCTTTTTCATCCTGCCCCCCGCTCATTCCAAACTCCGTTTATTGGGGGCATGTGCGCTCTTGGCGGCATCCCGTTGCGGATTGTTTAACTGGGAGATCCTTGCGTATGGAAGCCTGAACGAATTTGTTTGGGGAATTTCCTGCTGCTGGTTTATGCGCGAGCTGGTTCTCTGGAAGCCGCAGGCGGCATGGATGGCCCGTTTTGAGCGTGTGGGCAGCGTAATCGCAAGATTTTCGTATACGATATACTTGACGCATATACTTTTCCTGCTGCTGATTATGAATTTTTGTTTCAAAATATCCGCAAACTGCAATATGCAGGAAACCAGCTACTGCGCGGCGCCGAAATATACCTTGTTTGCCGCGTTTTCGCGGCTGGACATAAAAACATTTTTACTGTATTGCCTGTCGGTAATCGCTTCGCTTTTGTTTTCCTACGGCGTATACTGGTTGTTTGAACGCCGGACGGACGCCTTGAAGGCATACATCAGAAAATGCCTTACCTGAGTAAGAGGCAGGAAGAAAAAATTTTCTCTTGGAGTTTTTTCTTCCTGCCTTTTGTTTTTTACCGGGGGCGATGGACCGTTGTACCGAGTTCTTCCAACGCGGCCTGGAGGCGTTTGATATCGACTTTCCGGGTGTCTTTCAGGCGGATGGCTTCGGACGCGGCGAGGCCGACGGCTTCGCCGATGCCGATGCACGTGCTGTTGATCCGGGTGGAGGCGAGCGCGCGGTGCGTTACCGAGATCGGCCTTCCGACGACATAGAGATTGTCAATCCCGGCGGGGGTGATGCAGCGATAGGGGATGCCGTAGGATTTCGTCAGGCGACGGCCGCCGCCCCGGTGGACGTCCACGGGGTTGTGGATGTCGATCCCCCAGCCGCAGCGGGCGATTTCATCCGGGAAATCCAGCCCGGCGAGGACGTCGTCTTCCGTGAGAATGTAGTCGCCGATGACGCGGCGTGTTTCCCGGATGCCGAGCTGTTCGGCAATGCCTGAAATTCCGGCGTTGGCGAATCCGGGGACGTGTTCCCGAAAGAATTCCAGGATCTCGTAGGCCTGATGGGTCCCTTCACGGCGTATCCGCGCCTGGTCGTCCGGATTCATGGCGTTGCAGTCGAGGACATGCGTCATGTTGACAACCCCTTCGAGGAGGCCGTTGCGCGGCGGCATGTATTTGATGACGGCGTGGTTGGTGTGCACCTGGTGGGGGAATTTCCGCCAGATTTCCGTGATGCCGTCCATGGTTTTGGGAACGGTTGCCTGGTCGATGTCGCTGATCTTGAAGGTCAGCGAGGTGGATTGCACCTTGCCATCCTCTTCGCGCCCCATTTCGCAGCGGCAGCCGGCCATGGCGGCGAGATCGCCGTCGCCGGTGCCGTCCACAAAAAGCGATGCGTTCACGGCGGCCAGCCCGGCCTTGGAAGCGGTAACGGCGCTTTTAAGGGTGCTTCCTTCCCGCACCGCGTCGATCAACTGGGTGTAGAAGTGGACTTCAATCTTGTTTTCGTACAAAATATCCAGGAGTATCCGGCCCAGGATGTCCGGGTCGAACATCGCGTAGAATCCGCCGTCGGTAAAGCCGTTCAGGGCTTTGGCGCGCTCCTTCAATTCGTTCACGAAGGCGAATTGGAAGCGCTCTTCGCAGCAGCCGAAGCCGGTGATGACGCCCAGGAGTCCCGCCACCGGTACGCCGCCGGGTTTGCCGAAGTACTCGATCATGCCGACTTTGACGCCCTTCCGGGCGGCGTTCACGGCGGCGGCGATGCCCGCCATGCCGGTTCCGCACACGAGCATGTCGTACTCGGCGCGAACGGGGATTGTCTGTTGGGGATAGGTGATTGTTTTCATCGGATTAACTGCCAGTCAAGGGTTGATTGTGCGGACGACGCTTCATCGAATACAACGGTGAAGCCCTGCGGGGTTTTTACGTTTACGGCCCAGCGGCAAAGCCAGTTGGGCTGGACGGTCAACGAATAATTCGCATCCGGTTCGGGCGTTGCGAACTTGAACTCGAACTTCTTGAGGTTCGCGGGGACCTTGATGTCCACGCCGCGAAGATTGTTGGCGCTTTGGTTGGTTGCGGAGATGCCCTTTACTCCGGCCAATCCGCTGTCGTTCAGCTTCAGGGCGTTCTCCAACGCGGAGAGTTCCACGTTGCCGATGGGGGTTTTCCAGGCGATTTTGTGGTCCATTTTTTCCATGT
>JAVBPY010000008.1:0-118590 GCA_031549345.1 Victivallaceae bacterium
AACACGGTAGTTAAGGACTCCAGCGGCGATGGTACTGCACATTAGACTGTGGGAGAGCAGCACGGTGCCGGAAATTTTCTTACCTCCAAACGCTTCGCACACGTTTGGAGGTTTTTTTATCCCAAAATTATAAGTCCAAAACGCGAATACATAATTCAAAGACGCGCCACCGGCGCGGGATAACTGGTCCACTCTATGTGCGGTCTTCCCGAAAGGTGGGGCCGAAGAGCAGGCTCTATACCCCTGCGCCGCCGGCGCTCTGAATTATGCTTTTTCGGCTTGCTTTTTCAATTCAATGCCAGTATACTTCCAGTGTTGATATTTTGGAGATTCAGATAGGGGTTATCAGGACATGGACAGAATTTCACGAAGCAACATGAGCGCGGGGGCATATCATGTGTTCAACAGCGCCTGGATACTGAGCGCCCCCGAGGAACGCGACTCTACTGCTCACTTTTATTTAGCTATTGAGCTGAGTACCGCAGTCTCGTCGAACTTTGTCAAGCAAGCGAGCTGCTGCTCTTGTATATGGAATCCGTGAACCTTTTTTAAGCGTGGAAGTATTTTTGTATCTAGCTCCATATGAAATTCAAGAATAGTTTTTATGTGGTAGACAAGGGCTTGCAATCATTATGAAAAACAGAAAAATCAATATTTACATTCTTCTTCTTATTGCTTTATTCCTTGTTTTACTGACATTTTTTTTGTCATTTCCATACTTTACTCCAAATCCGTTTAACCCCGATTTCGCAACACCAGTTGAACTAACTACATACGGCAACAATAAAATTGAACTTCCCCCCAATAGCCATGTGTTAAAAATTATTTTATCTAAAGATGATCTCAAAAAATACCCCATTAGTTTTGGGAAAGTATTAGTGGCTCATCAAAATAATGGTAAATATCACTACAATTTTTATAGTGATGGTCGTGAGATTTATATTTTAGATTATAGAAATAATTTTTATAAGCTTATAACCACGAAAGAAATTATGGCTAAAATACTATACTTGTGCAAAATGGATCATGACGTAGGACCAGGATTTTAGACGAATTGTGATAGGGCTCCGATATGTTGGACAGTTTGTCCGGAATTGCCAATTGACTGTGTCATAAAAGTTCACCATAAGGGGAAATGCACAGTTCGTCATTATTTAGTGCATTATGGAATCCTGGCAGCATTTCCTATGAATGGCATCATTTTATATGTTGTGTCATAAAAGTTGTTACTTCTTAAAGAGGACCTATGGCGATGGAGCAAAATAAAATAAAAGATACATTTGTTTGGAATGAGCCTCCAGATATATCTTCGTCCGAGGTGAGAAATCATTTGTTTTTTCTTGCAAAAAAATATTACATGATTTTTATTCCAGGAGGTCTCTTGGCTTGTTTTATGGTAACTCTTGCGTCCATGCGACACTGGAATGCTTATTCTCTGTACTGGTTGGCGCTAGTATATTTCTCAATTAGTATTATGATTTTCGGAATTGGATTCTACCTTCTGTATCTATATGCGAAGAATGGGAGAGTTATTACTGTGATGCCCTTGGGTATCATGGCTTGCATGAGCGAAGTAATATTATATAAAAAAATCTATAATTTTTCGACATCTGAAGTTACCTTACATGGTATAACATACCACTGTTTTTCTTTTATATACAAGGGGAGACGCTTTTTGTTTGGAAGTAATAGAGAGTTTAGTAAAGAGCAATTTGATTTAATGATAGAAATGATCAATAATTCATTAAATCCAAAAGGATAAAGCAACGACATGTTTTCTATCCATGAATAGCGCCGTTTTCGTTTTTCTGGACCATTTTTCTAGAATGGATCAGAGTACATATTAGCAATCATGGATTGCAAATTAGGGGAGATGTAATGAGCGAAAATAAAATAGTGTTACATGTCAACTCAAGCCTTGTAAAACAATTACATAAAGAACATGTTCTAGCAAGCATTGTCGCACTATTTGTGGTAGCGGGACCTTTGCTATTACTTTTTCTTGCATACATCTGGAATGAGTTAAGTCCCCTATACTATATTACAGCTATAGGAGGAGTTATAGGCGCCATTATTTTAACAAATTGTACAGGCTCTTGGTACGGGACAAAAGATTTCCGTTTTTTTACATCAATGACGGAACATAATGGCAACCTGTATTTTTCAGGTCCTGATTTAAATATTGAGCTTCTCAATGCCGAAATACGTTCTCGAAAAATAAAAAAAATAGATTCTTTGAATGGTGAAAAAAAGGCAATTGTTCTCCTGATATTGAAGACCGCTAAACGTAGAATCTATATTGCGGATATCTATTTTCAGGATATAGCATTGGCTCGACAAGTCTTTGAAAATGTTTTATCAAGTCGGCGGTAATATAAGACCAAGATTTTGGACAGTTTGTACCATTGCTTGTGCCAGAAAAGTGTTCCCAAAGGAGAGATGCATTGTTCTCTCTTATTTCGTGGATTGTTGACATGCGGTGAAACTTCCCAGAAGCGGAGAGTGTTATTTCCAGCGGGTTTCAGTAGGTTCCTTACGGCTTGCCCTGAAAAATCGGGTTTAGCCAGTCATGCCAATACTCCGGAGTAATGATAAATGGCATTCGATCGTGTATCGGGCGCATTACATCGTTGACGGAGTCCGAGTCTGAACGAAATCGCCACCGGCCTGTAACGGTTACTTTGTCGTAAAATGCCAGGTTGAGGCGATAAAATACATTTTATTCAAGGTAATATTCTGCTTTTTTTTGACGGAAAACGCTACCGGGGCAAACTTGTTGTAGGAATAGTCGACGGTAAATTCATTTTCTGAAATTTTGGCAAGTGTTCCGTTCAAGGTAAATCTACTTTCAAGTGCGGTATCTCTGGTGCTGAGAAGAAAAGGAGTGGCCGTATTGACAATTATTCCATAAGGAACATAGCTGTATTCCCGCGTCTCAAGCGATATGGACTTCTTGCCTGAATTCGCCAGGAGTTCTTTAAGCGAGGTGCTGATCTTGATAAGGTTGGCGTCTTTTTCAAACGCGTCTTCCAACGGTTTGCAGTCAGCCTGCGTATGAACATCAAACTCGAAAATCTCAAGGCGATAGCTGTTTGCAACATCCTTCCATTGGGTTACACGGAAGGCGTAGGATTCCGCTTTGAGTGTGAATATGAGCAATGCGAGCAGAGAGAAACAAACTAGATGTTTCGATTTCATTGCAACGATATCCCCGCAGGTTGGAAGTTGTTTATTGCAAATCCGGGAGACGTTTCCGGATTGAGCGATCCAATATTTTTGCCATGTGCGCGAAGGCGTCGTCGTTGGGGTGGACGCCGTCGAGGGATACTTCGTCGGAACCATAGAAGTTTTTTCCCTTCAGGTAGTGCAAATGCGGATGCTTCCGCCGGAGCTTCCGGCAAATCGCTGTGTAAAGGCGGACTTTCTCCGCCTCGGACGCCATGAATTCCGGCTTCAGCCATGCGTGAAGATGGGGGGGCGCGCCCAACAGGAAAACCGGTGTTTCCGGGCGAGCGGAGCAGAGAATGTCCAAAAATATTTCCGTGTTATTTCGAATACTCTCCGGGCTCATGTTGTGGTAAGGGTCGACCAGAAACAAACGGGGATTCAGCTCTGCAAGAAGATGCGCCATCTCTTTCTCCATACGTGCCGAACCGGAAAACCCGAGATTGACCAAAGGAAGATCCAGTCGCCGCCCCAATATCTGCGCCACGCCCAGCCCCGAACGGGTGGCGTAAGCGCCGTGGACGATGCTTGTCCCGTAATATACCAGGGGCGGTTGGCTGCGGGGGGGCGTTACCTCGAAATGCGCACCGGCGTCCACGCCGATTTCCAATTTAAGCAACGGATTACGCAAAGGGAGGTAAAGGCGGGCGCGGCGTGTTTTTTGCGGAATGTTCGTCAGGAGAATTCCTTCCGGATGGGTGTCCTTCAAGGCGGATTGCGGCATGGCCGCCGCCCAACGCCAGCGGTTTTCCCGCGTATCGTACAAATAGAGGTCCACGCCGCTGAAGGCGGTGGTGTTGAAGTTTGGCTCGCCGAGTTGTTCGGAGGCAAGGGTGTAGCGCACACGGAATGTCGTGCTGTTTGTGGAGAAAAACACGCACATACCCGTGGCGGATTTTCCGTGTTTCCACACATCCGGCAAACTTTCCTTCACCCGTTCCGGAATACGCCCGAAGGGGAGATCCGCTCCGGTTTGTGTCCACGCACGCCCTTCCACATCGGAAGGATTGATCGAATACCATGTTGTTTCCGTGTCCATTATACTTTCTCCATCAACATTCTTTTTGCCAAACGAAGCCCGTCCGCCGCCGCCGACATGATGCCCCCCGCGTTGCCTGCGCCCTCGCCGCCAAGGTAGAGCCCCGGAAGGGACGAGGCGAGCGTTTGCGGATCGCGCCGGAAACGGACGGGGCTGGAAATGCAGCTTTCCCCCCCGATTAAACGACCGAAACGGATGAAGCCCGGACATTGACGGTCAAAAAATTTCAGCGCGGCACGCATTCCGGAGGTAAGTTCCGGCACCAGAGCCTGATCCAGCCGCGCCGCGCGGAGCCCGGTTTGCACCGATGTGCCTCGCCGCCCTATTTCCGCAACGCCCCGCAGAAAGCCCGCCGCATCCTGGGCCGGGAAATCGTAATTCGCCCCGCCAAGCAGGAACAAGCGCCGCCCCTGGTCTTCCAGCAAACGGAAAGCCTGTCCCGCCGTACCGCAGCGTTCCGGCGAGAGAGTTACGATCAGTGCGGAGTTGGCGAATTGGCCGTCCCGTGCGAGAAGGCTCATGCCATTCGTCGTAAGCTGCCCGGGCCAGGCAGAGGCCATCACGATTTCGCCGCCGGGGCACATACAGAATGTTGTAACGTGCGGATGGTCGGGCGGCCGTGAAACAAGATGATATTCCGCCGCTTCCAATACCGCCGGGCGCGTGTCCATGTGGTACTGGTTGCTGTCGATGAACCCCTGCGGATGCTCGATCCGGCAGCCGAGCTGGAAGGGCTTGAGGTCGTACTCCACGCCGCGATCGATCAACATTTGCATCAGGTCGCGCCCCCCCTGGCCCCCCGCGAGGAACACCATTGGCGCATAATGCCGCTCGCCCGATGCGGTAATTACGCCGCCGCAGCGCCCATTTTCCCAGATAAGATCCGTAACGCGAACACCGAATTGAAATGTGCCGCCGAGTTCTTCGATCCGGCTCCGCAGCCGGGGCGCCATGGCCAGCAGCCGGTCCGAGCCGATGTGCGGGCGTTTGCGGTAAAGAATCTCGGGAGGCGCCCCCGCGTCCACCATCGCTTGCAGGATGAAGGCGGCGTTCGGGTCGCGGGTGCCGGTGTAGAGTTTGCCATCGGAGAACGTTCCCGCGCCGCCTTCGCCGATCAGGAGGTTGCTCTCCGGATCGAGTGCGCGTGTGGAGAGAAAATTCCGGTAATCCGCTTCACGCTTTTCCACCGGGAATCCGCGGTCGAACACAATGGGCTTTGCCCCCGCCATCGCCAATGCCAACGCGCAGAAAATCCCCGCCGGGCCGGTTCCGACGACAATGGGGTTTGTCATCCCCGCGCTTCGCTCCGGGAGAACAAATGCGGGCGGCACGAGGGCGCTTTCATCCACGCGCTCCCAGCGCTGCCCTTTCGGGAACGCGCCTTCCAGGCGAAGGACGAATTGATAACAAATCACCGGCGGACCGCGCCGGGCGTCCACACTTTCGCCCAAAATCCGCAGCTCGGCGATGGACGCGGCGGGGATCGAGAGCGCCTCGGCAAGAACGTCCTTCAAAGGGCGTGTCAGGCGGTGAATGGGGATTTTAAAATCGGCGATCTTGATCAGCATACGTTCTCCTCCTGGAGCGTTTCCGTTGTAAAAAATCGATAGTCCGCATTGTCATCCACGGTGAGGGCGGCCCGCTCGCAAAGTCGCCGCCGCGCCTCTTCCGGCGTGGCGCAAACTCCCGGGAGAAAGGCAATGGCCCGTTCCGGGAGGCACAGGGCGATTCCGTGTGCCGCGGGCCGGAACGCCCCCCAGTCGGTCAGGCGGACAAGGGGCGAAACCAGATCGATCCGCAAGGTAAGTTCTTCGAGTTCGTCGATCCCCAGCGGCGGACGAAACGGATCGGCGAACGCGGCGACGCGAAGGTTGCGGCGCAACCCTTCACCCAGCATTTCCCGCGCTAAAACGCTTCCCATCGAGCGGAGTACGTTTCCGTCGGGTTCCAGCAGGGCGACGAACGACGCGCCCGGTGTGCGAAATGCCTCCGTATCCAAGTCCGGCGCTTCTCCGAAGGTGCGGAGAAATGTCCGTGCCCAGGCGAGCAGTTTTTTTTTCTCCGCGTCCGTCATGCTTTGTGGTAAAATACTTTGTAGTAACCGTAGAAAATGAAGGCCAGCGTGGGGGCGAATCCCGCGATCAAGGGCGGCATACGCTCGGTTTTCCCGAGAACAAGGAAAATTTGGGCGATTACGATGTATACAACGATCAATAACACCGCGGTGATGACCGCGAGGAGGCTCCCGGAACGCTCGTTCTTCGTCGCCAGCGGGATGCCGAGGAACACCGCGAGGAAACAAGACCAGGGGAACGCCAGGCGGAAATAAAACATCGTCATATAGGCGCTTTTGATTTTCGAGGGCATCTGGGGGGTCTTTTGCACGGTTTGCCAGAGAACGAGCGCAGGAAGTTCTTCCTCGTCTTTCATGGCATTGGCGATATCTTCCGGGTTCTCCGGTATCTCCGTGCGCGAGAAGCGGAGCGAATGCAGGAGTTCCGGGGCTTTGGGCATCACGCCGTCGTCGCTGTATTCGGTACGTTGAATTTTCTCGAAATACCAGCCGGAAGAGGCGTTCCAGAGGGCGCGCCCGATTTGCATTTCGCTCTCCAGCGTTCCATTGGGGCGGTAGATTTTGAGCTGGACATCCCGCTGGGCATTGCCGCTGATGAAGGATTGGAAAAACCAGCCGCGCTTCAAATCCGGGCTTTTGTAGCTCATAACCTGGTTTTTCTGTTTCTTATCCCGTTTTTTCGTCGCCTCCTCTTTCAGCACTTGTGCTTCGCGTTCCGTGTAGGGGACAAGCGCTTCATAAAAGTAAATGTTCACCCCCGTCGCCGCAAGACCGATCAGAAAAATGGAAAGGCCGCAGCGGAAAAGAGAAACACCGGAGGCGCGCATCGCCGTAACTTCCATATTTTTCCCGAAGGTCGCCATTGTCCACATGCACCCCAGGAGAACGGCGATCGGCAGAACAAAGCGGATGTTCCCCGGGAGGCGGAGGAGAAGGAATAAGAGGATGTCGTACAACGAAGCCTTCTCTTCCAGAAAGTCGGAGAGGTCGTTGAACACGTCGCCAAGGATGAATAATATGACGAAAACCAGCAGGAGGACGCTGAATTTGATCATGAATTCACGGAAAACGTATCCGTCGATCGTCGGCAAACGGAACCACTGGCGCGGCATTACCGAGAGCGAACGGTATTTTTTTTCATTGCTGTTCATTCTTCACGTTTTTATTCTTTTGTTGTTCAAAGCGTTCAAGCTCCCAGCGGAGGCTTTCGCGACCGAGATTCTCCACGCCGACGGCGTTGAGCAATTGATAGTAAAGCCCGCGGTATTCCCCGAGGGCGATGGTTCGTTGAATGCGCGATTCGGCGGTTTCCACCCGGAGCCGGTCCAGCTCCAACTGCGAAAGGGCGCCGCCGATACTTAAACTCTTCTCCGCCGCCAAAAGATGACGCTCGAAGAGAGCCAGGTTTTTTGCTTCGAGCCGGTAACGGCGTTCCGCTTCCGTAATTTGCGCATGGGCGATTCGCACCTGGGAAAGAATGCCGATCGACAACGAAAGCTGCCGCACCGCCATCTGGTCGTATTCGGCGGAAAGAACCTGGTATCTGACGATGTGCTGCGGAAGGCGCAACAAATTGAATGCGGCGCGCACCCCCAGCTCCATCCAACTGGAGTGGTACAAAAACATATTGGTCGAATTGGTGAAGTCGGTAAAAATCCGTACATTCGGGAGCATCATAAGGAGCGTTTTGCGCGATTCGTTCAAAATCAAATTGGCTTCCATATCCATGTTGTACAGCTCCGGGCGCACCAGAAGGGCTGTTTTTTCCATGTCTTCGATGGGAGGGAGTTGGAATTCCGGAAAAGTGTCGAGCTCGCGGACGTCCAGGCGAATGTCGCCCGAAGGCGGCAGGCCGAGGAGGGAGAGGAGTTCGATTTTCCCGTCCTCGTACGTTCTCTGGAAATTCAGCAGGCGTTGGCGGATTTGAATGAAGCGGCGGTGTTCGTCGAAAAGGCGCAGGGGTGAAACTTCACGCGATTCGCCGAGCTCGACGATCGTGTCCTCGATGGCTTCGCATTTAAGGAGAAGTTCCCGCGTCGTATCGACCGCCAGCTGGGCGGCCGCCACGCGGAAATAGGCGCGCGCCACCTGAAGCGTGAGGTTTTGCGCCGTGCGCTGGAGCTGTTGCTGCTCCATGAGGAAGCGATCCTGGGCCTGCGCGGTGTTGAAGTACGCAAGACCGAAGTCCAGCAGGCCGAACGCAAGCTCCATCTTGAGAACGTTGTCGTATTTTTCGGAGCTTTGGCTGTAATTGAACGTCGCGCCGCCGGTGGAGATGCTCTGGCTGGCGGAAGCGGGGCGGTTGCTCCGCATGCTCCAATCGTCGGTAATCAGCAGATCGGGGAGCATGCCGAGCATTTCGGCATTTACCCGTTCGCGGGCGATTTTTTCCTGCAGGCGGGAAACTTCCAAGTCCAGATTGTTCCGCAGGGCGATTTCGATGCACACGGGCAACGGGAGCGGCGCATCACTGGAAAGGCGGCGGGCGAGGATTTTATCCATCGCCGCCACGGCTTTCTCTTCGCGCTCCGCGCGGTAACTCTCCAACCCGCGGCAACCGGCGAGCAGCAACAAAAAGCCGATCCCGGCTGCGCGGAGGGTATTCATTCTTTTCCGGAAAATCAGCGGTCGTCGCCGACGATGTCGCAGCCGAAAATGCCGGCGAAGAAATCGGCGAATTCAACCGGATGGAACGCGATGGCGATGTTCAGCATAATGCCCGCGCGGACGCTGACGGCCCAGGGATCGCGCACCTTTTTCGTATAGATTTCGCTCTCCAGGTTGACCGGCCAGAAAACGTCGCTGTACATGGAGAACGCGGGGACATCGCCGTAGATGGGCGTGTAGTAATCGCGGTCGAACGTGCAGAAAAGGAACGAGATGTTCCCCGCGTCGTATTCGCCGACGCCGAGGAGCCTGTCGTAGCGCTTCGCCACCTCGTACCCCGTTCCGTACCCGAAACCGAAGCGCAGGAAGTCGGTTACCGACACGTCGAGCGATCCTTGCGCGCCGAGCGATGCGCCGAAGGTGAGGATGTCGGTAAAATCGAGGAGGCGGTTCAGGAAATAACCGCGTTTGTTTTCTTTTTTATCCATCTCAACCGCCGCG
The DNA here is from genome assembly GCA_031549345.1 of Victivallaceae bacterium. Classification (GTDB taxonomy): domain Bacteria; phylum Verrucomicrobiota; class Lentisphaeria; order Victivallales; family Victivallaceae; genus CASFRF01. The sequence continues at coordinate 9,447 of JAVBPY010000008.1, forward strand.
GGCTCTTGGGCGGCTGTAACGGCGGCTTCTTCCGCAAGCGAGAGGCCGGCGACGCCGAAGAGAAACCATGCCGCGAGGAGGAGTGTCAGTTGTTTTTTCATCGTCTTTCTCCAGTTTATGAAAATGGACCGGAACCTTTACAGTACACGAGCATCTCTAATATAACGGCTTTCCCGCATTCTGCAAATATTTTTCCCGAAGTTTTCCGTTTTTTAGGCACGGACTTGAAAAATTTCCACTCTCATGGTATTTTCTTTGCATGAGCATGGAAAAACAAACCCTGACCCGGACCGTGATGCGCGGAGAGGTCGAACGCGTTCTGTTCGCGAACGGCGACTCCGGTTTCGCGGTGTTGCGGCTTATCGACGCGGAAAACCGTGAATTCGTCGCCGTGGGTCCCCTTGCGGGGCAAACGGAAAACGTCCATTTGGAGCTTGCGGGGTATTGGGAGAATCACAATGAATTCGGGCGGCGGCTCCGGGTCGAGGAGTTCCGGCTGATCCTTCCTTCCACTCCGGATGGCATCCGCCGTTATCTTGGCTCCGGGGCGATCCCCGGCATCGGCGAAGGGCTTGCCGCGCGGATTGTCGCCCGCTTCGGGGAGGGGACGCTCGATGTCCTCGACCGCGAATCCAAACGTCTTCGCGAAGTCGAGGGAATCGGCCCAAAGAAGGCCGACGCCATCGCCGTCGCCTGGAAGGAAACGCACCGGAAGCGGGAGATGTTTATTTTTCTTCAGGGGCTCGGACTCACGCCGGGATGCTGCGCCAAGCTCTACAACCAATACGGCGAGGAAACGGCCGAGGTTGTGCGGAGCAACCCCTACCGTCTTGCACGGGAGGTTTCCGGCATCGGGTTCCTGAAGGCCGACGAGCTTGCGGCGGCGACGGGGATTCGTAACGATTCTTCCGAACGCATCGCCGCCGGAGCGGTTTATTTGGCCAATACGCTCGGCACGGCCGGGCATACCGGATACCCGGAGGAGGAGTTCAGCAAACAGCTCTGCGAGCTCCTCCAGCTCCCCGCCGCAACCGTGTCCGCCTCGCTGGAGTCCATTTTCGAACGCAAACTCCTGCTGAAACTCGATGCCCTTGTATACCCGCCCGCCTTGGCCCGCGCCGAATTGGAACTTCCGCTCCTGACCATGCGCCTCCTGAACACCAAGCCCACCGCCGCGCCGCGCATGGGAAAAGAAAGCCGGGAAGTCGCGCCGAAATGGAATGAAGAGCAGCGCCGCGCCGTCGAACTTGCCGGACAAGCGCCGCTTTGCATCATCACCGGCGGACCCGGCGTGGGGAAAACCACCGTCGTCGGTGAGGTTGTGCGCCGCGCCCGCGCGGGAAAGGTGGAAATCATGCTCGCCGCGCCGACGGGGCGCGCCGCCAAACGTCTTTCCGATGCGACGGGCCTTGTGGCAAAAACCATCCACCGTCTCCTGATGTTCGATCCGGCGTCCGGCAAATTCAACTACAATCGCGAAACGCCGTTGCCCTGCGAACTTTTGATTGTGGACGAGGTCTCCATGCTCGACCTCCTCCTGGCGACGGCTCTTTTCCGGGCGATCCCTCCTGGTTGCGCCGTGGTGTTGGTGGGGGACCGCGACCAGCTGCCTTCGGTGGGTCCCGGGACGGTGCTCGCCAGTTTCCTCGCGTCCGGACTCATCCCTGTTGTGGAGCTCCGGCAGGTTTTCCGCCAGGCAGCCGGAAGCGCCATCATCGCGAATGCCCACAATGTCAACCGAGGCGTTCTCCCGGAGGTTCCTTCGGAAAAGGAAGGCGAACTCAGCGAGTTCTATTGGATACGGCAGGAAGATCCGGAGAAAGCGGCCGCGTTGGTGGAACGTCTTGTCGCGGAGCGAATTCCGGCGCGCTTTGCGCTCGATCCCGTGCGCGATGTCCAGGTCCTTTCCCCCATGAACCGCGGGAGCTGCGGGGTACAAGCATTGAATGCGCGGCTCCAGGAGGCGCTCAACGGCGGCGACCGCCCCCGCATGAAGCTGGGGGAGCGTGAATTCCGCGCCGGCGACAAGGTTATGCAAATTTCCAACAACTACGATAAAGGCGTATTCAACGGAGATCTTGGGCGGATCGGTGGTATCCTTTTCCGGGAAAAGAAATTTCAGGTTCTTTTTGAAGAAGACCGTCCGGTGGAGTACAGCTTCGAGGAACTCGATCAGCTTGCTCTCGCCTATGCCGTTACCGTGCATAAATCGCAGGGCGGAGAATTCCCCGCCGTGGTTCTTCCGCTCTTGAATCAACACTACCTGATGCTTCAGCGTAATTTGCTCTACACGGCCATGACCCGCGCCAAGAAACTTCTTATCCTCATCGGCGGCGTCCGTTCCGTGCGCGCCGCCGTGGAAAACGCCCGCCAGGAGCCCCGCTACTCCTGGCTCGCCGAACGCCTGCGCGCCGCGGCGGAAAAATTTCGGCAATAACCGGGACGGTCATACCCAGTTTGATGGGGGCGGGAGAAACTTTTCCACAAAGCTTCTCCGGGCGATTGTCTAGAGAAGTTCCGCCTCCGCGAAGGGGACTCCGCGGCGGTCTTTTTCCGAAAGGACGCGGCATTCCGCAGGGATGCGCCAGTCGATTCCCAGCGCGGGATCGTCGAAACGGATGCCGCGTTCGTGGGACGGGGCATAGATGTTATCGCACTTGTAGGCAAACACCGCTTCCGCGGAAAGGACGGCAAAGCCGTGCGCCATTCCGCGCGGCGCGTACAACTGGCGTTTGTTCTCCCCGGAAAGCTCCACAACGAGGCTTCTCCCGAATGTCGGCGAATTGCGGCGGATATCCACTACGACATCCAGCACTGTGCCGGAAATGACCCGGACAAGCTTCGCCTGGGTATAAGGCGGCGCCTGGTAATGAAGTCCCCGCAAAACCCCGTACGAGGAAAACGATTCGTTGTCCTGCAAAAAGTCGGCGTCGATTCCGAATTCGGCGAAGCGCGCCCGGTTCCAGGACTCGAAAAAGTACCCGCGGGCATCCCCGAAAATCCTGGGTTCGATGATCTTCACTCCTTCGATTTCCGTATCGATCACGTTCATTTTCCGTTCTCTCCAAGTCCAAGGCGCTCCATTTTGTACGACCCGTCCAAGACGTGCTTGCACCAGGTTTCGCGGTTTGCCAAGTACCAGAGAACCGTTCGGCGCAAGCCGCTTTCAAACGTTTCCCGGGGCGTCCAGCCCAGTTCACGCGCGATTTTCGACGCGTCGATCGCGTAACGCAAATCGTGCCCGGGGCGGTCCTTCACAAATGTGATTTGCTCCGTGTACGACTTGGCGTCCGCGCGGGGGGAGAGTTCGTCGAGGAGCGCACAGATCGCACGGACCACCTCGATGTTCTTCTTTTCATTGTGCCCGCCGATGTTGTATGTTTCCCCGGGAACACCTTTCAGGAGCACCCGGACGAGTGCCCGTGCGTGATCTTCCACAAAAAGCCAGTCCCGCACCTGCGAACCCGTTCCGTATACAGGGAGCGTTTTTCCCGCCAGCGCATTCAGGATCACCAGGGGAATGAGCTTTTCCGGGAAATGGTAGGGCCCGTAATTGTTGGAACAGTTGGTAACCAATGTCGGCAGTCCGAACGTTCGCTTCCAGGCGCGGACCAGGTGGTCGCTGGCCGCTTTGCTTGCCGAGTAGGGGGAGGACGGTGCGTAGGGGGTGTCCTCGCGGAAAAGATCCTCGGGTCCCTCCAGATCGCCGTACACTTCGTCCGTGGAAATGTGGTGAAAGCGGAACGCCGCCTTCGCTTCGGCGTCCAATGCGCCCCAATAGGCCCGCGCCGCCTCCAGCAAGGTGCCGGTTCCCAGGACGTTTGTCCGCAAAAATTCCATCGGTCCATCGATCGAGCGGTCCACGTGCGACTCCGCCGCGAGGTGCATCACCGCGTCCGGCCGGAACGAGGCGAAAATCCCATCGAGCGCGGTCCGGTCGCAAATATCCGTTTGTTCAAAGGAGAAGCGCGCATCGGCGGAAATTTCCGCCAGCGATTCCAAATTCCCCGCGTAGGTGAGCTTGTCCACCACGCAGACGTGGTGCGGTGTTTCTTTAATCAACAATCGAGCCACCGCCGAGCCGATGAAGCCCGCGCCGCCGCTTACAAGAATTCGTTTCATTCCGTTGGTATCTCCATTTAAAACAATTCACCCTGCACCCAGGCGGGAGGGGCATCTTTTTTAAGTTCGCGCACAATCGAGTTCAAGTCACGCGCGGCGCAAAACGCGATCAGGCGCTCCCGGTCCGGCGTGGCGCGGCGTACAACGTCCGGCGCGGTCAGGCGCGCGGGCAAATCCCGGCGCAGGCGAATCAATGCATCGTTCCGGCGGAGCAATTCCGCTGAATCCAGCAGCAACGCGCGGAGTTTTTCGTTTTTCAAACATTCCGGCGCAGCGAAAAAGGCCCCCAACGAGCCGACCTCCGCCAAAATTTTTTCCGCCGTTTTCGGGCCCACGCCGTGAACCCCTTCGATGTTGTCCGAGGCGTCGCCCAGGAGCGCAAGGTAGTCGATCATTTGCCCGGGCTCCACGCCGAAACGTGTTCGTACTTTTGCAGCATCGCGCGTTTCAAAGCCGCCCCCCATCGCGGGGATGAGCATTGTTACGCGCGCATCGATCAGCTGGGCGAGGTCCTTGTCTGCGCTGATGATTTGCACGGCATCGGCGTGGTGAACGGCCAGCGCCGCAATCAAATCGTCCGCTTCGTACTCCGGCTCCTCCAAAAGGGGCCAGCCGAACGCGGTGAAAAGCTCGCGCAACGCGGGAATTTGCGCGGAAAGCGCCTCCGGTGTGGGAGGACGATTGGCCTTGTAGACCGGATTCAACGCCTGGCGGAACTGGACGCGGCCGCAATCGAACACCGCCGCGCCGTGCGCGGAAGGGTATTCGCGCTCCAGCTTCAGCAAAAATTTCGCCGTGGCGAAAATGGCGTTGGTCGGAGCGCCCTGGCGGTCGCTCAGGGCGGCGATGGCGTAAAAACCGCGAAAAATCTGCGAGTATGCATCGATCAGGATCACGCTTTTGCCGCTCCTGTTTCGGCCCGGACGCTCCCGCGGTAAAACGGCAGCGCCACAACTTCTCCGGCAAGGCGCGACGCGCCCAGGAGAAGATGCGCGCCCACTTCCGCCGTATTGGCTTGCACCAGTGCCAGCGCCACGGCGTATCCCAATGTGGGGCCGAATGCGCCGGAAGTTACCGTTCCGATCGTTTCACCCGCTTCATTCAGTACCGCGTCGCCGGCCCGCGAAGCGCGGCGGCCCTCAAGTTTGATCCCGATCAGGCGGCGGGCGGGCGTTTTTTTCAGCAACGCGTCGCGCCCGATGAAGTCGCGGCCGTCGTCCAATTTCACGATGGCGCCGAATCCGGCTTCCAGGGGGGTTACGTCCGTGGAAAGTTCGTGCCCATAAAGGGGTAGCCCCGCCTCCAGGCGCAACGTGTCGCGCGCGCCGAGTCCGGCGGGCTCGACGTTCTCGTTTTCCAGCAAAAGCCCCCAAAGTTCGATGGCAAGTTCGCTCCGACAATAAAGCTCGTAGCCGAGTTCCCCCGTGTAGCCGGTGCGGCTGATGATGCACGGAATATCGTCGCCCAGCGTCCGTTGGATCCAGTGGAAGTATTTCGGGAGCTCCGCGGCGGGAATGCCGAGCGCCTCGAGGACGCGGGCGCTTTCCGGCCCCTGCAGATCGATTTTCGCCATGTCGTCGGAAAGGTTTTCCACTTGGACGCCGGCGGGAATTTCCGCGCGGAGGTGGGCGAAATCGCCCGCCGTCGTCCCGGCGTTGACAACAAGGAGGTAATCTTCTTCCGCCATGCGGTAACTTACCAGGTCGTCCAGGATTCCCCCTTCGGCATTGAGAAGGAAGTTGTAGCGGCAGCTCCCCACCGCCTGCGTGCCGACGGCGCGCGCGAGCACACGATCCAACGCGGCGGCGACGCCCGGCCCCGCAATGCGGATTTCACCCATGTGGCAGATGTCGAAAATCGACGCGCCTTCGCGGGTGTTGCGGTGTTCGGCGAGAATCCCGCCGGGGTAATTGATCGGGAGCTGCCAACCCGCAAAGGGGGCCATTTTCGCATCCAGCTCCTGATGACAGTCGCGGATGGGGGTCTGTCGGATATCGGCCATTTTTACACCATCACACTTTGTTTGGCGCGGATCACCCAGCGCGTGGGAGTAAGCTCATCGGCAAGCGAAAGGGGCATCAAACGCTTCCCCGCGCGGATTTCTTCGACGAACGTGCCGAAAAAATCGCCGTTGTCGGAGGACAAATCCAGTTCCTCCACACCGCCTTCGTGGCGGAACACCAGCACGGTCGGACGCGAATTCCGGCATTCAATGAACCCCTTTTCACCGAAAATGCGGACATATTCATCGCCCCATGTGGGCCATTCCGGTTGGCGGGGGCCGCAGTAGTTGGCAATTCCGCTGGCGACGCCGCCGTTCTCCAACGTCATAAGGAACGCGGCGGCGCGGCGGCAACGGCTCCCCGCGACAGGGTTGCCCAGGAGTGTTTCACGCGCCTGAACCGATGCGATGCGCACGCCGGCGACAAACTCAATGAAGCGCATGTTGTAAATGCCGACCTGGCGCATCAAACCGCCGTCGATGTCTTCATCCGCCGGGCGGCTGTCGAACCACGGGTACGATTTCTGGCTGTGGACGGAAAGAACTTTGCCGATCGCGCCGGATTGTACAAGTTTACGCACGCCGCCGTAGGGGGCTTCCATAAACGTTCCGGCCATTTCGTGGTAAATTTTTCCCGTGCGTTCCCCCGCGGCGAGGATCGCATCGATTTCGCTTTCGGTGAAGGCGCTTGGCTTTTCGCCGTAGCAATGCTTGCCCGCTTCCAGGCAGCGCACGGCGTCGTACGCCTGATTCCGGCGAAAGGGGGAGCAAAGCGAAACGACATCCGCATCCGTCGCCAGGAGTTCGTCGAGCGACGCGCAGAAGCGGACGCGGCCGCGAACCTCTTCCGGCAATTTCTCCGGCGCGATGCCCGCGACGGCGACAATGCGCACGTTCGGCGTTTTTTCCGCCTGGTAAATCTGGTGGCCGTTTTCGCCGTACAGACCGACTTTTACTGTTTCTTTCGTCATATTTTTTCTCCTGCGTGGGGTTTAGCGTGCGGCGGCGGGCGTGGATTTTACGGCCGCATAATCGGCGGCGATGCAGAGCGCCTCGGAGAGAACCGCGTCGGATTTGCGGGCGCGCCGCCGTTCCGCCATGGTTTTTTCTTCCTCCGCATCCTCCTCCTCTTCCGTGGGGGCGCCGATTTTCCGCGCTTCCTTGTACTCCTGATAACGCTTCCCTTCGTTCAAAGAAAGGGTTTTCCGTTCCTTGTTCTTCCGGAAATGGTCGATTTTGGCTTGCAGTTTTTTGTACTCCGGACTCTCGGCGATGCGCTTTTCCGAGGTGCGCCGCAGCAAAGGCAACAGGAGCGTAAGCGAACGGTCGTACGGCTCGGTCTTGAGGGGGGCGATGGAATCCCAGGGGAGGTGATTTTTACTGAAAAGCTCCCCGATTTCCATCTCCTCGGTCAGCGAGGGGAGGCGGATATCAGGTGCAACGCCGAGCTGTTGCACCGAGCCGCCCGCGATGCGGTAAAACATCGCGGTTTCATACGTTGTCGCCCCGGCGGGAAAGGCGGCCGTGCCGGTGAAGCGAAGGAGCCGATCCAAAGGTGTTACGTCCAGAACGGTTCCTTTACCGAATGTCCGTGAATCGCCGACGATCACTCCGCGTTGGTAGTCTTTGATCGCTCCGGCGAAAATCTCCGAAGCCGAAGCCGAAAGTTTGTTGACCAGAACCACGAGGGGCCCGGAATACGTAACCGACGGATCGTCGTCGGATTGCACTTTCACGCTCCGGTTGCTCTGTCGGACCTGAACCACCGGACCGGTTGTGATGAACAAGCCGGTCAGGGAAATGGCTTCCTGCAAGCTCCCGCCCCCGTTGTCGCGCAGGTCGAAAACCACCGAATCGACGCCTTGCTTGCGGAAGTCGAGCAGAATGTTTTTCACATCGCGCGAGCAACTCCGGAAATTCGGATCGCCGCGGAATGCGGCCTCGAAATCCATATAAAAGCCGGGGAGTTCGATCATGCCGACCTTGCGGACAAGGCCGTTTAAATCTTTGATTTCGCGTACTTCACCCCGGGCGGCGCTGTCTTTAAGCTCGATCTTCTCGCGCACCAGCGTTACGGCTTCGGGTGTCGCCTGACGCCCCCGCGCGCCGGGGAGAATCGTCAGCGTTACTTTGCTGCCGACCGGGCCGCGGATCAGCTTGACCGCGTTGGCCACACTCATATCGATGATGTCGGCGGGTTCCCCTTTCTCCTGGGTAACGGCGATGATCCGGTCTTCGGGGTGAAGTTTCCCGGAGCGGTCCGCCGGTCCGCCGGCGACCAGTTCGACGATTTTGACGAAACCGTCGTCGCTTGTCAGCGTTGCGCCGATGCCGGTGAGCGAGAGTTTCATGCGGATTTCAAAATCCTCCTCCAGCTTGGGCGACGCATAGTGGGAGTGGGGACCGTATACCTGCGCCAGCGCGGTAAGATAAGTGCCCAGAATGTCGAAACGGTTCTGTTGATCGACGCTGTTCTGGACATCGCGCAGGCGCTTGGCAATCTTCTCTTCCGGGGTATTTTTTTCCCAGAGGGCGCGGGTTTCGCGCAATGCGTTTTCCTCCGCGCCGGGGCGAACGGGCGCATCGTTCATGGCACGCTTGAACAAGCGTTCGGTCAGTATCTCGTTCTTAAGGCGGAGCTCCCACAGGCGGAGGAGAGCCGCTTCATCTTTGGCCCATGCGGCATTGCGCCGATCCACTTCCATCTCGTCGTTCCCGGAGAAATCGAAGCCGCTCTTCATGCGTTCCTCGGCAAATTTCCGGTATTCCGCAAGACGTTCGCGGAAGCGGGCATACACCTCGAAGCCGAAGTCGGCGTTCCCCGCGAGCAATTTTTCCGCAAGTTGCTCTTTTTGGGGCGCGAAACGGGCCAGGTCTTCCGCGCTGAAGAAGTATTTCCCCGGATCGAGATCCCGGAAATACTCCTCGAAAATCGCCCCGGAAAGGGCGTTCGTCAGCGGCTTTTGCCGGTAATGGCTGCGCGAAAGAATTTCGGCATTCAACCGGGTGATGAGTTCAATCTTCTCCTTTTCCGAAGGTTCCGCGGCACACGCCGAAGAACATGCCAGCAACAAGGCGAGGAAGAACATTCCGAAACCGCGTCGGAAATGCAAAAGAAAAGCACGCATCGTCATCATTGTTCAGCTCCGTTACGCCCCTCCGGGACTCCCCGGGGAAGCTGTTGATCAGAAGTTATGCGAAACAAGTCCGTCGCGCAATTTCGGCTCAAACCAGGTCGACTTCGGCGGCATGATTTCCCCCGCGTCGGCAATGGCCATCAACTGCGCCACCGTCGTCGGGAACATCGAAAACGCAACGGCGTACGCGCCGGAATCCACAAGCCGGACCAGCTCCGCGCTCCCGCGAATGCCGCCGATGAAGTCCACCGCACGGCTCGTGCGCGGGTCGGCAATGCCCAACAACGGCGCAAGGACACGATCCTGAAGCCAGCTTACGTCCAGGCTCCCGATTACACCCAGCGCCCCGACGTCGAAGCGCGGTGCAAGGTTGAACCAACGTCCCGCAATGTACATGCGGCACTCGCCGGGGCAACGGGCTTCGCCGTCTTCGACCAGGGTTACCTTGAATTCGCGGTCCAACTCGCGCACGAACTCCGTGTCGGAACGGCCGCCGAGACTTTTAACCACGCGGTTGTACGGAAGAATCGCAAGCTGGCTTGCCGGAAAAGCCACCGTCAGGAAAAAGTTGTAATCTTCTTTCCCCGTATGGTTCGGGTTTTTCGGGGCGCATTCCGACTGGGTGCGCGCCGCCGCCGCGCTGCGGTGGTGGCCGTCGGCGATGTAGAACAAGGGCACCTTCGCGGCGAAGAGGGCCGCGAGTTTGGCGCTGGTCGCCGCGTCGATCCGCCAGAGGGTGTGGCGCACACCGTCGTCGGCGGTAAAGTTGAACAACGGCGACTTCGCGCGTTCCGTGCTCACAAGCGCGTCGATCTCCGGCACGTCGCGGTAGGTGAAAAACGCCGGGCCGGTATGGCTCCCCAGGGTCAGGACGTGCCGCGTGCGGTCATCCTCCTTGTCCTGGCGGGTTTTCTCGTGTTTTTTGATGATTCCGGCCTTGTATTCATCGGCCGCCGCCGCGCCGAGAATGCCGATCTGGATGTGTGCGCCGCGCTGGAGTTCGTACAAATACAGATGATCTTCTTCGTCCTGCAAGAGCGGGGCCTCGGCGGTAAGGCGTTTGAATGCCGCCGCCGCCTGGGCGTACACTTTGTCATCGTGCAGATCAATGCCCGGCTCCAGGTCGATTTCCGGACGCGAAACATGGAGGAAACTATAGGGGTTCCCCTTCGCCAGCGCCGCCGCCTCTTCCGAATTCACCACATCGTACGGCACCGCCGCAACCTTCGCGGCACGTTCCACTGTGGGCAACAATCCCTTAAAGGGAGCAAGAATCGCCATAATACACCACCTTATTTACTCTTTATTTTTCCAGTCCAGCGCCCCTACCGGACATTCGCGGACGCACGCGCCGCAGTCGGCGCACGCCACCGGCAACGCCCGGTCGAACGCCGGCGCCACGTAAGTGTTGAATCCGCGCATCTTCGGTGAAAGAAGCGTTTTGTTCACAATTTCCTTACAGACCTTCACGCAGATTCCGCATTTGATGCACTTCCCTCGGTCGTGCATGATCACCGGATGCGTGTTGTCGTAAACAACATCGGGTTTTTCCCCGGGAATCGCGTCCGGGCTCGCGCCGCATTCGCATGAAATGGTGCGCAAACGGCAATCGCTTTTGGTCGTACAGCTGCATTCGATGCAGCGCTCTCCTTCGCGGGCGATTTCCTCTTCGGTGAATGTGTACGAAACTTCGCTGAATGTTCCACGCCGATCCTCGTGGGAGCACAGGCGCTGCGGAACACGCGCTTCGTCGGAAACATCGCGCAGGAACACCACGTCTTCGCGGCGCATCCCGCGCCAGTTGCCCCGCGATACGTTCACCGGGCACTCCGCTTCGGGGGCGATGTCCAGGAGGTCTTCGAGGATCGAACCTGCCATGCGTCGCGCCGCGGCCACCGCCTCCACCACCGTCGCCGCGCCGGAAACACAGTCGCCGCAGCTGTACACATGTTCCATGCCCTCGACGCGGAACGTGTCGCCGACGGTCGAAACCGTCCCGAAACGGGTTGTGGGGAACATCCCTTTTTCCATCCCCTGCCCGATGGCGGCGATGACAATATCCGCCTCTGTCTCGAATACGCTTCCCGGAACCGGGACGGGACGGCGGCGCCCGGAAGCATCCGGTTCGCCCAACGTCATTCGCTCGCAAGTAAGGATCAGCCTCCCGTTCTCTTTACGGAGGGCGAGAGGGGCGACGAGGAATTCGAAGACGACGCCTTCTTCCCGCGCTTCTTCGATTTCAATTTTTTCGGCGGGCATCTCGTTCTCCGTCCGCCGGTAGACGCAACGGACCTCCGTTGCGCCAAGACGCACCGAAGTGCGCACGCAGTCCATCGCGGTATTTCCGCCGCCGACGACGATTACGCGTTTCGGACGCTCCTTCCACGCTCCTTCCGCCACTGCGCGGAGGAAGTCGATCCCCATGACGGCGAGTTCTTCCCCTTCGCAGCGCATCGGCGATGCGCTCCAGCAACCGACGGCGAGGACCGTGGCATCGAATTTCTTCCGCAGTTCTTCGAGCGTCAGGTTGCCTCCGAGCTTGCGCCCGAATTCAAACGCAACCCCCATTTTTGCGAAGTGCGCCAATTCCACGTCGAGCACTTTCGCCTTGGGGAGGCGGTATTCGGGGATGCCGTAACGGAGCATTCCGCCCCCGAGGGGCATTTGGTCGAACACCGTAACGGCCACACCGCGCAGACGGAGAAAATACGCCGCCGCCAATCCCGCGGGACCCGCGCCGACGATCGCCACGCGCTTGCCTGTTTCCGGCGCAAGTGTTTCCATGTAGGTTGTGTAATGCAAATCGGCGGCCAAACGCTTGACATCGTTGATCGCCAACGGTTCGCCGTAAAGGTTTTTCCGGCAGTCCTTTTCGCAGAAACGCGGACAGACCCGACCGATGCTCATCGGCAATGGAATGCGTTCCTTGATGATCCGCAGTGCTTCGAGGAAATCCCCGCGCTTGCCCGCGCGGACGTACTCCTCCACCCGCGCATGGGCGGGGCAGGCGACCGTACAGGGGGCTTCGCAATCGCCGGAATGTTCGGAAAGGAGCAATTCCAGCGCTGTTTTTCGCATGGAACGCACCTCGTCGGAGGAGGCGTCGATCTCTTGCCCCGGTGCGGGACGGACCGTGCACGACGGGAGGAAGCGCCCGCTTTTCATATCCTTGACCATGCAGACAAGGCAACTTGTGTTGCAGCTTGTTTTGCGGTAAAAACAAAGGCTCGGAATGGCGACGCCGTTTTCCTCGGCCACGTCCAGAATCGTCTGCTCCGGGCGGGCCGCTACAACGCGGCCGTCGAGTGTAAATTCAATCGGATTCATGCTTGGATTCCCTCGCTGATTCGGCGGATCGCCTGTTTCGGGCAGATGGCGATGCATGTGTTGCACAGCGTGCAGCGGGCATTGTCCACCACGAAGTCGGCGCTGATCGCCGCGACCGGGCATTTTTTGATGCAGAGCTTGCATTTCACGCACTTCGCCGGATCCAATCGGACGACGGAGAGCGCATCGCACTCGCCTGTGGGACATTTTTTTCGCAGCACGTGGTCTTCGTACTCGTTCCGGAAATAGCGGAGGGTCGAGAGAACCGGATTCGGCGCCGTCTGCCCGAGGCCGCAAAGCGAACCGACTTTGATTTTTTTCGCCAGCGCTTCAAGTTTTTCCAAATCGGCCATTTCGGCGCGTCCCGAAGTGATTTTGTCGAGAAGTTCGAGCATCCGCTTGGTTCCAACGCGGCAGAATGTGCATTTCCCGCACGATTCGTGCTGGGTGAACTGCATGAAGAAACGGGCGATTTTCACGATGCACGTTTCGTTGTTCATCACCACCATGCCGCCGGAGCCGACCATCGCGCCCACGGTTTTGAGCGAGTCGAAGTCCAGCGGTAAATCGAGCATGTCGGGGGTAAGACATCCCCCCGACGGTCCGCCGATTTGCACCGCTTTGAACCCCGAAGGATCCAGTTTCCCCCGGTTGTCGGTTACGCCCCCGCCGATGTCGCAGACAATCCGGCGCAACGTCGAACCGAACGGGACTTCGATCAGTCCTGTGTTTGCCACATGCCCGGTCAGCGCGAACGTCTTGGTCCCCGGCGATGTTTCGGTGCCGAGCTTCCGGTATTCCACCGGTCCGCGATGCAGGATAAACGGCACCGAGGCGAGTGTTTCTACATTGTTGATGACCGTCGGTTTCCCATAAAGCCCCTTGACCGCCGGAAACGGCGGTTTGGGACGCACTGTTCCGCGCTGCCCTTCCACGCTGGCGATCAAGGCGGTTTCTTCGCCGCAGACGAACGCCCCCGCGCCTTCCATCACGCGGATGCGGAACGAAAAATCACTCCCGAAAAGACCGTTGCCCAAAAGGCCGCACGTTTCCGCCTCTTGCGCCGCATTGCGGATACGCTCCACCGCGAGCGGATATTCCGCGCGGACGTATACCACGCCCGTGTGCGCGCCGATGGCTTTGCCCGCGATCATCATCCCTTCGATTACGGCGTGGGGATTTCCCTCCATGACCGAGCGGTCCATGAACGCGCCGGGGTCGCCTTCGTCCCCGTTGCAGATTACATACTTCTCTTCCCCCGGCGAAGCGAGGGCGAATTTCCACTTCTGCCCGGTCGGAAATCCGCCGCCGCCGCGTCCGCGCAGACCCGAATCAATCAATGTCTGGCACACTTCCGCCGGCGTCATCTCCAACACCGCGCGCCGCGCGCCGAAATAGCCGCCGCGGGAGATGTATTCGGCAATGCTTTCCGGCTCGATCATGCAGTTGGCCAGTACCGTGCGCCGCTGGAGAGCGTAAAAAGGGATCTCGCCATCGCCCCGGCAGCGGCGGCCCGTTCCGGGCTCCGCATACAAAAGACGTTCGATCGCCTCTCCTTGAAGAAGGGTCTTCTGCACAATTTCCGGCACGTCGGCGACCTTGACGCGGGTATAAAGCAAATGATCCGGTTCGATATGCAGCAAAGGGCCGCGCTGACAGAATCCCTGGCAGCCGCTTTTGGAGACAAGGGTATCCGTTTCGGGCGAGAGCATCACTTCCGCCGCGACACCCGCCGCGCGCAAGGCTTCCACCAACGCATCGCGTACCGCCAACGCGCCGTTGGAAACACAGCTCGTCCCGGCGCAGATTATCAAACGGCGTTTCAACGTGTCTGTCTGCGCACGGTAGGAAGAGGCGATTTGTTCGAGGTCAACACACATGATTTTGCCCTTCCTCCTTCTTCCGGATTTGCTCGATCAAATGAAGTACTTTATCGGGGGACATCAGGCCGTGGACCTCCTCGTTCACCAACATGACCGGGGCCATGCCGCATGTGCCGAGGCAACTGACCGTTTCCACGGAAAACAAGTAATCCGGCGTGGTGGACTGTCCCTCCGGCAATTGCAACGCCTGGCGGATCGCCGTCAGGAGGCCTGTCGATTTTTTTACATGGCACGCCGTTCCATCGCAAACCGTCAAGCGGTATTTTCCAGGGCGGGAGCGTTTGAATTTGGCGTAGAAGCTCACCACGCCTTCCACCTCCACCACGGGAACGCCGTAGTGCGCGGCAAGGCGCTGGATTGTTTCATCGGAAATAAATCCGAGCGCATTCTGGGCAATTTGAAGCCCCTGAATTAAATTGCCCGGGTCGCGGTCCAGACGCCGCAAAAATTGGTAGTCTTCGTGCATACTTAGTCCTCCAAAGTGCGTTGCACCGCAAGATCGCCCTCGCGCCCGGGGTAAGGCGCAAGCTCCAATCGTCCATCCGGCGCGGTTTTTCCGGCTTCTTTTGCCAGTTCACCGAGGGAAATGATCCGGTAGCCGAGCGCCTGCACCCGGGTAAGGTATTCCCGGAATTGTTGCAGGCAGCGTCCGCCTTCGGCTTCCGCGTGAATGGTTAAAACATTGGGACGATCTTCGCGCAACAGTTTGATTTGATACTCGTTATAATTTTCGTCGGTTACGCCTTCGCGCCCGATCACCTCGTCGTAGGTCGGCAGCGTTACCGGAATTTGAAGCTGCTCCATGCGCACGCCGTCCACCACCGGATAAAAGGGGAATTCGCCCCGGCAATCGGAGTTGTAGCGGAACGGGAACTCCGCTTTAACCCGAAGAAGTGCATTGTTGCAGCGCCAGCCGGGGGCCGCGCTACTCGTCGGCGCGCTTCCCGTGATGCGTGTAAGCTCCTCGACGCCGCGGAGGAATTCCTTCCGCGCCCGCTCGGGGGGAAGTTCCAATAGGCGTGACTGGGCGAAGTGGTGATCGTAGGCGTGAAAACCGATTTCAAAACCGCAACTTTCCGCCATGCGGATTTCATTGGACAACCTTTGGCCGATCCGCGGGCCTGGCCACGCGGTTCCCATCAGGACGATTTCCGGGCCGTACAACCCGGCGGCATTGCTCCGCAGCATTTTCCAGAGAAATTGCGGTTTAAGTAAACGCCAGAGATGGCGGCCCATGTTGTCCGGCCCCACCGAAAAATAAAACGTCGCCCCCGCTTCTTTCTCGACAAGAAGACGGCAGAGCGCCGGAACGCCGCGGCGGGTGCCGCGGAAGGTGTCCACATCGATACGGAGGGCGATTTGCTTCATTCTTTTTCCTGTCTTCCGTTTTTCAGCCACGCAACGCATCCGGCACGGTCGCCCGAAAGGAGAGCGATTTTAAAGCCGCAACGCGTGAGTTCCACACCGGGTGGAAGCGGCTTTTTATCAAAGGGGACGACGACGACATCCCCTGTTTTAAATTCGTCCGGCGAAGCAAGACGCGCCGGAATCGGGTGCACATAATACGCCGCCGCACCGAGGATGCGTTCCCAGGATATCCCCATCCGGATAACGCCGCTGTTGGCGTCCGCGCGTTGTTTCGCCTCCGCGAAAACCGGGCGCAGCGATTTTTTGTTGTTTTGTATCAGCCCCATCGCCGCATCCACGCCGATGTACAGCAAAGCAAGCGCCGCCAGAAGATACACCGCCTTTCGGCGATCCGGCATAAAACGCGCGGGAATGCTCCAGCGGAATTTTCCCGCCAGAAAACGTTCCAGCGTCAGCGCGCACAAAAGCGCCGCGGGCGCAAAGAGGGGCATAAGATAGACCTGGCGTTTGGCCGAAGCGGCGCAAAGAATAAGGAACGGCGCCAGCAGGAAGCACAAGAGAAGTCTTTGCCGGACGCTTCGCCGGAAATGCAGGAACGCTCCGTACAGCGCAAACGGCAGCAAAGGAAGCCACGGCCAGAACATCCCCGGCAACATCGTCAAATAGTCGTACCACGGCGCGGCGTGGTCGCTGTGCGCGCCGGAGAAACGGCCCAGGGAATTGTGCACAAAAACCGTCTGAAATGCTTCCGGGTCTTCTTTGTACAGCCACGCGCCCCAGATGGCGACAGGCAGGAGTCCGCAGAGAAGAACCATCGCTCCGTCAAACCAATAACTCCAACGCCAGCGACGGAGGATAAGGCCGGAGGCAAGAAATTCCGCTCCCGCCGCCGTGCCGATGAGCGCCAGGGCCGTCGGCCCCTTGATCATGACGGCAAACGCGATTCCCGCCGCCATTATGCCCATTCCGTAAAATTTTCCGGCGCATTCTTTTCGCATCCGCCATTGCACGTAGCCGGTCAGGGCGAGTGCGATGCCGAAGGTGAACATCATATCTACGCGCGCATCGCGGCTTTCCTCGAAAAATTGTCCCGCCGTGCAGAGAATCATTCCCGCACAGAATGCGGCGAAGGCGGAAAAACGCAACTCCCGCGCCATTTTGAACGCCAGGAGCACTGTTCCAAACGCCGCGAGAACGCTCGGGAGTTTGGCGGCGAAATCGTGAAATCCGAACACCCGGAACGAGCATGCCTGAAGCCAGTATGCCAGGGGCGGGTATTCCAGAAAGGGCGTTCCGAGTAGCGTCGGCTTCATCCACGTACCGTGGAGAAGCATCTCGGCGCTGATCCCCGCGACCCGCACCTCGTCGCCGTGCCAAAGTTCACGGAAAAAAAGGCCGCCGAAAAGAACAACGAACGCGAACAGCGCCAGGAGCCGGAAATAACCTCCCGTACCGATGGCGCCGCTCCCGTTGTCCGATTGAATGCTTGCGTCGTTCAACTTACTCCATGCGGAATTCGCCGGACGAAAGCGCTTCGTTCAGGAAGAAGTCCAGTGTGATTTCAATGGATTGATCCAGCTTCATTTCAGGCTCCCAGTCGAGGAGGCGCTTGGCGTTGCGGATACTCGGCACGCGGTGCTGCACATCCTGGTAGCCCTTGCCGTAAAACGCGCCCGATTCCAAGACCATGTAGCCGGCGAACGGCGGGAAGTTGTGCCGCGCCGGATGGGCTTCGAACTTGGCGACGAGCGTTTCGGCCATGGCCTTGATGCTCGCCTCGTTGGTCGGGTTGCCGATGTTGATGATCGCGCCGTCGCAAAGGCCGTCCTTGTTCTCGATGATACGGAACAAGGCTTCGATCCCTTCGGAAATGTCTACGAAACAGCGTTTCTGTTCGCCGCCGTCGATCAACTGAATTGGCGACCCCTGCACCAGGTTCAGGATCAACTGGGTAATCGCGCGGCTGCTCCCGATGCGGGCGCTGGTCAGGCTATCCAGCCGGGGGCCGATCCAGTTGAACGGGCGGAACAGTGTGAAGCGGAGCTGGCCTTTTGCTCCGTACGCCCAGATTACGCGGTCCAAAAGCTGCTTGCTGGTCGAATAGATCCAACGCTGCATCCGGATCGGGCCGGTGATGAGCTTGGAGTTGTCTTCGTCGAACTGCGGGTCGTCGCACATGCCGTAGACTTCGCTGGTGGAAGGGAAGACGATGCGCTTATTGTATTTTACGCAATAGCGGACGATGCGGAGATTTTCCTCGAAGTCCAGTTCGAACACGCGGAGCGGATTGCGCGTGTATTCGATCGGGGTCGCGATGGCCACCAAAGGCAACACAATGTCGCATTTGCGGATGTGATACTCGATCCATTCGCCGTGGATGGAAATATCCCCTTCGCGGAAGTGGAAGTCCGGCTTGTCGAGGAGATGGTCGATGTAGTTGCTGCGCAAATCCAACCCGTAGACTTCGTATTTTCCGCTCGCCAGGAGGCGCTCCGAAAGATGGCTGCCGATGAACCCGTTGACGCCGAGAATCAGTACGCTTTTCTTCCGCGTCGCTTCGCGCAATTTGCGCGGATCGCCCGCAAAAACCATGTTGCGCACAATGCGCGCGTCTTCGGCAAATTGTGCGCCGGTGGTGTACACGCCGCTCTCCAGCTGGGCGGCGGTGATTTTCAGCGCGTCCTTGCCGCAGGCAATGACTAAAGGATCGCTTCCGAGGACCGTGCCCGGGGCCGCTTTGGCCGGCGCCGGAACTTTTTCCGCCGCCCAAAAGAAGCACTTCCGGTCGCCGGAGTACGAGAACGCCCCCGGGTAGGGACGGGTTACGGCGCGGATCAGGTTGCGCACTTCGTCGGCGCTTTTGCTCCAATCGATTTCCCCGTCGGCGGGCTTGCGCCCGGCGAACTTGGTTGCCGCGCCGTGGTTCTGGGGCGTACGTTTCGCCGTCCCCGCAACGAGCGCGGGAAGGCTGCGGTCAAGAACAACGCGGGCAGCCGCAACGGCCTTGTCGAAAACGGTTTTCGCGGTGTCGGCGTTTTCGATCGGGAACGCCTGCGCGTCGACGATGTCGCCCGCATCGGCTTTTTCACACATATAGTGGAGAGTTACGCCGGTTTCTTTTTCGCCGTTGATGATCGCCCAATTCAAAGGAACGCGTCCGCGGTATTTCGGGAGCAGCGAACCATGGAGGTTCAGCGCGCCCTTTTTCGGCAGGGCAAGCAGTTCGGCGGAGAGCATGTCGCGGTAGTAGAAGCTGAAGATGAAGTCGGGCGCCATCGCCTTGATGCGGTTGATCCACACGGGATGATTCACGCTCTCCGGAGCGAAGACTTCGATGCCCTGTGAGGAAGCGAACTCCGCGACGGAGTCGAACCAGATCGTTTCGTTCGGGTTGTCGCGGTGGGTGAAGACCGCGCTGATTTCAAAGCCGTGATCGAGCAGTGCGCGGATGCCCGCCACACCGACGTTATGGTACGCCAATACAACACACTTCATATCGAGCCTTTCCTCCG
The DNA here is from genome assembly GCA_031549345.1 of Victivallaceae bacterium. Classification (GTDB taxonomy): domain Bacteria; phylum Verrucomicrobiota; class Lentisphaeria; order Victivallales; family Victivallaceae; genus CASFRF01. The sequence continues at coordinate 28,798 of JAVBPY010000008.1, forward strand.
CATCGAATTTATTTTAACAATGATAGAACAACCAATACTATAACGCCGGAAAGAACAAAAAACCAGCACCCTTCAGGCATTTAATCGGTTTTTTTGTTACTTCCTGTTGCGGGCCTTGATGCCGCGGAGCACTTCTCCCTCCGGACGCTCTTTATAAAAATGATCCAGCGGATAGCAGCCGGAAACCATGCCGTTGCGCGGCGCGCTCGTGCAGTCGCCGAACGTCCGGCAAATCAGCCGCCGGTCCATAGGCTTTCCCGCCAGGGAGTCCGCGCACATCCAGGGGTAGGAGAGGACCATCCGTCCGATTCCGACAAAGTCGGTCAGGTCGTTTTCCAACAAATATTCGCCGACGTTCGGCAGATAATCCTGCAAATACGTCAGCCCGGAGCTCACGAATTTCACCCCCGGACACGCTTTTTTCACCTCCGCGACCGCGCGGATCTGCCGGGCGACGCCGAGGAGCGGATCCTCCGGCGGCAAATACCCGTCCGACACCGGATAGCAGGCGGGACGCTGGGCGTGCGGCAGGTAGTACGGGCTGCAAATGGTCGTACAGACCAATGTTACGCCGAAATCGCGTTGCGCCATGCGGATCAGTTCGATCGGCTCGGAAAAATCCGCGCCGAATCCGGTGCCGTCGCCGCCGAATGCATACGGATAGGGGCCCTCCCAGGGCATGGGGCGACCGACGCCGTCGGGGCCTTTTTCGAAGGGAATCATGTCGAACAAACTCAGACGGAAAGAGATCTCGAGCCCGGGGACCTCGCGCCGAATTCCCTCGGCGATTTCACGGAAAAACCGTGTACGGTTCTCGAAGGAGCCGCCGTATTTTCCCGGACGCTCCACCGCCGAAAGGAGTTCGTGCCCCAGATACCCGTGCGCGAGTTTGATGTCCACAAAGGTGAAGCCCGCGCGGTACGCCAGGCGCGCGGCGTGGATGAAATGCGCCACGGTTTCTTCAATCTCTTCGTCGGAAACGACATTCGCCGCGCTGTTGCCGAACTTTTTATCCAGAAGCGGGTGCGCGTAGGCCGTCCGCGATTCGAGTTTCCGGTCATCCGTCGGGTGGGCGAAGCGCCCGGAGTGGGTGAGCTGGAGACCGATCAGAAGATCGTCGGCGGTGCCGAATTTTTCCGCATGCACTTTCCGCATTTCCGCTACAAGCGCGGTCAGGGCGTCCACGGTGTGGTCGGCAATCCAGAGCTGGCGCGTATTGCTCCGTCCCGCATGGCAAACCGCCGCCGCCTCGGTGCCGTACAGAAGTTTGGCGCCGCTTTCGGCAAAACGGAGCCACCGGCGGCGCGTAAGTTCGCTCGGCGTGCCATCGGCGGCGCAGTCCCAGCCTTCCATGGGAAGGACTGCCCAACGGTTGCCGATTTGCCCCTTCAGATGCGGAACCGTTTCGCCGAGGCGGCTCGCCGCGCCCACAGGCACCGTTTCCTTCAGGGCAAAGCCCATTTCTTGCTCTTTGAGGTGGTCGGCGAACGCTGCGGGCGTTTTAAACTCGGTTACTTTGCGAAAAGAAGCCATCGGTTTTATCTCCGTAATTGTTTATGAAGAGTAATGTACCTCCAAAACAGAGCTTCGTCAAGTAAAGCACTTTAAGATTGGACGGCGGTACGGTCTGTCCGGCTGTTTACCGGTACGCGCGATGTTTGCGGCGGCGTTCGCTTACAAAAAATTCCGCCGTGTTCGCGCTGAGCAATTCGTAGAGGACGGCCCGCTCTTTGCCGGGCGCGGGCCGCAGTATCCGCCCCAACCGCTGCACGTGTTCGCGCACGCTCCCGGAGCCGGAAAGGACAATGGCCACGCCGGCAGCCGGAACGTCCACCCCTTCGTTCAGGACCTTGCTTGTTACAAGGACAGGGTACTCGCCCGTGCGGAAGGATGCGAGGAACTCTTTTCGCTCCGCAAGCCCCGTGTGATGCGTTAAAACCGGCCAGCAGAACTCCCGCCCGATGGCGTAGGCCGTCGCGTTGTCCGCCGTGAAAATCAGAATACGCTCCTCGCAGTGATGGCTCACGATCTCCCAGAGTTTCGCGATTTTCGCACGGCTCCCGCGCGCGATGCGGCGTTGCAGAAGAAAGCTCCGCAAGACCTCCTTCCCTTCCGGAAGGCGCGCGCAAAGTCCCAGGAAGCGCCCCCAGTCCCCGGAATCACGAAAGGAGAGGCGGTTGCGGCGCAAAAAGTCCGTGTAGCGTGCGCGGTGCGCGGTGTATTCCTCCAGCTCATCGTCGTCGAGTACAACCTCGATGCGGCGCGTTTCGTAGGGCGAAAGGACGGTGCCCTCGAGTTCATCGATATGGATGTGGCAGACAAGGGGGCCGAGAAGATCGTCCATCACCGCCTCCCGGTCGGCTTCCTGCTCCGGCGTGGCCGAAAGCCCCAGCCGGTACGGCGCAATGCACATCGCCGGCGCCAGCTGGTACACCGGCCCCGGCAGATGGTGGCATTCGTCGGCAATGAGGAGGCAGAATCTGTTTCCTATGAATTCCATCTGGAGTACCGCCGAGTCGTAGGTGCTCACCGTGATGGGGGCGATTTTGTGTTCTCCGCCGCCGAGCATTCCGATTTCGGTTCCGAAAAATCCTTCCAACACCGTGCTCCATTGCTGGAGAAGGTCGATGGTCGGCACGAGAACCAGTGCCGTTCGGCGGAGGCGCGCGATCGCCATCACCGCGAGGAATGTTTTGCCCGCGCCGGTGGGCAACGCGGCGACGCCGCGAAAATCATTCTTCCGCCATGCGGCGTACGCCTCCTCCTGGTGGGGGCGCGGCTCGAACCACTTGACCGGTGTGGTTTCCAACACATCGAACGCGCGGGCGCGGTCCTCCAAATGGATCCCGGCCGCGCGCATTCCGAGGACAATGGGGGCATAATCGCATGCGCGGGCACGCAGGACTTTGCTCCGTTCGTCGTAGCGCAGCAACGCCTGGAGGTCTTCGGGGAGCGCTTCAGGCATAAAGCGGTCGAGGCGGAGGGTGCCTCCTTCAAAAATCAGTTCCGGCGTCATCGCGACGGCCGGAAGGCGGCGACGGTGGCCAGGAGAATTCCCAGCGCCGCAAAGATGAAAAAAACAATGACTCCAAGGCTCCAGCGGCTCATAACACCGACGGCGATGCCCGCCGCCAGGCCCGCAAAGAGCCCGACGGAAAGGGAGAGGATTCCGAGCCGCCAATTCGGATAATCGGGGGCACCTTTCCACGCGGCGATTTCCGCCAGCGCGGCGGCGAGTTTGTCTTCGCGTTCTTCGGAGTCGCTCATTCCGGTTTCTCCGAAGGGGCGGCGACGAGTTCGTGCGGGGCGGCGAAAGGCTCGAACGGCTTTCCCGCCAGCGCTTCGGCGAATGCGGTCGCGTTGGCGGAGGGCGTGGCGGAAGAATAGACGTAACGGAATTCCGTGAGGGGGTATTTCCCCGCGCGGATGTTTTCAAGGTACGGAAGTTCCCCCCCCACGGCGAGCGGATGGACCGGTTGCCCCGCCGTTGAGGTCATTCCGCAGACGGCAAGCGCATTGGAATTCGCGCCCGCAAGGAGGACGAGCTCGGAGGCTTTGTCGCGCCGGAAAAGACCTTCTGCATAGGATGCGCCGCGCATGATTTTCCGGCGAAACACGCTTTCACCCGGCGTTTGATCGGCCTGAAGAAAGGGGTGGATTTTAAACGATGTGTCGTTCAATTGTTCCCATGAGTCCATTTCGCCCCGGAAAATGGAAAAAAGCTGCTCGCGTGAAATTTCTTTGGCCGGATTGTCTTTGTGAACCAGGAGAATGGCCGCCGCCGCCGCGTACCGGCGGCGCGGAAGCGTAAGCGAACGGGTTGCGTCCGCTTCCTGGAGCAGAAGCAGATCGGCCCGTCCGTCCTTCAACGCGGCGACCCCCTCTTCCGGGGTATAACGGTGGATATTAATGGAAAGCGCCGTGTTGCGCCGCGCGACGGCCACGGCGAAATCCCGCGCCGCCCGGTCGCCGCCAGGAATTGTGTCGGCCACCGTCAGGCGGATCGGCTCCTCCGCGCCAAGGAGCGTTGCCAGACAAAGGATGAACAGCAGCAGCCCGCGTTTCACGGCATCACCCCGCCGAAAAGGGGGACGAGCCAGAAGCACGCGCCGACTGCGAGGGGGATGGAAAAATTGTCGTCCACACGGAGTTGTTTTTCATGCAGTTCCACCCACGCGCCCACAGCCACGCCGAGCGTTCCGGCCAGGAGCGCGCCCGCCGAGAATCCTCCCGCCGTCAGTCCGAAAATCCACACGGCCAGCCAGCCGGTTATCAAAAAGGCGGCGACCCCTTCGACCGATTTGCCGTTCACCAGCTTGGTTTTTCCGAATTTCCGCCCGATCAGCGCTGCCGCTGTGTCGGATAGAAGCAAAACAAGGAACGCCGCGCACGCCGTACCGCGCGGAAACAACGCCATTGTGATCGCGGCCGAAGCCAGGACGTAGAATCCTCCGGAAACCAGCCACTGGTCCGGGCGTGGTTTTTGGCGGAGCATTGCACCGAAGAAACGTTCGTACAACGGCGCAATCACAGGGTCGCGCCGCGCATAGGCCCGTTCGAGCGTCAGCGTCAGGAGCGCAAGGAGGACGAAGATAATCACAAGCGCCCAGCCGGGGAAATGCCACATGACCAAAGGAATCCAGAGCGAACTCAAATGAATGAGTTTGCGTTTGAGTTCTTCGCGGTAGCTGATCCCAGGCATATGCTTTGATCAGCTCCGCGACGTCGCTACGCGACCGGAACGCGCCACATCCAGAATGCCGAAGTCGCGTACCATATTGATGAAATTATCCACTTGCTCGGAACGTCCGGAGAGTTCCACCCCCAGCACTTCCGGGCTGACGGTGATGAATTTTCCGTGGAAAATTTCCACAAGCTGAATGAGTTGCGCTTTTTTCTCCGGGGATTCCGCCTTGATTTTGACCAGGGCGATCTCGCGCTCGATAAAACGGCTGCCGGTCAAGTCCTCCACGCGGATGACGTTGATGAGCTTGCGGAGCTGCTTGTCGATCTGTTCGAGGATCGCCGCGTCGCCGGAGGTTACGATAATCATTTTGGAGATACCCGGGTTTTCCGTTTCGTTCACCGTCAGGCTTGCGATGTTGTAGCCGCGTCCGCTGAACAGACCGGCCACACGCGCCAGAACGCCGAACTTATTCTCGACCAAGACCGCGATCGTATGTTTTTCCATCGTATAATACTCCTTTATTCACAACGTGTTGCAAAAATACTTCCGGAGAGCGCAAGCCCGTTCCCACGCACTTCCGCCACTCCATCGCATAGGCTCATGGAAAGCGGAACTTCATGGGCCTTTGCCTTGGCGGGCAGAACCTCCAACGCGAAGGGAAGGGCGAACTCGAGTTTCTCGTCGAACGCGACCGCCGTTTCCCCGCCGCGGTACAGAATCGCCTTGAGCATGACGCTCCCATCGAGAACACAAGGCTCCAGCGCAACCTCGCGCCCCAGGAATGTGCCGCTCCCGACGTGAACGATCAATTGGTACCCGCCGCCGCGCAAACTCCAGGAGCGGGGGGCAATTTGCCGGATTTCCACCCCCGGGCCCGTCAGCTCCCAGCCGATTGCAAGTTCACAAAACCGGTATACCCCGTCTTTCGGGCGGTCCAACATTAGATGGTAATCTCCCCGGTCGGTGTAGGCGACAGCCAGCGAAAGCGTCCGGTTTCCCGCTTGTATCGAGCGCAGCCCAAGGCTGGCGAATTCGCGGTTGTCCTTCCAGGCATCGGTATTGAACACATACGGAGTCCCCGGGTCGGCCGGATTTACCCAGAAGCCGCCGAGGGGGCGCCGCTGCATCCAAAGCGAGTCAAAGCTTACGCTTCCGAAGGCGACGTCGTGCGTGAGCCAGGCGCGGCCGCGCGTGGACGCGCTGTCCGGCTCGCGGCGGATGAAGCGGCGCTCGATGAACTGCTCTTTTTCCGGGAGGGCCGCGAAACGCGGGATCAGCGCCTTCGGGCACGGGAGCGGGCGAACCTGCGAATAATGTAAAGGATTTCCCGGCGGCCCGAGCAACGGGAGCCCGGTCGCATTCCGCAGAACGTCGGCCGATGTCCCGGAGAGGGTGTCGCTGTACGAACGGCTGTGCGGCGGCGCAAACTGCCCCGTCGCCGGATGATAGAACGCCGCCAGCGATTCCCAGATGAAAACGCGCAGCTCTTCGGCGTGGAAACGCACCTCCGGATCGGTGGAGAGCTGGAGCATGCGTTCCGCTTCTTCCAAGGCGACAAACGTGTAGTTCGGGCTGTTGTACTCATTCAGGCCCCCCGCGTCACGGGCATATTCCATAAATGTTTTAATCCGGCTGCGGGCGTACGTTACAAGGAGCGGAATGCCGCGGATTTCCCCCGCGACGGCGGTAACCGCCGCACCCATGATCGCGATGTTGGTGTAATGCGGCTGCATATTGCGGCGGAAAATGGACCATGCGGCGTTTTCCAGCGCCTGTTCGGCGGCGGCGCGCAGCTCCGGCGTAAGGCGGTTCGCACTTTCACGCAAAATATGACACAACGTCGCCCCCAGGAAATCCGCCCAGTTCCAGTCCGGCGGCGCCATCTTGTCCAGCGGCTCTTCGTAGAACCACGACCAGATGCCGAATGTCGGCTTGTACGAATCGCGTTCCTGGAGCGAAAGCACTTTGGCAAGCACCTCGCGCCCCCGTTCCACATTGGCGTGCGAACCTTCGGCCAAAAGAGCCGCGGCGTAATTCATCGCGTCGCGCGTCGAATGCACGCGCATTCCATCGGGCAAGCGCGTGTGGTAGCCCACCCCCTTGAGGGTGCTTCCGAGCAATTTAAGCTGCGGATCGTACTCCGGCTCGGCGGCGGCCAGGAAAGCGTTCAGGCGGGACGTCATGTGCAATCTCTCCTTTAAAGCGCGGCCAAGTCCGGTTTGCGGGCGGCGCGTGTTTCGTCCAGGCGGCCCACCGGTGTGGTGCGCGGAGCCTGTTTCAAGGTGTCCGGCGTGGAGTTTGCCTGTTCGGCAATTTCCCGCATCGCGTCAATGAAGTTGTCCAGGGTGGATTTGCTCTCCGTTTCGGTCGGTTCGATCATCAGCGCCTCCGGGACGATCAACGGAAAATACATTGTCGGCGGGTGAATCCCCCGGTCGATCAACGCTTTGGCGATATCCAGCGCGTGAACATCGTTCGCGGCGAAGGGCTTGGCCGAAAGCACGCATTCATGCATGCATGTTCGGCCGTATAAATCCGCATAGAGATCGTTGAGGCGGACGCGGACGTAATTCGCGTTCAGAACCGCGTTTTCCCCCACGCGGCGCACCCCTTCGTTCCCCAGTGTCAGCAAATACGCATACGCTTTCAGGAGAACGCCGAAGTTGCCGAAAAACGGCGCGACGCGTCCCATCGAATCCGGGTAATTCGATTCCAGAGAATACACTCCGTCGTTCCCCTTCCGTACACGCGGAACAGGGAGGAAAGGCTGCAGCGTTTCCCCCACGCCCACCGGGCCAGAACCGGGACCGCCGCCGCCGTGCGGCGTGGCGAAACTTTTATGCAAATTCAAATGCATGACATCGAAGCCGAGATCGCCGGGGCGGACGCGCCCCATAATCGCGTTGAAATTCGCCCCGTCGCAGTACACAAGTCCGCCCGCCTGGTGGACGAGTTTGCAAATGTTTTCCACCTCCGGATCGAACAACCCGAGGGTGTTTGGGCACGTGAGCATCAATCCGGCGACCTCCGGCGAGAGTTTCGCTTGGAGATCATCCATGTCCACATTGCCCTGGGCGTTGGTGGCGACCACGCGGCACTCAAACCCGGCCACAACCGCGCTGGCCGGGTTGGTTCCGTGCGCGGCATCGGGGATAAGCATCACCCGGCGCGTCGTTTCACCGCGCGCCCGGAAGTACGCGGCCATAAGCATTACGCCGGTGAGCTCCCCGTGCGCCCCCGCCAGGGGCTGGAGGGTGAATTCGGTAAAGCCGGTCAGTTCCGCAAGCAGCGTTCCTGTTTCGTGGAGCGCCGCGAGGGCCCCCTGCGTCCGCGCTTCACCGCCGCGGAGTTGTGGAAGAAGGGGGTGTATTTCCGCGAAGCCGGGGAGCTTGACCAGCTCCTCATGAAACGCCGGGTTGTACTTCATGGTACACGATCCGAGAGGGTAGAAGTGTGTGTTCAACCCGAAATTTTTACGCGAAAGATTCGTGTAATGGCGGATCACCTCGAGCTCCGTAAGTTCCGGCAACTTCGCCGGTTTCTCGCGGCGCAAGGAGGGGGGGATCCCGCCGAGGTCTTCCGGGACGTCCATGCGCGGGAGCGTCGCTCCGCGCCGCCCGGGTTCGCTGCAATCGAAAATCAGCGGCATACAATCGCCTCCAAAGCAGTAACAAAATTCCGAATTTCTTCCGCCGTGCGCTTTTCCGTCACGGCGACCAGGAGTTCATTGGCACGTTCCGGGTAGAACCGCCCGAGGGGGAGGCCCGCTGCGAAGCCCTGCTCCAGCAGACGCGCCGCCACCTCTTCCGCATCCACGGGAAGGCGGACGATGAATTCGTTGAAAAACGCGTCGCCACCTACCGGTTCCACGCCGGAAATTTTGAGGAGTTCGCGCCGGGCGAATGCCGCCTTGGACGCGCAAAGGCGCGCGACCTCGCAAAAACCCTCTTTCCCCAGGAGCGCCAGGTGCGCCGTCGCGGAGAGCGCGCAGAGGTTTTCGTTGGAACAAATGTTCGACGTCGCCTGTTCACGACGAATGTGCTGTTCGCGGGTCTGGATGGTCAGCACGAACCCTTCGCGCCCTTCGCCGTCCACCGTCCGCCCGACCACGCGCCCCGGCATTTTCCGCAGGAGTTCCTGCCGGACGGCCATGAAACCGAGGTACGGCCCGCCGAAGGAGAGGGGAATGCCCAGACTCTGCCCTTCGCCGGTAACGACATCGAAGCCCATTGCGCCGGGGGTTTTCGCCAGCGCCAGCGCCACGGGATATGTTGAAACCGCGCTCAGGGCGCCGCGGCCGTGTGCCTGGGCGTTGAAGTCGCTCCAATCTTCCAGGGAGCCGAAAACGTTCGGATACTGCACCAATACAGCGGCGGTCGATTCGTCCACGGCCGCCAGGAGGGCGGGGATATCCGAACTTGCCCCTTTCGGCGGGACTTCGACGATTTCCACTTTCAAGTTTGCGGCGCAGGCCCGGAGGATGCTCCGGTAAATCGGGGAAACCGCGCCGGAAAGAACCACCTTGCGCCGCCGCGCGGTGGCGCGGAGAAGAAGCATCATCGACTCGAAGAACGCCGTTCCGCCGTCGTACAACGATGCGTTGGCAATCGGCATTTCACACAGCCGCGCGATCATGGATTGGTATTCGAAAATCGTCTGGAGCGTCCCTTGCGACGCTTCCGGCTGGTAGGGGGTGTAGGCGGTGTAAAACTCACTCCGTCCGGTGATAGCGCCCACCGCGGCGGGGATGGCATGGTCGTAGAATCCGCCTCCGAGGAAGCACACGGCGTCCGCCGCGTTCCTGGCCGCGAGTTCGCGGAAATGGCGCGTGATCTCATATTCCGAGCGCCCCGGCGGGAGTTGGAATTCCGCTTGCGGCACGCGTACGCCGGCCGAGGCCCACATTGCGTCGAAAGATGCGAAACCCGCGGCGCCGAGCATCAGTTCCGTGTCGCGTTTTGTATTGGGAATATAGGGCATTGACTCAGTGCTCCAGGGTCTGGAGGAACTTGAAGTAGGCTTCTTCGTTCATCATGTCGTCGAGCTCGGAGGTGTCGATGTTGATCAGGCGGCAGAGCCAGCCTTTGTCTTCCGGGGATTCGTTGATCAAGCCGGGTTCGTCGTCCAGCGCGTCGTTGATCATGCTGACGGTGCCGGAAATCGGCGCGTAGATGTCGCTGGAAGCCTTCACCGACTCGACCACGCCGAGGGTATCGCCGACGATGAAGTCGTCGTCTTCGTTCGGAAGGTCGACAAAGGTGATGTCGCCGAGTTCGTTGGCCGCGTATTCGGAAATGCCGACGGTCGCTTCGTCGCCGTTGACCTCCACCCACTCATGATCTTCGGAATAGTATTTCATTTTTTCTCTCCACACGTTATTTTTCGTTTCCCGGATTGCATATTTCAAATAGGCCACATCCGGGAAAAAAATCAAGTCGATTTGCAATAAAAATCTTTTTTTATTCTGTTTTTCCCGCTTCCGCCTCTTTGAGGCGTTCGAGGTCCTCACGGGCGAAGTCAATGACCTTCTCGAATTGCTCCTGGTTGGACGCATCCGCCTCCACGAGTACTTCGTGCGCTTCCAAAACGGTTTCGGCCGTTTTGAGCGCGTCGCGCTTTTTGCTCCCGAAAGGAACAAGATCGGCCCACTGGTTCCCGGATGTCAGCGGCGCGGAGTCGACGAATGTGAACAACCGTTCGATTCCGAGGCCGTGCAGGAGGTTTCGCACCTGCTCCCGCGCTCCCGAAAGAACCACTTTGCCTCCCGCGCTCCGCGCTTTCAGGCCGAGCATGGACAAAACGCCCATGAATGTGCTGTCCATGGTTATGCAGTCGCTGAGGTCAACGTGTACATCCTGGAAGTTCTTTTCGAGGCTTTTTCCCAATTCCCGCAACGGAACCGCGTAGTCGAAATTTGCACGTCCCGTAACCTTGACTTTATGGAGCTGCCCTTCGTTTGAAATAAGAAGATCCGTTTCTTTCATCGTCCGTCCCCTTTCATTCCAGAATCGCTTTGATCCGGCGGACGCCGCGGCTGGAGCTCTCTTCTTTGAGAATGCGGAAATTCCCCAGTTCGCCGGTCCGCCCGGCGTGGGGACCGCCACAGATTTCGCAACTTATATCGCCGGCGCGGTAGACTTTGACGCGTTCGCCGTAACGGCTCTCGAAAAGACCGATCGCGCCGCCGGCCTTGGCCTCTTCCACGGTCATTTCCAGGCATTCAACGGGGAGGTCGCGCCGGATGGATTCGTTCACAAGGCGCGCGACCTCGTCGATTTGTTCCGGCGTCATCTTGTCTTCGTGCGAGAAGTCGAAACGGAGGCGGTCGGCGGTGATGTTGCTCCCGCGCTGTTCGACATGCGTTCCCAAAACGCGGCGCAGCGCCGCATGCAGAAGGTGCGTGGCGGTATGGAGGGACGCGGTCGCCTCGGAATGATCGGCCAGTCCGCCCTTGAATTTCTGCTCCGCGCCCTGACGCGAAAGTTCCTGGTGTTTTTCGAATGCCTGGCGGAAACCTTCGGCATCCACGGCAAACCCGTGTTCCGCCGCCATTTCGGTGGTGAGTTCGATCGGAAACCCGTACGTTTCATACAGGAAAAACGCGTTTTTGCCGCTGACGGATTTTTTGGTTACGTGTTCCGGCACGCGGGCGATGAGTTTTTCGAATTCACGGGTCCCTTTTTCCAGCGTGAGGGCGAACTGTTTTTCCTCGCGGGCGAGCTCTTCCAGGATCCGGGCGCTGTTGGCGCGCAGTTCCGGGTAGACTTCGCCGAGTGTATCGATGTACACCTGCGCGATTTCCGGCGTGAACGCCCCTTCGATGCCGAGTTTGCGCCCTTCGCGGATGGCGCGGCGGATCAAACGGCGCAGAACGTACGCCTGGTCCACATTTCCCGGCGTGATGCCGTCGGCCATGATGAACGTGGCCGCGCGCAGATGGTCGGCGATAATCCGCGCCGGGCCGAGCGTCCAGCACGCGGGGGCGGTCGCGCCGCGCAGCGCGTCCAGCCGGGCGAAAGCGGGGGCGAAAACCTCCGTTTCGTAGCAGCTCGCCTTCCCCTGGAGGATCGCCGTTACACGCTCCAGGCCCATGCCGGTATCGACGTTGCGCCGCGCCATGGGCTCAAACACGCCCGCGGCGTTCTTGTTGTATTGCATGAACACGTCGTTCCAGATTTCGACCCACAGCTTGTTCTCCGGATCGAATACCGCCGGGGCGGGTGTTTTGCCCGTCCAGTAGAACATTTCCGTGTCCGGACCGCAGGGGCCTGTCTGGCCGGCCGGTCCCCACCAGTTGTCCTTTTTGGGGCAACGGGCAATGCGCTCGGCGGCGACGCCGAGGCTGCGCCAGAGGTCGAACGCCTCCTGGTCGAAGGGGCAATCTTCGTCGCCGGCGAAAACCGTAACGGCGAAACGTTCCAGGGGGATGTTCAAATATTCGGCGGAGGTCAGGAACTCAAAGCTGTAGCGGATCGCCTCTTCCTTAAAATAATCGCCCAGCGACCAGTTGCCGAGCATCTCGAAGAACGTAAGGTGCACGGGATCGCCGACCTCGTCGATGTCCCCGGTGCGGATGCATTTCTGGCAATCGGTCAGGCGCGTGCCCGCCGGATGCGGCGCCCCCATGAGATACGGGACAAGGGGGTGCATCCCCGCGGTGGTAAAAAGGCATGTCGGATCGTTTTCCGGAATCAGCGAGGCGCTGGGAATGGCGCGGTGTCCCTTGGACTCGAAAAACGCGATGAATTTGCGGCGAAGATCGGCGGCTTTCATAATTCTATAGACTCTCCTGAAAAGTGTAAAGGCATCGACATAATGTAGTGCGGGCGCGTGAAAAGTCAAGAACCGCGTTCCGGATTCTTTGAAAATCGCAAACCCAAACAAGGCAATCTTTTTATCTTTTTTTGTTTTTTCTGCGAAATGCACTTGACATTGCATGAGGAATATTCTATAATTGATTGTAAAGATTATTTGATTGGAGTTTGCTTATGAATTGGAACGCCCTGAGTCAATTTGAAGCCGACACGAACACGCCGCAATACGCCCAGCTTGCCGCGCGTCTCCGCGAGTGGATTGTGAGCGGGAGGATTCCTGCCGGGAGCCCTCTCCCGGCATTGCGCGAGATCGCGGCGCTGAGCAGCACCAACTACTCCGCCGCGCAGATGGCGGCGGAGGAATTGGCGCGCGACGGTTTTATTTTCAAGCGGCGCGGGCGGAACGGGGGGATGTTCGTGCGGCGTTTGCCGGAGCACTCCGAAACGATCGCGATCCTGCTGATGGAAGAGGCCGCTTACGCGGGGGGGAATATTTTCAACAACACGTTGGTGGACCTCCTTTCGGCCAAGCTTGAAACGCTTGGCTACCGCGCGGTGATCTGGCATGACCGCCGCGCCATGGAGGAGCGGGGGACCATTCCGCCGATCCTCGACGACGCGCTGAAAGCCGGGCGCGTGCAGGCGTTGCTCCTCCCCAACGTCCCGGACGAGGCGGCGGCATGGGTTTCTCGTCTTGCCATCCCTTACTCCACTGTTTCGCGTGAAAATATGGCGACGCCGGATCTCGCGCCGTTGGTCGAGGTCATGAAGCACCGAACGTTCCGGAAAATGCGTTTGATCACCAGCGGCGGCACCGGAGAGCTCCGTGACGATCCTTTGGTGCGCGCGTTCGCCGCGTTTGGAATGCGCATCACTCCGGAGCAAATCGTCCGCATGCCCGGCGGAAGGCAGACGCTGAACCGCCTCGGGCGCTGCGGCTACGAGGCGACCAAGGCGCTCCTCGCTGAGAAGGAATGTCCCGATTTGCTGGTGGTTTTTCCCGACCACGCGGCGTTGGGCGCGGCGCAGGCGATTGCGGAAATCGGTGTTCAAGTCCCCGGTGAGATGGTCGCGGCGTTCCACCGGAACCGCGAATTCGATCATTTTTTCTCCTTCCCGGTCATCCCGCTGGATGTGAGCATCGACCATGTTGCGGATATGTTGATTGAACGGCTTCTTACAACCTGAACGAAAGGAAGTATACTTATGAGAAAGCATTTTACGTTGATCGAGCTCCTTGTCGTCATCGCCATCATCGCGATCCTCGCTTCCATGATGCTCCCCGCGTTGAACAAGGCGCGCGACCGGGCGAAGCAGGCCAAGTGCATGAGCAACCTCAAGCAGCTTGGGACCCTTTCCGGGATGTACACGCTGGAGAACACCGGCTACGCGCCGGGCGTCTGTTTCAAGCCCTCGGAGGAGGGGACTGCGCTGGTCCGCAACTCCTGGCAGGGACAGCTGTATCTGCAGCAGAAATCCTCCACAAAGCCGGAGGATCTGCACAATATCATGTCGGCGAACTACACCAACCCGTCGAAATTCGGCATTTTCCATTGCCCGGCAAACCAGCGGCAAAAGGCGATGGGTTGGAAGGACGGCGAAGCGTCCACCTCCTACGGAATCAACGGCGAAAACCGGATGAACAACGCCGGAGACATGCTTGTTGTGAGCAATTACGCCAACTGCAAGGTGGATAAAATCGCCTTCCCCTCCCGCCTGATCGCTCTTATGGATGCGTCGTACTGGTACATTGCCGCCTATTTCTCTTCCACGCCGGATATCTTGCAGGATGGATCGGTTTCACCGAGCAACCAGAAGGTGATCTACCGCCACAACGACGGGCTGAACCTTCTTCACGCCGACGGGCGCGTTTCCTACAATACCGGGAGCCTGCGCGGGTTTGTGGCCGCCGGGGTCAAGCCCTTCAAGCTTTCGAGCACCTACACGAGGAACGGCGAAGCCTGGCTTTGGATGAAGTAACCCCAACTATTTTAAGGAATAAAACGATGACGCGAAAAGTTTTGTTGATTTTGGCGCTGTGCGCCGCGTGGCTCGGCGTGGCGGCCAAAGAGAAAGCGCCGGTGGATGTTCTTCTTCTCGGTTACTATGTCTGGATATCCGACGATTACCAGGCGCTCCTTGCGGAGGACAACATTCGTGTCCACACGCGTCCGGAGGACCGTCGTGGCGGTGATACGGAGCTGTATCCGCTGGATTACTTGAAGAAATTCAACGTGGTCGTCGTTTCCGGGCCGATCGGCCGCGCGTGGTCTCCACGCGTGGTGGATAAAATCCCGACGGGGATGCTGGAACGGTTGATGGAATACCACCGCGCGGGGGGAAGCATCGTCTGGATCCCCCTCGGGGCGGACCATGGGGTGACGAACTGGAGCGAAACGGTCGGCAAGGCCATCGGCGCGGTCGCCCTCGACGAGCGGCTGGACGACAAGGCGAACACCGGCTCGATCGTCCGTCCGGGCGCGAGCAGTCTCCTGAAAATCGGAGTGTACACCCGGACGGGGAACGTCGCCGCGCACCCGATTACCGAAGGGGTGAAAAATCTCTTCCTCTCGCAAGTCGGCGAATGGAGTTTCCCCGGCTGCATCCCCATGACGTTCGACGCCCGCTGGAATGTCCTTGTGCGCGGTGAAAAGTCCACCCGCACCGAATCGAACGCCACCGACTTCAAGAGCGGCTCCGGCAAGTTCGCCCCCTCCGGCAAAACCGGCGCATACGCCTCGGCGCCCGCGCTGGTCGCCATCCGTGAAGCCGCGCCGGGCGCGGGTGCGATGGTGGTTTTCCCGTTCTATTCCTCCGGGACATGGGGCAACTACAACCATCCGGGACTCGGCAACGTTTTCCTGCACGACGGCGACGGGAAAACCAAGAGCGACGGCGACCGTTTCGTCCGCAATCTTTTTGAATACCTGGGCGCGGCCTCCCGTCCCGCCGGGCTTGGCGGCTATTACGCCTCCGCGCCGAAAGCGCCGCCGAAGAAAATCAACGCCCCCGATCTCACGCCCGTGGTCTTCCCGGCGGAAATGCCCGCGAACGTCTCCTCCGGCCGGCAGCAGCGCGGCCTGATCGGCGCGCGTTCCGGCAAGGGCGGCGGAGCGGGGAGCGTCGCGGAATGGGTGGCGCAAGCCAAAGAAGCGAAGCTCGACTTCCTCGTTTTCGTCGACGACCCGGCCAGGCACACCGCCGCTTCGTACAAACAGCTTGTGGAGGAATGCAAGGCGGCGAGCACGCGCGATTTCGCCGTCGTCCCCGGCTTCGGCGGGACGGATGCTTCCGGCGCGTACCGCTTTTTCGTCAACGCGCAGATTCTCCCGGACCCCTCCTCCGGTTTCCTGAACGCGGAAGGGAAGATCGCCAAGCCCGGCGTGGTCGCCGCCACCTCCGGCTGGGGCTCATGGTCGAGCATGGCCCGCTACGAAAAAATGCCCTACGACCCGTGGTGGAACTGGGTCAACGCCTCCGGCGCGATGCTGGTGTACGAAAATGGGAAATTGGTGGACAACGGCGTCGAACGCTGGCTGAACGCGTGCGAACCGCATTCGAGCCACCTTGTCCCCTTCACTTTGGTGCACATGAACGCGCCGTCCGAACTCGCATCGGCGGCGAAGAACGCCCACCTGAGCATCCTTTACGCCGATACGCCGGATAAAATCACCGTCTACCCCCGCAACGGCGCGGGCGGTGGAACCATGCCGACCTACATGTCCAACGGGCCGCGCATCGAGTACTGGGGCGCTTCCAACGCCGGCCCCGCGCCGTGGCGGCCGAACGCCGACCGGTTGCGCGTGGGCGTTGTAACCTCCAGCGAAGCCGGTCTCAAACGGATTCTCCTTGTGGACCGTGTAACCGGGCAAACCGTGCGCGATTGGCGTCCCGGTGGTGCGAAGACCTTCCGCGGCCAGCTCGACGTGAGCCACAACCGCCAGCAGGTTATTTCGCTGATGGTGGAGGACGAAGCGGGGCGCACCGCCTACGCGCCGCCCGTGTACACCTACTTGGACGGCAACCGCGTCTGGCACATGAGCGACCGCCTGATGGGGATGAACCACCTGACCGATTGGAACACGGAGCGCACGGAACTGGTCGGCAACATCGGCGGCCCCCTGGCGATCACATACGTGAAGTCGATCTCCGGCGCGTGCGGCACCAACCCCGGCGCGCCGGGCGAGGCACGGCTGAAGGTGAAGGGGCTCGACGGAGGGCAGGCGTACCTCCCCGACATGCACCTGAGCCCCCGGGCGATGTGCGCGAACAAGCCTTTGGAGCAACCGCAGTTCCGCTTCAACCTCGCGCTCGCCGCGCACGACGCGGCGCTGTACGACAAGGTGGCGACGCAGAAGCTTCCTGCGGGGTACAAGTTCGATTTCATGGGTACCGCGCCCCTCCTTTCTGCCTTGGAACAATGCGACGTGGCCTGCCGGAACTGGATGGTCCGCCTGAATTACGACAGCAACTACTATTTGGCGAGCTACAGCCTTGTGTTCACCTTCAAGGAAGAGGTGAAGGTCAATCGCCTGTGGCTTACGCGCGGTTCCTGGAGCAATGCGGAAAACGAATTCGACCGCTGGTTCCTGCGGAGCTCGCCGGAAAGCGAACTCCAGAAGCGTGTTTTCAAAATCGATGAAAACGCGAAACTCCGGAACACTCTCCAGCCCGGCGGTTATGTGTACCAGGCGCCGGTTCTTGGCGGCGCCCCGGCGTTCATTCCGCTCGCTTCGCCCGATCCGGTAACCGTCCTGACCCATGTGGAAGGCAGCACTCCGGAAAGGCGCGGGGGCCGGAACAACGAAATGAGCATCGAGTTCCCCGGCGGGCGCATCTTCAAAGCGGGCGAAACGTATAAGATCGATCTTCTGATGGCCACGCGCCGGTACGACGACGCGCAGATGGACAGTGCCTGGGTCGAACAGCTCCTCAAGGATTACGGCGTGGCGCGCAAACCCGCGTACACATACAATATCAAACAAGGAAAACTGCGCTCCGTCAACTATTTCCTCGACGCGGACGCGGAGAAGGGCGGCGTTGTCCTTGAAATCGACAAATATCCCTTGGAACAGCCCCTCCCCGTGCGCATCCACGGGTTGTATCCGCAGTCGGTCGTCGGCGAATACGACCTGGTTTCCAAGCGGGTCCGCTTGTTGACGAACTTTGAGAACGGCCTCATCGCCGCGGTCGATCCTCGTTTTGCCGACCGCAAGTTCTACTTCGGCGAAGTCCTTCGCTGGAA
The DNA here is from genome assembly GCA_031549345.1 of Victivallaceae bacterium. Taxonomy (GTDB): domain Bacteria; phylum Verrucomicrobiota; class Lentisphaeria; order Victivallales; family Victivallaceae; genus CASFRF01. Next base: position 46,544 of record JAVBPY010000008.1, read on the forward strand.
CAACAAGGATCTGCATGTCGAACTTGTTCCGGAAGGGGGCGACTTTCAGGTGGAAATCCACAACCCGACTGCCGCCCCCGTCAAGGCCGTTCTGGAAGGCTGCGCCTCCTTCGCTCCCTTGGCGGGCGCCCGGCTCGAGCGCGAAATCGCGCCGAACGCGACGGTGCGCGAGATTCTTCGCTCTGTCCCGGACACGGTAAAACTTGTGCCGATCCGCTGACGCGCGGCCTTTATCCGCGGGCGCTCCGGAAACGGAGCGTCCGTTTTTTTATCCAAAACTTCCAGGCCGCCGACTTGCGGAAAGGGCGTTCTTCGAGTATAGTACCGTAAGAATAACAGACTATCATACCGGGAGCTGACGCCGATGCGTTTAAAGAAACTCTGCCTCTTTTTTGCCTTCGCGCTGGGATTCGCCCTTCTTTTTGGATGCGGCGAAAGCGAAAATGCCGCGAAAGTGGATAAGGTAACCGTCCTGCGCGGCGGGGAGCAATGCGCGCTTCCCGGCGAAAAATTTCCGCAAATGCTGCAAATCGAATTGAGCGGCGAACCCTCTTCCGCATTCCTGGGCGGCGGCCGCCGCCCCCCCGCGGCCAATGTCGAAGTCCGTATCGAGCCGGCTCCCGGCTCCCGGCTCCGTGTTGAATCCTCTTCGGCAAAGACCGATGCGGGAGGCAGTGTCTACGTCCGTGTTTCCGCCGGGGACAAAGTAGGGGATCACTATTTGCGTGTAACGCCCGTCGGCGCGCCGGAACGGGCGCTGGACGTCCGCTTTATCGTGGGGATGAAGATCTTCGGCGCGGAACAGGAAGGCGCGACCGGAGCGTTCGCCAAAGACCCGATCACCGTTCAGCTCCTTAAGCCCGATGGCTCCCCCGCCGCGGATGTTCCCGTCTTTTTCCGCGACGGCGCCACGGTGGAGGGTTCTTCCTCGTCGCTTGAAATTCACAACCGCATGGCACGCACCGACGCCGAGGGGAAGGCCTCCGCCACCGTCCGCCTCGGCCACAAGACAGGGGAGTACAAAATCGGCATCGAAGTGGCCGATCCGGAAAACGGAATGTTTATGCGCGCGAAAAGCATCCGCCTCCTGGCGCTGGATGTAACAACGGTTGTCGTCATCGTCCTCGGCGGCCTGACGCTCTTTATTTTCGGCATGAAGCTCATGGGCGACGGGCTCCAGAAGGTCGCCGGGGAGAGCATGAAGAAGATTCTTCAGTTTTTCGCGCGCAACGGATTGGTCGCGGTTCTCGCGGGGGCGGGGGTAACCGCGGTGATCCAGTCCTCCAGCGCGACGACGGTGATGGTGATCGGTTTCATCAACGCGGGGCTGCTCAACCTCCAGCAGGCGATCGGCATTATTTTCGGCGCGAACGTCGGGACGACGGTTACCGCGCAGATTATTTCGTTGAATCTCGCGGGAATGGCGCTTCCGGCGATCACGCTCGGATTTTTGATTACCCTTTTGCCGAACCGCATGGCGAAGGGGTGGGGGGAAACGATCCTCGGATTCGGGCTCCTCTTTTTCGGCATGAACCTCATGTCCGGCGAACTGAAGGCGCTCGGCGCATTTCCCTCGTTCGTCCAATTTTTCCATACCTTCGACTGCACGCCCGTACCGGGAGGATTCATGCCCATCGGTCCCGTCTTGGGCGCCATCGGGATCGGGGTGGTCATGACGGTGGTCATTCAGTCGAGTTCGGCGGCAATGGGGATCGTCCTTGCCCTCGCGGGAAGCCAGCTGATTAACTTCTATACCGCCGTGCCGCTCCTGCTCGGGACCAACATCGGGACGACGGTTACGGCGTTTCTGGCGGCGCTCGCCGCCAACCGTGTTGCCAAACAAGCCGCGCTCGCCCACTTGTTGTTCAACGCCATCGGGACGGCGATCATGGTGGGGCTTTTCTACGTTCCGTGGGGCGAGAGCCGCACGCCGATCTTCCTCGCGTTCGTCAATTCCCTGACGAACGGCAACGCATTCGCGGCGATTCCACAGAATCTTGAGCGGCATATCGCAATGGCGCACACGATGTTCAACGTGGTGGTCGTTCTGCTTCTTCTGCCCTTTATTCCGCAGTTCGCCCGTCTTTGCAACTTTTTATTGCCGATTCGCAGCACGCGCGAAACGGAAACGACACCGTTGGAACCGTATCTTCTTTCCACGCCTTCAATTGCTTTGGAACAGTCGGTTTCCGCCATCCGCCAGATGGTGGAGGACGGTTACAAGATGATCGACCAGGCGGTCAACGCCCACTTTCTGCCGGTAAACACCAATGCGGCCGCGTTTCGGGACCTCGCCCGCGCCGAAGGGCGGGTGGACGCCATGCAGTTGGCCGTTACCGATTATCTTACGCAGATCACGCGGCGCGAACTCACGCCGCCGCAGTCGCAGCTTGTGCCGCTTTTGATGCATTGCACCAACGACGCGGAGCGCATTGCGGACCACACGGAGAATATCCTCAAACTCACCGAACGGATGAAAAAAGCGAGCCGCCCGCTCTCCGAACAAGGCAAGGGCGACATTGAAAAACTTTGGAAACTGGTAGACAAACAATTTCGGATTGTTCTCAAATCCCTGCGCGACGCGGGGAGCGTGAACGAAGAAGAAGCGCTTAAAGGCGAACGGAAAGTCCGGAAGTTCGCCGCCCGCCTGGAAGCGGATCACATCGAACGCCTTCGGAAAGGGAACTGCTCGGTTTCCGGCGGCGTGATTTTCATTGAAATGCTTGGAGAGCTGGAAAAAATAAGCGGCAGTCTGACCAATATTCTGGAGCGGACGCCGGAAATTCAAAAGCATTACATCAAGCTGTAAGGGATTGCATCGTTTATGAAAATAAGCATTGATCGGCGTACCCCTTCGGAACGACTCCGGCACGTCGCTTTCGACGACGTGGTTGCGCGCGTGGCGGCGTGTTGTTTTGAGGCGGCGTGCGTGTTGCCGCCGGATGTGCTGCAGGCCATCCGGACGGCGGCGGAAAAAGAGAGTTCCGCCCTGGGGAAGGATTTTCTCCTCCAATATCTTGAAAATGCGCAAATCGCCGCCGGCGAAGGACGCGCCCTTTGCCAGGATACCGGATTCGCGGTCTATTTCGTGGAGCTCGGCGAACGCCTCGCCATCGACGGCGGGAGCATTGCCGAGGCCATTAATGAAGGGACCGCCAAAGGCTACAAAGACGGTTATCTGCGTTCCTCCATCGTATCCGACCCGATTTTCCGGCGGAAGAATACAGGAAACAACACACCGCCGATCATTCATCTCAAGATGGTGCCGGGGGATTCGCTGACGGTCATCCTCGCGCCGAAAGGCGGCGGTTCGGAGAATATGGGGGGCCTGGAAATGCTGAAGCCTTCGCAAGGACGCGAGGGCGTGGCCGATTTTGTGGTTGAAACGGTGCGCCGGGCGGGCGGGAACCCTTGTCCGCCGACCATTGTGGGTGTGGGTGTGGGCGGAACCATGGAAAAAGCGGCGTTCCTCTCCAAAAAAGCCCTCCTCCGCCCCCTGGGAAGCGTCAACGAGGATCCGGAATACGCCGCGTTGGAAGAGGAAATTCTCGCGCGGATCAACGCGCTCGGCATCGGCCCGCAGGGGCTCGGCGGCGATATCACAAGCTTTGCGGTGCACATCGAACCCTATCCGTGTCACATCGCTTCGCTCCCTGTGGCCGTTTCGCTGAACTGCCATGCCGCGCGTCATGCGGGGTTTATCCTGTGAGCGCCGCGCGGGAACTTTCGACCCCTTTCGACGAAGCGGCGGTGCGTGTTCTCCGCGCGGGCGACCGGGTGCTTCTTTCCGGCGTTGTCTGGACGGGGCGCGACGCCGCCCACCGGAAGCTGATCGCCGCGCTCGACGAAGGGAAGGCGCTTCCGATGGATCTTGCGGGACAGGCGATCTATTTTGTCGGCCCTTGTCCGGCCCGCCCCGGCGAGGTAATCGGCAGTGCGGGGCCGACGACAAGCGGTCGTATGGACGCATATTCGCCGCGTCTTATCGCCGAATGCGGCCTGCGCGCCATGATCGGCAAGGGCGAACGCAACCGACAGGTCATCGAGGCGATGAAGCGTTATGGGTGTGTTTATTTCGCCGCCACGGGGGGCGCGGCGGCCCTAATCGCCCGTTGCGTCAAAAAATGCGATTTAATCGCGTATCCGGAGCTCGGCCCGGAGGCGGTGTACCGTCTGGAGGTGGAGAAGTTCCCGTTGGTCGTTGCCATCGACGCGGCCGGAAGTTCATTATACAGGTAAAGCATGCGGGTTTTGTCCGGAATCTTTGTCTTTTTTATTTGTGTTGCGCTTGGCGCGGCGGACCGCGTCGTTCTTGTTACTACGGAAACGGCTCCTTCGCTGCGTGCCGCCGCCCTCTGGCGGGGTATTGACGATGAATTGCGGAAACTCGTGATCCGTCCCGAAATTTTTTCCTGCCAGCTGAGCCGTTCGGAAGCGAAACTTGAAACATTGAACCGGATTCTGGAAGGCGAACGACAGCAAATCGTTGTGGCTTTGGATCGCGATGCGCTGGAGTTTTTGATTTTGCATCTGGATCATCTTCCCGCGCGGGCACAGCTCATTTTTTGCGGGAGCGACCAGCCGGTGCGTCTGCCGCGCCCTCTTCCCCGTCCTGCAACGGGCATTTATGAAGCATGCGACTTTTCATCTTTGATCCGGCAGGGACTTGCGCTTTTTCCGGAAACACAGAAAGTATTTCTCCTCACCTCCGAGAGTGAGCGCGGCAAAGCCCTGGAGGTACAGGCCGCCGCATGGAGCCGCACCAATGCCATGCCGGAACTTGTCCTGCTCCCGGAGCGGGAACATATGCCGGACGCGCGGAAAAAATACGTGGAGTCGGCGCCGTCGGATGCGTTGATTCTGCACGAGGGCGGCGGATTTGAAATCGAAAGAAATTCGCCGGTAGGGAGTGGGCTGGAGGCGGTAGCTTCCGCGCCGCTTCTTGTACTGGACAAAGAGGCTCTCGGTTGGGGCGCGCTCGGGAGCTATGGGGTGGATCCGCTTTTCAGCGGCCAGGCGGCCGGGCGCCTGACGGCGCGCCTTCTTGCCGGGGAACGAGCGCAAGCCATTCGTCCGGTCGTGCTCGCGCCGCGGCTGTACCTGGATTACCGCGCGTTGCGCCGCTGGAACGTTCCGAATTCCCGGTTGCCCGAAAATGCCATTCTGATCAACGCTCCCCCCAAATGGTACGCCATTTCCATGCGGCACAGGACATTGGCGCTCGGCGGCATTTTGGCCGGGGGCACACTCGTTTTCCTTCTTTTTCTCGCTTGGAGGATTGAACGGAGCCGTTTTGTGCGACAGAGGCGGAAGCTCCGTCTTTTTCAGGGTTTTCCTGCTCCATTCCTTCTCTTGCGCGAGGACGGGACATTGTTGTTGGACAATGGATTCGAGGAAGATCCGGAGCGCCGCCGCCGCCTTGTACGCGCTTTCCGGCGGGCCGCGCCACGCACGGCCGGCCCTTTGGTGCTGCGGACGGCGCGCGAAGTCTGCCGGGGATACCTTGCTCCTTATGTGTCGCCCGATGGCGAGCTTCGGTTGTGGTGGTTCCAGGATGCACCGGCGGAAGCGGCTCTTGAAGATACCTCGCCGGCGCGTTGCCGGGAGGTTTTGAACGCGATTCCGGGTGGCGTTCTCCTCACCGATGGCGCGGGCGCCGTGGTGTTCGCCAACCGCGGCGCCGCGGTATTCCTTGCATGTGCGCCGGAAGAAGCTCCGGGGCGTGCCTTGAAAGATGTTTTAAAGGTAACGCACGCATTGACCGGCGAAAGCTACCCGCATCTTTTCGACGCGGCGCTCCGCCATGGCTTGGCGCCGGGCAACGAACACCTTGTCGCACACCCGGCGAACGGTTGTCCCGTTCCGATACGCTTGCACATCCAGCCGTTTTTCGAGGCGGAAGGGATGCCCTTATGGTCTTTGGTGCACATGGAAGACTGTTCCCCGGAACGCGATCTTCGTACGGATCTCGTCCGGGCCGAGAGCGCAAAGTCCGCGCGTTCCTCCCAAAATTGACCACATGGATCGTGGTGGGCCCTTTGCCCCCCCCACACCCGGAGCCGACGTTCGGCCCCTCGGCGCCTTGCGGCGCAACAGGGGCGAATGGCCCTGTACCCGTGTATTATTTCGGGGCTGGGTGGGCTGAGGACTGGGGCCGCCCCGAAGGGATTCCGTAACACCGCTTCGTTCGGCACTCGCTCCCCCTAGGAGGGAGCGAGGCGCTCCCTACGCCTGCTTCCGGCCCAAGGAGCTATGCGCCCCTTGGGGACCCCGCACAAGGGCGCGGCCCTTGATGCGCCCGCCTTACGGCGGGTTAAAGCTCCGCCTCCCGCAAAGGTTTGAATGCGGAATCGCGGGAGGGGGTTTAAGCCGCGTTGCGGCTTCAAGTAAGGCGGCAAAGCCGCCGCCGCGACCTGCGGATAGAACAACCCAGCTCCCCGCCGACCGACCGGCATCTCGAATGGGGGGCTGGGGGAAAAGCGCGTTTTTCCCCCGGGCTCTATTACACCGAGCCACCGGCGCTCTATTGCATTGAAATTGTCCTTCTATCGCTCCGCGCAATCTGTCTTCCTACGAATGAAATCCCGAACAGAATTTTCTATCCGTCCCCGAGCCGTTCGTCGCCGGTGCGGCGTCAGGGGCGCAAATGGCGGATGATTCGGCCTTGCTCCAGATAAATGACGTCTTCGGCGATGTTGACCGCGCAGTCGGCGACGCGCTCGAGGCTCCGGGAAACCGTGAGCATGCCGAGGTAATAACCGACTGTCGCCGGATCGTGGACGACCTCTTTTTTGAGGGAGAGAATGTTATCGTAGTGCAGTTTGTCCACTACGTCGTCGCGGGAGATGATCTCCGCTGCTTTCCGGATATCGCGCATGCTCAGGCAGTCGAGGGCGGCTTTGAGCATTTCGCGGACTTCGACGGCTATGACATCCACCTCCATCGGGTGTTCCGGGCGTTCGAAGGAGCAAAGCTCCGGCACACGCTCGGCGATGCTTTCGGCCAAATCGCCGATCCGCTCGATTTCGGTGTTCACCTTCAGCAGGGTTACCACGTACCGCAGGTCGCCCGCCACCGGTTGGTGGAGCGCCAGCACCTTTAAACACTCTTCCTCGAAGCGGACGCCGCCACGGTCGATGTTTTCGGCGGCGGCGAGCACCTCCGCGGCGAGCGGGGCATTCCGCTCCGAAACGGCGCTGACGGCTTTTCGCAGGATTTCCTCGGCGATGGCGGCGCGATCGTTAAGGCGTGTGTTCAACAATGCGGCTTCCTGTTCGTAATGGTTTTTCATCAGCTGAATCGTCCTGTGATGTATTCCTCGGTTTTTTGGTTCGAGGGATTTGTGAATATTTTTTCCGTTGTGTCGAATTCCATGATCCGTCCCTGGTAGAAAAACGCGGTGTGGTCGCTGATGCGGGCGGCCTGCTGCATGTTGTGCGTTACAATCACCACGGTAAAGCGTCCGCGCAGTTCGGCGATCAACGCTTCGATCTTCAATGTGGCCACGGGGTCCACGGCGGAGGTCGGTTCGTCCATCAAGAGAATTTCCGGCTCCGCCGCGATGGTCCGGGCGATGCAGAGGCGTTGCTGTTGTCCCCCGGAGAGGGCGAGGCCGCTTTTGCCGAGTTTGTCCTTGACTTCGTCCCACAAACTCGCGCCGCGCAACGATTGTTCCACGCGGTCGGCCAATTCCTGCCGCGAAAGGCGGAAGTGGAGGCGCAGCGGATAGGCGATGTTGTCGAAGACCGACATGGGAAACGGCGTCGGCTTCTGAAAGATCATCCCGACGCGCCGGCGGAGTTCCAGCACGTTTACCGAGGAATCGAGGATGTTGACGCCGTCGATCTCCACAACCCCTTCGGCGCGTTGTTCGCGATAAAGTTCGAAGATGCGGTTGTATATCCGCAGGTGCGTGGATTTTCCGCATCCCGAGGGGCCGATGATGGCGGTTACTTTGCCTGATTCGAGGGTCAGGTTGTTTTCAAACAAAGCCTGGTGTCCCGCCCCGTAGAAGAAATTCAGGTTGCGGACGGCGATTTTTACTTTTTTTTCAGTGTCCATGATGGCGCTCCCGGAATAGAATTCGGCACCCCGCGTTCATTGCGAGCACAAAGGTCATGATGACCAGTGCCGCGCCCCAGCCCGCCTGCTGGATCGACGCAAAAGGTGAATTGGTTGTGTATTCGGTGATAAGGATCGGCAAGTTGGCGGTGGGGCTTCGGAAAAATCCCTCCGGCCAGCTGTCGCTCCATTGGGCGGTGAACAACAAGGGCGCCGTTTCGCCGGAAACGCGGGCGAGCGAAAGGAGGATGCCCGTAATCAGTCCGCTCCGCGCGGCGCGGAAAACCACGCACAGCGTCGTCCGGGCGCGAGTCATGCCGAGCGCGAGCCCCGCTTCGCGCAAAGAATCCGGGACCATGCGGAGCATGTCTTCGGTCGTCCGCATCACCACGGGAAACATGATGATCGCCAGCGCCACGGAACCGGCCAATCCGGAGCCGCACCCCATCGGGCGCACCATCGCCGCGTAGACGAAAAGGCCGACGAGTACCGAAGGCAATCCCATCATCACGTTGGCCGAGAAGCGGACATAGTGTCCGAAGCGCGATGTCCTGCCGAATTCGGCGAGATAGCATCCGCCCAGCAACGCCGGAATCAGTGCCAGCGCCGCCGCGCCGAAGGTGATGAGAATGCTGCCGAGGATCGCATTGCCGATCCCCCCGTCGCTTCGCGGCGACGAAATGGCGGTCAGGAAGTTCCAGTTGATCGCCCTCGCCCCCCGTGCGATTACGGTTCCGAGGATCCAGAGCATCGAGCCGAGGGCGGCGAAAAGGGCCAGCCCCGCCGCGCAACGGAGGAGGCGGTCCAGGAACTGACGGCCTTTCAGGCTTCGTTTGGGTGTGTTGGCTGTCATATCAGCACTCTCCCCGGCGGCGGCCGGTCATTTTAAGGAAATACAGCGAAAGGGCCTGAATGCCAAGCGAGGTTATAAGAAGGATCAGCCCGAGGGCGAAGAGGACGGGGCGCAGCACGTCGTCCGCTTCGGCGAAGCAGTTTGCAAGCGTCGCCGAGATGGTCGTCCCGGCGGCGAAAATCGATCCGGGCATTTCGCTTAGATTGCCGATGACGAACAAGACCGCCATGGTTTCACCGAGCGCGCGCCCGAGGCCGATGAAAACGCCGCCGGCGATTCCGCGGATGCCGTAACGCATAACGATGTCCCACGCGGTCTCCCAACGTGTGCATCCGCAGCCGAAGGCCGCTTCACGGAGCATGAGAGGCGTCATGCGGAATACGTCGCGGAAGACGGCGCACATATAGGGGAGGATCATCAGTGCGAGGATGCCCCCGGCCGTCAGGTGCCCGAAGCCGGAAAAGTCCTCATACCCCAAGGCATGCACCGCCCTTTGGAGGAGGGGAACCAATACGAAAAGTCCCCACATCCCGTAAATCACACTGGGAATCGCCGCCAGAAGATCGATCCCCTGGCTGAGGATTCCCCGGGCCCAGGGTGGGCAGTCGAGCAAAAAAAGCGCGGTTACGAACGCCGGCGGGAGGGCAAGGCCAACGGCCAGCGCGGTGGTAATCAGCGTCCCGGTGATGGCCGGGAGGGCTCCGTATTCTCCCGCGACAGGATCCCACGCCGTGGAGAACAGAAACCCGGGGCCGAACGTCCGCCACGCCGGGATACTGCCGAGTCCGAGCTGGACCAGAAATCCGACGCCGAGGAGGAGAATTGCCGCCGCCCCGGCGACCGCCGCGCCGCGGAAAAACCTGTCGCAGGGGAATTTCATCGATCGGCCTTCAGGACAAGTTCCACCACGTTGGAAGAAAGCGGTACGTAGTCAAGACGCTCTGCCGCCGCTCTGCCTGTGGTATAGCACCAGCGGAAGAACTTCATGAGTTCGGCCTTACGGGCCGCTTCCATTTTTTTCGGGAAGACCATGTAGGTGATGCCTGTGATGGGCCAGGCGTCGGCGCCCGGCTGATCGGTCAGCTCCAGGCGGAAAGCGGGGGCATTTTCCCAGTCGGCATTGGCGACGGCGGCGGAAAATGCCTTGGGTTCCGCTTTGGCAAAATTACCTTCGCGGTTTTTAAGGCGGCACATGGCAAGTTTGTACTCTTTGGCGTAGGTGTACTCGGTGTAACCGATCGCTCCCCGGCTGCGGCTAACGTTGTTGCACACGCCCGGATTTTTCTGCCCGGCGATGCCGGTCGGCCATTTGACGGCCGGGCCGGCTCCCACGCTCTCCGCCCACTCCTTGGATACTTTGGTAAGATAGCTTGTAAAGATGTAGCTGGTTCCGGAGCTGTCCCCGCGCCGTACAACGGTGATCTTCAGTTTCGGGAGATTCAAATCCGGGTTGAGGCGCGCGATGGCCGCATCGTCCCATCGTGAAACGGTTCCCCGGAAAATATCCGCCAGTGTGGGGCCGTCGAGCTTAAGGGCGCCGTTGGCGATTCCAGGGAGATTGACCACCACCACCACGCCGCCGGCGAGCATCGGGTATTGGACGAATCCGGCTTTGTCCAGCTCCTCTTTCGTCAGAGGATTGTCCGTTCCGGCGAAGTCCACGGTCTTGGCCTCCAACTGCCGGACTCCCGCTCCGGAGCCGATCGGCTGGTAATTGACCGTTACGCCGGCATGGTCTTCACCGTAAGCGTGCGTCCACTCCCGGTAGACGGGCGCGGGGAAGGTCGCCCCGGCGCCGTTCAGAATTGTTTCCGCGCCTCCCGCGCCTCCGCCGAGCAGCAGCGCGGCTGTTGTGTAAATCCATACTTTTTTCATTTTCACATCCTTCTTTATTAAAGGTTATATATAATGTAGCGCGCCACGATTAGCCCCCCGTGAAGCGATTGTTAGGATTTTGTTAGAACAGAAAAAGAAATAATGTGAATAATCATTTGTTTTTCCACTTGACATTTCTTAAAAAGGAGGCTACACTAAGGATAAGGACAATTGTCGCAAAGGAGGTTTTATGAAACTACGGTGGGAATCGACGGCCCTTGCGGGGGCGTTGTTTGCAAGCGGGTTGCTTGCGGGAGCGGCGGAACCCGCGTTCAAGCGGGAAACCGGAACATTGCGCGGCTTCGGGAAAATCGCGTTTGAAACCCGGCAGGAACAGCAATTGAGCACTTCGGTGTTCCGCTGCGAGTCGCCGGAAAAAGCGAAGATCACCGGCTCCAAATACTTGGCCGACCAGCTCGCCTACGGCGCTGTGAAGCAGTTGGAAACCCCCGCCGGACTTACCGGAACATTGTTGGAAGTGCGCCACGGCGGCGTGTGGCTCCTGGGACTTTCCGGTAAAGAGTTCCGCGTCTACCAGGCGCCGAACGCGGCGGTCCTCCAGGCAGCGAAACTGCCGAAACTCGAGACGATCCCCTCCGGCTCCTACCCGAATTACCTGGACAACTTCGACAAGGACGGCCTCGGCCTCTGGTGGATGGCGACGACCAAATCCCCGGAACAGCTCGCGTGGATGAAAAAATTCCCCGCCATTGTGAATTTGCACGACCAGCGCCTGGACAACTCTCCCGCGTGGGGCGTGTACGACCTTTCCGGCGTGGACAACTCCTTGAGCCAGGTGCGCACCCTCGGCAAAAACTATCGTCATATGCTCTGGACGGCGGCGGGCGACACCGCGTGGTTCGGCAATTTGGTTACGTTCCCGGCCGAGTCGATCGACCACAACGTCCCCGGCTTCACCGGACGTCGTTATTTTGAGGCGGGCGGCTACGGCGCAAGCCAGGCGTCGTCGCCCCTGGTGAATTCGCTCTACATCCACAACATGGCCGAAACCATGAAGCGCCGGATGGACGATCCGCGCATCCTCGCGTGGATGGAGCCGCACGGCGAGTTCCACCTCACCGATCCGGTGGCGTATCCGCCGAATTGCATGACCCGCTTTCCCGAGTACCTCAAGACCGATAAGAAGTACTCGCTTCGCGACCTGAACACACGTTACGGCACGCGGTATAAAAACTATACGGAAGTTCCGTTCCCGGACACCGCCTACTTCGGCGGCCGCCGCGGCGAATTCATCGATATGGACTCCACCCCGTGGCGCTGGCAGACCGGTGAGCTTGGAAAGGGCGAAGCCTCGGGGTTCCAGAAACCCGACTTCGACGACTCCAAGTGGTTTGAAGCATTGCGCACGAACAAGCACCTCCTGGTCTACTTCGATCAAAGCACCCGCGTTTCCGAGCTCTGGGGGCGCGGAACGGTCGATGTTCCGGAGAAATTTCTCGCCGACAAGAAGCCCGTCTGGTGTTACATGATGCCCTACACCGAACACGCGGGCCGCCCGATCACCCTCTGGATGAACGGTGAAGAGGCCGGGCGCGAGAAGTTCGACCCGACCAACTACATCAACAAGAACACCGCCGTAGAAGTAACCAAGTTTCTTAAGCCCGGCAAAAACCAGTTCGCCATCCACAACAAGGGCGGCCGTATTGCCTACCGGGTGTTCCTCTCCAAGTGCCCGCCGCAGGAATTCCCGTTCGCCGATGCGAAGCTGAACGCCTTCTACCTCGACTGGCGCGATTATCTGATCCGCGAAAAATACCTCACGTTCGAATTGTTCATGAAGGCGCTTCGCGCCGCCGATCCGAACCGTCCGTTCAAGGTGATGACCCCGCATTTGTTCCAGTCCGACGCGATGGATCTTCTCGCCGACTACGGCGGGTATCCGCAGCTCACCGGCGAAGGCGGCTGGTACCGTCCGATGCACTATAAAGGGTACAGCTCGCTGCGCGGCCTCCCCGGCTCGAGCGAGCCCGGCGGCGCGCAGAAAACGGCCGCCTCCACCCAGATGATGTTCGCCGTGATGTTCTGGGAATCGCAGGATTGCCACGACTACGTGTTCGATTTGAATCGCGAGCTCTGGCAGCATAAAGAAGCCCTCCAGTGGTGGTCGGATCACGCCGACTTCCTGGCGACTCTCGGCAAAGTGGACCTCGCCGCGCCGCAGGTTGCGGTTCTGCGCGATGTCCGCCAGACCGAACGCTACCAGAACAGCGGCATCTGGAACTGGGACATGTCGCGCGGCTCCCTGCCGTCGCTGGGTTTGACTCCGGTTCTCGTGGACGGGCCGGATTTGATGAAAAAGCTTGCCGACCACCTTCCGCTCCTCCTCGACTGCGCGACCACGGTGATGGAACCGCAGATGGTGGATGCGGTGAAGCGCTACATCGAAAAGGGCGGTACGTTCATCGCCCAGCACCATACCGGACAGCACAGCGACCTGGTGCGCGACGCGTGGCCCCTGGCGAAAGCCTTCGGCCTTAAGGTTACGCCGAAATGGGTTACGCTGGAGAACTACCACCGCTGGCCGCTGGAAACCATCCGATTCACCGCCGAACAGGATATGATTCCGAGCCTGAAGGGGAAGAGCATCCAGGGGAGCGGCGTTTCGATCGATTACCTCGACAACCAACGCACCGGCGGCGTGCAGATCTCCGGACAGAAGGCGACCCCGATCGCCCATTGGGAAGATGGCTCCATCGCGATTGCGGAAGTGAAGTACGGCAAGGGACGCTTGATCCTCCTGGGTTCGCCGTTCTATTTGCGGATGAAGGACGTCAACGGCCAGTGGAGCAACGACGCGATCCGGCAGAAATACGTCGCCGAAATGCTCGCTTCCTGCGGCGTGAAGCGTGAAACCTCCGTCGCCGACCAGAGCGTATGGTTCGAACGCCGCGAGAGCAAGAATGGCCTCTACGACGTCTACTTCGCCGGCGCCATGGGCGTCCACGGCAAGTGGGATTTGAGCCAGCGGATCAAGACCACGCTCGATACCGTCCGCGCGGGGCAGCTCCCGGCTGTGGCGGCGGATACGGCCGGCGCGCCGGATGTGGCGACCGTGGCGAAGGATGGGAAACTCTCCTTCGGCGAACAGGAATTCAGCCCCTTCCAGATCCGTCAGTTCGCGGTTGTCCGCGAAGACGCTGGCCGGCGCGCTCCGTCGCATTGGCTTGCCGTGCAGGAAAAAGCCTGGCGTGAGCTCAAGAAGGTGGATTCCTCCATCCTTGTGGATGCGGAGAAGATGGCGAAGGCCCATGCCGTGAGCCTCGGCGAAGAAGGCCTGGACCTCAGCGAAGGCTGGGAAATCAAGGTCGACGACGACACCGTCTGGCAGCCCGGACGCATGGGTTCCTGGTCGGCAATCGGCAAGAACGACGCCAAGCGCATTGTGTACCGCAAGACCGTAACCCTCCCGGCGACGTGGACGAAGGATGCCCGCGTTACCCTCGGCATGGTCGGGTACTGGCAGCTTGGAATGCAGGGCGACTGCAAGCTTACCATGAACGGGAAGCCTTTCACGGGCCGCGTTCAGGGCAACTTCTCCTTCGATATCTCCGACGTGGCTAAAGAGGGAAAGATCGCCTTCGAGTTCGACGTAACCGGCCCGAAACCCGGCCCCTTCGTCACCCGCGGCCCTGCCGGAACCTTGTTCCTGCGCCGCACGCCCGCGCCGACGGCCGTGATTCCCCTGGACGGCGAGTTTGAAGTGTTCACCAAATGGGCCACAAAAGAGGACTTCCGCAAGGTGAAGTTCCCCTGCGATGTGAAGGCCGTCGGCCTCCGCACCCGCATCGTGATCCCGGAGCAGTATGCGAACCGTCCGATCCGCCTGGTGATCGAACACACGGAACCGGGCAACCGCCACGCTTCCATCGCCGGCGTGCTCATCAACGGGGAAAAGTATTTCCGTCCGGAAAACTACTACCCGGTCGGCCCCCGGATCGACCACCTGGTGAACGTCGGCAAGGAAAACGTTCTGGAACTCCTGACCGTGGACCATCTCGCGGGGAATGCGAACATGGCGAAGGTCAAGTCCGCGCGGTTGGAGGTATTCTGATGCTTTCGCCGAAACCCTGGTCTTTCGAGGGAATGAAGCCACGCCGGGAGCGGATGTTTGAGGACATCCGCCGCGAATTCCGGCGCTATGTGAATGCCGACGGTGTCTGGCAGTCGCCGCCGGGGGTGAACGCGAACGAAGACCCACGGGTCTTCGTCGAAGTCGCGCTCCCCTATTTTCTGGGCGACGCCTCGGACCGGAAGCTGGCGGAAAAACTCCTCCGCCAGCCCTCCGTCCTGAAGCGGATGAACAATTGCGCGTTTTGCAACGAATACCACCTGGCCATGCTCTATTGCGGGGGCGACGCCATACCCGGCGCGGTACGCCAGGGGCTGCTGGACTCCATGCGCGGGTATCTTGTTGAGCGCTACGCGACCAAGGACCTCCAGCATCACGGGTACAACGACAACCACGTAACGCTGGCGACCAGTACGCTCGTGCTCGGCGGCCAGCTCCTCGGCGACAAGGCGGCCGTGGAAGCCGGGCGGGACAACCTCCTGAACTTCCGCGACACATTGTTGCGGCGCGGTTTCATTCACGAAACGAACGACTGCTATCTGGTGCATACGTTGTACACCACTGCGATTGTCGGTCAGTTCGCCGAGGATGCCCAGATCCGCCAGCTCGCCCGCGACTGCGAAGCGCGCATTTGGTTCGACTACGCCGCGCACTGGCACCCGAATCTGGCCCGGAAAATCGGGCCGAGCGCCCGCGATTACACGGGTGGGCGCCTCTTCAATCTCCACTCCGCCGTGGCGTTGTGGGGAGTTTTGGGCGACGAGTTCAAGACGCCTTTGATGGATACGGACACCATTTTCATGACCGAACCGCCCGCGTGGCAGTTTTTCCAGTGGCAGGACAAAATGGAAGACGCCTCCTGGAAGATCGGCTTTATCGCCCGGATGCTTGCGCACGGTTACGAAGTGCCGCAAAAAGCCTACGAGCTTTTCTGCAACAAGCGTTCGTACCCGTTCGAGATCGAAGGCACCCACGAAGTCGGCAACGGCATGGAAAGCTACCGCCCGCTCAACGCGGAGAACCCGGCGTGGTCTTCGCCGCCGCGTCCGGTTCCCGGCGCGATTCCCTTCTCCGGCAGCGAGATCCACTCCTGCGGCTACTACGAGCGCGATTGGGGAATGGGGACGGCGAGCCACCGTATGATCGGCGGCTGCCCGAACAACAACTTCGAAATCGCCTACCGCAAAAAAGAAGCGATGAAGACGACCGCCGACCAGGGGATGCTCTTCTGTTCCTTTACGATCAACGATAAAAACGTTGCGCGCGACCGCGAGTTCAAAATGGTGGACTTCCCCGCCAACCCGAACCAGGAGCGGCAGGTTGCGTGGTTTGATCAGGGGTTCTACGCGGGTTTTCAGCACAAATCGTCTTCGATCATGATGTACCGTCCGCGCATCGCGGACAGGATGTGTCTGGAGAAACTCTCGACGACGCTGATTTACCCGCTGGTCTTCGGAAACAGCGTGGACCGCCTGGAGCTCGGGGATACGGAAATTCGCGACTTCGCCGGGGAATCGGCGGAAGTGGAAGACGTGTTTATCGCCGATGGCCCGGTGTACATCGGGATTCGTTTCCTGATGCCGCGTCCGCAAAGCTGTGCGGGGCCGCGCATCCGTGTGCGGAAGGAAGGCTATTACGGTTTGATCGACTGCTACATCTACGACGGCAAATCCGTTTCGTTGGAGGAGACCGACCTTGCCCGGCTGGGCGGCGGTTTTTTCTGCGAAGTTTCCTCGCGCGATTCGTTCGCGACGCTGGCGGAGTTCAAGGCGTATTTCCGCTCGATCAAGGTTTTGGACGAGCAGAACTTCATGATGCGCCAGACCCGCGTGAAGCACCCGAAGTACCTCTTCGGCATGCGTTACGACTCGTTGGCGGACAGCATCATCTACCGGATGGTGAACAACCGTCAGTTCGTTCCTCCGCAGTTTCGCTGCACCGGCGTGGCGGAGGAGGAGGTTCCGTTCCTCACCGGCGACGTCTCCGGATTGGATGGCTTCGAATGGGCGGAGCGCGTGACAAGCCGCACCCCCGCCGAAGCGTGGCCCGAATGCGGGACGATTATCGGCGCCGGAAAAATCTGATCTTTCCGAAATTCACGAAGCCCGGCTTGCCGCCGGGCTTTTTTTGTGCTATACTTGCTGTACGGCACATACGGAGGAATTATGGGAAAGAAACGCTGCTTTACTTTGATTGAGCTCTTGGTGGTGATTGCGATCATCGCCATTCTCGCTTCGATGCTCCTTCCGGCGCTGAACCGCGCGCGGGAGCAAGCCAAAAGCATCAAATGCCTTGCGAATCTTAAACAGTTCGGTGTGTATTTCGGCGTATACACGGATACCTACAACGGCTGGATTCATGAATCGCGCTACAACCACTACACTTTCTCCTCCGCCTCCCGCCCCGCCAACTTCCGCTACTGGCCTGCCTCGTTCACGAAGTTGTACAATCCAAGTCTTCTGAATACCGGCGACGGCTGGATTACCGCGAAAGGGATGTGGATTTGGCGTTGTCCGTCCAACGAGAAACAGGTCATGCCCTGGAAGGATTCCGGAGGCGAGGTAAACAACAGCTACGCAGGAAACGGCCCGAGCGGAACCGGAAACTTTCCGGATACGACGCGTTATCTCGGGAGCCGCGTCAACCGGCAGAAATATCCGGCTCAACTTTATGCTTTGTTCGACGGCCAGTCGTTTTATGTGGAAGGGCATAAATGGACCGACGACGACAGTGCGACCGAGAAAACCACCGCGGTTCTCGGGGATCAATACGGCGCGAAGTATCGGCACAACGATGGCTTGAACATGCTTTTTTCCGACGGACACGCCAAATACAAAAAATACCCCCTCTACAATATGGGGCAGCGCTCCCCCCTTACCGCCGTTACAAACAACTCACTGCCTTGGACTTCCGCCGGCGAAGGAAAAAGTTTCCAGAACTTTTACTGATACGCCGCCATTTTCGTTGCATTTTTCCGTTTTTCACACGAAAAACGGAATTTTTTTCCTTGTTTTTTCCTTGACATCGCGGCCTTTTTGCACTATACTTAATAGAGCGGGAAAAATAATTATAATAAAGAGGGGTCGTTGTGAAAAAAGGCTTGTGGAATTTTACTCTGATTGAACTTCTTGTGGTGATTGCGATCATCGCCATTCTCGCTTCGATGCTTCTTCCGGCGCTGAATCGCGCACGGGAACAAGCGAAGAGCACCAAGTGTCTTGCCCAGCTCAAGGAGTGGGGCACCTATTTCGGCATGTATGCGGACACTTCCAACGGCTGGATTCACGAAGCGCGCTACAACGCGTTTTCCTACGACGCCGCAAACCGTCCCTCCAACCGCCTTTGGACGGAGTCGATGACGAAAATGTTCGCCCCGTCGCGCATCAATGCCAGCTGGGTGTGGCAGAGCGCGACCAATTTCTGGCTTTTCCGCTGTCCGTCCAACACTGCCCAGACAAAGCCGTACGCAAACTCGGTCGTTCCGGCGGGCTCTCCCTTGGACCTTTACACAAGTTACGCCGGGAACGGCGCGGCGGGAAACGGGGTAAAGCCCGATCCGACGCAGTTCCTCGGGTGCAAGATCAGCCGTGTGCCGCACCCCTCGCGGCTGTACGCCCTGATGGACGGATCGAACTTCTATCTCGAACCTTACAAGACGCCCGACGCATCCGGGGCCGGAATCAGCGGCGCGGGGCCGCAGTACGGCATTATGTACCGTCATTTGGACGGTGCGAACATGCTTTTTGCCGATGGCCACGTGAAGCACCGCAAGGGATTCATCTGGAACCGCGGCAACGGCTCCGCCACAATGACCCCTGCGGACAACTCGCAGCCGTGGTTCACCCACGGACGCGGGAACAGCATGCAGAACTTTTACTGACCCGGCCCCCCCTGCTTTCCCTTGACATTGCGGCCGTTCTCCATTATAATTATCCGGAGGCGGAAATAATTATAATAAGGAGGGGCGCGGTGAAAAAAGGTTTGCGGAATTTTACTCTGGTTGAACTTCTTGTGGTGATTGCGATCATCGCAATTCTCGCTTCGATGCTTCTTCCGGCGCTGAGCCGCGCGCGGGAACAGGCCAAAAGCATTAAATGTCTTGCGCAACTTAAGCAGTTTGGCGTATATTTCGGAATGTATGCCGACACGCATAACGGCTGGATTCACGAATCGCGCTACAACGCATATACATATTCCTCGGCCAGCCGCGCCAGTGCCCGTTACTGGCCGGCGTCGTTCACGCGCATGTACCAGCCGGGCATTTTGAACAACACCGATGGCTGGGTTAGTACGAAAAGCATGTGGATTTGGCGGTGTCCCTCCAATACAAAGCAGGTGATGTCGTGGAAAGATTCCGGCGGGGAGGTGAACAACAGTTATGCGGGGAATGGGCCGAGCGGAAACGGAAGTTTTCCGGACTCCAGCCGCTTTCTCGGCAGCCTTGTCAGCCGCCAGAAATATCCGGCAAGGCTGTATGCACTGATGGATGCGTCCTCGTTCTTCCTGGAAGACCATAAGATGGATCCGGACGGCAGCACCGGCGGCGGTCCTTTGTACAGTGTGGTCTACCGGCATCTGGACGCCTTCAACATGCTTTTTGCCGACGGACACGCGAAAGCGGGAAGATATCCCCCTCTACAACGCGCGTCTCAACACGAATACGCAACCGTTTAATTCAAACGGCGCGGGCAACAACGTACAGAACTTTTACTGATCGTATTGTCGCGAAAAGATTTTTGGGCCGGCATCTTTCCCATCGGGAAAATGCCGGCCCAAAAAGTTTGAAGATTAAAGAAGAGGGCTTGGAGAAAACCTTAAGAAAATTTCCTTAAGGTTTTTCCGGCGCTCAGACGCCTTGGTCGATCATCGCATCGGCCACTTTGCGGAAGCCGGCGATGTTGGCGCCCATGACGTAGTTGTCCGGCTCGCCGAATTCCGTCGCGGCGTTGCGCGCGGCGGCGTGGATGTTGATCATGATGCCGCGCAGCTTGGCGTCCACTTCTTCGCGGCTCCAGGACAATCGCATCGCGTTTTGGCTCATTTCCAGCCCGCTTGTGGCGACACCGCCGGCGTTGGACGCCTTGCCGGGGGCGAAGAGAACTTTGTTTGCAAGGAGGAGCTCCGTCGCATCCATGGTCGTCGGCATGTTCGCGCCTTCGGCGACAACGCGGACGCCGCCCGCGACCAACGCCTTCGCGTCGTCGAGATGCAGTTCATTCTGGGTGGCGCAGGGGAGCGCCACGTCCGCGTTCGTCAGCTGCCACGGGCGCTTGCCTTCAAAATACTTCGCGGAGGGGAACGCCTTCACGTACTCCGCGATTCGGCCGCGGCGGATATTTTTGAGTTCCTGGACGAAGGCGAACTTTTCGCCGCAGATGCCCTCTTCGTCGATAATTGTTCCGTTGGAGTCGGAGAGGGAGAGGACTTTGGCGCCCAACTGCGTCGCCTTCTGGCAGGCGTATTGTGCTACGTTCCCGGAGCCGGACACCAGCACGCGTCGTCCTTCCAGGTCTTCCTTGCGGGTTTTGAGCATTTCGATGGCGAAGTAGACACAGCCAAAGCCGGTCGCTTCCGGACGGATCAGGCTGCCGCCCCAGTTGAGTCCCTTGCCGGTGAGGACCGACTGGTGGGCGTTCACGATTTTCTTGTACTGCCCGAAGAAGTAGCCGATTTCACGTGCTCCGACGCCGATGTCGCCGGCAGGAACATCGGTATCCGGGCCGATATGGCGGTAGAGTTCGCGCATGAAGTTCTGGCAGAAGGTCATCACTTCGCGTTCGGATTTTCCCTTCGGATCGAAGTCGCTTCCGCCTTTTCCGCCGCCCATCGGGAGGGTGGTCAGGCTGTTCTTGAAGGTCTGCTCGAAGCCGAGGAACTTCAGGATTCCAAGGTTGACCGAAGGATGGAAGCGGATGCCGCCTTTGTAGGGGCCGATGGCGCTGTTGAATTGGATCCGGTAGCCGGTGTTCACCTGGATTTCACCTTTGTCGTCGGTCCAGGGAACCTGGAAGACGATGCTGCGTTCCGGAACGACCATGCGCTCGAGGATTTTGTACTTCCGGTAGCGGGGCTGGACTTCAAGCATTTTTCCCAGGGAGGCGAGGACTTCCGTTACGCTCTGAATGAATTCAGGCTCGTGGGTGTGGCTCCGGCGGACGGAGTCGAGAACGTCTTGTGCATAGCTCATGATTGTATCGATGCCTTTTGGTTTAGGTTACCAGGAAGTGAAGCAGGAAGCGTGCCATAAAAAAGCGGAGGAAGTCCGCCGATTCCTCCGCTTTTATGTGACATTATTGGAAGATTGGGTGAATCATTCCATTTTTGTCATTTTGCGGCAAGCAATTTTGTCAAACGTTTGACAGCCGGTTTGGGAGATCCGTCAAATTCCAGGAGCGATGTGTTCAGTGTGCATGGGAACGAATCGTGCCCCATCCAGAGGATAATTCCGCCGATGGCCGGGAACCGGCGCAATGCGGCGGCGACGGCCAATTCCAGCGCATCGGCCTGGCGTTCGCGGCTCCAATGGGCGTATTCTTCCAATGAAAGGGGCTTGCGGCCGAATTGCTTTTCGAAAGCCGCCGTTTCGAGCCACCAACCGAAGCGGCGGTAATAGGGGTTTTCCATGGAGATATCGGCGGGATCGAACGAACCTGCATAATGGCGGATCATTTCCGGGGAGGACGCGCCGGGCGCGCCGACTTCGCTGCGGAACAACGCATCGTCGTTCGTCCAATATTTCTGTGCGTCTTCAGGCAGGGTCCAGGGGCCGTGCACGTCATGATGCAGCCCTTGGCCGTACTCGGAAGCCTTGGCCATGAAACGCGGACCGGAGCTGGATGTGGGAAGAAAACGCCGCGCGGGGTCTTCGGCACGGACGACATTGTTCAGCGCGCCGAGTGCCGGGTGGGTATTGTCGAGGGGTTTTCCCGCGCCCGGTCCGCCATCCGGGTTGGTTTGGAGCTCGTTCCCCCCGCAATAAACAAACAGCGATGGGCGGTGCCGGTGGCGTTGAATGTAGCTGCGGGCGATGGCGCAAAGCCCGGCGATGTACGGCGCATCGGACGGTGGAACGTTATCGGGCCCGGAGCTGGAAAGGGGGAACTCAAGCCAGAGGAGGAGCCCGAGTTCGTCGCAAAGATCAAACAAACATTCGTGTTCCGCGAATCCGCCGCCCCAGATGCGGATGGTATTTACGCCCATGCGTTTGTAGGTGAGCAGGCGGCTTTCGTAGTCGGCCTTTGTCAGGTCCGCGAAGTTCGGGCGGATCGGCGTCCAGTTGATGCCGAAGAGGAATGTCGGGACTTTGTTGATGCGGCAGAGCCACGCTTCCGCCCCCGCCGGCGCACCCGGATTCATGGTGAAGTCAAGGGAACGGAAGCCGATCCGGCGCTCGATGCGATCGCACAAGAGTCCTTCCGCGTCGTAGAGCTCCGCCTCCAGGCGGTAGAGGCGGGGGGAAATCGGCGCCCAGCGCGAAACGGCGCCGGGATCCAGGGCCACGCCGCGCCGCATTTCCTCTGCGGAAAATTCTCCGAGAAAACGTCCGTCCAGGCGAAGGGATGTGCGGCCGTTTCCGGCAAGTTCCGGCAGCGTCAGGGCGATGCGGTTTTCCGCAACGTGGAGTTTCGGACAGCCAAGTTGGTTTTCGTCCGCAATCTCCAGCTCCACACGTCCCCACACGCCGATTTGGACCGTGCGCGGGATCCAGTCCCATACATAATTGAAGCGCGGTTTCCAGTCGCGGATTTTGCTCGAATAATAGGGGCTCCCCAGGTGGCGTGGAGGGGGAAAGAAGATGATTTCCAGTGTCGCGTCCTCCCCGTTGCCCTCCGGAAGTTCAAAGACGGACGGAGTGAAAGAGTTGTTGAATTCACCGATCGGTTTTCTGCCGAGGAGAATCACGCCGTTCCCATCCAATCCCGCACAGTGGAGAGAGATTTTTTTTCCCGCCGGGCGCCAATCGGCCGGCAGGGTCGCGCTGAACATCCAATCGCGGTTTTCCACCCATTCGGCCAGGCGGGAGTCCAGACCGTAATTCCAGTCCGCGATTTCCCCTGCTTCCAGAAGGAGGCGCTGTACCGAAGCCGGGATGCGGGCCGGAAGCGGAGCGATTTCCGGCTTGACGTCCAGGACAAGTTCCATGGTACGCCCCATGGACCAGGAGCTCGGGATATAGCCGGAGAGTTGCCAGTCGAGCGCCGCGAGATCGTATTTCCGCATGATTTTTATCTTTCCTTGGGTTTTTGTTAATATATCGATGCGAAAGCAATTTGCAAACCGGAAATCGACGGTATATATTTCCCTGTCAGAGGGTAACCCATATTTCGAGGTTTTCATGTTGCCTGTTTTGCGCCGTCGCCGCGCCGCGCTTTTTGCCGGACTCGCGCTTCTTATGTTTGTCGCGCTCCTTTATACCCATGCCGATGTAACGCTCGCCGGCAACGGGGCCAGTCGTTTCGGTATGACGCAGGCATTGGCCGAACAAGGTACGCTTGCGCTCGAAAACACCGATTTCCGCAGCGTGGACACCATTCAGCGGAACGGGCACATCTATTCCGACAAGCCGCCCATGCTGAGCATTCTTGCGGCGGTGTTCTGGAGCATCCCCCACCGCGTCCTCGGATTGAATTTCCACGACAATTATGGGCTGGGTGTCTACCTGGTCAACCTTGTCCTTTTCGGCGGAACCAATCTTCTTTTGTTTTGCGTATTTTTCCGCTGCCTCCGGCGCAACAGTCGTTTGAGCAGCCCGATGATCCTCGGATGGGGCCTTGCCCTGACGCTGGGGACATGGGTGTTCAGCTACTCGGTTACATTCAACAACCACACCCCGGCGGCGCTTGCGGGGATGTTCTTGTTCGCCCTTTTGCTGGCGGATGAACGCGCCCCATCCCGAAAGTTGGCCGCATGGGCCGGATTGACCGTCGGCATGGCCTTTTCGTTCGATATTCCCACGGGGCTTTTTTTCGGCATTTCCGGCGGTGTTTATTTTCTCGCTTCGCGCCGTTGGCGCGATCTGGCGGCGTACTGCGGCGGCGGCGGTGCCGTAGTGGCGGTCCTTCTCTTCATCGGCTGGATCGCGTATGGGACGGTCTTGCCGCTCTACATCGCCGGAGGAACTTACGGCGTGGGAACAGGACACCTCGACAAACCGTTTTTGGGGTATTTTTTCAATACGCTCCTTGGCCATCGCGGATTGTTCTCCTACCAGGGGCTCCTTCTGCTTCTACCCTTCGCGCTGTTTCTGGACAAGCGGTGGCTCCGTCGCCGGGCGGAGTGGATGATTCTCGCCGGAACGGCGGCGCTGGTTCTTTTTTACTGCGCCCAGACCAACGAATACGGCGGCTGGGCGTATGGATTCCGTTACCTGATTCCGGTGATCCCGATCTGGTTTTATTTCATCGCCCGTGTTTTTGGGGAGAAGAGGCGTTTTCGCCGCGCGGCTTGGGCGATTCTCCCCCTCGGCGCGGCGGGGTTGATCGCGGCGTTCGTCGGCGCGTACGAACCGTTCTGCTGCGCCTACGAGGGGAGCCGGACGGGGCCGAACGAGGCCTGTTACGCCATCCGGAGCACCTTCATGAGCAACCTGCTGGCCCGCGAGTACGAGAGAAACCCGGACGGGGCCGCCGTGCGTTTCCTGGTTTCTCATTACTCCCCGCGCCTGGCATACCGTTCTTTGGAAGCGTCGTACACCAACCGGAAGGACGTTGGAATGCTGAAACAACTCAAGGAGCATGTGGAATCCGGGGTTGTAAAAAAGTGAAGCGATGATATATTTTAAGGTACAGTTTTTTCACCTTATTTTTTGAGAGGATGCAAGTGAGCGGAAAAGTAAGAAGCGATCTCTACAAGTCGGCCGGTGTTGACATCGATTTGGCAACCAACCTTCTGGAACAAGTGAAGAAGGACTTCGCCGCGACGCGGCGGCCCGAAATGCTAGCCCCGGTGGGCGGTTTCGGCGGATTGTTCCAAGTCGATTTGTCCAAATACAGGCAGCCGGTGCTGGTTTCGAGCATCGACGGTGTGGGTACCAAGCTTATGGTCGCAATGATGATGGAGAAGTTCGACACTGTCGGTTACGACATCGTGAACCATTGCATCAACGATATTTCCGTGCAGGGGGCCGAGCCTGTCTTTTTTATGGATTACATCGGGATCGGCAAACTCCGCAGCCCGCTGTATGAGCAAGTCCTCGGCGGCATCGCCGCCGCCTGCAAGCTGGCCAACTGTGCGGTCCTGGGCGGCGAAACCGCCGAAATGCCCGGCATGTACGGCAACGATTTCGACCTGGTGGGCGTCATAACCGGCATCGTGGAAAAAGACAAGCTCATCACCGGGGAGAAAGTTGCTCCCGGCCACGTCGCCATCGGGCTGTCTTCCAACGGACTGCATACGAACGGATTCAGTCTTGCGCGGAAGATTCTTTTCACACAATGCGGTTACACGGTGCACACCGCGTTGCCGGAACTCGGCGAGAGTGTGGGTGAAGCGCTTTTGCGCCCGCATATTTGTTATTGGCCCGCCATCAAACGCGCGTTGGAGAGCGATTTGCCGCTTGACGGCATCAGTCATATCACCGGCGGCGGGTTGTACGACAACGTGCCGCGTATTTTGCCGGCGGGTGTTTCGGTGGTCTTCGATCTCGAGAAGCTCCCGGTTCCTCCGATTTTCAAGCTCTTGGTGGAAAAGGGGAATGTGGATCCGGTAGAGGCATACCGCGTGTTCAATATGGGCGTCGGCATGGTCTGGTTCGTGCCGCCCGCGGCCGCGGACACCGCGCTGAAGATCATCCGGGAATGCGGCATGACCGCCGAAGTCTGCGGTGAAGTCGTCCGCGGTAACCGTTCGGTAAAAATCCTTTAAACACTCATGACGGAAGCATGCAAAACCGGGTACGAGAACGTCAAGCGTTGGCTTGGCGACAATCCGGTTCAGCGTGCATTCACACAGCTTCACGGGTATTTTACCTCCGGCAACGCGGCCGAGCGGCAGCGGAGGAGGGAAATTCTTGTGGCTCTCCTGAAACGGCTCCTTGCGCCGAATGGCGTCCCTTCCGCCTCGGCGCAGGCGGAGGTGCGCCGGATTCTTGAACGGTTGTATCCGCCCGGGGAAGTGGAAAAACTCCTGGGGTATTTTCAAACGGCCGGTCCTGTTTCCGCCGAAGAGGCGGCGGCGGTCTTCGCCGGCTTGGATGAGGAGCGGCGCGCGAATCTCCTGCAGACGCTCCTCCGGCTGGCGGTGGATTCGGATACGGTCGAGGGCAACCGCGATTGGCTCGACGATTTGGCGCTCCGGCTTGGAGTGTCCCCCGAAGAGGTGGAGCTTCTGCTCGAAAAGTTTACGGAAGAACGGAAAAAGCGGCGTCATATTTTTCGTTCCGGCGCGGGCGTCCTGGCCGTATTGGTTATCATCGGCGTCTTCATCCTTACCGCGACGCTCCTGAAATCGGTGATTTTCGGTTTGATCGGCGCGTACATTCTCCTGCCGCTGGAGCAGTTTTTCGAGCGCAAATTGCGGAGCCGCCGGGGGATAATCCACGCATTTGCGCAGGGGATGCGCTCCCTAGGCGCGCCCTTACGTTATTTGCGAACGAAATGCCGCCGGAACGCGCCCGCGGAACTCCCGCCGGAGGAGCGCAAGGCGGCCGAACAGCGCGCGGTTACCGCCCAGGCGGTTTCACTGACGGTTGCGACATTGTTGGCGATGGTGCTGGCGGCCGGACTTCTTGTGGGCGTTCTCGGATCCAGCTACATTGCGGACGTCCGCGAATCGATCACTGGCTGGGCCCGCCAGGAACAGGGGGCGGAAATCGATGCGAACGATTCGACGTTCGAGCGTATCACGCACCGTTTCCGGGCGTTTTTGGAGGAAAAACGCACATCGCTTGAAAAGGTTCCGCTGGTGCGGACCGCGGTGGATTCGGTCAGTGCCGCGCTGACCGATCCCGCGACGCAAAAGGACCTCCTCAACCAGGCGCTTCGCCGGACCGGGGGGATTTTTTCGCTGGGTGCGCGGACGATCGGTTTCATCTGCCAACTCCTCCTGAACGTGTTGCTGACGGTTTTCTTTTTCCTCCTTTTCCTGACGAAATTGGCGGACTTCTGCCGCGGGAATGCCACGACGGAACGGCAAAGCGCGTACCTTGTGCGAACAGTGTTCAGCGGCTCATGGCTCCCCTTGTCCAACGAGGGGACGCTTTTGGAGGCGCAGCGGATCATCAGCGACATCATCCAAAAGCTCCGCATCTGGGTGCGCGGCTATCTTACGCTGCTTTGCATCGATCTTGTCGTGTATACATCGGTCTACTTCTTCCTCGGGATTCCTTATTTTTACATCCTCGGCCCGATTGCGGCATGCGGCGTGCTCCTGCCGGTTTTCGGTCCCCTGGCGGGCTCCGCGCTGGCGCTTGTCGTAACGCTCGCGGTCGGCGGCGCGTCCGCCACCGGAGTGCAATTGCTCGGGATCGTGTTGCTGTATTGCGTGCAGAACCTTTTGATCGAACAATTCATCCTGTATCCGGTTGTTTTCGGCGGTGCGCTCGGGCTCAGCACGCTCGAAACGATCATTGTCGTCCTCCTCGGCGGCATCTTCGGCGGCATCACCGGCATGATTATCGCCATTCCCACGGCGGCGATCCTGAAATATCTTGTCCCGCAAATTTATCGAATCTGGGGCGGCCGTCCGGCGTCTTTGCCTGAAGGAGGAAGTTCATGAAGATCATTTTCCGCATTGCTTTCATAGGGGTGCTGGTTTTTCTCGGCGGGTGCGGCACGCAGATTTCGCTGGATACGGTTTCCGCGCGGGAACGGATCAATTATGGAAATATCCAGACACCGGACAATCTGCGCCGCGAAACGATGAATTTTCTGGGCAATCACCTCCTGCAGGATAAATTCGACGATGCGCCGGAAACGCTTGTCCTGGAATTGGAGCGCATCTTTCGCACGGAGCCGCGGGCGGAGGTTCTCGGTGTTCTGGCGGACGTTTGTCTTGCCCAGGGGCTCCGCGCTTCCGATAAGGACATGGCGGCGCGTTTTCATCTGACGGCGCTCGCGTACAGCTACGCGTATTTGCTCGCCGCCGACCATCCGGAGAAAGAGCCGTACAACCCGGAGCGTATTCAGATGATGCGCATCTACAACACAGCGCTCATCGAGTTCATCAGTTACCTAAAAAAGCGCGATCTTCTCGGCCTTTCGGATTACCAGTTCCAGATGATCGCCGGGCAGCAGATACGCTTTCGTCCGCCGCAGTTCCAGATGGATCTGGCCAGGGAGAATTTGCAGAGTCTTGAACTTTGCGCGGATTTCCGTCCCCGCAATCTGACGCACATCAGTTACCGTTTCGGCCTCGGGGCGACGCTGATCGGGCAGACGCACGGTTTGGACGCACATTCGACCGTCTTTCACAAATATTTTCCGGCGATGGTTCTGCCGGGGACGGCGGTGCTCCGTTTTGAGCGTTCGGCCGAACGGCGCGATTTGTTGTATGCCGAATTTTCGTTTTACAACACGCGCCGCTATGAAAACGTTACACTGAACGGGAGAAAGACGTTCCCGCTGGAGCTGGATTTTTCGACGCCGCTGGCGTATATGTCGCGTACCCCCCTCAAGTTGAACAATCTTCTTTACATGCTCCGCCCCGATGAAGCCGGACAGATGGAAGGGCTGTACTGGATGGAGCCGTACCGGGAGGATCGGATTCCGGTGGTTCTCGTGCACGGCCTTATGTCGCACACGCGGACATGGCTTCAGATGCTGAACACATTGCAGAGCGACCCGGTTCTGCGGAACTATTACCAGTTCTGGGGATTTACGTATTCGAGCGGGAATCCGGTTCTTTTTTCCGCGAAATCCTTGCGCGACGCGCTCGGCGGGGTGCGCGGGGAGCTCCTTGCAGCGGGCAAGGATGACCGGATGTTCAACCGCATGGTCGTCATCGGACACAGTATGGGCGGGTTGCTCTCCAAAACCTTGATCCAGGAGGCGGGGAACGCTTTTGCCGACCGTTTGTTCAATGTGCCGTTGGAAACGGTGCTTGCCGAACTCACGCCGGAGCAGCGGACGTTTGTCGGCGACATGGTTTCGTTCAAACCCCAGCCGTATGTGAAACGTGTGGTGTTTATGGCGGTTCCTCATCGCGGTTCGTTGCTCAGCCGTTCCCGGATCGCGCGGCTCGGCATCTGGTTGATCCGTTTCCCGAACCGTCTTGTGGATCATGTGCAGTCGGTTGCCCGTGTCGCCGCCGAAAAACTTCAGCTGAAGGAACCGGGGCCGGTGCATTTGAAGACGGGAATCGGCAATTTGGATCCCAACGATATGGTACTCAAAATTCTCGAATCCCTTCCGTATGCGCCCGATGTGCCGCGCCATTCGATTATCGGAAACGATGACGAGGGCGGCATCCCCGGCGGCAGCGACGGCATTGTCGATTATTCGAGCAGCCATCTGGATGGCGTCGTGAGCGAACTTGTGGTGAAATCGGGGCATTCCGTACAGCAGAATCCCTTGGCTATACAGGAGATACGCCGTATTCTCCTGGAGCATCTCAAACAGTACCCGGATATTCGTCTTCCCGCTTCGGATGTAAGCGATTTGAATGGGGAGCCCTTATCCAACACGAAGAAGGAGAAACCGTGAAAGAACGCAAAATCCGCATCAACAACCGCGCCGGCATTCATTGCCGGCCATCGAGCGTAATTCTGAACTCGGTCAACCAGGAATTTCCGCGGCACCATTTCATGGTCATTACCGCCGATGGGCAGGAAACAGAGTTGAACAGCATTTTAAGCCTGATCTCTCTGGGGCTTGCCTGCGGCGACCGGGCGACGCTTCAGGTCGAAGGGCCGGAGGAGGAGAAAGCACTGGCGCGGATCGGTGATTTGTTTGAATATGAGTTTGATTTCCCGCCTAAAAAGTAACGCGTTTCCCCTCGGACTGCTCCTGCTGGGCATTCTTCTGCGCGTGGAATACCTGCGGGAATATGCGGCCAGTCCCCTTTTCGGACTGGCGCTTGGCCCGGACATTGCCGAATACGATGCACGGGCCCGGGAAATTCTCGGCGGACGTTTTTTTTCTTCCCATCCGGATATTCACGCACCCCTTTATGCGTGGTATCTTGCTTTTCTGTACTGGATCGGCGGTTTTTCCATTCCTCTGGTGCGCGGTGTCGGGCTGGCGCTGAATCTTGCGGCGGGCTGGAGCTGCTTCCGGCTGATCGACCGCGTGGGGGGGCGAAGGGTTGCGGGTTGGTTTCTTTTTTTCTTCGCAATGTATCCGCCATTGATTTTCCACAGTGCGGAGTTGGTCAGCGAGAGCTTGCTGATTCCGCTTCTCGCGCTTGCCGCGTGGCTTTTTTATCGCCGCTTGTGGTTTTTTTGCGGTCTTGCAACGGGCTTGTGCGCGATTACGCATCCGATGAGTTTATTCCTGCTTATGGGAATCGCGGTGTACTTTGCCTGGCAAAAACACTGGAAACGGGCGGTATTTTTCCTGCTTGCCGCATCGTTGGTGATTCTTCCGGTCGCACTTACGCGGAGCGTGGGAGCGGGGCGGCCCATCCTGATTCAGGCGAACAGCGCTTTTAACGTTTATCTTGGCAACAATCCTCTGGCGGACGGGACGTGTTACTTGCGCCCCGGCGCGGCGTGGGACAGTGTGCACCAAGAGGCGGAAGAGACGGCGGCGCGGCGCGGCATCAGTGTCGATCGCCTTTATTGGGAAAGAGTCGGGCGCTTCTGGCTCGATCATCCTCTCCGCGGCGTGGGGCTGCTGATCCGCAAGGAACTTCTCCTTTGGTACCCGCGTGAATTGGCCGCCGGGGCGGATGTTCCGGGCTTGATGGAATACACGTCTTTTCAGCTTGCGGGCGGGCTCTTTCTCTTCCCGCTCTGGGGGTTGGCGCTCGGTGGCCTGCTTTGGTTGATGCTCCATGTTCGCGACCGGCGGCGTTATGTGTTTTTCCTCCTTTGGGGGATGGCGTTTTATGTGGGGCAAGTACTGACGGTGGTGTCCGGGCGTTACCGGGCGCCGATGCTGATTCCCGTGTTCCTCCTGATGGCCCTTTCGATGGCGAAGTGGAAAACCCGTGTGAACGTGCTTCTTTTGTTGATCGGAACGTTATTGAGTTTTCTGATTGTCCTTCCCCAGCCGCGCGGCGAAAGCGATGGGCTTCTCGGGGAAGCGTACTACACGTTGGGGAATTTTTCAGAGGCCAAGGTGCGTCTTCTTGCCTCCGCAAGGAGCACGGACAACGTGAAGCAATTTGCCAATTTGTTGGGGGACATCGCGTTGCGTGAGAATGACCTCGACGTCGCCACAAGCAGTTTTCAGCTGGCATACCATGCCGTGCCGCACGACCCGACGGCGGCCATGAATCTTGCGCTGACCGCCCTCCGGCGCGGCGATCTCCCCGGCGCGGAAACGTTTTTCGCGGAAATGTTCCGTCGCGATCCGGACTATGCGTTGGGGGTATACAATTATGCCTTCTATCTCCAGTCGCGCGGCGACACGGAGGCGGCGGAAGGCCTCTACCGGCGGCATACGGAACTCGCCCCGGGCGATTACCGCGGATTCAACGCGTTGGGAATCCTGGCGGCCAACCGCGGCGATTGGAACAACGCGGAACCCTTCTTCCGCGAAGCGTTCCGCCGTGCCCCGCACCATCAAGGGCTCCGCAAAAATCTGGAGCTTGCGCGGCGAAATCAGCGCAAAAATTAAGCCAAAATACAGGAAGGGGGGAAACTTTTCTTAAAAGTTTCCCCCCTTCCTGTATTCGATTTCCGCGGATCGCCGGGATTATTTTTCCAGGCGCGGCGACATATGTAGACATTTTTTGGGGCAAGCTTCCACGCAGGCCGCGCAAAGGATGCAGCGGAAACGTTCGAACTTCCAGGCTTGATCCGGTTTGCGGCTCACTTCAATCGCGTTGGCGGGGCACTTTTTGGCGCAAATGCCGCAATAAATGCACTTCTCCTCTTCGATGGTCAGTTTGCCCCGTTCGCCGGGGAAAGACGGACGAATCTCCGTCGGGTAGTTTCGCGTGTAGGGACGCGAAAACGTATTCCGCACAATATCTTTGAGAATACAGAATAATTTCATTTCAGCGCTCCGTACAGCTTACGCAGGGGTCAATGGATAGAATAATTACCGCAACGTCCGAAAGCGAACACCCTTTCAGAATCTCCAGCATCGGCGCGATGTTGGCAAATGTGGGCGTCCGCACACGCAGACGGTCCAGTTTGTCCGTGCCGTTGGATTTAAGGTAATACAGCACTTCGCCGCGCGGCTGTTCCGCGCGTGCGGCCACTTCGCCCGCCGGCGGATTGCCCTTGAAGGTTGTTTTCAGTTCCGAATCCGGCAGCGAAGCGAGTGCGCGCCGCACAAGATCCATCGACTGCTTGAGTTCCCGTACGCGCACCTTTGTCCGCGCATAGGAGTCGCCGTCCTGCTCCACAATTGTTTCGAACCCGAGTTCGCCGTAGGCACAGTACCCGGTATTCCGGTGGTCCAGCACCAGGCCGCTTCCGCGTGCCGTCGGGCCCACCGCGCCGCGATCCAGCGCCATTGCCTTATCCAGAACACCGACGCCGACCAGGCGTTCCCGCACGCTGTAATCATCCAGAAGAACAGGGAGGAGGACGGCGAGTTCTTTTTCCACCTGATCGAGCTTTTCCAGAACGAATTTTTTCTGGTTCGCGTCGATGTCTTTACGGACGCCGCCGATGCAGCAGCTGCCCAACATCACGCGGGCGCCGGTGGTGAACTCCATGGCGTCCATTACGTGTTCGCGCGTCCGCCAGAGCTGCATGAAGAGGTTTTCGAAGCCGAACGCGTCCGCAATAAGTCCCAGCGCCAGGAGGTGGCTGTGCATGCGGTGCAATTCGCTCCAGACTACGCGCAAATACTGCGCGCGCGGCGGCACTTTCAACGCCATCAACTCCTCGATACCCATGCAGTAGGTCAGCGAGTGGATGAAGCTGCAGATGCCGCAGACGCGCTCGATCAGGTAGGTATCCTGGTGAAAGTCTTTCTGTTCCGCAAGTTTCTCCAGCCCCCGGTGCACATAGCCGAGCACAGGCAGCGCGGAAATAACTTTTTCTTCCTTCAACTCCAGGCGCAGCTGGATCGGCTCCGGCAGAACCGGGTGCTGCGGACCGAACGGTACAATCATACTCACGCTTCACCTCCGGCCGTCTTCGGCTCCATAATGCTCACACCAACCCCCGGAACCCTGCAAAAAGGACGATCCGGCGCGCCTTCCGCCAAGAGAAAGCGCCCGTGGTAATCCAGAACGAGGTTTTCCAATTTGATTCCGAACAAATCCTGTATCTCGTTTTCCACGATCAGCGCGGCGAAATAGATTTTTGAGATGCTCGGCAGGATCGCTTTGCGTTCCAGTTTTAACTGGAGCGTGAGCAATTCGTAGTTGTTGTCGTCGAAATGATAATAAATATCGAAATGTGTCGTGGAATCCACCGCCGTCATCGTCACAAAACGATACCGGCGCGTCTGGAACGCTGCGACCCGTTCCAGGAGATTTTCCGGCGTAACTTCCGCCGTTACCTTCATCATGACACCACCGCCTTTTCTGTTTCCGCTTCCGCCGCCGGGGCCGGGCGCACAATTTTTATGGGGAGCTCCGCCGAGCGGCTCTCTGTTTCGATCCGTTTCTGCGCGAGAATGCCGACGGCTTCGAGGATGCCGTCCATCATCGCCTCCGGGCGCGGCGGGCAGCCGGGGACGTAGACGTCCACCGGAATTACTTCGCCCACACCGCCGTAGATATTGTAACACCCGGAGAACACGCCGCCCGTTGCGGGGCAAACGCCCATCGCCACCACGACTTTGGGGGACGGCATTTGTTCGTATACGTTCTGAAGCACCCGTTTGTTGCGGTGATTCAGCGAGCCTGTAACCACCAGCACGTCGGCGTGCTTGGGGTTTCCTGTGTGGACGACGCCGAAGCGCTCCACATCGTACATCGGCGTAAGGCACGCCAGGAATTCAATGTCGCAGCCGTTGCAGCTGTTGCAGTTGAAGTGTACGACCCAAGGGGATTTCGCGGTTGCTTTTGTCATTTTCAGCTCCACAGCCAGATCAGGTTGGCCAGCCCCAGCGTGAGGGGAATCAGCCACATATAACGGAGCATCCATCCCGGCGTCAGACGCGAAAACGCGTTGTCCACCACAAGGATGAATACGAACACCACGCTTTCCAGCCCGAACCCGATCCACAGGTTCGTGTGCCAGAAGCACATCACAAGGCCGAAGAAAATCGCGACTTCATAAAAGTGCGCAACCTCCAGTATGCCGAGGAACGGGCCGGAGTATTCCAGCGTAACGCCTTTCACGATCTCCTGGTGCGCGTGGTGCGACGTGGAGACGTCGAACGGCGATTTGTTCATCTCAATCGCCAGCACACAGACAAAACCGAGGAACAAAAGCGGCATCGAAACCAAGAGCGGCACGCTCCCTTTCATCACTTCCGATCCGAGGAAGCTCCCGTCGCGCAAATAGATGGCCAGAATCAAAACCAGGAGCAACGGCTCGTATGCGAGAATCTGGAGGATCTTTCTCTGGCTGCCGATCCAACTGTACGGCGAACGCACGCTCATGGCCCCCAGGATCAGGCAGATGGACGAGAACGCGTGAATCAGAAGAACCATCAGCAAATCCTGCCCCAGCGTCAGCATAATCAACGTGAGCAGCATGAACGCCAGGTGCAGAACCGCGTAGAGAATCTGCGGACGGTGCAAAACAATCGGCTCTTTGCCGAACAGTTTGAACAAATCGTAGAACGGTTGGAGGAGGGGCGGCCCTATCCGCCCCTGCATCCGCGCGGTGAGGACGCGGTCGAGCCCCATGACGAGCCCGCCGGCAATGGGCGCAAGGAGCAGCGCCGCAAGGGTCAGGACATATTTCTGTCCCAGAAAGTCGAGAATTTCCTGCATATTTTTCAAACTCCGTGTTTTAAAAACTGTGAATGGTGCTTCCGATCATGACGATGATGATCAGCCAGGCAATCCAGCTTAAACACCGGGAAACGATCGTTTCGTTGACGATGCCGCGAAAATAAACGCTGGAAATCACCGCGTGTTCCGTCTTGTCCTCGAGGGAATGGAAATCGTAGGAGCGGATATCTCCCCCTTTTTTCAGTTCCTCGAAACTCACGTTCTCGCCGCAGAGGTACGGGCGGCGGACGCTTTTGGTGTTGAAGCGCCGCCAGAAGACAAAGTAGTACAGCAGGAGCGAAAGGGCGAGGACGCCGTACAACAGGAACGCCGGGTAATAGAAATTCCCGATGTCATGAAACGCACGCCAATCGATATCGCGTCCGTGGAAAACCGCGTCGGCCATCGGCGAGAAGAACGATTTGAAAATCCACATCGTCGATCCGCCGGTGATCAAAATAAGCACCGAGAGGATGGTCAGCGCCCAGCGGACGGAAGGCTCGATCTCCTCCTGCGGGAACGATTCGTGGTAACCGGTGTTCTGCATCCGGCCGATCCACTTGGCCCAGAAGAAGACCGTCAGCGCACTGCCGAGGACGAGGAAGACGAGCAGCGAAGGCGTCCGTATGGTCGCTTCGATCGCCAGCCATTTGCTCAAGAGCATTCCGAACGGCGGCAGGAGCATCGACATCATGCCCAGGAGCGCCACGCAGGTGGTGAAGGGCATTTTGAAGAGCATGCCGTCCATCGCTTCGATATCGCGGCTGCCGATTTTCTGCTCGATGTTCCCCACGCAGAGGAAGAGGAGCCCCTTGGAAATGGCGTGGAATGTGATGATCGCCAGCCCCGCCGCGTACGCCAGCGGCGTATTCATCCCCGCGCAGGCGACGACCAGCCCCAAGTTCGATATCGTCGAGTACGCAAGTACTTTTTTCGCGTTGCTCTGGGTACACGCCAGGAGCGCGCCGCCGACGAACGTGAGCGCGCCGGCGAACGCCACCACCATCATGGCCCGTTCGTCGTGGAAGCCCGGGGTGATGCGGAGCACCAGATATACCCCCGCCTTGACCATGGTCGCGGCGTGGAGCATGGCGGAAACCGGCGTGGGTGCAACCATCGCCCCCAGGAGCCAGCTCTGGAAGGGGAAGAGCGCCGACTTGGTGAATGCCGCCACGCAAAGAAGGAGCGCCGGCAGGAGCATGACGCCGTGTCCGCTGAGGAGTTCGCTGAAGCTTTCGCCGCCGGTCTGAATTTTGACGAGCATCACACCGAGAATCAGAAGCGTGCCGCCGAAGCTGTTGATGAGCAACGCGCGGACGGCGTTGATCCGCCGCGCATCGCCGCCATCCTGGCCGATAAGGGCGTAGGAGCACAGCGTTGTCGCTTCCCAGAAGAAAGAGAACCACGAAAGGTTTTCCGAAATAACCAGTCCCGACATGAACCCGAGGAACGCGATGAAGAAGAAGAAGAATCTTCCCAGCGATCCCGCGCCCTCCGGCGCGTGGTGCGCATGGCGTTTCATATAGCCGATCGAGAATACAAGAATCGTCGAACCGACCACCGTCGTTACTGCAAGGAGGATGCGCGCGAGGTTGTCGATCCGGAAAAGGACGATCTCCTCGTGCCCGCCCGCCCCGGGGATGAAGTGCATGGCCGCCGCCATGGCCAGCTGCGCCACGCCCATCAGGATGATCCAGAAATTCCGGATGCGGATGGCGATGGCGAGAATCACGCCGATCATCAAGAGTTCCAGGAGCCCGCCGATCCATTCCAGCTTTGCGGGAATCGAAAGCTGGAAGACGTTATCGGGCGCGTTTCCCGGTATCAGCACGGCGGCGACGCCGCAGGCGGTAACCGCCAGCGCGCAAAATACAATCAATCCGGTGCGCAGTTTGTCGCTTTTGGCCCGGAAGGCCAACGCGGCGCAAAGCAGCGGCAACCCCAACAATGTCCAGAGAATAGGCATGGGTTACTTCTTTTTTTCCATAAATGTTTCAAGGTATTCTATCCAACGGTCCATACCCTGGCCGTTGCGGACGGAGACTTCAAAAATCCGGCATGCCGGATGGATCTTTTCCATATTCCTGCGGCAGAGTGCGGCATCCCAGCCGAGAACATCGGCAAGGTCGGTTTTCGTCAGGAGCACAATGTCGGCCGCGGCGAAAAGAGCGGGATACTTGAGGGGCTTTTCCTCCCCCTCCGGCGTGGAAAGGAGGGCGACTTTTGCGTTTTCCCCCAGGTCGAACGCCGTGGGGCAGACAAGGTTTCCCACGTTTTCGATCAGCAGGAGTTTCGTCCCTTCCGGGAGCGCAACCGGGAGGACCGCGGCGATTTGCTCCGCGTTCAGGTGGCAGCTCTCGAGGGTTTCGATCGCCGTTACCGTCGCGCCGCGCGCCCGAAGGCGTTCCGCATCCAGTTCCCCGTATTGATCGCCCACGATCACCGCCGTGGGGACGTTTGCGTCGCGCAGGAGCTCCAACGTCCGCTCCAGAAGCGCCGTTTTACCGGAGCCCGGCGAGGAAATGATGTTCAGCGCCGTGATGCCGCGCGCTTTGAAAAGCGCCCGGTTTTCTTCCGCCGCGCGGTCGTTCGCCGCCAGAATCGCCGTCTCCAGCGCCACCGTCCGCCGGTCGTGATGGCGATGTTCGTGGTCGTGGTGATGATCATGGTGGTGTTCATGGCCATGGGGATGGTCGTGCCCGTGTCCGTGGTCGTGGTGGTGATGATGCGCCTCGGCGCATCGGCAATTTTTACACATCCTGTTCCACCTCAATTTGTTGCAGTACAAGTTCGCGACCGTTGAGCCGGGTGAGGCTTTCACTGCCGCACATGGCGCATTGGCCGATTGGTTTTTCCGTTTCCGTTTCCGCGCCGCATGCACGGCATTGCAGCCGGAGCGGCAAAAGCTCGATCAACAACGCGCACCCCGCCGGGTCTTCGCCCGCCGCTTCCAACGCCAGGGGCCAGGCAAAACGGAGGGCCTCCGGGTCCACGCCGCCAAGGCGTCCCAAGCGCAGCGTCGCGCTCACAATTCGCCCGCCATTCCGGCTTTTGTAGTCCTTTAATGTATCCATAATGGATTGCGCCACAGAAAGTTCGTGCATATCAGCAAATCCTCGGCACGGGGTCGCCCTCGGGCTGGATAAGGAGGCGGAGCGCTCCCCATTCGCCGCGCCGCGTAACACGCCCTGTTCCCGTTCGCACAATGCCGATCGCGCAGGCCGCGGGGTGCAGCATTTTCCATTTTTCCAAAATTACTCCGGCGCATTCCGGGGCGACGACGGCGAGCATCCGCCCTTCGCACGCGCTGAACAAGGGGTCGACACCGAGCAACGCCGCCGCCGCCGCCGTTTCCGGGGCGATGGGGAACGCCGCGTCGTCCAGTTCAATATCAAACAGAGTGTCTTCAACTATTTCCGCAAGCACGCCGCCCACGCCGCCGCGCGTCGGATCGCGCATAAACTTAACGCCTTCATCCGGCAGGGCCTCGACCCATTTGTGTAGCATTCCG
Organism: Victivallaceae bacterium; assembly: GCA_031549345.1. Classification (GTDB taxonomy): domain Bacteria; phylum Verrucomicrobiota; class Lentisphaeria; order Victivallales; family Victivallaceae; genus CASFRF01. The sequence goes on from JAVBPY010000008.1 coordinate 84,884, forward strand.
CAGTCGCTTCGCAATCCATGCATGCCGTGCCGCGCCCCGAGAATTGCCATGCCGTGATCCCCCGCCGTTCCCGACAGAAGCACCACATCATTCGGCGCAATGCGTTCACGCCCAAGCCGAAAACGGCCGGGGGCGCCGAGGCCCGCCGTATTCAGGTAAATGCCGTCCGCGCCGCCGCGCGGAACCACTTTCGTGTCCCCGGTGGCGATGGAGATTCCGCAGTCGGCGGCTGTTTCGCGCACGGAGTCGAGGATGCGGGAAAGGTGCTCGCGCGGAAATCCCTCCTCCAAAATCATCGCAAGGCTTAAAAATTGCGGAATACCGCCGGCCATAAGCACGTCGTTGACCGTTCCGCAAACCGCGAGTTTGCCGATGTCGCCACCGGGAAAGAAGCAGGGACTCACCACAAAGCTGTCCGTCGAGAAAACCCAGCCGCCGGGGAGCGTCGCCCCGTCCGGAAGTCCGGCCAGGGGACCGTTGCCGAAGCGTGGGAGAATTTCCTTTCGGATGAGCTCGTTCGCGGCCCGCCCGCCTCCGCCGTGCGCCAGTGTGATCATACGGCGACCTCCCGGAAAAGCCAGGCGGCGGAACACGCGCCCTCGGCACTTACCATACAGGCACCGACCGGGTGTTCCGGCGTACAGGAACGTCCGAAAAGGGGGCATGCCTCCGGCGCGATCCGACCGCGCAGAACATCGCCGCAGCGGCAGGGGGTGGCGGATTCCGGAATAAATGCGAGATCGTATTTTTTTGCCGCGTCGAATGCGGCATATGCGTCGCGGATACGCCACCCGCCGCGCGGAATAATGCCGAGGCCGCGCCAGGGGCTGTCCGTATGTTCAAAGAAACGGTCGATCAACATGGCTGCGGTCCGGTTGCCGCCGGGGGCGACCCATGCGGCGTAGGGGTTAAGAAGAACGCTTTCACCGCGCCCGATTGTTTCGAGCAAAAGCTGCGTCGCGCGGAGGATGTCTTCCGCCCCGAATCCGGCGATCACCCCCGGCAGCGGGAGATGTGCGTACCCTTTTTCGCCGACGATCGAACCGACATGGCCCGGCAGGAGAAATCCCGCGATGTTCGTTTCGCGGTCTTCTGCCAACGCGTCCAACGCCGGGCGCAGATGCTTAAAATCGCTCAAGAGGGAAAAATTCGTTGTATTTTCATGTTGCGCCGTCTCCAGGAGCGCCGCGCCCACGGCCAACGTCGGCGCGAAGCCGACCGCCGCGAAAACCACCTCGCGCGAGGGGTTTTCCCGGGCGAAATCCAGCGCTTCCTCCGGGGAGTACACCACCAGGAGGTTGGATTCTCCGCGAAGTGAAATTCCCTTGGAGTCGGGGATGCGGAGGAGATCGCCGAACAGCGCCAGCGTTACGCCGCGATGCGCGAGCGCGCGCACGTGATCAATAAATCCCGCGTGCGAAACGCACACAGGGCAACCGGGGCCGGAGACAAGGCGCACGTTTTCCGGCAAAACCGCCCGCAAGCCATAGCGGGCGATGGCGGCGCTGTGGCTGCCGCAAACTTCCATCAACGTCGTTTGGGGTAGAGGTTCGGCGGCGCGCCGCAAAGTGTCGCGCCAGAATGCGGCGTCGCGTGTCATTGGCCGAGTCCCGCCTTCAATTCGGCGAAGATGCGAAGGTTTTCCTCCGCCGCTTCCGTGGAGATTTTTTCGATGGCGTATCCGGCATGAACAAGAACATAGTCGCCCACAGCGCAATCCTCCAGGAGGCGCAAACTGACACGGCGTTCGACCCCGTCGCATTCGGCCATGCCGCGGTGCTCCGGCAGGAGCGATTTTATTTTCATTGGATAGGCGATGCACATTCGTATTTTTCTTTCGTTTCGTCACGTGAATAATTTACACCCGAAATCCGGAAATGCAACCCGCTCCAGACGCACTGCCCCGCTGCCAGCCCCGCATCGTTCGGAGGAATGAGCGAAGGGAGAATGACTTCAAAATCACTCCGGCGGAGTTCTTCAAGGACAAGGCGCGTCAGGAGGCGGTTCTGAAATACCCCCCCTGTGAGGAGAACGCGCCGCCCTCCCGTGCGTGCGCGCCCATAATCGGCCATGCGTTTCGCCGCGCAAGCGAGGGTGCGGTGGAAATCCAGCGCGGGTGTGGCGGAAAGCTCCGTGTCCAAAAACAATGGCGTCCAGTCCATATACAAACAAGATGAGCGTATATCTTCGCGCCAGGGGAGGATTTTTCCGCTCCATGCTCCCTCGCGGAGGGCGCGCGATTCCAGCAGAATCGCCGCTTGTCCTTCGTAACTCACCCTTGCGGGGGCAATTCCGATGTGGGCGGAAAAGGCGTCGAACAGTCGTCCCGCCGCGTGGCTTTGAGGCGCGTTAACATTGTTACGGCACTGGAAGTCGATCTCCGGATCGGTACCCAGCCCCGCCGCGAAACGCCGTCCCGCGAGCTGGCGGTACGGTTCGCGGATGGCCCGTTCGCCGCCGGGGAGGGGCGCAGCCGCAAAGGTTGCAAGCCGCCGCCCGCTTTCCGGGCCTACAAAGAGGAGCTCCGCGCCCCAGAGGAGGCCATCCGGACCCAGGCCGTTGCCGTCGAACACCAGCGCGAGGATTTCTTCTTCCGCGCCGTCCTCGAGCCACCCTGCGAGGGCGTGGGCGTAATGGTGCGGCACCGCAATGGCCGGAATGCCCAGTTTGTTCGCCAATTTGCGCCCGAAAATGGCGGACGCGTAGTCGGGGTGGAGGTCGAACGCCAGTACTTCCGGCGCTTCAGTGAGTTGTTCGAGCGTCTTTTGCACGGCGTGTTCCCACGCAAGTTCTGTGGCGGCGTCCTCCAACTCCCCATGGTGCGGGGAGAGGAGGAGTGCTCCTCCGCCGGTGAAGGCAAATGTGTTTTTAAGCGCTCCTCCGAGGGCAAGAACGCGGCGATCAAAGGGAAGTTTGCGAAAGTCGATGCGCCACGGCGCGCCGCGCCCGCGCCGCCAGAATTGGGGCGTTCCGGCATGGACAACGGCGAGCGAGTCATCGTGCCGCCAGAGAATTTCGCGGTTGTGATCGACAACGAAGTCGACGCCTTCCAGATTCCGGCGCGCCTCCTTTCCATCCAATGCCGGGGGCTCCGAGGCGCGGTTGCCGCTGGTCGCGATCAAGAAATCCCCGTCGAAATGGTGAAACAAAATTTCGTGCAGGGGGGACGAAGGGAGCATCACGCCGATCTCCCACGGCCGGTCCGGGTTTACTGCGGGCCACGGTTCTTCCGGGAAATGAAGGAGCACGACGGGGGCCTCCGGCGAAGCGAGGAGCTTTTCTTCCTCCATATCGAACACAGCGTTTCGGCGTAAAATTTCAAGCGAACGCGCCATCAACGCCAGCGGTTTGCGGGGACGATGCTTGAACACACGCAATCGCTTCACGGCTTCCGGCGAACGCGGATCGGCCAGAAGGTGGAATCCGCCGACACCTTTCAGCGCGAGTAATCCCCCTTTTTTTAACATTTCCGCCGCTTCCGCCAAATTCCCGTCGAGGCGCGGTCCGCATCGGGGGCAACTGATCCCTTCGATATGAAACCGCCGGTCGGCCGGGTCTTCGTATTCGCGGCGGCAGTCGGGACAAAGGGGGAAGTCGCGCCACGCGGTGTTGCGCCGTTCGTAAGGGAGCGCGTCGATCACCGAGGCGCGCGGACCGCACTCCCCGCAACTGTTGAAGGCATAGAGGAAACGGCGGTCGGCGGGATTGAATGTTTCTTCCCGGCACATCGGACACATCGCCCGGTCGGCGGGGGTAAGAAGATTGACGCCGCGCGCGTTCGCGGGAGAGTCGGCGATTATAAACGCGCCTCGCGTCGATTCGATCCATCGGTCGCGGATCTGGAGCGGGTGTTCGACGCGGCTGCCGGGCGGGAACGATATTTCCAGCGCCGCGCAGCAGGCCTCCACCGCGCCGGGATCTCCCTCTAGGACGAGCTCAAGCGAGGCGGCGGAGTTCACGGCGCTTCCGTGCAGCCCAAACGCGTGCGCCAGCCGGAAAAGGGCCGGACGCATCCCCACCCCTTCGACCACGCCGCGCAGAATAATTGTCCGTTGCAGATACGACATAAGAATAGTTTACCTCCGAACGCGAAATTTTACAAGTACACTTATTGCAATCGCGTAAAACCGTGTTAAGTTAAACCCCAAGAAGCAGGAGATAATGCATGGAAACAATCCCCTCGGTGGAAGAACTGAAGGCGGCGAGCGCCGTCGCCAACCGGATACTTTCGGAACTCGATCGGATGCTCCTGGGGCGCCCCAGGGTGCATCGCATGGTGCTGATCGGTCTTTTGAGCCGCGGCCATATTCTTCTGGAAGGGCTGCCCGGTGTGGGGAAAACAGCGCTGATCCATGCCATGAGCAAACTGCTGCGCCTTCCGTTCAACCGGGTGCAGTTCACGCCGGATCTGATGCCCGGCGATATCCTTGGCGCACACATCCTCCAGGAAGGGGACGGGGGGCGGCGCGAGCTTGTTTTCCGCCCTGGTCCGGTATTCACATCGCTGTTGCTGGCCGACGAAATCAACCGCGCTTCGCCGAAAACCCAATCGGCCCTCCTCCAGGCGATGCAGGAGTCGGAGGTTACGATTCTGGGGGAAACCCGCAAACTCCCGCAGCCCTTCCTCGTCATGGCTTCGCAGAACCCCATCGAGCTGGAGGGAACCTACCCATTGCCGGAAGCGCAGCTTGACCGTTTCATGTTCAAAATCCAGGTGGGCGGCGTCTCCGCGGAAACCCTTTCCGCGATCATCCGCAACCGGCGGCGCGGCGAAATGCCCGATTCGGATTGGTCGCTCGACGCGGCGGGCCTGAATGGATTGTTCGACATCATGGGACGCATTGCGCTTGCCGATGCTGTGGCCGACTACATCGGCGCCCTTGTCGCCGGAGCGACTCCCGGCAACCCGAATTCACCCCCGATGGTCAACCGGTTCGTTACCTACGGCGCATCGCCCCGCGCAGCCATCGCCATTGCCGAGAGCGCGCGGGCGGCGGCCCTCCTCGCAGGCCGCCCCTCCGTGGGGTTCGACGATGTGGCGGATGTCGCTCCCGCCGTATTGAACCACCGGCTTGTGCTCAATTATGCGGCCCGGCTCGAAAAGATTACACCGGAAGCGATTATTGCGGAACTTCTCGAAACCACCGACCGCGCCGGGGTCCGCCTCCCGAAAGGAGTCGCGATACGATGAAGCTTTTTTGTGCCTTTCTCATGGCGCTTTCAGGAATATTTTCCGCGTCGGCGGAAATGATCCGGGACGTGGAGTGCTCCTGGGCTTCGCCGCTGACCGGCGGCGGGCGGGAGCTGTTCAACTACGGCTACATCGAACATCCGATCGTTTTGCGGAATTTGGGGACGCAGACGCGGACGGTCCGTTTTTCCGCGTTCGACGATGGATTCCGGACAACGGCGGTTCTGCAGCCGGGAGCGGTTCGGCGCATCGGCGTGTGGCAGACACGCACCATGCCGTTCTCCTCTTCGGAACTTCGCGTCCGGGTCGACGGCGAGCAGCTCAAGCTGCCCATAAGTTCAGGGCGTGGAGGGTATGGTTCCGTACAGGAAAAAGTGTTGCTTTCGCAGAGCATTCCTTATTCCAGCGGAAAATTTTTCCAGCCGGGAAAAGGCGGTTCATCCCAGGAGATTACCTATTCCCCCGCTTCCGTTCCGGTGCGTGAGTGGAGCCCGAACGTCCTCGCCTACAGTTCCTTCGCCGCGGTGATGCTGACGCGCAAAGATTTTGACGAAGCCCCGCCCGCCGTCCGGGAGGCGTTGGAGGATTACAAGTGGCTCGGCGGTGTGCTCATTTTCACGGAAACAGGCCGCGAAAGTGCTCATTTTCACGGTTTCGGCGCGGAGTTTTCCCTCGCCGGCGATCCGACGCCCAAGGATTTGTCGAAATGGATTCGGATGCGCGCGGAGTGGAGCCGCGCGGCGCAAGCGCGCGATAGGCTGACAATGCAGGACGACGTCTTTCAGGGCCAGGAGGGGCAGACCTTCGCCCCGAAACCAAGGCCCGGCCTTATTCTGGCGATCCTTTCTGTTTTTGCCGTCCTTATCGGGCCTGTGAGCTTTTATGTGTTGCGCCGGAAGAAAAAACCGCTGGCAATTTTGTGGACAAGCCCCCTTCTTTCGCTCGCGTTCATCGCCATCCTCCTCGTCACCATCAGTTTTTCGGAGGGGTGGTTCACGCGGGTGAAAATTGCAAGCATAACGTTTTTGGAGGAAGACTCCAGCCGGGCGACGACCGCCACCCTTCTGGGCGTTTACGCCCCGCATCCGCCGGGGGCGCTTGAATTTTCCACATCGAGTATTCTGGAGCTCGGGCGCCTCCGCCGTTACGGCGGCGAAGAGAAAAATCTTTACACCGCATTCGGCGAAACGCAACGCCTTTCCGGCGACTGGTTTTTGCCGCGCATGCCGGGGCTTATGAGCGTGCGGCGGACGGAAACGCGCCGCGAACGCGTCGCGGTCGTCGGTCTTGATGCGGAAGGCCGGCTGGAGGTGGTGAACGGCCTCGGGGCGGAAATTACCCAATTGCATTATCACTATGCGAACGGGAAGCGTTACGAGAACGCCGCACCGATCGTGCCGGGACAGAAGGCGCTGCTGCATGAAGTATCCGCGGCGGAAGGCGGCGCGATCAATGCGCGGGATTATGTCTGGTCGCTCCTCGACGGGCATTTTTCAAATTACACTCCGCGTGTTCCGAGGGGCTTCTACCGGGCGCGCCTGGGAACGTCCCCCTTCGCTGAAACGGGGTTTTCATCCGGAAAGCGGGAATGGGTTTCGGCTCTTGTTCTGGGAAAGGGGGAGGTAAAGCCATGAAAGTGGAAATCAAAAACCTGGTTCGCTATTTTGCCAAAAGCAAAGCGGTGGACGACATTTCTTTTGAGCTCCATTCCGGGCAGGTCTTCGGCTTCGTCGGCCCCAACGGAGCGGGGAAAACCACCACGATCCGGATTATGGCCACGCTGGACGAGGCGACTTCCGGTGATGTATTCTACGACGGCGTTTCCGTAACCGAATACCCCGATGAAGTACGCCGGATCGTCGGCTACATGCCCGACAGCCTCCCGGAGAACAACGACATTCATGTCTGGGAATACCTGGATTTTTTTGCCCGCGCCTATGGAATCAAAGGGGCGAAGCGCCGGAAGGTCTTGGCGGAAGTGGAGGAATTCACCGGCCTCGGCCCGATGCGGGAAAAGTTTCTCTCCGCCCTCTCCAAAGGGATGAAACAGCGCGTCGCGCTGGCACGGGCGCTGCTGCACGATCCGGCGGTGCTGATTCTCGACGAGCCGGCGGCGGGGCTGGATCCCCGCGCCCGCCTGGAGCTCCGGGAGCTCCTGAAGCTCCTTTCAATGCGAAAGAAAGTGATCTTCCTGAGTTCGCACATCCTCTCGGAACTTCAGGACATGTGCGACGGAACTGTGATTATCGAGAACGGGAAAATTCTCGCCGCCGGGACTTTCGACCAGATTGCGCAGGCCCGTGTGGCGGAGCAGGCGCGCGAGGAGCTCCGCTGCTCCGTCGCCCTGACCGTTTACCGCGACCCCGAACGCGTCCTCCAATTTGCCACGGAGCATCCGTGTGTTCTGGGGGGACGCACCACCGGAAGCAACCAGTTTGTTTTGGAGATTCGCGGCGGCGATGCGGAGTGCGCTGCGCTGATGATCGCCCTTTTCCAGTCCGGCGCGCCGATATCCTCTTTCCGGCGGCAGGAGTTCGGGTTGGAGGAACTTTTCATGAGTGTTACACGGGGGACTGGATCATGAACATTGCACGTTTTCTTTTTCTGGCGACGCTGCTTGCCGGCGGATGCGCCGCGTACAAGGACCCCCCCCCTCCCTGCGCTCCTCCGTCCGCCCCGGCGACCACGGAGAAGGGGGTGTATCTGCAAACCGCGCGCCTTGCGGCGCTGATGGAATTGCTGCACGAGCATTATGCGGACGAAAAAAGCTCCGAATACGATCGCCTCTTTGAAGGTGCTTTGCGGGGCATGCTCCAAACGCTGGACCCTTACAGTGTTTATTTGCCGAAGAAGGAACACGATAAAACGCAGCGGTCGTTTGCGGGGGAACGGTCCGGGTTCGGTATCTCGCTCCTCAAAAACACCGACCAGGCTCCACGCGTAACCATGGTTTTGCCCGACTCCCCGGCCGATCGCGCCGGCGTGCAAATCGGCGACCTTATCTTGGAAATCGCCGGGAAGGCAACCTCCGTGCTGACGGCGGAGGAGTGCTTGGCTCTCCTTTCGCACGATCGGGAAGGCGTTTCGCTCCTGGTCCGTCGCGCGACGGAAGGAACGCCGATTTCGCTGAAGCTCAAGCGGACGGCGTTCACCCTCCACCCCGTTCCGACGAATGCGCAAGTCATTTTGCCGAAACACATCGGCTATTTGCGGATTGATTTTTTCAATGCCGCGACCGCGTTGGAATTCCGGAGCGCCCTGAAACGTTTCGAGGAACGCGGAGTGAAAGCGCTGATTTTGGATTTACGCAACAACCCGGGCGGGTTGGTGGGGAGCGCGGGCGAGGTGGTTTCGCATTTTCTCCCCTCCGGAAGTCTTGTGCTCCGTTCCGTGGGGCGCAATAAAGTTCTGGAAGAGCTTAAAACAACGGTGGCCGCGCCTCTTTGGCTGGAGCAGCCCCTTGTTCTTCTTGTGAATGAACGCAGCGCAAGCTCGGCGGAAATTGTTACCGGGGCCCTGCAAGATGCGGAACGCGCCCGTGTAATCGGCGAAAAAACGTTTGGAAAAGGTTCGATCCAACGAATTCTTCCCCTTCCGGAAGGCGATTCCGTGCGTTTTTCCATCGCCCGGTATCACACGCCGAAAGGGCGTTTGCTGGATGGAGTCGGTATTGTCCCCGACGAACGCATTTCGCTTTCGCCCCGGGACTCGCTGCTCCTTGCCGAGCAAATGCAAGCGTTTCCCGCGGTTGTATTCCCCGTCGGGCGCGACAATCCGGTGCGCGATACGCAACTGGCGGCCGCGCTGGCTTATCTTGAAAAGAAACTTCCGGAGACCGCCACGCCATGAATCAAACCCGCTGGATTCTTTTTTTCGCCTTCGCCGGTGTGTTGTTGCTCGCGCTGGGGCTCTACATTGCAGGACGCCCCAGGAAGCCGGATTCGCGTGCGGACGTTGTGGCCGCGGCGTTCCTCAATGCGCTGGACGCGGGGGATGCCGTCAAATTGAAGGAGCTCTCAACGCTTTCGGAGAAACAGCTCTTTCTCCTTTGCAAAAACAGGGAATCGCTGGGTGCGCGCAGTGCGCGGCGGCCGCTACGGCGCGAGCTTCTCCGGCAACAGAAACAGTTCGGCGCGTATTTTGAATTCGAGTCCGCCTACGAGAATGCGCCGAAGATCCGTGAAACGCTGACGGTATTCGACAAAGTCGCTTCCGCGCGCCAACATTTCGTTCCCCTTCCGCGACCTGTGCCCAAAGAGCATTATCCCACCACGCTTCCGGAGGCGGTGCAGACGAAGATCCTCCTTGCCGCAAAGGCGTATGACGAGGGGAACCGCAATTTCTTCAACGGCATAAGCATGCGCGACACGGGCTGGATCCAGCCGGGTGTATTCAACCGGATTATGAATTTCCGCAAACAGAACGGCATTCCGAAAAACCGTACCATTGCCTACGAGGCGCGCTGGGAGAAGAAGCTGCCCGGTGCGCTGGGGCTTGAGTTTCTCCGTGTTGTCAACCGTACCTCCTACGAGCGCCAGAAAACTATTTTCACCGGCGAGGAGCACATTTATTTTGTATTCGACGGCACCGCGGTCAAGCCGCAGTGGGATGTTTATGCGTTTGAGTTCAAGGCGCCGCAGAGAATTACCGTGAAATGATATTTTTCGCTTTTCGGGTTGCTTTTTTCCGGACGCGGGTATATATTCGCGGAGGTAACGGAAATTTATGAAGAAGACAAAACATCATCGCCTCTTGCTGCTGCTCCTCCTCGCCGGGTTGTTTTTTCTGCCGACGCCGCGCGCGGAAGCGTTTCTTGACCCGGTTACTATTGCCATCCTTGCACCGATTGCGCTTAAAGTGGCCGATGTGGCCAAGCCGTATATCATCCGCGGCCTTATTGCCGGCGGAAAGCAGCTTATTGAGATGGGGATCGACGTGTTCAACATCCTGCGCCTCCCCTGGGGGTTTATTCAGGCGACGTTCGGCGCGCCTTTGGGTGGATTTAAGCCGGGACTGGTCAATCTGGTCAAAGGAGGCGTCGCCCCCCTTAAACTGATTTGGGATACGCTTCTTTTTCCGATCGCGCTGTTTGGTTTTCAGGTCAACTGAGCATGGGGAAAATCAAGGTCAGGGAGCTGCAGGACCGCTACCGGCTTTTGCGCGACTGGTATGGGCGCGATGCGGCGCGTACGGAGATGGCGGCACATGTTCCTCCCGCGCAAGCGCTTTCCGATGTTCTTGTCGGGATATGCGCGGATTTCGTCGATCCGGATATTCAGGTACGCATGGAGCTGGAAGCGCGCTGGAATGAAATCGCCGGAAAAGGCATGCCGTGGCTGCGTCTTTCGAGTTTTTCTTGCGGCGTCCTTCTTCTGGAGGTGAAGCATCCCGCAATGCTCCGCGAACTATCCGGCTGCGCCGAAATCTGGCGCGATCGTGTGAACCAGGTCCTCGAACGCCCCGATCTGTGTTGCGAAGTGCGATTCGTCCCCGCGGGGAGGGGGACCCGCCCCTAAAATTTCTTTGCTTTTTGCGATTACTGTACGTGTCGGCGTCCAAAGGAGGTGCTTTCATGGAGTGTTCTTCTGTTCTTGCTCGTTTGCGCGAAAGAATTTATGGCCGCATTTTTCTTTTCCGTTTGCTGACCGGACTGACGTTTGGCGGCGTGGCGGGAGGACTCCTGATTTTTCTCCTGGCGGGATTCGGCCGGTTGGGGCGCGCAGACGCATTGGCGCTCGCCGTACTTACGCTTGCCCTTGCGACGCTTTGGGCCGCGCGGGAGGCGCGTCTGCAATGTCCGCATGGAGCGGCGCTTTTGCGGCTTCTTGCGGCGGAAAATCCCGTTTATGCGGGTTTTTTGTTCGCGGAATCTCTTCCCGCTGCCTGGGAAAAGGAGCTTCCCGCGCTGCGGGAACCGCGTGTTTCTTCCACGGCGCGGCGGCTTTGGGGTGTGGCGGGGATGAGTGTTGCGTTTCTCTTCGGCGGAGCCTTCACGCCGCCTTTTCCGGTTTCCGCGCCTGTGGAAAATAAGTTGGCCGTGGAGGCGCAATCGGAGCCGCTGCGGCAGGAGCTGGATGCGCTTCTTGAGGAAAATCTTCTTCCGCGCGAACAGGGTGAACAGCTGAAAAAGGAGCTTGAAAAACTCACCGAACAAGCTCTCGGGACCGATCCGGCCAAGACTTACGAGGCATTGGAACACCTCGCCACGCTCCTCCAACAACAAGCCGAACAGTCGGAACAGCGTCTTCAGCAGAGCGCGGATCGTTTTGAAAATCTTTCGGAACTCGCGCAGCGTCTTGCCGCCGCCGAAAAACTTTCCGAAGCGGCGGGCAATGAATTTGCCGCCTTGCTTCGAAAAATGGCCGCCGAAGACCCGGAGCTTCAAAAGATCATGGAAAATATGGATATGCGTTCTCTGCAATCCATGGACGCGGAAACGCTTAAAAAGCTTGCCGAGCAAACGAAGATGAGCGAACAGGAGCGGAAAAAAGCGCTGGAAAATTTTCGTAAAAAGATGGAAGAATGCCGGAAAAACGGCTCGTGCTCAGGGGATTCCAAAGAAAAAAAGGAGGGAAAATCCGCATCGGACCGCGATGCCTCCCTCGCGGATTTCCTCAATCGGAATGCCGGAAGCTCGCTGGACACCGAAAACTTAAAACAATCCCTTCAAGAATGCGAAGGGAGCGCGGGATTCGGCGGCATCGGACGCGGTCGGGGGGATGCTCCTCTTACGCGCCTGGATCGCGATTTGCGCGCGGAAGGCGCGCGCCATAAAATTGCCGTGGAGGGCGAAGCCACGCGTCCCGGCGCGGGCGAAGTCCTTTTCCAAACCGTCGGCGCCCCGCAAATTTCGACGGAAAAGACAACGGTAAACGCCGGAAGCCTGACAAGCCCGGGCGTTGCCGAGGAGCGAAACGCCCCGTCACATCCCCGTCATCGTTCCGTCATTCGCCGCTATTTCCAATAAGAAGCACCGAAAAGCACCTTCCGGTTCCATAAATTTGTACAAAAGTTTGAAAAGAAAAGGGGAAGAACTTTCTTTAAAAGTTCTTCCCCTTTCGCATTGGCTTCTTACCGGATTGCTTACCGGCCCGGATGATTGTCGTCCGGTTTGTCGTAGCTCAAACGGCGGCCGATCAGGCGGTAGCCGAATTCACGGACATGCTGGAACGCCGCATAAAGGCCGGGGATGAACACAATCCCCACCGCCGTTGCAAGCAACATGCCGTAGAAGGTGGTTACCCCGATTTCACGGCGGCTTCCCGCACCCGCGCCGGTGGCGAACACCATCGGCAGTACGCCGAGGACGAACGACCATGCCGTCATCAGTACCGCGCGGTAACGGGTGCCGGCGCCGGCGACCGCCGCTTCGTAAACGGATTTTCCGAACTGTTCGCGTTCCTGTTTGGAGAATTCCACCATCAGGATGGCATTTTTGCTTGCGAGACCGATCAGCATCACCAACCCGAGCTGCGCGTAAATGCTCATCGAAAATCCCGCGATATGAAGACCGAGCATTGCCCCCAGCGTCGCAATCGTTACGGAAAGCATCACCGAACTCGGAATTGTCCAGCTTTCATACTGCGCCACCAGGAAAAGGTAGGCAAACACCATCGCCAAGCCCATCAGGAAGACGATTTTCCCCTCGTTTGCTTTTTCCTGGAAGCTCATATCCGTCCACGCGACGCGGTAGCCGGAGGGAAGTTTTTCCTTGGCCATCGCTTCAACTTGTTTGATGAGTTCGCCGCTGGAAACGCCCGGTACTCCCTGTGCCCGCACGTCGGCCGAAGCAAACTGGGTAAATCGTTTGATCGTTCGGGGGCCGACGATCTGGCGGACGGTCGCAACCGCGCTGAGGGGAACCATTTTCCCGGTGTTGCTTTGAACGTTGATCGCTTCGATGTCGCGCACCGTGCTCCGGTAGGGAGCATCCGCTTGAATTTTCACCTTGAAGGAATAGCCGTACAAGTTGAAATCGTTCACATACAACGAGGCAAGTTTGCTCTGCAATGTATTGAATACCCGCGAAACCGGGACCTGGAGGGCTTCGCATTTAGCCCGGTCAAGATCCAGATACAATTGCGGCGTGTTCGCATCGTACGAAGAAAACGCGACAGCGGCACCGGGAAGCTGATTTGCTTCGTAGAGGAAGCCGCGAAGCGCCTGGGCGATTTCCTGGGGTGTTTGTCCTTCGGTCGCCTGCAATTCCAGGCTGACGCCGCCGGTAACGCCGAGTCCCATGATCGCGGGAGGCGCAAAACAGTTGATCTGCGCCGCGGCAATGTCGGAAACCTTGGCGCGAACCTTGCCCAGAATTGTGCCAAGGCTTAATTCCGGCGTTTTTCGCTTCGACCAGTCATCCAATACGACAATTACCATACCGCAGTTTTCCCCGGAGCCGGAGAGCATGCTGAATCCGCTGATGGCCATTACGTCGGAAACACCAGGAACCTGCCGGATCGAGGCGTCGGCCTCCAGCATCACTTGTTTCGTTCGTCCGAGGGTGGCCCCCGGCGTAAGTTGGACGTCGCAAAAAATCGCGCCTTTGTCTTCATCCGGCAGGAAGGAGCTCGGTGTGTGGTTGAACACATAATAGTTCAAGTACAGCACGCCGCCGATGACGATGACCGGCAGGAACGCGTAGCGGGTGAAGATGCGCACCAAACCGAGGAACGCCCAGCGGGAACCGTCCAGCGCCAGGTTGAAGGGCTTGAACAGGATGTTGGGTTTCGGCTTACGGAGCATCACCGCGCACATCGCGGGGCTCAAGGTGAAGGCGACGATTCCGGAGATGACCAGCGCCACGCACATTGTTACCGAGAACTGGCGGTAAATCGTCCCCACCATGCCGCCGTAGAAGCTCAACGGCGCGTAGATCGAGAGGACCACAAGCGTGGTGGCGATAATGGGTCCCGCGACCTGGTCCATGCATTTGCTGGCCGCTTCACGCGGGGGCAAGCCTTCTTCCTCGATCAGGCGCATACAGTTTTCCACCACGATAATCGCGTCGTCCACCACCGAGCCGATCACAAGGATCAGCGCGAACATGGTCAACACGTTGATGCTGAATCCCAATGCCAGAAGCACGGCGAATGTGCCCACCACGGATACGGGAATCGCCAGTGTCGGGATCAGCGTCGCCCGCCAGTCCTGGAGGAAAAAATAGGTGATCGCCACCACGAAAATCAACGTAAGAACCAGCGTAACAATGATTTCCTCCATCGTCGCGCGGATGTAGTTGGTCGGGTCGTAGGTGAGCTTGTAGTTCATTCCTTGCGGGAAGTACTGGGAAAGCTCCGCCATTTTGTCGTTGATGTTCTTGATGACGGCGTTTGCGTTCGCATCGTTGCTGCGGTAAATCGCCATGGCGATGGCGGGCGTTCCGTTGAGGTAACTTTCGCCGCCGTATTCGCTCGCGCCGAGTTCCACGCGGGCGATGTCCCGGATGCGGAGCTGCCGCCCCGCGGCGCCCGATTTGATCACAATCGCGCCGAAATCCTCCGCGCTCTGGAGGCGCCCCTGGGTGTTGATCTTGAACTGCATGAATTCGTTGCTCTCTTCCGCGCCGACGGAGCCGGCGGCGGCCTGCACGTTCTGGCTGCGGATCGCGTCGGCGATCTCTTCCGGACGAACGCCGAGGGCGGACATTTTCATCGGGTCGAGCCAGATGCGCATGCTGTATTCCAGTTCGCCGAAGATCATCACATCGCTCACACCCGGGACACGGGAGAGCGGGTCCACCACGTTCATGCGCAGATAGTTGCTCATTTGAAGCTTGCTGAGATTCTTCGCCGTGCTGTTGAACACGAAGAGGCCGAGGATGTCTCCCGAACGTTTAAACGTGTTGACGCCCAGCGCAACCACGTCCGAGGGGAGCGATGGTTCGGCGCGGGAAACGGCGTTCTGCACGTTGACCAGCGCGATGTCGGTGTTGGTTCCCGGCTCGAAGGAGATGGTCAGGTCGTAACTCCCGCTGTTGGAGGAGTTGCTGGAGTAATAGATCATGTCCTCCACGCCATTCATCTGCTTTTCGAGCACGGAGGCGATGGTGTCCGCGATCACCTGCGCCGAAGCGCCCGGGTAGCTTGCGCGCACCATGATCTGCGGCGGGGCGATTTCCGGATATTCCGCAACGGGCATCTGGAAGATGCACAAAATGCCCGCCAGGATGATGACCAGCGAGATGACGACCGCAAGGCGCGGGCGCTGGATAAAAACGTCGCAAATCATCTTACTTACCATCCTTCAGGCGAACCGGGAAACCGGGCATCACCTTCAAGTTCCCATCAACAACGACTTTTTCGCCGACTTTAAGACCGGACCGGATGATTTGGAAATTGCTGACTTCCGGGCCGATCTCCACCGCGCGCCGCTCGGCGACAAGTTTGTCGTTCACAACAAAGACATAGTTGCCCTGGCTTTCCGTCATGATCGCCGAAACAGGGACGGCGGGAGCTTTTTTCTGCTTGCCGTCCTGCATACGGACGTGGACATAACCGCCGGGAAGAAGGCGTTCCGCCTTATTCGGGAAGCGGCCCCAGATGGTAACGGTTCCTGTTTCCGGATCGACTTTGTTGTCCACAATTTCGATTTCACCATGTTCGCCGAGCTCCGTGCCGTCCGCCAGGAGGACCGAGAGGTTTACTCCCGTTGTTTCCCGGTTGCGCTGCTGAAAGAGCGTGAGGTAATCGCGTTCGCTTACGGAGAAAAGAATGCGCATTGGTGTGATGCGGACAATGCGTGCCAGGGGCGAACTGGATGTGGTTACGTAGTTCCCCGGCGAATACGATCCTTTGCCGATGCGTCCGGAAATGGGGGCATAAATTTTGGTGTACGAGAGCTGGTTTGCCGCGTCCAGCAGCGTGGCCTCGGCATGAAGCAGCTTGGCCTTGGCCTGTTCGTGGGCGCGGACCGCTTCTTCCAACGCCAATTGGGCGACGGCTTTCTTTTTTTCCAGGTCCTGGTGGCGCTCAAGATTCTTGGAGGTAAAGGATACTTCGGCCTTGTACTGCTGCACTTCCGCTTCGGCCTGCATTACCTTGGCCTTATAGGTCGTGTCTTCGATGGTCATGAGCAAATCACCCTGTTTGACCATGCTGCCCGCCTGGAATTTGACTTCGGTCAGGATCCCGGAAACGCGGGCGTACAAACTCACATCGTCCAGCGCCGCGGTGTGGCCGATGTAGTCGCGGGGAGCCCCGTCGAACATCTCCACGACCGCGGCCGTATCCACCAGGGGAACCGGACGTTCCGGCGGCGCATCCGCGCCGCAGAGGGCCGTTCCAAGGCCCACCACGGCCAGGGCGATCATTACTTTATTGTTCATTGAAAACATCTTCTTGCTCACTTTCCTTCATTCATTCGTTTTTTTAATTTCCCAAGGAGACGGGAAAAAGTCGTTTTTTCCGCCTCGCTGAAATCCTGCCACAAAAAACACCACTCCTGTGCAAACGCGGTTTCGACATTTTCCCGTTTTCGGGAGGAATTTTCGCTCAGGCGAATGTTGACCGCCCGGCGGTCCGTTTCGCTTTGCTGCCGTTCAAGGACGCCCTTGCGTACAAGGACTTCGACCATCTCCGATGCCGCTGCCGGACTGACTTTGAGTTGATCGGCGAGTTCCTTCAGTTTGATTCCCTCCGGATTTTCGCGCGTTGTAACACAGAGGAACCGAAAGACGCGAGCCTGGCTGACCGTCAACGTCATAAAGGGGTTTTCCGGCGCCAGAACCTCGCAGGAGAACGCCTTCTCCCGCAGATTGTCGGAAAGCTCGAGGAATGCCCGCGCCGCCGCCAAATCATTGTTGCTCTCATTCATCTATGAACCCTTAAAGTTAGGACTGCCGAATAATATAGCACGCCGTTCCTTCTTTACAAGTCCGCCATCCATAAAAAACGCGGCGATGCTTTTACGCGCCGCCGCCATGCTGTAAAATCCATTACCTACTTTACCGGCCGATCCTGTGTGATGCCGTTCAAAGCCTCTTCGACTTGCAGGCGGACGGCCTCCAGCTCTTCCGCGCTCGCGTTGCGGGGGACGGAAACAGCGTCGCCGAGAACCAGCGTCAGGCGGGAGAACGGCTTGGGTATCTGGAAACGGTCCCAGCTCCGGACGCTCCAGTAGCGCGTTGCATTCACGGAAATGGGGATGATCCGAGCCCCTGTCAGCGAGGCGAGGTGGATGGGGCCCATTTTCATTTTATACAACGGTCCGCGAGGGCCGTCCGGCGTGAAACAGACGTGAAGACCGTCGTCCTGAATGGCGCGTATGGCTTCGCGCTGTACCGAGGCCGCACGGCGGCTGGAGGAGCCGCGAAGGCTTCCGACACCGAAATAGCGCAGGAGATCGGCGACGTATTGGCCGTCGCGCGAGGCGCTGATCAGCGAAGTCGTCCGTTCACGGACAATCCGGGGGAAAATCGGGGCGAAAAAAAGAATCCGATTGTGCCAGAGGACAACGACATCACCCCGCGCTTCCTGGATGTAATTGTTCGGATCCTCTACCCGCACTCGGAAGAAACAACGCATGCACGCCGCAAGTAAAAAGGCCGGAATGGCGAAAATCCAACTTGGAAGTTTCTTGATGGAACGAAATTTTTTCTTCAGCGACATCTTTCCCTCAGCCCAGATAGCGTTCCGCGTCCATGGCGGCGCGGCAGCCCATACTGGCGGCGGTAATGGCCTGGCGGTAGTGGGGATCGGCGCAGTCCCCGGCGGCGAAGACGCCGCGAAGATTCGTCCGGCTGGAGCCGTCGGCGGCAAGACGGAGGAAGCCTGCTTCATCCATATCCAAAACTCCCTTGAACAATCCCGTATTCGGAATGTGCCCCAGCGCCGCGAAATAGCCGGTGCAGTCGAGCAGCTCTTCTTCGCCCGAAACTTTGTTGGCTACACGGATTTTTTCAAGCCGTTCCGCGCCGAGCAATTCCGTGACCGCGCTGTTCCAAATGAACGTAAGTTTGGAATTGGCCATGGCGCGTTCCGCCATTACGTGTGAAGCGCGCAAGACGTCGCGCCGGACAATTACATAGACTTTTTCCGCAAAACGGCTCAGGAACATCGCCTCCTCCATCGCGGAATCACCGCCGCCCACGACGGCGACGACCTGCCCGCGAAAAAACGCCCCGTCGCAGGTTGCGCACGCGGAAACGCCGCGGTTGCGGAATTTCTCCTCGCCGGGAAGTCCCAGCCAGCGGGGACTCGCCCCCGTGGAAACGATTAGCGCGCGTGTGGAGAGCTCCCGGCCATCCTCCAGGCGGAGGATTTGTTCTCCGCCGTCGGAGAGGCGGCATTCGGTTACCGCGTCGTATTCGATGCGCGCCCCGAAACGTTCCGCCTGCTGCTGCATGCCCATCATCAGATCGATCCCCTGCACGCCCTCCGGAAAACCGGGAAAATTCTCGACTTCCGTGGTTTGTGTGAGGAGGCCGCCTGGGAGCGAACCCGCCAGTAGAAGCGGCTCCAAAGCCGCCCGCGCCGCGTAGAGCGCGGCGGTCAATCCGGCGGGGCCGCTGCCGATAATGATGAGCTTCTCCTGCTTCATCTTCAGCCCATAATCAAGAGCGTGAACACCAAGGCGAAGATGGAAATGGTTTCCACCACGCCAACAAGCATCAGATAGTTGGAGAATCCTTTGCCGGTTTCCGCGTAGGCATCGCAGGCCGCCGCCGAAACTTTCCCCTGGTACCAGGCGGAGAAGGCCAGGGCGATCCCGCAGAAAACACCGAGTCCCAGGTACATCGGCCACATGGCGAAATCTTTCGCCACGTGCGTTTTAATAAGCAGCATAAGGATCATGCCATAGATTGTTTGCGAGAGGGGGGCGCCCGCCAGGGCGACCAGGAGAAACGGAGCGGGCTTGTCCTGGGCGTAGCATTTTTTCCACGCGCCGATGGCGGCGCTTCCGGCGATCCCCGTGCCAAGCGAGGATCCGACGGCGCCCAGCGCCACCGCGACATACCCACCGGCCAGCATTAAGGCCTTCATTACAGTTTCTTCCATTTTTCTTCCCTTCCTTTTATGAATCGAGTTTTTTGAACGGTTTAAAGGCGAAACCACCCCATTGCAAGCCGGAGTGGTTGGAAAATTCCAATGTGTTCAAGCGGACGCCGTGCACAAGTACGCTCATCATGCACAAGCCGAGATTCAGCGCGTGCCCCGCAAGGATGATCAGGATGCCTACGGGAATCAGCGCTCCGTGCAGCAACCCCATGACCTGGTACCCCATTCCGTTGAAACTTGACGCAATGTAGAACCCCGCCATGCCCACGGCGAACAAACGGATATAGCTCAGGACATCGCTGAAGCTCCCGATAATGTCGAACGGAAATTGAAAAACCCCCGCGATGCTCAGCCAATTGACGCCGCATGTTACAATCAATGTAAGGCCCACGCAATAGAAACTGAGCATCAGGAGTTTCGGGAAATAATCCGGCCAGACCAGGAGTTCCATAATCATGAAAAAGTTTCCCCAGATCATCAATGCCCAGCCGAAGTTGCCCAGTGCCGGGCGTAATTTCCCGCTGAGCGCCGCCTGCCAAAGGCGCCCGAGTGTCAGTTGTGTACCCGCAAGCATAAAGCAGATCGCCTGAATGTTGCTGTCCTTGCCCGCCGCTGTGGTCAGCCACGGGATCCCCGGCGCTTCGATGCCGAACCAGTTCCCGGTGGCCGCGCCCCACAATATGGTCGCCACACTCAAGAGCCCCAGGAAACGCAGAGGCATGCGCGCCGCGGGTTTTTCGCGGAGTGCGATGGAGCCGGCAACGGAAAGGAGGAGGAAAAGAAGACCGTATCCCGCATCCCCCACGATCATGGCGTAGAAGATGGTGAAGAATACGAGAATTGCGCCGCTCGCATCCAGTTCATGATACCCCGGCGCGATGCCGAGAAAATCGAAGAGGGGTTTTACCAGCCGCGCCCATTGGGGCATTTGCACCAGTGTTGGAACGCGGTCGCCCTCGTCCGGGTCGTTGATCAGGAGGCCCCAGCCGTGTTTCCGGGCGCCTTCACGGAGTTTTACCAGCTCCGGCTCCGGGACGAAGCCGCACAAACTCATGATTGCGCCGTGGCCGGCGACGGAATGGCGCGCGCGGAAATAAATTTCTTCATTTTCCAATTCCAGGAGGTAATGCCTGGCAAGCTCCAGATGTGCCGCCATGGATGCGAGGCGCGTTTCGATGCCGTGGAGGTGCTTCCGCTGGTGGGCAATCAGGGTGTGGAGCTCGGCGGGATTCTCGGAATCGGGGAGCGGCTGTCCCGGTAACGTTGCACCGTCGAACGGGACCGTGGCGACGACAAGAGCCCGGACCTGCGCCTTGTCGCGCGAGAGCACAAGCGGCGAAACCCCTTCGGGGAATGCAAAGTCGTCCCACGCCGCATTGCGTGCCGTCAGCAGCCACGCGCCGAGGCCGTGTTTGCGGAGCTTCACCAATTCCGCGCCGTCGAAATCGCCCCAGGGAGCGAGCGCCGAGAGGCGGCGTTGCAGGAGCTGTAATTCCCGTGTGCGGCTTTGGCGCTCGTTCAGGAGCTCCAATACTTCTTCCATTACGGTGGCGCCGTCGGCGGCGTGGTCGCCGGGGGCGGGAGTGAGCCCCGAGAGGATGTTGACGACGCGCCGGGCGTCGTTCAGGCGGGCCGTGAAATCGGCCGCATCGTTTTCGCGGGAATGCTCCAACGCGGCGGCGATGTGCATGACGCCGATTTCGCGCAGGCGCGCGAGAACCCATGTTTCGTCGCTGGCGAGGGCCAGGACGGTTACTTTTTTCATCGGTACGATCATAGCGCGGCCTCCGCTGCTTTTTTCTTGGCGATTTTGCTGCGGATTACCGCGGACGTGTCCTGGTCGCCAAGATAGATTCGTATTTTGCGCAAATTGGCTTTGCACTCCGGAATCAGCACTTTTTCAAACAAATTGACGCGTTGCGACGTGGTCTTCAACTCCTGAACAAGGCGCGAACACGCGTCATCCAGAATGGCCACCTCTTCGCGCAGTTCGACGGCGCTCCGCATATCCGCCAGCGCCGCGTCGAACCACAAAGGCGCGAGGAAAAGATCGTACTCTTTTGTCGCGAATTCCACGCCACCGAATACCGGAATCGGCACGCCCGCGATGTTGTCCCCCGTCCGCTTGACTTGTTTGAGCGTAAGGAGAGAGCCGAGCACTTCCAGTGCGCGCGGTGAATTGAATAGACCCGCGTAGTTGGAAATCGCGATTAAAAGTTTGCCGCGCCGGTCTTTTGCTTCGTCGTGGCGGCGGCGGTAATCGCGCAGTTCCAACTGAAGCTGTTGTTTTTTGAGCTTCAGCGTCGGGAGAAAGCGGCTGTAGCGCGCCAGGGCGTCCTGCTGTTTTTTGCCTTCGGTTTTGGAAAGCCGGATCTTGCTCATGGTTTTGGCTCCTGTATTTTTTCGAGGAGCGTTTCAAACGCGGCCATTCCCTGTTCCGCTTTCCGTTCCGCCGCGCGGCAGAGAAGCGCGAGCTTCAGTTTGTACGCCAACACCGCATCGAGATCGAAGTCATGCAACGCGGCAAGCTGTTCCACGGCTTTCCAGCGGGCCAGGTCCAGCGCCTGCTCCCGCCCCAGCGGGGTTTCGTGCACCACAAGACTTTGCACCACCGCATCGAGTTCTGAAAAAAAGTCCGCCTCTTCCCGGAGAAATTTTTCCGGCGCGATGCCGAGATCGTTCGCGCGGCGGCGCGCCAGACGGTTCCGCAGCCCGATCTCCCAGGCTCGGTAACGCGCGCCGAAGGTGTGCGGGGGCGGTTCGTGCGCGTCCGGCATCAAAGAAAGAGTCTGAAATTCCGAGAAATCTTTTTCCGTCAGGGCCGCGCGCGCCGCCTCCTCGAAGTCTTCCAGGCTCCAAGGCGGTGTTTCGCCGAATTTCAGCATCGGCAACGAGGCGCATAAATAATAGTACACGATTCTCCGTTCAGCTTGTTATGAGCATGGATTCGTAAACACGGTAACGCAACGAGTCCCCCCGCCGCCAGCGGGTGAACTCATCGAGCATCCAATCGGCAAGGCGCAGCCATTCTTGGTGTTGCGCCCCCGCGATGTGCGAGGACAACCAAACGTTTGGCAACGTATAGAGAGGAGAGCCCGGCACGGGCGGTTCCGGCTCGGTAACGTCCAGCAACGCCGTGATGTCCGGGCGTTCGCGGAGGACTTCGATCATTGCTTCTTCGTCCACCTGGCCGCCGCGGCCGGTGTTGACGAACGCGGCGCCCGGACGCATGGAACGGAAGTGATCGCCGGTGATGATTTTTTTGTTGTCGTCGCGATCGGGGAGGTGGTTGCTCACCACATAGGCGCGGCGGAAAAGCTCCTCCAGCGAAATGACACGTTCGGCGGGTTTGGAGTGCATCATCAGCACCGAAAGATCGTGGCGCTCCAGTTCCGCGCGGACACGCTGGGCGATCGCTCCGTCGCCGATGAGACCGACGGTTTCACCGAACGCGCCGGGCGCATCCACCTTGGCCCGCCAGCCTTCGGGACTGTTCACGCCGCGCGTATTTCGGAAGTATCCTTTCATCGACAACATAATCTGCGCCACGGCAAATTCCGCGACGGGCACAGCGTTGGCCTGCCAGGCGCTGAAAAGGGCGATGTCGCGCCGCAGAAACGGCCGCGCAAACGCATCCGTCGCCCCCGCCGCGTGAAAGACGGCGCGGAGATTGGGCATGCAGCGGAAATTCTCTTCGGAAAAAGAGAACATCCCCCATGTGCAGAAAATCGCCTCCACCTCCGCGAGACGCGGCGCAAGGCGTGTAAAATTTTCCTGCGTTACAATCTCCGGCAAAAGATCCGTTTCTCCCGCCAAGCGTTCCCGGCGCCCTGCGCCGTACACGGCTTCGAGCCGTTGCGGAGAGTTGCTGAAAAGGGCTGTCTTCATTGTCTATTTCACCGTGTTCCTACTTTTGAAACAATATAACGCCGCGAGTCGCGTTTTGCAACTCTCTCATTCTCCGTCGTTCACCGTCTTCTGAAAAAAACGTTCGAATCGACTGCGCGGAGGATAGGGCGCTTCGCCGGAGAAAAGGCGCGAACTGCGCACACTCAAACGGATACGCAAGTTGACCACCCACCCCGCCGCCGCCAGGAAACGGGAAAGATTCCTGCGTTGAAGTTTGCCGATCGCCGAAAAAGCAGGAGGAAGCAGGATCAGCAGCGCCAAAATTCCCAGGCTGATGAGCAGCGCCGAAAGGGGAATCTGGTTGAGGGATTTGACCATGAACGCAAGGCTGCTGCCCAGTGCGGCCAAGCTTACCCCGCCGGCGAGCATCATCATCGAACCGTTGAGCATTGCGCCTTTGGGGGCCGCCGGGGCGGGCGGCGGCGCGGGGGTGCCCTTGGCCGCGTTGTCGATGCCGGAATCGACCGCTTTTTCCAGATTGCCGAAATCGGTGTATTTCTTGATTTTGTCCCCAATGTTTTTGCCGAGCCGCCGGAAAGGCAACGAAAACGATTGCGCGAAAGAAACAGGACCGTCGAGGAACTCCAGCACCTTTCCGTGATGGAATTTTCCGTTCATGTCGCGGAAAACCACCGGACGCCCGGCGTACATGTTGTCCACCTCGCCGGAGGAAACGACCACGGCAAGTGTTTTGGCGGGCGTCGGAATAGCGGGCTGCGGAACCAGCTCCACGTAGATGATGCACAAATTTGCCGTGGATGCGAGTTTTTTATGCTCCGCAAAGTTGTCCACCCAGTTGGAAAGGTGGAAACGCCGCCCGTCCATGTACAACGTCCCCGCCTGGATCAACGAAACCTCTTCCGGGTCGAAAAGCGCCTGAAGACTCACGAAATTGCGGACGAATGTCAGGAGATTGCGGCGGAAAAGAATCGCTTTTTCCCAGGCGCGGAGTCCCGCGATACGTCCTTCCAGGAGGGCGTCTTCCGCGAAGAGTTTCCGGAGCGCCTCCGGTTGGGGGCTTTTCAGGAACTCGGTGAGCGCCCCGGCGCCGACGCGGCCGACCGGATCCTGGGCCAGGCGCGCGCAATAGGCTTCAAAGGGTGCCAGGCGCGCTTTCAGCTCCGCCCAGGCGTTGGCGTCGAGCTTCTCGAGGGCGAACGCGTTCGCGAAGGCGCGCACCGCATCGGCGTAATAAGGGTTGAGCTCTCCGGAAAAATCCAGTTCCATGCGCGCGTTGGGGAGCGCCAGAGGATGCGCGGCAAGATAGGCGTCCACGGCCGCCGTGTCCGTGGTGTCGAGTGCCGGGAGCGCGTCCGGTTTAAGCTGGAAATAGCCGATGTTCGCCGCATCCAACCGGACGAGGCGGCATTGGCGGAAAAATTCGTCCAACTTGTCTTTAAGGGGACGCATCGCCGCTTCCAGTTGTTCCGGCGGAAGCGTGCCGATCGCGGGAAATTCCGCCTGGTCGAACCAGGCGAGGAAGGCGCGCGCCGCCTCTTCAAACGCGCCGAGCGTCGTACCGGTTACGGTGTTGGCTTCGGCGGCGGGCATGGCCGAGGCAACGGCCGCGAACAGCGCTTCCGCGCCGCTCCCGGCCACCGCGTCCTGCCGCAGCGCGCCATCGCCCTTGAGGGTGCCGGCGCGGAGTGCGCCGATTGCGGCGCGCAGCGCGCCCAGGGTAACGGGGCCTTCGGGAAAAAGCCCCGGATTGGCGGCGCGGAAATCGAGGAGGCGCACGGCCTCCGGGGATTCACGGTTCAATTCTGTTTCGGAAAGTTCCGGCTCCGCCCGGTCGAGCACGGCGAGGGCGTCGAACATTTCCATCGCGTAACGGACACCGGTAAGCACGTCGTCGATCCGCAAGAATTTATTCGCGTCCGCATCGAGATATTCCAGGAACACCGGATCGCAGGTAAAGGCGAAGCAGGGTGCTCCCAGCGCCGCCCAGCGCCCCGGGTTCAGCGTCAGAATTTTCGGCAGATCCGCCGCCGAGTCGAAGACAAGCTGGTGGCTGCCGCCGATTTTCCTGAAACAGAATTCCGCCATGAATCAGCTCCTTTTCCCTTTTTCCGGCCGGATGTCGCCCGCCCGCATAAGACCGAGGACATTGCTCCCCCGCGCCGAGGCGGGATAGGGGACCATCAACGCGATCATTGTGTCGTGTTTGAGCTCTCCATCCTGGAGCATTGCGTCGATCGCTCCGTGAATCAAGTCGTCGAATCCCTCGCACCACGCGCTCAAAAACGGGCGGACGCCGTAGGAAAGCGCCAGCTGTCGCATTGTCTGCGGATCGTGGGAAAGGGCGAGAATCGGCGCGCTCGGACGGTAGGCCGAACACAACCGCGCCGTCGTTCCGCGCGAGCTGTAGCAGATGATCGCGCCCGCGCCCAGATCTTGCGTCGATTGCAGCGCGCCGCGCGCCATGAAGCCGCGCACCGGATCGTCGGAAAAATCGATTTCCTGGGCACGCGTGGCGTGCACCGCAGGGATGTGTTCGGCGGCGATGACCGTCCGGGCCATCATCCGCACCGCCTCGAGGGGGTACTTGCCGTTGGCGGTCTCGCCGGAGAGCATTACCGCGTCGGTGCCGTCGAGGACGGCGTTGGCGACATCGCTTACTTCCGCGCGCGTCGGACGCGGCGAATCCTGCATGCTCTGAAGCATCTGCGTGGCGGTGATGACTACTTTGCGGCGGCGCATGCACTCGTAAATCATCTTTTTCTGGATTTCCGGCACCTGTTCCAGGGGAATTTCCACGCCGAGGTCGCCGCGGGCGACCATGACCCCCGCGGCGGTGTCCAGAATCTCGCTCAGGTGGTCGACGCCGGAGCGGTTTTCAATCTTAGCGATGATCTGGATGCCGCTTTCGGCGGTATCCAGAATGCTCTGCACCGCCATGACGTCGTCGCGTCCGCGGACGAACGAATGGGCGATAAAGTCCAGATTCAGGCGGATCGCAAGCTCGATGAACCCGCGGTCCCGGGAGCTTACCGCGGGGAGCTTAAGCTTCACACCGGGGGTGTTCAAGGATTTGTGCGCTTCGATCACCCCGCCGCCGATGGCGCGGCAGCGGAGAATTTCCGTGGATTTCTCCACCACGACAAGCTCCACGGCTCCGTCGTCGATCAGAAGCCGGGCGCCGACCGGGACTTCCCGCACGAAGTGGCGGTAGTTCACGGGGATGTCCACCGCGCTCCCCTGCGCGCCGAAGGTCAACTCGTCGCCGTCGGCGATGGTTCGCGGCTCCGGGAAATCCCCGGTACGCACTTCCGGCCCTTTGGTGTCGATCAAAATTGCGATCCGGTCGGAGACGGTGCGAATGTTGGATACAACCTGTTCGGCCTCTTCCGTCGAAAGATGGGCCGTGTTGATGCGCGCGACGTCCATACCCGCCTCATAAAGGGACCGGAGGAGTTCCGGTGCGCAGTTTCGCGACGAAATCGTCGCAACAATTTTAGTTTTCCGCATACCCGTTTTCATCTACTTTCTTTCAGTTCATCCTTTTCGGCGACGAACCGTCCACTGGTCCGTCGCAACCGCTGCAATGATGATAAGCCCGATCACCACCAGCTGGAAATTCGTCGACACCCCGAGGAGGGTCAAGCCATTTTGTAAAAAACCCACCAGAAGAACGCCGACCAGTGTCCCGGTCAGGCTGCCGCGTCCCCCGGAGGGCGACGCGCCGCCGATGATGACCGCCGCGATTACGTCCAATTCCAGCGAAATGCCCGCCGTCGGCTGGGCCGAACTCGTGCGGCAGGTTGTGATCATGGCGGCGAGGCCGACCAATGCCCCTGCGAGCGTATAAATCCAAACCAGTGTACGGTTTACGTTGATTCCGGCATGGTTTGCCGTTTCCGTATTCGAGCCGATGGCGTAGGCATACCGCCCGAACGGTGTGCATTTCAGTAAAAATCCGCACAAAAGGAAGACGCCAAGGAAAAGGAGGACCTCCAGCGGAACACCGCCGGGGGCGTAACGGTCGAACCAGGAAAAGTGGGAAACGGTGAAAGGCTTGTTGTCGCTCAGCAAATAACAAAGTCCCCGGAAAATGCTCATGCTTCCCAGTGTTACGATGAACGGCGCGAGGCGGAGCCGGGTAATCAACGTCCCGTTCATCGCACCGCAGAGCGCGCCGAGGAGAACGCCCGCGCACACGCCGAGAAACATGCCCGGCGTGGTCAGGTCCGTCGCCCCGGCGTTCAGGATTGTTTCCAGCGATCCCCCCGAGGCGAGGAGCATGGTCAACGCGCCGATCATGCCGCACAAGGCGAGCATGGAGCCGACGGAAAGGTCGATCCCGGCGGAAATAATGATGAACGTCATCCCCGCGGCCATAATGCCGTTGACCGAACAGCGTCGCAGAACGTTGGAGAAATTGTGCAGCGTAAGGAACGTGTCGGGGCGCAGGAACGTCCAGAAGGAGATCACGAACAGGAGCGAACAAAAAGGAAGGAGTTGACGTGTCAGCCGGTTCATGAGGCCCCCAGGATGGTTTCTTCCACGACGGCGTGGCGCATGACCTCTTCCGGCGTGGTTTCGGCGGTGCGGAAACTGGCGACGAGACGGCCCCGGCGTATGACGAGGAGCTTATCGGCAACGCCGAAAAGCTCCGGCAAATCGGAGGAGATCATCAGGATCGCCTTTCCCGCCGCCGCGAGTTTGCCGAGCAGCGTGTAAATTTCTTTTTTCGCCCCCACATCGATCCCCCGCGTCGGCTCGTCGACGATCAGGATGTCCGGATCGAGCAGGAGCCAGCGGGCGAAGAGAAGCTTTTGCTGGTTCCCTCCGGAGAGGGTGTCCGCCGGATCGGCGGGAGTGTGCCATTTGATGCGGAGCTTTTTCCCGCAAAGCCGCGCGAGCTCCCGTTCGCGCCGTGTGGAAATTCGGAGCGCCATGCCAAGCCGTGTGTAGGCGGGCAGCTCCATGTTCCAGGAGGAGAGCAAATTGGCGCAAAGCCCGCTCCGGCGGCGGTCTTCGGTCAGGAGCGCGAGGCCCCGGTCTATGGCGTCGCCGGGGGAGCGGAAGCGGACTTCGCGTCCTTCCAGGAGAATCCGCCCCGCCGTCGGCCGCGCCAGGCCGAAGAGGGCGCGGGCGATTTCCGTGCGCCCCGCGCCGACCAGCCCGGCAAGGCCGGTGATGGTGCCGCGCCGGAGCTCGAATGTGATGTCGCGGATGCCTTCGGCGGTGCCGAGTTTTTCGGCGCGCAGAATCACCGGGCCGGGGGTGAACGCATGGGGAGGGTAGAAGTCGGCGATGTCGCGCCCCGCCATGTGGCGGACGATGTCGGACAATGTCAGTGTGTTGGTGTTTCCTGAATACACCAGTGCGCCGTCGCGGAGAATGGATATTTCATCCGCCAGTTCCATAATTTCCTCCATGCGGTGCGAAATGTAGACGATGGCGACGCCCGAGGCGCGGAGGCGGCCGATCAGTGCGAAAAGGCGCTTCGATTCGGCGTCGGAGAGGGCCGAGGTCGGTTCATCCATCACCACAAGCCGCGCTTTTTTGCGGATTGCCCGGAGGAGTTCGACGATTTGGCATTCGCCGACGGACAGATCGCACACCAGCGTGTCCGGATCGAGCATGAAGCCGTGTTCCGCGATCAGCTTCTCCGCCGCTTCGCGCATGGCCGCGCGGCGGAGGAAGGGGCCGTAAAGGAGTTCTTCGCCCAGGAACAAATTTTCCGTAACCGTGAGATCCGGCGCGAGATCCAGCTCCTGGTAGAGCATGGAGATGCCCGCTTTCAGGGCGGCGCGCGGTTCGGCGAACACCCGCCGGAGGCCGTCCATTTCGATAAAGCCTTCATCCGGAGCGTACACCCCGGCGAGAATTTTCATCAGCGTCGATTTTCCCGCGCCGTTTTCGCCGCACAGCGCATGCACCGTGCCGGAGCGGATGCGCAAATTGACGCCGCGCAGCGCCGCAACCGGTCCGAAGTTCTTGCCGATCCCGCACATTTCCAGTAGAAGTCCGCCCTGATTCATGTTTACAATCCCAGCGCGGCCGGGAAGTCCTTTTTCATTTGTTCCAGATTGGCGGCGTTGACCGTAAGCGTAGGGACCGTTTCGTGCGGCGGCACTTTTTCGCCGAGAAGCAGCCGGTGGGCCGCCTTTACGCCGCGATAGCCGATTTCGTACGGATTTTGTACCAACAGCGCATAGATTTCGCCCGAGGCCACGCCGGGGAGGAGAACCGGGTCCGAGTCAAACCCGACGTACCGCACCTTTCCTGCAAGTCCCCGGCCGAGAAGCGCTTTGTACGCGCCGATGGCCGTCGGTTGGTTTACGGCGAAGAGGCCGTCCACTTTTCCGCCCAGGCTGGTGAGCATGTCTTCCGTGCGTCGCATGGCGTCTTCCGCGCCGCCGGTAGTGAATTGTTCATCCACAATGGTGATTTCCGGGAATTCTGTTTTCAGCGTGGCGCGGAATCCTTCCGCGCGCTGGTCCGTGGAAAGGGAGTTCTGGATGAATTTAACCAGGAGCACCGTCCCCTTTCCTCCCAGGGCCGCTCCAAGGAGACGCGCCGCGGCGACTCCTCCGGCATAGTTGTCGGTGGTAACCATTGCGTCGGCGACTTCCTCTTCCAGCGCCGAGTCGATCAGGACGCAGGGGATGTTCGCCTCTTTAATTTTCCGCACCGGACGGATCAGCGCCTTGCCGTCGTTGGGGCCGAGGACGATGGCCGCGGAACGTCGGCTGACGGCATCTTCCACCATTCGGATTTGTTGTTCGCGGTTGCTCTCCTGCTCGGGGCCGGTCCAGATGATTTTACAGCCGATCTCTTCGCCGGCCGCCTTTGCGCCGCGGTGGACGACTTCCCACCAGGGGCTCGCCGTTCCTTTGGGGATGACGGTGATGACGCGTTCGATCGGCGCGCCGCCGTTCCAATCCTTGCGGAAAAGGCCAAGGGAGAAGAGAATCGCCGAAAGGAGGAGGACCGCGACCGCCGCCACAGTACGTTTGTCTTTCGCCATAATCCATGCCCCTCATATTTTCCGATACTTCCCTTACTATACTTCGGCTTTGCATGAAATACAATTCCATGGAAAGACGATTTTCAGAATCGTTCCGAAAAAACTTTCCCGATCGGCTCTTGCAATTTTGTAAAAAAGGGTTAAACTAATCCAACAAGGGGATGTGCCCCGTATTACGGCAAAACAACGATAAGGAGAAGTTGCCATGAAAAAAATGATCTGTTCCGGACTGTTGGCCATGGGGCTTGTGTTTGTTCTGGCCGGCTGCTGCTCCAAGGGCGCTTGTGACAAGTCCGAAAAGTGCGACAAGGCCAAGATGACCTGCAAGTGCGACAAAGCCGCCTGCAAATGCACCCCCGCAGCGAAGTGCTCCGCGGATTGCAAGTGCGACGCGACGAAGAAGTAAGGACCGGCAAATGAGTGGAGTGCAGCACTGGGACGATGCGGCCTTCGCGGCGGAATCCGTCAAGGAGGGCCTTGTCCTCCTTGACTTTTACGCCGATTGGTGCGGCCCCTGCCGGATGCTCGGGCCGATCCTCGAACAGCTTGCCGCCGAGTTCGGCGACAAGGTCCGCATCGGGAAAATCAACATCGAAACGAGCCCGGACCTCGCCGCGAAGTTCGGCGTGCAGAACATTCCGGCGCTTTTCATCCTGAAAAACGGCGAGAAGGTTCGCGAGTTCGTCGGCATTCAGAGCAAGGCCAAATTGCTCGACGCGTTGAAAGAAGCGTAAGCATGTACGAGATTGAAATCGAACGGATGTTTTCCGCCGCGCACCGTTTGCGCGATTACGACGGCAGTTGCGCCCTGCTTCACGGGCACAACTACGCCGTCTGTGTCGCGTTGCGCGCGGACGAGCTGGACGCGTTGGGCATGGCCTTCGATTATAAAAAACTCAAAGCCGCGTTGGACGATATTCTTCTTTTGTATGATCACGCCTATTTGAACGACCTGAAGGATTTTGCCGAACTGAACCCGACCAGCGAAAACCTCGCGCGGGTGATTTTCGACAAAATTTCCCTGGTTGTCGGCGACGGACGTGTGCGCGTGTTCCGGGTTACGATCCGGGAATCGGATTCCTCGAGCTGTTCCTACTTCGGGGAATGATGTTGCGCGTTGCGGAATGTTTCACAAGTCTGCAGGGGGAGTCGACGTTTGCCGGCTTGCCCTGTTCGTTTATCCGCCTTTCCGGGTGCAATCTGCAATGTTCCTGGTGCGACACGCTTCGGGCGCAGAATAGCGGCGCGGGCGTTCTGCGCCCGGTCGCGGAACTCGCGGATTGGGCGCTGGCGGAACGGGTCTTACTTGTCGAGGTTACGGGCGGCGAGCCATTGTTGCAGAAAGAAACACCGGAACTTCTCCGGGCGTTGCTCGATCGCGGGCTGACGGTTCTTCTGGAAACCAACGGCTCCGTTTCGTTGCGCGATGTTCCGCGCGGCGTGCATAAAATCATGGACCGCAAGCTCCCCGCAAGCGGCATGGCGGAACACCACCTTCCGGAAAATTATACATTTTTGGACGAGGGGGATGAAATCAAATTTGTTGTGGCCGACGCGGATGATTATGCCTTTATGCGCCGGGAAATTGCGGAATATGATTTAACGCGGCGTACGCCGAATCTTCTGATCAGCCCGGTGTGGGGCGGTGTCCCGTTCATCGATTTGGCCGAATGGGTGGTGCGCGACCGTCTTCCGGCGCGGATGCAAATACAAATGCACAAAGTAATTTGGGGGCCGGAGCGGGAAGGTGTATGAAATGACGCGCAGCGCAGTGGTTTTGTTGAGCGGCGGCCTCGATTCGGCGACAGTGCTGGCCATGGCGAAAGCCGAGGGATTTGCCGTTGCGGCGCTGAGCTTCGATTACGGGCAGCGCCATGCCGGCGAGCTTGCGGCCGCGCGGAAAGTGGCCGCCTCGCTGGGGGTGATGCGGCATATTGTGATGCCGCTCAACCTCGCGTTGTGGGGCGGTTCGGCCCTGACGGATGCGTCTGTCGAGGTTCCGGCGGCCGCATCCGACGACGGTATTCCTGTAACCTATGTTCCGGCACGGAACCTTGTTTTTCTTTCGCTGGCCCTCGCTTATGCGGAGGCTTTGGGCGCGCGGGATCTCTTTATCGGGGTGAACTCCGTGGACTATTCCGGATACCCTGACTGCCGTCCGCGCTTTATGGAGGCCTTCCGGCAGGTGGCGAAGCTCGGGACGCGCGCCGCCGACGAAGCGTGGGAATTTGGCATCCATGCGCCGCTCCAGAACTGGAGCAAGGCGGAAATCATCCGCCGCGGCGTCGCGCTCGGCGTGGATTATGCGTTGACGACAAGCTGCTACAACCCGGATGCTGCGGGCCGTGCCTGCGGTGTCTGCGACAGCTGCGCCCTCCGTCGCGCCGGCTTTGCCGAAGCGGGCGTTTTCGATCCGACCCTCTATGCGGAAAACCCTCCACCGCGCGAGCGCTAATGCGGAATAGCGGCGGACCCTTTGCGCTCCTCATCTGAGCACTATAAAAATCATATTCAGGTGGACTTCAAAGATAAATTTGTGCGTGATTATGAGGTAACGGATGCTTCGGTGCGCGACAGCAATGTTTTTGAGGGGATTTTGGACGAAAACAACACCAGTAAGACTGTTTATGCGGACAGTGCGTACCGTTCGCGGGAGCGGGAGGACAATCTCAAATTGGAGCGATTCTGTACGTTGATGGTTGCTTCGGAGTGAAATCGACTGGAAACGGAGTTGACACGCTGATTTG
This sequence comes from Victivallaceae bacterium, assembly GCA_031549345.1. Lineage (GTDB taxonomy): Bacteria > Verrucomicrobiota > Lentisphaeria > Victivallales > Victivallaceae > CASFRF01. The sequence continues at coordinate 117,704 of JAVBPY010000008.1, forward strand.
ACAAAAACAGTCGTGCCTGGGGGAGGGAAAATAGCAACAGAAAATTTGTAATTTCAAAAATCGGGAGTACGTTTAACACGGACTCTCTAAAAAATGGCTTTTTAGAGGCAACCAATAGGGTATTATGCGACAACAACTTTTTAGGTTCAGGAAATTTGCCGTTTATATTTCTTATCCACTGGTACTTTTGAAAATGATGAAATTTTGTCGGCCTCAAAAGAGCGGCATGCGCGTTCTCAATTCTGTAGAAACCGCATAAATGAAAAATATCAGATCTAAAATATTGCTTCTGATCGTTGCGATGTTTGTGCTCATGGGCATTGCCGTCTTGTTTTTTTCGTCAAAAGTCTACGACAAATACAAGGAAATGCAGATGAACGAATGCCGGCTGCTCATCGATTACGAAGCTGAAGGCATCAATAAGAAGATCCGCGAGCTGCGCGAAAACGCAAAGAGCATAGCCTTGTGCGGCAACACATACTATGACTCTCCCGTGCGGGTAAAGGAGCTTGGTGAAAAATCCCTGAAGGCTCATTTTGAAACCGGGGCCGTTGCCGTCGGAGGCGGTTTCTGGTTTGAGCCTTATAAACTTTTGCCAGGGAGCAAGCGCGCCTGTTTTTACGCGTTCAATAACGGCAAAGAAGTCATTTTGGACGAAGGTTTTTTGAGCGACGAATACAACTACCACAATCAGATATGGTACGTTACCATCAAAGCCCAGGTCAAAAAACCCGGAGACGTCGCATGGTCTCCGCCATATTATGACGCCGAAGGCACAAAGTCTCTGATGACGACGGCTGGTGCGGGCATATTCGATAAGAACGGAAATTTTATCGGCATGTCGACGGTTGACTGGAAACTCGACGCCATAGGTGCCGAAGTTGCGC
>JAVBPY010000013.1:0-13151 GCA_031549345.1 Victivallaceae bacterium
CGGATCCACTCGGCGTTGCATTATCAAACGCCGGATGAAGTCTATTTCGGGACTTGCAATCCGCAAGTCAAGGGGTATGGTAACTCAAAGGTCTTTACACCGATCCTGTAAGAAAAAGTTGTCCAGCCAAGGGGCTAGGCACATAAATGCCGTTTTTTTACTCCATTTTAGCAAGCTGAAAACTGCGTTTCAACCTCATCCGGCGTTCTAAATCCCAAGCGTTGATGGGGGCGCAGCTCGTTGTAATATTGAACGAACTCCGCGACATCCGTTTCCAGTGCCTCTGCCGATTCATAATATTTCAACGATTCACGCTTCATGCAAGCGAAGAAAGACTCCACAACGGCGTTGTCATGCGGAGCCCCTGGCGAAGACATGGGCTGCTCAACACCCAATCCTAAAAAATCGAAGCTGGTATCCTTGCGCCGATTTCCTGATCGCGGCGGAAAAGGCCCTCGAGCATTTGACTGTGCGCACGCATACCAAGCTCTCCGTCAGAATTTTGAGGAGAACGGAGGCAAGCACGATCCGTCGGGCGCTTCGGGGAGACCGTCAACGAAGCAATCAAACAGGCGATGGAGAACGACGCCTCCAAAGGGGAACTTCACCGCGTTTCCGCAGAGCATCTGAAACAAACAAGAAGGAATAGTCCATTTCGGCCCCCCATCCGGTACCCCGGCGGAGGATTTTTGCATGGCAACTATTGTTTTTCTGCAAGCTTCAAATGCAAAATCGGGAAAGGATTTCCCATGGGATCGCATTCGGAGCGTTCATAAACGGAAAAGCCGAAATGTTCGTAAAAACCGCGAGCCTTTGGATTTTGTTCGTTCACATCGACATATTTGACGTTCAGCATCTGAATTCCATGCAGCAATAGTTCTTTCCCAAGACCTTGACCGCGTCGGGAACTGCGTATAAAAAGCATTTCCAACTTGTCGTCATCGATGCCCATAAAGCCGCCAATCTCGTTTCGCGAGTCCATTGCACAGTACAACTTCGGTATTTCCCCAATACCACGGATAACCACCGGTTTCAGGGCTTTTATATAATCATCGTTCAAAAACAGATGAGTTGCTCTGACCGAGTCTTCCCAAATTTGCACCAGCTCATGCAGATAGCGGTTTCGTAATACGGTAATATCTGTAATCATACAAAATCCTTAATATTATTCCTATATAAATTACCCTGCAAATACCGTGGCTTCAAGCCACGGAGCAAAATTTGGCAACAAACAAGCAAGTCAGCATTTTCACAAAGTTTCCTCGAATTATCCTCAATTCAATATCGAGAGAATTTAAAATCACAATTAGTTCCCGATAAAAAAGGAATTTGAAGCACGAAAAGTTGGAAAAAAGCCATTAGAAACTATTGATATTGAGTTAGAGTATGCGTCAAAAAGAGAACCGAAATAAGAAGTACGATGCAGGAATATCGCGCGCCCCTGCGTTCGGGGTGGCGTGAACGGCGCGGCCTATACGCTTTCCTGAATGAAAAGTCATAAATACCGCATGATGGAGGGCGTATTAAACTATAAACGCCGCGATTACCTCTTCCAGCTTGCGGGCGGAAAATGGCTTGGAGATGACGTCGGTGCAGCCATTTTCAATGGCCCAGCGCATATCGTGGTAAAAATCGCTGGTAGCCATCGCGATGATGGGTATGGTGGAGGAGATATTGTGGATCTTCCGGACGACGTCCTGCTTGCCGATCATCTCCATGCTTATCAGTACAATATTGGGATGCTCCAGGATGAAAGAGCTTACGATCTTCTCTTCCTCGGTGATTCCCACCACATTGTATTTATCTTTCAAAGATTCATAAATGAACTGCATTTCCTGGTCAGCCGGCTCGACCACCAAAATACGCTTGCGCAGATTGCCGGCCAGCTCCCGCACACTGCCTATGGTCTCCCTGCCGGGCGCGATGTGCCGGTAGGGGATTGTAAATGAAAATACGCTGCCCTCGCCCAACTTCGACTCCACGCCGATCTCTCCTCCGAGCCGCTCCACAATGGTTTTGCAGATCGCCAGGCCAAGTCCCGTGCCGCGGGTAAATTGGTTGAGTTTCTCAAAGCGCTTGAATATAGCGTTCAGCTTGTCGCCCGGGATCCCGCAACCGGTGTCGGATACCAAGAAAACAAGAAAATCATCGCCTTTTTCCACCTTGAGCATTATACTGCCTTTTTCAGTATACTTCACCGCGTTGGAGAGAAAATTGACCAACACCCGCCTCAGGCGTTTGGCGTCGGTGGGAACCTTGAGCTCGCCTTCCGGTAGCTCACTCAGGAGTTGCACGCCCGGTTTCATCCCCGGGATATAACTCTTCACCAGCTCCGTTATAAGCGGCTTGACGTCTGTCTCCTCAAACACAAATTCATCCATATCCGCCTCCAGGCGCGACAGGTCGAGAATGTCGGTGACGATCTGCAGAAGCTGATTGTTACTGCTGCGGATGCTCTCCGCATAGGCCTCCCGCGCCTCGGGATCCTCCTCCTCCATGAGCAGCTCCGACAGCCCCACGATGGCGTTCAAGGGCGTACGGATCTCGTGGCTTATGCCGGCCAGAAAGACGCTTTTCATCCGATCCGACTCTTCGGCGCGTTTGCGCTGGGTCAATATCTCCTCAAGCCGCCGCACGCGGTCGCCAATATCCTGAATAAGGCAGAATGCCTTATCGCCGTCCACCGGCACGATGCGCGCCTGATAGTAATAGCGGATGTCGTACAGATCCAGATGATACTCGATCTCGCGCCAATGGTTGGTCCTCAGGCACTCGCGGATGTTGGCGATAAACAGTTCGCTGACTTCGGGCGTGTACAGGTCGCGTCCGCTCGTGCCGATTAACTCCTCGTTCTTATGAAACAATCGCAACCCGGTGGGGGTGATGACGTCCACAAAAAAGAAATTTACATCGAACACAAAGATGAAATTGGGAAACAGGCTGTCGACCAGGGTAGTGTAGCGTTTTTCCCAGCCCAGCAGCTTGCTAAAACGCTCTTTGTTCACCGTAAGAACCGCCACGCCGCCGGCGCACGGCATAAAAGAACCTTCCAACGTCGCGATGTCGGATCCGTTGTGGATACAGCGATATTTTATCGTGGAGGTCTCCCCCGCCGACGCCGACGCAAGAGCAGCCTCAATAAGTACTATGTCGTCCCGGTGAAATTGCGCCAACATCGTGTCCAACGACACCGGCGGCGACACTGGGGGCGTAAGGCCGAGCAGACCGAAATAGTCATTGGGGAAGGCAACAACGCCGTTCGAAGGGGCGCATATCCACACGCCCGTGTTTGACGACGTCAATACCGGCAACAAGTCGTTATTGAATCCAGTCATATCCGCCAATTTTAAATCGTTTCGCAACCGCGATCCGCCGCACCGTTCTGCAGCTATTCAGATATAATTCTTTGTGAAATATAAACCTTGCTCAGGCAAATTACAAATCAAGACGCAAAAATATGACCGGCCAATGCATCGTTCCATGCGACAAGGACGACGCAGATAAGGAGAATCTCTCAAAGGCCGTTGATGGGGTGCTTGGGGCAGCTGTTGTACGACGTCATGTCGTTTTCGACATTGCCGGAGAAGAGTTCTTATATGTTTGCAAATAAATTTCTTGACAAAATCGCAAAGCGGTAATATTGTTAATCAGTCTAATTATGAGGGGGATGATTATGCAGATGCGTTCGTCAAAAAATCCGTGGCTTAGCGTGGAAACCAGACAATTTCTCGACGGGCTTGCCAAACTTAACCCGCCGCCGCTCTATACGCTGACTCCGCAGCAGGCCCGCAAGGTGCTCTCGGACACCCAGGCTATGAACGTGGAAAAACTGCCCGTCGATCTGGAGGACATCAAGTTGTCCGTCGGACCGACCGGCGAGGTCGATATCCGCATGATCCGCCCGGCGGGGAACAACGCCACACTTCCGGTGGTGTTTTATTTTCATGGCGGCGGCTGGGTCATGGGTGATAAAGATACCCACGATCGTCTGGTACGCGAGCTGGCGGTGGGCGCCAAGGCGGCGATTGTGTTCGTCAACTACACGCCTTCGCCCGAAGCGCGGTTTCCGGTGCCGATCGAACAAGGGTACGCGGCCATGGAGTACGTGGTCAAAAACGCGGACCGGTTCAATATCGATATTTCGCGCCTGGCCGTGGCGGGGGACAGCGTCGGCGGCAATATGGCCGCCGTGATGACGCTGCTTGCCAAGCAACGTGGAACCGTTAAAATAAAATTTCAGCTGTTAATCTATCCTGTAACAGACGCCGACTTCGACAATCCGAGCTATCAGGCTTATGCCGATGGTCCGTGGCTGACGAAAAAAGCCATGGAGTGGTTCTGGGACCAATACCTGCCGGATAAATCCCAACGCAAGGACATCACCGCGTGCCCGCTGCGGGCCACGGCGGAGCAATTGAAGGGCCTGCCGGAGGCGTTCATCATCACCGACCAGAACGACGTGCTGTGTTTCGAGGGCGAGGCCTACGCACACAAGCTCGAAGAAGCCGGGGTTAAGGTAGCGGCCGTCCGCTACAACGGCACGTTCCATGACTTCATGATGCTCAATCCGCTGGCGGACTCGACCCCGACCCGGGCGGCGGTGGCGCAGGCGGTCTGCGCGTTGAAAAACGCCCTGAAGTAAGTTTTCGTGATTCATCTTCATGAGTATCTTGTTTTACCATCCTTTTCCGGAAACATTGAAAAGGATGTGGAACTCCTTTTTGCCGCGAACGGAGAACGGGAGTGTTTCCTGCATTCCGCACAGGTGGCGGCGCAGGTAAAACCGATTGCCGCGGCCGGAAATCTCGACGGGAAAACCTTGAATACCGCGGCATGGCTTCACGACATCGGAACACTCATAACCCCTGCCGGAATGCTGCAAATCGCCCGGCGTTTAAACTGGCGGCTCGATCCGACGGAATTGGAGTATCCCCTGCTTCTCCACCAGCGCATTTCCGCACTCCTGGCGGAAGAATTGTTTCATATTCCGAATCGCGTTATATTGAATGCGATCCGTTGCCATACAACTTTGCGGGGAAATTTCAATGAATACGATATGGCTTTGTTCATCGCGGATAAGCTTTCATGGGACGAGGCACCGTTCCGGGAAGACGTTTCAACGGCGCTGAAGCACTCGCTGCCGCAAGCCAGTCTAACGTACATGAAGTATATGCAAGAGAACGGAAAAATCCTCCGTCCCCACCGGCAATGGAAAGCTGCCCGATTGCGGCTGAGTACTATGCAAAACCAACGGTATTCCGGATAATTTTTTATCTGTTCAAAATACCATTTTTTTATTCATCCTTTTGGGAGTGAAGTTGCTTATTGGAATAATCCACCTTTTCGGGAATTTTATGGAATAGTCTGCAAAATAACTTGCAAATTCGAATGATGAGCGATTAGGAATTCTTTTCTGCCCACGTATGCAGGCCATGGGCGTAAATGAAAGGAAAACCGCTATGCCCCCCGACCGCTTCCCTGCCGACCGGACCTTGAGCACTTCAGAAATGAAGACAAACGCTTGCATAAGGTATACCTGCGAAGTGTGGTTGAGCAACGCGAAGAAAAAGCCGCTGAAGCTTTGCGCGGCGAATGAAACGGTTACTTTTTCATGGCTTCGAGCACGGCGGCTTTCTGGTCGGCGTATTCCCGATCGCTCAGGATGCCGTCGCGGTGAAGCTGATACAGTTTGCGGAGTTTTTCGTCAAAATCCTGCTTTTCCCGTCCCGAATTGAGGTTGATGCCCGCGTCATTAAGTATGCCGCCTGCCATTTTACTCCAAGGCTTGAGGTCTTCGCGGGCCTCGCCGGGATCGAGCTTCAGCCCGCTGCCCGCCAGGCCCCTGGCGCCGATGCGCCGCAGGACGTTTCCGACGGCGGCCATGCCCATGCCGAGCAGAAACGGGGGGAAAATATAGGCCGGATTGGGGCCTGATCCAAACTGATTGCGCGCGGTAGTCACGCCCATAAAAGCATACGCGAGTGCGCCAAAACACATCACAGGACCGAGGACGCACAAAGTCAGCCCGATGTAATAAATCGTGCGGCGGTTTTCGGATATCTGATTTTGTTCCATGGCATCTCCCTCCTTGCGGAAATAAAATAACGTATGTGAAGGTCGTTTGCAAACAAAAATCGCTATACCTTTGTATTTTTTCGCGATTGCCGCTAAGTTATGGGGTTTCCGGTTCGTCCAATATACCAGAAATCCGGATTCACCAGTCAGGAAACAAAACAATGGATACCAAACAACAGTTCTTCGATCAGTTGATCGACCAAGACCTCGGTATGCTGCGGGCGGCGGCATACCGGATCCTCAACAATTCCTTCGACGCCGACGAGGCGATCCAGCAATCGCTTCTGAGCGCCTGGAAAAAATTCGAATCGTTCAAAAATCGGGCAAGGCTCTCGAGCTGGCTCTACCGGATCACCGTAAACTCCAGTTACGATATGCTCCGGAAAAAACAACGCGAACGCATCAAACTCAACGACTACGCCCAGCAGGCCCTTCCGGAGGCGGAGCGACCCGATTCCCGGCTCGACGAACTCGAGCTCGCCATCGCAAGCCTCCCGGAACTCTACCGCGAAGCCATCTCCATCGGCTTCCTATCCGGATTTGACGGCCCCAAAGCCGCCGCTATTCTCGAGTGCTCCGTGAACACGCTCCACCAGCGCGTCCACAAAGCCAAGCAACTGCTGAAACAAAAATTGGAAAGAATATAATCATGGAAAAAGAACCCATCGATCGGGAGCTCGAAACACTCCGCGGCCGCGACCGTGGCGCCGCATCCGACTTTCCCCCCGCCGAAGAATTCAAGGCCGAATTCTTCCGCCGCGCCGCTGCATTGCCGGAACAATCCTCCACCACCCGGCATCTCTGGAAAATCGCGGTACTTTTCGGTATCGTCGCCATCGCTTCCGGCTTGCTGTTGCCTTTGTTGATCCCTTCAAAGAGCAAACTGTCGCGCGAGCCCATCGAACATAGGCCGGAAGAGTTCGAAGAAGAGAAAATGCTTAGTCCTGCCGTTGATAGTGAAAGTCGTTCTAAGAGCGAACGGTCCGCCGCCGGTATCCCCGTAGAGAACCTTGGGCGGGGGCGGTTGACCCAGGTACACCCAGCCGCTCCACAGTCGAAATCGCAACTGCGCGCTTTGAATCGCCGCGACTACGGGAGCGTCGTACTTCACGACGGCAATGTGACCAATGCAGAGTGGGACTGGACTGTATCCCCGCATCCCAAGAAGGAATTCAACACCGAAGAGTACAAGAACTTTACCGAAAACCCCTTCCTCGCGGTGTCGGCGAGTCCGCTCTCAACATTCGGCGCGGACGTGGACAGCGCCTCCTACACCAATTTGCGGCGGATGATTATGGAGGAAAAACGTCTTCCGCCGCGCGATTCGGTGCGGATCGAAGAGTGCCTAAATTACTTCAACTACAACTATCCCGCGCCGGAAAAGGACAAGATGTTCAACGTCACCTTTGAAATGGGCGATGCGCCGTGGGCTCCGCAACACAAGCTCCTCCTGATCGGCGTCCAGGCGAAAAAGGTCGAAAAAGAGAAACTTCCCCCATCGAACTTCGTCTTCCTGATCGACGATTCGGGCTCGATGCATCACGTGATGCCGCTGGTGATCGAAGCGATGACGGCGCTGGCCGATCAACTCCGGAGCCAGGACAAAGTGAGCATCGTAACCTACGGCGGGAGCGTCCGCCGCCTGGCTGAGGGCAAAAGCGGCAGCGACAAGGAAGAGATCAAAAAGATGCTTTCAATGCTCCGAGCGGGAGGGGGCACCCCCGGCGGCGCGGGGATCATCGATGCGTACAAGCTTGCGCACCAATACTTCATCAAGGGCGGCAACAACCGGGTGGTGTTGATTACCGATGGCGACTTCAACGTCGGCGTGTCGAGCGAATCGGACTTGGTGGAAATGGTGGAGAAGGAACGCGGAAGCGCGATCTATCTCTCGGCCTTCGGCGTCGGCATGGGCAATTACAAGGACAACAAGCTCAAAATGCTGGCCAACAAGGGAAACGGCAACTACTCCTACCTCGACAATTCTCGCGAGGCGCGCAACGCGATGACCAACGAGATGACGGGGAAAATGTTCACGATTGCGAAGGACGTCAAATTCCAGCTGGAATTCAACCCGGAGAAGGTTCATTCGTACCGCTTGCTGGGGTATGAGCTCCGAAAACTCGCGGACCGTGATTTCAACGACGACACGAAGGATGCCGGCGAAGTGGGCGTTGGACACCAGGTAACGGCCCTTTACGAGCTGGTGATGGCCGACGCGCCGGACGAAGTAAAATACAAGAACACGCCGAAACCGGATGACTTGAAATACCAGGCGCGCAAAGGGAAGCCAAGCGATGAGCTGCTGACCTTCAAGCTCCGCTACCAGCAGCCGGAGGAGAAAGCTCCGAGCGTGTTGCAGGAGTTTACGGTGCGTGGTCTTCCCAAGCCGGGGGACAACCTTGGCTGGGCGTCGTCGGTGGCGGAGTTTGCGCTGCTACTGCGTGATTCCGAATACAAGGGCAAGGCGGATTTTGAGAGCCTGGCCAAACGCGCAAAGAGCTTCCTTGGAGAGGACCCGAACGGAGCGCGCGTGGAGTTCCTGCTGATGGTCCGCAACGCCGCCGAGCTGATGAAAAAATAACAATAAAAAATCCTTTCGCCCCATCCCGCCGCCGCACAGCGTCGGACGGGATGGGGTGAAATGTTGTTTCCTCCAACAAAATATACTCCGCATCAAACGACGAACTTGCAAATAACAAAAAAGCATATTACTTTAATTATAATTCAATACATTCAAAATAATCGAAAGCACAAAACAGGGATATTTTCCATGAAAATTGCGGCGTGGAATTGCAATTGCAACTGGAACAGCGGCAAACTAAAGTGGAAGATGGACCTCCTGAACGCCAAGTGCGGCGAAGTGGATGTTGTGTTTTTGATGGAATCGCCCGATGACGGCTTGCATGATTTTCACGGCATCGTCAAAGCATACCCCAACGCCACGCAAGACAAGCGCGGCGTGGGACTTTACCTGAATCCGAATGCACAGGGATTAACGGCCCGATTGGTCCATCTTGTCCCCCCGGACGAGTTTGCTTTCGCGCTCGGCTACGAAATAACATGCAACGCTGAAACGGTCAATTTCCTCGGATTATGGAATTATCCGAAAGAGCAGAAATACGGCAGGACCTGGCGGGGGCTGCTGGAGCGCTCCGCGGATTTCCTGCGCCGGCCCAATGTCGTACTGATGGGCGATTTCAACATCCCCGTATCCAATGGGAGCGCCGACGAAAAGGATATCGCCGAAGCATTCAGCAAGTACGGTTTGACCTGGATAAAAACCACCGGCCCCACCTGGTACCGTCATAAAAAAGAAAAACAGTCATATCATATCGACTTTTGCGCGGTTTCGCCGCATTTGGAAGCATCCTCCCATCTAAGCACCGGCAGTTTTGAGGATTTTGTCTTCAGACGAAATGGCAAAGCAAGCGCCAGCGACCACCTGCCGTTGATTCTGGAGATGGCATATCCGGGCTGAAAATTCCCATCCTTCCGTTGTTCTACCTATTGCCATTTCGCAGATTCCATGGTATAATGTTGGCATGAAACCGATCCGGTCGCCGATCATCCGGCGGAGCTTTATCGAAGAAAACAAAGGATTTCCGCATGACACTGAAAGAACGTTTCGAGGCCATCTTTTCCGGAAAAATCCCCGATAAAATGCTATGGGCCGGCGACCTTACCTATTATCACGCAAGCCATCAGGAAATCGGCGACCTGCCGTTGGAGTGGCACGGGGAAGCCGGGCGCGACCGCATGCACCGGGAATTGAATATCGGAGAATACATACCCGGCGCCAGGGCGTATACCGTACACGAGGGCGAAAAAGTCAGTGTGGAACTCCTGCGAAATGGAGATGAACAACACAGATTGTTCCATACCCCCCTCGGAACGCTGCGCGAAGAGAGCGTCTACAGCCGCACCTCCTTTTCATGGGGGATTGTCAAGCACGCGGTTCAGGAAATTTCCGACCTGAAAATCGTGCGGTACATCATGGAAAACCGTTCTTACGACGCAACACCTTCCGCCGCAAAGAAAGTCGAGGCCGACTACGGCGATTTCGGCATTCCGGTGCTGGCCGTGCCGGGAACCCCGATTACGGAGCTGAACAAAACCTGGGCGGGCGTCATGGATCTTTGCTATATGCTCATCGACGACCGCGCCGAGGTGGAGAAAACCTTGCAGGCGATCGCCGAAAGCCAGCGGGAAATCTGGAAACTGACCGCGAACGATCCATGCAAATACATCATGATCTGCGAGAATTTATCCGGCGACACCATGGGCGGATATTTTGACGAATACATGCAAGACTACCTGACGGAGAACATCGACATCCAACACGGGTACGGCAAAAAGCTCATGATCCACATCGACGGCGCGCTTCGCGGCGCGCTGGACAAAATCGCCGTAACCAACGTCGATGCGGTCGATTCGGTTACGCCGTTTCCTGTCGGCGATGTCGCGCTGGCGGATCTGCGGAGCATGTGCGGCGAAAAAATGATCCTTCTCGGCGGCGTTCCCGGGGCGATGTTCGCCCCGCCCTTCGATCTTCCCACGGTGAAAAAGCATGTATTGGAATTAATCCGGCTCCATAAGGAGAGCGGAAAATTCATCATCGCCTCCGCCGATCAGGTCCCCCCGAACGGCGACCTTGAAATCGTCCGCATGATCGCGGATATTGTCGAGGAGCACGGGGGATACAATTGAGGGACGTTCTCCAATCCGCTACATCCCGATGATCCGGGCGGCAAGTTCCGCATTGCGCGGCTCCAACCCGGATTCGGCGCCGAAGGCGATGGCGTCGGGCGTGTTGCTCCAAACGTCCTGCGGCAAATGCGCATCGGGGCCGACGACCATTCCGGCGCCCTCGGCGCCAACCAGGTCCCAGAACAGGCGCCAGGGATAACCCGGCCTTTTTACGCCTTCCGGCGTATCGATCCACGGCTTCCGTAAACCGTACGAATTGATTTCCAGAGGAACACCAAGGGCTTTGGCCGCACGGATTAATTCCAGGCAAATGTGCCGGTGCTCCTCCGTCCACTCCCGGGTAGCCACCCCGAATAAATCCGGGTGCGCCACATAAGCGAACAAGCCCGTTTCCATGGCGGCGATCATCGTTTCCATATACAACCGCGTAATCGCCGGAGTGAATACCGCGCCGCCGTACACTTCGTTTTCCGGGCGCGACGGTTCGACGGCATGAGTGCCGACAATCATGTAATCGAGGTTGTACCCGCCGTAAATATCCTCATAATAGCTCTTTCCAAGCATCGGAAGATAATCGACCTCCAGCCCGGCGAGGATGGTCAGCTCCGGAAACTTCAAACGCATGCGCTCGATGTCCGCCCTGTAGTCGCCCAACTCGTCAAAAGACATCCGCGACAAAGGATAACGCCCATCCGGGAAAGGCCCGTGATCGGAAAACCCAAGCACGGACACTCCCTGCTTCACGGCCTCACGGCAATATTCCTCCATATCTCCGAAAGCGTGACCGCAACGCGAAGTGTGATTATGCAAACTGACTTTGTTCATCGCAACATTCCTCTGTTGCCCGCTATTATAGCACGAAATTATGGAAAAACAAGATCGCTGCTTCACCTTGAAAATCACATTCCGGGCGCTATGGTATAGAAATGCAAAATGCGGAGGGTTACGTGTATTACCGGATGCCACAGCGTGTAAAAGTTACAATTGCCGCCGATTCCTCTTCCGAATGCGCCCGTTACGCGGTTGCCGAACTGTGTCGGTTGCTGGCGAAAATGGGGATTGCCGCGGAGTTGCACCCCCGAAAAAAATTCGGTTTCCGCCTGGCCGTCGGCGACGCGCGTCCCCCCGGAACACAAAAACTCCGGCACGACGGCTACGCATGCCAAGTGGAGTCCGGCGGCGCAGCCATCGCGGCACGCAATGCGAAAGGCCTTCTGAACGGCGTATACGCCCTGGCGGAAGCGTTGGGCGTGGTGTTCCTGGAGCCGGGGGAAGCGGGCGAATGGAGCCCCTCCGCGCCGCGCAAACTGGCGCTCGGCGAATGGATTCACAGCCCGCGCTTTGCGTGGCGGGGAACATGTATTTCCACATTGCGCGATTTTTCAATCGAAGAATGGCTTGCGTACCACGCTAAACTGAAATTCAACGGTGCATTCGTCGCCGAATCCAAAAACTTCGCCGCCGCACAAGGTGTTGTCGGGAAACTCGGACTCCGGCTGGAACTCGGCCAGCACGGATTCCGCAAATTATTGCCGCGCGAGGACTTTGACAAACACCCCGAACGTTTCCGGATGTACCAGCCGGACGATTTCGGCGGTTATCGAACCAAAGACTACAACTGCTGCATCACCCATCCGGAAACCCAGCGGATCATCGCCGACAATTTCAAGAACACTTTGGCCCAAATCGGCCCGGCCGCCGCGATTCACTGCTGGCCGGACGATCTCCCCGGCTCCGGCTGGTGCATGTGCCCGATGTGCCGCAGTCTGACAAACTCCGACCAGGCGATGAAGGCGATGCGGATTCTGGGCGCCGCCGCGCGCGAATGCGGACACAACGCACGGATCGCCATGCTCGCGTACCACGATACCATGCTGCCCGGGGGACTTGTCAAGCCGGACGATTCGACCTTCCTTTTGTTCGCCCCGCGTGAACGCTGTTACGGACACGCCCTCGACGATCCGCGCTGCCGGCGCAATCAATTTTATATGGATTCGCTGCGCCAGTGGAAAAAGTTCTACCAGGAGATTCCGGATGCGCACACATTTGAATACTATTTCGACCAGATTCTCTTCCGGGGGATGTACTTTTTCCTGCCGGACATTATCCTCGACGACATGAAGGTTTACGCCGCCAACAACATCGAATCGCATTTTTCGTTGCAGGTGGCCGGTCCGCTCCTGGCGCCGGAGTACAATATGCTGGTCTTTGCCCGCGGCTTGTGGGATGAAACACTGACCCCGGCGCGGGCGATCGCCCAAATCGCCGCCGACGTGGTTACGGACAGACCGGACCTTCTGCGCCGCTACTTGATTTCGCGGGCCCGCGCGTTGCGGCTGGCGGCGGCAAATTTCGAACACCCAAGC
>JAVBPY010000014.1:0-40167 GCA_031549345.1 Victivallaceae bacterium
TAATACAAACGAGCTCAAAACATCCATTACAGAACGGTAAACGAAAATAAAAATCAATAAAATGCAATCGCCATACAAAGTGAGGCCATAGAATATGAAACGAACAAATATCGCCGCCGCATTGCTCGTAACTATATTAACTGTATATTCACTCGACGCCGCCGATTACGGCGCACAACTACGAAACGCACGCGAACTCCGCGACAAACGTAAATTCGAGGAGGCCATCCAGCTCGCCGAAGCCATCGCCGACGACCCAAGCGCACCCGCTCCCATCCGCGATTCCGCACGACGCATCCCCATTGACGTACACATCAGGCGCGGAGAACACCTTAAAGCCGCGCAAATGATCGAACAAAATATACCCATTATTTCCACGCGCGAACAAGTCCCCCTCCGCCTCGAATGCGCCAATCTCTACGAAAAAAGCGAGAAAATTAATCTAGCGTGCCACTCTTGGGAAGGTCTTATACGGGAGAATGATATCGAACATATTATTGGCCTTTTTTTAATTGTGAATCAAGAGAGAATACTTCGATGAATACAGGGCTAATAACGATATAATATTTTGGAGTCTGGGAGCTGGCGGCCCAAGCCAATAGCCGCCCGTTCCCTATATTACCCAGCGCAACCAGGCTCCTTTTTAAACTCTTTGGGAGGCGCAAACACTAACTTTATTGCGGGCCATCACGCTGCCCGCCTTGTAAAAGAAGGCGACAAGGTGTATACGTATGCGTGGCAGGATAAGCGCTGTTAACCGAGGGCGGGAAATTGACCCACGCCTACAATTATTACATCGATGGCCAGCTCGCGGGCGCGCGGCACGGGAACAAGGCCGAGTCGTTCCTGTGGGACGGCCTGGCGCTGATCGCCCGCAACGAAACCAAGTTCGTGAACGAACCCTCTACGTCACCGGCGGCAACCCGATCCTCGCCGACAACACGCTGCTCTTCAACGACATGCTCGGAAATACGTTAGGCCGCGCCGAAAACGGCAGCTACGCCCCCGTCAGCATGACCGCCTTCGGCGAAACCACCGACCGCGCCGCGTTCTTCGCCAACAAACCCGCCGTCGGCGACCTCGGCTATTCCTGTTCCGCAACTATCGCTCCGATCTGGGCAAATGGCAGACGGAGGATCCGTTAGGCTATCCCGACGGGTGGAACAACTTCTCGTAGGCTCTGATCCGGTTTTCAGTCCGGATGGGAGCTTTTTGGTTGTCGTTCAAGCCATTAATCTTGTCGCCCCCCCTAGATCATGCAGGCCAACAGTGAATTACTTGCACACAACATGATTACAGTACATGGCACGGCGAACTCGCACGGCGGAGTCCAACAGGATCAGTATCCCAATCAGGAGTTTGCTGTGCCCCTTAGGGTACATCTTCAACCAGGCGACATGGCGAGCGCAGCAGTTCGTAATCAACCGAAGATCGGAGATTTCCCAGTTGGTCAGTCCATGAGTGATGATTGATCCGCAATTCCAGGAAGCCGATTTTTTCATATGCCTGCCGGGTCTGAATGTTTTCCAGGGACGTGCTCAGGATGATCCTTTCATAACCATTCGCGAACAACCGTCGTATTCAGTCCCCGGGGAAAGCCGGCATGAGCCATTACCGCGCCATCGTTCCTCCACCGACACAATAATTGGGCATCGGCCGGTACGGCACCACGGACAGTCAGATTGTCGTCATGCAGCAGCATAGCAATTCGATTCCTTATCTTACTCAACGCAAGCTCAACGATTGATTCCCTCGAGTTTACCCTGATCATTCAATTTTTAGAGGCGCCTTCCAGGAAAGCGATGGCTTCCGGGAGCTCGGAAAAATGACGGATCAGGTAGTCGGACTCCACCCCTTCCCGGAAATGTTCACCCTGGTTGGACTTAAAAAACACGCATTTCATCCCCGCCTGCTGCGCGCCGTATACATCGCGGTAGATGTCGTTGCCGATAAACAACGCTTCGGAAGGGGCGATGTTGAGGGCATTCAAAGCGTGTTCGTACATGCGGCGGTCCGGCTTGCGGTAGCCGTAATCACTGGAAATAACGATCGGGTCGAAGTATTCCAGAAGGCCCACGGAGCGGAGCTCGGGCACTGCCCAAAGACGCTGCCCGTCCGAAACAGCCGCGAGCGCATACTTGTCCTTCAGGCCGTCAAGCACTTCGCGGACACCGTGGTAAAGCTGGAGTTTGTAGCGCGAAGCCGCGCGGAAAACTTCCGCGGTCAGTTCCGGCAGGATGGCGCGCCGCTCCGGCGGGATTTCCATGGCTTTTTCCGCCGACTCGATAAGTTCGCGAAAAAGGGCGACCACATCGAACTCCGCAAATTCCTCCTCGCCGTGGCGCTGTTTCCGATTCAATTCGAAATACCGTTCGCGGAGCGCATCGGGCGAGAGAAAAATCCCCTGGTATTCCAGAAAATTGGCGACGACACGGTAGAGATTGTCCTCCCCTTCGTTGGTGAGAATGTCCGAAACGGTCCCGTTGATGTCGAAAAGCAGTGCGCGAAATTTCATGATCCTCCCCGCAAACATTCTTTGGCTTCGTGAATTAAATTCCGGCGGTGCCCCGCATCCAGCCACGCGTTGCGGGCGATCCGGAGCAGTGTGATGCCCATATAAAAAGGCACGCGGCGCGCCATGGCCCGGAACGCGCGATCGCGATCCGGGAAATGGCAGGCGTATTCCCACAAGAAATGACCGATAAAGGGCTCCGCCGCAAAGCGGTTCCCCGTTGCGCGCAGAAAAAAGTGTTTGAGTTCCCCCGCGATGCGCCCGGTGTCGTACACACGGTCGGAACGCCGGAGACGCTCAAGATCGAAAGAGATAACGCTGAGCCCATCCCCGAAGAGGAAGTTTTCCGGCGTGGCGTCCCCGTGCGCATACACCAGACAATCCTCCCACATTGCACTGTTCCGCCGCCAATGGTCGCGCCAGTAATCGAGTTCGCATTTCTCGTTCCAGTCCATCATCCCCCCCTCGCGGAGCCCTTGCGTCATGCAATCCAAATAGGTGCACGATTCGTCGAAGTTCACAGGATGCGGAATGGCTGTGCGGTTGTGAAAGGACGCAAGAAAATACGCCAGCGCCGTCAACTTTCCGAAGAGGAGTCCCCGGTCCCCCGTGCGTATGGAACGCTCGATGATGGAGCTCAGGAGCTCCCCGCCGCAATGCTCGACACCCAGGAGTTTGTTCAAATCGTCGTTTCGCCCCAAAGGACGCGCGATATAATGCGGCCCGCCGGTGAAACCGTAGGAGCGCATGGTTTCAAGATTCGATTTTTCCCGCGAGAGCCGCCGCGCGGCCGCGTCGCCGTTCGGGGCGCGGTTTGAAAGAAAAAACTTGCCGACCACGCGCATTCCCGAATATTTTTCCTCGTACAAATATACGTCATTGGAGCCGTTCAGACGAAAAACGCGGTAACGGGGACGCGGCGGTGCCCAGCCCATCTGCGGTTGAATTTCGTGCCTGAGGTATTCATACAGCTGATCGTTCTCGGGCAGATGCCCGACGTAGTGTCCCATCGCGTCCTCCCGGGTGTTTCGTCATCAGTATGAACTTAACACGCGGAAAGAAAATTGCAACCGCTTATCCGTGCAAAACGCCGATAAAAGGCAAATTACGGTACTCTTCGTCGGCATCCAGCCCGTAGCCGACGACGTAATCGTCGCCGATGGAAAATCCGCGAAAGTCCGCCGACGGAAGCCCCCCGGCAAGGCGGCAGGAAACTTTATCCAGAAGAACGCACGTTTTCACGTCGGCGGCGCCTTCGGCAAAATAAAACGCACACACGTTTTGCAATGTCAGCCCGGTGTCGAGAACGTCGTCCAGAAGAAGGACGTTCGCGCCGCGCACCGGCAGTTTCGGGCGGCTCCGCCAGCGAAGTTTCCCCGTGCTGCTTGTTCCAATGTAACTCGAAACGGCGATCGTGTCCAGCTTTAACGGCAGCGGTATGCGGCGCAACAAATCGGCGGCGAAAAAAAGTCCTCCGTTCATCAGCGTTACGACAAGCACGGGCACGCCAGTGTAATGGGTTGTCAGCTCGGCGCCGAGGGCGTCGAGCCGGGCCGCAATGGTTTTTTCATCCAAAAGAACACGCATTTTCAGTTCCTTTTCCAACATCCGTACGGGTATATGGCAAGGGCGCCGTTCGTATACGCGGGGTCGTCGGAAACCTCGTCGCCGAGCCACGGGGGACGCACCGGAAACGCCCCTTCACTCTCCAACTCGATTTCGGCGGTAAAAAGTCCGGCATTCGCCCCGGAATAGACATCCACCTCCCAGAGCGCCCCCTCGAAGGAGACAAGATAACGGAGTTTTTCCACAAGACGTGTCCCGCAAAATTCCTCCAGCATGGCCGCCGCGTCTTCCGGGGGAATCTCGTACTCGAACTCGCTGCGTGTATAGCCGTGCCGCGTACCCTTGATCGTCAGGAATCCGCGGCCGCCCATCAAACGCACGCGGCATGTCGTGTCGCCCGCGCGTTCAAAATACCCCTGCCGGATCGATGTCCCGGCATCGGCGGAACGCCGCCAGGAATCGTCCTTCAGCAGAAATTTCCTCTCGATTTCCAGTCCCATGCTTACTCTCCGAAACTCACGCCCAGACTTTTGGCCGCCAACATCCACGGGTGATCCAGGGGAACCACTTTCCGGATGCCGGCCACGTCCTCGATCGGAACCATCTTGGTCCGCTCTCCGTCCGCGGCGATCATCACACCGTAGCGCTTGTTCAAGACAGCCTGCGCAGCCGCCACACCCAGGCGGCTGGAGAGCAATCGATCCGCGCTCGACGGCGAACCGCCGCGCTGCAAATGCCCAAGTATCGTTACACGCGTTTCCAATCCGGTAAGCTCCTCCAGCCTGCGGGCCAATTGGAACGTGCGTCCGGTTTGCGACTGAAAGAGCTCCAACTCCGCCTTGGCTGCGTCGCGCTCCTCCTTGGTTTTCGCGTTCTCCTTCCGCTCGGAAAGCTGCGCCTGGCGGGCGCAATCCTCCACCGAAAGCGCGCCTTCGGCCACGGGCACGATGCTGAACAACTTCCCCGCGCGGGTGCGCCGCAGAAGCTCCTTGGCCACTTGCTCCACGCGGTACGGAATCTCCGGCAGAAGAATCACATCCGCGCCCCCGGCCAGCCCGCCGCCCAGAGTCAGCCACCCCGCCTTGTGTCCCATGATTTCGACCAATATGATCCGCTTATGGCTGCTGGCGGTGGAGTGCAGATTGTCCACCGCTTCGGTGGCGACTTCCAGCGCGGTGTCGAACCCGATGGTACTGTCGGTCATGGCGACGTCGTTGTCGATGGTTTTGGGCAATGTAATGATGTTCAACCCCGCCGCCTGAAGCGGGAGAACGCTTTTGTGGGTCCCCCCGCCGCCGATGCAGATCAAGCATTCAAGCTGGTGTTTCCGGTAATTTTCCACAATCGCGGCGGTCATGTCGGTGATGCCGCCGTTGACGGGCATTCGCGTCGGTTTGTGGCGGCTCGTGTGAAGAATGGTACCGCCGACAGTCAGGATGCCGGAACATGTGGCATCGTCCAAATCCATCGTCCGGTCGAAGGCAATGCCTTCAAAGCCGTCCCGGAACCCGATCAGGCGGTAGCCGGCGCGCGCCAGCGTTTTGCCGATCGCCCGGATGGCCGCATTCAAGCCGGGGCTGTCGCCTCCGGCGGTTAAGACGCCTACGCAATTCATGGTGCTTCCTCCTCGGGAATTACAGGTTTAACAAAAACAGGGAGCGTATCCCCGGCGGCTTCGGCGCGCGCGGCGGCGGCCTGGTCGCGAAAATAACAATACGTCCGGTACTGGCTGCGGTGCGGGGTGTGTTCGGCGGGGAGACGCCGGGTGTAACGCCCCGAAGCAAGGAGCCGCCGCCCTTTTTCCGTATCCTCCAGCTGAAAGCGGAGTACCGCGTCGATGGTCTTCCGGATGCCCGGATCTTCCACCGGGAAAAAGAGTTCCACGCGCCGGTCCAGATTCCGGAACATCCAGTCGGCGCTGGCGAGAAAATACTCCGGGTCGCCGCCGTTGTGAAAGTAAAAAACCCGCGTGTGCTCCAAATAGCGGTCCACAATGCTTACAATCCGCATGTTCTCACAGCCGGAATCCGGCTTCAGACAACAGATGCCGCGCACGATCAGATCGATTTCCACCCCCGCGCGGCAGGCTGAATGGAGTTTGGCGATCACCTCCGGATCGACAAGGCTGTTCATCTTCGCCACAATGCGCCCGCGCCCGCCCGATGTCGCATAGCGAGTTTCCCGCTCGATCAAAAGGAGGATCCGGGCGCGCATATCAAAGGGCGACGCGGCGATTTTCCGCCAACGCGCCGGCGGCGCGGAGTAGCCGGTCATCACGTTGAAGAGCATGGCCACATCGAAGGCGAGATCCGGGTCGCAGCTCATAATTCCCATATCGGTGTAAAGCGCCGCGGTTTTATCGTTGTAGTTCCCGGTCCCCAAATGCAGATAACGCCGGATGGCGCCGTTTTCGCGGCGGACGATCAGCAACGCTTTGCAGTGCACCTTCAAATCGGCGATGCCGTAGACGACATGCGCGCCGGACTCTTCCAGCCGCCGCGCCCATAGGATGTTGTTGTTTTCGTCGAAACGGGCCTTCAACTCGACGACGACGGTTACTTGTTTGCCGTTCTCCGCCGCGCGCTGGAGGGCGCGGACGACCGGCGAATTGCCGCTCACCCGGTACAAGGTCTGCTTGATGGCCAACACATCCGGGTCTTCCGCGGCCTCTTCCAGGAGGCGGACGATCGGGATGAACGCCTGGTACGGCGGGGCGACAAGGATGGTCCCCTGCCGGGCGATCGCCTCGAAGCACGACTCCATGCGGTGAAATTCCGGCGAAAGGACCGGCGACCACGTTTCCTCCAGCAGCTCCGGGCGGCCGATTTTGCCGACCAATTCAAACAACTGCTTGTAATGGAGCATCCCCGGCGCTTCGTACCAATAAAGATCGTCCAGCATCAGTGTTTGCGCGAGCCAGCGGGCGAGTGGAGTGCGCGAAGAACCGGCGATTTCCAATCGGATCGGTTCGCGGCGGCGGCGCTGCAGGAGTTGTCGCTCGATGCTGCGCAGCAAATCCTCCACACCTTCGGATTCGACGGCGAAATCCATGTCCCGCGTCAGGCGGAAAGGAAAGTGTTCGACAATTTCGCACCCCGCGAAAAGTTCCGACAGGTGGCCGGAAATCACGTCCTCCAAACGGACGAAACATTGCCCGGGCAGACCGTCGTCCACCGAAAGAAAGCGCGGGAGAACCTCCGGCACCTCCACCAACGCATGCAAAAGCGTTTCTTCGCCGTCGCGGCGCAAACTCAGGGCGATTTCGATCGCGCCGTTGGCCAGGGGGGGAAAGGGGTGCGCCTCGTCCACCGCAAGCGGCGTAAGGGCGGGGAGAATCTGGGCGCGGAAACGGCGCGAAAGCTCCTGCTGTGCGGCGATGGGGAGCGCTTCCGGCGTGCTCAAACGAATCTGTACGGCGCCGAGCTCCGGCAAAAGACGGTCGTAAAAGAGCTCGTGCTGGCGGCGCAGGAGCTTATCGATCCTGCGCCGCAGGATTTTGAGCTGTTCGCTGGGGCGTACGCCGGCGGCATCGGGAAAATCGCATTCCAGCTGCACCATTTTGCGCAATCCGGCGATGCGGACCATGAAAAACTCATCCAGGTTCCCGCTGCATATGGCGATGAATTTCAAACGTTCCAAGAGGGGGTTTGCCGGACATCCCGCCTCGTCCAAAACCCGCATATTGAAGGCCATCCAACTGATTTCCCGGCTGATGTAATCGCCGGGGCCAGCGCTTTTTCGTTCTTTCCGTGTCATAGGCGTACCGGGATCTCCTCCAGTTTAATTTCCAGTCCGAAAACTTCCTTGAACAATCCGCTCTTCAGTTGCAGGTACCCGGGGCTGAACCACATTCCCTCCAACGTGGCGGCACGGATGGTCAGCGTGGAACCGTGCAGCTCCAGTTTGAAGGATGTTTTTTGTTCAAGCTGCGTGATTGCATCGGCGACACGGAGTATGGCGGAGAGTTTGAGCACAGTTACACGGTCTTCATCGCAAAGATTCCCATATTCGATTTGCCCGTGGTGCGGCGAGCCTTTCCGGTGGTACCGCGCGATCCCGGCGATGATTTTCTGGTCGCGCTCGCGTATGCCGGGGAGCTGCGTGTGCATAATCAAATAGTACGAGTGTTTGTGGTGCTGCCGAACGTCCACAAAGTGCCCGATGTCGTGCAGAAGCGCGGCCAATTGCAGGAGAATGCGGCTTTTAGGGGAAAACGAATAGTTGCGCCGGAGCTTGTCGTAGAGCTTGAGCGCGCACACCGCCGTGGCCCGCGCACCTTCGAGTTCCACGCCGTATTTGTTCGCGACCCCTTCCACGCCCGCGACGAGATCGGGGAAAAAGACATCCTCTTCCCGTCGGCGGCGCACAAGCTCGGCCGCCAGCGCCGAACGGGTCGAAACCTTGGAAGCGTAAAAGCGCGAACAGACGAATTCCTGCAAAAAGTAATTCAGCAGCGCGCCGCAAGAGGGGATGCTTAGCGCCAGGAAGTCGGCGCAGGATTGCTGGCGCAAAATATCCTCCGGCTCGGCACGCATCGCTTTTTCCGCCGCGAGGCGCGCGGCGTCGCCGGAAAGTCCCGCCGCGGCATCGCGCGCGAGCATCCGCACGCCCGCACCCATGCCGATAAGCAGGAGCGGACGCGCCGGGTCGAGCTCCACACATTCGGCCAAACGGCGCCGAATATTCATAGAGGAAAGATTTTCGATCATCTGCTCCACAGACCACGAGCCGTGTCCGAATTCATCGATGGTCCGCACCGAGCCGATCGGCGCGGCTTCGCTGAAACGCAGGATGCGCTTTTCAAAGTAAAACACAAGGAGCGATCCGGTTCCCACGATGAAGCCGACTCCCGTCGCCTCCTCTTCGGGCATGCGCTCGAGGAGCTCGGCACGCAACGCGGTAAAGTACAGCTCGATCTCCTCCTGCGGCTCAAGAATTTCGATCTCCAGCCCGGACTCAAAGCGGACGCGGTCGATGACAAGCTCGCGGTTTTCCGCCTCGCGCAGGGCGCTCGTGCCGACGGTGCGGTGTACTTTTACACCGTACTCCTCGAATTTGCGCTTGAATTGGCGCATAATCCGGCAGAGGAGGTTGACGCTCTCCGGCGCGACAACACCGCGGCGGAAAACATCCTGTCCGAGGTTCAGCGTCTGGGAGGCGCTGTCGAGGGCCTCGAAAGCGCCGCCCGGACGAATTTCGAAAATTTCCATCCGCACCGAGTGGGAACCGATGTCGATGATGCCCGCGACGAGTGTCTTTGCGCTTGCCATGACGTTATCAGAACCAGTTGCTTGCCGACGGATTGAAGTGGTCGTAGTTTTTCCGCGCGTATTTCAGAATACCGGCCGATGTTACCGGATCGAACGGTCCGGGCAGGACAACCCAGGCCGCATCCTCATTTTCCAGCGGCTTGGGCTGGAATGTGGTGATGTACAGAACGCCATCCACCAGAAGCGCCATGCCCGCGTCGCGGTATTCGAGCGAAAGCATGGACCAGAGGATCAATCCGCGCCGGTCTAATTTTACGCGCAAATCGTACGTATCGGGACGGTCGCTGCGCGGCAGAAGCTTCACTTCTTCAATATTCTTCGAGCTGAAAAACTGGTTGGAATTGACGCAGACCACTTTTCCGTCGAACGTTGAAATGGGCTTTTCCAGCTCTCCGCCACGTGGGAATTTGACCACCTGATAGACGCCGATGACGTACTTTGGCTTGTATTCCACCCCGAACGATTCGTCGTCTGTGGAACTCCCCTGCCCGAACGCCTCCCGGAAAGCATCTTTGAATTCGGCGCACCCGAAAAGAGGCAAAAGAACCATTGCGGCAAGCATCCAACGTGTGAAGCGCATCATTTTCATCTCCCTTGCTGTGAAAATCGTTTGCATAAATATAAACCGGATTTTGAAAAAGTACAGCGGCAATGTATATTACATGAAAAGGATTAACAAAATTCAAACAATTATGACATCTTTTTCGCTCCCCGCCGACTGGCGGTACGTTGTAATCGGAGACCCTGTGGAACACAGCAAGTCGCCCGCCATGCAGAATGCGGCGCTTTCCGCGTTGGGCTATGGAAACGCCTACGGAAAAGTCCGCGTCCGTGCGGAAGAGCTCGGCGCGTTCGTCGAAGCCGCGCGCCAAAACCTCGCGGGCTTCAACATCACCGTTCCGCACAAAACGGCGATCCTGCCCTTTTTAGACGAAGTCGCCCCCGACGCACTGCACGCCAACAGCGTAAACACTGTAATCAAACGCCCGGACGGCTCCTTATACGGGACATCGACGGACGGAATCGGCATCGAACGCGCGGTACGGGAGGCTTTCAACCTTGTCCCGAAAGGATTGAACATCGTCCTCTTCGGCGCGGGCGGCGCGGCGCAAGCCATCGCCGACCATTACGCGCGGCACGGCGCGCATTCAATCTTCTGGGTGAACCGCACACAGGATAAAGTCGCCGATCTGGCCGCGCGCCTGGCAACCCGGCATCCGAAGCTTGCCATTGATGCGGCGTCTCCGGCCGATCCCCGTCTTCGTACCATTTTGCGCGAAGCGGATCTCGTCATCCAGGCGACGAGCCTCGGCCTGAAGGTGGACGACCCCGCGCCGTTCGATTTCTCCCTCCTCGACGGCCTTGAGCGTGCCGCCGGAATGGAAACCATTTACCGAACCACCCCCTTCCTGAACGCTTTCCGCAAACGTGGTTTGCACGCGGCGGACGGGCGGGGGATGCTGCTCCATCAGGGAGCGGCGTCGCTGGAACTCTGGCTTGGCGTCCCCGTTCCCCTCGAAAAAATGCGAAACGCCCTGGA
Source organism: Victivallaceae bacterium (assembly GCA_031549345.1). Lineage (GTDB taxonomy): Bacteria > Verrucomicrobiota > Lentisphaeria > Victivallales > Victivallaceae > CASFRF01. Next base: position 10,889 of record JAVBPY010000014.1, read on the forward strand.
GGATGCATTGTGCTGCGTTTGAACGATGGAATTTATCCTTGGAGCTTTTCGCTCGGCATGGAAGACCCGATGCTCTGGTTTTTCTGGATCATGGTCTTCGCCTTCGGTTGTTGCTGGGGAAGTTTTCTGAATGTCTGCATCTGGCGGATGCCGCGCGGCGAATCGGTCAGCGACGCGCCGTCGCACTGTCCGAAATGCGATATGCTTATCCGCTGGTTCGACAACATCCCTTTGCTGAGCTTCACCCTCCTACGCGGCCGTTGCCGCCGGTGCAAAGAACCGATCTCGCCCCGTTACGTGATTGTCGAGGCGTTCACCGGACTGTTTTTCCTGGGGCTTTTCCTGAAGGCGACGCTGACAGGGCAGCCGCCCGCTGTTCTGCCCATGTATTTCATCATGGCAATGCTGGCCATTACCACGTTCTTCATCGACGGGCGCTTCCGGATCATCCCCGATGCCACAACGTACCCGGCCATACTGGCCGGGGTGCTTATTTCGGCGGCCTTCCCCGCCGTCTGGGGCGCGGGGGTAACGTACGGGGCGGCGATCGTCATGGCGCTTTTCTGGCCGCTCCTGACGGGGGGCATTCTCCTCTCTCTAACCCTCCTGGGGCGAAGGCTGCTGGGCCGCGAAGCTTTCGGGCTTGGCGATGTGAAGTTCATGATCGCAGCCTGCGCCCTTCTTGGTCCGGCCGGAGCGTTCTTCACTCTCTTTTCCGCCTCGCTCCTCGCCCTGCTCTGGGGTGCGGTCATCGCGCGGCGCAAGAAACGCAAATGGCGGCGCATCGCCCTGCCCTTCGGACCGTTTCTGAGCATCGGGGCGACCGTATCGATGTTCTGCGGCGAACTGTTTTGCCGCCTTTACATGGAATGGATCGTATTTTTACGACAACTATTGCACAGCACACAAGGAGTTTAAACCATGTCCGACACTTTCCAGCAAGCCGTACGCGTGTACCGCGATCACGAAGTCGACGTCGAAGCGGCCCTCGCCCGCTTGAACCGCATCGCCATCAGCCTCCACTGCTGGCAGGGGGACGATGTGGGCGGATTTGAAAGCGCCGCCGGATTGGATGGCGGCCTGGCCGTTACCGGAAACTACCCGGGGCGCGCGCGCACGCCCGAGGAGCTGCGGAGCGACATCGATTTCGCCTTCGGCCTGATCCCCGGCCTCAAACGCCTGAATCTGCACGCCATTTACGCGGACAGCGGCAGCGCGGAACGCGATGAGCTTACGGCGGACAACTTCGCCGGCTGGCTCACCTGGGCAAAACATCGCGAAGTCGGACTGGATTTCAACCCGACATTTTTCTCGCACCCCATGGCGGCAAGCGGCTTCACGCTGAGCAGCGCCGACGACAAAGTCCGCGCCTACTGGGTGAAACACGGCATCGCCTGCCGCCGGATCGCGGCGGCATTCGGGCGCGAACTCGGCAATTGCTGCATCAACAACGTCTGGATTCCGGACGGGTACAAGGATGTCCCCGCCGACCGCCTCGCGCCGCGCGAACGCCTGCGCGATTCGCTGGACCAGATTTTCGCGGAAAAAATCGAAACACGCTACGCAAAAGACGCGGTGGAGAGCAAACTCTTCGGCATCGGTTCGGAAAGTTATGTGGTCGGATCGCACGAGTTTTACATGGGCTATGCCCTGAAAAACAGCAAGCTCCTCTGCCTCGACTCGGGGCATTTCCATCCCACGGAATCGATTGCCGATAAATTCTCCTCCATGCTTCTTTTTGCCGACGAGCTTTTGCTGCACGTCAGCCGCGGCGTCCGCTGGGACAGCGATCATGTTGTACTGCTGAACGACGAGCTCAAATCCATCGCCGAGGAGGTGGTTCGCTACAAATTCGACTCCCGCATCCACATCGGGCTGGACTATTTCGATGCAAGCATCAACCGGATCGCCGCGTGGGTGATCGGCGCACGGAACATCCAGCGCGCACTCCTGTTGGCGCTCCTGGAGTCACCCCGCATCCGCCGCGCCGAACAGGAAGGCGACTACACAACGCGCCTCGCCCTCCAGGAAGAAGCGCGGATGCTCCCGGCCGGGGAAATCTGGGCCGAGTTCTGCCGCCGCCACAATTGCAACGAAACCGCCGGTTGGCTGGAACAGGTCCGCACCTACGAAAAAAACGTTTTGAGCAAGAGAGGCTGAGCCATGTCCCTTCAAGTCATCACCGCGCTTTCGCGCCGCTACGGCGCGGATTCCGCCTATGTCCTGGCCGGAGGCGGCAACACCTCGTTCAAGGACGAAAAATATCTGTACGTCAAACCCAGCGGCGTTCCCCTCCGGTCGATTCAGCCGGAAGACTTCGTCAAAATGGAGCGTGAAACCATCCGCGCGTGTTTCTCGCTGGGCGATTTCGCCTCCGTCGCCGAGCGCGAGGCGGAGGTCAAACGGCGCATGGCCTACGCCGTGGCCGTCGGCTCCTCCGGGCGTCCTTCGGTGGAAGCGCCCCTGCATGAACTCATGCCGTTCCGCTATGTCGTGCACCTCCACCCCGCGCTCATCAACGCCCTGACATGCGGCGCGGAAGGCGCGATGTGGGCAGGGCGCCTTTTTCCGGAAGCGCTGTGGGTCGATTACGTCGATCCCGGCTTCACGCTGGCGCAACGGGTGAGCGACGCGCTTCAGGGGTTCGTGCGGGCCACGAACCGCGCGCCCGCGGTGATCCTCCTCCAAAACCACGGTGTTTTCGTCGGCGGCGATACGCCGGAGGCGATCGATGCGCACTATTCGCATTTAATGGGAACATTGCGCAAGCATGTCGATGTTACACTTGCACAAGGGACCCTCGACACCGCCTGGGTTGCCGACACCGCGGTGGCATTGCGTGCGCCGCTCGGCGCGGGTGCTCTGCGGTCCGCCGCGCCGTTCCGGACCGCGCGCGGACCTCTGACCCCGGATCACATCGTCTATGCCAAAAGCTATTCGCTGATCTCCGAAGATCCGACACCGGAGGCGATCGACGCCTTCGCCCGCCGGCACGGTTACCGCCCGTTGGTTCTGGACGTCCCGGGACGCGCCGTATTCGGCGCGGGGGCGAACGGAGACGGCGCCGCGACGGTGCTGGAACTTGCGCGCGACGCGGCCTTGGTGGAAGTATGCGCCGCCGCGTTCGGCGGAGCACATTATCTCACCGATGCGCAGCGCGGCTTCATTGAGAACTGGGAAGTGGAGTCCTACCGCAAGAGCGTTGCGGCGGGCGGTGCTTCGGACCGTCCGCTCAAAGGCAAAGTCTGCCGTCTTTCGCCGCATCTTGCGGACTTGGAAACGCCGTTGCGCAAGGCGGGCGCGGACGTTGTTTCCGAAGAAACGCCCCTGGAGGAGATTCTCCTCGCCTTCGGCGGCCTGGATATTGTCCTGACCGACAGGATGGATACCTTGCAGGAATCCATGCGCGTTATGGAACGCGGAAGTGCCTGGGGCGATATCGTCCTTTTCAACGTGCTTCCGGCGGAACTCCATGCGGCGGCGCAACGCGGCTTGGCGCACAAAGTAAAGGTCAACGGCATCGAAACGGCCTGTCCGGTGGAAAATCCGATGGGCGTTGTTCCTTCGTTGGAAATGCTCCTCCTCGCGGTGTGCTACTTCGTCGGGCAGTCGCTTGAAACCGGCAAAACGCTCTCCGTTTCCGGCGGCGTGAATTTACAGAAATGATAAGGAAAAGAACCATGATCAAACGCATTTTATTTCAAGGCGACTCCATCACCGATTGCGGACGGAGCCGCGATAATGTGCCTCCCAACACCTACATGGGCTCCGGGTATCCGGCGCTCGTGTCCAACCGTCTGAACGCGGCACACCCGGCGCTTCAGCTGGAGTGCCTGAATCGCGGCATTTCCGGCCACCGCGTGGTGGATCTTTACGCCCGTTGGAAAATCGATACACTGAACCTGAATCCCGATGTCCTGAGCATCCTGATCGGTGTGAACGACACCTGGCACGAAAAGACGAACCGCAACGGCGTGGAAGTTCCACGTTACGGCGAATTTTACTGGCGGCTTCTGGAATGGTCGCGGGCGACGAATCCGAACATGAAATTCGTTCTGATCGCCCCGTTTGTCCTGGAAACGGAAAACGGCCCCGTTAAGCCGGACTGGTGCGAAGAAGTCGCCCAGCGCCGCGCCATCGTCTGCCAGCTTGCCGCCGAATTCAACGCCGCCTACATCGATGCGCAGGAAATTTTCGACAAGGCGGCCAAAAAAGCTCCGAACGCCTACTGGCTCCCGGATGGCGTCCATCCCTCCGGCGCGGGGCACCAGCTTATCGCCGACGCCTGGCTCGATGCAACACGCGAATGGTTTTAACCGCTTCTTCGCAGTAGGATTTACTCCGCATACGCTGCCGCCGAAAGAAATTTCGTCGGCACTGCGTTGTGCGGAGCGTGCTTCGGTACGCCATATTGTTTGGGAAAACGAACGCATGCCGGGGGCTCCGGCGCTCCGCCACTATCTCCGCTTCCGCAATGGCGCAACGGTGGACGAGCTTCGGCATGCGCTCCATGCCGTACCGGGAACATTCGGCCTTATTCTCCCCGCGCCCGACGAGCACCTCCGCGATTTCGCGCTCGTCCGCGAACTCCACCTCGCCTCCGACACAGACTTTCAAATCTTTCCGGCAACAGCGGAATGGCGGAGGAGCTGGCCATTGTGGCATCACACAACCCCCCTCCCGCAGGTTTTACAGGAGCTTTTCCGTTTCGGCGACAAAACACTCGCGAATCAATTTTCCCGCGCATGGTTCCTCCCGCCGCCGCCGCTCGTTTCGTCCGAACCGAGCCACCGCTGCCGCGAACTCCTGGACGCATTCCGGGAACGGCGCCGGGGACTTGCCGTAAGCAGCGCCGCACTGGGCAATGCGACACGCAACTGGGCGACATTGTTCGCTCTCCAAGGCGCGCTTTCGCGCGATCTCGGCCAAATACGCCTCCGCCAACTGGAGGAACGACGCGCCCTCGGCGGTATGGTGGACACCGAATCGCTCGAAGAGCTCTCCGACGATTTTTTCAGTGAGGAATAACCCGGAATCACTTTGGAACGCCACGCGTTTTCGCGGCGCTCCATCCCCGCGATGGTTCCGCCGCGACCGAAAGCCGGCTGCGAAAAAACACCTCTGTGCCTTGAAAAAATCCATCAATCGGTGTATGTTTCGCACAAAGGCGGTGCGACATGACGGTTTTTCATTGCCCCCGATGCGGCGGAACCTTCCGGGTGGACGCGGAAGAAACCGTGTTCTGCCCGGATTGCCGGACCGTGTTGTGCGAGTCCTTTGAAGTCGCGGACACCCCGGACGGCGGGCGGAAAGAAAGACGGAAGCGGATTTCCGAGATTCTCGGGACTTTCGGCTGCTGCGGGATCATGGCGTATGTTTTTCTTGCCCTTTACATGCCATTTGCCTTTCAGCCGCATCCCGATCCGCTCGCTTTCATCATCATGGGACCTGTGTGGTGTGTGGTAAGTTATCCGATCCTGCGGGTATTCACAAAAGAATACTCCGTGCGGACCGGACTTCTTTCGTTGTTCTGTTGGTTCTTCTCCTTCGCCGTTTTATGGGCAATCGCCTTTTCCGTAAGCAAGGAAACAAGATCCCTCCGGGAGTGGACGGTTATCGGCACGCTGCTTGGCCTCCTGCCCGGTGCGATCATCGCCTTTTTTCTCGGCCGGTCGGAGCATTTTTTACGGCTTTTGTTCGGAATACGGAAAAAATGAGTACAGAAACAACACCCGGGGCGGAAGCTTCACGGGAAACGCTCCCGTGTCCGTGGTACGTTCCATCCACAAGAATGTACGGATTCAGGATTCAGCACTCCCTTTTGTCAGGGCATGAAATAGAAACCATAAGAGTGCGGACAGGCAATTGGGCCGAGCAACTGGCATTTTGCCTGCTCGTCCTGCTGCCGTTGGGCCTCGTCCTGCTGTTTCCCGGACAGCTCTGGATAGGGGGAACTTGCCTTGCTTTACTCCTGCCGGCGTGTTTTCTGAGCTTCGCCCTGCAAATACGCTACAAACCGCATTTTGATTTGCCGAAGCGCTTTTTTTACCGCGGCATCGACCGTTTCGATTGTAGCCGCGGACAATTCGATCGAATGCAATTCGAGGCGATCCGCGCACTTCAAATTATTCCAACAGGCAAAAAAGAACACTGCCAGCTTGTTGCACTTCTGCACGACGGCTCCCGAAAACTGTTGCTCCACGGGGAGTATCGTTCACTGTTACGCGCTATGATTTACGAAAACATCGAAGGGAAAGCCGTCTTCCCAAGCAAGCCTTCCCCGTGTTTCCTGAATGCCGTCGCGCCAATTTGGGACGGCGCGCAGTTTCCATTGCCCTACACGCCCGCCCCGGCGCCTGTCCGGCAGGAACCCTATCTGCCGCCGAATGGCATACGTCTTTTCGCGCCGGAAGAGTTGGAGAAATTCAACCGCGGCTACAAGGAACAGGGGTACTACGGCGCAATCGCCTGGACGGATGCCGGGTTTCAGCCGCTCCCGCTTCACCTGTGCCTGGATACCTTTGAAGATTGGCCGGAGAAGCTGCATAAGGCCGGGATCAAAACAACGGTTCGCACCGCTGATTTTGGCGCCTGCTGCGAACGAAGTTTTGACGCGGAACATTTCGATGGGTTCCGGTTGGATGTAGAATTCGAGGGCAATCCCCATGTCCTGCTTTTCTTCCTGAAACTCCCATTCAAAGACTCCGCCAGAGTCGAGGCATTTTTCTACGCCGAAAACACCGAACTCCTGCATACATTGAAACATGCCGGACTGGAGGAACAACAGAAATGAAATGGAACGATTTTAAAGTGAAACGATTCAAAAAACTCGATGTCCGTCTGGAAAAGGAACGTGATGTCTGTTTTTTAACCGGCTTGCTGCACGATGCGTCTTTTGATCTGAAAAAAATCAAATACGCACGGAAACGCCTGACAATACCGATAACCGGACGCGTTATCGAAAGATGGCAGACGGAAGCTGGGATTCCGGGAGGATACGTCGATGGAGAACTCGTGCTGTATCCGGTGTTGTTTCCCCACGATTGGCAAATTGCGCTCTCCGGCGACTGGATCAAGAACACGGAAGCACTGTCGAGCATTACGATTATCCGCGCCGCTCTCTGAAAAAAAGTGTATAAAATCGGTCCCAACGATCTTAGCCTGGCGGAATCCGAAACCTACTACTGTTTCCGGCTGATTCTCTACAACTACATGCTCGATTGTTCCATGGACGTTCTTCTCCGGGGCATGAGCGATTTCCCGTTGATCCGTTATCGCGACACAACGTTGCCATACTGTTGCAGAAAGTAAGACCGGGCTACTGCCCCTCCGGGGTGGAGGCGCGGAACCACTTGGGAACGCCGCGCGAACGGAGGCGACGCACCACGCGCTCACGGCGCTCCGCAAGGAGGGCGCGCGGTTGGCGCAACCCCGGATCGCGGTAGGGGACGCCCGCCGTGGAGTGGAGGATGATGCCGAGTTCCTTGGAAGAAAGCTCCCATTCACCGCCCACTCCTGCGATGGTTCCGCCGCGGCGGCGGCCGAAGGCCGGTGTTTCGCCCACCGCAAACCCGGCGCGAAGAAGGGCGCCGCGAAAAGGATAGGCGGCAACATAGCTCACAAGAACACCGCCGGGACGCAATTGTTTTTTCAACGCCCGCACAAGATCATAGCTCCAAAGCTCCGGGTTTACATCGGGGGAAAAACCATCCATGAAGACAACGTCCCAAAGATCCGGATGTTCGAGAAGCATCCGCCGCGCATCGCCTGTGAAGAGTTCGACGTCGCAATACTCGCTCCGCCATGCGCCGGTATCGAGGATGGATTGCAGGAAAACGCGCCGTTCCGGCTCTTGAACAATCTCCAGCGCCGCGCAAACCGTCTGCATATCCAATTCCAGCGAACGGAAAAGGAGTTTACCTTTGCCGGTCCGCCGCGCACACTCCGCCGCCGCCCAGGCGTTCCCGCCGAGGCCGAAGCCGAACTCCAGAAGATCGACCTTATCCCCTTCCTGCAGGCGTTTCGCAAGATGCGCGGGTTCAATAAACTTTTTTTCCGACTCCGTTTCCGCCCCGGCCAAAGAATGAAAGTGCTGGCGGAACTCCGGGTGGTAAAGCGTAACCGAGCCGTCGGCGGTCGTTACACGGGGAAATATTTCACCGCTTTCAAAGTAGCGGAGGAAAAATTCGATGAACCGCCCTTTGGGCATCTCCCAACGCGGCGCAATGAGTTCCGACTCCGCCGCGTCGGCGGCCAAACGCATAATCAACCAATCATCGGGCAGCTCGCGCAAAAAAGCCCGCGCAAGATGCGCGTATTCGTACTCGTTCAGAGTAAAGATCAATTCGCGCGCAAGCGGCGCCCCGCGCAAAAGTTGGAGTTGATGGAGCTTCAGCGCCCGGAATGGAAGGCGGGCGATGGCCCGCGCGGTTTCCAGCATCATCGCTTCGTCCTCGCCCGGAAGCCCCAGGATGACGTGCGCGGCTAGAGAAATGCCCGCGTCCGCAAGCGCACGCGCCGCACGTTGCACCGCGGCGAAATCGTGGCCGCGGTTCACGCGCTCCAGGGTAATATCGTGGGCGCTTTGAACGCCGAGCTCCACCCACATCTCGTAACGGGACGCCAGTTCGCGCAAATAGGCGATCGTTTCCGGCTCCAGCGCGTCGGGGCGCGTCCCGACGATAACCACGCGGAAGTCGGCCGCATTCAGCACGGTTTCGTACAACGCGCGCAAACGTTCCACCGGGGCATGGGTGGAGGTGAATGCCTGAAAATACGCGATGTACGGCCCTTCGGAATCGTACCGTTCGCGGACATACTTTACGCCGCGCGCGACTTGCTCGGGCAAATCGAGATTCCGGGCCAGATGCCTGGCCCGCGCTCCGTCTTCGGCGCAAAACGAACACCCCGGTCCAAAACGGCCCGGGCGGTTCGGGCAACCGAGCGCAAGATCCACCGGAATCCGGTGCAGCTTGCGCCCGTAACGCGCCGCCAGTTCGTCCCCGAAGAAACGGAGAACGCGCATCAGCGGTATTGCGGAAGCATCGCGCCGTGCGCGGCGATCAAATCGTCGCACATTGCGACAATCTTATCGATCGGCAATTCCGCGGAGGTGTGCGGATCGAGGAGCGCCGCCTGATAGATGTAGTCGCGTTTCCGCGTCAGAGCCGCCTCGATGGTCAAAAGCTGCGGGTTGATGTTGGTCATATTGAGCGCCGCGCACTGCACGGGCAAACGGCCCACATAACACCCCTGCACGCCGTTGGAGTCGACCAAACACGGGACTTCGACCACTGCGTCGGCGGGGAGGTTTTCGATGAATCCATGGTTGAGTACGTTGCCGCCGATCTGGAACGGAACGTTGGTAACCATCGCTTCGATGATCGCCGAGCCGTATTCGTGGGAACGAGTGTGGCTCAAATGCGGATCGGCGGAAATTTCCGCATAACGCTTCTTCCACTCCTGAATCTGGTTCACGCAGCGGCGCGGGTATTCGTCCAGGGGAATGTTGTATTCTTCGATCAGTTCCGGGTAGGAGGATTTGATGAAATACGGGAGGTATTCGGCGTTGTGTTCGCTCGACTCGGTGATGTAATATCCGAAGCGGAGCATCATTTCAAGGCGAACCATGTTGCCGGATTTGTCTTTGAGCGGGGCTTTGCGCCAGGCGGCGAGTTTTTCCGACGCCAGGGCCTTGACTTCCGGGTAGATGTCCTTGCCGTTTTCGGTCAATTCCAGGAGCCACGCCATGTGGTTGATTCCGGCGACCTTCTGGCGGACACGCTGAATGCGCTCTTTCGGGAATTCGAGCGTATTGAGAAGGGAGTCGGCGCAAACCTGAACGGAATGGCACAGCCCGACCGTTCGCACCGAGCTGCCGCGCAGCATTGCACCGGTGAGCATCGCCATCGGGTTCGTGTAGTTCAGAAACCAGGCGTTCGGCGCGACCGCCTCGATGTCGCGGGCGAAATCGAGCATCACCGGAATGGTGCGGAGCGAGCGGAAAATGCCGCCGATGCCGAGTGTGTCGGCAATGGTCTGCCGCAAGCCGTAACGCTTCGGAATTTCAAAATCGATCACCGTCGAGGGCTCGTAGCCGCCGACCTGGATCGCATTGATGACAAAATCCGCATCTTTAAGAGCGGCGCGGCGCTGGTCCACACCCAAGTGGGCGGTGATGGTGGCACGGTTGCCGTTGATGTTGCTGTTCAGAACTTTAAGGAGAGTTTCCGATTCCTTGAGGCGGTCCGCATCGATATCGTACAGCGCCAGGTGCGCGTCTTTCAATGCCTCAACACACATGCAGTCGCCGAGGACATTTTTGGCGAATACAGTGCTGCCCGCACCCATGAAAACAATCTTGGTCATACGTATCTCCTGTTTTTTAAGTTCTTTAATACTATAGCGCGCGTTTGCGGATATTGCAATTTCAAAAAAACGAGGTATAGTACAAATTTGCAGAATTGTCCATATATTTTGGAGGATAGAAATGACAAAAAGCAACGAAGACCCGCAGTGCGATAACGACATGGACAACGCCGTTCCCGCCGAAGATTGGGAAACATGCGCCACAACGGAACCGACGCCGGAAATGCCGGAAGCGGACCCTACGGAGGTTTTGCGCCTTGAAAATGCTTCTCTCCGGGAAAAACTCCTTTATCTGACTGCCGACTACCAGAATTACCGCAAACGTGTCGCCAAGGACCTGACCGAAGCGCGTATGATCGGAACCACGCAGACAATCGACCCGTTTTTGAAAATCAATGACTTTCTTGTGATGGCGCGCCAGGCAGCCGACCGCTCGGACAACATCGACGCGCTGCGCCAGGGGGTAATCATGATCCTGGCGGAATACGAAAAAGCATTCGACGAGCTCGGCGTGGTGAAGCTCAAAACCGTGGGCGAAAAATTCGACCCTCTTCTTCACGAAGCGGTCTGCCAGGAGCCTTCCGGCACAATTCCGGAAGGACACATCATCCGGGAGTGGGCCGGCGGATACAAGCTCGGCGAGCGGCTTCTGCGCCCGGCGCGGGTGGTTGTTTCCGGCGCCGCCCAGACGGAAGGGGAAGGAAAGTAAGATATGGCACAGGATTTTTACGAAATTCTCGGCGTGGCGCGGGGCGCTTCCGCCGACGAAATAAAAAAAGCCTACCGCAAACTCGCGGTCAAATACCACCCGGACAAAAATCCGGGCGATAAAGCCGCCGAAGAAAAATTCAAGGAAGTCGCCCAGGCATACGAAGTGCTCAGCGACCCGGAAAAAAAATCGCGCTACGACCAAATCGGGCATGCGGCGTTCACCTCCAACGGAAGCGGCGGCGGTGGCGGCGGCGGACACGATCCGTTCGACATCTTCAGCCAGATGTTCGGCGGCGGCGGCGGATTTGAAGACCTCTTCGGGGGCGGCCGCCGCTCACGGAACGGCGCAATGGACGGCAACGACCTGCGTTACGATATGGAAATCGATTTCACCGACGCCATGTACGGCGCGGAACGCAAGATCACCATTCCGCGCATGTCCACGTGCGAACCGTGCCACGGCAGCGGCGCGGAACCGGGAAGCAATGTGAAAACGTGTTCCCAATGCGGCGGATCGGGGCAAGTGCATATTTCACAAGGATTTTTTGCCGTGCGCCAACCCTGCCCCGCCTGCCGCGGCGCGGGAAAAACAGTGGAAAAACCCTGCCGCCAGTGCCGTGGCGCGGGACAGGTGAAAATCAGTAAAACCCTTCAGGTGCGGATTCCGCCGGGGGCGGACACCGGCACGCGCCTCCGCGTTTCCGGCGAAGGAGAGCCCGGAACCAACGGGGGCCGCCAGGGGGATTTGTACGTGGTCATCCACGTGCGCCCCAACTCGGTTTTCGTCCGCGACGGGAACGATTTGCTCTGCGAGGTCCCCATCTCTTTCGCTGTGGCCGCGACGGGGGGCACAATCGATGTCCCGACCATCTCCGGCAAAGCAAAAATGAAAATCCCGGAAGGGACACAATCGGGTGCGCGACTCCGTTTGCGCGGCAAGGGAGCGCCCTCGCTGCGCGGCGGCGCGCGCGGCGATTTGATCGCGGTCATCGCCGTGGAAACCCCTGCAAACCTGAACCGCGAACAGAAGGAACTCTTTCAGAAGTTGCTCGAGTCGCTGGCCGCGTCCAACCACCCGAAACTCCAGGACTTTGAGCGGCGTGCCGCAAACTTCCTGCGTGAGGACGCGTAAAATGGCGAACAAGCCCGAAGCGCGCGACCCGGTATTGGCGTCCAATCGCCAGGCCTCGCACAACTACCAGATACTCGAACGCTACGAAGCGGGCGTGCGCCTGAGTGGAACCGAGGTCAAAAGTTGCCGGGATCGCGCCATTCAGATGCAGGACGCCTACTGCCGCATTCAAAATGGCGAAGCCTGGATGATGAACTGCCAGATTGCCACATACGCACAGGGAAACCGCTACAACCACGAGCCGAAGGGGATGCGGAAATTGCTTCTGCACCGCAACCAGATTCTGAAGCTCAAGCAGATGGTCGGCGAAAAGGGGGGAACGATCATCCCCCTTAAAATGTATCTGAAGGGCGGGCTGATCAAGGTCGAAATCGCCTACTGCCAAGGGAAAACACACGGCGACAAGCGCGATGCGCTCCGCAAAAAACAAGATGAGCTCGAAGTTCGCCGACGGGTCAGGCGTTAATGGGGCCGGCATGAAATTTCACATCCGAACCTACGGCTGCCAGATGAACGAGCGCGACTCCGAAGCCCTCGCCGGGATGCTCCTGCGCCAGGGCCACACACGCGTGAAGAGCGAAGAGGAGGCGGAACTCCTCCTCTTCAACACATGCAGCGTGCGCGAACAGGCGGAACGCAAAGCCATCGGCAAAATCGGTTTCATGAAGAAGCTCAAAAAACGCCGCCCGGAACTGATTATCGGCGTCATGGGCTGCATGGCGCAAAACAAAAAAGAGGAGCTCCTGCGGGAGATACCCCATCTCGACCTGGTCCTCGGGACAGGTCAATTGCACAAATTGCCGGAGCTGGTGGAGGAAATTCGGCGCACGCGGATGCGCCGGAGCGAAACGGAACAGGAAGACGAGGTCCTGACGGAGATGGGGACACATGCTCTCCCGGAAGCGCCCTTCCGGGCGTCGATGGCAATTACGCGCGGCTGCAACCGCTTTTGCTCGTACTGCATCGTCCCCTATGTCCGGGGACGCGAAATCAGCCGCGAGCAGGAAGACTGCCTTGCCGAAGCGCGCGCACTCGCCGCGGCCGGCGTCCGCGAAATTCTCCTCCTGGGGCAGAATGTCGCGGCATTCGGCCTGGGGGGCGATGTGCGTCCTCCGGCGGCGGATCATTCGCCGTTCGCCGCGCTCCTGGACGCGGTCGCTTCGATCCCGGGGATCGAGCGGGTACGCTTCACATCACCGTATCCAAGCTATTTCAACGATCAATTGATCCGCACGATTGCGGCAAACAAGCGGATCTGCCGCAATATTCACCTCCCGCTGCAATCGGGCTCGGACGCCGTTTTGCGGGCAATGAACCGCCAATACACGGCGGGGGAATACCTGGAATTGACGCGAAAAATCCGGCGGGAGATTCCGGAGATTACGTTCTCCACGGACGTAATCGTCGGTTTCCCCGGCGAAACGGAGGCCGACTTCACCGCAACGCGCGCGCTGATGGAGGAAGTCGCGTTCGATCAGGCCTTCATCTTCAAATACTCACCGCGTCCCGGTACCAAAGCGGCGGAACTCGAAGATTCCGTCCCGCAAGAGGTGAAGGAGGAACGGAATGCCCTCTTGCTGAGCGACATGGAGCAGCGTCTCGCCCGTTCCCTGAACGCCCTCAAAGGAACGGAAGTCGAAATCCTCGTCGAAGGTGTGAGCGCCCGGAATGCGGAGCGCTGGAGCGGCCGCACCACAGGCAACCGCGTCGTAAACTTTCTTCCAACCGAAGACCTCCACCCCGGCGCAATACGTCATGTGCGCATCACACGCGCCGGAGCCGTATCCCTTTTCGGGGAACTGCTTCCGCAAGATGAGTAAAGAAATGCAAGAAGGAAAACCACCCTCACGGGTTTCCTTCTCGCGCTCTTCCTTTCCAAATCTTCTCGGATAGCATTTCGGCAACTTCCAATTGCCGAGATGCGGAGTTTATTTATCCTCCTGCAACTTCGGAACAATAAAAAAGGTGCTGCGAAATTTTCCGCAGCACCTTTTCATTTTCCAATCGGGAGGAAGATTACTTTTTGCGCGCCTTCCGGATCGCTCCGACGGCCGATCCGCCGAGGAGCAGCGCCGCAAGCACGCCCGGAAGCGGCTGACCGGCGGGCGCCGACTGGTAGTCGCCGATGCCGAACACAAGGGACTGCTCATATCCAAACGCGGTATTCCCTTCTCTGTACCAGCCGTTCGCAAAATTGAACACCTTGTTCACATAATTTTCTCCATAGCCGTCGCCGCCCCCAAACGCGGATATGTTGTACGTGTACCCTTCAACACCGCGGATTGAGGAATAGTTGACCCCGTCAACGGTCATCCAGAACCCAATCGTTTCGCCCTCTTTCAGATTAAGAGAGGTCTGGCCGCTCGAGAAATCCAGCGAAACCACGGAGGTAATCGTTTTCGACGCCATGTCGTAGACCATGTAACCAAGTCCGGTGTTGGAGGGAGTGAACGCTCCACTCTTGAGATCCGCGACGACGTTCGCCATGTGTTTGTTGACGCTGCCAAGATAATCCAGGTCGCTGCTCATAATCAAGGAGATATCTTGCTTGGCCGTTACAGTCCAACCGATGGCGGTGTTGAGGCCGGCGGTAACGTAATCATTTTCCTTCTCGATATTAAGACCATACTGGACTGCGCCCATGGTGCTCAACATCACCCCGGCAAACATCGCCGCCAAAATTTTCTTCATTTTCCCGTCCCCCCCATTTTGCCTTGCGTACGCACCCTCCCCCCTGGAGGGAGCAATCCTTAAAGCAATGTATTTCGTATCTTTTATTATAGCATTTTTTCAGCAAAAATGCAAGCACAAAACCCAATAACATACGAGATTTTAACGCAAAATATCAACAATCTTTAGATAAAATCGTTTTTGCTTGTATTTTCCGGAAATCCGGAATATATTCCTCTTTATCATGAATACAACCGATTTCACAATTCAAAATTTGACCGCGCCGGAACTCGCGGAGCTGATCGAATACCACAACCGCCGCTATTGGAAACTGGGCGAACCGGAAATTTCCGACGTCCGCTACGACGAGCTCCTCCGCGCGCTCGCCGCCCTGGAGCCCGATCACCCGCTGCTGCGCGAAGTTTCCGCGCCGGAAGTCGCCACGCTCGGCAAAATACGCCACCGCCGCCCGATGCTCTCCCTTGACAAAGCCTATTCGCTCACCGAGGTCCTTGCATGGGGAAAAAAAATAGCGCGAACGCCCGACGAAATCTTTCTTGTCGAACCCAAATACGACGGCATTTCCGCTAATTTCGACGGTGTCCGCCTCGCCACGCGCGGCGACGGTGAAATCGGCGAAGATGTTTCCGATAAAATCGGCATGGTCGAGCTGGAAGCGCCCGCCTACCGCGGCCCCCTGGATCGTCCGGCGCGGGGCGAAATCATCATTCGCGACGACGATTTCCGCACTCTGTATTCCCGTATACGCCGCAAAGGCGGCGGGACATACAAAAACTCCCGCAACGCCGTCGCCGGAATTATGAGTCTGAAAGACCCCTCCGAATTGATCCGGCAGGGAGCGAAGCTTACCCTTGTGGATTATAACCTCTTTTCCCACCCCGTTCCGCTCCGGGATCTGGAGGCAAACTGGCCGGAACTTCTCGCGGAGATGGAGCAACACCCCTACCCCCTCGACGGCGTCGTAATCCGCCTGGCTGACAGTGCGTATTTCGACGAGCTCGGCAATACCGCGCACCATCCGCGCGGGGCGATCGCCTTCAAATTCACCAACTTGCGGCGCCAAAGCCGCATCCTCGGCGTGGAATGGAGCTTCGGGAAAAATTGCCTGACCCCCGTGGCGGAACTGGAACCCGTCGAACTCGGCGGCACCACCATCCGTCGCGCAAGTCTGCACAATGCGCAAAACATCATCGATAAAGATCTTCAGATCGGCGACATCGCCACCGTCGAACGCGCCGGGGACGTGATCCCTTATATCGTAGGGGCGGAAGCGGGAGATGAACGGCGCCCCATGCTCATCAACAACTGCCCCTGCTGTGAAAGCGAACTTGTTCGGCGCGGCCCGGAACTTGCCTGCGTCAATCCGGAATGCTTCGAAACCCGCCTCCAGCGCCTTCTCGCCGCGGTGCGGAGCCTGGGAATCGAACGCCTCGGCGAACCGAATCTGCGCCGCATCATGCAAGCCTTCGGCGTCCGCCGCCTCAAGCAACTTTTCGACTTGAAGACGGCCGATTTTCTACGCCTCGAGGGTTTTGCCGAAATCTCGGCGGACAATCTCTACCGCGAAATTCAAAAGGCGCGAACTGCCAACGACTACCAGCTTCTGGCCGCCATGAACGTCCCGCACATCGGGCTGAATATGGCGCGCCAACTCCTGAACGAGCGCTCCCTTGATGAACTGCGCGCCATGGAAACGGAAGCCCTCGCGGCGCTCCCCGGAATCGGCCCGGAACGGGCCAATGCCCTCCGCACCGCCTTCCGCGAAGACGCATCCATGCTCGACGAAATGCTCGGCGCGATCCAAATCACCCCAAGCGCCCGCGGGAATACCGCCTGCCGCCCCACCATCTGCTTCACCGGGAAAATGCCGGAGAAACGCTCGTACTACGAGGCCCTTGCCCGCAAAGCAGGGTATGACCCCGTGGACGATGTAACACGCGAGCTCACCCTCCTCGTTGCCGACGATGCGGCGGGAGGAAGCTCGAAGCTCAAAAAAGCCCGCGCGGCGGGAATCGAAATCCGCTCGCTGGCGGACTGGCTCGGCGCATCCGATGCCAACGCAACGTCCGTGCCGAAAGAAGACACGGACGGGCAACTCAACTTCGGCTTTTAAAATTGCCACGAAAAAGTGCGTTTTCGACCTTGCAATTCCCGACTGATGCTGTATAGTACAAAATGCAGAACTCCGGAAATTCGCACCATATCGCATTTCCACCGCTCGTGATGCGGAATTCCGGAACCCGGCGGAACGTATTCCGTCGAAAATGCAAAGCTTAGTGTTGTCGGGCGCCTTCCGTACTTTCGGAGAGGCGGCAATGCTGGGTTTTTTGTGTTTATAGGAAAAGCGTACGAAATCGAGAACGAGGATGGAATCATGAAAGTAAGAGCATCGGTCAAACGCAGATGCGAATTTTGCCAGATCGTCAAGCGCAATGGCGTGGTGCGGGTTATTTGCTCCCGCAACCCCCGGCACAAACAAAGACAAGGTTAAAAGAGGGACGTAACAACCATGCCACGCATTATTGGAGTAGACATTCCGGGCAATAAGCGCGTCGAGTACGCGCTGCGTTACATCTACGGCATCGGGCCGCACATTGCCAAGCGCATCATCGAGAAGACCGGGATTCCGGCCGACCTCAAGGCCAAAGATCTCTCCGGCGAGCAGATTTCGGCGATCACGGTCATCCTCCAGAACGATCTTCTGGTGGAAGGCGACCTCCGCCGCAGCATCTCCGCGGACATTCGCCGTTTGCAGCAGATCAACTGCTACCGCGGCATCCGTCATCGTCGCAGCCTGCCGGTCCGCGGTCAGCGCACCAAGACCAACGCCCGCACACGCAAGGGCAAGAAAATTACAATCGGCGCGATTCGCGACAAAACACAGCGGCGTCTGGCGGCCAAGTAAGGCCCATCGCCCGTTCAGACGCGCTTCGGTGCGCCTGAGGTGGATCAAGAAAATCATTTTTCAAGGAATTGAAGATCATGGCAGAAGAACAAGTGAACGCGCCGGAGCTCGCCGCGGCGAGCGATACGCCGGCGGCCGCGCCGAAAGAAGTCAAGCAGCGCGCCAAAGGCGGCCGCTATGTACCCAGCGGGATCGCCTTTGTTTTGGCGACATTCAACAACACCAAGGTAACCTTTACCGACTTGCACGGCAACGTGCTCTGCTGGAGCACCGGCGGAAAGAACGGCTTCAAGGGCTCCCGCAAGAGCACCGCCTACGCGGCGCAGGTCATTGCCGCCGACGCGGCGAAGAAGGCGCAGCTCCTGGGAATGAAAGAAGTCGAAGTGCGGATCAAGGGTCCGGGCGCGGGTCGCGAATCCGCCGTCCGCGGTATTGCGTCCGTCGGCATGGAAGTCAATGCGATCAAGGACATCACTCCGGTTCCGCACAACGGATGCCGGCCGCCGAAACGCCGTCGTGTCTGAACATTCAGACATTTGAATTGTGTTTCAACAGAATGTTCAATAGCAAGACGGAGGTTAATATATGACTGCTGCAATCGAATTTCCGATGCCCAAATCGCTGGTAGTCGACGAGAATACCGCGACGGCGACGTACGCCAAGTTCGTCGCGGCGCCGTTTCAGAGCGGTTTTGGTCATACGCTGGGTAATTCGTTGCGCCGGGTTCTGCTCTCTTCCCTGGAAGGAGCGGCGATCTGCGCGGTCCGCATCGACGGTGCGAAACACGAATTTGACACCCTGGATAACGTCCTTGAGGACGTGACCGAAATTGTGCTCAATTTGAAGTGCGTCCGCCTGAATCTGCACGGAGAAGGCCCCAAGACGCTGGAAATCCGCAAGGACAAAGTCGGTCCGGTTACCGCCGGCGACATTGTTTGCGACAGCACGGTGGAAGTTCTCAATCCGGACCAGCTGATCTGCACACTCGACAAAGCCAAGCCGTTTCGCGCCGAAATCGACGTGCTCCGCGGCAAAGGCTATGTGCCGGCGGAAAAATACACGGGAACACGCGCGATCGGCACCATTCCGGTGGATTGCCTGTTCAGTCCCGTGATTCGTGTCAACTACCAGGTTGGCGCGGCCCGCGTCGGAGAAGAAACCGAAATGGACAGCCTCGAGCTCGATATCTGGACCGACGGTCGTCTTTCTCCGCAGAATGCGTTGGAATCGGCGGCCCGGATCCTCAAAGATCACCTCCAGGTGTTCATGGGCGGTTCCGCAAGCGAACCGGAAGACACGCTCAGTGTGCTTTCCGAAGAAGAGATGAAGATGTTCAAGCTCCTTATTCAGGAAATCGACGTGCTGGATCTTTCCGTCCGCGCGATGAACTGCCTGAACAGCGCGGACATCCGCATGGTCGGCGAGCTTTGCACGAAAACCGAAAGCCGGATGCTCAAGTACCGGAATTTCGGTAAGAAGTCGCTGGATGAAATCAAAGAAAAAATGGATCGCATCGGTTTGTCTTTGGGCATGACCTTCAGCGATGCCCTGCTCGCCGCCCTCGAGGCCGAGTCCGAGCGCATCCGCGATTCCGAGAATGAGGAGGAAAAGTAAATGCGTCATCGCGTACATACATTCAAAGTCGGCCGCACAAGCGCCCACCGGCGCAGCATGCTGGCCAATATGGTCAGCAGCCTGATCGAACACGGCCAGATCACCACCACGCTTGTCAAGGCCAAAGAGGCCCGGATTTTCGCGGAAAAGCTGGTTACCCTCGGCAAAAAGGCCGATCTTCACCGTCATCGCCTCGCGGTTTCCCGTCTTCGGAACAAGACCGCGGTCAAGCGTTTGTTCGACGTGATCGCTCCGTCCTATGCGGATCGTCCGGGCGGCTACACGCGGATCATCAAACTCGGACAGCGCAAAGGCGACGCCGCCGAAATGTGCATTCTTCAGTTTGTTGAAGGCACAGCCCCCGCGGCTGTAACCGAATAAGCCCCAAAGGCCCGAAGCCCGCGTTCCGGTTTGTGCCGGAATGCGGGTTTTTCATTCGCTATGAAACTCCAACGACTCATCATTACTTGCGGCGGAACCGGTGGCCATTTCTATCCCGGCCTGAGCTTGGCGCGTACTTTCGCGGAGCGTGGCGGGAGTGTATTGCTCCTCCTGTCCGGTATTCACGCGGCACGCCAGAAGGCCATTGCGGAAAAAAACGGCATCCGCGCGTTGACATTGCCGGAGATGCCGAGTCCCGGGTTCCGCCATCCCCTCCGGGCGTTCCGTTTCCTGCGCGGACTTTTCGGCGGAACGCTTCAGGCGCGCCGGGAAATACGCGCGTTCCGGCCCGATGCATTGCTTGGGATGGGTTCGTTCGCCTCCTTGCCGGCGATTTTCGCCGCGCGTCTTCTGCGTTGTCCGATTTTTCTGCACGACGGCAACGCCCGTATCGGCAAGGCCAATCGTTTTTTGAGCCGCCAGGCTCGCTTCCTGGGGACGGCATTCCCGGCGGTCAACGCAAACCGCTGCCGCTGCCCCGTTGCCTGCACCGGACTGCCGCTCCGCCCGGAACTGCTCCAGACGCCCCTTGCCGCCGCTGAAGCGCGCCGGGCGCTTGCCGACCGCTTCGGCATTCCGCTGGAGCCCAATCGGACGACCATCCTGATTTTCGGCGGCAGCCAGGGAGCACAGGCGTTGAACCAGCGCGTGCCGGAAGCGCTCTTTTTACTGCGCGACATCCCTTTTCAGGTTCTACACCTAAGCGGTCCCGGAAAGTTCGATGATGCGAAGGCTGTTTATGCCAACGCCCCCTTCCCCGCCCTTGTCCTTCCCGCGACGGAGGAAATGGCGCTCTTTTACGCGGCGGCGGACCTGGTTGTCTCCCGCTCCGGCGGGAGTACGGTGGCGGAGCTGGCGCAATTCGGCAAACCCACACTGCTTATCCCCTATCCTTACGCGGCGGAAGACCACCAGACCGATAACGCACGGCATTTCGCCGCGGCGGGCGCGGTCATCCCCAACGCGCGTTGCACGGCCGATCATCTGACGGCGCTGCTGCGTGAATTTCTTCAATCCCCGGAAAAAAGGGATCGCTGCGCTTCCGCGGCGGCGGCCCTGGCGCGTCCCGATGCATCGGACGCCCTTCTGCAAGCAATAGAACAACACATTTGAGTTTTATCGAGGTCCAATGATTGCCGCATCCAATGTTTCCATGCGTTTCGGACAGCAGAAGCTGTTTGAAAATGTTTCCGTCAAGTTCAAACCCGGCGCCCGCTACGGCTTAATCGGCGCAAATGGTTCCGGGAAGTCCACATTTATGAAGATTCTCGCCGGCCAGATGACGCCGACGACCGGTGATGTCGCCATCGACAAGGATCGTCAGCTCGGTTTCCTCCGGCAGGATCATTACGAATACGAGAATGTCCGTATCCTCGATGCGGTCTGCATGGGGAACGAGAAACTCTGGAAGGTGCACACCGAACGCGAATACCTTTACAGCAAGGCGGATCTTACCGACGAGGAGGAAGAGCGCGCCAATGACATCGAGGGGCTCTTCTCCGACGCGGGCGGCTATACGATGGAGGCCGACGCGGCCAAGCTCCTCGTCGGCCTCGGCATCGAGGAATCGAAACATGAGGAGCCGCTATCCTCGCTCACGGGGGGATTCAAGCTCCGCGTTCTTCTGGCGCAGGTCCTTTTTTACAACCCGGATATTCTTCTCCTGGACGAGCCGACCAACCACTTGGATATCGCCAGCATCGACTGGCTTTGTTCTTTCCTGAAAAATCACAAGGGAACGGTCATCGTCATCTCCCACAACCGTTACTTTTTAAACGAAGTTTCGACCCATATCGCCGACTTGGACTACGCGGAAATCCGTTTTTTCACCGGCAACTACGACGATTTCATGACCGCCAACGCCATCGCGCTGGAGAACCAGAAAAAAGAGAACCAGAAAAAAGAAACCCGCATCGCCGATCTCAAGGAATTCATCAACCGCTTCGGCGCAAACGCCTCCAAAGCCCGGCAGGCGACCTCGCGCCAGAAGGAATTGGAAAAAATTCAGCTGGACGAAATCAAGCCGAGTTCGCGCGTTTCTCCTTTCATCCGCTTCAATCCGGTGCAGCGCCTCGGCGAAAAAGTCATCGTCGCCGAAGAAATTGCAAAGACATACGACCGGACGCTCTTCAAAAATCTCAATCTCTCCATCGGCAACACGGAAAAAGTCGGCATCATCGGCACCAACGGCGTGGGAAAAACCACTCTCCTGAAGACACTGCTCGGCAACATAACGCCGGACGCCGGAACGGTCCGGCACGGCGACACCGCGATGTTCTCCTACTTCCCGCAGGATTCCGCCGACATCCTTGAAATGGAAGACCGCGCCATCGACTGGCTCGCCCGCTTCAGCCCGGAAGAAGGACTTACCGAAGGGGAACTCCGCTCGTTCATGGGGAAAATGCTCTTTTCCGGCGATGAGGTGAACAAGAAAGTAAAGGTGCTCTCCGGGGGAGAAAAGGCCCGCCTGATCATCGCTAAAATGCTGCTCGACGCGGGCAACGTGCTTGTCCTTGATGAACCGACCAACCACTTGGATCTGGAGTCGATCGAGGCGCTTAACTATGCGCTTTCCCTCTACGGCAACACAGTCCTCTTCGTCAGCCACGACCGGGAGTTTTTGAGCAGCCTCGCCACGCGGATCATCGAAGTAACCCCGGAAGGAATCACCGACTTTCCCGGCACCCTCGCGGAATACGAAGATTTCAAAAAGCGGCGACGCAAACAGTAAATTTCGTTCCTATCACTTGAAAACGACCAAATACAACCTATAGTAAATCGTTGCGCGATCTTCCCGGACAAGTCGGAAACGCACCGCACGGAAACGCAGCGAGCATACGGGAAAACCGGAATAAAAAATATGTTGAACGAGCTTTTGACAAACTACTCCAACTGGGTTGTCTATCCTGTCATAGCACTTATCCTTTCCGCTTTCCTGACCCGTGTTGCCGTTCATGTCCTGCCGCGGCTTGGATATGTGGCCCAACCGGGCGGGCGGCGCATCCACCAGAGGCTTATTCCCTGCGGCGGGGGGATTGCCATCATCATCGCCTTCTTCTTTGCCTTCGGACTTTGGTCGGAACATATGACGCCGGGGGCTCTCACCTTCTGCCACCGTCTTTTTTTGCCTGCGGCGATTCTCGCCACGCTCGGCATGATCGACGACCGCCGGGAATTGCCCGCCTGGGGCAAGCTGCCCGTGCAGCTTCTGGTCGCCTTCCTCGTCTGGTATGGAGCCGAACACGAATACGCTTTTGCGGGTTGGACGTTGCCCTGGTATCTTTCGCTGGTTTTCACGACCGTCTGGATTGTCATCATCATGAACGCCTTCAACCTGATCGACGGGCTCGATGGGCTCGCCTCCGGATTGGCGGTCGTTTCCGGATGCTGTATGGCCATCTGGTTTCTCATGGTCGGCGGACATGTTTCGGAAGCGATGGCGATGTTGGTCCTTGTCGGCGCCTGCCTCGGATTCCTGCGTTACAACTTCCACCCGGCGCGCATTTTCCTGGGTGATACAGGGAGCACGTTCCTCGGCCTTGTGTTCGCGGCGGCAAGTTTGTCCACCATGGATTACGCCGTTACGGCGACCTCGCTTCTCCTCCCGCTTCTCGCCCTCGGTGTTCCGCTTTTCGACGTTTTTCTGGCAATCTGGCGGCGCAGCGCACGCAAGCTCCTCGACCCGAACGCGGGCGGAATCATGACCGGCGACCAGGATCACCTTCATCATCGCCTTTTCCGCAAATTCCGGAAACAGAGCGCGACGGCGCTGACGATGTATCTTGTCGCGAGTCTTTTTTCCGGCGCCGTTCTCCTGATCCTTCTTTTCCGGAGCTTCCACGCGATTGTTTATATTATTCTATTGGTTGTTGTTTTGTTCGCGGTCCGCCAAATGGCGGGGGTGGAGCTCAGCGATTCGGCACGCCTGATTCAAAACGGATTGGCCAAGCCGCGACGGGGCCTCCTTTTGAATTTAGTCCACCCTTTCATCGATCTCGCGATCATTACCGCTTCTTTTTTTCTTGCGCTTACAATATTCAACTTTCCGATCGAGATACGTTTTCTTGCGTATCCTTTCGCACCACTTCTTCTTTTTCTTTTCTTTTCCAAAACCTACCGGGTCTACTGGCTCCGCGCGGGGCTTACCGACTACTCGCGCCTGACCTTCCTTCTTTTCTCCGGTTCGCTCATCGGCGGCATGACCTTCTTTTATTGCGAATATGCGACACTCCGGCAGGAATACGATCTTTCGCTCCGGGCATTCACGGGGGCATGCGTTCTTTTTTCCACACTAAGCACGCTTTTTGTCCTGATTGAGCGCCTTCTCCTGCATTACGCGGCCTCCTTCTGGTTTCACGAGCTTCATTTGCGCCGCCAATTGCCGGAGAACCAGAAACGAATCGTCATTTATGGCGGCGGGTTCAGCTGCCGGGTGTATGTTTCCTACGTCTACTGCGCCCAGCATACGGACGATTCCGAGTTGATTATCGGCCTGATCGACGACGACCCGGTCTTGGACGGCCTTCATCTTTACGGATTCCCCGTTTTCGGCGGCCTTGACGACATTGAAGAAATCTACGAAAAACATCCGTTCCATAAACTTATCGTAACCCCTTCCAACATCAGCGAAGAAAAATTCGATCGTCTTTCCAACTTCTGCAAACCAAAGGGCATAGAGATCGCGCGCCTCGCCATTGAACTTAAACAGTGCTGAGCCGCGCCATCCGCCGAAAACCGGGGACTATTCATGGGGGAAGAACCGAACACATTGCCGGCCCGCGACACGGCGGTCAACTGCCTCGTCGAAATTGCGAAGCTTCTGCCGGACGGAACCAACGTCGAAGCACTCTATCAGGATATCGACGACGTGTCGAACGTCCGCGACGCAGTGCTGGCGATCACGGAAAAACTGAAGCTGAATCCGGAATCGCGCACCGACGTCGATTGCGACGAGCTTCTTTCGTACTTCGGCGCGCCGATTCTTCTGGAGCTCCTGAACGGGAACTGGGTCCTTTTTCTTGGAGCGCGGCGTTCCATTACCCCGGGCGAAGAACCGCGCCTGGCCCTCTTTGATCCGCTGAGCAGCACCGCGGGAAAAATGATCTTCCTTTCGCCGGATCTTTTGAACAAATCCTGGTCGGGCGCGGCGATTTTCTTGCGCAATCTGAGCAATCCGGGGTATTCCGCCGATGGGAAATTGACCTCCCTCTACTGCCTCACCGCCATCGCCCGCCACCATGGGGAGGTTACCGATGTAAACCGTCTCCGGCACGAATATGCCATTCACGAGGAAGAGCCGCCCAAGCGCCTCCTGCGGCGCATGGCGGAACAGATGACCTTTACGACGCACATGTCGCGTTTTCGTTTCGACCGCCTTCCGCGTCTTCAAAATGTCTTTCCGGCAATGGGTTTCCGTAAGGATGGCAAAGCCGTCGTATTTTGCGGCGTGCGCCTCAAGGAGACGGAGGAGGAAACTGCGACGCCTCTCCTCGAGCTCGCCGTCTGGGACCCGACGCAGAGCGCGGGCGACGGGAATCGGATTTTTTTCATCGACGAAGCAAAATACCGGGACGAATTTTCCGGGGATGTGTTGATTTTTAAAAAACACTATTCGCTCCTTGACGACAACCAGCCCTTCCGCCTCCGCTGGTTCCTGCCGGAGTTCTATCGGCAAAAAGCGCTCTTAGGACAGGTTGCCCTGGCGATTCTCGCCGTGAGCCTGATCGGGCTTACTGTCCCGTTGTTTTTCCAGAATGTTGTGGATAAAGTGCTCCCGCACAAGGGGTATACAACGCTTATGGTGCTCGGCGTCGGCGTCGTTGTTCTCCTCTGCTTCAGCGCGGTTCTGGAATTCCTGGAAAATTATTTCCTGCTTCACGCAACCAACCGGATCGACATTCGCCTCGCCACGCGGACATTCGCCAAACTACTGAGCCTACCGGTGGATTTCTACGAACGCATCTCTTCCGGCGTGCTGATCAAGCACATGCAGCAGACGGAAAAAATACGCAACTTCTTAACGGGGAACTTGTTTTTCTCTGCGTTGGAACTCGTTTCACTGGTTGTTTTCCTCCCCTTTCTTTTGTTTTACAGCGTACGCCTGACGTTGCTCGTGCTCTTCTTCACGTTCCTGATGGCGCTGGTGATCGCGCTTTTGATCAAGCCCTTTCAGCGGCGCCTCGAGGAGCTCTACATGGCCGAAGGCAAGCGACAGGGAATGCTCGTCGAAACCATTCAGGGGATCCGCACTGTCAAATCGCTTGCGCTCGAGCCCGCGCAGCAGCGCAAATGGAACGACACGGCGGCATTCGCCATCACCCGCTACTTCCGGGTGGCGAAGATATCCATGGTGGCGCGTACGATCAGTCAGCTGCTTGAGAAACTTATGTTCGTGGGCGTGATCTGGATGGGCGCGTACATGGTTTTCGACGGATTGATTTCGGTTGGCGCACTGATCGCGTTCCAGATGCTTTCCGGACGCGTTACAAGCCCCCTTGTCCGGATCGTCGGACTGGTGCATGAATACCAGCAGACGGCTCTCTCGGTCAAAATGCTCGGCGTGGTGATGAACACCAGTGCGGAGCAAGTGGGGGGCAACCTCCAGCATCCGCTGCGCGGAGAAATCACCATGGAAAACCTCCGCTTCCAGTACACGCCGGACGGGCCGCTGGTCATCAACGATTTTTCGCTTCATATCCCCCCGGGGAGCACGATCGGTCTGGTCGGGCGGAGCGGTTCCGGCAAAACAACGGTAACCAAGCTCCTGCAAGGGCTTTATCCGCTTCAGGGAGGAATCATCAAATACGATGGAATCGACGTGCGCGAAATCGACCGCGCCTCGTTACGCAGCAACATCGGCGTAGTTCTCCAAGATAACTACTTCTTCTCCGGAACCATCCGCGAAAATCTCACTCTCACAAAAAAAGACGCTTCCATGGAGGAGGTCATCTACGCCGCGCGCATGGCCGGCGCGGATGAGTTCATCCAGAAAATGACGCGAGGGTACGAATCGATGCTGGAAGAAAACGCTTCCAACCTCTCCGGCGGCCAGCGCCAGCGTCTTGCGATCGCACGCGCGCTCCTGCCGAATCCGCGCATCATGATTTTCGACGAAGCGACCAGCGCATTGGATCCGGAGAGCGAAACATTGATCCGTAAAAACCTGAAAATGATCGCCCGGAACCGTACGATGCTGATTATTTCGCACCGTCTTTCGGTCTTGTGCCGGGCAGATTTGATTCTCGTCATGGACCGCGGCGAACTTGCCGAGCAAGGAACGCATGCCGAACTTCTCCGCAAGGGAGGAATCTACGCCGAGTTCTGGCGTCAACAGATGGGGGCGGAAGATGTTTAAATCGTTCAAAAACCGCAAAGAAGGACCTGTCGCCGATTTCCAGCCGGATGCCATCTGGTTGGAATCCCGTCCAGTGCCGCTCCCGGCGCAAACAGTCTGGCTGGTTATTTTCGTGTTGCTTACACTTGGAATTCTCTGGACGTTTTTTGCGAAGGTGGATAAAATCGTAACGGCGGAGGGCCGTCTTGTAACCGTGCGCCAGAACATCACCATGAAACCTCTGGAACGCACGATCATCAAAACCGTGCACGTCCAGACAGGGGAACGCGTGAAGGCCGGACAAATCCTCTTCACCTTCGACCCGACGATTAACCAGGCCGACCTGGAACGCCTTCAGGAGCAGAAATTGAGTCTTAAGGCCCAACTTCAGCGTCTTCAGGCGGAGGAGAACGGCATTGAATTCGTCACTCCGCCGGAGTTGAAAAAATCGCGCAATTACGAGTTGCAACAGCTTCTCTTCCAGTCGCGCCGCCTTTATTTCCAGGAAAAAGTCAAAACCTACGATACAAACATCCGCCGCTACAAAGAGACCATCGACTCCATGATGAAGAGCGTGGAAAAATACATCGACCGCCAGGATAAAGTCAACGAAATCGAAAAGATGCTTGCCGCCTTGCGCGAAGAAAAAGTCATCTCCGTTAAAGAGCATCTGAATACACAGATCCAAGTGATCGGCATGGAACTCCAAATCGACGAGCAACGCATCCGCATCGCCGAATACGAACACCAGATCGCGGCGCTGGAGGCGGAAAAACAAACATTCCTCGGCGACTGGCGTCGAACGCGCGTGGAGGAAATGGTAAACATCGAACGCGAGTTAATCAGCGTGGAAAAGAACATTCCCAAGTCGGAAATGCTCACCGAACAAGTGGAGCTTCGCGCACCCTGCGATGCAGTGGTTCACGAAATCGCCCCCTTCCCCGAAGGCTCGGCGGTCCGCGAGGCCGAATCGCTGATTACCCTTGTCCCCATCGGCGTTCCCATGGAGGCGGAGGTGGACATTCAGGCGCGCGACATCGGCACCATCAAACTCGGCGACACATGCCGCCTTAAATTCGACGCCTTTCCGTTCCAGCAAAACGGCACACTCGACGGCAAGGTGCGCAACCTTTCGCAAGACGCCTTTACGCGCAGCACGGAAGAAGCCCGTTCAGGCCAGGGTGCGCCCGGCTCGTATTACCGCGCCCGGATCCTGTACTCCGGGGATTTCACCGGCAAAGCCAAGGGCGCAGTTCTTACGCCCGGAATGCGCCTCGTGGCGGAAATCAAAGTCGGCGAGCGCTCCGTCATCAGCTACATCATCAATCCGTTGATTAAAGCGTTGGATGAATCCATTCGCGAACCGTAACTCCGTCTGAACGTTGGGAGAGTGGCGGGCCCTTTGTCCCCCACACCCGGAGCCGACGTTCGGCCCCTCGGCGCCTTGCGGCGCAACAGGGCCGAACGGTCGCCCTGCACCCGTGTTATTGTCGGGGGGGATTGAGTGGGTGGATAGGCATGGGAATGCGAACCGCCCCTTGGGGACCCCGCACAAGGGCGCGGCCCTTGATGCGCCCGCCTTGCGGCGGGTTAAAGCTCCGCCCCACACGGTGCCCTGAACGCGGAAGCGCAACGCCCTGAACGCGGAAGCGCAACGCTCTGCTCCGAAGCCGCGGAGCGAATGCAAGGGAATTGTTTTGCGCAGCAGCGCAAAACAGCGAGGAGCGATTAGCGACGAAGCCGCGCGTAGCGCAGCGAAGCCTCCCCCCGGCGTAGCCCCGAATGGGGCGGTGAGGGGGTTGAAGCCGCAAGCGGCTTCAAGTAAGGCGCTGAAGGCGCCGCCGCGACTGCGAACAGAACAACCCAGTTCCTCGCCGACCGACCGGCATCTCGAATGGGGGTCTGGGGGAAAAGCGCGGTTTTCCCCCAGACTCTATCACCCCGCGCCACCGGTGCTCTATCACCCCGCGCCACCGGGGCTCTATCACCCCGCGCCACCGGGGCTCTATCACCCCGCGCCACCGGTGCTCTATCACCCCGCGCCACCGGGGCTCTATCACCCCGCGCCACCGGTGCTCTAGCAC